>NZ_CP095397.1:2400000-3656043 GCF_023008545.1 Natribaculum luteum | reverse complement strand
GGTGAACGGTAGGTGGTGTAAACCTCGCATACTGCACACCTTTCAGTGTGCCCCTGATAGTTGTCGCTCCAAGGTAATCAGTTTCTAGTGTACTGTTCGCGAAACCGATCGTTCGAACGTCGGAGAAACTGTTTTGCGGACGGCCAGTGGAACGTCGTCTATGGTGGTCCAGACCGAGCGAGACGACGCCACCTGGTACAAGTGTGAAACCTGTGGGCTGCTGTTCGACGACCGGCCGGACGCGACACAGCACGAGAAGCGGTGTGAGAAGTCGGAACCGTCGTACATCCAGTGATACGGGCTGCTGTGACGATTCCAGCGATCCGTGCGAATCACTCGAGGCGGTCGCGGTGGTCGGCGGCGAGGTCGGCAGCCTGCTGGCGCGTGTGCGTCTCCTCCCAGCGCACCTGTTCGCCGTCGCCGTAGGCCAGCGCCGTCTTGAGTTCGTCACGCAGGATGCCCGACTCCACGGCGAGGACGGTCCCATCCCCGTCGCCGAGTTCGTAGACGCCGGGTCGATCCGGCGCGCGGGCGACGGTCTCCCGATCGAGATCGCGCCACTGTTTTCGAAGCGGCATCGCCGTTACTCCTCCGCGACGAGTTCGTAGGCGTGCTCGCTCATTTCGTCTTCCGCGAAGACGAAGACCCGACCGTCGACGACCTCGAGATCCGCCTCGACGAGCACCGAGTAGGCTTCGGTGCTGACCGTGACGCCGGGAAACAGCTCTTCTTCGTCGTCCGACTCGAGCATGACCCGGCCGACGCCGGTCGATTCTAAGATGTCGTCGTGGGTGTTGCGGTCGTTGACGTACGTCATGACGCCCTCGACGCCGTCGGGGTCGGTGACGAGGACGTGGACTTCCTTGCCAGGCGGCGTCTTGATCGCTCCCTCGACGGGTTCGGGGACGCCGTTGTAGAACGTCTCCCGTCCGTCGAGGTACTGAACGACGACGCCACCCTCGACGAGGTCGACCGAGAGCGTGCTGGGTGCGACGTTCGAGCGCGTACTCATAGCCGGCGATTGGACACGAACTGGCAAAAACCGACCGTTCTCCTGCCGTCCCACACCGGCCGTCTCCCCCAACTGCGGCTATAACCGCACGGATCGCCACTCGTAAATAGCCGCTGCGAGCAAGTCTGGGTATGGATGGCCGAGCCGTCGCCCCCGCTGCTGGGACGGTGCTCAACGCACTCGCCACCGGCACGGGATCGGCGTTCGCGATCGACCTCGAGACGACTGCCACCGTCTCGCTGACCAGCGACGGCGACGTCTCGGGCGAGATTGCCGACGACCCCGACGCCGACACCTCGCTGATCGAACGCTGCGTCGAACTCACCGTCGCGCGCTATGCCGACCGCGCGGGACTCGAGGCAGGAGACGTCGGTGCTCACGTCCGCACCGAGACGGAGGTGCCGATGGCGTCGGGTCTGAAGAGTTCCAGTGCCGCCGCCAACGCGACGGTGCTCGCCACCCTCGACGCCCTCGAGATCGCCGACGCCGTCGATCGTATCGACGCCTGCCTTCTCGGCGTACAGGCGGCTCGCGATGCGGGCGTGACCGTGACGGGCGCGTTCGACGACGCGAGCGCGAGCATGCTCGGCGGCGTCACGGTGACCGACAACACGACGGACGAACTGCTCGCCCGAGAGCCCGTCGACTGGCACGCACTGGTGTACATGCCACCGGAGCGAGCTTACAGCGCCGACACCGACGTCGACGCCTGCGAGCGGATCGCCCCGATGGCAGAACTCGTCGCCGAACTCGCCCTCGACGGGCGCTACGGCGAGGCGATGACGGTCAACGGCCTCGCCTTCTCGGCCGCCCTCGAGTTCCCGACGGGGCCGATGATCGACGCGCTTCCACTCGCTGACGGCGTCTCGCTGTCGGGAACGGGGCCGAGTTACGTGGCCATCGGCGAACGCGAGGCACTCGAGACGGTCCGGGAACGGTGGGACGACAGAGCGGGAACGACGCGATTACTTCGAACGCGAACGGACGGAACACGTACGACATGACTCGAGAATCTACGGATACGGACGCGGAATCGGCAGAATGGGATCCAGAGGAGATGGACCTCGAAGACCTGCGCGAGGAGATTCAGGGGATCGATCGCGACATCGTCGAACTCATCGCGCGTCGGACGTACGTCGCGGATTCGATCGCACAGGTCAAAGAGGCTCGAGGGCTTCCGACGACGGACGAGAAACAGGAAGAGCGGGTGATGGAACGAGCGGGCGAGAACGCCGAACACTTCGACGTCGACTCGAACCTCGTGAAAGCGATCTTCCGGCTGCTCATCGAACTGAACAAGGTCGAGCAAAGGAACACTAGATAGTGCTAAGCGGGTTTCTAAGCGCGTGTAACGTCCAATGAGCGATTAGAAATCTTCCGGTTGCTGTTCAGTTGGTTCGTGTTGAACGGTTTGAGCAGTAGGCCGATCACCAGAACCAGCGGACACTACACGTGCGAACGTGTCGCGTCAGGAAGTTGAGTAGAACGTCATCAGTAACTCCATTAATCCGTAGACGACCGCCAAGCTTCCAGAGAAAATCCCCATCGTACTCAGCAGTCGGTTTCGTGGGACAACAGTCGTTTGAGCAACTACCAACAAGGCCGTCAGGATGACCAGAACAGCAAGGAGTCGGTCGGTACGGTCGGACATACAATCACATTACCTGTCCTTGATGTGAATCGTTCGGTCCTCCCTCTATACTGATCACAGCAGACACGTCAGTCCAGTCCGAGGCTCAGTGTTAACGCTTCGTCCACCGCCTCCATCGTCTCTGTGTCGAGGCTTCCAAGTGCCGAGTGAATTCGCTTTTCGATGGAGACGACACGAATTTGGTCGAGACGGATTGAGGAATCTTTCTCGAACGGCGACTCTGCTGCTTCGACGAGAACCTCAAATGGATAGCCCCGATATGTCCCCGTCGCAGGTGCGACGATAGTCGTACTAGCATTTTTATTCCCAACGTCGTTCTGGACGACTACCGCAGGGCGAGTTTTCTCCATCTCGCGCCCTTCCGCAGGATCAAGCCGAACGATAACAACGTCGCCGCGACGAATTTCCACGTCCTCGCTCATTTATCCAGCCCGTCCCACGCCTCGTCCGATGCTTCGTCCCACTCTTCTGCAAACTCTTCCGCACTTTCAGATGCCTCGCGGTACGCAGCAGCCAGTTCATCTTCGTCGGGATAGCCAGATTCTACCTCGACGACGGCGACGGTCACACGCTTGTTTGCGTACTCCGTTCCGAGATAGATTCGACCTCGGTCATCGGTCTCGTTAGTTCGTAGGTCCCGAGCATCTACTTTCGTCATGTTACCGACCTGGACCTACTGCTGGATAAGTGTTGCCCACTATTACCCACGTCAGATATTTTCCGTGACTCGTACCATGGATTTCATCCACCTGAACAAAGTTGAGTAGCGCGAAAATAGGTAACACATCACTCAATTATAACCCTAGTACGACCGTACTTCGAGGCCGCCGATTCGTTCGAATTGTTTGGTGTTTCTCGTGATAACTGGTTCGTCGTTGAGAACCGCAGTCGCAGCAATCATACAATCTTCTCGATCGATCCGTTCGCCGTCGTTGATCAGCTCACCAGAGAGTTTTCCGGCTTTTCGCATCACAGTGTGGTCGGCACTCACGACGTGCTTTGTTTCCAGTATTTCGAGAATTCGCTCTCGCTTCGCCTCCGGCGTTTGAGATCGAGCAACGCCCTCGTAGAGTTCTAAAACCGTCACGGAGGACACTTTTTGTGGTCGTGCTTCTTTTTCGACGATATCGAGCAGTCGTTTTGCATTTTCATCGCCACGTAACAAGTCGATAATAAATGAGGTGTCCTGAATCATTCCGAGGTCTCGTCGTCTCCGACTTCGTCTAACGCTGCTGTGAGGCGGTCACTCCGTTCTCTAGACGTCGTTCGTCCCTCCTCGATAGCGGCCTCGAGGGCCGCCGCCTCGTCCTTGGAGAGAATCCCTGCGACCTCGTTCCACGACCGTTCTCCCGCAAGGCGCTTGACAGTTTCACTAAAGCTTTCTCCCTCTTTTTTTCGGGCTTTCAGCCGTTCGTAGGCTTCCTCGTCGAGTGAAATCGTTTTCGTCGCCATCGTAGTACACAGTACTACATGCACACTCAAAAAGGCTGGTGCGAAGCCCGCTCGCTCGGCGGAAAGATGAGCTAACGTAGCCGAAAACAGGCAAAATACACGAAACGATGTAACGTGAATTACAGACCTGAACAAGGTGGAGCAGCGAGAGAATCGGTAACAGCGGCTCTACCGAAAGATTCCCGTTGGTATGACCGTACTCGTTGAACTCCGGTGTTGAACCGACAGGAAACACAGCGTTTCAGCGTCTTTCACATCGTGTTTCTCGCGGAGTTCGACCAGCAAATCGAGGCGAGTGCTGTCGTTCGCGTTGAATTGATCCTGGCGTGAACACATCGAATTCCGTCCGCCTCGCTCTCAGATCGTAGCTGAAAGCGTCGTCAGAGCCGAAAAGACTTGGTGTCGTACCCTGTCTACCACCACATGGTAACGATTCTCGGCGAGGCCGACGTCGCGGCGGTGCTCGACGTCGAGATGCTCCTCGCCCCGGTCGAGAACGCGTTGATCAAACAGGCGGCAGGAGAGGTCGAACGACCCGATCGACCCCACTTCTCCGTCGGCGCTGGACTCGAGTCCGACGATCCGCTCGGGACGGGGCTGACGATGCCCGCGTACATCCACGGCGAGCGGTTTTACGCGACCAAACTGGTGAGCGTCCACGAAGGGAACGAGTCGCGGGATCTCCCGACGGTCCAGGCACAGATCGTCCTGACCGACGCGACGACCGGCCGCCCGGTGGCGTTCATGGCCGGTACGCGAATTACCAACGGTCGAACCGGGTGTATCGGTGGTCTCGCCGCCAGGACGTTCGCGTCGGATCCAGTCCGGTTGGCCGTCATCGGTGCCGGCGCACAGGCACGCTGGCAGACGCGCGCAATCGCGGCGACGTCCACGCTCGAGGAGGTCTGCATCTACTCGCCCAGCGAGTCGAAACGCGAGTGTGCAAGCGAGCTTCGTGATGAGGGTATCCCGGCGACAGCAGCCGAAACTGCCGCCGACGCGGTCGACGGTGCGACGGTGGTCGTCACGGCCACGACGAGCACCGACCCCGTTTTCCCCGCGTCGGCGCTCTCGGACGCCGAACTCGTCGTCGCCGTCGGCGCGTACACCGAAGCAATGCAAGAACTCGAACCCGCCGTCGTCGACCGAGCGACGCGACTCGTTGCGGACGTTCCCGACGAGGCTGCAGCCACCGGCGACGTCGCAGCGACGTCGTACGCCGCGGCGGACTTCGACCCGCTCGGCGACGCGCTTGCCGACGACGCGGCGGCACCGCTCGAGGACGGGTACGTCCTCCTCGAGAGCGTTGGGAGCGCCGTCCTCGACCTCGCGGCGGCGACGACGGTCTACGATCTGGCCCACACGGAGGGAATCGGTACGTCAGTCCCGCTGACGGAGTGAGCCGAGTGTATCGACTCGGGCAAACCACTGGCAGTGCGCGACTCGAGAGCGGGGGACACTGGCGGTGGAAACCAATGAGTTTAAAATACTCCTCACCAGAGTAAGCACTGCAGGGCGCTTAGCTCAGTCTGGACAGAGTGCTTGGCTTCGGACCAAGTTGTCGCGGGTTCAAATCCTGCAGCGCCCATCATTCTGTGTGACGGGCCGCACTTGGCGGACGGCGATATGGCGCTTATAAAGGAATCCTCTTTCGGCCGATTTGATTTCGTCACGTTTCGTTACGGTGGTCGCCAGTGTCATGCGATTCGCGCACATTTGAACGATAACGCAGGCACAGAACCAGGGAGGGCACTGCCGCGGACGCGGGCCACCCGTCGGTATCGTCGATTCCCGGGGACTGAAAATCGGCACGCGGGGTATTATTTTACGGGACAAACCATCGAGAGAAGCCATGACCGTGCACGATGCACCCGTCGGACGGCCAGACGAGTCGTCGACTGCCGAATCGCTCGAGTTGCTCACCGACGACGAGGAGTGGTGGACGGTCGTTCCGGTCGACGCGACGAGCGACGAGCGGATGACGCAGTGGATCTCCGTCGAGCGTGACGGACTCTGTAATCTCGAGGAGTGGCGGTAAGGCGAGAACCATACTCACGCGGGCGGACGTATCGTACTGTTTATAGCCCGCCGCTTTACACTTCCGGCAATGACTGCGGCGGAGACGATACGCGGGTTGTTCGAGTTGACGCGGCCGATAAACGCGATCGCAGCGGGAGTGTTGACGTTCATCGGCGCGTACGTTGCCGGCGGGATCGCAACGTACCCGTACGAGTCGCTCGCCGCAGTGGGAGCGACTGTTCTGGCGACCGGTGCTGGAAACGCGATCAACGATTACTTCGACCGAGATATCGATCGTATCAACCGGCCGGAACGAGCGATCCCTCGCGGGGCGGTCAGCCCACGGGGGGCACTCGTGTTCAGTCTCGTTCTCTTCGTGGGTGCCGTCGTGCTGGCGCTTGCGTTGCCGCTTTTGGCGGTCGCCATCGCGGTGGTGAACCTGATCGCGCTCGTCGCATACACGGAGTTTTTCAAGGGGTTGCCCGGCGTCGGCAACGTCGTCGTCGCCTACCTCGGCGGGAGTACGTTCCTGTTCGGTGCCGCGGCGGTCGGGAACGTCGAGGCGGCGGTCGTCCTGTTCTTACTGGCCGCGCTGTCGACGGTCACGCGCGAGATCGTTAAAGACGTCGAGGACGTCGAGGGCGATCGGGAGGAAGGGCTGAACACCCTTCCGATCGCGATCGGCGAGCGACGGGCCTTGCTCGTCGGCACGGCGCTGTTAGTCGTTGCCATCCTCGCGACTCCCCTACCGTACGTCCTCGAGTACTTCGGCGTCGCCTACCTGGTCGTCGTCGTGCCAGCCGTCGGACTCATGCTCTACGCTGCAGTCGAGAGCTTCGACGATCCGACTGCGGGACAGGAACATCTCAAGTACGGCATGTTCCTTGCTGCGCTCGCGTTCGTCGTCGGTCGCATCGCGGTCGACGTGACGGTACTCCCTGCCTGACCGATCACAAGGATTATACCTTGGTTGCCGAATTTTATAGCAGATACGAACGAGTCGGTGCCAGGAGCAGTCGCAAGGTGGCTGTCCATGGATGTGAGTAACTGGTATGTATGACTTCGCAACCGTCCTGTCGGACGCCGAAATCGATCCCGGGACGAACGTTCTCGTCGCTGGCGCGCCGCTGACCGGGAAGCGCCGAATTGCGCTCGACGTCCTCGCAGGCGGGGTCAACCGGGGTGATGGGGCGCTCATCGTCACGACGAAAGACGATGCAGAGACGGTGCTGTCGGGGTTCGAGAGCTTTCTCGATGGTGAGGAGACCCTCGAGGACGTCGACGTGGGGGTCGTCGACTGTGTGACGAAACAACGTGGTGTCGGAGCGATCGAGGACGATCCGCGGGTCAAGTACGTCTCGTCGCCGGTCGACATGACCGGCATCGGAATCAAGCTCTCGGAGTTTCTCCAGGAGTTTTACGAGGGTCGTGGCATCGACCGAAACCGGATTCTGTTACACTCGATTTCGACGCTGCTGATGTATTCGGACCTCCAGACGGTTTTTCGATTCCTCCACGTCTTCACCGGTCGCGTCCAGAGCGCCGACGCGATGGGGATCTACGTCATCGACTCGACCGCCCACGACGAGCAGACGATGAATACGCTCAAACAGCTGTTCGACGCCGTCGTCGAGGTCGAAGAGGGAGAGAACGAAGAGCCGGTACTCCACACGGCGGGCATCTCGTAGCGAGGTGCGAACCGGGCGGCCGGCCCGCCGGCGGAACCGACGTGTCGACCACGGGAGGTTTACGTACGCAGATCGTTCGATCGGCCATGCCAGTCGAGAACGACGCCGTCCTCCGGGAAATTCTCGGGTTCCAGGCCGTCGCGGTCGTCGGCTGTTCGCGATCGCCGGGCAAAGCCGCCCACGACGTTCCAAAGTACCTCGACGAACACGGCTACGAGGTGATCCCGGTCAACCCGTACGCCGGGGAGATCCTGGGCCGACGAGCGTACGACTCGCTCGCCGACGTCGACGAGGAGATCGACGTCGTCTGCGTGTTTCGCCCGAGCGACGAGGTTTCGGGCGTCGTCGAGCAGGCCATCGACCGCGACGACGTGCGCGTGATCTGGACACAACTCGGCATCCGCGACCCGGAGGCGACCCGGCGGGCGGAATCGGCGGGGCTGACCGTCGTCGAAGATCGGTGTCTGAAAGTCGATCACCGTCGGCTGTACGGTTAGCTCTCCCACTTCTCGAACGAGCGGTAGATTCCCTTCGAGAGGTACCGCTCGCTCGAGTCCGGAAACACCGTCACGACGGAATCGTGGGGAGCGTCGATCGCACCGGCGGCGATTTCCTCGGCGACGCGTTTTGCGGCGACGCTCGCTGCGGCCGCACTCGAGGCGACCAGGTGCCCTTCCTCGCTGGCGAGACGACGGAGCTCCTCGTGTGCCGCCCGGTCGGAAACGGCGTAGATCTCGTCGACGAGGTCGGGTTCGAACAGTTCGTTCGTGGCGGTGTCGTGGGTGCCGATCCCCTCGATCTTGTACGCGCCTTCCTCGCGCCCTTCGCCGAGGAACTCGCCGTACAGCGACCCCTCGGGTTCGACGGCGGCGACGTACGTCTCGGCATCGCGCTCGAGTGCGTACCGCGCGATCCCCATGAGCGTCCCGGCGGTGCCACAGCCGGCGACGACCGCGCCGACCTCGCCGTCGAGTGCCTCGTAGATCTCCGGAGCGGTCGTCTCGTAGTGTGCCTCGGTGTTCAACGGGTTGGAAAACTGCTGGGGGACGACGGCGTCGTCGAGTTCGTCGGCGAGCTGGTGGGCGCGGTCGATCGCGCCGCCCATCCCGTCGTCGGTGGGCGTGTTGACGATCTCGGCCCCGAGAGCGGCCATCAGCTGCTGTTTCTCGACGCTGAACCGTTCGGGGACGACGAAGATCGCGTTCAACTCGAGCTGGCCCGCTGCGATCGCCAGCCCGATGCCGGTGTTGCCCGCCGTCGGCTCGATCACCGTCCCGCCGGGGGAAAGATCGCCGCGTTCTAGCATTCGTTCGAGCATGTACCGGCCGATCCGGTCTTTGACGCTCGCACCGGGGTTGAACGACTCGAGTTTCGCGTAGACGGGGACGACCCCGGGGGCGTCGTGGACGCAAACCAGCGGCGTCTGCCCGATCGTCTCGAGTACCGACTCCAGTGGTCGGTCGTAGGAGGTCATCGTTCGGGAAAATGTCGTACCAGTTGTTAGCTCTTGTCGTGCGAGCGATCACGCTCGATGCGAGCCGCGTTATTCGCCGGTCTCGACCGTCGCGTCTGTTGTCTCCTTGCTCGCGTCGCCCTTGTTCGTCTCGGCGTCGGCGGTCTCGACGTCGGGCGCGTCTGCGTCGGACGCTTCCGCCTCCTCGATCGCCGCTTCCGCGAGAATCTCCTCGCCGTCGAGACCCTGCTGTTCGGCGATGGCGACGAGCAGCGCGCGCTGTTCTCGGACCTGGTGTTCGAGTTTCGTCACCCGGTCGCTGGTCTCGTCGACCCCCTCCTCGAGGCCGACGATCCGTTTCTGGAGTTCCTGTACCTGCCTGTACATCTGTTCGGCGCGGTCAGAGAGGCTCTGGATCTTCTTGGCAGTGCTGCCGAGTCCCATACGTGACAGGTCGGCCTCCAGCTAGTTGGTCCTTTCTTTGCTGCGATTCGATGGTTCCGATCGTCCCGGTCGTCGGCTGGCCACGCGTCTGTCACTCGGCGAGACCGTCGGTCTTAAGCGACACCGCTTCGACGCCTCGAGTATGCGCCCCGAGCAGCGCCCGCCGACGGTCGGTATCGTCGCCGCCCTCTCGTACGTTCTCGTCGCGTTCGCACCGTACGTCTTGCTCCCCGAGACGGAGACGCCGGGGCTGGCCATCTACTACGACTACGGGATCGCCGGGCCGCCGTTTCTCACGCTGCTCGTGGTCGTCGCCGTCGTCCTCTTCGCGGCGGGACGCGAGCGACGAACCGAACCCGACTTCGTCGCCGGGCTGGTCATCGTCCTCAGCGCGGTCCTCTCGTTGCTCGTGTTCGTCTGGGCGCTCGCCGTTCCAGAGTCGGTCGTCACGGGACTCGGCGAGGCGCTGTGGCTCGAGTACCACCGCTGGCTCCTCCTGCTCTCGTCGCTCGCGACGTTCGCCTGTTCGGTGTGGTACGCGCGGGCGCTCTCGCTGTTCTGATCGCGAGTCCCGGTTGTCCTTCCGGCCTCGATACCGGCGTTCGGTCGCTGTCGCGCGCTCGATGTCGATCGTCCTCTCTTGACGAAAGATTCACTTACACCAACGGCGTCCTCGAGGTGACCCTCCCGATCCTCGAGGGCACCGAGCTCCGTGGCAAGTCCATCCCCGTCGAGAGTTGAGCCGCGGCTAGCGGTAGTCTGGTGTCCCACGTCGCGTTTTTTATTTATATCGACCGATTGCCAGTTCGACCGTCCGCTCGGAGAGTCTCGTCCACCCGTAGATCCCCGCCGGGGATGCTACGATCGATTCTCTTCTCGAGTGTCGCCCGCCGGTGTCTGGGACGACTCCATCGCGCCAGGTCGGATCCCGACGAGTCCGACCGGCACCTGCGGGTGCGGTTCGTCTCGTTCTCTCGCGTACAGTTCGAACGTGGTCTTGAACGCGCCGAGGATCATCGGGCCAAAAAAGAGTCCCATGACGCCGAAGAACGCGACGCCGCCGAAGATGCCGACGACGACGACGGCCGCGCTGAGGTCGACGCTCCGCCCGACGGTGATCGGTCGGAGGAAGTTGTCGGCGAGGCTCACGACGACGGCTCCGTAAGCGAACAGGAACGCCCCCGCGAGTGGCTGGCCGACGACGACCAGGTAGATCGCGATCGGTGCCCAGACGACGAACGCGCCGATCAGCGGGAGTAACGCGAGGACGAACGTCAGAATGCCGAAGAACGCGAGCCCCGGGATGCCGACGATCGCTAGCCCGATCGTCGTGAGAAGCGACTGGACGGCCGCGACGAGCACGCTCGCGACGATCGACGCCCACATCAACCGATCGATGCGCGTGACGAGTTCGTCCTGGAGGTCGTCGCGCAGCGGAAGGACGGACGTACTCCACGCCACGAGCCGGTCGCCGTCCCGAAGGAGCGAGTAGAGGACGAACAACAGGACGGTCACGCCGATCAGGAACCCCGGAAACCCGCCGACGATCCCGAGAGCGTCGGCAGCGAGGCCGCGAGCGCCGACGCCGATCGGCTCCTGGAACGTTCCGTACAGCGTCTGGAGGTCGATCTCGAGGCCGTGCGCTGCTAGCTGGCTCTCGAGCGATTCGACGTCGAGGTCACCGGTGCCGATCGCCGCTGCGAGCGTGATCGCCTGGTCGATCGCGACGGAGACGAGGACGCCGACCGGAAACAGAATCGCGACCGTCGCGACCACGAGGCCGACGGCGGCGGCGACGGTTCGGCCGAAGCGGGGCTCGAGTCGTCGCTGGAGAGGAGCGAGGACGTACGCGAGGACGACCGCAGCGAGGACGTACGACAGGTACGGTAACACCAGCAGCAACGAGAGGACACCGACGGTGACGACGAGCAGTATCAGCACTCGTCGATCGGTGAGGTCGCGTCCGGGCGCGGTGTGTGTCGTCATCGGCGTCGAATACACTGGCGACGGACATGATTCTGGGTGTCGGAGCGGCCCCTTCGACTATACGACCGGACAACAGTCAGTGACTACTCGATCGCGTCTCGAGTGCGATCGATGGCTGAACCGTGTTGGCCGGCAATATATACCTGTGAGTCGTTTCGATCGCGGGGCTTCGATCGCGGGGCCACGACGTACGCTCACCGCGTTCGATCCGCCCCGGACGACGGCAGCACAGCCCAGTGACACGCCGGATATCCGACGATCGAGCACAGCAGGGGCGCTCGCGGCGGTCTCGAGCAGTTCGATGCCGTGGTTCCGAAGACGAAAGGCCCTTAAGAGCCCCCAACCTAGGTGAGACTGGACTAGGTCGGGCAGTTAGGCCCTGCTCGCAACCCGCAGTATGGCCTTTAGCGGGGACCGAATCCCGCGGGCGTCCGGTCAGACCGGCCGGGGCCCCGGGAGCCAACGTGGAAGCCTCGTCCGTCGGGGACAGCGGGCTCCGGTGACCGTCCGCAGGGACGACTCATCGGCGCTAATCGGCGACAGCCCATCAGGCGCGGAAGCGAGCAGTGGACCGCCGGACACCTGTCGCTCGACGGGTCGCGGGGTGGAGGAGGCAACCGGGACTCCCCCGGTCGGAACGCCGGGCAATCGCGGGCGTCCGCATTCATATACAACGACCTTATACACTGCGCTCAGCGACGGCGACGGCAGCCTTGCTGCCACACGCCGTCGCGTCGCTCGGTAAACGGTCGATCAAAGCATTCCTCCTTCCGTCAGTTCCTTTCACAACGATGGCTGTGACTGGTTGCCGACGCCACCGCACGATGGTTCGCGGTTGCGGTGGTAACGACTCACAGCTATCGTTGTGACTTGAGGTTATTCGTACTGATCCGAAAACCGAAACGATCGAACCACGTTATTCTGCCGGTTCGACGACGCTCTGGCTGGTCTCGCTCCCGAGCGAGAGCCCGCCCTCGAGCGTCCGGACGGGGTAGGGGATGTCGATTCCCGCCTCGTCGAACCGCTCTTTGACTGCCGTGACGTACTCGCCGCGGATCCGCACGAAGTCGGCTCTCGAGGGGTCGGCGATCCAGATGCGAGACTGGAGGCCGACGTCGGAGTCGCCCAGTTCGGTCAGGCGAACGGACGGCGCGGGATCCTCGAGGATCTCCGGGTGGTTCCGCGCCTCCTCGACGATGATGTCGGTCGCCTGCTCGATGTCGTCACCGTAGCCGATGCCGAAGACGAACTTCAGGCGGAGGTTGTCCGCTTCGACCGGATTCTTGATGACGCCGCTCGTAAGCGCCGAGTTCGGCACGGTCAACAGTTCGTTGTCGAACGTTCGCACGCGAGTGACGCGGAGGCTGATGTCCTCGACGACGCCCGAGTACGTGCCGTCGTCCCACTCGATCCAGTCGCCGATCCGGAACGGTTTGTCCGTGTAGATGAAGACACCGGCGACGAAGTTCGAAATGACGTTTTGCATCGCCAGCCCGATGGCGAACGCACCGGCGGCGGCGATCCCGGCCATCGAGACGAGGAAGTCACCGTAGTCGGCGACGCCGAACGCGGCCGCGACCGCGACGAAGAGGACGCTGATCCTCGCCACGAGCACGAGCGGCTTCTGGGCGTGTTCGTCGAGATCTCGCCGATCGAACGTGCGTTCGAGAAACGGCAGGACCACCGCTCGCCCGAGAGCGTAGACGGCGACGAATCCGAGCACGAAGAGGATCACTCCCTCGAGTGTCCCCGCGAGCGTCGTGCCGAGGCCCGCCTCGTCGAGCGCGCTGCCGATCGGGCCGAGATTCGTCTCGACGCCGGTCTCCTGTAACGGGAATCCGGTCATCTGTACAGCACGGCAGTGTGTCCACGCACGTCGACGAGGTCGGCGTTCACCCGATCGGCGAGGTCCGCAGCCTTCTCGTCTGTCGAACTCCCGGCTCTCGCCGCCCGGAGAAACTTCACCTTCACGAGGTCGTTCGTCGAGAGCTGATCGTCGAGTTCGTCGACGACCGCCTCGAGGCCGCTCTTGCCGACCCAGACCGTCACGTCGAGGTCGTGGGCACGCCGCTTCAGTTCCTGATCGTCCATGGCACGAGGTAGTTGCGCGAACGGTTTGAATGTTCGCGAATCAGAAGAGAGCCGTTCCTGGCGGAGTTCACTGCTCCTCGTAGGGATACCGAGCCTGGTGCCCGCAATCGCAGGTGACGACGACGTGTCCGTCCTGTAGTCTGACGCGGGCGTTCTTCCCGGGAACGAGGTAGGCGTCGCACGCGTCGCAGGTGAACCGCTTGAACGTTCGCGGGAGAGAGAGGCGGTTTCGCTCCGCGATTCGGCGAGCGAGTCTGACGTAGTGGCGCGCCCGCTCGTGTTCACACTCCGACGCGGCTGCTCGAGCGAGGTCGTGTAGTCTGTCGATTCGCTCTTCGGCGACGCCCATACCCGACTGTTCGTCGTCGGCCCTATCCGCCTTGCGTTCCGCGACGTGTCGATCTGGGTGGCTATCACGCCACACCGTCAACCTGGTTCGACCGTGTTTCGCGGCCCTTACCAGTGCGGGAGTGGGCCGGGTGATTCCCCCGCGACCGACGTAGGCGACGTCTTCGGATGGCTCCGTCCACCCACGGCGAGACACGTTCTTCACTCCTGCCATTTGACAGTCATTCCACACCATGATTAAGTTCGCAATACTGTTATATCGCAATGAGAGTTATATAGGCATACGTAATGAATTGGGAACCGCCAGATTCGAACGGTGGTGTCAGCCGACGGTCCCTGCTGGCGGCGACGGCCGCCGGCGTCACGGTTTCGACGAGCGGCTGCATGGACCTGGTGCAAGGCACCATCGGTCAAGACAACAGCGGTCAGCTATCGCTCTCCATTACTACGGTCCCCGCCGACGGAGACCGCGAGAGCGTGCAACTCGCTCGAGCGCTCGCTGAAAACCTCGAGGCGGTCGGCATCGACGTCTCCTTCGACATGCGCTCTCCACTGGAGTTTCACCGAGCGATCCTCCTCGACCACGACTTCGACCTCTACGTCGGCCGCCACCCGGGGGGTATCGACCCGGACTTCCTGTACGACGCCCTCCACTCGTCGTACGCGACCGAGTCCGGCTGGCAGAACCCCTTCGGGTTCGCACGGATCGGGTTCGACGAACTCCTCGAGAGACAGCGATCGACCGACGGCGACGAGCGGCGGGAGGCCGTCGCGGAGCTGCTCGGACAGCTAACCAGAGAGTATCCGTACCCGTTCGTCCCGATCTGTTTCCCCGACGAGTTCCGTACCGTCCGACCGGATCGCTTCGAGGGGTGGGACGCTCGTCACCTCGGGACTCGGCTCGGCTACCTCGGCCTCGAACCACGGGACGACGCCACCGAGCTGACCGTGGCCGGGACCGACTCGCGACCGTCGCGGAACCTCAATCCGCTGGCAGCGGCCTACCGCGGGCGAGGGACGATCGTCGACTTGCTGTACGATCCGCTCGTGACGCCCGCCTACGGCGACGACGGTGGCGAGTACCGCCTCTGGCTCGCGGAGGACCTCGACTGGGACGACTCCTCGGTGACGGTGACGCTCCGCGAGGACTGTCGATTCCACAACGGCGACGCCTTAACCGCCAAGGACGTCGCGTTCACCTACCAGTTCCTCGCCGACACTGCACTCGGCCGTGCCGACGTGCCATCTCCGTCGCCGCGCTACCGCGGTCGTGCGGCTGCGGTGACGAACATCGAGAGACACGACGAGCGAACGCTCACGCTCACCACGACGGCCGGGCGAGCAGCCAGCGAACGGGCGCTCACCGTCCCCATCCTGCCGAGAGACGTCTGGTGGAGCCAGGTCGAAGACGCGACCGACCAAAACCAGTCCATCTCGCAGGGAACGTGGGACGTCGTCACCGGTGACGTGCCAGCGATCGGCAGCGGCCCCTTCGAGCTAGAGGACCGGTCCGAGGGCGAGACGGTGACACTTACGCGGTTCGAAGACCACTTTACCCTCCGCGAGGACGGCCTCCCCGGGCCGACCGTCGATCGATTACGTCTCACGATCGATCCAGGAAGTCTGGCGGCGATCGAGACGGTCCGGAGCGGGTCGGCGGACGCGACGATGTCGAGTCTCGAGACCCACGCCCTCGACCAGGCGAGAGAGTACGAGAACGTCGAGTTACTCGAGTCGCCCTCGCGGTCGTTCTACCACGTCGGGTTCAACGTCAGACACGCCCCGTTCAGCAACCCTCACTTCCGGCGCATCGTCGCGCGGCTGCTCGACAAGGCGCGGCTCGTCGAGGACGTGTTCGACGGCAACGCCACGCCGACCGCGGTGCCGGTGACCGACGAGTGGGTGCCGGACGACCTGGCGTGGAACGGCGAGGATCCGGCGGCACCCTTCCTCGGTTCGGACGGCGAACTCGACGTGGAGGAGGCCCGGACGAAGTTCGAGTCCGCCGGGTTCCAGTACGACAGCGGGGGGAATCTGCTGGCGAGGTACTGATGCTCGCACAGCTTCTGGCGCAGGTGGCTGCCGTCGTTGGCGTCCTGCTGGCGATCTCGATCGGCGTGTTCGTCGGGCAATCTCGACTGTCCACGACGAGAGCCGAGTGGCGATCACGCGTTCGCGACGCCGCACCGATCGCCGTCGTCCTGGTCCTCGTCTTGCTGTTCAACCGGACCGCCCGGGAGACGCTGCCGTCGCTCTCCTGGTCGATCGGCTGGAACCTGACGTCGACGTTCTACGAGATCGAGGGCCAGACCGTCCTCCTGTTTCAGGAGTACGCGACGCCGGAGTTGACGGCGTACTTCTCGTACGTCTACGTCTACGGCTACGTCTTCGTGTTGATCTTCCCGGTCGTCGCCTACTTCGCGCTGTCGGACACCAGACCGCTCCGGGAGCTGCTGACGGCGTACACGCTCAACTACACGCTGGGACTGCTCTGTTACGTCCTCATCATCGCTTACGGACCGCGAAACTGGATTCCGGACCTCGTCGAGACGACGATGCTGTACAACCAGTACCCGCAGTATCAGGAACTCACCGGAGAGGTCAACCACAACACCAACGTCTTCCCGTCGTTGCACACGTCGCTTTCGGCCACGGTCGCGATGTTCGCCTACCGGACCCGCGACGCCTACCCGAAGTGGGTCCCCGCCGCCACCCTCCTCGCGGCCAGCGTCGCGGTCTCGACGATGTACCTCGCGATCCACTGGGCGATCGACGTCACGGCCGGTCTCTGTCTCGGCGCGATCAGCGTCGTTCTCTCGAGACGGCTCGTCGGGCGCTGGTCGCTCTCGGAGGAGTTCGACGACTGGTGGCCGTCACTACGTCGCGAGTGAGACGATCGGCCAACACGGTTTTTCGTCCGACCTGCCGAAACCCTGGAAAGTCAACAGGTCGAGGCGATGGCGCAATACTGTTATACGCCAGTGCCGAAATGACGGGAACGATAGATGGACCGGGAATCGACTCTCGAGAAGGGTGGTGTCAGCAGGCGAGCGCTCCTGGCAGGAGCGGCAACCGGACTGACAGTTGCGACGAGCGGTTGCATCCGCCAGGTTCGCAGCGTCGTCAACCGCGACACCGTCAACCACCTCTCCGTGTCGATCGCGACCGTCCCCGCAGACGGCGACAGAGAGTCGGTCCAGATCGCAAATCTGCTGGCAGATAACCTCGAGGCGGTCGGCATCGACGCCACCGTCAACCTGCTGGCAGAAGAGGAGTTTCTGCGGACGATTCTCGTCAACCACGACTTCGATCTCTACGTCGGGCGACACCCGGGCGGCATCGATCCGGATTTTCTCTACGAGACGCTCCACTCGGTGTACGCCGACGAACCGGGCTGGCAGAACCCCTTCGGATTTACGAGTATGACGTTCGACGACCTCCTCGAGCGCCAGCGCGTCCTGGAGGGTGATCGGCGTCGAGAGGTGATCGAGCGGATCGCCGACTCCGTGGCAGCCGAACAGCCGTTCGTCCCGGTCTGCGCGCCAGACGAGAACCGACTCGTCCGCGAGGACCAGTTCGGCGACTGGGACGACCACCTCGCGACTCGCCTGGGCTATCTCGGCCTCGAACCGATCGACGGGAGCGAGGAACTGCACGGCATCATCACCGACGTTCGCCCGACGCAGAATCTCAACCCGCTTTCGGTCGAGTACCGAAACCGGGGGACGATCGTCAACCTCGTCTACGACTCGCTTGGAACCGTCGACGGCGACGACGTTCGGCCGTGGCTCGCGACGTCCTGGGAGTGGAACGGGTCGGCAGCGACCGTCACGATCCGGGACGACGTCGAGTGGCACGACGGCGAGGCGCTGACGGCGGCCGACGTCCGGTTTACCTACCGGCTGCTCGAGGATACGTCGCTGGGAAACAGCGACGTTCCGGCGCCGTCGCCCCGGTATCGCGGCCCCGCGTCGATCGTCGACCCGAACTCGATCGAGGTACACGACGAGCGGACACTCACGATCCCGATGACAGGTACCCAGAGCGTACGCGAACGGGCGTTTACCGTCCCGATCCTCCCGAAACACGTCTGGACGGACAGGACCGACGACGCCAACCTCCCTGGTCTTCCCGTCGGCCGGGGCACGACTACCGCCGTCGTCGCGGAGAACGTCCCGCCGGTCGGGAGCGGTCCGTTCCAGTTTGCAGACCGAACCGATCGCGAGTCCATTCTGCTCGAGCGCTTCGACGAGCACTTCTCGCGGGCTGCCGACGAACTGCCGGAGGCGACCGTCGAGACGTTCCGAGTGGCCGTCCATCCCGGGAGCCCGTCCGCGATCGAAGCGATCGAGAACGGGAACGCCGACGTGACGATCTCGACGCTCGAGGCGTACTCGGTCGACGAGGTGACCGAGTCAGAGTCGGTTCGGCTGCTCGAGTCGTCCTCGCAGACGTTCTACCACGTCGGGTTCAACGTCCGGAACGCACCGTTTAGCAACCCGTACTTCCGTCGCGTCGTCGCGCGATTGCTCGACAAGGAGCGGATCGTCGAGGAACTGTTCGGCGGTCACGCAAGCCCCGTCGCGACGCCGCTCGCTGGCGAGTGGGTGCCCGACCACCTCGAGTGGGACGGCGACGATCCGTCGGTGCCGTTTTTCGGCGCGGACGGACAACTCGACGAGTCGGCGGCGCGAACCGCGTTCGAAGAGGTCGGGTTCAGATACGACGAAGACGGAAAACTCCTCGCAAGAAACTAATGCTCGTACGCGTCCTCCTCCAGCTGATCGTCGTCGTCGCAGTCATGACCGCCGTGTCGACAGCGGCCGTGGTCGGTCGCGACCGACTCGCGAAAACGCGTCGAGAGTACCGTGACCGCCTAAAGTCGGCCGCACCGATCACTGGCATTCTCACGATCAGCCTGCTTTTCAACAGCGTCGCCCGCCAGATCGTCCCGGACCTCTCCTGGATGATCGGCTGGGAGGTGACGGAGGTGTTCTACGACATCGAGGGCGGGTTCGTCCTCTGGGTGCAGTCGCACGCGACGCCCGTGGCGACGACGTACTTCTCGTTCATCTACATCTACGGCTACGTGTTCTTGCTCGTCTTCCCGGTCGTCGCTTACTTCGCGCTGTCGGACACCAGGCCGCTGCGCGAACTGCTGACGGCGTACACGCTCAACTACACGCTGGGACTGCTCTGTTACGTCCTCGTCATCGCCTACGGGCCGCGGAACATGATTCCGGAGCTTGCCGAGGCGTTACTCTACGAAACGTATCCGCAGTACCAGCACCTCACCCGACAGGTCAACCGCAACACCAACGTTTTCCCGTCGTTGCACACGTCGCTTTCGGCGACGATCGCGATGTTCGCCTACCGGACCCGCGACGTCTACCCCAAGTGGATGCCCGTCGCCATCTTCCTCGCTGTCAGCGTCGCGATCTCGACGATGTACCTCGCGATCCACTGGACGATCGACGTCCTCGCCGGCATCGTCCTGGCGTACGTGAGCATCACGCTCTCGGAACGGTTCGTCGACCGATGGTCGGCGTCGGACCTGATCGAAAAGTGGCCGCTGGTGAAGCGGTTCGCAGAACGGTGACAGTCGCTTCGACGATAACGTGCCGACGTTTTCGGCCGGTCGAACCGTCGACGAGAATACGAGCGATTTAGTCCTCGAGCGCGTCCGCAATACGCTGGAGCTGGCGGGTCGCGTCTCGAACCTCGTCGCGAAGCTGTCGGACCTCTCGTGCGAGTTCTTCGTTGCCGGCTTCCTGTCCGCGGGCGCCGCCGGGGCCGCCGGGGCCGCCGCCCATCATGCCGCCCATCATCTGTGCGAAGGGGTTCCCGCCCATGCCGCCGGGGCCGCCGGGGCCGCCGCCACCGAACGGATCGTCGGGACGCTCCTCGTCGCCCTCTTCGGCGCGCTTTTCTCGGATCTCCTCGACTCGTTCGCGGAAGGACTTCTCCTCACCGCCCTCGTCGTTTTCCTGTTCCGTGGCGTCGGTGTCGTTGTCGTCAGCCATGTTTGCGGCTTCTGTGCCAGTCCGGAAAAGGATTGTCATGTGGGCAGTCGACCGGTCACTCTCAGAACGACCCGAGCGACGACTGTACGCGTGGGGCAGCGCCGTCGGTCTCGAGGTCGTAGCCCACGAGATCGCGCATGTCGACCGCGTAGTTCGTCCCGCCGCGCTCGAGGACGAGGAGCCGCCCTTTCACGCCGACGACCGTTCCCGAGGCGATCGTCTCGTGGACGGGCCTGGTCTCGAGGTCGAGTCCGTACTCGAAGGCGTAGCGGTCGGTCACGTCGTACTCCGCCGTGAGTGCGTCCCAGGCGTCGTCGTCGACGGTCGCCGCGAGCGAGTCGATCTTCGTCGGCGTGCGAACGCGGTCGGTGAGATGGCGGGCGATCTCGGCCTCGAGTTCCCGGGCGATCCGCCCGTTCGAGACGGTGTGAACGTGTGCGCCGCGGTCGGCCCCCTGTTCGCGGAGCCTGGTCTCGAGCCGCCAGCTCCGGGTGACGCCCACCTTGAACGTGTCGGGGGCGAAGGCGGCGAGGTAGACGACGTGCTCGTCGTAACAGTCCATCTCGTCTTTCAGGCAGGTGCCCGTACAGCGCGCACAGACCCACGTGCGCGTATGATAGTCACAGTAGGGCGCGTCGCGGCGATCACACGCACGATGTCTCTCTCCATCGACCACCCCGGCACAGCGGCGGGTTCCGAGCCCGTAGGCGAGTTCGTCGCCGGTCTCGAGCGGCCGGTGGCGAACCTCGTCGCCGTCGCTCAGCAGTAGCGACGAGCCGGTTCCGCTCGGTTCGTAGCCGACGACCTGCACGCCCTCCCGTAGGGCCGGTCTCCCCATAGTCGTGACGATCGGGCGAATCGACAGCCGTCACGCGACGACACAATCCTTAATTACTGTTGGAACTAACCGGCAGTTGCGTCCGGAAGGGGTCCGCTCGCTGACGCGTGGATGAGCTCCCTCCTTCGGAGAAAGACCCGGGTCCGATCGATGTCTGAACCGTTTTGTCTGGCAGTATAAGTGTCGCCCCCGTCTCGAGGGTCAGGTCACACCGAAGACCGTTTGTGACCGCCCGCCGTCTGCTGGTCGCAGTGCTCTGTCCGGCCCGTTCTGGAGGAACGTTTATTCGTTTCAGCAACTTGGCTCCAAACGAGAGTATGGACTATCGGAACGGGAGGGGCCAGGATACGTCGTCCGTCGGTCCACCCCAGCGCCCTCCATCGTCGTTCGTCGAGCAGGCGAACGTCACCGACGAGGGCATCTACGAGGCGTTCGAGGAGAACTGGCCGGCCTGCTGGGAGCGTGCAGCGGCGCTTCTCGAGTGGGACGAGGCGTACGACGACGTCCTCGACGAGGAGGACGCGCCGTTTTACGAGTGGTTCACCGGCGGCAAGCTAAACGCCTCGTACAACTGTCTGGACCGACACCTCGAGGCGGGTCGGAAGAACCACGCCGCGATCATCTGGGAGGGGAAACGCGGCGAGTCACAGACGTACACCTATCGCGAACTGTTCGTCAAGGTAAACGAGTTCGCGGCGGCACTGCGGGACCTCGGCGTCGAGGAAGACGACGTGGTGACGATCTATCTCCCGATGATCCCGGAGTTGCCGATCGCGATGCTCGCGTGTGCCCGCATCGGCGCGCCACACAGCGTCGTCTTCGCCGGCCTCTCTGCGGACGCGCTGGCGACGCGGATGGACGCCGCCGACAGCGAGTACCTCGTCACCTGCGACGGTTACTACCGCCGTGGAGACGCGTTCAACCAGCTGAGCAAGGCCGACAACGCCTTGCTCTCGCTCGAGCAGGACGTCTCGACCGTCGTCGTCGACCGGCTGGGTGAGGACCTGCCACACGTCCTCGGCGACCGACAGTACGACTATCACGACCTCGTCGCCGAGCACGCCGGCGAGACCGTCGATCCTGTCTCCCGCGGCTCGGAGGACATGCTGTTTCTGATGTACACCTCGGGGACGACCGGCAAACCAAAAGGCGTCGTCCACACGACGGGCGGCTACCTCTCCTATGCCGCCTGGACGACGCGCGCGGTCCTCGACGTGGAACCGAACGACACTCACTGGTGTTCGGCGGACATCGGCTGGATCACGGGCCACACCTACATCGTCTACGGGCCGCTCGCGCTCGGGACGACGACGGTCATGTACGAGGGGACGCCCGACTACCCCGATCGCGATCGCCTCTGGGAGATCGTCGACCGAAACGCCGTCGACGTCTTCTACACGGCACCGACCGCGGTCCAAGCGTTCATGAAGTGGGGCGAGCAGTACCCCAACCAGCACGACCTCTCGTCGCTGCGTCTGCTCGGGACCGTCGGCGAGCCGATCAGTCCGCGTCCGTGGCGGTGGTACTACGAACACATCGGCGACGAGGAGTGTCCGATCGTCGACACCTGGTGGCAGACCGAAACGGGCGGCATAACCGTCACGACGCTGCCCGGAATCAAGTCGATGAAACCGGGTGCTGCCGGGCCGCCACTGCCCGGCATCGACGCGCGCGTCGTCGACGACGACGGCGAGTCGGTCAGTCCGGGGGAATCGGGCTACCTCACGCTACACCGACCGTGGCCGGGAATGGCACGAACGCTGTACGACGGCGACGAGCAGTTCGTCGAGGAGTACTGGCGGCAGTTCTCGACGCCCGACGACGACGAGTGGGTCTACTTCAGCGGCGACGCGGCCCGTATCGACGACGACGATTACATCACTATCCTCGGTCGGGTCGACGACGTCATCAACGTCGCCGGACACAGGCTGAGCACGATGGAGATCGAGTCGGCGATTCTCGGCGTCTCCGGCGTCGCCGAAGCCGCCGTCGTCGGCGGAAACGGCGGCTCGAGTGGAACCGACGTCTACGCCTACGTCAGCACGGAAAACGGCGCCGAACCCGGCCCGTCGCTCGCCGCCGCCGTCACCGCGAGCATCGAGTCGGCGATCGGTCCGATCGCCCGCCCCGAGGAGGTCGTCTTCACGTCCGAACTGCCCAAGACGCGCTCGGGCAAGATCATGCGCCGACTCCTCGAGGACATCGCCAGCGACGAGGAGTTAGGCGACACGAGCGCGCTGCGAAACCCGGAAATCGTCGGTGAGATTCAGGCTGCGACTCGCGACGAGTAAGCCGGCGGCGATCGCTCGATACGTTTCGCGATTCCAGTAGATCCGAAATGTAGTGGCGCAGTGAACCGCGCCCTGACGTTCGAACGTGGGTACGTCGGTGGAATCGTAAGACATACCTGTTTTCGCCACGTCGGGAACTGCGAAGCATGAGTGTCGATGTCGAGGAGGCGCAACCTGACGTCCTCTCACCCGACCAGTACGACGCGCTCCTCGATGCGGCGGCGACGTACCGGGAAGTCCTCGTCGTTCGACTCGCAGGTGAGGTCGGTCTCCGTCCGGCGGAACTGACTCGCCTCCGTCCAGGTGACGTAACGCGCGTGCAGGTCGACCCGCTGCGGTATCTCCTCTCCGTTCCACCGGCCGACGGTGACGACGACGAGCGAACCGCGTACCTGCCGACCGACGTCGAGCGGGAACTGCGGCGGTACGTTCGGAGCAACGGAATCGGCGACGACGAGTCCATCTTCGACGTCACGCCGCGCCGACTCCAGATGCTCGTCTCCGAGGTCGGAGATCGGGCCGCAGAACTGCGAAACGACTCGCGGCTCGCCGCCGTCTCGACGAGCGATCTGCGGCAGTTTTTCGCCTACTCCTCGCTGGTCGAACACGAGGTCAACCCTCGCGTCGTGAAAGCCGTCGGCGGCTGGCGGAGTTTCGAAGGGCTCGAGCCGTACCTCCCGGAACCAACCGACGAGACGATCGTCGATTCCTTCGAGACGGTCGAGGACGCCGCCAACAGCCCTGCAGAGTCGACGCCGATCGGCGACGACGGTGCCGTCCGTTCCCTGCTGGCCGCGGGCGACCGGTGTGCGCTGCTCCGACTCGACGAGGACGGCTACGTCGATCGCTGGAACCGAAACGCGGCGGCGCTGTTCGGGTACCGGGCCGGTGAAATCGTCGGTACCCACGTCTCCACGTTCTACACCGACGACGACGTCGACCGCGACGTTCCAGAACGTACGCTGACCGCAGCGACCGACGGCTCCGGTGTCCAGGACGACGGCTGGCGCGTCAGAAAGGACGATTCGACGTTCTTCGCGACCGAAATCATCTCCCCCATCCGCGACGAGCGGGGCCGTCACTGTGGCTTTTCCGTGTTCGTCTGTGACGTCTCGGAGTTCCACGACCGCCTCGAGTCCGCACGCACCGACCGCGACGAGGCCCGGCAGGCGCTGTCGATCGCTCGCCTCCAGCGGGCGGTCACACAGGCGCTGTTCGAGGCGTCTACCCACGAGCAGATCGAGACGGACACCTGCGCGGTGATCGCCGACGCGGACGCCTACTCGTTCGCCTGGATCGATCGGCGAACGTTCTCCAGCCACCGCCTCGAGTGGCGCGCGACGAGCGGCATCGACCCCGACGACGTCGACCGACTGTCGGCGACCCTCGACGACCCCGACGACGACTCGGGCGACGCCCCGTCGGTGGACCTCTCGATCGACCGCGACGTCGACCTCGACCGGTCGACTGACGATCGGTTCGAGGGGGCCGTCGCGGGCGTCCCGCTCGTCTACGGCGACACGGTCTACGGAACACTCCGGGTCGGCACGACCCGAACGGACGCCTTCGACGCCGACGAGCGCGAGTGGCTCGAGACGATCGGACGACAGATCGGCTACGGCATCGCCGCCGTCAGGCGACGGAATCTCCTCCTGTCGGACACGCTGGTCGAACTCGAGTTCGCCTGCCACGACGACCGATCGTTCTTCGTCGACGCCGCAGAGCGCCTGAGCTGTCGGTTCGAACTCGACTCGCTCGTGCCGATCTCGGAGTCGACGCACCTCTACTACGTCCACCTCGAGGGCGCCTCGCCGGCCGAGGTCTTCGACCTGGCAGCGGACGACCCGGGGATCGAGGACTGTCGGCTGATCGAAACGTACGAAGACGGCTGTCGCGTCGAGTTCGTCGTCCACGGCTCTTCGCCGACGTTGACGCTGACGGAGTACGGCGTGACCGTCCTCGAGAACGTCGTCGACGACGGCGAGGCGACGATCGTCGCCGAGTGTGCCGCCGACGCCGACCTCCGGACGATCGTCGACGGCCTCCGGTCGAAGTTCCCAGGCTCGGAACTGCTCGGCAAACGCGAGGTCGAACGCTCTGTCCAGACCGCCCGCGAGTTCCGCGAAGGGCTCGAGGACCGACTGACGGACAAACAGGAGGCTGCGCTGAGAGCCGCGTACTTCGGTGGCTACTACGACTGGCCCCGGGAGAGTACGGCCGAAGAGATCGCCGACGCCATGGGAATCTCGTCGCCCACGCTGCACAACCACTTGCGGAAAGCCCAACACGAACTGCTCCGGACGTTCTTCGACGCGTCGTCCGTCGAGCACGGCGCGACCGACGCGTGAGAGTGCGGTATCGACGAGTCTACGCCGTCTTGCGAAGTCGGAACAGCGCTCTCGTCCCCATCCGATTTAACACGATCGTTGATACTAATCTTCTAGGGTAGCGCCGTCGATCTGGTCACGCCGCCACGAGAAACCGCGTGTGACGTCCGTCACCTGACGCCGAATCCCCCCGAGATGCAGCAGTGACCCGCTTGGAATAGATAACTACAGATTAGAATATAGAAAATATAATACCAGATAGACAGAAACGGCCAGTCATTTTGTACACCTAGATTCGGTGTTTACTATCATAATCCCACATGGAATGAATACCATGTCAGAGGAAGACGTGCGTGGTGATGGAGGACTCGAGGCGCGACTCGAGGAACAAGAGACGTTCGAGCCGCCGGAGTCGTTCGTCGAGCAAGCGAACGTGACAGACGAGTCGATCTACGAGGAATTCGAGGAAGAGTGGCCACAGTGCTGGGAGCAGGCGGCCGACCTCCTCGAGTGGGACGAGCCGTACGACACCGTCCTCGAGGACGAAGAGGCACCGTTCTACGAATGGTTCACCGGCGGGAACCTCAACGCGTCGTACAACTGTCTGGATCGCCACGTCGAAGACGGGGCGAAAAATCGTGCGGCGATCAAGTGGGAAGGCGAGCTAGGCGAGACGCGGACGTACACGTACGGCGACCTGCTAAACGAGGTCGAGGCGTTCGCGGCGACCCTTCGTGACCTCGGCGTCGAGGAAGACGACGTGGTGACGCTGTACATGCCGATGATTCCAGAGCTGCCGATCGCGATGCTCGCGTGCGCTCGCATCGGCGCACCGCACTCGGCGGTGTTCGCCGGCTTCTCCGCGGACGCGTTGGCGACCCGGATGAACTCGGCCGACAGCGAGTACCTCGTCACCTGTGACGGCTACTACCGTCGTGGCGACGCCCTCGACCACCTCTCGAAGACCAACGAAGGGCTCGAGGACGTCGAACACGAGGTGTCGGACGTCGTGGTGGTCGACCGCCTCGGCGACGACCTCGAACACTCGCTCGCGGACAACCAGCACGATTACGACGAACTGGTCGACGAGCACGCGGGCGCGTCGGTCGAGCCAGTCTCGCGAGACGCCGAGGACATGCTGTTCCTGATGTACACCTCGGGGACGACCGGCCAGCCGAAGGGCGTGAAACACACGACGGGCGGCTACCTCTCGTATGCCGCCTGGACGAGCCAGGCAGTACTGGACATCAAGCCGGAGGACACCTACTGGTGTTCGGCGGACATCGGCTGGATCACGGGCCACTCCTACATCGTCTACGGGCCGCTCGCGCTCGGGACGACGACGGTCATGTACGAGGGGACGCCCGACTACCCCGACAAGGATCGCCTGTGGGAGATCGTCGAGAACCACCGTGTGGACATCTTCTACACGGCACCGACGGCGATCCGGGCGTTCATGAAGTGGGGCGCGGAGTACCCCGACCAGCACGACCTCTCGTCGCTGCGCCTGCTGGGAACGGTCGGCGAACCGATCAACCCGCGGGCCTGGAAGTGGTACTACCAGAACATCGGTAACGAGGAGTGTCCGGTCGTCGACACCTGGTGGCAGACCGAGACCGGCGGCATGATGGTCACCACTCTTCCGGGTGTCAACACGATGAAACCCGGCTCTGCCGGACCGCCGCTACCCGGCGTCGACGCCCGGATCGTCGACGCCGCCGGTGAGGAGGTCGAGGCCGGCAACGCCGGCTACCTCACGGTCCAGAAGCCGTGGCCGGGGATGCTCCGGACGCTGTACAACAACGACGAGCGGTTCATCTCCGAGTACTGGCAGGAGTACTCCGACGAGGAGGCCGACGAGTGGGTCTACTTCCCCGAAGACGGCGCGAAGATCGACGACGACGGCTACATCACCGTCCTCGGCCGGGTCGACGACGTCATCAACGTCTCCGGCCACCGCCTCGGTACGATGGAGATCGAAAGCGCCATCGTGGGCGTCTCCGGCGTCGCCGAAGCCGCCGTCGTCGGCGGCGAACACGACATCAAAGGCGAGGCCGTCTACACCTACGTCATTCCCGAGGACGGCTACGAGGGCGGCGACGACCTCCGCGAACAGATCGTCGAGGCCGTCGAGGACGCCATCGGGCCGATCGCTCGTCCCGAAGAGGTCGTCTTCACGCCCGAGCTGCCCAAGACGCGCTCGGGCAAGATCATGCGCCGGCTGCTCGAGGACATCGCCAGCGGCAACGAACTCGGCAACACCTCGACGCTGCGCAACCCCGAGGTCGTCGAAGACATCGCCGAACAGGTGCAAGGCGACTGATCACCAGCCGATTTTCGAGAACACAAGACGACGCCAACACACGATTCGAACACATATGCCAGATAACAACACTCACGATTCGACTGACAAACGAGCCGAGACGGACGGTGGCGTGGCCGGACAGGCCGGCCAGGCCCACCGAGACACCGACTACCTCAGTTCGGAGGTGAACATCATAAATCCGAGCACGCCGTTCATGCGCGATCACCTGCGGGTGGTCTGGACGGGCTTCATCATCTGGGTCATTGCCGTGTGGGGTCCAGTGACGCTGACGTACCTGGCGACCGACGCGATGACGACCCAGATGCCGGTGCTTGGCTTCCCGCTGCACTACTTCCTGGTCGCGTTCGGCGCACCGACCAGCGCACTGATCCTGTCGTTCTGGTACTCGCGCAAGCGCGACGCGCTCGATGAGAAGTACGGCATCGATCACACGACCATCGAAGAGACCGGTCACGGCAGCGAAGCCGCGGCCACCGACGGGGGTGTCGACCAATGACCGGGGTCCCGGTCGTTCCGCTGCAGGAGAGCCTCCTTCCCGAGTCGCTCAACATCTCGTTCAAGCTGCTCCCGTCCATCCTCGTGCTTGGGATGCTGGGGCTGTTCCTCGCCATCGGGTTCGTCTTCCGTGTGGCCGACACCGAGAACATGTGGGTCGCCGGCCGCTCTATCGGGAACGTCGAGAACGGAATGGCCATCGGTGCGAACTGGATGTCGGCCGCATCCTACCTCGGGATGGCGGCCTCGATCGCACTGGCCGGCTTCTACGGGCTCGTGTTCGTCGTCGGCTGGACGACGGGCTACTTCATCCTGCTCATCTTCCTGGCGGCGCAACTGCGCCGGTTCGGGAAGTACACCGCACCGGACTTCGTCGGTGACCGCTTCAACTCCGATACCGCACGTGCTATCGCGGCCGTCACGACGTTCCTTATCGGGTTCGTCTACGCCATCGGTCAGGCGAAGGGCATGGCGCTCGTCGGCCTGTACGTCTTCGGCGACTTCGGCTTCCTGCTTCCCGGGCTCGACGGCTACCAGGTGATGGTCATCTTCATGATGACGATCACCGTCGGCTACCTGACGCTGTCCGGGATGCTGGGCGCGACGAAGAACCAGGCAGTCCAGTACGTCATCCTCATTACGGCGTTCCTGGTGGGCCTGTTCGTCGTCGGCTACACGAACGGCTACTCGACGGTGTTGCCGCAGATGGAGTACGGCATGCTGATCGACGACCTCGGCAGCGAGTTCTCCGAACCGTTCGCCACCTCGAGTTACTACCTGTGGATCGCCACCACGTTCTCGCTGATCGTCGGTACCTGCGGGCTTCCGCACGTGCTGGTGCGGTTCTACACGGTCGAGAGCGAGCGGACGGCCCGCTGGTCGACCGTCTGGGGCCTGTTCTTCATCTGCCTCCTGTACTGGAGCGCACCGGCGTTTGCGGCGTTCGGAACCGACCTCTACAGCACGAACGTCCGCGCGACGTACGGTGACCCCGGCATGGCCAGTGCTGCCAGCGAGGTCATCGTCGTGCTGGCGGCCCAGCTGTCGAACCTGCCACAGTGGTTCGTCGGGTTCGTCGCGGCCGGCGGTATCGCCGCGGCCATCGCGACCGTCGCCGGGCTGTTCATCGCCGGATCGTCGGCGATCAGCCACGACATCTACACGAACATCGTCAACGAGGACGCGACCCAGCGTGAGCAGATCCTCGTCGGCCGCCTGGCCATCGTCGCGCTGGGCGTGCTGACCACGCTGGCTGCGCTCGACCCCGCGTCGTCGATCGCTGCACTCGTCGGCTACGCGTTCGCGCTGGCCGGCTCCGTGCTGTTCCCGATGTTCTTCATCGGAATGTGGTGGGAGAACGCCAACCGTCAGGGCGCTCTCGCCGGCATGACTACCGGACTGGTCGGCTGGTCGATTCCGATGATCAACGAGATCGTCCCGACGTACATGTCCTCGCTCGAGGCGCCGCTGTCGGCGGGACTGGCACAGTGGATGCCGGCGATCGGGTCGGCACTGATCACCCTGCCGATCGTCTTCGCGGTCACCATCGTCGTCTCGCTGCTGACCGACGAGCCGGACATGGAGACGAAGCGGGTCGTGCGCCAGTGTCACAGCCCCGAGCCGATGGGCCAGCACAAGACTGCAGAAGACGTCGTGGCTGATGGGGGCAACGCTCCCGCAGACGATTAAATCATGTACGACAAAATACTCGTTCCAACCGATGGTAGCGATACGTCCGAGGCCGCCGTCGAGCACGCGATCGACCTCGCCGAGAAGTACGGGGCAGAGGTCCACGCCCTGTACGTGGTCGACACCGACTCGATGAGCCTCAGCCTTGGCGGCGAACAACTCGACCGCATCGAGCAGGGCCAGTTCGGCGAGATGGACGAGGTTCGCGAACGCGCCGAAAGCGCCACCGGCTACGTGACCGATCGCGCAGCCGAGCACGGACTCGAGACGCTCGAGCACATCTCGGCAGGCAAACCTCACTCGCAGATCGGAAACTACGTCGAGAGCAACGGGATCGATCTCGTCGTGATGGGGTCACACGGTCGCTCGGGCGTCAGGCGGGCGCTGCTCGGCAGCGTCACCGAGCGGACGCTCCGGTCGACGCACGCTCCGGTCCTCGTCGTCGACGTGGACAGAAGCGAATAACCCGAATAACGGATCGAGGGCTGAGACCCGTTTTTTCTGACTACTGGTTCTGCTGACGAAGCGCGAGTTCGAAATTCCAGACGAATCCGAAGTACGCGACGATTCCCGCGAGCATGAGCATGTAGTACACCCAGGTCGGCGTCCCGAGCAGGTAGTCGACGATCTCGACCATCGTCACCCAGACGATCGCGAACGCGAGATCGGTCAGTATCCCCCATCGCTCCTCCCGTGCAGTCTGGAGCCACTCGCGAACGCCGGTCATCGAGTGCTCACCCGGCTGCTGGATGCTATCATTACGCGAGTGTTTCGCAGGGACCTCGAAAAAGCCTATCGACGATCGAGCCGATCGGTCCACCTGTGACGAAGACCAAAACGAAATTCCCTAACCTCCCGCCGCAGTGGGTACTGTCATGCAGGAGTTTCCAGGAGTCGCCGTCCTCCGACTCGGTCACCGCCCCGGCCGGGACGAACGGATGACGACCCACGTCGGCCTCACGGCACGCGCACTCGGCGCGGATCGCGTAATCTTCCCGGACAACGCCGGGGGCTCGCTCGAGACCGTCGAGGACATCACCGACCGCTTCGGCGGTCCCTTCGACGCCGAACTCACCGACTCGCCTCGCGGTGTCGTCCGAAACTGGGACGGGCGCGTCGTCCACCTGACGATGTACGGCGAGCGAGTGCAGGACGTCGAAGACGAGATCCGGGCCGTCCACGAGGACGAACCGCTCCTGATCGTCGTCGGTGCAGAGAAGGTCCCGTTCGACGTCTACGAGGCGGCAGACTGGAACGTCGGCGTGACGAACCAGCCCCACTCCGAAGTCGCCGGTCTCGCCGTCTTCCTCGACCGGCTGTTCGAGGGCAGAGAACTCGAGCGCGAGTGGAACGACGCCGACCGGCGCGTGATTCCGAAGGCGACGGGCAAGCGCGTCGTCTCGGCCGACTCGAGCGACGACGAACCGGAGACGTAGCTCGATCGAAACGGTTACACGCGTCTCGCGATACCGCGAGGCGGCACGCACCGCCTCGCTCGCGGCGGCTACCGCCGTGGGCCTCCGGACGGACGCGAGTCGCGGCCGTCCGTTCGGTCGCCTACTGGTCGGGTTCGACGTCGGCGTCTCCGCCGGAGCGGCGGTCGTCTCGGTCGTCTTCGTCGGGACCGAAGAGACAGAGAAACACGTACGCCCACGCTCGACCTCGGCGTCTGTGCACTCGAGTCATGCTCACCTGGTCAGTGTCTATCGCTCGTTCGCTCGTTTGTCGCCCGCTACATTATTTAGGTAGGCCTAAAATATAATAGCGTTTTCGGTGGGAGAGCTTTCAGAATGCCCGTCGTGTCCTGGCCACCAGTCCGACGACCGAGATAGCTCAAAAGACTTAATGGCTGCATGGCGTTACGGGTAGATAATGGCTTTTGAGGACCTGCTCGAGGATCCGGTAATACAGAAATACTTGCACGAGCTGGTCGGTCCCAAGGGGATGCCCGTCGCGGCGGCACCGCCGGACGGGGAAGTGACCGACGAGGAGCTCGCAGAGGAACTCGACCTCGAGCTCAACGACGTCCGTCGGGCGCTGTTTATCCTGTACGAGAACGATCTCGCGTCCTACCGACGGCTCCGTGACGAGGACTCGGGGTGGCTGACCTACCTCTGGACGTTCGAGTACGACAACATTCCCGAGAATCTAGAAGAGGAGATGTACCGCCTCCACGACGCCTTGGAGGACCGGCGGGAGTACGAACGCAACCACGAGTTTTACCTCTGTGAGATCTGCTCGATTCGCTTCGAGTTCGGTGAGGCGATGGACTTCGGCTTCGAGTGTCCGGAGTGTGGCTCGCCGCTCGAATCGATGGACAACGACCGTCTCGTCGACGCAATGGACGAGCGCCTCGAGGAACTCGAGGACGAACTCAACATCGACGCATAATGGTCGTACTCGCGACGAAACTGTACGTCGATGGTGACGCCCGGGAGCGTGCGCTCGACTCGCTGCGCTCGCTCGTCGGCAACGAGATCGGCGACCTCGAGGTCGAGTTCGACGTTGGCGTTCGCCACGACGAGTTCCCGTCAGTGACGATCGATGGCGAGGACGCGGTCGTCGCCCGCAACGTCCTCCGCGAGGAGTGGGGAGAGATCGTCCCCGACCTCGAGGAGGGCGAAACGTACGTCGGAACCCTCGAGTCCTGGGACGAGGACGGGTTCGTCCTCGACGCGGGCCAGCCGGTTCGGATTCCCGCCGACGAACTCGGACTCGGACCCGGCACCCCCATCCAGATCCGAGAGCGGTACGGCCTCGTCCAGCACCTGCCGATGCGCTTCGTCTACGCCGAAGGGGGCTCGCGGCTCGCGGACGAGGAACGCGACCGGCTGTACGACTGGACGCGCGGCAACGGCCGACTCAACGTCAACAGCGCCACGCGCGCCGAGGTCCGGGCGACGCTCAACCGCGCCGGCCACGCCCGCGACTACGTGACCGTCGAACGCCTCGGCTTGCTCGAGCAGAGCGTCGTCACGACGGAAGGGACCGATCCGCCGGGACTGCTCGCGAGCGTCGGCGAGTACCTCCCTGCGGAGCTGCGGTGTGTCGTTCCCTAGTTATGAATCGTCGTCTCGCATTCGCTGTCCTGGTCGTCGGGTTGCTCGTCACGATGGCGGGTTGCTCGGCGATCTTCGGTGGCATCTCGGACGAAGATCTCGACCGGGAACAGGACTACGACGACCTCCGGGAGCGCGACGCCGACGTCGTCATCGAGATCGAGGACGTCGGGCTCGTAAGCGACGGCGAGTTCCGTGCCGTGTACGACCTGAACGACACCGAGGAACTGTCGCTTCACCGGTCGTCGTTCTACCGCGACCGGGCGCTCGACGTCCACAGCGTCCGATACTGGTACCCGAACGGGACAGTGGTTACCGGTTCGGAACTGGATGTCGACCAGGGACGGTCGAACACGAACGTGCACGTTCCAGACGGGAACGGCACGGTCGCGTTCACCGGGAGCGCCGGGAGTCGGACGTTCCACCTGCCTGCGTACGTCTCGGGATCGTACGAAGTGATCTTGCCCGAGGGATACCGAACGACGAACTTCCTGTTCGGAGACGTCAATCCGGGCGGCTACGAGCGGGAGGTCGTCGACGACCAGGAACACCTGACGTGGGAGGAAAACGACCGGCCGATTTCGATACGGTACTACCTTCCGCGTGACGTGACGCTGTTCGCGGGACTGGTCGTCCTCGTCGTGGCCCTCGGCGGTGTCGGTGTCGCCTACTACTACCGGCAGATGAAGCGACTCCAGGAACGTCGCGAGGAGATGGGTGTCGACGTCGACGTCGACGACGACTCCGGCGGTGGCCCGCCGCCGGGCTTCCGGTGACCCGCCGGCAGACCCTTCTAAGCGACGGTCTTACCCGTTGATCGCTCGCACGTCCAGCCAGAGCGTCGCCGTCCCGTCGACCTCGAGTCGCCCTCGGACGAACCGCTCGCTCGAACGGACAGCAGCGTCGAGTGGTCGACGGATCGGACGCCACCGACGACGTCGCCTGTGTGCCACGGATCGGCGTCCTCGAGACGGTCGTCATCGGTCGTACTGCGTCCCGTCCGAAAGGAAACCTGTCACAGCCTCTCGTTTTCCCGTCGACGAAGCCGGCAGAATCGACCGTGAAGCAACCGTCCTGACAGGAGTCAACGTTTTAATGATGCGACGTAAGTTACGAGCACGAACATGTCTCCGGATCTCCCCGACAAACTCCTCGGTATCAGTCTCGACGAACCAGACGAGCGCCGCGTGCAGGACGACGGCGACGACGAGGAACTCGAGCGGTTCGTCTTCTTCGATCACGGCGAACACCGCCTCGCATTCGACGTCGACGACGTGGCAACGATCACCGACTCGCCGGCGGAACTGACGCGCGTCCCGCGATCGCCCAGTGCGGTCGAGGGCGTGATGGACCTTCGAGGGGAGATCACCGCCGTCGTCGACCTCCGGACACACTTTCCGGTCGGCGAGGAGCCGTCGGCCGACCGACGACTCGTCGTCTTCGACAGACCGACCGACCAGCAGTCGGCGGCGATCCGCGTCGACGACGTCCACGGCGTCGAAACCGTCCCGGCGAGCAACGTCTTAGACGAGGACGGCGTAGCGAGCAGCGACGTCTCGGGGCGGGCACTCGAGCACCCACTCGTCACCGCCATCGTCGCCACGGAACGCCGCCCCGACGTCGACGACGTCGTTTCGCGGGACGCACTGACCGACCCCGACAAGACCGGATCGAGTGACGATGCGTCGGCAGTGCGAAGCCAGTTCACCGGCGATAGCTTCCAGGAGACCGTCGGCACCGAGTTCGACGTCGGCGACGGCACTGACCAGGTGACAGACGGGCGAGAAGACGACGAGGCCGACCTCGTTCTCGAGGAGACACCGCTGCTCGACGTCGAACGGTTACTGCTGGCGTCCGGCCAGACGCAGTGATTTCCTCCCCGGCGCGGGGGTGACTCGAGTCGTGTCGAGTGGCGTGTACGACGTTTATCACGTCTGATAATCGAGAGACAGCATTTATGGTAGTTGTATTTCAATCAAACCTTGGTGTACAACTGAATGTCGACAGGGGTGCTCATCGTAGACGACTCTCATTTTATGCGGAACTTACTGCGCCAGATTTTAGAGCAGGATTACCGCATCGTCGGGGAGGCGTCCAACGGCGCTAAAGCAGTCAAACTGTACAAGGAACGAAAGCCGGACATCGTCATGATGGACATCGTGATGCCGAAAGCAAACGGCATCAAGGCGACTGCGGCGATCAAAAAACTCGACCCCGACGCGAAGGTCATCATGTGTACGAGCGTCGGCCAGCGAGAGAAGATGAAACTCGCAGTGAAAGCCGGTGCGGACGGGTACGTGACGAAGCCGTTCGAGGAAGAGAACGTCCGGAAGGCCCTGAAAGACGTCGTCGCGGCATGACGCGCGTACTGGTTGTCGACGACTCGCGATTCATGCGGACGGTAGTCGACAACGCGCTCTCCGAGGCGGGCTACGAGGTCCAGACAGCGTCCGACGGCGAGGTGGCCGTCGAGATGGTCCCCGAGTACGACCCGGCCGTCGTGACGATGGACGTCGAGATGCCCGGGATGGACGGAATCGAAGCAGTCGAACAGATCATGTCGTCACACCCGACGCCGATCCTGATGCTCAGCGCCTACACTGAACGCGGCGCAGATCCCACGCTCGACGCCCTCGAGTGCGGTGCTGCGGACTTTCTTCACAAACCCGACGGTTCTGGATCGCGAAACATTGTCAATCTCACTGACGAACTCGTCGAGAAAGTCGACGAGCTCGCGACGACCGACGTCTCTTCGCTCGCGCTGGCGCGTGCCGCGACGGCCATCGACGCCGTCAGTTCCGGCCATCCCCGGCGAGCGGTTCCGGCTGGCGGACCGTCCAGCGAAGCCGAGGCGACGGCCGACGTCGAGCCGTCGCTCGATCCCGACGGCGAATACGTCGACGACCCGACAGTCGTCGTCGGCGCGTCGACCGGCGGTCCGAAAATCGTCGAACGACTGCTGGCGACGCTTCCAGTCGAACTCGGGGCGAAACTCCTCGTGGTCCAGCACATGCCCGCGGAGTTCACCGGACGGCTCGCAAAGCGACTCGACGGCGTAAGCGACTACGACGTCCGGGAGGCAGGCGACGGCGACCGGATCGCCGCCGGCGAAGCCCTCGTCGCCCGCGGGGGTTACCACCTCGAGGTGACGAACAACGCCGCCGGACAACTCCGCGTTCGACTCGACGACGGCGAGCGGCTCCACGGCGTCCGACCGGCGATCGACGTCACGATGCAGACGGCGGCCAACCGCGTCTCGGACCCGCTCGTCGGGGTCGTCCTGACGGGAATGGGGAGCGACGGCGCTGCCGGGATCGAGGCGATCAAAGACGCCGGCGGTCGGACGATCGCACAGGACGAGGCGACGAGTCCGGTCTTTGGCATCCCCTGTCAGGCGATCGAGACGGGCAGCGTCGACGAGGTCGCCCCTGCCGGCGCGATCGCCGGGCGCATCGTCGACGCCTGCAGAACGGACGGTGAGAACAATGAGTGACTACTGGACCGACTTCGTTCAGGAAAGTGAAGAACACATCACGGAGTTGAACAACTCGCTGCTGGCACTCGAGCGGTCGCCCGACGACGAGGAGGCGATGGAGGCGATCTTCCGGGCCGCACACACCCTGAAGGGGAACTGCGGGGCGATGGGGTTGACCCAGGCGAGCGACCTCGCACACGCGATCGAGGACCTCCTCGACGCCGTTCGTACGGGAGACGCCACTGTCACGCCGGAACTCATGGATACCGTCTTCGACGGCGTCGACGAACTGGAGGCGATGATCGACGAGGTCGCCGCCCACGGCGAGGTCCGAACCGATCCGTCGCCGACGATCGACGCCCTCCGGAGGCAGATCGAAAGCGACGCGGCACACCTCTCTCCGCCGACCGACGACGAGATCGACGCCGTCCTCGAGGAACTCGACGCGCCGACCGACGACGGTCACGAGGCGTACTTCGTCCGCCTCTCGATCGACGAAGACGGAGACGTGAACAACGGAATCCTCGTCGTCGACGCGCTGATCGACGCGTTCGACCTGATTGGCACCGAGCCGGACCGCGAGACGATCGCGACCGGTGCGTACGGCGACACGTTCGACGCCGTCTTCGGAACGGCAGTCGGCGAGAGTTCGATCGCCGCCGCACTCGAGCCGGTCGACGCCGTCACCGACTTCGAGATCGTCGTCGTGACCGACCGGTTCGAACCGGCGGCAGCGACTGCCGACGCCGAACTCGACGTCGACGACGATCTCTCTTCCGAGGAGGCAAACGAGATGTCCGTCGACGAACTGCTCGGTGAGTTCGACGAGTTCGACGACCTCGACGCGATGGTCGAAGACGTCGGCGACGTCAGCGCGTTCGACGACATGGGCGAGGCCGGGTCGTTCGACGACCTGTTCGAGGACGAAGACGACCTCGATCCCGAGTCGGCGGAACCCGAGTCGGCCGACGACGAAGCCGAAGAAGCGACCGCCGACGAGTCCGAGAGTGACGCGGACGACGCCGACGATGTCGACGATGCGAGTGCCGTCTTCGACGAACTCAAAGAGGAAGTCGAGATGGTCGGCTTCGACGAGTTACAAGACGAACTCGACGACCTCGAGTTCGACGAGTTCGACAGCGAAGACGAGGTCGGGATGGACGAACTCCTCGGTGACGACGTGGACGTCGACGACCCCTCGTTCCTCGAGGTCGAGGCGAGCGACGCGGAAGACTTCCTCGTCGAGCCCGAGTCGGCAGCCGACGACGACGCGACCGAGGCCGGCCCCGACCAGACGACAGACGCCACGACGGCCGATCCGGCCGACGACGCGCTCACGTTCGACGAGGACGGTCTCGGGGGGGATTCGGACGCCGAGGACGATCCAGAATCGACCGACGGCGTCACTGCCGCTGCCGACGCTGACGAACCGGCCACGGTAGCCGACCGTGACGACCGACTCGAGGAGTCTACGGCGGTCGAGTTCGACGACGAGAAGATCGAGAAACGCGACGAAGACGTCACGGCAGACGAGGACGAATCCGCCGACGGCGAGACCGACGATTTCGGTGACGCGTTCGGACGTGAGCCGACGGACGCGTCGTTTGCCGAACCGGCCGACGAGCCCGACCAGTTCGCGGACGCGGCGCTCGAAGACGACGGGTTCGAGACGATCGAAGGCGGGTTCGACGAGGAATTTGACGACTCGAGCGTCGACGTGTTTGACGATGGATTCGACGAGTCGACTGCTGACGAGTTCGACGAGTCGGCCGTTACCGATTCGGTTGGCGAGTTCGACGTTACGGGCTCGGTCGACGATCACGCCGTGTCGGACACCGAGTTCGCCTCGGCAGACGAAGCCGGTGAGACCGTCGGCGACGAGGAGTCCGAACTCGCCTCGAGAGACGCTCGAGAGTCGCCGACTGCCGACGACAGCGAGCTGGTGATCCCCGACATCACCGTTCCCGACGTCGACGAGCAGCCGGAGACCGACGAAACGACGGACCAGATCCAGTCCATGCGAGTCGACGTCGATCAGATCGACTCCCTGCTCAACCTCGTCGAGGGGCTCGTCACGAGTCGCGTTCGCCTCCGGCACGCGATCGAGTCGGGTGCGGACCTGATGACGATCGACAGGGAACTCGACGACCTAGACGACATCACGTCCGACCTGCAAGAGACCGTCATGGAGATCCGTCTCGTGCCGCTCCAGACGGTCGTAAGTCGATTGCCGCGCGTCGTCCGTGACATCGCTCGAGAGCAGGACAAAGACGTTGCCCTCGAAATGTCGGGCGAAGACGTCGAACTCGACCGGAGTATCCTCGATCGGATCGGCGATCCGCTGATCCACCTGGTTCGAAACGCCGTCGATCACGGCATCGAGCCGCCAGAAGAGCGCGAAGCAGCGGGCAAGCCCCGCGAGGGAACCGTCGAACTGCGCGCCGACCGCGCCCGCGACCGCGTCACGATCGAGATCGAAGACGACGGCAACGGGCTCGATCCGGATCGGCTCCGCTCGGCCGCCGTCGACGCCGACGTCCTCACCGAAGCGGAGGCCGCGGACCTCTCTGACGACGACGCGTACGAACTCGTCTTCCATCCCGGCCTGTCGACGGCCGACGAGGTCACCGACATCAGCGGTCGCGGCGTCGGGATGGACGTCGTCAGGCGAACGATCGACGACCTCGACGGGACCGTGTCGGTCGAGAGCGAACCTGGCGAGGGGACGACGTTCACACTGTCTCTCCCCGTTACGGTCGCGATCGCGGACGTCCTGTTCGTCGAGAGCGGCGGCGAAGAGTTCGGCGTCCCGACGAAGGTCGTCCACGACGTCGAAACGGCGGCGGCCGTCGAGTCGGGTCGCAACTCGGAGTTCCTCGAATCCGACGGCGAGGACGTCCCCGTCGTCGACCTCGCCGACGCACTCGACACGCCCGACGACGCTGCGACCGACGACGGAATGTTCGTCCGCATCCGCGACGGGGTCCGCCCCGTCGCGTTACGGTGTGACGAGGTTCACAGCCAGCAGGAGGTCGTCGTCAAGCCGTTCGAAGGGTTCATGGGAGACATTCCCGGGTTGAGCGGCGCGACGGTTCGCGGCCGGGGCGAAGTGATCAACATTCTAGACGTGAAGACGCTATGAACGACAGCGAACACTACGGAGGTATTTAGGACGATGATGGTCGATATCAGGAAGCTAAGTTTCATCAACGAAATGGCAAAAGTCGGGACGAACGGCGTCGCCGACAACATGAGCAAACTGACGGGCGAAGACGCCCGGATGGAGGTAACGAAGACGAACTTCATCGACGTCGAGGACATCAAATCACAACTCGACGCGGGCAAGCGGGTCGGCGTCCGCGTACGACTGCTTGACCCCCCACACGGACACATTCTCGTCCTCTTTCCCGAAGAGAGCGCGAAGAAGATCACCGCGATCATGCTTCGCGACGTCGTCGACGACATGTCGAGCGTCTCCGGGAAGATGGCCCGCAGCGCAGTCGAAGAGATGGGCAACATGATGGCGAGCGGATTCATCGACGGCTGGGCCGACGTCCTCGGTCGCGGCATCGACATCGCCGCGCCACAGCTCGTGTACGCACCCGCCGGAGAAGTCGTCGTTCGAACCGCTGGCCTGGGCGGTGACGACCTCGCACTGTTTTTCGACTCGAACCTGTCCGTGCCGAGCTACCAGCTCGAGGCCGAAATCTATGCCCTCCCCGACTTAGAAGAGTTCGTCGAGATGGTCAACGGGATCGAAGTTCAGACGACATGAAACTCGACGTCAACGCACTGGGAACGTTCTACCGGATCGCCCGCGAGGGGGCTGGACTCGCGGCCGGTAGACTGACGCGGATGACAGGCGTCGACACGCGGGTCGGTGTGACGAAGTTGAACTTCATGCGCGGCAAGGAGATCCGACGCGACTTCGAAGACGGGACCGAGAAAGTCGGCGTCCGCGTCGAACTGAGCGGCGGACTCGAGGGCCACTCGGTCATGGTCTTCGACCGCGACAGCGCACTTCGAATCGTGAAGACGCTGCTCTCGGAATCCGACGCCGAAGAGTTCGACGAGATGAACAAAAGCGCCACCACCGAGGTCGGCCACATCATGAACAGCGGGTTCATCGACGGCTGGGCCGACGTCTTAGAGACAGTCATCGACGTCTCGACGCCCGAGTTCGTCGAGGGTCGATCTGTAGAACTGTTCTTCGGCGACGGCAACGAGATGCCCGACGAAGACGACCTCGCATTGCTGTTCCAGAGCCACATCGAGGCCGTCGGTACCGAGATCGCCTTCAGTCACTACCTGTTCCCGGAACACGATTCGATGGCGTCGCTGCTCGACCGTCTCCGTACCAGCGGCGGGATCGAGTACGATAAACTCGACGGCTTCGATCGCATGGCCCAGCAGGGTGCCGAGGAGGTCGCGAACACGGCGACGACGCTCACCGGGATCGAAACCAGCGTCGAGATCCGACGCCTGAACTTCCTTTCGCTCGAGGCGATCCCGCAGGAAGTCGCAGATCGGATGCTCGTCGGCATCGCCTTCGAGTTCGAGGGCATCCCGAGTGGCTACCTCCTGTTTCTGTTCGACGAGGAGTCGGCCCACGAGATCGTCGACGCCATGGTGCCGATGGAGTCCGACGAGGAGGGCTTCGACGAGATGGAAAAGAGCGCAATCAAAGAACTCGGGAACATCATGGCCAGTGGCTTCCTCGACGGGTGGGCGAACGTCCTCGATACGACGATCGACCACTCGACGCCGGAGTTCATCCACGACCTCGGTGCGGCCGCGGTCGATCCGGTCATCATCCAGCTCGGAGAGAACCAGGACTTCGCGTTCGTCTTCGACACGGTCGTGGTCGCCGACGGTCGGGAGTTCGACTGCGAGATCTACGCGATTCCCGACGAGGACGACCTCGAGCGAGCGTTGAACGACCTCGACGTCGATCGGGTCGGCGACACCCCGACCACCGCGGAGTTCCAGGAAGTCGAGAACACGTCGGGTGACTCATGATCGAAGCTGCTGACGCCCGTCACGAGGTGGTCACCGTCGACCCGCGTTCGTCGACCCGACTGACCGTCGGTGACGCCGCAAGCGGACGGGACGCGACGCGCGGTCGTATCGACGTCCAACCAGTCGCCGGCCAGCGCGCGGTGGCCGGTCGCGCGGTCGACGCGCATCCCCGCCCCCGCCCCCACACCCGCACCCATCGAGGGGCGCACTTCCGCGCCGTCACACCATGAAAACGTACGGAAGCGAACCAGGGATTCCGGACCCGGTACAGGTCGGCATCGCCGAACTGGCCGTAACCGAAGGCGACGACACGCTCAAGTCCTACGGGCTCGGGTCCTGTCTCGCGATCGCCCTCTACGATCCGGACTCGGGGATCGGCGGACTCGCACACGTCATGCTCCCGAACGGTGACGAGGCCGAAAACAGCGACCAGAAACCTGGCAAGTACGCCGACACGGCGATCCGGGCGCTCCTCCGGCGAATGGTCGAGCGCGGGGCGAGTTACACGTCGGTCGAGGCCAAGATCGCCGGCGGAAGCGACATGTTCGAGTTCGAGAGTTTCGACGAGAGCGTCGGCCAGCGAAACGTCGAGGCGGCGATCGACGAACTCGAGAAACTCGGCGTCCCGCTGATCGACGAGGACACAGGCGGAAAACACGGCCGAACCGTCGAGTTCACGCCGGCGTCGGGGACGCTCTCGGTCCAGACCGCAAACGGCGACGCTGGAGTGACGGAACTGTGACGACCGACGCAGACGCGTTTGGGGAACTGCTCGAGTACGTCGAAGAGGAGTTGTCGTTCGCGACGAGCCACTACAACGACGGCTACCTCGACAGGCGGCTCTCCTCGCGCATGCGCCGGACCCAGACGACCACCTACGAGGAGTACCTCGAACTGCTTCGAGCAGACCCGGGCGAACAGGAGGCGCTACTCGAGTCGATGAGTATCAACGTCACTGGCTTCTTTCGCAACCCGGACGTCTGGGAGGGGATCCAAGACGTCCTCCGGACGCTCTCGAAGACGAACGACTCCGTGCACGTCTGGAGCGCCGCCTGTGCCGACGGCCGCGAACCCTACTCGTTGTCGATGCTCGCACACGCCGATCCACGGATCGACGAGGCTACCGTTCACATCCTCGCGACAGATATCAGTGAAACGGCACTCGAGACAGCACACCGAGGAGTCTACGAGGAGTCGCGGACCGTCGACATCGGCGACCAACTCGAGTTTCTCCCGAATTACGAACGGTTCGTCGACCGATCGGGTGGAACCTTCCGCGTCGTCGACGAGATCAAACGAAACGTAACGTTCGAACGCCACGACCTCATCAAGGACGACTCCAAGTCCGGCTTCGACCTGGTCGTCTGTCGTAACCTCTTCATTTACATCGACAGCGAGTACAAACAGTCGATGCTCGAGACGATCGCGAAGTCGCTTCGTCCCGGAGGGTACCTCGTCATCGGGAAGGCCGAGACGATCCCGCCGGACCTCAAATCGTCGTTTCGAGCGCGTGACGGACGGCTGCGGATCTATCAGCGAGAAGTGACGGAATCGCACTCGGCGACCACGAACTGACTCGTTATCGGCCAAATACGCGCCTGTCGACGTCTCCCGACGAGCGGTAGCGATGGGTTCGACCACCAGCGAAGCCGAGGCGCGTACTGGTTCCGCAGGTGAGCAAAAACGTCGAATTGGACGGGAACGTTATCGATCGTCTCCGAACGAGAACATGTCCTCTGCGTGTTCGTCAGCGTCGTCCTCGTCCTCTGCGTCTTCGTCCTCTGCGTCTTCGTCGACGTCCTCTTCGTCGGCGTCGGTGCCGATCTCCGTCTGCTCGGCAGGTCCGTCGCCCCCACCGAGTGCGACCGGTTCGTCGTTGCTCTCGGGTGTCGCTGGTTCGTCCTGTTCGCTGCCCTCTCCGAGCGCGACGGGTTCGTCGTCGACGTCGGTCACTGCTGACTCGGCAGGTTCGTCGCCCCCGCCGAGTGCGACCGGTTCGTCGTCGCTCTCGGGCGTCGCTGGTTCACTCGAGTCGTCACTACCACCGAGTGCGACCGGCTCGTTTGCGGATTCCTCGAGCGTCGTCGAGGGCGAATCGATCTCGACGTCGTCGGTCGCCGTCGACGCCTCGCTCGTCTCGACGGTCGCAGTGTCCTGATCGTACGTGAGTTCTTCACCGACGTCGACGTCGGCGGCCGTCTCGAACGGTTCGGTCTCGGGATCGTCTCCCTGGGTGAGGTCGGCGAGTGCGTCGTCTTCCGAGACGAGCGGTTCGCGATCGATCGTGGTCTCGGACAGCGGTTCGGCGTCGGAGATCACGCCGGCGTCGGTGTCGAATCGGTCGAGCGCCTCGGAGAGCTGGGTCGCCTGATCCGTGAGGTCGCTCGCGCTTCGCGACACTTCGGTGAGCGCGGTGGTCTGCTCTTCGGCCGCTGCGGCGACGTTCTCGCTCTCGGCTGTCGTCTGCTCGGAGATCGTTGCGGCCTCGTCGACCATCGCGACGACCTCCTGGGTCGAGGCTGCCTGCTGCTGGCTGGCCGCAGAGATTTCCTGGACGCCGGTGTTCGTCTCGTCGGCGTACTCGGCGATCTCGTCGAGTGCCTCGACCGCCCGTTCGACCGACTCGGTGTGTTCGGAGATGTGTTCGCTCGTCGCCTGCACCTCCGTCGCCGTGCGGTCGGTCTGGCCTTTGATCCGTTCGAGACGCCGTTCGATGTCCTCGGCGGCGTCTTTGGTCTCCTCGGCGAGTTCCTTGACCTCGCCGGCGACCACGGAGAAGCCTTCACCGGAGTTGCCCGAGCGGGCTGCTTCGATGTTGGCGTTCAGCGCCAGCATGTTGGTCTGTTCTGCCACCTCGGTGATGAACTCGAGGAGTTCGTCGATCTGTCCCATCTCCTCTTCGAGCCGTTCGATCTCCTCGACGGCCGACTCCGACTCGGCCTCGATCTCGTTCATCCCGTCGATCGCGTCCTGGGCCGCTTCGCGACCGCGCTGACCGGCCTGGGCGGTCCGCTCGGCGATGTCGGCGACCTCGTTCGACGAGGAAGCGATCTCCTCGATCGTCGTCGAGAGGCCGTTCATCTCGTGGGTGACCGACTGGAGGCTCTCGTTCTGGCGCTCGGCACCGTCGGAGATCTCCTGGACGGATCTGGTCACTTGCTCGGATGCGGACCGAACCTCCTCGGAACTGGCAGTGACCTGCTCGGAGGCGATCGCGACCTCGGTCGCGAAGGCCTTGAGCTGCTCTGTGGTCTGTTCGATCTCGCCGATCATCGCGTTGAACTCCTCGGCGATCTCTCGCATGGTCTCGTTGTCCGCGTCGGGATTCATGCGGGCGGTGAGATCGCCGCGGCCACAGGCTCGCATCACGTCGCTGTACTCGTCGGCTTTTGCCTCGAGTTGGCGGTTGACCTGTTCGGTCCTCGCACGGGCCTGTTCGGCTTCCTCGCGTGCATTTTGTGCCTCCTGGATCTGTTCTTTCAGGGAGTCGCGCATGCTGGCGAAGCCCTGGTAGAGCTGGCCGATGCTGTCGACGCGTTCGGTCTCGAAGGTGACGTCGAGGTCTCCTTCCTCCATCCGCTGGGCCTTCTCTTTGAGTCGATCGATCGATCGGGATGTGTTCCGACCGACGAGGCCGCCGATGAGGACGATGAGAAGAATGCCGGCGACTGAAGCGTAGATGCCGTACTCCTGGACGGTGTAGACGAAGCTAAACGCCTCTTCTTTCGGCGTGTGGACGACGACGTACCAGCCCTGATCCCCGGGAATACGGGCGTAGGAAGCGAGATACTCGCCGTCTTCGTACGTCTCCCCGCTAGATACGGCGATCGAACTGACGAGCGTTTCGCCAGGCGATTCGATCGTTTTCGAGCCGTTCTGCCCATCGATGAGGTCGCTGTGACCGTACTCGGAAAACACCGATTCTCCCGACGGGTCCATGATGATTCTGTCGGATCCGGGATCGACCAGATACGAGACGCGCCCGTCGTCGTTGATCATCTGCTCGGAGTACGAGCTGAGATCGGACGTGTAGACGACGAACTGCTGGCTCACCATGTAGCTGCCGTGTTGGTTAGGGACCGGTTTCGCGTACGCGATGACCTCCGTTCCCTCGTGATCCTCGTACGCCCCGAGGAAGCGAACTTGCGGATACTCGGTGATCAGTTTGTCCGAGTTCTCGTACGTCTGCAACTCGTTCGACCACGGCGCCTGGGTCTGGTCGAACTGGGTACCGATTAGCCCTTCCGACGTACTGGAGACGACCTCGCCGGCGGTGACGTTGACGAGATGGACGTGATTCGTCGCGTCGTGACGGTTCCGTTCGTTCTTGAGGAACTCCTGGACTTCGTCGGACGTCGGTTGCGTGCCGTCCGGCGGCGAGAGCTGGTCCGACGACGCGATGATCTCGGTCACGAGGAAGTTCCGCTCGTGGAAGTTGATGACGTTCCTGACCTCCTTCTCCGCAAATTCGGCCTGCTCGGCCTGCGTCTGCTCCTGGACTTCCGAAGCGACCCGGTCTGTCCCGACGTAGCCGATCGCCCCGACGGAAAGTCCAATGACGAGCAACGCTATCATAAATTTTAGCGTATATCTTCGTCTTATAAATTCTGGTATCACTCTACGAAGCGGCCCTAACATACGGTTGACAGCGTATCTCGCCGACAATAAATCCTCACCCTCGATTATCACTCTTGAGAACATTACCGTCGAAAATACATTTATGTGCCAGTCGATCACTACATAAGTCGACTCGACGTACGCGATCCCATGGACAGAACCGACCTTCGCTCGTTCGTCGGCCGCTCGCGAGCGCTGGTCGAAGCGGCACCACCGACATCGGCGGCAGAGACGCGCGCGTGGCTCGTCGAACCGCTCCTCGAGACGCTCGGCTGGGACGTCCACGCAGACGCGCGGCGACCCGACGACCCCGTCGCTGGCGTTCGTCTCGAGTATCTCCTCGCCGTCGAGTCGACGCCGGCGGTGTTTGTCGCCATCGAGTCGTTCGCCGACACACTCGACGCCGAACGGGCGCGGCGACTCCAGACCGCGATGGACCGGACCGGCGTCGACGGCGCGATCTACACCAACGGTCGCCACTGGCTCCTGTTTGCCGGACCCGACGGCGATCCCCTCGAGTGTCGGCTCCCGTCGCTTCTCGAGTGCGACGACGCCCTGGATTCCCTTTCGAAGGCGAGCGTGCGACGGCGACTCGAGCAACATTCCCGACGGCTCGTCGCACGACGGCTGGCCGTCGATCGGGCCACACTCGCGAACTCGATCGCCGACGACCTCGCGACCGTCGCCGGTGACGCCTACAGCGACGAGTTTCGAACGGCTGCCGGTCGGTTCGTCGACGGGCTGGTCGAATCACTGGCCGACGACTCTCCTCGAGCGGCCGGTACAGGCGGCGAGACCGACGGGAGAACGCTCGAGTTCGACCATCGATCCGTCACCGGCCGACCCGACGACGAGAACGATCGTCGTGAGTTGGCGTCTCGATCCGACGACTCCCGTTCCGGCCCCCCGGCCGAGACGAAACGCGAGACCGAGTCGGCTGCTTCGACCACGTCGAGCACCGCTGACGCCGGTCGATCCCGCAGGCCCCGCGACTCGACGAGTGACGAATCGGCAGGGGCCGACGACGGCCCAGACACCGACGAGGACGGCGAGTACGTCGTCCGGTTTTTCAACGACCGTGGCTCGATCGGCGCGGTCGGCCACTCCAGTCCCGGATCAGCGATGGCCCACGCAGCGGAGTACCTCCTCGAGCGCGGGCTCTCCGGTATCCGCGTCCCCTGGCAGTCGAACGACGGCGTCGTCGTGCTCAACGACGAACCGGTTCGCGCGGACGGCACGCCGATGCCGTCGTCCCGGGAACTCTCGAACGGCTGGCACCTCGACACCAGCGGGACGAGCGACGAACAGGCGACTCGAGTCGTCGCGATGGCCGAACGTGCGGGACTACGAGCGATGCTGACGGGCGACTGGTCGGCGACGACCGACTGACGAAAACGGGGCGTCAGTACTCGACGTCGACGACGACGACGTGGACGGAGACGCGTTCGACGTCTTCGCATTCGCCGTCGTTGTCCCAGTTGCCGCCGTTTAGTACGTCGTCCCAGCCGTTCTGATACTGGGAGCCGTCGACCTCTAGTTTGACGGTCAGGTCGTCACCGATAAACGTCTCGTTAACAGTATCCTCGTGAGACCGGTTCTGAACGACGGTGAACTGCTGTGTCTCGCTGCTCTGGAGCGAGCGGTCGTCGGCGTCGATCGCGACGAGCGAGACGACGGCCGCATCATCGCTACAGCGAAGCGGCGGCTCCGAAATCTCGACGTTCCCACTCGAGTCGCGTCGGAAGACGCCGCCGCCCTCGTAGGCGATCGCGTCGTCGCCGTAGACGTACTCGAAGGTGCCGAACGCGCCGTCTTCCTCAAGTAGTGGGGTTGGGTTTCCATCTTCCAGTACGGTAACTTCCCACGTCGCACCGTCGCTCCCGGTCCTGATCGTCCCCTCCCGCAGTGCGAGTTCGCCCGCACGCTCCTCGATCCCGTCGTCTCGCAACACGTCGTTGAAGTTGTCCGCGATCGCGCTCATCGCCCGGTCTGCGTTTCGGAGCTGTTCGCCCTCCTTGTACTCCTCCATCGACTGAAAGCCGACGACGGACAGGAGCGCGACCGAGCCAATGATGATGCCGAAGACGAGGACGAAGGCGACCACTTCGCTGACGGCGCGGTCGTCACCTCTCATCGGGGATCACTCTCGATGCTGATCTCGTCGCCGTCGTACTCGACCGCGATCGACCCGCCGGAGGCAGTGCTGTCGGTGTCGAGTGTCGTCTCGTTTGCGATCGGCACGGCTGCGGTGACGTCGCCGCCGTGGGAGGTCAATCGCAGACACGCGTCGACGCCGTCGTCGATCAGGTCCTCGTTGGTGCAGGCGTCGCTACCTAGCACCTCGATCGTGTACGTCGATCCCGACACCTCGCGTGGATGGTCGGCATAAAGCGTGACGTCACCCGACTCGTTTCCCGCGAGTCGATCCACGCTCGCGACCTCACCCGCTACTCGTTCCCCGACCGTCTCGAGCGATTGCGTTCCGCTTCGCTCTTTCTCCCCGTCGAGGACGGTTCCCGCCCCCACAAGCAGTCCGGCGATGAGCGTCGTGGTGATGGCGATCGTCAGGACGTGTGTGATTGCGATCGATACACCTCTCTCGTCTTCGTGCAATCGGACCGTCATGGGCAGTCGTCCTCCGAGATTTCGATCGTTCGATCGTAGGTGAGGTCACTCGAGTCGTACGTAACGTCCACGGTGATGTTCTCGGCCTCGTGTGGCGTCGCCGTTTTGTCCACACCGACGTCGTCCACCTCGACGTGTACCAGCGCAGGCCTCGACTGCGCCGTCGTGTTTCGATAGGTGTCGCTGAACGCCTCGACGTTATCGTGGTAGCGATCCTCGCTATCGGTAGCGTTCACCCCGTCCTCGTTCAACCGTTCGATGACGCCACAGACACCACGCTGCACCTCGAGTTCCGTCGTCTGGACGTTCGTCACGCTCTCGACGGAGTCCCCGGACGAGATTGCCTGCGTGTAGAGGACGCCGTTGAAGACGACGACGACGCCGAGGACGATGAAGGCGATCGCGATGGCACCGACGAGGATCAACTGCCCGCGGTCGCGGCCGTCGGCTACCATACGATCACCCGCACCTCCACGACGTTGTAGACCTCGCTACTTTCGTCGCTGTATCGTGGTATCGGTGGCTCCAGATCCGGATCGTCGTAGACGTCTTTGAGTGATCGTGACTCACTATCGCTCGTTAGCTCTTGATCGTCGTACAGCGTCACGCTGTAACTTGCGGCGAACGCGTTCGTATCCGGCTTTCCCTGGTATACCAGCGCCTCACGGTCGGCTCGACTCCCGTTCTGGTACGTGAGAACGACGTTGTAATTCTGCCCGCTTCGGTTCGCGAATCGCTCGTCGAGCATCTCACCGATCGCGAACTTCTTCTCGAACGCCGACGTGTTGTAGTGTCCGCGCCGATCGTCCAGAGCGGGGTCGCTACCGTTGAACGTGACCTCATCCTCGCTCTCGTCTACTTCCCAGTGGCGGACGAGATACGAGAGATTCCCGTCGTTTTCGGCGACGAGCAGTGAATCCTGCAGTTCCTGCTGGAGCTGTGCCTGGACGGTCCGATCGACCGCACCGCCAGTCGTCGGCGTGATCACGACCGCCTGGATCGCAAACAGTACCGCCATCAGGACGACCATCGCACCGACGAACCCCTCGAGGGTGTACGCCTGCCCGCGTTCCGCTCTCGAAAGTCTGTCTTCTCGCATCGAATCACCACACCCTCACGACGAGTCGGCAGGCGGGATCACACACGTCGTCGTCGGTTTCGGTGTAGACCGTGACGACCCGTCCCGCGCTCGCGGCCGACTGGTTCTGGTATTGGTCTCCCGCACGCAGCGTCGTCCCGTCGTCGTCCGTGACGAGGTCACGGTCGTCCTCGTCGGCCGCGAGTTGCCTGATCGTCACGTTCACCCGGTCGATCGCGACGTCGTCGTCTGCCGACTGTAGCCCGAGTTCCGACGCGAGGTCTGCACTGCTCTGGTGGCCGTACGTCTCGTCGAACGCCGTCGCGTTCAGGTGGTTCGGCTGGTCCGTCTCGGAGAGGTCGTCGACGATCGTCGCGGCGATCCGGTCGGCCTGGGCCGATTCTGCGCCGCCGACCGGCGACGAAAACGGCGTGAGCAGCGTCGAGAGGTACGCGAATACGAACGCGATCGCGAGCAGGAATATGCCGATCCCGACGGCGAAGTCCTGGGTCGTCTGTCCGCGACCGTCGAACGAAACCGACACCGTCCGAGTGCGTTTTCGTCTCATGTTAGCCCACCATGATCCAGACGACGAGTGCGACCGTCACCAGCGCGATTGCATACTTCAGGCCACTCAACAGGTCGGCATCACGGATGTAGCCGCTGATGAATCCCGCGAGAAGTCCCTGCAACGTCACTGCGTGGAAAAACAGCATCGAAAACAGGTTCGTATCGATGTCGAGTGCCATGCTGGATCCACCGGCTGCACCACCAGCCCCGCCACCGGCCTCGATGTCCGCGCCGTTACCCGGATTGAGTTGGGCCATCGTGTCGAGAAACTGTGTCTTGAGAATCGCCATCACTGCGAGCATCGTCACGAACGTCATGACGATAATCACGACCTGCATCATCGTTCGCGATTTTCGCTCCCGTTCGACGTCGTCGTGGTTCTCGCTCGCGGTCGCCGCCGTCCGGAGGACGTCGGAGATCTCGTTGGAGGCCTCCTGTGCCTTGCTGATGAGTTTGACCGTTCGCGCCAGCCTCGGGATGTGATACTTGTTGTTGAACTCGGTCAGCGCCTCGGTCAGGCTCATCCCGTAGTTGACCTTCGTGTGCATCATCTCGAACTCTCGAGCCAGTTTCCCGTTTGTCGTCTCGGCGACCGCCTTGAGCGATTCGAGCAGCGTCATCCCTGTGTCGTTTGCACTCGAGAGCTTTCGGAGGTCTTCCGACAGCGTCGAGATGACCTTCTTGCGCGAGCGGACGTTCCACTCGCGAAAGATCGCAAGCGGTATCATCGTCATGTAGACCGGGACGTAGAGGTAGATGAACGTCCCCCAGACCGGATTGTCGACGAGTCCGTCCCAGGACGTCGGCGCCGACCCGTTGGCCATCGCCGTCGCGACGACGACAAACGCTGCCGGCACCGTCAGTGCGAGCGTCAAAAGCGGGTTTTCCCGGAAGAAGACGTGTGGTCGCCTGAGGACCTGGATCGTCTCGTACGTCCCCTCGCGGTTTTTGATGCGATCGAAGATGCTGTGTTCGCCCGTGAACTGTTCGACCAGGCCGAGGTCGAGCAAGCCGCTGTTCTGTGCGCTCTGAATCCGACGGTCGTCGCCGCCCGAGGTGAGATAGCCGTCTCCCGGCTCGTCGTGTTTGACCGTCGAGACGAGGACGATGAACCCGATTCCGGTCAGCGGGATCAGCGCGTAGACGGTCATGTAGAGCATCATGTTCGAGATGCTCGCGTCGGGCATGATCTTCATGATGACCATGAGGATGATCAACAGAAGCGGGAACAGCGACAGCGTCATGTACATCTCGCCAAACAGCTCGAGCGTCTCGAGGGTCGTCTCCTGTTGCTGTTTGGCGGTTCGCATGTGTTTTTCCTTCTTGTCCTGGAGGAAACTCTCCATGTCACCGCCGCTGTTGACGATCGAGAGCATGTCGGTGAGAAACTGCGAGAGTTCGTCGCTCGGCGTCTCGATCGCCTGCTTGCGGATCGCCGTTCGGTAGTCGACGTCGAAGTACTCCGTCTCCTGGACGATACTCTGAAACTCCCTGGATACCTCGCCGTACGTGTCCTCGGCGTTTGCCATCGCTTCGAGAATCTCGAGTTGGTTGAGGCCTCCGACCGCCAGCGCGTACATGAACGACACCGAGTCGGTCAGGAGCATGTTGATCTCGCGCTTGCGAGCGGACGCGCGGGAGTACGGGACGGCGACCAGGGTCCCGAACCCGACCGCGAATCCGATCGCCCCGAAGACCATACCCGTCACGAGCACCAGCGCCGGAATCTTCAGCGTCTCGATGAGGTCGATGAGTTCCTGGTTCTGGAGCGGCATCCCGACCAGCGTGTCGACGGCGACGAGTCCCGTCGCGAAGATGGCGTAGCCGAGCAACAATCCGAGCAGCCACAGCAAGAGTCCACTGATGAACCCGATGCCGAGTGCTCGAGAGAGATAGAGCTCGACGGTGTCGGTCATTCGGGCCTGTGCGAGTTTCCGCTCGACGTCGCCGACGAACTCGCTGTCTTCGCTGAACAGCCGCTCGTAAAGCGGGTAGAACGTCTCGCCGAGAACGTCGGAGCCGGTGGCCATCCCACTGCCCGTGCTATCTCCTACTTCCAGACTCATCTGTCGTCTTCCTCGTTAGCGTCGTCGAAGATCGACCCCGATTCGTCGGTGTCGCTCGTCGAACCGTCGTCACCGAAGATCGAACGCCCGTCCCCGAACGGAGCGTCGTCGTCGAACAGCGAGTCGTCGTCGGCGTCGTCTACGTCGTCGAAGGGCGATCCAGACTCGGCTCCGAACAGCGAGTCGTCGTCACTCGACTCGTCGTTGCCGAATATCGTCTCGAGGTCGCGGTCGGGGAACATCGCGTCGAACGCCGACGTATCGACGTCGGCCGACGAGCCGTCGCTGGCACGTGCGCCCGACTCGTTGGTCTCTGCCCCCTCGAGGTCGCTGTCGACGTCGTCGAACAGGCCACCATCGTCGGTCGACGGCGCTCGTTCGTCCGACCTATCGGTGTCGCCCTCGAGTTCTGGCGTGATACCTTCGTCGTCCGACTCGCCCTCGAGTTGTGGCGCATCTCCAGGTGGGCGATCGGTCGTGGGCGCTGGTGGGTCGTCAGGGGACGAATCGGCCTCGTCTCCGTCGACGTCGAAGTCGGGTGCCTCGAGTGCCGGTCGGTCCGGTGTCGCGGCTTCGGTGTCTCCCGGCTTCGTCCCGGCAGTCCGTGTTGCGTCCGCGTCGGCCGACAGACCGCCCGAACTGGCCGTTGCCGCCGTCGCGGCGTCCGAATCGTCGTCGTCTCCGATGTCGAATCCACCGTCGTCGTCGAGCCACGAGGGGCCATCCTCGCCCAGGCTCTCGCTAGCGTCGAACGTGAACTGCGTCGGTTCGTCGTCTATGTCCCACTCGTCGGCTGGCTCGGCCTCGACGTCGATCGGATCGGCCTCTTCGACGCCGCCGAGGGCGCTGTCGAGTCCGCTCGGCGTTTTGCCACGGTACTCCTCGAACAGCGACTCTTCGGCGCGCTCTAGGATGTCAAGCGAGAGATTGTACGTCTCGTCGGTCGGATCGGGGCGGGGAACGAGTTCCTCTTTCTCCTGGTCGACGTCGATCAGGACGCTCTCCATCTCCCGTAAGTCCTCGAGGCTGTCCTCGAGTTGCCCGTTCGCGATGAGCGTGAGAATCGTGTCCGGATCGTTGATGAACGCCTGGACCGTCGCGGCGACCTGCGCGTAGGTGTTGAGTTCGTTCTTGATGAGGTACGCGAGGATGGCCTCTCGCTTGAACAGTTCCTCCTCGAGTTTCTCTCGACTCCACCCGCGGTCGAACTTGATCTCGTCCAGGGTGTTCGAGTCCCCCATCTTGAGGAACTCGTCGGTCTCGGCTTGCCACTGGTAGACGTCCTGGACGTTGATCTCGTCGTTTTCGGCCTCGTAGTGGTTGATCTCGGTCAGAGACTTGTTTCGACGGACCTTCGATCCCTGGACCCGCGTCTGGGTCTGGATCGAGACCAGATCGAGGGCGGTGAACATCGTCTTCGAGACGTTGATCGGGTCCGTCGTGAACCGCTTGAGCACTTCGTCGACGGAGTCGGCGTGGAACGTCGTGTAGGTGGTGTGACCCGTCGACATGACCTGGAACAGCGTCCGCCCTTCCTCGCCACGGATCTCGCCCATGACGATGTAATCCGGTCGCTGGCGCAACGCGGCCTCGAGCAGGTCGAACTCGTCGACGTCGCCCTGGTCGTCGTCGGAGAACGACGGGCGCGTCACGCTCGCGATCCAGTTTCGCTGGGGCAACTCGACCTCGCGGGTGTCCTCGATCGAGACGATCTTCGTGTTGCTCGGGATGAACAGCGAGACGGCGTTGAGCGACGTCGTCTTCCCTGACGCCGTCCCGCCGGCGAAGATCAGGCTCTTGTGGTTCTCGATCGCCAGCCAGAGAAACGCCATCTCGTCTAAACTGAACGTGTTCCAGTTGATGAGGTCGATCGGCGTGAACGGAACGTCCTTGAACTGCCGGATCGTGTAGTTCGTCCCGTGGTCCGACACCTCCCGTCCGAGCGTCAACTGGGCACGCGACCCGTCAGGGAGCGTCGCGTCTACCTGTGGCAGTCGCTTGCTGATCCCCTTGCCGGACCGCTGGGCGAGTTTGACGACGAAGTCGTCGAGTTCGTCCTCGCCGTGGTAGACGTTGCTGATGATCTGTTCGTATCCCGAATGGTAGACGAACACCGGCGAGTTGTACCCGTCACACGAAATGTCCTCGACGTTGATGTCGTGTTTGATGCCGTCGATTCGCTCGTAGCCGATGAAGTTCCGCTGGAGGAAGTACAGTAGTTTCTCGGCCTGGTACTCGTTGAGCGTGTCCGAGTCCTCCTCGAGGAGCACTGGCTCGGGTCGGACTTCGATGCCGTCGAGTTGCCCGACGCCGTCTTCGCTCTCGGCTTCGTCGTCTTCGTCGTCGAGTAACGACCGGAACGTCTCCAGGAGCCCGCCGCCGGAGCCGTCGCTGGGATTCTCGAAGAGGTCGTACCGTTTCAGCAGCTGATGTGTCTCCTCTTCGATGACCTCTCGCCTGTCGTCCTCGTCGGCGGTCCGCTTGACGCGGTCGTCGGAGTACTTGATCGACGTCCGCAGTTTGCCCGAGAGGAACTCCTGGACCTCGTTCTCGAGTTCGTTCCGGTACGGCTCGATCAGGTAGTACTTCTTCTCGTTTTCCTTCTTGGAGTGGAAGATGACGACGAACGCATAGGGTTTGTTCACCCAGTAGCGCTCCTCCTCGCGGAAGTGGCGTTTCTTCTTCAGCGGAACCGCCTTCTCGAGGTCGTAGCGGTTGGTGACGGTGGTGTGGCCGTCTGCCGTCGAGAAGAACTCGTCTTCGTCGACGTCCTCGCGGACGTTGACGGTTCGTTCCTCGACGATCTCGTCGAGTTCCATCGCGGCGTTCCCGCCCTGGTGGAGTTTTCGCTCGATTTCGTCGGGATCGAAGCCCAGGGCTTCTTCCTCGTCGAACCGTTCGACGTTTCCCTCGCTGTCGCGTGGCCGACCGCCGTCGTCCTCGTAGTAGTACTCCCACTTGTAGTGTTCCCACGTGTAGACGCCCTTTGTGACCGGCGTCGTCTCGGGATCGACGTACTCGAGGAAGACGTCCCAGAGCTGGTTGGCGTTCGGCGCGAAGACGTCGGAGATCAACTCCGGTACGTCGTCCGGGTGGTAGCCGAGGTACGCCTCGGGGTCGAACTCGACGCGGCCCCAGTCGTCTCCGGACGGAACCGTCGACCGCGCTTCCTCGTCGGTGTCGAGCCCGAGCTGGTCGTCGGGACCGTCCGTTCCGTGGGGGTACAGCACGGACACCTCGTCGCCGTGTCCGTACTCCTCCATGAAGTCTGCCCACGTGTACTCGCCGACGCGGACGTCCGAATCGCGCGTCGGCGCGTGGGCCGCGCTCTCTCCCGACCCAGGTTCTGATGCCTCGGCGTCAGAAAACTGCCCGGCATCGGATTGGTCGGTCTCGTCAATAGCCATTGCGTTCCACCAATCACTCACCCTTCAAAAAATTCATCCGCGGATTACCATTTCTGATAATTTCGACGGCATCGGGCGCGCTTCCCATTGCTGGCTGCTATGTTCGCACACACGTCTCTCTGATGAAACGTTCTACGTAACTTCACACAGGTCGCCAACTAATTAATAAATATCTCTGGTGTTGGAATGGAAATCTAGAACGGAGATCGACCGGAGCCACGCCGGCCGATCGGCGTTCATTTCATACTGCCGGACAAAACGATTCATCCATCGACCGCACTCGAGACGCCGTCGCCAGCGGCGACACACTCGAGACGCGATCGAGTATCCCGGCGAGCGCGTACTCGAGTGTGTGTCGGTCGTACTCGACGCTGGTAACGGCCACTCGAGGGTGTAGGTGACGATTACTCGAGGCGTGACGGGATTCGAACCACGGTCGCAGCGAAGCTGCTCCCTGATTCGAATTCCGTCATGCCGGTTCGCTCGTCACTCCGTTTCTCACTGCACGGGCGTGACGGGATTCGAACCCGCGATCAGAAGGTTAGGAACCTCCTGCCCTATCCGCTAGGCCACACGCCCTCGTTCGAAAAAAGCTCAGTTCGGTTCCGTTTCCGTCTCCGTCTCCTCGTCTGCCGTCACCGGTTCGGTGTCGACGAAGTCGTCGTCGGCTGCCGGTTCGTCGTCGTAGTCGCCCGTCTCACGCATCTCTTCGAGCTCCGATTCGACCTTCTCGCGCCCCTTCTGGAACTCGCCCATGGCCTCACCGGTCGATCGTGCGAGTTTCGGGATCTTGTTGGCCCCGAACAGCAGGATCGCGAGGACCAGGATAATTGCCAGTTCCGGCGGTCCGAGTCCGCCGGGAATAAACAGCGGTGTGATTTCGGCGTGCATCTCTACGCGTGGCTTACCCGCTGTCAATTATAACCTTTTTGCTCGTTCGATTCACGAGACCTCGCGTTTCGGCGTCTAGGCGACCGGAACTATCCTGGAACGAAACTGTCTTTTTCGTGAATGAACAAGCACTGGTGATGCCCACAACTGGCGATACTGCCCCGGAGTTCACCGCACCACTCGCGACCGGCGACGTCGAGTCGATCACGCTTTCGGACCGTCTCGAGGACGAGGCACCGATCGTCCTCGCCTTTTTCCCCGGTGCGTTCACGAGCGTCTGTACGACCGAGATGTGTACGTTCGAGGATCGCCTGGCGGCGTTCGACGACCTCGACGCGAGCGTCTACGGCGTCAGCGTCGACTCCCCATTCGCGCTCAACGAGTTTCGCGCACAGAACGATCTCACCTTCGACTTTGTGAGCGACTTCGATCGCGAGATTATCGACGCCTACGACGTCAGCATGGACTTCGACAACCTGGGCGTCTACGGCGTCGCAAAGCGCTCGGTGTTCGTCATCGACGCCGACGGAGAAATCACGTACGCATGGGTAAGCGACGATCCCGGCGTCGAACCCGATTACGACGAGGTCGAGGACGCAGTCGCCGACGTCGCCTGAACGTGTTGTGACTGACTCACAACAGTCGTCGTGAGACCGACCCACGGACGACCCACCGATCCGGTTGCCCGCCGGACGTCTGCTGGCGGAGCGCTTTTTTGCCCTGCAGTCGACGTTCTCGTATGAGCGATAGCGAGACTCGCGATGACTCCCGTCGCGTCTACTCCCCCGACGACGACCACCACTTCCCCGACGAGAAGTTAAACGAGGTCCTCGCGTACGTCGACGACGACGAGGAGATCAACGCCTTCCTCGAGGCTCAGAACGTCAACGCCGTCGACCGCAAGGGGTACAACGATCACGGTACCAAACACATCTCGATCGTCCGCAACCGCGCGCTCTGTCTCTACGACCTGCTGAAAGCCGGTGACGTCGACTTCAACGGTGCCCGCCAGCAGGGACTCGAGGAAGAAGACGAGTCGGTCATCATCGCACTCGCTGCCACCCTCCACGACGTCGGGCACGTGGTCCACCGCGATCAGCACCCCTACTATTCGATCCCACTCGCGTCAGACATTCTCGACAACGTCCTGCCGGGGTTCTACGACGTCCCCGAGGCCGTCAGGATGAAAAGCGAGATCCTCCATGCGATCCTCTGTCACCACACCGCCGAGACGCCGTTGACGACCGAGGCGGGCGTCATCCGCGTCGCCGACGCACTGGACATGGAACGTGGGCGGTCACGCATTCCCTACGAGCAGGGTGGACGTGGCATCAACACCCTCTCGAGTCAGGCGATCAGCCGCGTCTCGCTGCACGAAGGCGAGAGCCGACCCGTGATGGTCGAAATCGAGATGACCAACGCCGCAGGCGTCTACCAGGTCGACAACCTGCTGAAAGCCAAGCTCAAGGGGTCTGGACTTGAGGATCTGATCCGGATCGTCGCCGTCAATACGAACGAGAACCGCGAACAGCTCGTCGAACGCATCGAACTGTAGCGTCGAGTCGAACGGTTCAAGCGGCCGATGTCCCTACGTGCGGGTATGCCAGACGAGGAGTGGCCGGATCCAGATCCGGCCGACGGCGTCGATCCGCGACAGCTCGCCGTCAGACTGGCGTGTTCGTTCGTGGTCTTTCTGATACTCGCGTTCCTGACGCGGGATTTCCTCGTCGACGTCGTCCCGATGCTCTGGCCGCCGACCGAACCGCTCGGACAGTGGTCGACGCTCGTCTTGCTCCAGGCGTTCGGCTACGTTCTGGTGCCGCTGATGATCGGGTCGTTCGTCGCCGACGTCCTCCTCACGCGAGTGCGTTGAGGGTCGTCTCGAGTACTAGACGGCGTACTGGCCGTCTTCTCGGCGCACGTATCCTTGCTCGCGCAGCGTTCCCGTAATCGAAAGCACGGTCCCCTTGTCGAGATCGAGATCTGCACAGACCTCGTCGGCAGTCGCCTGCCCCCGAACGGAGAGATAGAGGTAGAGGAGTTTCGCCCGTGCCGACGTGAGGTCGTCCGGTACCGATACGTCTGCGCGTTGCAGCGTCATCTCCATACGTGCACCGTATATCCATCGACGATAATAAAACTACTCTACGACGATCGACGAACTTCGGAGCTCGATCGCCAGCAAGAGTGGCTCACGCCACACGGTTTTTATCGCCACACGGGAGATAGACGGGTATGTCCCTACAGATCACCGTCCTCGCGCTGCTGACGGGTCTCCTTACCGGCGCGCTGTTCCGATTCCTCCACGTCCCGATCCCCGCCCCGCCGGAGCTGCCCGGGCTCATGGGGATCGTCGGTATCTACCTCGGGTACAAACTGATCGGCTACTTCGACGTCGGCGTGGACGTCCTCGACGCGCTCGGGGTCTAGGCGAAAACGGAAAACCGCAAAACGCCGTCGTGGTTAGTAGCTGCGCACTTTCGGCTCGTAGGTCTTCTCCTCGCCCTCGAGGATGACGGGGCGGTACCAGACCGACGGCTTGCCGCGGTCCCAGGAGATGAGCGTGTGCTTGAGCCACTCGTCGTCTTTGCGTTCCTGGTGTTCCTTGCGCCAGTGAGCGCCGCGGAACTCGTCACGGACGAGTGCGCCGAGCGCGATCGTCTCGGCGACGTCGATCAGGTTCCGCGTCTCGATGGTGTGCTGGAGGTCCGTGTTGAACGTTCGCGACGGGTCGTCGACGTAGACGTCCTGATACTCCTGGCGGCACTCGCGGATGATCTTCAGGGCCTTCTTGACGCCCTCCTCGGTTCGGAAGACGTTCACGTAGTCGGTCATCGCCTGCTGGAGCTTCGACCGGATCTCCGAGTGCTGGACGCCGTCGTCTTTCTCGAGCAGGTGATCGACGCGCTCACGTTCGGCTTCGACGGCGCGCTCGAGCGTGCCCTTGGCGTCGGCGACCTGTCCGGAGCCGTCGGCGGCGACGCCTTCGGGTTCGATGCCGGCCTCGCCGGGCGTGATCGGGAGGTCGGTGTCGTCGTCCTCGACGTCGTCGGCGTAGCCCGTCTCGATCTCGGCCTCGCCGAGGTCGCCACCGGCGGCGTGGTAGCCGGCGCGCTTGCCGAAGACGATGAGTTCGGGCAAGGCGTTCCCACCCAGGCGGTTCCCGCCGTGGACGGAGACGCAGGCACACTCGCCTGCGGCGTAGAGGCCGTCGATACAGGTCGCGCCATTCTCGTCGGTCTCGATACCGCCCATCGCGTAGTGCTGGCCTGGTTTGACCGGCATCGGCTCGACGAGGCCGTCGACGCCCTCGAAGTCCTCCGCGAGGTGCAGGATGTTCTCGAGGCGGTCCATGATGCGCTCCTCGCCGAGGTGGCGCATGTCGAGGTGGACGTACTCGTCTTTGACGCCGCGACCCTCGTTGACCTCGGTCAACTCGGCGCGGGCGACGACGTCTCGAGAGGCGAGTTCGCCGGAGTTGTTCGCGTAGCCGTACTCGAACATGAACCGCTCGCCCTCGTTGTTGTAGAGGATGCCACCCTCACCGCGGACGCCCTCGGAGATGAGGACGCCAGTGGAGGGAAGGGAGGTCGGGTGGAACTGGATGAACTCCATGTCCTCGAGCGGCGCGCCCGCACGGTAGGCCATGGCCTGTCCGTCGCCGGTACAGGAGACGGCGTTTGTCGTGTGGTCGAACGCCTGGCCGGGACCACCGGTTGCGAGGACGACACCCTTGCGGGCCTTGAATCCCTCGATCTTGCCGGTCTGGACGTCGTAGGCGACGACGCCGTGGCAGGTGCGGTCGTTCGGGTCGGGTTCGTCGGTGACGGCAAGTTGCGTCACGAACCACTCGTCGTAGACCTCGATACCGCGTTTGACGACCTGCTCGTACATCGTGTGCAGCAGGTGGTGGCCGGTCTCCGCACCGGCGTAGGTGGTCCGCGGGAACGAGAGTCCACCGAAGGGACGCTGGGAGACGGTGCCGTCCTCCTCGCGGGAGAAGGGCATCCCCCAGTGCTCCAAGTTGATCGTCTCTTCAGGGGCGTCCTTCGCGAGGGTCTCGACTGCGGGCGCGTCGCCCAGGTAGTCCGAGCCCTTCATGGTGTCGTAGGCGTGGAGTTCCCAGTCGTCTCCCTCGCGGAGCGCGGCGTTGATGCCGCCCTCCGCAGCCCCGGTGTGACTGCGCACCGGGTGGAGTTTGGTGACCATCGCTACGTCCGCTCCTGCTTCGTGTGCTGCGACCGCAGCCCGGAGGCCGGCGCCGCCTGCGCCGACGACGATGACGTCGTGTTCGTACATTATTTTACCAGAATTTCAGGTTCTTCTTGACTGCTTCACGCTTGAGCTCCTGAATGTGCTCGGTCAGCGGGATGTCCTTCGGACACACCTCGGTACAGGAGAACTGTGTCTGGCACCGCCAGACGCCGTGTTCCTGTTCCAAAATGCGGAGTCGGTGCTCTTTGATCTCGTCTTCTTCGCGATCGTCCATCGCGAACTTGTAGGCCTTGTTGATCGCTGCTGGCCCGAGATACTGGTTGTCGCCCGCGGCGATGTTGCACGAGGACATACACGCGCCACACCAGATACATCGCGAACTCATCTTGATCTTCTCGCGGTTCTCGCGGCTCTGGCGCTGCTCCTCGAGTTCGCCCTGGGGCAGATCCTCGGACTGGAAGTACGGCTCGACGGCGTGCATCTGCTCGTAGAAGTGGTCCATATCCACCACGAGGTCCTTGACGACTTCCTGGTGGGGCAGCGGCTCGACGCGAACCGGCTGGCTGAGTTCGCTGATCTGGGTCTTACAGCCAAGGCGCTGCTTGCCGTTGACGAAGAAGGCGTCCGAGCCACAGACCGCCTGCCGACAGGAGTGACGGAACGTCAGCGAGGAGTCGAAGTGGTCTCGCGCGTACATCACCGCGTCGAGCACCGTCATCCCCTTCTCGAACGGGACGTGGAAGTCGTCGAACCGCGGCTCCTGTTTGTCCGCGACTTCGGGGTCGTAGCGGAACACCTTGAGGTGGACCGTCTCCCCCTCAAGTTCGCCCTCGTCCGCCGACGCCTCGCGTGCGCTCTGTTGCTCTCGTTTGCGCTGGAGTCGCTTCTGCTGGGGCGACGCCTCCGCTTTCATCTCCTGGTCAGTCGGCGCTTCTTGCGTTTCGGGTTCGTCCGGTTGCTTCTGTTGTTGCGTACTCATGTTACATCCACCCCGCCATGACGAGTGCGACGTAGGTACCCTGGGCGACCAGTGCGAGTCCGGCGAGGGTAAGGACTGCAAAGACGACTTTCTTTCGAGTGCCCGTCAACCCCTGGTTGAGAAGCGCGTTGTAGACGCCGTTGACGCCGTGGAACGCGGCCGTGACGAGAAACAGCACCATCGTCAGGAAGTAGCCCACGTTCTGCATCCGCGCCTGCGTTGCGGCGAACGTCACGTCTGCGGCGTGGTTGACGAAGTGCAACAGGAAGAAGTGGAACGCGAGCACGACGATCAGAAACGCCGCCGTGAGCCGCTGGAGCAGCCATCCCGTTCCGCCCGGGGTAAACGAAGAGTAGCGCTCTGCCATTAGAAGGTCACCCCGTCGAGGAACGTCGGGACGCTCGCAACGACGATGATCCCGGTGATGATCAGTGACGCGTAGAAGCTCTTGTCCTGGGCCTCGAGCCCGACGCCGAGGTCGACCATCAGCAGTCGGATCCCGTTGAGGATGTGAAAGACTGCGACTGCGAGGAGTCCGACCTCGAGCACCCGGATGATAAACAGGCTCTCGAGTCCCTGGATAGTCGTCGTGTACGCCTCGGGGCTGGTCAGGGAGCTGCTCAGCACGGCGATGTGGGTAAACAGGTAGCCGATGAGCATCCACCCGGTGAACTTGTGGAAAATCCACGCCCACATCCCGGCCGAGAACTCCTTCCAGCGACCGAAGTCCTCGATGAGACCGCGATTGTAAGACTGACTCATGCTCTCAGTCGGAGGGTTGGACCGCTGGGGTATAGAAGTTACTTTTGTCTCCTCCGAAGGACTATCTCCTCAAACGGGGACAGTCACGTGATAGAGGCACTATACCCCTGCGTTTTCGACCTGTCGCTGCGAGATGTCAGTCGGTCGCCGGTCAGTCGAGGACGTCGGCGATCGAGTCGGCTCCGGTGACCTCGCGCTCGAGTGCGGAAAGGGTGTCCTCGCTCAGGCCGACGAGGTGACAGAGCGGGTTGCCGGGGTAGACGACGGGGTTCTCGAGGACGCCGACGATCAGCCCGGTAAAGGGTGCTTCGACGGTGTCGATGTCGTCTTCCTCCTTGAAGGGATTCGTGATCGTGCAGATGACGTCGCCCTCGTAGACGAGGCCGCCGCGACCGTGTTTCATGTCGACGATACCACCCGCGTCGGCGCGAAGCCACGTCTTCTCGTCGGCGTCGTCGATGACGGTCCGCCAGCCCGGCCAGTGGACCGAGGAGTCCTGGTGGAGGCCGAACTCGGCGAGGACGCTCGCGACGCCGGTCAGCGCGCGATCGATGAGACCACGCTGGAAGCGGTGGGCCTCGCCCATTTCGACGGTGATCGTGGGGATGTCCGCCTCGGTCGCCTCGCGACGCAGGGTCCCGGAGGGCCCCTCGCCGGAGATGATGACGTTCGAACCGAACGCCTTCGCGACCCGTTCGACCTCGGGTCGGTCCACGTTCGCCCGGACGTGGAGCATGTTCGTCCGTCCACGCGTCGACGTGTGAAAGTCGACCCCCAGGTCACAGGGTTCGATGAAGTTCGTGAAGATTCGGTGTGCCATCCGCTTTGCACTCGTCGACCCCTCGCGACCGGGAAACGATCGGTTGAGGTCCCGGTCGTAGATCGGCAGATATCGCTCCTGGGCGAGAAATCCCGGCACGTTCATCACCGGCAGGCAGACGAGCGTCCCGTGAAGCACCGAGTGGTCCCAGTCGTGTGCGACCTCGCGGACGACCTCGATGCCGTTGAGTTCGTCGCCGTGTGCGGCCGCCGAGAGAAACACCGTCGGCCCCGGGTGCTCGCCGTTCACCACTGTAACCGGGATCCGGACGGGATCACCGAGGTACGTCTCGCTGATCCCGTATCGAATGTTTGCCGACTCGCCAGGGTCGACGCGACCGCCGTTGTACGTGAATGCGTCGCTCTCGTCGGGCGGCTCGTTGCCAGTGTCGACATCGCTCATACGTCCGTGTCGGGGACGAGCGCATAAAGCGTGCCTCATAACGTCTGCCGTCGGCCGTTCCCGGAGCAACTGCCGGACGGCTTGCGGTCTCCGGGAAACAGCGCCAGCAGGCATCGTCACTCGAGGCGATCGGCGTCGACGTAACGCGATTTCGGTCGGCGCATAGGTTTTGTAACATGCTCACATACGTCTGCGCATGGAGCTTCGCGAGGCTACCGTCGACGACGCCGACAGCATTCGATCGATCGCCCACGCGTCCCTTCGATCGTCGTACACCGACTTCCTCGACGAGTCGACGGTCGACGACGCCGTCGAGCAGTGGTACAGCGACGACGCACTCGAGGGGGCGTTCGAGAGCGACCGCGTGCTCTTTCTCGTCGCCGAAGACGACGGGACGATCACCGGGTTCTCCCAGAGCGAACTCGTCGGCGACGGACACGAGACCGGGCAGATCCTCTGGTTGCACGTCGATCCCGACCACCGCGGGGCCGGAACCGGCGTTCGGCTGCTAGTGCGGACTCGCGAAGAACTCCTCGAGTTGGGGGCCGAGGAGATTCGCGGTCTCGTCCTCGAGGACAACGAACTCGGCAACGAGTTCTACGCGAACCACGGCTTCGAGCGCGCCGGCACGCGCGAGATCGAAGTCGGTGACGAGACCTACACCGAGAACGTCTTCGTCGCTGGCGAACTCGAGTCCGACGACGAGTGGCGTGCGATAGAGGCAGTCGAACTGGACGGTGAGACGGTCTACGTCAGTTACGGCGAGGCAGTACGTGGATCGAAAGCGCCGTTTTATACGGCCTACGAGAGCGAGGAGGGGACGCGTCGGTACAGCTGGTTCTGTGGGAACTGCGAGAGCGTCGACATCGCGATGGACACGATGGGACGGGTCGAGTGTAACGTCTGTGGCAACCGTCGAAAGCCGACCCGCTGGGACGCGGCCTGGCTGTGAGACTCTCGAACGGCAGTCCGTGACGCCCTGTCGCGTCTCGTCTCGAGTGCGATCGACGTCCGATCGGCCGGCAACACGAGCGATCGACGCCGATACGGGGTGATTTCTCGCGGTAGGTCGACCGATAGGCCCCCGTAAGCCCGTCGTATCGATGCCGAAGGCCGCGGTCACGACGAGTCGATCCGGGAACACGACGTCTCGTCGCCTCGGGAACGATCGGCAGGCGATCGAGACTGGTCTCGCTGTAGTCGTCGCGTTCGTCGCTGTCTGGACCGTATAACAAATGGTCGATCCGTCCACCTGCCAGGTGCGCCAGTCGAGCAGCAACCGCCGAACCGTTTAGTTCGCGAGTAAATACGCCGGTCGGCCGGTTCGCTCGCACACCGTCTCGGAGCTACCTACGACATGGTTACACGAGAGCACATCGTTCGCGGGTTCAAGGCGACGCTCGCAGCACGCGCCGTCTACATGGTCTCGAGCGGGCTATTGATGTTCGTCCTCGCCAGGTACCTCCTCGAGCCGAGCGCCTACGGGTCGCTGTTCTGGGCGATCGGGATCCTGAGCATCGTCCAGCTCTTTGCGGACTTCGGCATCGGGAAGTCCGCGTCGCGGTACTTCGCCGTGTATCGCGAGCGCGATCCGGGGCAGATCCCACACCTGATCCAGTCGACGATCGCCTACAAAACGATCCTCCTCGCGCTGGTCGCGTACTTCCTGTTGATCTTCCACGAGCGGATCGCGATCGCACTCGGCAATCCCGACGCCACGCCGTTTCTCGCGGCTGGGATCGCCTACATCGCCGCCTCCTCGTTCCACGGCTTCTCGCAGGTCGCGTTCCAGGGGTTCAACCGACTCGTCTACAGCGCCGCCGTCCAGGCGATCGGCGGCGTCACCCGACTCGTCTTCGCCGTCGCGTTCGTCCTGCTGGGTTTCGGTGCGCTCGGTGCGTTCTTCGGCTACGTCGTCGGCTACGCCGTCGCCGCCGCGTTCGGCCTCGCCGTCCTCTACTACCGGTTCTACCTGCAGTACGACGCCGCGCCTACGTTCGAGTCGGGGCTCCCCAAACGGCTGCTCGAGTACAGCGTCCCGCTGGCGGCGACGCGGAGTTCGAACGTCATCGACAAACAGATCGACATCGTCCTCGTCGGCTACTTCCTGAGTCCCGTGGCCGTCGCCTTCTACACGCTGGCAAAGCAGATCACAGACTTCGTGCTCGCCCCCGCCGCCTCGCTCGGGTTTACGATCTCGCCGAACTTCGGCGAACAGAAGGCGTCGAACCAGCTCGAGCAGACGCGGGTGCTCTACCAGACCGCACTCACCAACGCGTTGTTGCTCTACGTTCCCGCGGCTGCCGGCCTGGCAATCGTCGCGAGACCGTTCATCCGTCTCGTCTTCGGACCCGACTACCTCGGTGCAGTCCCTGTCTTGCAGATATTCGCCGTGTTCGTCGTCTTGCAGGCGGTCCTGAACGTCACGACCGACGGGCTGGACTACCTCGGCCGCGCCCGGGAGCGAGCGCTCGCGAAAGGGGTCGCCGCGATCAGTAACTTCGGGCTCAACGTCCTTCTCATCCCGATCGTCGGAGTGGTTGGCGCGGCGGTCGCGACGGTGCTCACGCACTCGATCTACGCCAGCGTGAGTTTCTACGTCGTCCACGCGGAACTCTCCTTGCAGCTCGAGGAGCTCGCGGCGTCCGTGAAACGGATCTGTGCGATCACCGGTGTGATGGCCGTCGCCGTCCTGCTGGCGACGCCGCTGGTCTCCGACGTGCTCTGGCTGGCCGGCGTGATCGGACTCGGTGCGGGGACGTGGGCGACGCTCGCGGTCGCGAGCGGACTGGTCGACCTCCAGGAAGTTCGTACCGCCCTCACGTGACGTCGGAAGAACCGCCTGCTAGTGACTGCCAGACGCGAAAGGTCTGGCAACGCTTTTCCGGTGGGCGGGAGTTTATCGAGTATGACCGCCGAGGATCCCGTCCGCGTCGGGGTATTGAGTCTACACACGAGCAAAGAGAGCAAGGCAATCTGTAACGCCGTCGAGGACCTCGGCCATCACGCGGAGTGGCTCCGAAGCGAGAACACTACGATCAGGGTTCGAGACGGCAGCGTCACGCTCGAGCCCGAGGTCGACGTAATCGCGAACCGGATGCTCCTCTCGAACACGGAACAGCCCTGCGAGGAGCTCGGACTGTCGAACACGCTCGCCCAGCTCGTCCCGATGCTCAACGAACCGAGTACGACGCTGACGGCGACGCACAAGCTCTCGACGGGGGCCGCACTCGCGGCGAACGACGTTCGCGTGCCGGACGTCTTGCTGGCGCTCGCCTCGGATCGTCTCAACGCGGCCCGCGACGAGTTCGGCGAGGAAGCGGTGTACAAGACGGCGATCGGAACCCACGGCGGCGGAACCTGGAAGGTCGGCCCCGAGGACCCGATCAACGCGAAGGTGGGCAACCGGTACGCCTTCCTGCAGGAACTCGTCGATCGCGACGGACAGCGCCACCGGGACGTTCGCGTCTACGTCGTCGGCGGCGAGGTCGTCGCCGCGATGTACCGCTATGCACCCGACAACGACTGGCGAACCAACGTCGCACTCGGCGGGTCGGTCGAGGACGCAACCGAGGACATCCCCGAGGAGGTCCGCGAGATGGCCCGCCGCTCCGCCGAGACGATCGGCCTCGACTACGCCGGCGTCGACCTCGTCGAAGGCGAAGAGGGCTGGTTCGTCCTCGAGGTCAACCCGACTGCGGGCTTCAAGGGGTTGTTCGAGGCCACCCGAATCAGCCCCGCCCCGTACATCGCGAAACTCGCAATCGAGCGCGTCGGTGGCGAGGTCGACGACGACCGCGTCGAAGAACTCTCGATGACGCTCGACGACTCGATGCCGACGGCGATGCCGGCGGCGTTCTCGGTCACCGAGTCCGAACCGACCGACATCGGCTACACCGAGGAGATCGTCCTCTCTGGGACCAGCGGCTCGAAGTCCGTCCTCGCCAAGTCCGACACAGGCGCAACGCGGACGAGCATCGACACGCGCCTCGCCGCCGACATCGGCGCCGGGCCGATCAAGTCGATCACGAAGGTGAAGTCGGGCAGCCACAAGAGCTCCAAGAGCCGACCCGTCGTCGACGTCGTCGTCGGCGTCGGCGGCAACCAGCACACCGTCACGGCGAGCGTCGAGGATCGCGGCCACATGGACTACCCCGTCTTGCTCGGCCGGGACATCCTCGAGAACTACCGCGTGGACGTCAGCAAGCGCGTCGACCGCGACGCGCCGGATAGTCCCGAAGAAGAAGAGTAATACTGCTGGACAAAACGGTTCAGACCTCGATCGCACTCGAGACGCTGTCGCCACGGCGACAGCCGGCGAGACGCGATCGAGTATTCACTGACTGTTGTCCAGTAGTGTAAGACAACCGACGAGGTTTTTCCGCTCGAGTCCTATCCTCGAGCGATGGCGTCCGATCCTGAAACCGTCCTCCGGCGCGATCCGGTCATGGCCGACCTCCTGGCGCGCTACGACCCCCATCCGATCGAGCCGTTCGGCTGCGAGTACGAACGGCTGTTCGTCTCGATCGTCAACCAGCAGCTGTCGACCGCGTCGGCGACGGCCGTTCGCGAGCGCGTGTTCGAGGTTCTCGACGGCGACGTCCGCCCGGAGACGGTGCTCGACGCCGACGGGGAGGCCTTGCTCGAGGCCGGGCTCAGTTCACAGAAACTCGAGTACGTCTGCGAGGCCGCCCGCGCGTTTCTCGAGCGCGATTTCACGCGAGCGGGGCTCGCCGACCACTCGAACGAGGACGTCGTCGCAGAACTGACGTCGATCCGGGGGATCGGCGAGTGGACCGCCCGGATGTACCTCATCTTCGTCCTCGAGCGTCCCGACGTGCTCCCGCTTGGCGACCTCGCCGTCCGTCGAGGCATCGAGACGCTGTACAACGACGGCGCGTCGTTGACGCGCACGGAGATGCGCGAGATCGCCGAGCCGTGGCGTCCGTACCGGAGCCTGGCGACGCGGTACGTCTGGGCCGCCTACGAGTCCGACGAGTGATTTTCCCTCGTCACTCGAGGTGGTGGTAGTCGAGTTCGTAGCCCGCCTCGAGCGCCTCCTGGACGGCGTCGCTGGGTTCGGCGACGCCGCGGCGGCGAAGCGTCATTCCGGTGCCATCGTCGGTGATCGTGAGATTCGCTCGCCAGGACGGGTCGGTCTCGGGATAGTCGGTGCGATGATGTGCGCCGCGAGACTCGGTGCGCTCTGTCGCCGCCCGGAGTATCGCGTCCGCCATGGTGAGGCTGAACGCGAGGTCGACGGCGAACTCGAACGACTGGGACGTCCGGTCGCCCTCGACCCGGAGGTCGGCCGTTCGGTCGCGAAGCGTGGCGAGCTTCCGTCGGCCCTCCTCGAGACTCCCCTCGTCTCGAAGGATTCCGGCGTGGTCCCACAGCAGGTCACCGAGGTCCGAGAGCAGTTCCTGCGGGGTGGTGTCGCCGTCTGCGGTCTCGAGTGCAGCGAGCGCGCGAAACTCCCGCTCGGCGAGCGCGCGCTGGCCGTCGGGGAGGTCGGGGTCGTCGTCCGCCTCGGTCACGCGGTCGCCGACGTGTTCGCCGACGAGTTTGCCGATGGCGACGGTTTCGGCCAGGGAGTTGCCGCCGAGACGGTTCGCACCGTGGACACCCGCCACGGTCTCGCCGACCGCGTACAGTCCCCCGACGCCGGTCTCGCCGGTCCGGAAGTCGACGTCGACACCGCCCATCGTGTAGTGGGCGGTCGGCGCGATCTCCATCGGCGCGTCGGTGATGTCTACGCCGAGCGACTGGAACCGCTCGTACATCGTCGGGAGGCGTTCTTTGACGTACTCCGGATCGCGGTGGGAGATGTCGAGGTAGACCCCGCCGTTCTCGGTCCCTCTGTCCTCTCGTAGCTCCTGGGCGATCGCCCGGGCCACCACGTCGCGGGCGTCGAGTTCCATCTGGTCCGGCGAGTACCGCTCCATGAACCGCTCGCCGTCCACGTTGTAGAGTCGGCCGCCCTCGCCGCGAACGGCTTCCGTGACGAGCCTCCCGTCCCACTCCTGGCCGTAGCGTGCGCCGACCATTCCGGTCGGGTGAAACTGGACGAACTCGACGTCCAGCAGCGTCGCCCCCGCCTCGAGCGCCATCGCTGGCCCGTCGCCGTTGTTCTCGTCGGCGCGCGAGGAGTGGCGATCGTACAGCGCGGAGAAGCCGCCGGCGGCCAACACGACGTGGTTCGTCCGGAACAGGAGATCGTGGCCGTCCTCCATGTCGAAGCCGACGGCACCGTAGACGCGGCGACCGTCCGACAGCAGCCGCGTGATCATCACGTTCTCGCGGTAGGGTACCTCGAGTTCTCGGACTCGCTCGATCAGCGTCTCGAGCATCGCCTCGCCGGTCCGGTCGCCGACGAAGCAGGTGCGCCGGTACGACTGCGCGCCGAAGTATCGCTGGTCGATCCGCCCGTCGTCTGTACGATCGAACGGCGTCCCCCACGCCGCGAGTTCGCGAATCCGGTCGGGCATGTGTTTCGCGGTCAGTTCGACGGCCTCGGGATCGTTGAGGAAGTGTCCCTCCTTCAGGGTGTCCGCGGCGTGGATCGTCCAGTCATCCTCGTCGTCGCGCGATCCGAGGGCGGCGTTGACGCCGCCGGCCGCCCACGTCGTGTGGGCGTCGCCGTGGTCGCGCTTGCCGACGACCAGCGATTCGACGCCGCGCTCGGCCAGTTCGATGGCGACTCGAGCACCTGCCGCTCCCGCGCCGACGATCAATACCGGGACCGATCGCTCCTCGTACTCGACGGGACCGTCCCCTCGAGTCGCTCCGTTCGTCGAATCATCGACGATGCGCTCGACGTCGCCGATCTGCACACCGCCGCCGGGCCTTTCGTGGTCACTTGGGGACGTGTCTGTCATCAGTACGAGATAGGTGCCGTACGCGTATAGGCGTCTCGCAGGTTGCCGTTTCGTACACTCCGGCTCCGAAACGTGTCAGATGGAACTCGGAAGATTTCGCCACTCGAAAGTTCACACCATTGCGTCTGGCGGCGGGATCGGTTCAGTCGGCTCGAGTTCGTCTCGCCGGTGGAAGATCGTCCGTGAACGCGTAGCGCGCCCCGACACCGGCGAGTCCGGCGACTGCCACCCGCAGACCCGTCCCGACCGTGACCTCGAGGTATCCGAGGGCGAGGCGTCCGAGCGGTTCCGAAGCGGCGTCTAGCAGCCCTCGAAGCGCGAACTGGCAGACGGCGCTGCCGATCGCCGCCCCGAGAAACAGGACGACCGCGAACGCGGCGTACGATCCCGACTCGCCGAGCCAGCGGACGGCGACGACGCCGACGACGAAGACGCCGAGCGGTTCGACGAGGAGCGTGAGGAGGTTGGTTCCGATGGCGAGCGCCGAGAGTTCCGCAGTCGTCTCCAGTCCGAAGTACTCGAATCCGATCGTGGTACTGTAACGGCTCAGGACGGCGACGACGCCGGCGGCGACTGCGACGAGGAATCCGACGACCAGGGCGTTTCTGGAGGACATGCATCTGTGATCAACTGTCAGAAATAAAATTTTACCGGTGGCTCGAGCGCGTCGACGTCGGGTCCACCGCGATCCGAGCGCAGTCGACGCAGCGAACCGCGCTAGTCGCCGCCCCCGTCGGGCGTCTCGGGTTCGACGTTCGAGAGGCGCATCGCGTTGCCCGTCACGCCGAGGCTCATCCCCATGTCGCCGACGACGACCGCGTGGACCACCGTCACGATCCCGAACGGCGCACCGGCGGCGAGGACGGCTTTCACCGCCAGACTCGACCAGATGTTCTGTCTGATCACGCCGTTTGCCTTCCGGGCGAGTCGGTAGAGGTACGGCAGGCGCGTGAGGTCGTCACCCATGAGCGCGACGTCGGCCGTCTCGAGTGCGGTGTCCGTGCCGGCGGCTCCCATCGCGACGCCGACGGTGGCCGTCGCGAGCGCGGGCGCGTCGTTTATCCCGTCGCCGACCATGACGACGTCGCCGCGTTCGTCCTCGAGGCGGCGGATCTCCTCGAGTTTCTCCTCCGGCAGCAGTTCGGCGTGGTACTCGTCGATGCCGACCGCCTGGGCGATCGCGCGGGCCGTCCCCTCGTTGTCACCGGTGAGCATCACGACGCGGACGCCCTGCGCTTGCAGCCGGGAGACGGCCCACGACGCGTCGGGGCGGACTGCGTCGGCGACGCCGACGACGCCGAGCAGTCGGTCGTCGGTACCGACGAGGACCGCCGTCTTCCCCTCGCGCTCGAGTTTCTCGACGGCGTCCTCGAGGACGTTCAGGCAGTCGCCCTCGTCGCACTGCTGGTTGGCCGACTCGAGGAGTCGCCCGCCGTCGGTCGTCACGTGTGCGTGCTCGAGGTCCAGTCCGAGGCCGTCGAAGAGGTCGGGCTTGCCGACGTAGTGGGTCACACCGTCGACGTCACCGCTGACGCCCCGGCCGGTCAGGGCCTCGAAGTCGTCGACCGCGACGTCCCCGCCGATCCCGCGGTCGGCCGCGTGGGCGACGATCGCCTCGCCGATCGGGTGTTCGCTGCGCCGCTCGAGGGCGCTCGCACGCCGGAGCACCGTCTCCTCGTCGACGCCCTCGAGGGCGACGACGTCGGTCACGGAGAGGTCGCCGGTCGTCAGCGTCCCCGTCTTGTCGATCGCCAGGACGTCGCTCTCGCCTGCCGCCTCGAGGTAGCGACCGCCCTTGATCAGGACGCCGTTTCGGGCGGCGCTCGTGATCCCGGAGACGACGCTGACGGGCGTACTGATGACGAACGCACAGGGACACGCGATGACCAGCAGCGTCAGCCCCCGCAGGAACCACGTGTTCCAGGACGCACCGACGACCAGCGGCGGCCCCGCGGCGACGAGGATCGCCAGCGCGACGACGATCGGCGTGTAGACGTCGGCGAATCGCTCGACGAACTGCTCGCGGTCGGTCCGCTCGCGTTCCGCCGACTCGACTAATCTGACGATCCGCGAGATCGTCGAGTCGGCCGCGTCGCTCGTGACCTCGACCTCGAGGTAGCCCGACTCGGTGATCGTCCCGGCGAAGACCTCCTCACCGGGCGTCTTGTCGACGGGAACGCTCTCGCCGGTGATCGGGGCCTGGTTGACCGCACTCTCGCCCTCGCGGACGACGCCGTCGGCCGGAATCTTCTCGCCCGGCCGGACGACGACCACGTCGCCCGCCTCGACCGTCTCCGCTGGCACCGTCTCCTCGGTGCCGTCGTCTCGCAGGACCGTCGCCGTCTCCGGCGAGAGGTCGATCAGTTCCCGCAGCGAGTCCCTGGCGCGGTCCATCGAGAACCGCTCGAGCAGTTCGGCGACGCTGAAAAGCACCGCGAGGGTGGCCCCCTCGAAGGGGTGGTGGGTCGCCACGGAGGCGAGGATCCCGACGGTCATCAGGAAGTCGATGTCGAGACTGCGGTTGCGCGCCGAGTAGTAGCCGTTGCGGACGATCGGCGCGCCGGCGATCGCGGCCGCGACGACGAAGAGGACGTGCGAGACGGCGAACGACCGGCCGGCGAGCGTAAAGAGCGCGGGATCGACCGTGGGGAAGAGAAATCGCAGGGCGAGTCCCGTCACGACCAGGACGGCACCGATCGCCGTCGTGCCGGCCCGACGACTCGTCCAGACCTCGTTCGGGTCGCGGAACCGATCGCCGCCGCCGTCGAGCGGCGTCGCCTCGTAGCCGGCGCTCTCGATCGCCGAAATCGCGGTCTCGGTGTCGCTCGCCCCGCCGGAGACCGTGGCGGTAACCCGGCCGGCCGCCGGCTGGGTCTCGACGTCCGAGACGCCGGGGACGTCCTCGAGTGCGTTCTCGACTTTGGTCGCACACGAGGGACAGTCCATCTCCGGGACCGACAGCGCCAGTTCGGTCTCGCTCGACTCGACGACGTATCCCGCCGCCTCGACGCGGTCGCGAACGTCCGCGTCGCTGACGACGTCGGGGTCGTACTCGACGATCAGGGTGCCGGCCGCCACGCGCGCCTCGAGCCCCTCGATCCCGTCGAGTCGCTCGACGCTGTTCGTCACCTTCCCCGCACAGGACGGACAGTCCATCTCCGGGACCGACAGCTCGAGAATTCGCGTCGAGCCGTCCGTCGACGCCGAGGCTGGTGGTTCCTGCTCGCTCATCACCGATCAGTACGGGAGCCGTCCCTATACGGATTATTTGGCGCGCGCCAAACTCGTGGTCTGTCGTCGGTGCCCCGTGGCCGTCAGAGACCCGGCGAGAGCGCCTCGAGCGAGTCGTCGGCGTCGACGAACGCCGTCGCGAGTTCGGCTTCCGCCCGTCGCAGCCGGTAGGAGAGCGTCGACCGCGGAACGTCCAGTTGCTCGGCGAGTTCCGACAGGTCGATCCGTCGCGGCGTCTCGTAGTAGCCGCGCTCGACGGCGACGCGCAGCGCGTCGCGCTGTTCTTTCGGGAGCGACTCGGGTCGCTCCTCGCGGGAGCGATCCGGGTCGAGGTCTGTCAGCCGGAGCATCTCCATGCCCGCGCAGTGCCCAACTTCGTCGCCGAGCGCGTCGAAGAAGTCGTGAATCGGCGCGTCGTTCGCGAGGACGATCCGCCAGCGATAGCGCCGTCCCTCCCGGTAGGTCTCGAACAGCAGTCCCTCGCCGAGATACTCGAGCGCGAGGTGGGGGACCGACTCGCAGACGTCCGTCCGGTCCCAGTAGGTGTAGACGACGAGCGTGTCGTCCGACCGATCGAGCACCTGCGTCTCGCAGTCGGCCCCGCAGTCGTCTTTCACGAGACAGTCTGCACAGTAGGTCGACTCGCGGTAGGCGGCCTCGAGCGCCTCGAGTCCCGCCGTCGAGCCGCTCGCGTGGTCGACTCGCCAGAGGCTCTCCTCGGTGACGTGACACGACAGCGAACGGATCGTCGTGTCGGGGTACGCCTCGAGGACGTCGGCGACCGGGTTCGTTCCGGCGTCGTACTCGAGGGCGAAGACGAACTCTCTCATTGCCCGTTCGTACGGGCCGAGACGGCAAAGGAGTCACGCAAACGCCGTCGGGAACAGGTCTGATGGCCAGTCCACTTCGACGTTTCTGTCGACGAAGAACTGCCACCAACCGGATTCGCGTAGCGTCAGCGGGGCAGCGGTGGCGAGAGGGGAGACGAGTCGGGGCGGCTCAGACGGGTAGTGTGCCTAGAATCCTTTACCGAGCAGTTCGCGGGCGATGATGTTCTTTTGGATTTCGGTCGTTCCCTCGTAGATCTGGGTAATCTTCGAGTCGCGGTAGAACCGCTCGACGGGGAAGTCGTTGACGTAGCCGGCACCGCCGTGGATCTGGACGGCCTCGTCGGCGACGTCGGTCGCGACGCGGGAGGCGTACTCCTTGGCCATCGAGGCGAGCTTCGTGATGTTCTCGCCCTGGTCGACCTTCCAGGAAGCCTTGTAGGTCAGGTTGCGCGCGGCCTCGGTCTTGGTGTGCATGTCGGCGAGCTTGTGCTGGATGGCCTGGAACTCGGAGATCGACTGGCCGAACTGCTCGCGATCCTGGGCGTACTCGAGTGCGGCTTCGGAGGCACCTTTCGCGATGCCGACGCCCTGGGCGGCGACCGCGACTCGAGTCTGGTCGAAAAACTGCATCTGCTGCATGAAGGCGGCGTCTCGAGTCCCGATGAGGTTCTCCTCGGGAACGCGCACGTCGTCGAAGATGAGCTCGGCGGTGTCCGACGCCCGAATACCGAGCTTGCCGGTGATCTTGTCGGCGGAGAAGCCGTCGCGGTCTGCCTCGACGACGATCTGGGAGAAGCCGTTGTACCGGCCCTCGGCGTCGGGATTGGTCTTACAGAGGACGACGAAGAAGTCGCCGACGGTACCGTTGGTGATCCACATCTTGTTCCCGTTGATCACCCACTCGTCGCCGTCTTTCTCGGCCGTCGTCGAGACCGAGGAGACGTCAGAGCCGGTGTCCGGTTCGGAGATGGCCGCGCCGGAGATCTTCTCGCCGCGAGCGACCGGCTCGAGGAAGCGTTCTTTCTGGTCTTCGGTCCCGAACTCCATGATGGCCTCACAGCCGAAAGAAGAGGCGACGATCGAGAGCGCGATCCCGGGGTCGACGGCGAACAGTTCCTCGACGATGATCGTCGTGTCGAGGATCGAGTAGCCCGCGCCGCCGTAGTCCATCGGGATGTACGGACCCGTAAGTCCCATCTCGGCTGCCTTCTCGACGATATCGTGTGGGAACTTCTCTTCGACGTCGTACTCCTCTGCGTGGGGCGCGATCTCGTTCTCGGCGAAGCGTCGAACTTCCTCGCGAATCTGTTGTTGTTCGTCAGTAAGTCCGAAATCCATAACGTCGCATTCTTGCCTGAACGATAAAGAGCTTTGTAACCGGGAGTAAACTGAAACAGAGTTTTGTTTTCGAGAGAGGGAAACGTTCAAACGGGTTCCGGTTGCATACTCGACTATGGAACTCGAGGAAATCAACACCATCGCAGTTCTCGGTGCCGGCAACATGGGTCACGGGATCAGTGAAGTCGCCGCCCTCTCAGGGTACGACGTCAACATGCGTGACATCAACGACGAGTTCGTCCAGAACGGCTACGACCAGATCGAGTGGTCGCTGGGCAAACTCGCCGAGAGCGACCAGATAACCGAGGACGACGCCGACGCCGCCCTCGAACGGGTGACGCCGCTCGTCGACCTCGAGGAGGCCGTCGCCGACGCCGACGTCGTCATCGAGGCCGTTCCAGAGAAGATGGAGATCAAACGGGACGTCTGGGAGGACGTCGAGGCCTTTGCCCCAGACCACGCCGTCTTCACGACGAACACCTCGAGTCTGTCGATCACCGACCTCTCGGAGTTCACGGAGCGTCCCGAACGGTTCTGCGGGATGCACTTTTTCAACCCGCCGATCCGGATGGACCTCGTCGAGGTCATCTCCGGCGAGCACACCGACGACGCCACGCTCGACGTCGTCGAGGCGCTCGCGGAGGACTTCGGGAAGACGCCAGTACGCGTCCGGAAGGACGTCCCCGGGTTCATCGTCAACCGCATCCTCGTCCCGCTGATGAACGAGGCCGCCTGGCTCGTCGAGGACGACGTCGCCACCATCGAGGAGATCGACGCGACGACGAAGTTCGACGTCGGGCTGCCGATGGGGAGTTTCGAACTCGCAGACTACGTCGGCATCGACGTCGGCTACCACGTCCTCGAGTACATGCACGATGTCGCGGGCGATCGTTACGAGCCGTGTCCGCTGATGAACGAGAAAGTCGAGAACGAGGAGTTCGGCCAGAAGTCCGGCAAAGGCTTCTACGACTACGAGGACGGTGACGGCGCGGACGTCTCGATGGACGAGGACCTGTTCAGCGAGGCCGTCAAGGAACGCCTGCTGGCCGTGCTCGCGAACGAAGTCGCCTTCCTCGTCGGGAACGACGTCGCCTCGCCCGAGGAGATCGACACCGCGGTCAAACTCGGCGGGCGCTGGCCGAAAGGACCCGCGAAGTTCGCCGACGAATACGGCATCGCCACGCTCTTCGACGCCCTCGAGGACGCCTACGAGGAGACCGAACACCCACGGTACGAGCCCTTCGACTACTTCGCTACCGTCGCCGAGGAAGGCGGCTTCTACGACGACACGGACGACGAAGACGGCGCGCCAGAGTTCGACACGATCGAACTGACCTACTCCGGTGACAAGGTCGCACAGATCGAACTCAACCGCCCCCAGCAGATGAACTCCATCAGCCTGGAACTCATCGAGGAACTCGACGCCGCACTCGACCTCGTCGAGGAGGACGACGACGTTCGCGCGCTCTTGCTGACGGGTGCCGGCTCGAAGGCGTTCTCCGCAGGCGCGGACTTCATGAGCATCGCCGGCAGCGGCACCGACCCGTTCGGTGCGGTCGAACTCTCGAAGTACGGCCAGGAGACGTTCGGCCGCCTCGAGGAGATCGAGATGCCAGTCGTCGCCGCCATCGACGGCTACTGTCTGGGCGGCGGGATGGAACTCGCGACGTGTGCCGACGTCCGGATCGCCACCACGCGCTCGGAGTTCGGCCAGCCCGAGTTCGACCTCGGCCTGCTGCCGGGGTGGGGCGGCACGCAGCGTCTCCAGCGCATCGTCGGCATGGGCCGTGCAAAAGAGATCATCTTCACCGCAGAGCGGTTCCCCGCCGAGGAGATGGCCGAGTACGGGTTCGTCAACGAGGTCGTCGAACCCGACGAGTTCGAGACGGCCGCACACGAGTACGCCGCGAAACTCGCCGGCGGCCCGCCGCTCGCGATGCGCTTTACCAAGCGCGCGATGCACAGCGGCTGGGACAACCACGAGGCCGGACTTGAGGTCGAGTCGATGGGCTTCGGACACGTCGTCAACTCCGAGGACGTCCACGAGGGTATCAACGCCTTCTTCGGCGACGACGAACCCGAGTTCGAAGGCAAATAACGCCGGTCTCGACGCTCTGACTGTCGGTCTCGCCAGCGAACGGGCGTGACGGTTCGACGAGTTGTCGAGACCGGCCGGCGACCCGTCCGGCACTCGTTTGCGACACGGGATCGTCCTCGTCCAATCTCCTTCTCTCGCGCGTTCGCAGATCGGCCGTCGATGACCGAATGGTAAACCGTACGACGACGATCCGTGAATACCCGATCGCGTCACGAGTGCGATCGCAACGGCCTGATTCGCCCGACGGGATAACGGTGAGCGCGAGCTTTATCACTGGTTACTACCATGGGAAACCTGTAATGCTATCGATGAAGGGACAGGAGGGGGCCCGTCGATGAGCGACGGACCTGACGTGCTCGTCGTCGACGACGAAACCCAGCTCGCGGATCTGTTCGCGATGTGGCTCCAGCAGGACTGGGCCGTCGCGACGGCCTACGACGGCGAAGAGGCGCTCGAGATGTTGTCCGATTCGCTCGAGGTGGTCCTCCTCGATCGGCGAATGCCCGGGCGTTCGGGGGACGACGTCCTCCGGGAGATCCGGGACGTCGGATGCGACTGTCGGGTCGTCATGGTGACCGCGGTCGATCCCGACTTCGACATCATCGAGATGGGCTTCGACGATTACCTGGTCAAACCGGTCTCGAAGGACGAACTCGTCGAGGTCGTCCAGAGCGTCTCGAGGCGAGCCGACTACGAGGCCGACGTCCAGCGGTACTACTCGCTCGTCTCGAAGAAGGCGCTCCTCGAGGCAGAGAAGACGGAGTGGGAACTCGAGGACAACGAGGAGTACCGGCGACTCCGCGAGCGCGTCGACCGCCTTCGGAAGCGAGTCGACGATACCGTCTCGGGGATGACCAGCCACGACGACTTCGTGGGCGCATTTCAGGATCTCCGGTCCGAGAACTGATCGGTCTAGGGCGCCTGTCGGTAGACGAGGTTGCGCTGGACTTCGTTTGCCCCCTCGTAGATGACCGGAACGCGTGCGTCCCGGTAGACGCGAGCGATGCGTCGCTCGTCGAGAACCGACCGGCCGCCGTGGAACTGCATTCCCTGTTCGGCGACATCGACTGCAGTTTCGGTCGCTTTCGTCTTGGCCATCGCCGCCCAGTAGCCCTCGTTCGTGCGGTTTGCGACGTTCTCGCAGGCGCGCCAGGTCAACGTGCGAGCGCTCTCGAACGCGGTGAGCATGTCCGCGAGCCCGTGCTGAACCGACTGGAACTGATTGATCGTGCGGCCGAACTCCTCTCGTTCGTGGGTAAACTCCCAGGCTTCCTCGATGGCGGCCGCAGCCAGGCCGATCCCGTGGCCCGCGACGATCACCCGGCCGTGGTTAAAGAAGTCGGCGAGCAGCATGAAGCCGGCCCCTTCGCTGCCGATCAGGTTCTCCGCGGGGACGCGACAGTCGTCGAAGGTGATGTGTGCCTGCTTCGAGGCGCGCATCGCCATCTTCTCGGGGATGTGCTCGGCCTCGTACCCGTCGGTGTCCGTCGGGACGATGAAAAGCGAGTGGTTGCTGTACCGGTCGTCCTCGTCGTCGCCAGTCTGCGCGTAGACGGTCACCCAGTCGGCCTCGACGCCGTTCCCGATCCAGTACTTCTCACCGTTCAACACGTACTCGTCGCCGTCTCTCTCCGCCTGCGTCTGCATCCCCGCGAGGTCGCTTCCCGTCTCCGGTTCCGAGACGGCAAGCCCCGAGAGCTGGTCGCCCTCGGCGACGGGACGGACGTACTCCTCGCACTGCTCGTCGGTGCCGTACTCGTAGGTCATCTCGCAGCCGAAGCTGGCGAGCTGGAGCGTCAGGGCGATTCCAGCGTCCGCCCGGTAGAACTCCTCGGTGAGCGCGAGCAGTTGCGCCAGATCGAATCCTCGTCCGCCCCACTCTTCGGGGACGTCCTGGGCGACGAGACCCGCGTCCTGTCCGGCCTCGAGTATCTCTCTGGGGTACTCACCCGACTGGAAGTACTCCCGGGCGTTCGGTTCGATGTACTCGCTCGCGAACTCCCGTGCCTCGGCTTTCACGTCTCGAGCGCGTTCCGGAATCAGGCTGTCGTCGAGAAGCTCCATACGAAATATTCGGCATCGAGTCGTTTATAACCAAATATTGGTCCCCATGAACGTATTCGTCTTCGATACGTTGCAGGGCGCTACGATACAGCTGACACTGCATACCTGATGCGATTCGTAGAACAGTGTATGAAACTCGAGCGGCGTTGACGAGACGGTTCGCGTCTCGTTTGCACACCAGCAATCGAAGATTTCTGGGGAGGCTGTATCCTCTCCCTGCTCGCGCCTTCGGCGCTCGCTGATACTACTGGACAACACTCAGTACATACCTGATCGCGACTCGAGTGTGTTGCCGACGCAACCGCAAGACGGTTCGCGGTTGCGGCGGTACAGACTCACAGCCATCGTTCTGACGTGGTCGCCGCCGCGATTTCCGTATCGGTGCCGACTGTGTACAGAAGCGGCGTGACGACCGATCAATGGAAAGAAGGAGTCCGACACGTCGAGGAGTGCTGTCTCGATTCCAGTGAGGTTCAGCCAGCATCTGTCGCGAGCGCGCTCGCGAGATCGAGCAATTGAACCGCGGCTGTGTCTCCGATTCGGTAGTACGTCCACTTCCCTTGCCGTCGCGTCTTGACGAGCCCTGCATCTTTGAGTTCTCGAAGATGGCTAGCGACTGTCGACTGGGGCGCGTCCAAGACGACTTGCAGTTCACACGCGCACAACTCACCATCTCTGAGTGCTTCGAGGATTCGAATTCGGTGTTCGTTCGCCAGCGCTTTGAACACTGTGAGCGGGCCCTCCACCTGTTCATCGTCTGGAGCGAGTTCGAACAGCGACGTCAGTCGATTCTCCGGGTTCTCGTACAGTCGTTCGAGCGTCTGACGCGTTGATTCGGGCACTGAGTCGGTCATTCTTCCGTCTGTTTGTCTCTTATTTCGCGTCTCCCGTGAAGTATCTACTCGTATCTCGGGTCAACTCTGGTCCTTCGGTGTGTGGCAACGTGCTAGTCGATGTCCTGCACCCACAAATCGATGATGTTCGGTTTGGCACTAATCGGTTGCGGTCACTGGCCTGTGCACCACCTCGCGAAGGGATATATTGGGATCGACTATCTCAAAGAAGGAGGTTGAACAGTAGCCCGATAATCATGATACCCGTAGCGACTGTCACCGCAAACGATACGATGAGTTCCTTTTCCATCACCTTCTTGAGGATCATGAACTGCGGGAGCGAGAGTGCGGCGACGGACATCATGAACGCGAGTCCCGTACCAACGGGCAGTCCCTTCCCGATGAGCGATTCGACGACCGGGATCACGCCGAGGATGTTCGTGTAGATCGGCACGCCGACGGCGACCGCGCCGAAGACACCAAGCGGTCCAGACAGGTACCCGGTCACGATCGCCTGTGGAACGAAGCCGTGGATGGCTGCTCCGAGTCCAACACCGACCACGACGTACGGGAGGATGTCGGTGATGATGTCTTTCGCTTCGACGTACGCCTGTCGTGCACGTTCTCTGTGCGTTGGCTCGTCGATGTCGACGTCCGAATTGCCGAAATCGAACTCTTTGATGTACCTGTCGAGGCCGGCCTTGTTCAGGACGAACCCGCTCGTCATTCCGATGGTGATGCCGCTTACAGCGTACAGTGCCGTCAGTTCGAACCCGACGACACCTGGGAGAACGACGAGTGCGGCCTCGTTAATCATCGGGGAGACGGCGAGGAACGTCATCGTGATGCCAAACGGGATACCTGCCCCGACCATGCCGAGGAATATCGGAATCGTCGAGCACGAACAGAACGGCGAGACGATGCCGAGCAGTGCGGCGAGGAGGTAGCCGGTAATCGCCCGCTTGCCCGCGAGGTAATCTCTGATTTTCTCTGGCGGGAAGTACGTCCGCAGGTAGCCGACACCGAAGATCACCGCCACCAGCAGCGTGACGATTTTCAACGTATCGTAGACCCAGAAGTGGACTGCTGCTCTGGGTGCACCGGTCAGGCCGAGGGTATCGACGACCCACGTCGCAAACTGCTCGAAGACCATCTCGGCTACAGGCGCTCCTCGATGTACTCTTTCAGTTCTGCTTCAGATGGATTCGACCCAGTGAACACCATCTCGTCGTCGATTTCGAACCCGGGTGTCGACATGATGCCTTTCTCGGCAAGCTTCACGGTGTCGCCTTCCTTCTTGACCTCGGCGTCGAATCCGTGCTCGTCGACGACGTTCTGCGTTTTGTCTTTCAGGTTCGAACAGTTGCTACAACCGTCTGGTCCGTAGATCGTGATTTTCATCGTTCACCTCTGGCCGCTCCAACACCGTGAGCGCGACTGTAGACACTGCCACGGGCGACTGAACTCGTTCGACCTGTGGCGGTCACGGTCTCGCCAGGTTCCGGAGCTGCCATACATATCGCCATTTTTCGGTTTGACACAAATACGTTTCGATAATATTCGATTCGTTTTCACCGATCGGTCCGAGTATGATGGGCTATCCGGTCCTCTGGCAAACTGATCCACACCACGTGATAACCCCCGAATCCCGATTTATCGGCGCTGTAGGGCGGAACACTGACGCCAAGAGCGTAGCTAATCGAAGTCGGCTTCTCTGAGTGGTTTCTTTCGGATTGCGGTAGTCAAATCGACACAACTAAATTTGACTAGATCGGCTTCAGAGCTACGCATAACTCGGCGCAGTATCGACCGTGTTCGCCTTCTGGGTGACCGTCTGAATCGTCGGTACGGATCGTCACTACTCGATCAGACAGTCTCGCATCGTGGCTGTGTGGCCGACACCAGTACGATGCGAACGATTCGAGATATCTCAATTTGATTCCCACTTTAGAGGGAGGCGTCTCAAACGAGGTTCGGACACGACGACCCAACAGCGGAACTCACACGGATGACAGGGGAAAGCCCTTCATACGGACCGCGGTACGGCGTCCCGCAGCGACCGCCTCCCGCCCAGCCGCTGCGGCAAAGCGGGACAGCAGCCCGTATCAGCCGTGTGGGGACGTCAAATCTGGCCGACGACGAATGGCACCACACGACGCCGATCTACCGCCGGAAAGGAATCGCGAAACTGAAACGGTGTACACACTGCTCGCGACTCGGCGGCCAGTGCTGGCGGTACCTCGCCAGTACCGGCTGCGCCGCTCGAGCAGTGTGCGATGACTGTCGGGTGGCTACTCTCGAATCGGCGGTCCGTCGCCGATTTCGACTGCCTCGAGGCGAAGACGTACGACGCGTTCGGAACGACCGTCGACCGGAGGTCGGCCGCCGCCGTCAATCCGGAACCTGCGTGACGAAGGTCTCGTTTCGACGGCGGAGCTGTGAGATGTCCCACACCACGTCGCTGACGAGGTGTGCGTACAGGACGGCGGCGGTGAGTACGGCGAGTTCGGTGCTCTCGAGTGCGAGTACGGGAGCCAGTACGCCGACGATGACGAGGTGACTCAACAGTCTCGAGAGGACGCCGACGTCGCCCCGTTCGAAGATTCCATCCTGGTCGACGAGGGCGGTACGGGGGTTCTCGAGACAGAATCGAAGGGCGTCCCAGCTGCCCGTCTTGATCCGGGCGATGACGAAGTGATCGAGATCGATCAGGACACCGGCGGCGACCGCGTACGCGACGAGGAAGAAAGCGGGAACCTCGTATCCGAAGAGAGCGATCGGCGAGAACGCGTACGCCACCGCCGTGCCGACGACGAACGAGATGGCAGCGTGGTGTTTCGAGTAAATCGGCGGTCACCCGTCCTCGACGACGACGTGGAGGTACAAAACCGTCTCGCCCGGTTTCAGCCTCGACGAGAGCGACGACTGGCCGCTACGTCCCCTCCAACCGTGCTCTACCCGGTCAGGCCGACGAACGGCCAGTCATCGCTCTCGGCGTTCTCGTCGCCGATACTCGGCGCGCTGACGAGGACGAACGCGCTCTCGCGGTCGCCGTTTTTGATCTGGCGCGTCGACTCCGGCGAGATCCACACCGCGTCGCCGGTCTCCATCTCGACCGCTTCGCCGTCGACGACGACCGTCGCCTTCCCCTCGATGAGGACGTAGACCTCCTCGTGGTCGTTGTCGGTGTGGTCGTGTGGCCTGCTGTTCCAGCCGGGGTCACAGCGGGCGATCGTCACGCCGACCTGTTCGGTCTCGAGTGGCTCTCCGAGAAAGTGCATCGCGTTCGATACCTGCTCGACGTCTTCGTAGTTGACCTTCGTGTACGACATCCTACCGTCCTTTTCGAGGGGCAAATAGTAAAACCACGCTACTATTGTCTGTTTGCGGTCCGTCTCCGGCGTCGGCAGGCCGCGTTCGTCCTACCGGGCAACAGTCATACGGCCGGAAAACAGTCAGTGACCGCCCCGATCGCGTCTCGCGTGCGATCGATGTGTGAATCGCGCTGTCCGACAGTATCAGCCCTGGTGGGCGATCGGATCGAAGTCGTCGACGGGAATCACCGAGTAATCGACGGTCAGCGCGTCTTTCGTCGCCCGGATCTTGCCGACGAACGTCGAGATGTCCTCGAGCGTCCCCTCGAGGACGAACAGTTCCATACAGTAGTGGTTGCCGACGTGACTGTGGAAGTTCGAGGCGACCAGCTCCTCGTGTTCGTGACGGAGTTGCATCATCCGTTCCTCGACGCTCGTCGTCTCGTAGTCGAACAGTACCGTGACGATCCCCATCAGGTCGCGATCCTCGAGTCGGGTGTCCTCGAACTCGCCCAGGAGATTTCGCGAAGCTTCCCTGACGACTTCGCTCCGGCCGGTGTAGCCGTGCTCGTCTGCGAACTGGTCGATCCGCTCGAGAAGTTCGTCCGGCATCGAGACGCTGACGACTGCCATATAACAACTCGGGCCCGTGCGAGTATTAACCCTTATCATACGCGAGCTGTGAGCCGGCTCTCGACCCGGTCAGAGAGACGGCACTGCCGTCTGGCGTCGACTGGTACCGATAGGCACAAGACGTTCTCCCACGAGGCACACGCACACTGCATGTATCTCGCCCACGAGACGTGGCCAGACCTCGAGGAGTACGTCGCAGGCGAGTCGCTCGCGGTCGTCCCGCTCGGCTCGACCGAACAGCACGGGCCACACCTCCCCGAGGGGACCGACTACCTGATCGCTCGGGCGCTCGCCCGCGCGGCGACCGACCGAACGGGACACCTCTGTACGCCGCCCGTGACGGTCGGCGTCAGTCCCCACCACCGGCAGTTCCACGGGACGACGTGGGTCGACGCGCCGGTCTTTCGGGACTACGTCGAGAGCCTCTCGCGGAATCTCACCTACCATGGGATCGACCGCATCGTCTACGTCAACGCCCACGGGGGGAACGTCGACCACCTGCGCGAGGTGGGCCGTCGGCTGCGCGACGACGGCACTGCCTACGCCGTCGAGTGGATGTGGGACGAGTCGATCCCCGATCTCATCGACGAGGTCTTCGAGACGCCCGGTCCCCACGGCGGACCGAAAGAGACCGCGATGATCATGCACATCGCCCGCGACCTCGTCCGAGAGGAGCGCCTCGAGGACGCGCGCGACGGCGGCCGGACCGACCTCGAGAACGTCCCGGCGACCCTTCACGGCGCGCGCGTCTCGTACGACTCCGTGGAGATCAGCGACAACGGCGTCTTCGGCGACCAGACCGACGCGACGCCCGAGATCGGCGAGCGGCTGTTCGAGGCTGCGACGGACCAGCTCGTGGCACTGCTCGAGTGGCTCGACGACCAGCCGTTCGACGACCTGGTTCCCGACCCCCACGTCGATCCACAGCCCGGAAGCAGGCGGTGACCGCGGCTCGAGCGACGCCCGGCGGCAGCCGACGAGCGTGGTACCCAACAGGTATTTATACGGCCGGGTGCACGTCCCATCAACATCGGTGACGACGTGATTCCGACTCTCGAACGTTCGGACCGGTTCAGACTCGCACTGGCACTCGGCTTTTTCGCCGTAGCGGGCGCGACGAACCCGTCTCTCGACTCCGGAGTGGGGACTGTCGTCGCCACGTCCTTCGCTGTGGTCGGGGTCTACGCGCTCGCCCGGCACGCACGGACGATCTCGAGGAAGCGACTCGCGATCCTCTCGATCGGCCTCTGGTGTGCGTTTCTCGTCCTCTCGCTTGCGTACCTCGTCGGCCTCGAGACGGTCGCGGCCAGCACCCCCGGCGGGAGGGCCACCACGATCGCGCTCGTCGACGGCGTGACGTGGTCGATGCTCCTCGGTGCCGGCGGCTCGACGGCGTTTCTCGGATTCCGCGAACTCGGCGCACAACGGGGATCGGAGTCGCCGGAAGAGCAGGTCCTCGACCAGGACCTGGACCTCTAGGGCGTCGCGGTTCGGCTCTTGGGAAGTGATACAGGCGAGGTTCGGTCGAGAGCACCGCCAGTTCCGGTCGTTTTCACGCGACTCGAGAGGATCGCCGCCAGTTCGTCGATCTCAGGCGATCCGATAGCTCACCGCGATTCCCTCCCCGAGGGGCAACGCGATCGTCTCGAAGGCCGGATCCGCCGTCACCGCCTCGAGATAGTCGGCGATGCCTCGGGTGTGTTCGTTGACGTCGTCCGGGCCCTCGATGTCCTCGTCGGGTCGCTGCCCGCGTCTCGCTTTCGCCTCGTTCTCGACGATCTCGAGCAGTTTCTCGAACTGGATGGGGCCGGCCCGCATCGCGTTGTCGGCGACGATCGCGCCGCCGACGGGGACCTTCGATCGGACCGCCTCGAAGGCGTCGACGTACCGGTACTTCTGGTGGTCGATCAGGACGACGTCGAAGGGACCGTCGTAGCGGTCGACGGTCTCGAGTGCGTCGCCGAGTTCGTACCGCGCGACGTCGTCGTAGCCACCCTTTGCCATGTACTCGCGGGCCAACTCGAGTTCGTCCTCGTCGACCTCCGTGAGGACGACCTCGCCGTCGTCGGGCAGCGCGTCGGCGAACCAGTAGGCGGAGTAGCCGTAACCCGAGCCGAACTCGAAGATTCGCTCGGCGTCGGTCAACCGGGCGAGCAGTCGCAGGAACCCGCCGACCTCGGGGCCGACGTGGGGGAACCCCTCGGCGGCCGCGTGCTCGTCCATCTCGAGTAACGTCTCGTCCGGGTCGGGTCCGACCGCGCGAACGAACCGCGCGACGTCGTCGGTGAGAACGTTCATACGTGGCTCGGCGGCACCGATCCACCTAATCCTTCGGATGGCGGAACGGCGGCTACGTGGTTTTGCACCGTCTCGCTCGCGTGGGATCGCTATGCGTCGATCAGTACCTCCGTCGCTTTGATCACCGCGTCGACGTCGTCACCTTCTGCCAGTCCGAGTCGGTCGACCGAGTTGCTCGTAATAATCGCGGCGACGGTCTGGCCGTCGTCCAGTTCGAGGACGACTTCCGCAATCGGGTCGTTCGTCTCGACGGACTGTACCGTTCCGGTGAGCCTGTTTCGTGCACTCAGCGTCATGCGACGGTTCCTATCTCAGTCACGGGGTTAACGATTTGCCCAGAAATGCCAGCCCTGGCCAAATGCCAGCCCCGGCCGCCACCGTCCTGGACTCGAGGGGTGTCGGCCGTCAGTGCTCCGCGAGGTTTACCGAGACGTGCTTCGTCTGGAGATAGGAATCCAGCGCCTCGAGTCCCTTCTCTCGACCGATACCGCTCTTCTTGAAGCCGCCGAACGGCGTCTGATTCGAGTCGCCGAACCACTCGTTGACGTACACGCTTCCCGCCTCGACGTCGCGGGCGATCCGGAGCGCTCGTTTGACGTCCCTCGAGAAAACGCCGCCGGTGAGGCCAAACTCGACGTCGTTTGCGATCTCGACGGCCTCGTCGCGGTCCGAGAACGGGATGACGGCGAGGACGGGGCCGAAAATCTCCTCGTTCGCGATACGCATCCCGGGGTCGACGTCCGAGAACACCGTCGGCGGGACAAAGTGACCCTCGCGATCGAGCGCCTCGCCGCCACACTCGAGGGTCGCTCCTTCGCGGGTCCCGACGTCGATGTACCGCTTGACTTTCTCGAGGTGGGCGGCGTGGTTGAGCGGCCCCATGTCCGGGTCGTCGACGCCGGGGCCGAGGTCGTACGACTCGGCTACCTCGACGATGTGGTCGACGAACTCGTCGTACCGTGATTCGTGGACGATCGCGCGGTCGGCGGCAGAACAGATCTGTCCGGCGTTGGTGAAGATGCCGGTGGCGATCCAGTCGACCGCTTCCTCGAGGTCGGCGTCTGGCATGACGATCGCCGGATTCTTTCCGCCGAGTTCGAGCGTGACGGGCGTGATCGTCTCGGCCGCCGACGTCATGACGGCCTGCCCCGTCGGGACGCTGCCGGTGAACGTGATGGTGTCGACGCCGTCGTGTGCCGTGAGCGCCGCGCCGGGTTCGGTCTCGCCGGTGACGACGTTTACGACGCCGTCGGGGATGCCGGCTTCTCGGCAGCACTCGGCCAGCTCCAGCGCCGTAAGCGGCGTCGTCGGAGCGGGTTTGACCACGACGGTGTTGCCGGCGACGAGTGCTGGCGCTACACCGCGAGCCGTGATGTTGAGTGGGAAGTTCCAGGGGATGATCTGAGCGCTTACGCCGTACGGTTCGCGAACGGTGAGGTTCAGCGACTCGTGGCCGAGCGGAATACTCTCGCCCTCGAGTTTGTCCGCCGCACCGCCGTAGTACTCGAAGTACCGCGCGGCGCCCTCGACGTCCTGCCGTGCCTGTGACAGCGGCTTGCCCTGATCGCGACTCTCGAGGCGTGCGAGTTCCTCGGTCCGTTCCCGGAGTATCGCGCCGACTCGCTCGACGATCCGCCCGCGCTCTACCGGGGACTTCGTTCGCCAGGCCGAGAACGCATCACTCGCGGCCGCGACCGCCCGGTCGACGTCGGCTTCGGTTCCGGCCGCCACCTCGGCGATCGGTTCGCCCGTGGCGGGATCGGTGCTCGTGAGATGCTCGTCGGACGATGCAGCGACGTATTCGCCCCCGATGAAGAGGCGGGAGTAGTTTTGCTCGTCTGTCATGGTCGATCTCGCTCAGCAGTTGGATACTACCCAACTATTCTGGTAGTTACTGTACCACAGCTAGCAAGTTGCGGATAAATAAAACTCTATGACATTAATCTGATGATATAACCAGATGTGATTTCAAATTTGGCGCACTATCCGGGAGATGAAACAACTAGTGATTCATCCGTCCCGGCTTGCATCGGCGCGCCGTCCGCGCCAGCAGATACTTTTTGAGTTTCCACATCGTTATCACACGCGAGATGTCCGCGGACAATCCAGTCTCCGAGCACGTCGAGAACCTCGTCTACGAACCCGCGCAGGTTCACGACCACGGCGTCGACCTCACGGTCAGCGCCATCTACGACGTCGTCGCGCCTGGCCGACTCGACTTCGGCGGTGACGAACTCGAGGACGCGGACCTCGAGCCACACCCGACGACGAAACGGAATCCGGACGACGAGTACGAGTGGTGGGATCTCGAGGGCGGCCAGTACGTGATCCAGCACAACGAGTTCGTCACTGACGTCGAAGAACCGCTGTTCTTACAGCCGCGACACGAACTGCTGGCACGTGGCGGTTCGCACCCATCGATGCGGGTGTTCGACCACCTGCCGCTGGTGCCGTTGTCCGTCGCCGACGGCGGCCTTCGCCTCAAGGAGAACGCGCGCGTGTCGACGTTATTGCCGGCGACGGTGGATCGACCGTAGCCGGAACCGCCATCCGGCGCGACGGTGACGTCCAGTGTGTCGGCTCGAACGAGAACCGGCCGTTCGAACTCGTCGTACGGCTCTGGACCGTCTGCAAAGCCGGTTCAGCACATATTCTGGTGGCGGCCGTCGCGTCGAACGGACGATCCCGACTCGTCCGGGAACCGTCTCCCGGCCGGACATACATGATGATCGTCCATTAACTACATTTGCATTTGCGCGGTAGCGTATAATGTACAATGGTAACAATTGATATGGAGCAACCGGAGGGTCGCAAAGAGGCCCTGCGCCGAATGCTCACGATCCGGCTGTTCGACGAGACCGCCGAGAAGCGGTTCCTCGACGGCGACATTCCAGGGTTCGTCCACCCGTACATCGGTGAAGAGGCGGTCGCCGTCGGCGCGATCGGGGCGCTCGAGCCGGACGACTACATCACCAGCACGCACCGGGGACACGGCCACTGTCTCGCGAAGGGACTCGACCCGGAGCGGATGATGGCCGAACTGTACGGGAAACGCGAGGGCTACTGCAAGGGGAAAGGCGGTTCGATGCACATCGCGGACGTCGACGCCGGCATGCTGGGCGCAAACGGCATCGTCGGTGCCGGACCGCCGCTGGCGACCGGCGCAGCGTTTAGCATCCAGTACGACGACCGCGACCAGGTCGCGCTGGCGTTCTGTGGCGACGGCGGCATCGCTCAGGGGCAGGTCCACGAGGCGATCAACATGGCGGCCACGTGGGACCTTCCGGTCGTCTACGTCGTCGAGAACAACCAGTACGGCGAGGGGACGCCTGTCGAGAAACAACACAACGTCGAGAACCTGAGCGACACCGCCCACGCCTACGACATCCCCGGGTTCACGATCGACGGGATGGACGTGACGGCGGTGTACGAGGCCGTCGCCGAGGCCCGAGACCGGGCCGACGCCGGCGACGGCCCCACGCTGATCGAGGCGAAGACGTACCGCTATCGTGGCCACTTCGTCGGCGACGAAGAGGAGTACCGCACCGACGACGAGGTCGAGCGCTGGCAGCGCGAGGACGACCCGATCGAGACGTTCAAACAGCGACTCGTCGACCGCGACGAACTCACCGACGAGGAGTTCGAGCAACTCCGCGAGGAGATCGCGACGGCCGTCGACGAGGCGGTCGAGCACGCGCGAGAGGCACCGACGCCGGAACCGGACGAGGCCTACGAGGACATGTTCGCGGAACCGGCACCCGAAATACAGCACTTCGCGGCGCAGTTCCGCGCCGACGGCGGCGAGCGAGGTGACGACCGATGACAGCACACGCAGAACTCGAGACCGAAGCGACCGATCGGATGACCGTACGCGAGGCGATCAACCAGGCCCTCCGCGAGGAACTCGAGCGAGACGAGGACGTCTTCGTGATGGGCGAAGACGTCGGCGTCATGGGCGGCGTCCTCGGCGTCACCGACGGCCTTCTGGAGGAGTTCGGGGAAAAGCGGATCGTCGACTCGCCGATCAGCGAGGCCGGACTCGCAGGTCTCGGCACCGGGGCGGCCGCGACCGGCACGCGCCCGGTCATCGAGATCATGTTCTCGGACTTCCTGGGCGTCGCCGCCGAGCAGATCATCAACCAGATGGCGAAGATGCGCTACATGTTCGGCGGGAAGATCGAGATGCCCGTGACCGTCCGAACCACCGAGGGCGGCGGGATGGGTGCCGCGAGCCAGCACTCGGGGACCATCCACACCTGGATCGCACACTTCCCCGGCCTCAAGGCGGTCGCGCCGGGAACGCCGGCGGCCGCCAAGGGACTGCTGAAGTCGAGCATCCGGTCGAACGACCCGGTGTTCTTCTTCGAGAACAAGATGATCTACGAGGACAGCGGCGAGGTCCCGGTCGACGAGGAGTTCACGATCCCGATCGGCGAGGCGTCGGTCGAACGCACCGGCGACGACGTCACCGTCGTCGCGACCCAGCGCCTCGTCGGCGAATCGCTCGGCGTCGCGGACGACCTCGAGGGCGACGTCGACGTCGAAGTCATCGACCTCCGGTCGCTGTACCCACTCGACACCGACACGATCGTCTCGAGTCTGGAGAAGACGGGCCGACTCGTCGTCGCCGACGAGAGTCCGCTCTCCTACGGCACCCACGCGGAAATCGCGACGCGGGCCATGGAGGAGGGATTCTTCAGCCTCGACGCGCCCGTCCAGCGAGTCGGAACGCCAGACACGCACATTCCGTTCAGTCCGCCGCTCGAGGAGGAGGTCCTTCCCAGCGGGGCCGACGTCGAAAACGCCATCAACCGGATCGTCTGACCCAGGCGTTTTCACCGTGGCAACCATTGGACTCGTCGTCAACCCCGCAGCAGGGCGTGACATTCGTCGGCTGACCGGCGGTGCGAGCGTCGTCGACGACTACTCGAAGCGACGAATCGCCGAATGCGTGGCCGCTGGCGTGGGCGTTGCAGCGGACGAGTGCACGCTCGCGGTGATGCCGGACAGCGCTGGGATCGGTGCCCACGCCGTCTCGGAGGCCCCAGCGGCGGTGACGGCGGACTTACTCGAGATCTCCGTCGAGGGGGGCCCGGCGGACACGCGTCGTGCCGCCGCGCGCTTTCGGGACGAGGCCGACGTCGTGGTCGTCCTCGGCGGGGACGGGACGAACCGCGACGTCGCCCACGAGGTCGGCGACGTCCCACTCGTGAGCGTCTCGACCGGGACGAACAACGTCGTGCCGACGGCGGTCGACGGGACGGTCGCGGGTGCGGCGGCGGCGCTGATCGCGACCGAGGCGGTCGATCCCGACGCGGTCAGCATCGACCACGGAATGGTAGAGGCGGTCGCCGACACGCCGACGGGCGAGAGTCGACTCCAGGGGCTGGCGACGCTCGGCGTCCTCGACGTGGAGTTCGTCGGCACCCGCGCGATCCTCGACCCATCGACGGTCGTCGGTGGCGTCGTCTCTCGAGCGTTCTCCGCCGAAATCGGCCTCTCGAGCGTCGCCGGCGCGCTCACGACCCACCGTCCCGGAACGCCCGGCGGCGTCGGCTTCCGACTCGGGCCGCCGGAGACCGCCGCGGAGACGGTACAGGCGATCGTCGCCCCCGGCGTAGTCGAGCGCGTCGGCGTCGAGGAGTGGCGACCGCTCGCGGCCGACGAGTCGACGCGATTCGAGGTCGATCGCGGCGTCCTCTCGGTCGACGGCGAGCGCGAACTCGAACTCCAGAACGCGGTCGTCGACGTTGCACCGATCGACGACGGCCCCAGAATCGTCGACGTCGACGCCGTATTCGTGGCTGCAGAAGGTGCGTTGCGAACGGATCGACTCGAGTGACCGCAGTCGTCCCGTTTCGATCCGATCTCGAGGTCACTCGGTGAGCGGCAACACGACTCCGAAGAGCAGCGGCGAGAGAAAGCCGACGAGGAGACCGCCGACTGCCAGGTCGAAAAACAGCGTCTGTTCCCACGCCGGGATCGATTCGAAGTACGCGTTCCCGATCATCGCACCGCCTACGCCGACGACGAACAACCCCAGTCCGAGCAGCAGTCCGCGCTTCGTCAACGTCGGATAATCGAGGGTGCCGTATCGTCCCATGCCAATAGGCTCGACGGTCGATACCGTAAGTATTGCTATCCAGCGAGTGGAAATATCACCCCTGACTCGCCGCGTCTCGACGCGAATCACTCTGATCGTGCGCTCACGCCCGCGTCCAGTCGAGGTCGACGGGGAGGTCCTCGCGCAGCAGTTCCGAGACGTGACACGTCCGTTCGCCGTTTTCGACGATCCGCCCGAGGACGTCGTCGTCCGCGTCGGCCGCAATTTCGACGTCGACGGTGACCGACTCGAGTGACCCCTCCGCCGGCTCGCCGGTCATCTCGACGTCGACGGACTCGAGGTCGACGTCGCGGATGTCCGCCTGGATGGCGATGCTTCCCGAGAGGCAGGCGGCGAACGCGCCGAGGAAGTGATCGACGGGCGTCGGGGCGTCGCCGCCGCCGAACTGCGCTTCGGGGGCGAACTCGTACTCGAACGATCCTGCCGAGACCGTCCCGGTGAACTCCGGCCCCGCCGAGGCCGTCACCGACCGGTCGGGGCGCGTGACTGCGGCCGCCTCGGTCGGCGTGACGCCCTCGAAGAGGTCCCACGGTTCCTCGACGTACTCGACGAGCGTGGCGAGGAACCGGGCAGCGTCGGCACCGTCGACGATCCGGTGGTCGAACGAGAGGTCGAGCGGGAGCACCGGACGCACCGCGGGCTCGCCGTCGTCGCCCGGAACGACGCGCTCCTCGAGACTGTCGACGCCGAGGATCGCGATCTGCGGGGGATTGATGACCGGATCGAACGACTCCACGCCGAGGACGCCAAGGTTCGTGACGGTGAACGTCCCGCCCTGCAGGTCGTCCATCGTGTACTCGCCCTCGAGCGCGAGGTCGGTGACGCGCCGCCGTTCGTCGGCGAGTTCGTCGATCGACAGCGACTCGACGTCGCGCATCGCCGGCGTGACGAGTCCCTCCTCGACGTCGACGGCGATGCAGACGTGCTGGGCGTCGTAGATCCGATGGACGCCGTCCTCGTAGGTCGCGTTGAACTCGGGGTGCTCGATCAGCGTCGCGGAGAGCGCTCGCAGGAGGACGTCGGTGACCGAGACGTCCCCCTCGAGCTGGTCGGACGCCGCCGTCGCAGCGGCACGCAACGCCGCCGCGTCGGCCGTTCGGTGTTCGGTGACGTGGACGGCCTCGCGGTAACTCTGGCCGAGTCGATCGGCGATCGTCCGTCGCATCCCGCTCAGTTCGCGCTCTTCGACGCCGTCGCCGCCCGCCGCCTGCGCCTCTTCGACGTCCTCGGCGGTGACAGCCCCCTGCACGCCCGTCCCCTCGATGGTCGCGAGGTCGACGCCCAGTTCGTCGGCCCGCTGTTTGGCACGCGGCGTCGCCTTTACGTCACTGGTGTCTGCCGATCCCGCATCGGGTTCTGTCGCCGTGGCTGTCGACTCGGCCGGTTCGGGTGTTTCGTCGGCCTCGGCGTCGACCTCGAGGTCGCTCTCGACTTCCTGCTCGAGGTCGGACACGTCGGCGTCTTCGGGAGCCAGAATGCCGATCGGCGTGCTCGGCGGGACCGTCTCGCCCTCCTCGAGGTAGGTTCGACGCAGGATGCCGTCCGCTCGCGCCTCGACCTCACCGATGCTCTTTTCGGATTCGATCTCTGCGATCAGTTCTCCCTCCTCGACTGTCTCCCCCTCCTCGATCGCCCACTCGAGGAGCGTCCCCTGTTGCATCTCGAGGCCAAGTTTTGGCATTCGAATGATATATGACATTAATACACGTCCGTTCGACTCAAAGCTACTAAAGCGTATGCGTCGGGCGTTCGACGGCCGGACGCGACGGAGGAACTCACTCGTCTCGCTTCCAGTCGCCCGGTTCGACGGCGTAGTACTCTCCTTTGGCCTGTCGGGCGGTCGGCCACACGGTCACCAGCAGGATGCCGAGGTAGTACAGCACGACGGCGGCGACGACGGTAGTTCCGGCGATCCCTGGCACGGCCGCGGTTTCGAACCACGGCTCGCCCGAAACGAAGAACGTGATTCGAAACAGCCAGGCGACGAGCAAAATCGTCAACAGCGGAAAGTAAACCCGCTGTAACCGCCGGGTCATCGCCTCCCGGCCGGAGACCTTGAGGGTGGGCTTTCGGAGGTCGTCGGCGAGTTCACGCCGCCACTCCCGGTGGACCGATCCTTCCGGGTTGAACGCGTTCGCGAATACGTTCTCCTCGATCATTCGGACTCGCGAACGCGTCGCGTCGTACGCCCGATATCGCCTGACGTCGAACACGAGAAAGATCGTCAGCGCGAGCATGCCGATCAACAGGAAGTAGGGCGGACTGTCTTGCGAGGCGAACGACAGGGCGAGGACGGCGGCGATTACGCCGATGGCCCAGTCGATCGTGAGGTCGAGTCGACCGATCTGCGTCGACATCTGGCTCACCTCCCCGCGGTAGTAGTGTGGAAGCAGCGAGAGAAAGTCCGTCGACTTCTGTCCCGCGTCTGCAGCCACTTCACGGGCCGCTCTCGTTTCGGGGTCGAACGTCTCGTCGTCGTCCATGAACCTCTTACGCCGCCGACAGCAAAAGCGACTCGCAGCGATCCGCTTTCACGCCCCTCGAGCGCACCGCGCTCACTCCTCGTCTCGCGCGTCGGACGCTGGCGGCGTGACGCCGAGGCGGCCCTCGACGAACGCGGCGACGTCGGCGGCGAACGCCTCGACCTCGTCCCAGTCCGTGAACTCGACGTCGCTCGACGTGTCCACGTCCGGCATGGTACGTCTGGCGATCTGTTTCATGACCAGGCGCTTGAGAAAGCCGTACTCCGAGTAGCGCAACGCACCACCGAAGAGGCCGATCCGGTCGGGGTGCCACCCGGTGTCCTCGACGAACTCGTCGACGTAGCCGGCCGCCTGCGCCTGCCTCTCGTGTTTCTCGTCGGCGGACGACAGCGACACCTGGAAGAAGGCCGTCGGTTCCGCGGCCAGCACGTCGCGGTTCGACGTGACGAACTTGCGAACCGACGACTGGTGTCTGCCTGCATGGACCGACGCTCCGACGAGGATCGCGTCGACGTCGTCGATCGCGAGATCCGACGGACGCTCGCTGGCGTCGACGGCCGTGGCGTCGTGACCGCGCTTTGCGAGCGTTTCGACGATGCGATCGGCGACCTTCGCCGTCTGGCCTTCGCTGGAGCCGTAGCAGACGAGAAACGATAGCATGTGTCTGGATACGGCTACGACGTCAGCCCAGATAAACCGTCAGCCGCGCCACGATTGCGGGTCTCGAGAACGCACCCGGTTCGTCTCACTGCAACCGTTCTGCCCGCGCGTGGAACGACGACACGGCGTCGTACAGCGCGCGTCGCCGCGAGCCGTGCATGACGTAGTGGTCGCCGCCGTCGAGTTCCGTGTACACCGCCCGATCGCCTGCGACCTCGAGGTCGTCGTACAGCCGGGTCGCGTCCTCGCGACTCGAGATCACGTCGGCCGAGCCGCGAACGACCAGCGTCGGGACGTCGATCTCGCTCGCGTCGTAGGGAGGCGTCCCGTCACAGGCGTCCCGGACGTCCGCGAACGCACCCGTCTGGGCCACGTAGGCGTCCTCGCCGTCGATGCCCTGTCCCGACTCGACTTGCGTCCGCCACACCGCCTCGAACAGCTCCTCGTCGTCCTCGTCTCCCTTGCGATCCTCGACCGCCGCTCTCGTCTCGACGACGTACGCGTCGAGGTCCGGCTCGAGGCCCAGCGCTGCGAGGCCCGCTTCGAACTCGTAGGCCGGCAGGTAGACGGGCGCACACTGCGTCAGCGAGGCGAGGTCGGGATCGTTCTCGCTCGCGAAGACGCCACCGGTCATCGTCCCCCACGAGACGCCCACGAGGTGGACCGTCTCGTGTCGATCGGCGACGTACTCGTAGGCTGCCCTGACGTCCTGTTTCGCGTCGTTCGCACGTACCGGCGGGTCGTTCGCCTCCGGTGGCTCGTCGAACTCCGGCGGTCGCTCGCTGTCCCCGTACCCGCGGACGTCGAGTGCGAACGCGGCCCGCTCCTCGGCGGCGGCGTGGAGCCACGAGTACGAATCGTCACCGGGGACCGGCGGCGCGAACAGGGCGCGAGAACAGGTCAGCGCACCGTGGAGGAACACCACCGCCGCGTCGGGGTCCGGCGGTGACCGTTCCCAGAGGTTGAGTCGCGTTCCGTCGTCGGCCGTGATGTCGTGACTGTCCATGCCAACACGTCGCTCGCACGGACGATCAAACGACGGGTTGGCATTCGAACGTTCCGCGACTCGAGTCGCGAGCCGACGCGAGCGGTCGAATCGCCACCGGCCGTCGCTCGGGCGGACGAACGCAGGAGTTTTGACTCCTGGTACGCGTTCGAATGGCATGGAGATCGGGACGGCAGCAGTTTCTCGAGGAGAGTGCGCGACCGGCTACCTGGAGGTAGCCGACCTGCCGACGGGCGGGACGGAACGCCTGCCCGTGATCGTCGCTCGCGGTGAGCGCGCCGGGCCGACGCTGTGGATCACCGGCGGCGTCCACGGCAACGAGATGACGGGAATCGCGGCAGTACAGGACGTCCTCGCCGACGGCGTTCCCGACGGGCTCGCCGGCACCGTCGTCTGCGTTCCGACGTGCAACCCCGCGGGACTTCGTCGACTCGAGCGGACGTCGTACTACCACGACGACGATCCGAATCGGTTCTTCCCGGACTCGACGGCCGACCGGGTGCGCCCCCGGCGCGTCCAGGAACTGATCGACCGGCGGCTCTACGACGCCATCGTCGACTCCGCGGACGCACTGCTCGACTTCCACACCGCACAGGTCGGCTCGATGCCCTTCGTCATCCGGGATCGGGTCCTCTACGGCACCCAGCGCGACGAGGAGACGGCCCGGACACTCGCGGCGCGACTCGACTACCTCGCGCGTACGGTGGACCTTCCGCTCGTCACCGAGTATCCCACGGCGGAGTACGAAGACCGGAACCTCCACCGCTCGACTGCGGGGGCCGTCCTGAACGACGCCGGCATCCCCGCGCTAACGCTCGAGCTCGGCAGTTTCGACGTCGTCGAGGAGGAAAACCGGGCGGCAGGCGTCGCGGCCGCGTATCGAGCGATGGTCGGCCTGGGGATGCTCGAGGCGGTCCCCAGCCGGATCGACACGTCACACGAACTCGAGGCTCCGGTCGAGTTTCCGGTACGGCGGTACGTCGGCCCGCACGCGTCACGGTCGGGGTTCGTTCGCCACCAGGTCGCAGCCGGCGACGTGATCGCAGCCAGCGATCCCGTCGCGGACGTCGTCGACCCACACGGCGAGGTCCTCGAGACGCTCGAGAGCGAGCACGACGGCTACGTCCTCGGCCGACGGCCGCCAGTCGTCTACGAGAACGATCCCGTCGCGAGTATGGCAGTCCGCGACGAGGGGGAACTCGTGACAGCCCGCCAGTGAAACGACACCCTTAAAGGGAACACACTCGTCGTTTCTGATGCGGGACCGTGGGGTAGTGGTATCCTCTGCGGATGGGGTCCGTAGGACCCGAGTTCGACTCTCGGCGGTCCCATACAGATTCTCTACGTGTTCAACTCTTGGCCGTTCGTCTCCTCGAGACCGCCGCATTCGATTCTTGGTTTCGTGCTGCCGGACAACACGGTTCAGCCATCGATCGCACGCGAGACGCGGTCGTCGCTGACGACAGCCGTCGAGACGCGATCGAGTATGCACTGGCTGTTGTCAGATAGTCTCAGGACACCAGTTAGGAGAGAACGTGTGTCGTGGAATCGGCCAGAGGCTCATTGGATTCCGTAGTGAACGGTAAGTACAGGGCGTAGATTCGTCGTTCTACGATTGCAGTAATTGGAGGAACCGTTTTCCGTCACTTGCCAGGCCTTCGTACGGCCCCTGTGTGTACGTTTTCGGTACAATCGTCTGGTATGCTCTGTATCCCTCGCTAAGGAGGAGGTTCACCACGACCCAAAACGGCACGCCGTCGACACCACGCAACAGGATGCCGCCGAGGGCACAGACGATACTCCCGGTCACGAGCGGTCCACCGAGAATACCGATAGCCCGAACGAAAGTCGAGTCTACGCCACTCGACTGGCAGGTACCGTACCGAAAGAGACTCGAAATCCCGTCTATCCCGACGGTGAGTGAGAGCCGTCCGATGGTCGCTGTCTGACCGTCGGGGCTCCCGATCGTAATGTGTGCTCGTCCGCCCGTCAGCAGGATCGGCAGTGCATGCCCGAACTCGTGGCAGACCAGAAACCCGACCATCCCGACGGGAATCGCGAAGAACAGTATCAGAGCCGGTACGCTCTCCGCCATCGCTAGTCGTTCTTTTCTCGAAGCGGCCAATACGCGGCTAGTTCAACTGCTTCGAGCGGCCCGCTAACGATGGTGTTGGGGGCTGCAAGGAGAGCGACTAGCAGGCCGTCACCGTGTGGGCTGGATTCTGTTGACGTGATGATTAGTGATGATATAGATACATAATTAGCCGTTTCGGTTTGCGAAATCAGTCTCAGAGGTGCCTGAGAAGGTAAGTCCCCGCTAGAACGTCCAGAGCGGGAACCTGATTGCTCCCCCGCCTGCCAGGCAACCGACGACGTCCGGCGTGCGCTCGAGGATCGGACGATTCGGACGAACGGCGGTCACGCTACGGACGGTACTCAGCGCGGTCACTGTACTCGATCAGCGGGAAATCCTAAAAGAGACCGAGAACTTCGAGTACGACGTCGACCAACTTATCGACCCATCCGGTCTCTTCTCGATCCTCTTCCTCGGTGGAGCAGTCACCCGTCGAACATTGGTCTTTAGCTAAGCCTCAGCAGCCGGTTGGATGGTAGTAGCGAGCTGTTCTTGCAGGATTGGTCGTTGCCTGTGGATCTTCTGAGCGTCTTCGATCAGTCGTTGTAGCAGTGGCGGCGGTGAGTAGGCGAGATACTCTCTCAGTTCGCGGAGGATGAGCTGGGCGTGCGACCGAAAGGTCGCCGCCCAGCGTTCCGGCGGAAACACGATCCCATCATCAGCGTGCTCTATGACCAGACCGAGTAAATCACGACTCACGACCAAGGATAACAACGCTGCGTACAGCAGAATCTCTACGATGTGCTTCTTCGTCGTGTCGAACTCGTCCAGTTCGTACTGCGTCTTCAGTTCACGGAACAACAGCTCTACTTCCCATCTACATCGGTAGATCGTCGCTAGATCGGCCGGGAGAAACTCTTCCCGAGAAAGGTTCGTGATGTACAGATGGTAGTCGTCGGCGTCCTCGTTGCGGACGCCGACGACGCGGAACCGTTTCGTATCACGTGACTGCGTGCCCGCGTACTCTCGTCGGTCAAACTCGACCTCGACTTCCACGTCGATGTACTTCCGGGAGAGATCATCCACGATGTCGAAGATCTTCTCGCCTTCTAAGGGAATGGCGCGGCCGCGCCATTCCCGTAATTCCTCCGTTACAACCGGGTTCGCGCTCTTTTTCAGTCGGCTCACGAAGTAGCCGTCGTTCTCGTCGATCAACGCGAACCGCCGGTACTTGAAATAGGCGAGGTCGAAGATCGCTAGCCGTCCTTCCAGCCACGATCCTGTGTTAAACAACGTGCTGTCGTGCGTTTTCTCGTCTGTGACGTTGAAATGTTCGACTGTCTGGTCAGTGACGTTGTGGAGCAGGTGGAGCTTCGCTCCAGCCTGCTCCTCGTGACGTGCTTTGTACGCTTCAGAGAGCAACTCGTGCAACCGCAGGACGGTTCCATCAGCGACCATCACGTCCGAAACCGGTCGAACTCATCAGAGACGGTGTGAGGACAGCGACCTCGTCGAACCCGTATTCGACGAGGTCGCGGAGGTACTCTGCGAGCGTCGGAGTCAACCGCTGGTAGAAGCCGCCCGGAGAAAGTGACTCGTCAGCGGTAGAGTTGTAGGTACGTCTGAAGGCCGCAAGCGTTCGGCTTTCGCCTGCGGCGAAGCCGAACGCAAACGACCAGACAAGTGGCGGGAGCTGAAGCTTCCCCTCGCGCTCGACCACGCCGACGGCATCGGCGTGGTCTTCGAGCGCTTCAGAGGGAAGGAGGTTAGTGAGACGGCGTTCAATGTGACGTGAGGAGGTTTCGGTGTGCACAGCTGTCACCTCCTCATTCCTTCCGAAAAGCAACTCCGATAAGCCGCCGCTGTCATGCGGTTCTTGGCTTAGCTAAAGACGGATGCCCGTCGAACTTGCCATCTACCGAATGGTACGTCAACACACACTTAAAAGATCGGGTAGAACGGTCAGTGCACACGGACACGAACCACGAGATCGGAGGTGAGCGATGGCCGCCTCGTCGAGTCTGTCGAGTACGCGATCGAGAGTTTCGTCGGCTGTAGCCAGCACGTGATGGGTCTGGCCGATCGAATCGCCGATCCTAATCACCCGTGAGGTCGGTAGACCTTCCCGTTACCAGGCTGGTCGTCGCGGCATCCGCATCGGCAACGTACTCGAGCATCGTGCGCTTGATCTCGACGGGCGTGCCGTTGCCGAACGTCGCGTCGTGCCACGAGCTGCGCTCGAGGTCGAGCCGACGCTTCTCGGCCGCGAGTTCTTCTAATACGGTCTTGCTGTCCCGCTTTGCCGTAGCGACCGCCCGACGGGACGCGGTCGCTGCGGGACGGGCGTACAGCGGTCTGTATGAACCGAGAGGGTCCGCCGCTGGCTTCGAATACGGATCGCGTGTAGTCCCACGTCAGCTACGGTGGACAGCGGACGGGAGCGACGCGCCGTGGAGAACGTTTCTCTCGAGTCGACACTCACGCATCAGCGAACGCGAAAGACGGTCGTCTTTCGTCGCCGTCTCGCGCGACCACAGGTTGAATACGACAGCACTCGTAGCGACGACGGATCGCATGACGAGCGCGGGGATACTCACCGTCGGCGACGAACTCCTCGCCGGCGAGGTAGAAAACAGCAACGCGACGTGGCTCGCCGACCGGCTGACCGACAGCGGCGTCGCTGTCGCTGAAATTCGGGTGGTTCCCGACGAGCAGGCGTCGATCGAGACGGCCGTCGCCGAATTCGCCACCCGGTTCGATCACGTCGTCGTCACCGGCGGACTGGGATCGACGCCCGACGACGTGACCCTCGAGGGAGTCGCCGCGGCGCTCGAGCGGCCACTCGAGGAAAACACGGTCGCTCGTGCAGACGTCGCGGAGACGGTCCGCGAGATCGAAGCGAAGTACCCCGAGTTCGAGTTCGATCTAGAGCGGGCGGCCCGGTTCCCGGCCGGCGGGCGACCGATCCCGAACGACGAGGGGATCATGCCCGGCTGTGCCGTCGAGAACGTCGTCGTGCTGCCGGGAATTCCGTCGGAGATGAAAGCTGTCTTCGAGCGCGTCGAGGGGGAGTTCTCGGGCGACGTCACCTCGCGGACGGTCGTCGCGTACGCCCCGGAGAGCAACCTGAATCCACTGCTGGTCGAACTCCGGGAACGGTTCGACGTCCGGGTTGGCTGTTACCCCGAGGGCGAACGCAAGCGAATCAAGGTCTCTGCGCCGGGTCGCGATCGGGTTGCGTGGGCCTACGAGTGGTTGCGAACGCGTCCCGAAGTGCGAGAGTGAGACGGGCTGCTGTCCCCGTGTTCCGGGGCACCCTCGTGGTCGCGGGTGCGCCGGAACCGACGGACGGAAGTCCGTACGACGGTCGGAACTCGCGGCGTCGGGCCGCAAGGGATTAAGTACCACCGGAAATAGTGGGGGATATGGTCACGTTTCTCTCCGGGGGCACTGGGACGCCGAAGATGCTGGACGGCGCCGCCGTCGCGTTCTCACCGGAGGAGATCACGGTCGTCGCGAACACCGGCGACGACGTCGAGATCGGCGGACTGTTCGTCTCGCCGGACGTCGACACGCTGCTGTTCCAGGGTGGTGGCGTTCTCGACCGCGAGAAGTGGTGGGGGATCGACGGCGACACCCACCGGACGCACACCGCACTGCGGAACGTCGCGTCGGCGGCAGGGCTTCCCGACGGGCCACAGTACCTCGACGAGGAGTTGCAGACCGTCGGACGGGAGATCGCTCGCTGGCGGCGCTTCTCGGGGGTCGCCGAGTTCATGACGATCGGCGACCGGGATCGCGCCGTCCACGTCACGCGAACGAGTCTCCTCGATCAGGGCGAGACGCTGAGCGCAGTCACCGCGACGCTCGCGGACGCGTTCGGGCTGACGATCGACGTCGTGCCGATGAGCGACGACCCCGTCGCCAGTCTCGTTCATACCGACGAGGGAATGATGCACTTCCAGGAGTTCTGGGTCGGACGCGGCGGCGAACCAGCGGTCGAAAACGTCGAGTTCCGCGGGTCGTCGAAGGCCGAACCCGCACCGGGCGTCCTCGAGTCGCTCGAGGACACCGTCATCGTCGGGCCGTCGAATCCCATCACGAGCATCGGCCCGATGCTCTCGTTGCCGGGCGTCGGCGACGCGCTCCACGATACGACGGTCGTCGCGGTCTCGCCGTTTCTCGGCGACGAACCGTTCTCCGGACCGGCCGCCGACCTCATGGACGCGGTCGGTGCGGAGCCAGGCACCCGTGGACTCGTGGCCGCGTACCCTTTCGCCGACGCGTTCGTCGTCGACGAGAACGACGACGTGGCGTTCGACCGACCGACAATTCGAACCGACATCAGGATCGACGGCCGAGAGGACGCCGCACGGGTCGTCCGCGCCGCGACCGAAGCGATCGAACTGGTCTCGTAATCGATGTTCACGCCACCACTCGCACTGGCGAGTCTGAGCGGTCGATCCGACGCCGCGTGGGCACGCGCCGGGGCCGATCACGCCGGCGCAGCCTTCCTCGGCGGCATCGCGCTCGACGACGACGCTCGAGACGCCGCCAGACGGATGGTCGACCGCGGCCGAGAGGAGTTCCTTCCGCCCGATCCGCTCGCGTTCGTCGACCGACAGCTCGCCGCCCTCGAGGACGTCCCCATCGTATCCGGGGTCAACGTCCGGAGCGCGACGCTCGAGCCGATCGGACCGGTCGCCGAGTGCTGTCGCGACCACGGGGCGTTGCTCGAGATAAACGCTCACTGTCGACAGGACGAACTCTGTGCCGTCGGCTGTGGCGAGACGCTCCTCCGGGACGGCTCCCGGCTCTGTGAGTACGTCGCGACGGCGGCCGAGACGGGCGCGACCGTCGGCACGAAAGTCCGGGCCGAAGTGCCGGGCGTCGACCTCCCGGAACTGGCCGCCGACCTCGAGGCCGCGGGCGCGTCGTTCGTCCACGTCGACGCGATGGACACGGAGTCCGTGATCGAAGACGTCGCCGCGGCGACGAACCTGTTCGTGATCGCCAACAACGGCGTTCGCGACGAGGCGACGGTGCGGGAGTACGTCGAGTACGGCGCGGACGCGGTGAGCATCGGTCGGCCGAGCGACGATCCAGTCGTCCGCCGGCGCGTTCGCGAGGCCGTCGATCGGCAGCTGGCGCTCGAGACGGGTCCGTTCTCGGACGACGGGCGGTGAACGCGCTCGTGGTTCGACGGCTGGCCGAGCCGGTGCGACCACCAGTGATCGATCAAAATACTTTCCTGTAACAGACACATACTTTTGTCGATGAATCGGCCGTCCCTCCACGACAGTTTCGCGGTCGCGCTCGCGCTCGCCGTCGTCCTCGCCGGCTGCTCGGCACTCGAACCGGACCCGACCAGAGAAGATCGGGCAGTCGCCGCCCTCGAGCAGTCACAGGACCGACTCGAAGCGGTCGAATCGTACCGAACCAGCGGCACGATTCGTGTCGTCGCCAGCGCCAACGACCGGACCGAGCAGATGACGGTCGAGCACAGAAGCGTCGTCGACGTCGACGAACGGAAGATGCGGACGAACTCGACCGCCGACGGGGAGACGACGCAATCGTTCCTCGTCGACCGAACGACCTACCAGCAGTGCCCTCGCCCCTGGGGCGGCTGGGCGGTCGAGGAGGCAGAAAGCGACGGCAACTGGCTCGACCTGACGCCCGCGGCGTCACAGCTCTCGTTGCTCGAGGAGGGGTCGCTCACCTGGAACGGGACCGGGACCGTCGACGGACGCGAAGCGGTCCGTCTCGTCGGTCACCCGCCGGCGAGTGCGCTCGACGAGGAGCAGGCCGGGGGCGGGTCGATCCCCGGCCTCGGCGGGCCGAACGTCGAGGACGTGACGGTCGAACTCTGGATCGATCGGGAGACGGACCTGCCGCTCGAGTCGACGCTCGAGTTCGAGGTCACGGGCGGCGACGGATCGGCCCACGCGTCGTCGACGACCCGGTACGCCGAGTACGACGAACCGGTGTCGATCGAACTTCCCTACGACGAGATCGAGAATACGTACGAACTCGGCTGCCCTGGATCCTGACGCCGGTCGATAGTGTGCTACCGGTGACGGCCGCCGTCATCGATCACTGCTAAACCCCCTCGGCGCACATCATCGGGTATGCGCAGCCCCGACCAGAACGCAGAACTGGCGCTCTTGCTCGAGGTCGCCGGCACGCCCAAACCGGGGAACGTCGACCGCCACCGCGACCTCGAAGACCTGCGATTCGAACACTTCCTCGCGGGTGCCGTCGGTGCACGGAACGGTCTTCGGATGGCAGCCAGCGGTGCCTCGGTCGGCCCGGCGTTCGAGCGAAGCGTCGAGGAGATGGCCGACCAGGGCGGCGGCAACACGCAGTTCGGCGCGCTCCTGTTGCTCGTCCCGCTCGTCTGTGCCGCACGCGAGGATCTCTCCCAGCCCGTCCTCGAGTCGGTCGTCGAGGAGACGACGGTCGCCGACGCCGCGTCGTTCTACCGCGCGTTCGAACACGTGGACGTCTTCGTCTCCGATCCGCCAGAGGACATGGCACCGCTGGACGTGCGCCGCGGGAGCGATGCGATTCCGGCTCTCGAGGAGCGCGGACTGACGCTGCTCGACGTGATGGACCGCAGCGTCCCCGGTGACGACGTCGCTCGCGAGTGGGTAAGCGGCTTCGAGCGGTCGTTCGCCGCGGCCGAGCGGATCGCCGCGGCCGACGGCCCGTTACCGGACCGTGCCGCCGAGACGTTCCTCTCGTTGCTCGCCGACCGGCCGGACACGCTCGTCGTCAAGCGTCGCGGCGAAGCCGTCGCACGGGAGGTGACGGAACGGGCCGCCGAACTCGTAGACGCCGACGCGTTCGCGACCGACCGTGAGGCCGTCGAACGGTTCGCCGACGACCTCGTCGCGCGCGGGATCAATCCAGGGACGACGGCAGACCTCACCGCTGCCGGACTGTTCATCGCTCTAGAGCGCGAAGCCGTCGACGTATGAGCGAGCATTCCGGCGGCGAGGACGAGACGGCGACGTGGCCCGTCGATCTCCACGGCGTCACGGAGTCGATCGTGACGACGCTCGGGCCGAACGACCGCTGGAACGTCGCGGCGCTCGGCCTGTTCGCCGACGATCCCGTTACCGCCCGAACCTGGGGAAACACCCGCACTCGCCGCAACTTCCACCGGCAGGGCGGCGGCTACGTCCAGTTTACCAGCGATCCCGTCGACTTCGTCGACGCCGCCCTGTCGATCACCGAGCGCGACGATCCCGTCCTCGAGTCCGCCGACGCCTGGGTGCGCGTCGCCGCCGACCAGGTCGACGAGGGTACCGAGGACGGGACGCGATGGGAGGCCTGGGTACTCCGACCGCTCGAGTCGACGGTCCGCGACCGGCGAGTGCCGACGATCAACCGGGGGTTCAGTGCCGTGATCGAGGCGACGGTCGCCGCGTCTCGACTCGAAGTGGCCGGCTACGACGACGCGACGCTTCGCGATCGACTCGAGTACGCCGCGTCGGTCGTCGATCGGGCGGGCGGGCCGCGAGAGCGGGAGGCGATCGAGCGTGTTCGACAGTACTCCTCGTGGTAACCGGCCAATTCCCTGGTAGCGGGCGGCCGAAACCGGCGACGCAACGGTCGCGACCTGGACTTGCGACGGCGTACCTCAACCCTTTTATTATCGCTGTTCTTTGACTCGGACATGAGCGAAGACGAGGGCACGAACCAGACCGCCCAGGGTGTCTCGTCCGCGGACGAAGCCGACGAGACCGACGCCGAGGACGCTCCATCGGCGCCCGAAACCGAGCGGGATGAGGACGGTGACGCCGAACGTACTCCCGAGACGAGCGAGGACGTCCAGCAGATCCTCGATCGCGTCACCGAGTACGACGACGAACTCGCCCACGACGTCAACTCGATCGTCGAGACGGCGCGGGAACTCAACGAGACGGTCCAGGCCCAGCGAGCCGAACTCGAGGACCTCCGCGAACGGATCGAAGAGCAAGCCGAGACGATCGGCAACCTCCAGGACGAACTCGACGACCGCGAGCAGGAACTCGAGGAGAAAGACGAACGGGTCGACGAGCTCGAAAGCGCCGTCAAACGGACGCAGGCGGACTTCCAGAACTACAAGAAGCGCGCGAAAAAGCGCCAGAAACAGCTCGAAGAGCGCGCGACCGAGGATCTGGTCACGCGACTCGTCAGCGTCCGCGACGACCTGAAACGCGCACTCGAGGAGGAAAGCGGCGACGTCGAGGGGCTTCGCGACGGCGTCGAGATGACCCTCCGGGAGTTCGATCGCGTCCTCGACGAGGAGAACGTCGAGGAGATCGACCCCGAACCCGGGACCGAGGTCGACCCCCAGCGCCACGAGGTGATGGTTACGGTCGACAGCGCGCTGCCAGAGGGAACGATCGACGAGGTGTACACGTCCGGCTACGAGATGGGCGAGAAGGTCATCCAGAACGCACAGGTGACCGTGAGCAACGGCGAACTCGAGGACGAAGACGAGTTGGCGTCCGAAGAGGGAGACGACGAGTCCGAGGCCGGCGACGAGGACGACGCGATCGAACTCGAGGGCGACGTCGACGCGGACGACCGCGAAGACGAACCCGCTGACGAGTAACGTCGCGGAACACGTACGTTTGAAGACTTCTCGAGACCGATAACGTCCACAGCAGCGGCTGCCACGTTCGCTCGGACGTGAATTTAATTCGTCACCTCGACCCGTGTAGCAACCTTTAAAACAAAGTGCGCATAACTACCTCCAAGATGGCGAGCAACAAGATCCTCGGTATCGACCTCGGGACGACGAACAGCGCTTTCGCCGTCATGGAAGGCGGCGATCCGGAAATCATCGTAAACGCCGAGGGTGAGCGAACGACGCCCTCGGTCGTCGCCTTCACCGACGACGACGAGCGACTCGTCGGGAAGCCGGCGAAGAATCAGGCGATCCAGAACCCGGAGCGGACGATCGCCTCGATCAAGCGTCACATGGGGGAAGACGACTACACCGTCGAGATCGAGGGCGAGGAGTACACGCCCCAGCAGATCTCGGCGATGATCCTCCAGAAGATCAAACGCGACGCCGAAGACTACCTGGGTGACGAAGTCGAGAAGGCTGTCATCACGGTCCCGGCGTACTTCTCCGATCGCCAGCGCCAGGCGACCAAAGACGCCGGCGAGATCGCCGGCTTCGAGGTCGAACGGATCATCAACGAACCCACCGCCGCGTCGATGGCCTACGGACTCGACGACGAGTCCGACCAGACGGTGCTCGTCTACGACCTCGGCGGTGGCACCTTCGACGTCTCCATCCTGGATCTGGGTGGCGGCGTCTACGAGGTCGTCGCCACAAACGGTGACAACGACCTCGGCGGGGACGACTGGGACCACGCCATCATCGACTGGCTCGCCGACAACTTCGAGGACGAACACGGCATCGACCTCCGCGAGGACCGCCAGGCCCTCCAGCGGCTCAAAGACGCCGCCGAGGAGGCCAAGATCGAACTCTCCTCGCGCAAGGAGACCGAGATCAACCTGCCCTTTATCACGGCGACCGACGACGGCCCGATCCACCTGGAAGAGTCGCTGACCCGTGCCAAGTTCGAGTCACTCACGCAGGACCTGATCGACCGCACCGTCGAACCCACCGAGCAGGCACTCGAGGACGCAGGCTACAGCAAAGACGACATCGACGAAGTCCTCCTGGTCGGCGGGTCGACCCGGATGCCCCAGGTCTCCGAGAAGGTCGAGGAACTCATCGGCGAGGAGCCCCAGAAGAACGTCAACCCCGACGAGGCCGTCGCGCTGGGCGCGGCGATCCAGGGCGGCGTCCTCGGCGGCGAGGTCGACGACATCGTCCTGCTCGACGTCACGCCGCTTTCGCTCGGTATCGAAGTCAAAGGTGGCCTCTTCGAGCGCCTCATCGAGAAGAACACCACGATCCCGACCGAGGAGTCGAAGATCTTCACCACCGCCGCGGACAACCAGACCTCCGTGCAGGTGCGGGTCTTCCAGGGTGAGCGTGAACTCGCCGAGAAGAACGAACTGCTCGGCGAGTTCCACCTGACCGGCATCCCGCCGGCACCCGCCGGAACCCCCCAGATCGAGGTCACGTTCTCGATCGACGAGAACGGCATCGTCAACGTCTCCGCCGAGGACAAAGGGACCGGCACGACCGAGGAGATCACGATCGAGGGCGGTGCTGGCCTCTCGGACGCCGAGATCGACCGCATGCAGCGCGAGGCCGAAGAACACGCCGAGGAGGACAAGCAGCGCCGCGAACGCATCGAAGCCCGTAACACCGCCGAGGCGACGATCCAGCGCGCCGAGACCCTCCTCGAGGAGAACGACGAGGTCGACGACGACCTGCGCTCGAGCATCGAGGACGCGGTCGAAGACCTGGAGGAGACGATCGACGACACCGACGCCGGCGCAGAAGAGATCGAGGCCGCGACCGAAGAGCTGAGCAAAGAGCTCCAGGAGATCGGCAAGCAGATCTACCAGGGTGCCGCCGCCGGCGCGGGCGGTGCCGGCGCAGGTGCCGGCGCTGGTCCCGGTGGAATGGGCGGCGGTCCGAATCCCGGCCCCGAGGACGCTGCCGGTGAGGGCGAGGAGTTCGTCGACGCCGACTTCGAAGACGTAGACGACGACGAGCAGTAGCGACCCACTGCATCACGTAGCCGACACGTAACCGTCTGTTGACCGTTCCGTTCTCCGCCTCGACTCGAGGCGCGTTTTTCAAGTGTCTCAACACAGTATCGGTGTACAACGAATGAGCGAGGACTTCTACGACGTGCTCGGTGTGAGTCGGGACGCGTCTACCGAGGAGATCAAACAGGCCTACCGAAAGAAAGCAACCGAGTACCATCCGGACGTCAGCGACGATCCGGACGCTGAAGAGAAGTTCAAGAAGATCCAGAAGGCGAAGAAGATCCTGACCGACGAGGAAAAGCGGGAAGCCTACGACCGGATGGGCCACGACCGGTTCGAACAGGCCGAAAAACACGGCTTCGACGCCGGTGCCGGAGGCATGGGTGGCGACCCGTTCGGTGGCATGGGCGGCGCCGGGGGCATGGGCGGCGGCCTCGGTGACATCTTCGAGCAGTTCTTCGGCGGCGGTGGCCGCGGTCGCGACCGTCCGCGCAAGGGTCAGGACCTCCGGACCGCCCTGAAGATCGGCCTCGAGGAGGCCTACGAGGGCGTCGAAAAGCAGTTCACGATCGAACGGCCCGAGGAGTGTGAGGAGTGTGACGGCGCCGGTCATCCGCCGGAGGCCGACGCGCGGACCTGTCCCGAGTGCCAGGGTCGCGGGCAGGTCACGCAGGTCCAGCAGACGCCGCTCGGTCGCGTCCAGCAGACGACGACCTGTCCCCGCTGTGAGGGCGAGGGGACGCTGTACTCCGAGACCTGCAGCGAGTGTCACGGCGAGGGATACGTCCGCCAGGAGGCGACGCTGTCTGTCGAGGTGCCAGCGGGCATCCGCGACGGCCAGACCCTTCGGATGGAAAGCGAGGGTGCGCCGAGTCCAAACGGCGGACCCAACGGCGATCTGCTGATCGACATCTCGATCGCAGAGCACGAGGAGTTCGAACGCGACGGCGACGACCTCCGGTACCGGCTGCCGATCTCGTTCCCGCAGGCGACGTTCGGCGACACCGTCGAAGTGCCCACGCTCGACGGCCCGGTCGAACTCGAGATTCCCGAGGGGACCCAGAGCGGCGAGACGTTCCACCTCGAGGAGAAGGGAATGCCTCGCCTCCAGCGGCGGGGCTACGGCGACCTCTACGTGCAGGTACAGGTCGTCACCCCCGAGAGCCTGAACGCGGAACAGCGCGAGGCCCTCGAGGCGTTCGCCGAGGCCGGCGGCGAGGAGATCGACGTCGAGCAGGGCTTCTTCGAGCGACTCAAGTCGAGTTTCTGATCGGCGTCCTTTTGGCTCCGCAACCGGAACATCCGGTATGGACGCGGAGACGGTCGACGACCTGTTGACGCGGGACCGACGGAGCGAACGGCCGGCGCTCGAGGACGCGACGGGTCGCGAGTTCGACTACCACTGGTTCTGTACGTCCACGTGGAAGGCGGGAAACTTCCTGCGCCACAGCGGCGTCCGAAACGGGGTATCCGTCGGCGTCGTCGGCGATAGCCCCTTTGCGCTGCTCGCGTTTTTCGGGACGGCCCTGCTCGAGGCGACGACGCGGTTCGATCCACCGACGAGCCTCGCGGACGAGGCCGACTTCCGGACGCTCGTCGCCCCCGTCGACGACCTCGAGCGTTACGACGTCCCCCAGGGTGCCCAGCGCGTGGGATACGGGACGCAGCCGGAACGGCCGGACGTTCACCACTTCGACGCGGGGCTGTGGAGCGAGAACCCGTCGTTCCCGCCGCTCTCGATCGATCCGGAGACGCCGTTGCTCTCCGACGGCGAACGGACGGTCTCACACGGCGACGTCGTGACCGCGGCGTCGGCGGTCGCCGACGAATACGAACTCGACGAAGACACGCGGGTCGCCGTCGCGGGAGCGCTGTCCGACCACCGGGCGGTAACGGCGGGCCTGATCGCGCCGTTGCTCGCCGGGGGAACGATCGTGCTGCTGGACGAGGGTACCGTCGCCGACCGCGCCGACGTCGCCGTCGGCGGTGACGGCGACCTCGAGCGGATCGACCTCGAGCGCGTCCCGCTCTGATGCTGCCTGCTGTCCCTGTGTCCCGAAAACCGTGAGCCGTCCGGCGGGTGCGTCGGAACTGACTCGCATTCATCGTTGTGGGGCTCTCGTCGCGACCGGCGGTTACAAGAGCCGACGCGCGAAACGCACGCGTATGCAACTCGAGTGTCTCTTCTTCGGTCCGTTTCGCGAGGACGTCGGCGAGGAGGCCGTCGACTGGGAGACCGACGCCGAGACGGTCGGTGACCTCCTCGCCGACCTCGAGACCGAGTACCCGGTTCTCGAGGGGCGACTCGTCGACGGCGACGACCTGGCCGGGGAGACGGTCGTCACGAAGAACAAGAAGGACGTTCGGCACATCGACGGCCTCGAGACCGAACTCGAGGACGGGGACGTCTACCGGCTTGTGCCGTCGGTCTACGGTGGGTAGGGTGCTTTGGCGGTCGACCGGCCAGCCGGACACGGTATCCTCGGGGCCACTCTTTTTCGCGGTGACTGTCGAAAGATAGCGTATGACAGCCGACGACCGCTGGCGAGACCTTCGAACGGCCTGTGAGCGACTCGAGCCAGGCGCAGAACTCGTGACGCCAGTCTCCGAGCGGCGGTTTCGGATCGGCGCGACCTACGGCGATCGAATCGTCGTCCGCTTTACCGACAGCGGCGAGGAGCGCCCGCTGGGACGCGAACAGTTCGAGCTATTCGTGGATCGACTGGCAGACGGGCCGATCGACGTCACGCAGTTGACGCCCGGCATCGAACCGTACGCGACGGTCCTGACGCTGTCCGACGAGTACGCGGTCGACGACGACGCCGTCACGTACGCACCCGAGGACGCGACGGCCGGCGAGACGCCGTACCTCGTCTCACCCGCGGCGGCACGCACGCGACCGGAGCGCCTCCACGACGACGCGCTGTTGCTCGCAGACCACCTCGAGCGACACGAGGTGGACGATCCGGGGTCGCTCGAGACCGACGCACTGGCCGATCGGTACGTCCTGCTGTCGGACGTCCAGCGCGGTGCCGACCGGCTTCGGCGGGAGGCCAGCGAGGTGGTACTCGACCGCCTGGGACCGGGTCAGTCGCTGCGCGGCCGGTTCGGAACGGTCCACCGGACGACGCGTGAGCGACGACGGCCGAAAGACGAGGCGACGGTGCTCGACGCGCTCGACGAGCACGGCGTTCCCCACGAGTGGGTACTCGGGATCGACCCGGACAAACTCGACGTCGTGGTCGCCGCGACCGACCTCTCCGAAGCGGAGGTGTACGACGTCGACGAACAGGTCTATGCCCAGAAGACGGGCGTCGACGAGGACGAGAAGTTCTCGCGCCTGCAGGGACTCGCCGACAGGATCGACGAACTCGAGGGCGAAGACGGCGAGCAACTCCGCGCGGAACTCGAGGACCTCGAGGATCGGATCGACGAGGCGCTGTCGGCCGACTAGCGATGTCATAGAACGGCATGATCTACGATGTGAGCGCCCTGATTCGATAAGTCAGAGGGTCTATGCAGCAAATCGGTGACTATAGAGAGTATACCCTCATAGACGGTATCCTCGGGACCAATCAGTTTTCAACCTCATACTTCCAAGCCAGTAACCCGAAGCTGACCAAGACCGTGGCCGGACCTAAAATATCCACTATGGTTCCAAAGGCACCATTCCCTCCCAACAGATACGCACCGATAGCAACGAGTAACATAATGACCGCCCACCCGCGAAGTAGCCGCTTTACAGGAACTGATCCTGTGCTGTCATCCGAGACGGTCACATTATATCAAAAATACAATTTCCAGTGATTAAATTCTTTGATACCGTCTGAATATGAGGTGAGTGATTGCTCAGAATGACCCACCCCATATCAATACACAAAAATATCTCAACTACGGTTGCAATTATGCCAAGTGAGAATAAAATAGCACAGTAATTTTATTATATATTACTTCAATTTTAATTTAACTACTATAATATAATTCTAAGTTCGTTCAGTTCGCGCTTTGTATCTTGCACGGCAGCGAGAACATCTATTGAAACTGGCAGAATGTCCAGCAATAAATACGCACGACCTACGTATCGGTCAATTCACCACCGAAGTGGGTGTAATCAACACCGTGGAAAGGGTTCTGTGACACCCCCGACTGGGGATCAGTCCGCCGAGGGTGCGACCAGGTCGACCGTGGCGTCGGGGACGGTCCCGTCGTCGTTCCAGTCGCGGGCGTCGTAGTACTCGCCGATCGCCGCCTCGAGATCTGGAATCTCGTAGGGGAGACGGTCGTCCTCGCGGTCGAAGCCGCGCTGGTTGTTGAAGTGGCGTTCGAGTTCGACCGTCTTCGCCCCCACCTCGAGCAACGCGTCGTGGTCGGCGTCGAACAGCGCCTCGAGGCGGTCGTCGGTCACGTAGTCGCTGCCGAAGGCACAGACGATCCCGGAGTCGCGGAAGGCGGCGCGATTTTCCTGTTCGACGAGCGTCTCGGCCTTGCCGAGCGTCCCCTCTGGATCGAGTTCGCCGCTGTACTCGAGACTGAGCATGCCGGCGTACATGTGGTCGCCACCCCGGTTGGCGACGGCGTAGGACAGCCCCTGTCCGTGGAGGACGCGACCGTCGTGGGCGGCGAACTCCATGCCCTTGACGGTGTAGTCGTCGACGCCCAGGTCGTCGTGGACGCGGGCGACGCCTTCCGCGAGGTCGTCGCCGATGCCCTCGCGGTAGGCAATCTTTTCGGTGACCTCCTGTGCGAGGTCGGCGTTGCCGAACTCGTCTTCTGCGGCGAGGTAGGCCGCGACGGTCACGCCTGCAGAGATGGTGTCCATGCCGAGCGTGTCACACAGTTCGTTCGCCTTCATCACGTCGACGATGTCGCCGACGCCGTGGCTGGAGCCGAAGGCGTAGACGGTCTCGAACTCCGGCCCCTCGGTCTCGACGCCAGTCTCCTCGTCGCGGGTGGGCAGCTTGCAGGCGTAGGCACACGCCGAACACGCGCCTTTCTTGTACTTTTTCTCCTCGACGGCGTTGCCGCCGATTCCCTCGACGTTCTCGAACTGGTACTCCTGGAAGTACCGCGTCGGCAGCGAGAAGTTGTCGTTGATGAACTCCGTGCCGCCGGTCGTCCCCTGGCGTCGCATCAGGTCGTCCGACGTCGCGGCCTCGCGGTGGACGTCCATCTGTACTGGCGGGATCTCGACGTCTGGGTCGGCATCGCCGTCGAAGGTGACGCACTTGACGTTTTTCGACCCGAGCACCGCGCCGAGGCCGCCGCGGCCGAACGCCCGCGAGTCGAACGTCATCACCGAGGCGAAGCGCACGAGGTTCTCACCTGCGGGTCCGATCGCGATGCAGTGTTCCGGCCCGAGGTCGTGGTGCTCGGCCACGTAGTCGGACGTTTCGGGGACGGTGGCTCCCTCGAGTTCGGGCACCGCCTCGAACTCGACGCCGTCGTCGGTGACGTGGATGGCGAGCAACTCGTCGCTCTCGCCGACGACCTCGAGGACGCTGATGCCGGCGCTCGTGAAGTTTCGCGAGAGGTAGCCGCCAGCGTTCGTCGAGACGAGACCGTCGGTCAGCGGCGAGAGGCCGGTCATGTTCATCCGGCCGGTAAAGGACATCCGACTCTGCTGGAGCGGGCCGGTCGAGAGGTACGCCCGGTTTTCCGGACCGAACGGATCGGCGTCGAACGGGATGCGTTCGTGTGCGAGCGCTGTCGCGACGGCTCGACCGCCGACGTACGTCTCGAGGACGTCGTCGACGTCCGTTTTCGTCGCGGTTCGATCGCTCACGTCGACGGTGAGCAGCGGACCAGTAGCGTGGCGCATACTGGGACGTACGTGGCGAGAAATATAGATTGTATCAATCCGATGCCGTCGCCGATTCGATCGCAGGGCCAGCCTATCGACGGCGGGTGGAACGGCCGTCGTGAAGGCGAGCGGTCGGCAGCGTCGATCCTGGCGGACGGAGCGCGGGTCGAGCGTCGAGCTACCGCCAGAACGAGGCATTCCCCAGACAGTATAACAACGCGATCCACCCGACGAAAAGTCCCGCAACGACGACCAGAAAGTCCGCCAGACACGTCTCGAAGATAACGCAGTAGCCGACGCCAACTGTAAGTAGAACCAGGGCGAGAGCAAACAGTATATGACAGCGACGTTCAACTTTCGGCTCCATGTACTGCCATAGTACAATCGGACCTAAATAGTTATATCAGGCAGAAATGATCTTCTTGCGACCAGGAACACTGTCTGTTCGGTACACATACTTTTCTAGCGGACGGTGGTGGCCCGACGACCGGTGGTGGACGTGCGACCCGTTTCAGGACCGTCGGTCCTCGAGTGGGTCACTCCGAGTCGTCTTCGGACTGTGGCCCGCCGCCAGTCTGAGCCTCTTCGGCCTCGCCCCAGCCGCCGGCGTCGACGACTTCGAAGAGCTTGCGCCAGTTCTCGTCGTCTTCGCTCTCGGGAAGCTGGTCGCGAAGCTGCTGGAAGTCCGAGGGTGGAACCGCCGTCCGCACGAGATCGACGACGACCCGGGAGTGGTAGGCCGCCTCTGGTGCGTCTACGTTCTCGATCTCGCTGACCCGGTCGACGAACTCGTGCCAGTCGAACCGCTGGCCGTGTTCGTGGACGGCTCCGGTCAGGTACCAGCCGATCTCCATCGGGAGCGACGCGGCGAGATCCTCGGCGTTCCCTTCGGGGATGCGCTGGCCGAGCGTCGTGAGCGTCGCCCGGATCGTGCGGACCGTCCTGCCCGTGTCCGGAAGTTCGAGTCGGTGCTGAATCTGGCCTGTGAACTCGTCGAAGTTCATGCGGCTAACACGTCCACACGGAGCATGGTGAATCTTGGCGGGGATTGCGGGGCTGATCCCGGCGTCGCGAATCGCTGTCCTCGGGTCGGTCGAGCGCTGTTCGCCTCGAGCGACGCTGTCTTTACTCCTCGCGCGTGGCGACGTAGTCGCACTCGCTCACACACTCCTCCTTGAGGGGGTCTTCGCCGAGCACCTGTTCGGGCCTCGCTCCGCTCCGGAAGACGGTGACACCCTTGACGCCGAGGTCCCGTGCGGTGCGGAAGACGTCCGCGACGTCCTCGACGGACGCCGATCGGGGGAGATTCACCGTCTTGCTCACCGCGTTGTCGACGTGTTCCTGGAACGCGGCCTGGATGCGGAGGTGGCCCTCGGCGGGCACGTCGTGGGCCGTGTGGAACAGCGGCTTCACGTCGTCGGGTATCTCCTCGACGTCCTGGATCGTGGTTCGGTCGCGGAGGTCCGCCACGAGGTCCTCGGAGTAGAATCCGCGCTCTTTCGCGAGGTCGACGAACCGATCGTCGACGATCTCGAGGCCGCCCACGACGTGTTTCGTATAGGCCACGTTGTAGATCGGTTCGATGCTGGCCGAGCAGCCGGCGATGAGCGAGATCGTCCCCGTGGGGGCGATGGTGGTGGTCGTGGCGTTGCGCATCGGCTCCTCGCGGGTGGAGTCGTCCCACTCCGGAAACGGCCCGCGTTCCGCAGCCAGTTCTCTCGAGGCCGCCCACGACTCGTCGTGGACGAACGCCATCACCTCGTCGGCGACTGCGACGGCCTCCGCCGAGTAGTACGGGACGCGAAGGTCGATGAGCAGGTCGTGAAAGCCCATCACGCCCAGGCCGATCTTGCGGGTTCTGGCCATCGTCGCCTCGATTTCCGGGACCGGAAACGTCGACGCCTCGATGGCGTCGTCGAGAAAGCGCACGGCGAGGTGGACGGTCTCGCGGAGTTTCGCCCAGTCGATCTCGTCGCCGTCGGTGTGCCGGGCGAGGTTGATCGACCCGAGGACGCAGGCCTCGTAGGGGAGCAGCGGCACCTCGCCGCAGGGGTTCGTCGCCTCGAGTCGACCGAGGTGTGGCGTCGGGTTGTCCTCGTTGATCGCGTCCAGAAAGAGGATGCCGGGGTCGCCGGTCTCCCAGGCCATCTCGGCGATCAGATCGAAGAGAGCGTCGGGATCGATCCGCTCGACGACCTCGCCCGTCCGCGGATTGACGAGGGCGTAGGGCTCGTCGGCGTCGGAGGCTGCCCAGAACGCCGCGTCGGTCGCCACCGAGAGGTTGAAGTTCTGGAAGGCGTCCGTCTCCGCCTTGGCGGTGACGAACGACTGGACGTCGGGGTGAGACGCCTCGAGGACGCCCATGTTCGCCCCGCGTCGACGGCCGCCCTGTTTGATCTGCTCGGTGGCGGCGTCGAAGATCCGCATAAAACTCACCGGCCCCGACGCCACGCCGTCCGTCTTCATCACGACGTCGCCTTCGGGGCGGAGGTTCGAGAACGAAAAGCCGGTGCCGCCACCGCTCTGGTGGACCAGCGCGGTCTGTTCGAGCGCGGTGAAGATCGACTCGAGGGAGTCCTCGATCGGCAGGACGAAGCAGGCGGCGAGTTGCTGGAGGTCCGTCCCGGCGTTCATCAGCGTCGGCGAGTTGGGGAGGAACTCGAGGGCGGTCATCGCCTCGTAGAACGCCCGTTCGGTCGCGTCGACGTCGCCGCCGAATCGCGCTTCGACCTGGGCGAGGGTTTCCGCGACGCGACCAAAGAGTTCCGCTGGCGTCTCGACGACCTCGCCGTCCTCGTCGCGTTGCAGGTACCGCCGACGGAGGACCGTCTCGGCGACTGTGTCGAGTGTGTCCATATCTCGTACTCCGGGTCGCAGACAGTAAGAGATTGGCCGCTCGTCGACCGGGGACCGACCTGACGAGCGTGAAGACGTTCTCGGTCGCGTGAGTACCCGAAAGACGATCTGGGTGTTGCTGGTACAACCTCGTATGGTCGAGACGGAGTGGCCGGAACTCGGCGGCGCGGAGGTACAGTACGGCGACCACACGTGGGAGCTCACCGGCATGGTCGACGTCGGCAACACCGGCGACGTTCTGGCGGTCGAAGCGAAACAGGTAGACGATGTCCGCCAGCGGAGGGCCACCCTCCGGTTCGGTCTGGAAGACGATTCCCACGCCCTGAACCCCGGCGATCTGGGAACGCACTTCGACAGACTCGAGCGAGCGCGAAACGCGCAGTATCTCGTCGTCAAAAAGGAGCCGCGGACGTATCGGTACGAACTGCGCGGAATCGAGTACGAGTGATCCTGTCGGACGTGACTGTGTGCCGACCCGCCCTCGAGTGGGTATTATTGACGTGGCCGACGAAGAACTGTCCATGACGCTCGTTGCCTTCGACTTCGACGAGACACTCACCCAGTGGGATCTCTCGGTTCTCCTCGGCAGAGAGTACGACGTCGGGAGTGAGATTCGTGGCCTCCTCGAGCAGGGGCTGCGCGACGAGGTGGACTTCGAGACGAGCCTCCGACAGCGCGTCTCGCTCCTCGAAGGAATGCCGGAAGAGCGCGTCGACGCCGCGTTCGAGCGGTGTACGTTGCGCGACGGCGCTGCCGAGTTGCTCACCGACCTCCGACGATCCGACGTGTCCGTGGCGATCGTTACCGGCAGTTTCGAGCGCGGCGTGGAGGCGGCGCTCGAGCGAGCCGAGGTCGCGGTCGATCACCTCGTCGCGAACCGACTCGTGCTGGAAAACGGTGCGCTGACGGGCGACGTCGACGGCCCGCTGCTCGAGGGCCAGAAGGATCAGGCGCTCGTAGAACTCGCCGTCGCCGAGGGGACCGACCTCGACCGGACGATCGCGGTCGGCGGCGGGGCGACCGACGTCCCGATGCTCCAGGCGGCCGGGGCCGCCGTCGGATACGACCCGGAGCAGGCCGTCGAACGGTACTGCGACGACGTCGTGACGTCGATGCGAAAACTCCGCCTCTACTTCGAACAGCACGACGTCGTCGAGACGGGCGGGGCCGAACGCTGATCGGGTGGCCCCTGCGAGTTATATATAGGCACGTCACGTTCTGCGACCCGGGAGCGCAACTTGCGACGCAATCGACGCACGACGAGAGCCGTCGGCCGTCTCCTCGGTACCGAGGACGTGCGTGACGATAACGATCGTCGGGGACCTGCTGTTCGGTGGACGCTGCCGGCAGCGGCGTCCCGACAGGAGAACAGACCGCTCGACCGAGCAAACTCACACAGATCATGGACATCGCTGACATCGTTTCGAAAGAATACGTCGAATTCACTCCGGAGACGCCCGTCTCGAAGCTCGTCGGGACGTTCGCGGATACCGACGTCGAGGGCGTCGTGATACACGGCGACGAGTTCGAGGGGGTCGTCACCAGGAGACAACTCGTCACCTCACATCGCAAACCCAACGAAAAGCTCGAGTCGCTCACCTGGCACGTCCCCCGGCTCGCGCCCGACGAGGACATTCGCAAGGTGGCACAGCTCATGATCGACGGCGATTCCCAGTTGCTGCCCGTGTTCGAAGGACGGGAGCTGATCGGCGTCGTCACCGCCGACGCGATCCTCCGGAAGGTCGAGCCGTTCCTCGACGCGGCGACCGTCGCCGAGGCTCACTCTGCCGACCTCGTCTCGGTCGACCCGGCGTCGACCCTCGGAAACGCGCTCAACGTCTTCCGGGAGAACCGAATTACGCACCTCCCGGTCGTCGAGGACGACACGGCGGTCGGCATCCTCAGCCTCTACGACGTGACCGACCTCACGGTCCGAGCCGAGGTGCAAAGCCAGGGCGGTGACGCCGGCGGGAGGGACCCGTTCGGGGGAGAGATATCCACCAGCACCGCTCGCGCACGCCGCGGCGGCTTCGGCGCGCGGGAGGGAGAGTCGGCACGAATGCTGGATCTGCCAGTTCGAGACGTCATGGCCTCGCCGGTGCGGACGATTCGGCCGAGCGAGACGCTCGACGTGGCCGTCGACGAGATGTTCGAGATCGACGCGTCGTCGCTGGTCGTCACGGACGACGGCTCCCCACACGGAATCGTCACGAAGACCGACGTCCTCGACTCGCTCACGTGGGAAGCCGGCGGCAACCGGAGCGTCCAGGTCTACGGGATCGACATGGTCGACGACGTATCCTACGACGAGATCGTGGCGATGGTCGAGAAGTTCGACGACAGAGACCACGAGATGAACGTGCTGGACGCGAAGGTCCACCTCCACGAACACGACGAGACCCGCCGCGGGCGACCACTCCTGCTCGCCCGCATCCGCCTGCACACCGACCGGGGCCTGTACGTCGCCTCCGGCGAGGGGTACGGCGCGAGTCACGCGCTCAACGAGGCACGCGAGGTCCTCGAGCGACAGATCCGCGACGAGAAGACCTACGGACGGAGCAAGAAGCCACCGAGCGAAGAGTTCTGGGAGAAACGCTTCGGCTGGCTGCTCGAGGAGTGATCGCTTCGTTCTCGTTCGACGAGCATCTCACAACGCCGTCGTACGACGGGCCGAGAACGGTGCGCGTCCCGAAGGTTAAGGAGACGGTCTGCGAATCCCTGCGCAATGGTCGACCCGGTCGGCGACTCGCTCGGCTTGCTGGTGTTTCGCGTCGCGATCGCGTTCGGCATCGGCGCGCTCGTCGGACTGGAGCGAGAGCAAAGCGAGTCCGGTGGGGCTTTCGCCGGAAGTCGCACGTTTCCGCTGTTCGCGCTCCTCGGTGCGCTCGTCCAGGCGTTCTTCCCGTCGATGCTCGCCGTCGTGGTGGTCGCCCTGACGATTCCGTTGACGGTGGCGTACGTCGGGAAGGTCTGGCTCGAACGCGACATCGGACTCACGACGCTGATGGCCGCACTGCTCACCGTCGTCCTCGGGGCGATGACGACCCACTCGGAGCGCGGAGCCGTCCTCGCGGTCATCGTCGCCGGCGTCGTCACGGCGATTCTCTCCGCGAAAGGGCCGATCCACGGGTTCGCAGACCGGATCGACGAGCGCGAACGCCGTGCCTCGGTCAAGTTCATCCTCGTCGTCCTGGTCGTCTTTCCGCTGTTACCCGACCGCGAACTCGAGGTGCTGTTCGGGCTCAACCCGCGGTTCGTCTGGCTCATGGTGGTGTTCGTCACCGGACTGAGCTTCGTCGCCTACGTCCTGAGCCGAGTCGTCGGGGCAAAGCGGGGCATCGCGCTGACGGGTGTGCTGGGCGGGTTCGTCTCCTCGACCGCGACGACGGTCTCGATGGCCGAACGAGCGAGTCAGACGCCCTCGCTCTATCGAGTGTGTGCGTTCTCGACGGTCGTCGCGTCGCTCGTGATGTTTCCTCGTGCTCTCGTCGAGGTCGCCGTCGTCAACCGGGAGCTACTCCCCGCCGTCGCCGTCCCGCTCGGGGCGATGACCGTGTTCGGATCGATCGTCGCCGTGGCCGTCTACAGGCAAGCGGCCACGACGGCCGACGTCGAGACCGAGATCGAGAACCCATTTCGGCTGCGACCGGCGCTGTTCTTCGGGGCGGTCTTCGCCGTGGTCTTGCTCGTCTCCGAGTCTGCCTACTCGTGGTTCGGGTCGTCGGGCGTCTACGTGACGGCGTTCGTCTCGGGACTCGCCGACGTGGACGCGATCACGATCACGCTGAGTCGGCTCGCCGCCGAGGACACGATCTCACAGCAAGTTGCGACGACTGGCATCGTCGTCGGCGCCGTCGCGAACACCCTCGTGAAGGTGGGGCTCGTGTGGCTCCTCGGAACCTACCAACTCGCTCGCCTGGTGACGGCCGTTCTCGGGGCCGTCTCGATCGTCGGCCTCCTGTTCGTCGTTGCCGTGTGACCTCGAGGGGCCTGGTCAGGCCCGGATGAGTTCGAGGACGCGCTCGTAGTACCGGCCGAATCCGTCGTCGGAACGCGACCTGGGTCGCTCGAGGCCGACGTCGACGACCTCGCGAACGCGGCCGGGTTCGCTGTCCATGACGACGATGCGATCCGCGAGCGTGATCGCCTCCTCGACGTCGTGGGTGACGAACAGGATTGTCTTGCCGGTCTCGCGCCAGACCTCGAGCAGTTCGTCCTGGAGCATCTCCCTGGTCTGGGCGTCGACCGCGCCGAACGGCTCGTCCATCAACAGGAGTTCGGGATCGACCGCCAGCGCGCGGGCGATCGCGACGCGCTGTTTCATCCCGCCGGAGAGTTCTTTCGGGTAGCTGTCCCCGAACTCCTCGAGGCCGACGAGCGAGAGGAGTCGCCGGACGCGTTCGTCACGCTCGGTTGCCGTGAGAGCCTGCTTCTCGAGGCCGAAGCCGACGTTTCCGGCGACCGTCCGCCAGGGAAAGAGAAGGTACTCCTGGAAGACGACGCCGAGTTCGGGGCCCGGTCCGTCGACTGGCTCGCCGTCGAGCGAGACGGTGCCGGCAGTCGCCGACTCGAGGCCGGCGATGATCCGAAAGAGCGTGGTCTTGCCACAGCCGGAGGGGCCGACGATGCAGACGAACTCGCCGGGATCGACCGCGAAGGAGACGTCCTCGAGCGCTCGCACGGGCTCTTGTGCACTCGAGTAGTGCTTGCTGACGCCGTCGACGACGACGTGGGCACGGTCGCCCTCGAGGTCGGCATCGTCTACCGCCACGCCAGAACCCTCCGTTGGACGGCGCGAAACGCCACGTCGACGAGCAAGAACAGCAGGCTCAACACGAGAATGTAGGTGATGACGACGTCGACCTGCAGGTTGTTCGAGGCGCGCAGGATCCGGCGACCGATACCGGGGACGCCGAATATCTCGGCGGCGACGACGAGCATCCAGCAGCGGCCGATGCCGGTTCGAATGCCGGTCGTGACGTCCGGGAGGGCGGCGGGGAGGACGACCGAGCGGACGAGCTCGAGGTCGCCCTGGACGCCCAGGCTGCGGGCGACGTCGAGCAGGTCCGACGAGACGCCCTCGACGCCCCCGTAGGCGGCGTAGAAGTTGATCCAGAACGCGCCGACCGCGATGATGAACGCGGCACCGGCGTGGTTGATGCCGAACCACGCGACGGCGAAGCCGATCAGCGCCAGCGGCGGGACGGGGCGGAGCACGCGGACGGTCGGCGCGGCGACGCCGTCGAGCAGCGGGCTCCACGCGAGGGCGACGCCGGCGGCGATGCCGAGCGTCGTCCCGACGACGGTACCGGGGAGCCAGTGGCGGACGCTCTGTCCGAGCGCGGCCGCCATCTCGCCCGACGCTGCTTCGGCGTAGAACGTCTCGGCGACGGCGGGCGGCGACGGCAGCACGTACGCCGGCTGAAACAGCGAGACGAGCCACCACGCCGCGACGAAGGCGACGATACCCGCAACCCCGAGTAGGGCTCGTTTCGGACGGAACTCGACGACCGATACGCCGGTGTCGTCTTCCGTCCGAGCGCGTCCGTCACCGACGTCGGTCGCCATCGTTCACACCTCCGTTCATAGGTCGTCGTAGACGCTGTAGTCGAATATCTGCTCGAGCGACAGCTGCTCGTCGATCTGGCCGTTCTCGTGGGCAAACTGCGCGAAGATCTCCGTCCCGTTCTCGATCTCCCGCGGGTCGCTCACGAAGTTCGAGAGCGGGCCCTGCAACGCCGCCAGCGCCTGCTCCTCGGGCAGCCCGATGGCGTCCTCGACGATGGCGGCGGTCGCTTCGGGCTCGTTCCCGATGAACTCGGTCGCCCTGACGTGTTGCTCGAGGAACTGGGTGGCGACGTCCGTGTCACGGACGGCGTCGCTGACGAGCGTCACCGCCGCTGGCTGGCCGGGCATGATCTCGGCGGCGGTCCGGAACGACTGTATCGCCGTCCCTTCCCGTTCGGCGCGGGTCGGGACGGGCTCCATGATCGACGTGCCGTCGACTTCGCCGCTGGCGATGGCCTGCCAGACGGCGTTCGCGCCGCCTATCTCGACGACGTCGGCCACCTCCTCGGGAGCGACGCCTTCCACGTCCTGGAGCCAGTACCGGAGCAAGACGTCGGGGACCGACCCCTGCGGGAAGGTCCCGAACCGGAACTTGCGACCGTGTTCTTCCTCCCAGACGTCGAAGGCGTCGACACCGTGGTCGGCCCAGAGGGCCTGGAACTCCTCGTGGACCATGACCGCCATCGGCTCTTTGATGTTCGTCGCCGCGACCTTCGCGGGGAGCCCACGATCGATGACGATCATCGCCGGGACGATGCCGAACATGGCGATATCGACCTCGCCGCCGCCGTACGCCTGGACGATCGCCGGTCCGTCGGTAAACTCCCGGCCGTCGATCTCCGCATCGACGTCCGCGAAGTACCCTTCCGCCTCCATCACGAAGTACTGGAGGTCGGGGAAGATCGGCATGTACGCGACGGTGAGTTCGTCGTCGCTGCCAAGACAGCCGGCGATTCCGACCGCGGCCGTCGCACCAGCTCCTTCGAGATACCTCCGCCGAGAGATCCGTGTCGGCTCGAGCGTCATTACCCGTGATACCGACCGACGACTTATGGCCGAACGGGTGACGACAAGTCGCCCCTCGACTTCAGACGGGCCGAAACGACCGTCGTCTGCCGGACGGCACCGGTGTGTCGCGGCTCACCCGGAGAACCGGCCCGACTCGATCGTCGTAGGTACTGGCCAAACTGCCCGGGAAGCGTGTCACTCGAGAGCACGCTTCCCTCTACCGTCGACGACAATTCCAACAGAACCATAACGGAACCGGAAACAGCTACCAGCGAGGAACGCTCCAATGACCGACGCCCTCCACGCCGGGACGGTGCTCCTGCAGGGAGCTATCGCCGCGACGCTGGTCGTCGGCCTGCGACGGCGCGATCCCTCTGTCGTCGCGAACGCGATCGTGTCGCTCGTCGCCGCCCTCACACCGGCGATCGCCGAGGCCGTCCTGTGGACGACACTCGAGGTCGACGTCACGTTCGATGCGGTGCTCTCGCTGTGGGTCGCGGCGGCAGGATTTTTCCACATGCTCGGAATGCTCGGATGGTACGACACGGTATGGTGGTGGGACCACGTCACGCACACGGTGTCGGCGGCGCTCGTCGCGGCGGTCGTCTACGCCAGCATCGTCACCGTCGAGAGCCACACGGCCGGATTCCGGCTCTCGAAAGGAGGGCTGATCGGCGTGACGTTCCTGTTCACGATGGCCGGCGGCGTGTTCTGGGAACTCCTCGAGGTCGTCGCGCGGGACGTGAGCAGACGGATCGGTTTCGAGCCGGTGCTCAAACACTACGGGAAGTACGACACGCCGCTGGATCTCGTCTTCGACGGTGTGGGTGCGCTCGTGGTCGCCGCGTTCGACGTTCGCATTTTCGTTCCGATCTTCGGCCAGGTGCCCCAGTTTACGAAGTCGCTGTTGGTCGCGAGCGTCGCTCTCGTCGTCGGGGGCTCGATCGTGATGGCCGTCTTCCTCGGGTACACCCGGGACCTCGCCTGGAGCAGCGGGTGATCCGTCCCGGATCGTCGGCCCGAGACGGACGAGTCCTGGATCGACGACTCTCGCCGACTCGCGGCAGTCCGCTCGCGTGACGCAAACTTATGTGGCGCTTCGATGCGTACGCTGGCACATGAGCGAAGATTGGCGTCAGGCGATCGAGCAGCAGCGGGCCCAGAAAGACGAGTACTTCGGGAACCACCCGCACTCGCCGATTCCGCCGAACGAACGCGACGCGTTCGACGGACTCGAGTACTTCCCGGTCGACGAGGACTACCGGTTCGAACTCCCGCTAGCAGAGTACGACGAAAAGGAGCGGATCACGGTCGGAACCAGCACGGACGGCGAACGGGAGTACCTGCAGTGGGGCGAGTTTCGCTTTCCGGTCGACGGCGAGGAGGTGACGCTGCAGGCCTACAAGTCGGACCCCGACGACGACCGCCTCTGGGTCCCCTTCCGCGACGCGACCAGCGGCGAGGAGACCTACGGTGCCGGCCGGTACCTCGACCTCGAACCCGAGAGCCACCGGACGCCCGACGGTGAGTGGATTCTCGACTTCAACGAGGCGTACAATCCCACCTGCGCGTACTCCGACCAGTACGAGTGTCCCCTCCCGCCGATGGACAACTGGCTCGAGGTCCCGATCGAAGCGGGCGAGAAGACGTATCACTAGTCGGTGTCGGACGGCGTCGACCCGTCCTCGTCGGCTTCCCGCGAGCCCTCCCCGTTGGCGTACGCTCGCCCGGCAGCCGTCTCGTCCGTCGCCCGGTCGGTCTTGAATCCACCTTTCGGACCGACGTAGCGGGTCCAGAGGACGAGAAAGCTCGGCAGGACGAAGACGCTCCCGAGAAACGCGTACGTGATCGTGAGACCGGTGATCAGCCCGAACTGCTGGAGCGGCGGCAAGATCGCGACGGTGAGCACGCCGAACCCGCCCACCGTCGTCGCGGCGCTCCCGAGGAGTGCCCCGCCCGTCCCGGTGACGCTCCGACCGAGGGCGTCCCAGAGTGTCCGGCCCCGCCGGCGCTCGAGCACGTAGCGTTCGGTCATGTGGATGTTGTACGCGACGCCGAGGCCGACCGTGAGGCTGGTGATCGTCCCCGTCATCACGTTGAACGGGATCTCGAGCAGGAACATCGTGCCGAGGATCCACGCGACCGAGAGGACGATCGGCAACAGCGTGATCGCGCCCAGCAGCGCGCTCCGGTGGACCCGACGATAGGCGACCATCAAGAACGCGAACACGGCCACGAGCGTCACGAGGAGGCTCTCGATCACCGTCCGGAACAGTTCGTCCTCGACGATCCCGAAGACGATCACCTGCCCGGTCGCAGTCGCCTCGAGGCCGTTCCCGTCGAGTATCGTGGCCACGTCGCGAGTGTCCTCGGTCACGAGGTCGGTCCCGGCGTCGCCTCGCACCGAAACGACGAGCCGGATCGCCTCGTACTCGCCGTCGTCGGTCCGGTAGATCACGTCGGCGGCCCGCTCCTCGTCCGCCGCGAACAGGTCGTCGTAGACCGACTCGAGGTCCCCGTCGGGTACTCCGTCGCCGTCGGTATCAGCGTCGGTGAACGTCTCGTTGAACGACTCGTTCGTGTCGGCGACCCGGTCCATCACCGATAGCGGGCTCTGGACGTCCGCCTCGCCGCTCGCGAGGACGGCCGCCGCATCCGTCTCGGCAGCCACCGACTCGGCCGTGTCGACGCGCTCTAGCGTGTCGTTGCCAGTCACGTCGCCCTCGACGACCACCTGCGACTGGGTGTCCCGGCGGAGGAACTCGTCGTTGACGTACTCGAGGTTCTCCTTTGCGGTGTAGTTGCCCGGCGCGAACGGCTCGGGAAGCGACGCCATCCAATCTGCGGGTTCGTCGGCGATGAAGTCCTCCTGTTCGAACGACGTGTCGAGCTGGGTCGCCCCGTAGACGCCGCCTGCGGTCAGGAGCAGCGAGACGAGCACGACGGCCCAGGGAATCCGCCGGGCGATCCGCTGGCCGGCCGACAGCAGCTGGCTGACCGCCCCGCCGCCGGTGCCGAACGCGCGCTTGCGCCGGTCGACGCCGTACCCCTCGAGCGTATCGTCGAGCTGGACTTTCATCGCGGGGATCAGCGCGCCAAAGATGGCGAGTGCAGCGGCGATGCCAAACGCGCTCGCCACGCCGAACTCGCGGATCGGGCCGACCGGGCTGACGAGGTTCGAGAGGAAGCCGATGACGGCCGTCGCCGTGACCCAGACGAGTGCGACGCCGAGTCCGCCGAGGGCGACGGCCATCGCGGTCCGCGTCGACTCGCCGTCGTCGGGTCCGCTCGTCTCGCGCTGCTCTCGGTGTCGCATGAACACGTGAATCGCGTAGTCGATCGACAGCCCGACGAGCAACACCGGCACCGCGATCATGATCTGGTTGAAGCCGATCCCGACCCAGCCCATGAAGCCGAACGTCCAGACGAGCACCAGGACGATCCCCACGAGGCCGAGCGCGATATCGAGAACGTCCCGGTAGGCGATCGTCAACACGACGGCGACGAACAGCAGGGCCAGCGGGAGGACGATCCCGATACTGTCCTCGAGCGAGCGGTCGATCTCGTCGGTGATGATGCCGACGCCGAAGACGAACCCGTCGTCGCCGTAGCGATCGTCGAGGATCGACGACATCGCGAGCTGTGCGTCGACTATCTGTTCCGGTGCTTCGCCCTCGACGGTCTGGGCCTCCGGGGTCTCCTGGGCCACGAAGAGCGTCCGCGCGTCGGCGCTCGTCTCACCCGAGTCGTAAGATGTCGGCAGGAAGACGTACGCTTCGCCGGTACCGTCCTCGTCGAGCACCGTCTCGAGGACGTCCTCGAGTTCGGACTCGTTCATCGACTCGAGCCGGTCGATCTGTTCGTCGAGCGTCGGATCGATTCCCTCTTCCAGCGACTCGACGTCGGCCTCGAGTTGCTCGCCGCGCTCTTCGAGGTCGTCGATCTCGTCGGCGAGGACGCGATCCTGGACGTCCCCGTAGACTTCCTCGAGTCTCGTCTCCAGCACTCGCTGACTCTGATCGACGTCCTCGCCGCGCTCGAGTGCCGCGAGGTCGGCCGTGACGGACCGCATCTCGGAGACGAGCTCCGAGAACGTCTCGGCCTGTTCGTCGGTCAGTTCCGCCTCGGCGTCGTCCTCGATCTCCTCGAACTCGTCTTCGATCCGGTCGGACTCGGCGTCGTACTCGAACGCGGTGATCTCGTCGCGCCGGTAGGAGGCGTTGAGTTGCTCGTACTCGCGCTGGAGCTGCTGGGTCTCGTTGAGCAGGTCCGCGAGCGTCTCGGCGGTGGCGTTGAGGTCCTCGCCGTCGGCCTCGAGTTCCTCGCGTCGCTCCTCGAGGTCGCTGGCTTGCTCCTCCTGGATGGCGACCGTCGCGACGACCGACGAGAGGTCGGAGAAGGCGTCGTCCTCGGCGAGCGTCTCGTTTATCGTCTCGTTCTCGCGCAACGTCCGCTGTAACTCGAGCGTCGAGAGCAGCGACGACTTCGAGAGGGCGTCGTCCTCGCGGACGACGACCTGTGCGATCGTCTGGTTGTCGTCGGTCCCGAAGTTCTCGTCTGCATACTCGAGCGTCGTCGCTTCCTCGCTTTCCGTCTCGAACTGGTCGAGCGACGACGCCTGCTCGAGGTCGGTCACGCCGCTGCCCAGCAGTGCCGACAGCGCGAGCATGACGACGATCACCGTCAGGCTTCGTCGCGTGATCGCCCCGACGAGGCGCTCACCGAGTCCCATACGAACCTCCGTGACCGGTGGCAAACGCGAAACGTCGTGTCGTACTCATACGTGGTCCTGAACTGTCGCAGCGACAGCGTCCGCCTGGCCGACTCGCAGTTTCGAACGGACGACAGATCTTGCCGTCGTACTACGGCCCCACGGGAAAACCTTTCCACCACCCATCGCTCCGCCTCGGTTTCTATCGGCGCACAGCCGCGGTCGCCCCTGCCGCCACCGATCTGCAGCGAAACGACCCACTTATTGGTTCTCGCCGCCCGGAACTGACGTATGAGAGACCTCTTCCTGCGCGCCGCCCGGGGCGAACGAACGGAACGCCCTCCGGTCTGGCTGATGCGCCAGGCCGGCCGGTACATCCCCGAGTACCGGGAGATCCGCTCGGAACACACGTTTTACGAGGCGATCACGACGCCCGAGGTCGCCGAGCGCGTCACCATGCTCCCCTGGGAGCTGTTCGAGCCCGACGGCATCGTGATGTACTCCGACATCCTGACCGCCCTCGAGCCGCTTGGCTTCTCCTATCACATCGAGTCCGGCGTCGGGCCGGTCGTCGAGAACCCCGTCGAGGGGCCAGACGACGTCGACCGCGAGCGAGCACCCGTCGACGAGACGCTCCCGTACGTCGGGGAACTGCTCGAGCGCCTCCAGGAACGACTCGACGGACGGGCGGCCGTGCTCGGGTTCGCCGGCGGGCCGTTCACGCTCGCCGCCTACGCCGCCCAGGGGGAGCCCTCGCGGAACTTCATGGCGTTGCGGCGACTGCGCGTCGCGGATCCCGACGCGTTCCAGACGCTGCTCTCGGCCTTCGCCGACGTCGTCGCCGAGTACCTGGCCTACCAGGTCGACCACGGCGCGGACGTCGTGAAGCTGTTCGACACCTACGCCGGCCTGCTCGGCCCCGACGACTACCGCGAGTTCCTGCTGCCGTTGCACCAGCGCATCCTCGAGTCGGTCGACGCGCCGACGATCGTCTTCGCGCGCAACATGGGCGGCAGGCTCGACCTGCTCGAGGAGAGCGGCGCGGACGTCGTTGCCTTAGACTGGACCGTCGACATGGCCAGCGCCCGCGAGCAACTCGGCGAGACGCCGGTGCAGGGCAACCTCGACCCGGCGGTGCTACTGGGCGACGAGGCGTCCGTCCGCGAACGGACGAGAGAAGTGATCGACGCGGCCGGCCCCTCCGGACACGTGCTGAACCTCGGCCACGGCGTCAACCGGAAGACGCCGGTCGAGAACGTGCGAGCGTTCGTCGAGACGGCGAAATCGGTCGACCGGAGCTAACTCGAGAACTGTTTTGCGAGCCCGCGGGCCTCCCGGACCCGACTTGGGATCCCCATCCGACCGGTGTAGTTCGTCGCGAGGTGGACGCCGTCGGGCAGTTCCATCCCCTCGAGTGCGTCCCAGGAGTCGTCGTGTGCGGGGAACCCCCGGTGGAGGCGTTCGACCTCGAGGAACTCGGCGTCGCGGCCGGTCACCATCTCGTACTCCCGGCGGGCGATGTCGGCGAGTCGCTCGTCCGACTCGTCGACGAGGTCGGGTTCCCACATCCCGCCGAAAAAGCACGTCGTGACGTCGTCGCGGCCGAACGCCCGGCCGTTCCAGGAGACGCCGAGCGTGTGCAGCCGTTCGTCCTTTCGCACCTGGTAGCCGAAGCCGTCCACCGGCGCGTCGGCCTCGAGGTAGACGAGCGCGAGCGGGTTGTAGTGCAACCCACGGAGTCGCTCGGCGGCGTCAGGGGCGACGTCGGCCAGGAGGTCGGCGCTCGCGTCCGCCGGCGTCGTGACGACGACCTCGTCGACGGGCTCCGACTCGCCACCTGCTTCGAGGACGTAGCCGTCGCCGTCCTCGCCGATGGCCTCGACGGGGGTGTCGAGTCGGACTCGGTCGCTCGTCGCCTCGTAGAGGGCTTCCGGCAGACGCTGGTTGCCGTCCTCGAACACCACGGCGGGCGAACTGCTGCCGCCGAGGGCGACGCGTTTGATCGCCGGTACGAGCAGGTTCCCGTCGCGCTGCTCGAGTCGGAGGAGCCCCTGGAGGGAGTGTTTTGCCGGCATTCGGGCGGGATCGGAGCCGAAGATGCCGCCGAACAGCGGCCCGATGACGTTGTGATACGCCTCGGGACCGAACTTCCGGGTGAACAGGTCGGCGGCCGTCTCCTCGGGGCGTGCGTCCGCGGTCAGCGGCTCCGCCAGCAGCCGGAGTTTGCCGCGCCAGGAGAGGGCGTCCGTCCGGAGGAACGCGGGCAGCGAGGTCGGCACCTCGCGGAGCGTTCCGTCGGCGTAGACGTACAGCGGGAGGTCGTCGTCCGCGACGACGAGTTCGTGGCGCAGGCGCAGGTCGTTCGTCAGCTCCGCGAGGGTGTCGGAGAGGCGCATCCGCTGGGGGCCGTACTCGACGACGGTGCCGTTCTGTCGACCGCTCCGGATCACGCCGCCGGGGGACGACGACGCCTCGAAGGTGACGCTGTCGACACCGCGGCGCTCGAGGTAGTAGCTCAGCGCCAGTCCCGTCAGGCCGCCGCCGACGATGCCGACTCTCATTCGTTCGCGTTCGGAGCCCCGGTCGGTTCCTGGGGGGCGTTCAGGCACATCGTTCCCGGTTCGTCTCGGCACTGACACTGCCGGAACTGGTAGTAACTCGGCTCGAAGCCCGCGACGAACGGCTCGACGAGGTCGGCGAGCAGGTCGCCCAAGCGCGGGTCATTGTGGGGGATCGGCACGCGGTGGAACTCGAGGCCGCGCTCCTCGGCTTCCTCGCGGAGTTCGACGTCCAGTTCCGACAGCGTCTCGGACTGTTCGTGCATGAAGCTCACCGGATCGACGACGACGCGCTCGGCGTCGACCGTCTCGATCACGTCCTCGACGTCCGGTTCGGTCCACGGGATGTCGCGGTTCTCGTGGTTCTGGTAGCCGAGTTCGTAGTCGTCGACGCCGACGAGCGAGGCGATCGTCTCGCAGAACTCCTCGACGTAGATTTCGTAGCGGCTGCCCTCCTCGAGGTAGTGTCGGGGCGTGCCGTGGGCAGAGAAGACGAGCGCCGTCTCGTCGTCGGTCAGGTCGACGCCGCGGTCGGCGGCGCACGACGTGATCGACTCGGCTCGCAGTCGGTTGTACGTGGGGTGTTTGTGCCAGCCGGAGAGTTCGTCGACCTCGACGTCCCAGTCGTCGTGGGCGTCGACGGCCTCGCGCATCTCGGCGAGCGCGGCGACCGTCGTCGACGGGCCACACAGCGGATAGATCGGCAGACCGATCAGGTGCTCGACGCCGTCCTCTCGCGCCTGTGCGACGGTCTCGTCGATATAGGGCTCGAGAAACTGCATCCCGACGTACGTCGTCACGTCGTGGCCTCTGTCCGCGAGTGCAGACTCGAGTGCCGCCGCTTGCGCTCGCGACTGTTCGTTCAGCGGCGAGCCGCCGATCTCCTCGTACTCCTCGATCAGTCCCGGTGCGCGACGCCGTGCGAGTTCCCGGGAGCGTTCCATCGCTTCCTCCTCGGTCTCTGCGCCCTCGAGGTCGGCGTTGTTGAAGAAGATGTTCGTGAGGTACTCGACGACGACCTCGCGGTCGGGCCGTGGCGGTTCGCCGAAGTTGAGCAGGATAATTCCAGTGTTCATGAACGTAGTCTACGCTTTCCCTAGGGACGGGGTCTTAACAATGGTTACTCCTTCGCTAGATGGTGTGGCAGCACGGGTGCCGACTGCGCCCCACGGCCGCCGGTCGGCACCGGGACCGTCCCCACCGGTCCCGTCAGACACACGGCAGTCCGCGATCGTGGACGCTCGCCGGCCGTTCGTGATGATCGTCCAGTCGTGCATTCGCTAGTCTCTCGGGGGGACGCCAGATTAATACGTTCGCGGATTCCTGCCGGCTGGGAACCCGTCGTTTGCCGATGGTGGTCGGGTCGGCTACCGGTCCGCTCGAGTCACGCCCTGCTTCGCTCGTCGCTCGCCTGGACCGGCTGCCTATCGGGCTGGCGCTTCGATGCGAATGCGACCGGGGTGGTCGATCTCGATCTCGTACCCGTCGAACGTGAACGTGACGGTGAACGCCGCTTCCGGCGTTCGTCCTCGAGCGTGATCGACGAGACGGTCGAGTGCGTCCGTATCGATCGCGTCGTGCAGCGGGCTGAGTTCGCTCGGGTCGACGCTCTCGATTCTGGCGAGCGCGTCGACGACGGCGAGCGTCGGTCGATCAGTTCGGCCGTAGGCGACCTCGTATACGTTCGCGTTCGACTTCTGTTCGACCAGTTCGACGTCTGTCTCGAGTAGGGGTGTCATCGGTAGCGAGTGGGAGGTGATGAGCAGCAAGCGACGGCGGATTTTCGATGAGCGAAACTGCCGCCAATATTGTCCATATTGCGCTATCTTCGAAACACCATATGCGATAGTCGTATTAAACTGTTTGGGCGATCCGGGCGCTGTGGCTCGAGCGACGTTGGATCGAAGGTGAACGTCCAGGATCGGTACCAGTTCCCACGACCTGGGAATCGGATCCACACCTTTTACGTACTGATGGGCTACCTACTCTCAAGAGAGGGCTATGAACGAGAGCACAACACCGAGGTGGTTCAAGGCGGTCGTGGGTACGATCGGCGTCGTCGTCGTCGCACTCACCGCCATCGGTCTCTACACGATCGTCCCGACCATCGACGCGATCGATTCCCCGGCGTACTTCGTGAGTATGATCGTCTTCGGTCTCGCAGTGATCGCGGTGGCGTTCGCCGTCACCCGACTCGGACAGCGCGCGACGCCGAGCAACCAGGGTCCCGACCAGACCCCGGCGAGCAGGTAACCGATCGAACCGCGACCTTCGTTTTTCGCGACGTCTCCCCACCATAACGATGGCTGTGAGTCTGTACCGCCGCAACCGCGAACCATCTTGCGGTTGCGTCGACAACCAGTCACAGCCATCATTACAGTCGTTCGCCCGTTCTCGGGAGATACGGATCGTGTCGGCGACGTTACGGACTGTCAGGTTCGTCCCGTGGCCGCCGAACTGACCCGCCCTGGTAGACGGCTGCCAGGAGCACGACCGCGACCAGCACGTCGAGACCGTGTTCGACGAGGTGGTGAACCCCCATCGGCACGACACCGAGGACGGTCCCGAGGCCGACGATCGTCCGGACGACGAGCGCGCTCAGCGCGAGCACCACGAGGAGGTACGGCGTCGACCGTCGCCGTCTGTACGCGACCGTTCCGAGCCAGAAGAGAACCGTCGTTCCGAGCGCCGCGAACGCGAGAAGACCGAGCAGCAAGGGAGAGTAGCGCACCGCCGGCCAGTTCGTCGCGATCGTTCCAGCAGTGGAGATCATAGTTCGATGTCGGACGTTTCGTGCTCGGCGGACATATACTGTCGGCCGTCGGTGTCGCGATCCGCCGGCTCGATCTCGGTGAATCGCACGACCAGGTCGTCGGCATCCGTTCGCGGTTCGCTCGAACCGCAGTGCCAGCTGATACCACTGGATAGCAGTCGGGACACACCACCTATCGAACCTCGACGTCGCATCCCTCGGCTGCCGTCGCAACGGCAGAGAGACGGTGATCCCGGCCCACCGGAATCACGGCCACGCCGAAGGCGGTCGAACGGTCCCGATCGTGGACCGTCGGCACAGCCACAGCGACACACACTTTGGCTCGCGGTTGCTGACTACAACTAGTGACGGCTATCGAGACCAGAGCATGAGCGACGTACGACACCAGATTCGACGACGGATACGGACAGATCCCGGAATCCACTTCAACGCGCTCGCACGGGACCTCGATCTCGCTGCCGGGCAGACGCAGTACCACACGCGACGGCTCCTCCGTGCCGACGAGATCGTCTCGGAGGAACTCTACGGTCGAACGCACTACTATCCCACCGACTACGATCCCTGGGACCGCCGGGCGCTCGCGTTGCTCCGCCGGGAGACGAGCCGTGACGTCCTGGTCTCGCTGATCGAGCGCGGGCCGACGTCGCCGAGCGACGTCGCCGACGAACTCGGCATCGCGCGAAGCACGCTCGAGTGGCACCTCTCGCACCTCGTCGAGCAGGGCCTCGTCGAGAAGCGATACGACGAGCGAAACCGGGTGACCCTCTACCTCGCGAATCCCGAGCGAACCGGCAAACTGCTCGCGCGCGTGACCCCGTCGGTCGCCGACCGGCTGGTCGACCGGTTCGCTCGACTCGTCGACAACCTCCTCGAGGACGCCCACGCCGACGCGAGCGCGCAGCCGGAGTGATCGCGGCCGATCACGCAGCCGATCGTTCGACAGACAAACCAGACGGTATATTTCAGTCCTCGCCCTACGTCCACTGTGCGCGAAACACGGTCGGTCTGGATTCTGGTCGCGATCCTCGTCGTGGCTGGCGGTGCCGTCGGACTGTTCACCGTCGACGCCGGATCGACCTCACCGGAGCCCGTCAACTTCGACGATACGATCTCGATGGGCATCTCGCTGCAGTCACAGTACGCACTCGAGGACGACATCGAACTCCCTCGAGTGCAGGTGTTCTACTCGCAGTACCGCTACGTCGTCGGCTACTACGGCGTCGAGACGTTCGTCGACGCCCAGCAACAGCCGAATCACGAACAGCGCTTTGGCTACCCGCTCGCCGTCTACGTCTCCGACTACAGCGGGACGGACCTCGAGTTGACCGACGAGGGCTATCCGCGAACCGACCGCTTCGGCGGCTGGACGAACGCGGAGGAGGCTCACTTCGTCGTCGACAGCGAGGCGCGAACGCCCGCCGGGGAGACGGTCATCCCGTTTTCCGACCGCGCGGACGCCGAGGCCTTCGCCGACGAGTACGACGGGACCGTCCTCTCCTGGGAGGCGGTCCTCGAGCGGACGTTCGACGTCGACACCGCCGACACGGTTCGCCAGCGCGTCGACGAGCAGCGACGAGACGCCGACGAACGGGTCGCTGCGGCGGCCGAACTCCAGGATCGACCCGAGTCGGTTGTCGTCGGCGAGGACGCGTCGACCATCCAGGAAGCGGTCGACGAGGCACCGGCGAACACGACGGTCGTCGTGCCGGAAGGGACGTACGACGAGAACGTCGTCGTCAACGAGTCGATCACCCTCGCTGGCGAGGGGACGCCGACCATCCACGGCGACGGGAACGGGACGGTCGTCAGGCTGAACGCCGACCGAGCGGCAGTCGTCGGATTCGACGTCACTGGCGTCGGGAACACGACGCGTGACCCCGACGTGGAGATCGAGACCGACACGTGGGACCACAACGTCGAACTCGGCTACGGACACGGCGACGCCGGCGTGGCGGCGGTCGACACGTCCGGCGTGTTGATCGAAGACGTGACGATCGAGACGCCCGCCAACGGCGTGTTGCTTCGTGACAGTCCCGACATGGTCGTCCGGAACGTCACGGTAAACGGCAGCGAGGAGTGGGCCGAAGGGTTCATGGGCGTCATGACGATGCGCTCGCCGGGCGTGATCGAGAACTCGACGTTCCGCCACGGGCGCGACGGCGTCTACATGCACCGTTCGAACGGGCTGGTCGTCCGGAACAACGTGATGGAAGACGGGCGATTCGGCGTCCACGTCATGCACACCTCGGAGACGCTGATCGCCGACAATCGCGTCCGCGATCAGGAACTCTCCGGAATCATCGTCATGACCGGCCCCGAGTTGAACGCCATCGTCGGAAACGACGTTCGCAACACCCCCGGCGGGATTCGGACGGCTGGCTCTAACAGCTACATCGCCGGGAACGTCGTCATCGGCAACGAACTGGGGATGACGACCGCGGCGGGCAACTCGATCTACGAGCACAATCTCATCGCGGGCAACGACGTCGGCCTCCAGGCGAGTTCGATCGTCCCCTCGAACCGGGTGGTCGGCAACGACTTCGTCGACAACGACCGCCACGCGACGGCGAGTTCAGGACCCCTGCGCATTTACACGCACGACGGTCGTGGCAACTACTGGGAGGGGGCCATCGGGACTGCGGAGGGTGGCGTTCTCGATCGGTCGTACTCCCCGACGGACCCCGTCGACCAGCGTCTCCACCGCGTCGACGGTACCCCGGCGCTCGCCCGCTCGCCCGCACTCGACGCGGTCGAGGGGCTGCAGGGAACCGTTCCCGGGATGCGAGCGGGGAGCGTCGTCGACACCGCACCGCTGTGTGAACCGGCGAATCCGGAACTGTTCGCGGACACCGACTGGGATCCGGACGACTACGCGTGTGAAACGAGCGTGAACGAGGAGACATCATGACGGAAGATTCACCGATACTCGAGGCAGTCGACGTAGACAAGTCGTACGGCGACGTCCCCGTGTTAGACGAGGTCTCGATTTCGATCTCGGCGGGCGACGTAACGGCGCTGATCGGTCCAAACGGCTCGGGGAAGACGACGCTCTTGCGCGCGCTCGCCGGTCTCCACGAACCGACGGCCGGCGAGATCCGATACCTGGGCCCCGAAACCGCCCGGCCGATCGGCTATCTCCCCCAGCATCCGGCGTTTCGTCCCGGCTTCACCGTCCGGGAGACGCTCACGTTCTACGCCTCACTGGTCGGCGACGACGAAGACGCCGCGATGAAGCTTCTGAAACGTGTCGGACTCGAGGCCGCGGCAGACCGCCAGGTCGAGGCGCTCTCGGGAGGTATGACGCGCCTGCTCGGCGTCGCACAGGCGACGGTCGGCGATCCGCCGGTCGTCGTCCTCGACGAACCCGGCAGCGGCCTCGATCCCGGAATGAGCGTCCACATCTACGACGTCGCCGCCGACCTCGCCGACGCGGGGACGGCGGTTCTCCTGAGTTCGCACGACCTCGCGCTCGTCGAGCGAGGCGTCGATCAGGTCGTCTTGCTAGACCAGGGGGAGATCGTCCAGACGGGTTCGCCAGCGGCGATCCGAGACGCACTCGAGGCCGACTCGCTGCTCGAGGCCTACGAGGCGTCGGTCACGGGTGAGGCCGGCACCGTCCGCGTCCGGGGTGAGTCGGCGTGAACGGGGAGACCGGTACCGGGACGGCGACGCCGGCGGAGACGGAACACGAAGCCGACGTCGGTGAGCGGGCCACACCGAGCCAGAGCCACGTCCTCGAGACGATCGTCCGACGCGAACTCCAGACGGTGCGTCGAACGCGGACGTTTCTCCTGCTTGGATTCGCGCTGACGGTCGTGCTCCTTGGCGTCGCGTGGGTCGGCGGCGGCGTCCGGGGTGGCTACGTTCCCACGGCGGTCGACCTGCTGACGCCGCTCGAGTTGCTCATCCCGATCGTCGCCGTCGCCTTCGGCTACCGGGCGGTGCTGGCCGACGAGCGCCGCGGCGAACTCGACGTGTTGCGAACGTACCCCGTCTCGTCGTGGCAGGTCGTCGGCGGCGCGTACCTGGGACGGGCGGCGGGACTCGTCACTGCCGTCGCGTTCCCGCTGGTCGTCGTCGCCCTCGCGGTCGCGCTGACCGGGACCGAGGAGGTTCGCATCTACGCGACCCACGCGGGTGCCGACTCACCGATCCTGTTCGCCCGCGTCGTCGTCCTCACGATCCTGTTCGCACTGGTCGTCCTCGCGGTCGCGATCGCGATCTCGGCGGTCGCGAGCACGACCCGGAGCGCGCTCGCACTCGCGGTGGTCGCACTCGTCGTCGTGCTCGTCGGCGCGGACCTCGCGATCGTCTACGGTCTCGCCTCGGGATTCGTCGGCGACTCGAGTCTGGTGTACACGCTCGCGCTCAGTCCGATCAGCGCCTACCGGGGGCTCGTCCTCGAGACGGCGGTCGTCGTGGCCTCCGGGACGGGACCGCGAACGGCCGCGCCGATCGCGAGCCTGCTGGGACTGTTCCTCTGGGCCGGTGTGTCCCTCGCGGTCGCGACGGTCGCCGTTCGGCGCTCCTAGGCGCTCGTGCTGGTCTTGGAGCCGATCGTTATCGGTTCGCTTCGAACCAGTCGACGGCGAAGTCGACGAGTATTCGCTGATCGACGAGCGTGGCGTCCCCAGTGCCGACGGTGCCCGTCGTGACCTCGTGCTCTCGAGTAAATGCCTTGCCGAGGTCGACGAAGTCCTCGGTGCTCGTCTCGAAGTCTTCGTACTCGACGAACGTTCGTCGACCGTCCTCGAGGATCGGCACGTGATTCATCGCAGTCTCCGTGGGAACGTCGGCCCGGTACTCGGCGAGGTGGAGCGACGTGTTGCTGTCGTGGCCGACGCCGAGCAGCAGGACGCTCCCGTCTCGGTCGTAGACGCGTGCGAGCGGAGAGTTCTCGCCGAGGCCGTAGTCGAGTCCGTGGTCGGCCACGATCGCGTCGGCGTCCGCGCCCCACGCCGCAAATGAGACCTCGGGATGGTCGCTGCGCACGACGTCGGGATAGGTCCGAAAACACTCGGGAATCGCGCCCATCCCCCGCGTCGGCGTAACGTCCGGACGAAACGGCGGTCTCGTCTCGCGTATCCGTTCGACCCACGCTTCGGGGACGGGCGGGTTCGACCAGCCTGCCGGATCGGTGTACTGGCCGGTGTGGGTCGGCATCACGAGCGTTCCCGACTCGGTCACGACGGTCCGAAGCGCGTCGACGACCGCCTGCGGACCGCCACAGACCCAGCCGAGCGCGCTCAGCGACGAGTGGACCAGCAGCGTCTCGCCCGCAGTGACGCCGACGTCACGGAGGTCGGCGACGAGCGACGAGACGGTGACGGGTTCGTCCACCCGTTCGACGGCTGTCCGTTCACTCATACCGACATCTCGAGGACGGGCGTGTTAAATCTGCTTCCCGGTCGTTACCTCGAGTTCGTCGAACAGGTCGGCGACGCGCCCGGCGATCTATCGGACCGGCAGAGACGACCGTCCGGCGAGCGCTTTCCGTTACCCGTATACTGTACGTAATTTAGCTCCCGATAGCCGACAGTAGGCCCGTTCGGCTGGCGCTCGGCGGTGGCCGTCCCGAACCCGCGTCAACGGCTTTGAGTTTGGCCCGCAAACACCCGTACCATGGCGATGCCATCGCTCTCGTCGTACTGGAACGAACTCGAGCCGACGGTGCTGATCGTCGTCGGTTTCGTCCTGTTCGTCTTTCCCGAGCCAGCGACGTCCGCGCTCGGCGCGGGACTGATGCTCCTCGGAATCGGCTGGTGGTTCTACGAGTGGGGACGCTGACCGCGAGCAGACCGAGCGGTGCTCGGGTCGAACAGTGGCGTTCTACCGTCGCCGCTCACGCGAACGCCGTCGGTGTGACCGATTTTGTCCTGGCGTACCGTACGAGTACGTGACGATTTCGCGACGGCGATCCGACACCGGCGGGTGGCTCGTCGCTCGAGGACCGTCGTCGTCGAACCGTGGCGGGTAATCTGCCCCTATTCGGTCGTCTCGCGTGAGACTCAGTCAGACGCGGAAAATGATTGATATCTCGGGTCACCCAACTCGGGCGGTATGACGATCGTCGATCGCCGCGACTTTCTTCTGACGACGGCAGGGGCAGTAACGATCGGATCGGTCGCCGGACGTGTCGTGGGAACGGAGTCGAAGACGAAGACGAAACCGACGGAGACGGATCGCCAGTGGGAGTGGCGCCGTAGCGACGACGGGTTCAGTTCGGTCTCGGACGTGCGCTGCGTCGACGACGGCTTCCTCCTCGTCGGGACGGTTCGAGACCTGCCGTCGCCGGCCAGGGGGTTCGCGACGAAACTGACCCGCGACGGCACGGTCGAGTGGGAGCGCCAGTACGCCTCGGCGGACCAGCGCGAGGCGCTCGAGGAAGACGTGATCGGGCCGATCCCGGAAGACGGGTTCGCGTTCGCACTCCCTGCCGACGGCGGCTACCTGCTCGTCGGCTGGACCTACTACGACAACACGGCCGTCTACGTCGGCCGGCTCGTTCGCGTCGATGGCGACGGCAGGGTGGAATGGGAGCGATCGTTCTTCGACCTCGAGGACGCGTCTGGGTACAGCTACCTCGCCGACGGCGTCGTGACCGAGGACGGCTTCCTGCTCTGTGGAATCGAGTCGCCGGGGATCCTGCTCGGCGGTGGCGGCTGGCTCGTCTCGGTCGCGACCGACGGCTCGATAAACTGGTTCCGTCGAATCCCCGCGACGGAGCGCGATCTCGCCGAGACGGCCAGACAGGACGTGTTCACCGGCATCGTCCCGACGGTGGGCGGCTACGTACTCTCCGGCCACTACGAACCAGAGTTGGGTGACGAACGTGCCTGGGTCGTCGGCGTCGACGACCAGGGTGCCGTCCGCTGGCAGGATCAGTTCGCCCTCGAGACGGCGGGGCCGACGCGAGCGACCGACGTCGAACCGAACGAGACGGACACCAGAGAGGACGTCCTCGTCGTCGGCTCTGTCGGCCCGCGTCTCGACGCCCGCGACTTCCAGACGTTTCCCGCCCAGACCCTCGAGGGCGACGGCTTCGTCGTCGGCTACACTGCCGGTGGCGACCGCCAGTGGCTCGAGGAACGAGCGGACACGCCGCTTTTCGGTGCGACGCGAACTCCTCGAGGCGTCGTCGCCGGCGGTGCACGGAACGGTCGCGGCTGGGTCGGGACGCTCGGGCGTACGTTCTTCGAGGCGGACTTCCGGAGCGTCGTCACGTCGCTATGTGACGACGAGGACGACGGTCTCGTCGCCGCAGGGAGGCGGTTCGACGACGACGACGCCGACGCCTGGGCGCGGTCGATCGACGAGAGCCGGAAACGGCACAGCGGAAAGTCGGACGACGACGCCGACGACCGATCAGAGGAGCGAACCGTCGAGTACCTCGACTGCGAGACCGTTCGCGTGACGGGGGCGTTCGCCGACGTGTTGCTCCACGTCGTCTGGTGGACCGAAGCCGACGAGGCGACGGTCGGCACGATCAGCGAACCGGTTGGCGGCGTCGACGGCGAGCGGACGATCTCGGCCAGCGAGGCGTTCGGCTCCTTCGAGTACGGACCGATCGTCGAAGCGACGGAGGTGTTCGAGGCGGGGACGTCGGTCGTACCCGGGTCGGGCGATCTCGTCGTCGAAAACCCCGACGCCGGGGCGTGTCGCGGCGCCGTCCTCGAGCAGTTCGACGGCGGGTAGTTCGACGCCGCCGTCGGCCGTGACCGTCACCAGCGGTGGATCGGCGAGTCGGCGATCGAAACCTCGTCGTCGGTCCGGTCGCCTCTGTCGGCCTCCTGCGGGCCGAGCATCACGCCGACGCTGAGCGCTCGAACGAGATCGGACTGGGTCACCATCCCGACGACCGATCCGGACGCGTCGGTGACCAGGAGCCGATCGGCGTCCGCCGTCTGGAGCGTCCGGAGCGTGCCCATCACGTCGTCGTCGGGATCGACCATCGGCACGTCGGTCGCCATCACGTCCGCGACCGTGTAAGCGTCCCGTTCGACCGGCGCCACGTCGTGGACGTCCTCGAGCGTGACGACGCCGGTGATCGTCCCCTCGTCGACGACCGGGAATCCCGTGTGTCGTCGACCGAGCATCCGCTCGAGCAGACCACTGATCGTTTCCTCTCGGTCGATCGTCACGAGGTCCTCGCGGGGGATCATCACGTCCGCCACCTGGACGTCGCCGAAGGCCGACTCGAGTGCGGTCTGTCGGGCTTCGCCGGCGGCGGCGACGTAGACGAACAGGGCGATGGCGACCATGATGAAGTTGAGCGCGAGCAGGCCGAACAGGCCGAGCGCGATGGCGAACAGTTGGCCGATCCGGGCCGCCTGCTGTGTCGCGACCGCGTAGGGGCGGTTGCGCGCGAGCAGCGCCCGGAGCACCCGTCCACCGTCGAGCGGAAAGCCCGGTAGCATGTTGAACGCCGCGAGTACGACGTTCATGAGCGCGAGATAGGCGAGGACGAACCGGACGGCGTCGACGTTCGCCGGTGTGGCGAGCAACAGCCCGTACGAGAGCGCGCCGAGGACGACGCTGACCACGGGTCCGGCGATCGCGATCGCGAGTTCCTGTCGCCAGTTGTCCGGTCGTCCCGAAAGCTGGGCGACGCCGCCGAGCAGCCAGAGCGTGATCGACTCGATAGGGACGTCGTAGCGTAACGCGACCACCGAGTGGCCCAGTTCGTGCAAGAGGACGCTCGCGAACAGCCCGACTGCGGCGGCCAGCCCGAGCAGCCAGACGACGTTCGTCCCTTCGAGCGCCGTGGCGTCGATTCCGACGCCGAAGATGGCGTTCAGAGCCGTCGCCAGGTCGGTGAACTGGCTCCCGATGAGCCAGGCGAACACCGGCAGGATCAGGAGGAACGTGACATCGAGCTTGATCGGAATCCCGAGGACCGATCCGATCCGGTAGCTTCTGAACATAGCACCACTACGGCTGCGAAAAGTAAAGTCCCTTCAGCGATCGGCCTTGGGAACGGATTCCTGGCTGACGACCGTCACCGGAACCGGTGATCGACGGACGACGACCTCCGCGACGCTCCCAAGCAGGAGCCGGGTCGCGCCGTCGCGGCCGTGACTCCCCATCACGACGTGGTCGACATCGTGACCGGCGGCGTAGTCGACGATCTCACGCCAGGGCGCTCCCGTCTCGATCGCCGTCTCGATCGTCACGTCCTCGTCGTCGAGGCGCGCTCGAGCGTGCTCGAACACCTGTTCGGCGGTCTGGCGCTGTGCCGCCGTGTACTGGCCGTCGGTCGTCGACAGGTCGTCCATCTCGCTGACCGGATCGACGACGTGCAAGAGCGTGATCGTCGCGTCCGAAACGAGTTCGACGGCGTACACCAGGGCGGCGTTCGACTGTTCGGAGCCGTCGACCGGGACCAGGACGTGGTCTATCATAGCACAGTCTTCGACCGGCGACCCAATAACGGTATGTCACCGGGGGGGCACGCCAAACGTTACACGCCACTCGCCTCCGTCCACTCACCGCCGTCGCGATTATCTGACGACGGTTACGGGTACCGGCGTCCGTCGCACGACGACCTCCGCGACGCTCCCGAGTTGCAACTGCGTCGCCTCGCCCCGTCCGTAACTCCCGACGACGACGTGATCGACGTCTTCGCTCTCCGCGTACGCGACGATCGACTCCGCCGGCGCGCCGACGGTCGTCTCTCGCTCGACCCGTTCGTCGGGGAGGTCGACAGCCTCGAGCGCGCGGTCGAACAGGTCGTCGGCGCGCTCGCGCTCTGACTCGAGCCACTCTTCGGTAAGTGGCTCTGCCGTCGACTCCTCTGGATCGCGGTCGAACGGATCGATGGCGTGAAAGCAGACGATCGCCGCGTCGGCGTACGTTTCCGCGGCGTAGGACAGTGCGGCCGTCGACTGTTCGGAGCCGTCGAGTGCGACCAGTACACGCATCGACATACGTCTCGTTCGTCGATGACGAGAATAAGTCTACTCCCGGACGACACCTTCGGTCAACGCCACGACAGGTCTTTGACGGTCGCCGTCGAACGTGGCACCCATGTACGGCGACATCCTCGTCCCGACGGACGGCCGGGAGAGTACGCGACGGGCGATCGAGGAGGCGATCGAACTCGCGGCCGTCCACGGCGCGACCGTCCACGCCCTCTACGTCATCAACTCGGCCGCGATCGCACCCGGGATCGACTTCGAGGACCTCGAGGAGATCGGCCAGCAGGCAGTCGACCACGTTGCGGAACTGGCCGCCGAAGAAGGGGTCACGGACGTCGAGACGATGGTCACACACGGACTTCGCCCCCAGGCAATCCTGAAGTACGCCGACGAGCACGACGTCGACCTGATCGTCATGGGCCGACACAGGGGCATCGACGTCGATCGCCTCTTTCGCGGGAGCGTCTCCGATCGCGTCTCAGAAGACACGTCGATCCCCGTCCTCGTGGTCGAGTGATACCGACGGACGGTCGGCGACGAGTCGCCGGGTTCTCGGGACGAACCGCCGCCGCACAACCGTCGGGTTGATGACGGCTCGACGGCAAGCAGTCGTCTACTATGCCCTCTCTCAGACTGGGTCGTCGGAGTGACGCCGAGAACGATCGACTGCGTAGCGTCAGCGTTCGAGAGCGCCCCGTCGGCGGCTCTTCGTGGCCGGCGGACCGACGCTGATGAGCACCGAGGAGGCGTCCGGGCGCACGGAGCAGCGACCCCGGCGTGCGAACGACGAGTCTGAGTCCACTCGAGGGGGCGAGGACGTGACGTTCACGCTCGAAGGGGCTCGAGTGGGCTTTCTTCGGTGTGTCCCGGTCGCTCTGGGCGTCGGCGGCTACGGCGTCGTCTTCGGCGTCCTGGCGCGACAGGCAGGGTTGAGCGTCGCAGAGGCGACGCTGATGAGCGCGACGGTGGTCGCGGGCGCGGCCCAGCTGGTCGCGATCGAACTCTGGGCCGATCCGATCCCGGTCGCGACGATCGTCGTCACGACGGTTGTGATCAACCTCCGGTACTCGCTGATGGGTGCCGCTCTCAGGCCGTGGTTCGAGCACCTGTCGGCCGCTCGCACCTACGCCAGCGTATTTTTCATGGCCGACGAGAACTGGGCGTTGACGATGAGCGACCTCCGCTCGGGGAGCGCTCGCGGCGCGTTCCTCCTCGGCAGCGGCCTTGCCATCTGGTCGTTCTGGGTCGTCGCAACGATCGTCGGCGCGACCGCGGGCGGCGTGATCGGCGAACCCGCCCGCTTCGGCCTCGACTTCGTCCTCTCGGCAGTGTTCGTCGCGCTCGCGGTCGAACTCTGGGAGGGGAGGTCGTCGCTGCTGCCGTGGCTCGTGGCGCTTTTCGTCGCCGTCGCCGCCGCCGAGATGCTCCCGGGTCGCTGGTACATCCTGCTCGGCGGACTCGCCGCAGCGACGCTCGAGGTGATCCGCTATGACGACTAGCCCGTTCGCCCTCGACCCGTACGTCGTGGCGATCGTCGCCGCGATGGCTGTCGCGACCTACGTCACGAAGGCGGGCGGTCTGTGGGTACTGAGCCGTCTCGAGGTGTCAGAGCGCGTCGAGTCCGGGCTGTCGGTGCTGCCGGGCGCGATCGTGATCTCGATTCTCGGCCCCGAACTCGCGTCGGCAGGCCCCGCCGAGTGGGGTGCGGCCGGCGTCGTCTTCTTGCTCGCGTGGCGGACACAGAACATCCTGCTCGCCCTGGGGGCTGGAATCGGGGCCGTCCTGCTGTTTCGAAGCGTGCTGTGATCGTCGCGATCTCGAATCCAATATCGTGACAGGCCGACGACCGCAAGCCACAACGTCTTTTGGCCCCTCGAGACGACGGCTTACCCGTGCCTACCTACGACCTCTCACACTCCCTCGAGAGCGGGATGCCGGTCTACCCCGGCGATCCGCCGGTCGAGATCGAACCGGCGGCGACCGTCGAGGAGGACGGGTACCGGACGACGAGCCTCGACGTCGACACCCACGCCGGAACCCACGTCGACGCCCCGGCGCACTTGCTCGCGGACGGGCGGACGCTCGATGAGTACCCACTCGAGACGTTCCGCTTCGCGGCGCGTCTCGTCGATCTGCGGCCGCTCGCCGCCCGCGAACCGATCGACGCCGACGCGCTTTATAGTGCCGTCGACGCCGACGCCGCACTCGAGGCTGACCTGCTCGCGGTTTGTACCGGGTGGGCGGCACACTGGGGAACGGACCGGTACTTCGAGCATCCCTTCCTCACAGACGGCGCGGCCGACCTGCTCGTCGAGTGGAACTGTCACCTCGGGATCGACGCGCCGAACGTCGATCCGACGCCGACGGCGACCGCTCGAGACGGCGAACCCGACGGCTACCCTGCCCACCGCGTCCTCTTCGCCGACGGCCGACTGATCGTCGAGAACCTGCGCGCGCTCGAGTCCGTCCCGTGCGAGTTCGACGTACACGCCTACCCGCTCTCGGTCCGGAACGCTGACGGATCGCCGGTGCGAGCGGTCGCCGTGGTCGAGTAGCCTCTCGAGCGGCGACCTCTCGAGCGGCGACCCCTCGAGCGTCCTCGAAAGACGGTTTCGGGCACCAATCGAGCGGCTTCATGAGGGCAGCGTCTCCAGAAGGAGATACTCGAGAGAGACGGACCACCTACGTTCGGTGTACCTTCGCCTCGAACTTCTCTCGGACCTTCTCGACTTTCGGCGCTGCGTGCATCCGGCAATAGGCGTCGTTGGGGTTCTTCTCGAAGTAATCCTGGTGATACTCTTCTGCCTCGTAGAACTCCTCGAGCGGTTCCAGTTCCGTCACCACCTCGTCGTCGTACTCCTCGTCGAGTGCCTCGATGTAGGACTCGGCCAGCCGGCGCTGTTCGTCGTCGTGGTAGAGGACGATAGAGCGATACTGCGTCCCCACGTCGGGGCCCTGTCGGTTCAGCTGCGTCGGATCGTGCGTGGCGAAGAACACCTCGAGGAGGTCGTCGTAGCCGATCACGTCGGGGTCGTACTCGACCTGAACGACCTCCGCGTGGCCGGTCGTGCCGCTACAGACTTGCTGGTACGTCGGGTTCTCCGCGTGGCCGCCGGCGTACCCCGACGTGACCGACGTGACCCCCTCGAGTTCCTTCATCGCCGCTTCCGTACACCAGAAACAACCGCCGCCGAACGTCGCTCGCTGTGTCGAACTCATTGGTACTCATTTGAATCCCAGGGTGTATGTATGTGACGTGCAGAAACCCCGTGTTCTCGCGCAGGACGCTCCGTCGTGGCGGATCACCGCGTGAGATCCGATAAACGCGAGAATTCGACGCCAGTTCTGGTGGCCGAAGTTCTTCAGCCACGCACGAAAACCAAATAGGTTCACCACTTCGTCACGTGTCTACGCTATGAGCGTTACCGCCGACTTCAGCGTTCCAGCAGAGGCGTTCTGTCTGGCCGAGACGCTCGAGGTAGTCCCGCAAATCACCGTCGAGTTGGACCGCCTGGTCGCCCACAGTCCGAACTACGTCATACCGTTTCTCTGGGTGCTGGGAGACGAGTGGGACCAGTTCGAGGCGGCGCTGGCCGGCGATCCGACGGTCGTCGAGTCGACCGTGACCGATTCGTTCTCCGACAGCCGTCTGTATCAGATCCAGTGGGCAGAAGTCGTGAACGAACGACTCGAGACGATCTTAGACCACGAGGGGGTGATCCTCGCGGCACGCGGATCTCGCGACGAGTGGCGGCTGTGGGTCCGATTCGGTTCGCACGAGCACTTCGGCGAGTTCGAAGAGCACTTCGAAGAGGAAGGCCCCGTCACGCTCCACCAGCTGACCGCACCGAAGACCCCGGGGCACGCACAGTACGGCGTCTCGGAGAAACAGCGAAAATCCCTCCTTACGGCGTACGACAAAGGTTACTACGACGTCCCGCGGAAGACGACGGGCGACGAGATAGCAGAGCGGCTTGGAATAACTCAACAGGCACTATCGGGACGATTACGCCGAGGGATGGCGACGCTCATCGAAAATACGCTGGGGCGACACAGGGACGATCGAGACGACGACGACTGATAAATGCGTAGTTCATTCAACGTGTAGGCCTACACGGAGCGATAGCTCAGTAGAGCTATATGACGACGCTCAACCGATCGAATCGAGAGATCACCTTCGACGACGCTCTCGAAGCGCTTCGCGCCTGCGTTCGCCGACGACTTCTCGTGAACCTCATGGAGTCGAATCCGCGACGCGAATCGGCCCAGTTCGAGGAACTCTCGTTCGAGGGCGACGCGAAATACTTCGAGACGCAACTCCGGCACGTCCACCTGCCGAAACTGGCCGAGATGGGGTTCGTCGAGTGGGACCGTGAAAGTGGCCGCATCGTCAAGGGGCCGGCGTTCGACGAGATACGTCCGCTGCTCGAGGTGCTGACTCGACACGAAGACGAACTGCCCGACGGTTACCTGTGAATCCTCCCGCAGAGCGGCCGTAGACACGACCAGAGCGTTCTCCATCGTCGCACCCGTGGAACGGCGTGTTCTCCGACGTTCGAGAAACAGTGTCACAGCCGACGCTCGCCAGTCTCGACGGCAAGAATCGAAAATGGCGAGTTCACGTCCACGGATTTCGAAAACATCAGAATTGTGTATTGGGGACAAGATTATCACTGCCGACCGCGTACGTCAAACTATGAGAGCCGTATTTGCAACCGACCTGTCGGAGGCCAGCACCGCTGCGATCAGTACCCAGGCCTGCCTCGAGTGTCTCAACCGGATCGGAATCGACGAGGTGCACCTCGTCACCGTCATCAGTTCGAACGTCCACTACGGGATGCCGGGGTTCGACCTCGACTCCCAGCGGCGGAAGGCTCTCGAGAACCAGCGAGCGTTCTTCGAGGAAGAGGGCTTCGACGTCGAGATGCACGTCGTCCGCGGGACGCCACACCGCCGGATCAACGACGTCGCAAAGCGCGTTGGCGCGGACATGATCGTCGTCGGCTCGAAAGGGCAGAGCCCGCTCGAGCGTCGGCTGATCGGCAGCACCGCACGGAACGTCGCACGGACTTCCGTTCGGCCGCTACTGATCGAGCGCATCGTCGAGGAGGACGACGGCCACGAGGTCGCCCGCGAGCATCTCTTCCAGCGCGTGCTGTACGCGACGGACTTCTCCGAGAACGCCGACCGCGCGTTCGATCAGTTCCGAGTCCTCAAGAACGCCACCGAGGAAGCGACGCTGGTCCACGTCAGCGACCGCGAACAGCAGGAAGCCGGTATCTCGACCGAGGAGGCGCGCGAGCGCCTCGAGTCGATGGCCGACGACCTCGAGTCGTACGGCATCGACACGACGATCGACGTCCGCGAGGACGAACCGGTCGAGGGGATCCTCGCTGCAGAAGAGGAGTACGATCCGACGGTGATCCTGATGGGGTCGCGCGGGCAGAGCCGCCTGCGCCGCCTGCTCATCGGGAGCGTCTCCGAGAGCGTCACCGCTCGTGCGAAGAGTAACGTACTCATCGTCCCGCCGACGCAGCGATAGTCATCGCAATACACTTATCTTGGCTTTTTCGATCGCCAGAAGAAGTGGACGACGCGTTCGGATTCGGGCGTGATCAGCCCTCGAGTTTTCCGGAGAGGACCTTCGCGGCGGTGAGAATCGGGTCCCAGGTGGGGCTAAACGGCGGCGCGTACGCCAGATCGAGGTTCTGGAGTTCCGTGACGGTCAGTTCTGCAGAGAGCGCGGTTGCGACCGTGTCGACTCGTTTCACGCCGTCGCGGCCGACGAGGCTCGCCCCGAGGACGCGTTCGCTCTCGCGGTCGGCCAGCAGCGTCACGGTGAGCTCGGTCGCGCCGGGGTAGTAGTGTGGGCGCGTGGGCGCGTCGATCGTGACCGAGACGGGGTCGAACCCGGCCTCGCGTGCTTGCTCGGGGTCGACGATCCCGGTTCGAGCCGCACCGAGTTCGAACGCCTTCACGATCGCCGTTCCGGCGATTTTTCCGACGGACGTCGGCGACCCAGTCACGGTCTGGCCGATCGCTCGTCCCGCACGATTCGCCGTCAACGCCAGCGGAACGTGGTCGGGTTCGCCGGTGACGACGTTCGTCGCCTCGGCGCAGTCGCCGGCCGCGTAGATCCGTTCGTCGTTCGTTCGACCGTACTCGTCGATCGCGATGGCCCCCGTCGGACCGAGTTCGATGCCTGCCTCTTCGGCGAGTTCCGTGTTCGGCGCGACGCCGACGCCGACGATCACGAGGTCGGCGGAGACGGCGTCGTCCTCGAGTTCGACCGTGTCGACCCGCTCGTCCCCGACGAAGCCCTGGACGGCCGTCTCGAGGTGGAGGTCGACGCCCTGCTCGCGGAGGTGATCCTCGACGACTTCCGCGACCGGTTCGCCGAACGGCTGGAGGACGTGTGGCAGCATCTCGAAGAGGCTGACGGACAGGCCACGCGCCGTGAGCGCTTCGGCCATCTCGATGCCGACGTAGCCACCGCCGACGATCGCGGCGGTCTCGAGGTCGTGGTCGGCCACGTAGTCGTCGATGGCGTCTGCCTCGTCCATGTCGTGGATCGTGAACACGCCCTCGAGGTCGATCCCGTCGAACGGCGGTTCGATCGCGTGTGCGCCGGTGCCGATCAGCAGGTGGTCGTACGGCTGTTCGAATCGGTCGCCGTCGACGTCGACGGTGACCGTCTGGTCGTCACGATCGATCCCGACGACTTCGTGTCCGGTTCGGAGGTCGACGTCTCGCTCCTCGACGAACTCCTCGGGCGTCACCGCCACGAGATCGTCGAGATCGTCGACGTCGCCTTTCACGTAGTAGGGCATCCCGCAGGCGGCGTAGGAGACCCACTCGCCTTTCTCGAAGACGATCACGTCCATGTCGGGTCGCTCGCGTTTTGCCTTACTTGCGGCACTCATCCCGGCAGCGTCCCCGCCGACGATCACGAACGTCTCGGTCATAAGTGACAGTACAGTTCCCATCGGCTAAAGTATTTCGTGAATGTGCCAATACTACACGCAGTGGACTGGACGGGAGCAGAGCGGCGGAACCGACGTGGGTGTTCCGAAGATCGAGACCTCGAGTGATATATGATAGGTCTTCGATATATACGTCGGAAATGGAACACCTTCTGAATTCGAGTGTACCTTCAGTATAGTAATTCCCACACATGCTGTTAATGTATATATAATATACTGTTTTCTGACCTGTAGGGAAGTTTATTAACGCTGAAGTAGCTGAGCCGTCTCGGGCAAGTATGAACCCGGCGAAGGTATTCGGTCAGGGAGAACTTAACCAGCACGTCGATCCTGCCGAACTTCTCGAGGACATCGACCTCGACGCGGACGAGATCTCTCAGCGGAAGGATTTCATCGGTTTCGACGAGGAAGACGAGCGACGCCTCGCCGACCTCGAGCCGCTGTTGCGCGACAGTCAAAACGAGATCGCGGATCGATTCTACGACAACCTGACCGAGTACGACGGGACTCTCGAGATCATGAGTCGGTCGCCGAAGGGGATCGAGGCCCTGAAACAGACCCAGCGTGCCTACCTCGTCTCGCTCGCCACCGGCAACTACGACGAGGAGTACTTCCGACAGCGGGCCCGAATCGGGAAACTCCACGAACTGCTCGACATGCCGATGAAACACTACGTCGGCCAGTACGGCGTCTACTACGACCTCATCTTCTCCGAAGTCGACGAGCGCGTCCAGCAACAGACCGTAAGCGCCATCGAGCAGTGGGTCGACGAGGAGATGGACGAGGGCGGCTTCCAGTCGCGCGTCGTCGACCGATTCCGGGGACTTACCGGCGACGATGGGGACGACGACGGACTTGATCCGTCGCTCGAGCAGGCGGTCCGCGAGGCGATCCACGACGGAATGGCGGACGTCCTGGCGTTGCTCCGGATCATCAACCTCGACATGCAGGTAGCGGCCGACACCTACTTCGAGAGTTACAGCAACGACCTCGACCGGGCGATCGAGCGGCGCGAACGGCTCGCACGGGAGGTCGAAAAGGACGTCCAGAAGCCGATCAAGGACATGAACGAGACGTCCGCGTCGGTCGCGAGAAGCGCCCAGACGATCAACGACCTCGCGTCGAGTCAGGCCCAGGACATGGACACGATCGCCGACGAGGTGGAGTCGCTGAGCGCGAACGTCGAAGAGATCGCCGCGACCGCCGACACGGTCGGCGAGATGAGCGACGAGGCCGAATCGCTGGCCGAAAACGGTGCCGAACAGGCCGACGCGGCACTCGAGGAACTGGCGGCCGTCCAGGAAGTGACGGCGGAACTCACCGAAACCGTCGAACGACTCGAGCAGCGAACGGACGCGATCGACGACGTGATCGACCGCGTCAGCGGACTTGCAGAGCGGACGCGAGTGCTGGGAACGAACGCGTCCGTCGAGGCCGGACGGGGAGAGAACACGCAGGGGACGCTCAAGGTCATCGCCGAGGAAGTCCAGTCGTTCGCCGACCAGGCCCAGTCAGACCTGGACGCGATCGAGACCGAAGTCGAGGGCATCAAGGAAGTCACGACCGATACGATCGAGACGGTCGACGAGACGACCAATCGGCTCGAACGGAGCGTCGACCGCGTCGACGAGGCGGTCACGGACTTCGACGCCATCCACGACGCGGTCGCGGAAGTCTCGACCGGGATCGACGACGTTGCGGACGCGTCGGCCGATCAGGCGACCAGTGCGGAGGCGATACACCGGACGGTCGAACAGTCGGCACAGAAGGCAGAACGCGTCTCGACCGAGACGCAGTCCGTCGCTGCTGCGACCGAAGAGCAGACGGCGAGACTCTCCGAGATCGCGACCAATGTCGGCAAACTGACCGAGCTAGAGAACGTCGAACGGCGGCCCGTGTACGAACAGTGACTACTCCCACGACTTCGGTCGTGGGATTTCTTCTCGAGTATCTGTAACGGCACGCGGACAGCGGAGGCGCAGACAGAAGTTGTGGCACGCGGACGCGAGAACTCAGACGAGCAGCTGGACGTCGGAGTCGGCCATGTGCTGGAGGGCGGTGGCGGCCCCGACACCGGTGGTGACGCCGTCGTAGAAGTCGTCTTCGTCGTAGTCCATCAGTTCGATGGTCATCTGACAGGCCTGGAGGTCGACGCCGCTGTCCAGCGAGAGTTCGATGAGTTCCTCGATGGTGGCGGTGTTGTTCTCGTCGATCTTCTTTTCCATCATGCGCGTGGCCATCGCGTCCATGCCGGGGAGTGCGGCAAGCGCGTTGGGCATCGGCATACTCGGGTTGCCGACCGCCGAGAGTTTGAGGTTCTCGGACTTCTCCTCGTGGAGGATGTCCAGCCCCCAGAACGTGTGGAAGACGACGACGTCCCAGCCGAAGGCGGCGGCGGTACTCGCCAGGATCAGCGGCGGGTACGCCATGTCGAGCGTCCCCTTCGTCGCGACGATCGTCATCTGCTTCTGGTCGTCGCCGACGGCCGCCTCGAGGTCGGCCAACTGCGCTTCGAGTTCCTCGACACGCTGTCTGAGTTCGGCCTCGGTTGGATCTGCCGCGTCCCCCGATGGCTGTGTATCCGAGCTCATCTCACGCGGTCTTCTCGACGTAGTGTTTGTAGACGTCGCCGTCGTCGACCTGTTCGAGGAGGGAAACGCCGTCGGTGCCGGCGGCCCAGCCCTCGATGTCGCTCATGCTCCCGGAGTCGGTCGCGACTACCTCGAGGACTTCTCCTTCCTCGAGATCGTCGATCGCCTGCTTGGTCTTGACGACCGGCATCGGACAGCTCGCACCCTGTACGTCGAGTGTTTCCGTAACGTCGAATTCAGTGCTCATGGTGGTTTCCTTAGTGCTCTGTATTGGAGCTACCACACAATATTGACGCCAGGATTAAAAGAATACCGGTTCTCAATCGTGAGCACAAGTCTATTATCGGCGCGCATCTCAAAGTTCGTCCGTATCTTCGTCTCTGATCACATTTGCGTGAACCGAATCCCGATCACCGGTCCCACCATATTGCACTATTTGTGAAATACTATGCAAACCCTTATGTGGGTGCGTCCGGTAGAACCGACTGCACAATATGAGCGACATGGACCTTCCGACCCCAGACGTTCCGGTCGACACGGTCGATCCGGAGACGCTCAAGAGCCGAATCGACGCGGGTGAAGACGTGACGCTCCTCGACGTTCGCATGGAAAGTGACTACGAGGAGTGGCACATCGAGGGCGAGACCGTCGAGTCGATCAACGTCCCCTACTTCGAGTTTCTCGAGGACGAGATCGACGACGACGTCCTCGCACAGATCCCCGACGACCGCGAGATCGTCGTCCTCTGTGCGAAAGGCGGCTCGAGCGAGTACGTCGCGGCGACGCTGAAAGAGCGCGGTTACGACGCCGTCCACCTCGAAGACGGGATGAACGGCTGGGCCGCGATCTACGAGGCCGTCGAGGTCGCCGACTACGACGGCCCCGGCACGCTCGTCCAGTACCAGCGCCCCTCGAGTGGCTGTCTGGGCTATTTCGTCTACGACGGCGACGAGGCCGCCGTGATCGATCCCCTCCGGGCCTTCACCGACCGCTACCTCGAGGACGCTGACGACCTCGGCGTCGATCTCACGTACGCAATCGACACGCACATCCACGCCGACCACCTCTCGGGCGTTCGCGCGCTCGACGACGAAGACGTCGAGGGCGTCATCCCCGAGGCGTCGGTCGATCGTGGCGTCACCTACGCCGACGACGTGACGCTGGCCGAAGACGGCGACGAGTTCCAGGTCGGCGACGTCACGATCGAGACCGTCTACACGCCCGGCCACACCTCCGGGATGACCTCCTATCTGATCGGTGACAGCCTGCTGGCGACCGGCGACGGTCTGTTCGTCGAGAGCGTCGCCCGCCCCGACCTCGAGGAGGGCGACGACGGTGCGCCCGACGCCGCACGCCAGCTCTACGAGTCGCTCCAGGAGCGCGTGCTCACGCTCCCTGACGACACCCTGATCGGTGGCGCCCACTTCAGCGACGCGGCCGAGCCCGCCGACGACGGCACCTACACCGCTCCGATCGGCCAGCTCGAGGACGAGATGGACGCGCTCACGATGGACGAAGACGACTTCGTCGAGCTGATCCTCTCGGACATGCCGCCCCGCCCGGCCAACTACGAGACGATCATCCCCACCAACCTCGGCCAGAACGTCGTCGACGACGACGACGAAGCCTTCTCTCTCGAGCTCGGCCCGAACAACTGTGCTGCCAGCCAGGAATCGCTCGCTGGTGACTAATCTCACTATCAATGGTAACTGACCCAGTACCACTACAGCTGGCCGCCGAACTGTTCCCGAACGGGATCAGTCGGTACGCCATCGGCGGGCTCTTCGTCGGTCTCGGGACGGTCGTGATCTACCTCGGGACCGGCATCCCCGCCGGTGCGAGTACGTTCCTCGAGTCGACGCTGTCGTACGTCTCCGGCCAGTCGAGATTCCAGCAGTACGTCTCCTCCCGGGACTGGCGGCTCGTGTTCACGCTCGGCATTATCCTGGGTGCGCTGGCGTTCGCGGCGACGTTCCAGTCCGGGATGATTACGAGTTCGCTCTACCAGCCCGGGACGACCGGCGAACTGTACGAGGTCGGTGGCCTGACGCTCTGGTCGACGGACGTCCAGCCGTGGCGACTCCTCGTCGGCGGCTTCTTCGTCGGGATCGGGACGCGTATCGGCAAGGGCTGTACGTCCGGACACGGCGTCTGTGGCGTCGGCTCCGCGTCGAAGACCTCGATCACGGGCGTGATCACGTTCATGATCGTGGCTATCCTGACCGCACAGATCGTCGCCGCACTGGGGGTGAGTCCGTAATGTCGGACCGTCATCCCCTCTTCATGCCGCTGATCCTGGTCGGCGGCCTGATCTTCGGCTTCGGCCTCGGATTCAGCCACATGGCCCGCCCCGAAGTGGTGCTGAACTTCCTCCAGTTCGAGGACTTCGGACTGGTGTTCGTGATGTTCGGCGCCGCGATCGTGACGGGCGTGACGTTCTTCCTCGCCCCGCGGCTGCTCGGTCGGGCACCGCTGACCGGCGACCAGTTCGAACGCCGGCTGAAATCGTTCGATCGCAACGTCCTGATCGGCGGTTCGATCTTCGGCGTCGGCTGGGGACTGTCCGGCATCTGTCCGGGCGCGGCCTACGCCAGCATCGGCATCGGTAACGTCACCATCCTGTGGGCGCTCGCCGGCATGTTCGCCGGTGCGTACGTCCAGGGCCTGTGGCGCAGCCGTCAGGCGGCGACCGAGACGGCCGGTGCCGGGGCCGACTAACCACCGCGACGCTGTAACGTTCACTTCTCTACGATGGAAGTTACGACAATACTGCTGTTTCTCGCCGCCGCCGTCGCGAGTCTGTTCATGGCGTGGGTCATCGGCGCCGGCTCGAGTGGCGCGACGCCGTTCGCGCCAGCCGTCGGTGCGAACGCCATCTCGACGATGCGCGCGGCGTTCGTCGTCGGCATCTTCGGCTTCGTCGGTGCGGTCACGCAGGGAGCGAACGTCTCGGAGGCCGTCGGACGAGGACTCGTCCACGGCATCAGCCTCCCGCCCAGCGGCGTCATCCTCGCGCTCACGGTCGGCGCGGGACTCATGGCGGTCGGAATCTACACCGGGTACCCGATCGCAACCGCGTTTACGGTGACAGGCGCGATCATCGGCGTCGGACTCGCGCTGGGTGGCGCGCCCGCGTGGGCGAAGTACCAACAGATTGGCGCGATGTGGGTCCTCACGCCGTTCGTCGGGGGCGGGATCGCCTACGGCATCGCGAGCGTCCTCCCGCGAGACGACGTTCCGGAGCGGGTAAGCGTCCCGATCCTGGGTGCTCTCGTCGGTGTCGTCCTCGCGAACCTCGAGTTCGCGTTTCTCGGTCCCGACGGCGGGACGTTCGCGACGACGCTCGGTGCTCGCCTCCCGGTCGACGGGACGATGGCGACGATTGTCGTCTCGCTCGGATTTGGCCTGGCAGTGTGGCTCGCGCTCCGGTGGGATATCGGCCGCGACGTGGCTGGCGGACTCCGGCGATTTCTCCTCGCACTGGGTGCACTCGTGGCGTTCTCCGCCGGCGGCAGCCAGGTCGGGCTCGCCGTCGGCCCGCTGTTCCCGCTGCTCGACGAACTGCCGGCCGTCTCGCCGTTCGCAGTTCTCTTTGGTGGCGGTGTCGGCATTCTCGTCGGCTCCTGGACGGGAGCGCCGCGGATGATCAAGTCGCTCGCACAGGACTACTCCTCGCTCGGCCCCCGTCGATCGATCGCAACGCTCGTGCCCTCGTTTCTCATCGCCCAGACGGCGGTGTTACTCGGCGTTCCGGTCTCGTTCAACGAGATCATCGTCAGCGCGATCGTCGGGAGCGGACTCGCCGTCGGTGGCGGCGGTGGGGTCAGCAGGCGCAAACTCCTCGTCACGGGCGTCGCGTGGGTCCTGTCGTTCGCCGTCGCGTTCGCCATCGGCTACGGCTCGGTTGCCGTAACGGCAGCGTTCTGACGGCCGAGTCGATCTGGGCGACGCGCGCGAGCGATCGGCGGACTCGATTCTGACCCGACTTCGCCCGCATTCTGAGAACGGTCGCGTCGCGGCCGAGACTCGTCCGTGATGCGTGTGTTGCCTATAGGTTATTCGTTGACTCCCAAAATAGTATTGTACGATGTTCCCAAAAGCGTTATTATGCCCTGTGGATTAGGAGGTACTGAGTAGAAAAGTATGATCCGCACACAACTGCACCGCAACGGTGATCGGAACCAATGATAGACGTCGCATCGCTCTCCCCCACGGCCCAGGCGGCGGTCCTCGTGGGTGCCGTCCTGCTCGAGGCGATCGTCCTCTACGTGGGGTACGGCGCGATCTCGAGTGCCGTGACGAAACCGCTGATCGACGCAATCCAGAACGCCTGACACATGGAAATACTTGGAATCGCACTAACCACGTTGGTCCTGTTCGTCGGCTTCGGCCTGATGGTCGGCGTGCTGTTTGGCTTCTTCGGGATGGGGGGATCGTTCCTCGTGACGCCCGCGTTGCTGGTCATGGGGTATCCCGCCAGCGTCGCGGTCGGGAGCGGGATGGCGTTCGTCTTCGGGACGGCCGTCATCGCGACGCTGAAACACCACGACCTCGGCCAGGTCGACTACAAACTCGGCGGCCTGATGATCGTCGGCACTACTGCCGGCATCGAGGTCGGCAAGGAGATGGTTCTCCACCTCGAGTCGATCGGGCTGGCGTCGGGCGTCATCGGCGTCACGTACGTGCTGTTGCTCGGTGGTGTCGGTGTCTTCGTCACCTACAACGCCCTCAAGAGTGACGGCAGCGACGACAGCGACGGTGGCCACCACGAGGCCGCCGACCAGGAGATCGACCCCGACGCGATCCCCGACATCGCCAAGAAAATCCAGTCGTACCACGTCCCGCCGATGATGACCATCCGCGGGGGCATCCAGGTCTCGCTGTGGATGGTGCTCGCAGTTGCGTTCGCGACCGGGCTGCTATCGGGCTTCCTCGGCGTCGGTGGCGGCTTCATCCGGATGCCCGCGATGTTCTACCTCATCGGGGTGCCGGTGCCGATCGCCGTCGGGACCGACCTGTTCGAGATCGTCTTCTCCGGCGGCCTGGGCTCGTTCCTCTACGCCCAGGGCGGCGGCGTCGACCTCTCGATCGTCGCGCCCCTGCTCGCTGGCAGCGCGCTGGGTGCCCGTGTCGGCTCGGCCGCGACCGGCATCGTCGACGAAGGCGAGATCAAGGTCTACTTCGGCCTGATGCTGCTCGGTGGCTCCGTCGCGGTCGCCTTCCGCCAGATCGGCGACTACATCGGGATGGACATCCTGAACACGGTCAGCTTCGCGCTGATCCTCCTGTCGGCGTTCCTCGTCAGCGGCGCCGTCGTCTACTCGAGTGTCGTCGCCCTCCGCCAGGAGCCCGAAACGACCGCGGTCGCCGCAGACTAGACGAGCCGTCGGCGGTCGCCGAGTATTCTCTCGCCGTAGAATTGCACAACACTCGCAAAACTCTTTTAACGCAGTAGCACCTACTGAGCGGTACGATATGGCGAACTCGATGGCCGAGCAACTCCAGCAGGACATGGTGTGTGAGGGCTTGCTGGAGTGTCTCCACGGGCTCAAACGACTCGACAAGGAGTGCTTCCGGACGCTCGTCGAGAGCGAGGAACCGTTGACGATCGACGAGGTGGCAGATCGGGTCGATCGCGAACGATCGACGGCCTACCGCTCGATTCAGCGACTGCTCCAGACGGGCTTCATCCAGAAAGAACAGATCAACTACGACCAGGGCGGCTACTACCACGTCTACCACCCGACGGACCCCAAACAGGTCGCAGACGACATGCAGCGGATGCTCAACGACTGGTACGCCAAGATGGGCCAGCTCATCCAGGAGTTCGAGGACAAGTACGGGCAACGAGACGACGACTGGTCGTCGATCGAGAACTGATACCGTCGATTGGACGTCAGTTCCGGTACAACCTGTCGTGCGGTCGCACCAGGAACCAGTTACTACCGGCAGTATGAGCCTGCGGCGATCGACCCGTCGTGGTGAGGTCAGTCCGAACGACGGCGTCACCACCTCGAGCGGTTGGCTGCGAACGCGGTGAGTGCGCTCGCCACGGGAACCGGGTGACAAGAATTATTATTTTACCTCCTCGAGAATCGTCTCATTCGAGGGCCGTCCGACGGCCTCGCGAACACGTCACGTATGTCGAAGTACATCACTGCCGAAGAGCACGTTCCCGACGACGGCGAGGGTGAGACGGTGCTCCAGATCCGGGACGCGGAGACGAAAGAGATTTTCCACACGCGAGCGCGCATCGCGAAAGAGCCGTCGCGTCTCGACGATCCACAGCCGCTGTCGGTCGTCAGGGGGCCACACGAGAACACGGCCGAGCAGTGGTACGTCGAACTCGTCGACGACGCCGTCGACGAGGACCGACTCCGGCGCATCGTCCGCGAACAGCAGGAGGGGTCGAACGTCATCAACACGCGCTCGGACGATCTGGCGGTGTTGCTCCGGTATCTCGTCGAAACGGACCACTACGAGTCGACGTCGGCAGCCGCTCGCGAGCTCATGTTCGAACGGCTGGCCGATGCCCATCCGTCGCTGCTCGAGGCGTACGACGAGTTGCGAACCGAGTACGAGAGCGATCCGTTACGCGAGGCGTTAGAGCGTGAGTGAGCGCGTGGCCGCCCGGACGTTTCGCGAATTTCTCGACGTCCTCGAGGAGGGAGACGAGACGAACTCCATCACCGACGAAATCTCCTGGGACCTCGAGGCCAGTGCGATCACGATGCTGGCAAACGAGTTCGACGACCGGATTCCCGTCTTCGAGCGGATCGAGTCAGCGATCGACGGCGCGCGCCTCGTCGGCGATCCCTACCGCGGACCGCGACACCGTCCCTGGGATCGGTTCGCTCGAGCGCTCGGCCTCGAGGCGGGGCTGTCCGGGCCGGCCTACTACGAGGCGGTGATCGATCGGCTCCGTTCTTCGCACGAACCGACCGTCGTCGAGGCGTCGGCGGCCCCGTGCAAGGAGGTCGTCCGGACGGGCGACGCGGCCAGCTTGCTCGAGTTTCCCTGGCCGTACATCCACCAGGGCGACGGCGGGCGGTACGCCAACCTCGCGACGCTCGTCGCGCCGGATCCGGACGGCGACTGGGAGAACTGGTCACACCACCGCGCGATGATCCACGCCGCCTCGCAGGCGAGCGTCCTCTTTCTGGCCGGCGAGCAGGTGCCGAACCTCTACTACTACGAGTACGAACGCCGCGACGAACCGATGCCAGTGGCGCTCGCGATCGGTGCGGGACCGGCCGTCGAGGCCGCCTCGCGGATGTGGATCCCGGTCGGTCGGAGCGAGGCGGCCTTCGCGGGCGGACTGCAGGATGCGCCGGTCGAACTCGTCGAGTGCGAGACGAACGACCTCCACGTCCCGGCGTCGGCGGAGGTAGTCGTCGAGGGGCGGGTCCTCCCGAACGAACGGCTCGACGAAGGGCCGTTCGGCGACTACTTCGGCTACATGAACGGCCCGCGGCGGTCGATGCCGGTCCTCGAGGTCGACGCGATCACCCACCGGCGAGCGCCGTACCTGCCGTTTTGCGTCGAGGGGTCGGGCGTCGGCTACAGCCGCAACTCCTCGAGTACGTTCCAGACCGCGGCGAGCGGGCCGGACGCCACGCTCGGCCTCCGGGCCGCCGGGTTCGACGTCGAGATGGCGGTGCCGTGGGACTTTACGTCCCGGACCGTCTGGGTTATCGCGATCGAGCGGTCCTACCCCGGAACGCTACACGAACTCGCGAACTTCATCTTCACGACCTGGGGGATGCTCCACATCGACTTCTTCGTGTTCGTCGACGCGGACGTGAACCCGCTCGATCCCCGTGCCGCCCTCGAGGCGATCGCGTTGCACGCCGATCCCGACCGCGACTTCCACCAGTTCGGCGTCGAGCGGATGCCGAAGGTGCCGCTCAACATCTACCAGACACCGGACGAGAAAGGCAGCGCGACGGTCGGCACGTCGAAGTCGAAGACGGCGAAGGCGTACGTCGACGCGCTGGCCGACGGCTCGCGTCCCGTCCAGACGATCGGCGATCGAGCGGCGCGCGAACGGGCCCGCGACCTGCTCGTCGAGGCGGGAGTCGACGAGACCATCTTCGAACACGACACCGGAGGAGATCGATGACGGCGTTTCGCAACCACCTCGGCTTCCTCCGGAAGACCGACGACCTCGAGTCGCTCGAGCGACCCGAGTCGCCGTCGCCGCAGGTCGTCGCCGCGGAGGCGCTTCGAGCCAACGGGCCGGCGTTGCGGTTCACGACCGACGGCTCGGCGCTCGGACTCGCCAGCGGCATCTACGGCGGCGTCGACCAGCTACAACGCCGACGCCGCTACCCGTGGACGCGACTCGGCATTGGCCTGGGCGTCGATCGCGACCCGGCGTACGTCGACGTCCTCGAGGCGCTGCTCGCGCTCGGGAGACGGCTCGACGAGCGCGACGTCACCTACGTCGCGCGTGCGGCGTCGACCACCGACCTGAACGTGCGCGACCTCGAACTCCCGACGCCGCCGGACGAGACCTGGCCGCGATTTACGCTCGGCGTGCTCTCGGTCGGTGCCGACGAAGGCTCCTACTGGACACCGATCCACGGGACGGTGATCGACGACCGGACGCTTCGCGCTCGCGTCCCCGACGCGATCACGGACCAACTCGAGCAGGGCGACGCCGTCTCGGTCGCGCTCGGCGTCCCGTCGGAGGCGCTGGCGGCGACGTACCTGCTCGCGGTCACCGACCGGCTCTCGACGCCGATCGAGGACCGCGGCGTCGGGGCCGCCGTGCCCGTCGTTCCGACGGCCGGCGGGGTCGTCCCCAGTTCCGCCGAGGTCGTCCTCGAGACGACCGTCGCCGACCAGCAACCCGAAACCCGCTCGGAAAAGCGGGAGTTCTGGGAGCGACTCGTCGACGGGACGACGCTCACACTCGAGGTGGACGACGTGTTCGCTCGCGACGACGCCGTCGTCCCGTTTACGCCACTCGGCGTCCCGCTGTCCGACGACCTCCTGCTCGTGACGCTGGCCACGGCGACGACGCTTTTCGACCGCGTCAACAGCTACTGGGGCGTCTCGCCCGTCGAGTGGCTGCTCTTGCCGGTCGAGGGACGGCTCGGCATCTGCTTCGTCGCGACCGAAACCCTCTACGCCGGTTTCGAGTGGCAGCTGGCGAACTTCCTGTTTTCGCTCTCGGACTGCTTCGACAAGGTCGTCGTCGTCGATGGGGAGACGAGTCCGCGAAACTTCGGGCGGGTGCTCGGCGACATCTGGGTCAAAGCCCACCCGTCGCGCGACTGGCTGTTCAGCGAACCCAACGCGCCGTCGGCTCGCATGCCGACCTACCACAGCGAGGGCGACACCGGCGCTCGCCTCTACGTCGACGCCACGTGGGACCCCCGGTGGGACGACGAGTACATCGCCCCCCGCGTCTCCGTCACCGACTCGTACCCGCCCGAGATCAGAGACGCCGTCTGCGAATCGTGGGCCGACCTCGGCTTCGAGAACGACCTCGAGGGCGACGACCTGACGTAAGGCGCACTCGAGTCGGCAAGCTGTATACGAAACTGTTTACGCAAGACTGCGTCGGGGTCGGATCGAGGAGAGCCGTCGACTCGAGTTTTATTCCACACGACGCGTAAGGAAACGCTCCGAAGTAGTTATTACAACTGACGGAACCTCCTGCGGTGTATGCCACCGAAACACAACATGTCCGACTACGAGCGAGAGCGTGAGTCGTTCTCGTGGACGGACATCTACGCCGACGCGGACGGGAACGCACCGGAGGAGCTGAACATCGCACACGAGGTCTGCGATCGTCACGCCGAAAACAAAGAGAAGGTCGCGCTCTATCAGGTCGACGAGGACGGCGAGCTGACGACGATGACCTTCTGGGAGCTGGCCGAGGAGACGAGCCGGTTTGCCAACGTCCTCGAGGACCTGGGCATCGAGCAGGGCGATCGGGTCTTCTCGTACATGCCGCGGATTCCCGAACACTACGTGGCGCTCGTGGGGACCCTCAAGCGCGGCGCGGTCTTCGGCGGCATCAACGAGCGGTTCGGACCGGACGGCATCTCCTATCGCCTGTCGGACTGCGACGCGACGGCGGTCGTCACCACCGCCGACAACCGCGACACCGTCGCGACGGCACTCGAGGACGCACCCTCCGTCGAGCACGTCATCGTCGTCAGCGACGACGGGACGGGTATCCGGCGCGGCGACGTCAGCTACTACGGCGAACTCGAAACCGCGAGCCGCGAGTACGAACCCGCTTCGACCGGCGGCGAGGACGACGCCCTGCTGTACTACACCAGCGGGACGACCGGGCTGGCCAAGGGCGTCCTTCACAAGCACCGCTGGGTCACCGGCGTCGCTGCCACCCAGAAGTACGCCGCCGACCTCCGGGAGGGCGACTGCTACTGGTCGACCGGCGACCTCGGCTGGCTGACCGGGCCGATCAACACGCTCGGCGCCTGGTTCTGGGGCACCGCGCTGTTCACGTATCAGGGCGAGTTCGATCCCGAAACCTGGGCCGACCTCCTCGACCGATTCCCGATCAGCGTCCTGTTCTCGGTGCCGACCGCCTACCGGATGCTCCGGGAACACGAGGAGGTACTCGAGGGGACCTCCCTCGACTTGCGCCACGCGCTGTCGATCGGCGAACCGCTCTCGGCGGGCGTCGTCGAGTGGGGCGAGGAGACGCTGGGCGTGACGATCCACGACACCTACGGTCAGACCGAAACGGGGAATATGATCATCAACAACTATCCATCGATGGAGGTCCGACCCGGCTCGATGGGCAAGCCCCTCCCCGGAATCGAGGCCGACGTCGTCGACCCGCAGACGGGCGATCCCGTAGAGCCCGGTGAGACTGGCGAGATCGCCCAGCGCGGGGACTACCCGTGTTTCTTCGCCGAGTACTGGGAGAAACCGGACCAGACCCAGGACTGCTTCGTCGACGGGCCCGGGGGCGAGTGGTACCTCTCTGGCGACCTCGCGCACAAAGACGACGACGGCTACTTCTGGTTCGAGGGCCGGGCGGACGACGTCATCATCTCCTCGGGATACCGCATCGGACCTTTCGAGGTCGAGAGTTCGCTGGGTGAACACGACGCCGTCGCCGAGGCCGCCGTCGTCCCGAAACCCCACCGCGAGCGGGGCAACATCGTGAAGGCGTACGTCGTGCCAAGCGAACGGGCGGACCCCTCCGAGGGCCTCGCGGAGGACATCAAGACCCACGTGAAAGAGGAACTCTCGGCCCACGAGTACCCTCGCGAGATCGAGTTCCGCGAGGAGTTGCCCAAGACCGTCACCGGGAAGATCCGCCGGACGGAACTCCAGGACGACGCAGAAGCCGAAGCGGACGACTGAGCCGACACTAGAGACAATGGATTTCGAACCATCACAGGAGCGATCACTGATCCGCTCGACGGCCGAAGAGGTGGCCGCCGAGTACGGACCGGAGCACTGGCGCGAGAAAGAAGAGAAAGGGGAGTTCTCCGAGGCGTTCTGGGACGAACTCGCCGAGGCCGGCTTCCACGGCCTGCTGATCCCCGAGGAGTACGAGGGTGCTGACATGGGCATGCAGGAGATGGGGCTGGCGATGGAGACCCTCTGTGCCGAGGGCTGTGGCATGGCCGGCACCTGGTATCTGGTGCTCACCGCTGGCATGGCGGCCGTCGGCATCCGCGAGTACGGCACCGACGAGCAGAAAGAGACCTACCTGCCCGACATCGCGAACGGGAAGCGAAACTTCTCGATCGGCATCACCGAACCCGAGGCCGGGACGAACACGCTGAACGTCGCCACCACCGCCGAGAGAGAGGGCGACGAGTACGTCCTCAACGGGCAGAAAGCCTGGATCACGTTCTCCGACCGTGCCGAGAACATGATCATCGTCACGCGGACGACGCCACTCGAGGACGTCGATCGGGGCACCGACGGCATCAGCCTGTTCATCGTCGACATGGACGACCCGAACATCGACGTCTCGCCGATCCCCAAACACGCCATCAACTACTCGAAGTCGTGTGAGGTCTTCCTGGAGGACGTCCGGGTCCCCGAGGAGAACTTGCTCGGCGAGGAAGACGACGGCTGGTGGGTCCTCGTGGACATGCTCAATCCCGAGCGGATCGGCTTCGCCGCTGCCGGAACCGGCATCGGGAAACTCGCGGCGAACGCGGCGATCGAGTACGCCAACGACCGCGAGGTCTTCGGCGCGCCGATCGGCACCCATCAGGGCGTCTCCTTCCCCATCACGAAAGCCTACGCGAAGATGGAGACGGCCGCGCTCATGCGCGAGAAGGCCGCCTGGCTCTACGACCAGGGCGAAGACTGTGGCTACGAGACGAACGTCGCGAAGGCGACGGCCGTCTCCGCCGGCATCGAGGCCGTCAAACATTCGATGCAGGCCTTCGGCGGCTGGGGCTACGCGAAGGAGTACGACGTCGAACGCTGGTGGCGCGAGATCAACCTCACCCGCCTCGCGCCCGTCTCCCAGCAGATGGCGTACAACCACATCAGCCAGCAGCTCGGCTTCCCCAAGTCCTACTGACCATGTTCGAGAAACTGCTGGTCGCAAACCGCGGCGAAATCGCCGTCCGCGTCATGCAGGCCTGCGAGGAGCTGGGCGTCGAGACGGTCGCGGTCTACAGCGACGCGGATCGCTCGGCCGGCCACGTCGAGTACGCCGACGAGGCGTACAACGTCGGTCCCGCACCCGCCAGCGACTCCTACCTCGACCAGGAGGCGATCCTCGAGGTGGCCGAACGCGCCGGGGCAGATGCCGTCCACCCGGGGTACGGCTTCCTCGCGGAGAACGCCGAGTTCGCCCGCCGCGTCGAGGAGGCCGACGGAATCACCTGGGTCGGTCCGTCGAGCGACGCGATGGAGGCGCTGGGCGAGAAGACGAAAGCCCGCCGTGTCATGGAGGCGGCCGACGTCCCCGTCGTCCCCGGAACGACCGAACCCGTCGAGTCGGCCGCCGAAGTGCGCGAACTCGGCGCGGAGTACGGCTACCCGCTGGCGATCAAAGCCGAGGGCGGCGGCGGCGGCCGTGGCATGAAGATCGTCCGTGGTGACGAAGAAGTCGAAGACGCCCTGGAGAGCGCGAAACGCGAGGGGAAAGCCTACTTCGACAACGAGTCGGTCTACGTCGAGAAGTTCCTCGAGGAACCGAAACACATCGAGGTGCAGATTCTCGCCGACAACCACGGCAACGTCTTGCACCTGGGCGAACGGGACTGCTCGCTCCAGCGTCGCCACCAGAAGGTCATCGAGGAGGCACCGAGCCCGGCCCTCGACGCCGACCTCCGCGCGGAGATCGGCGAGGCGGCCCGTCGGGGCGTTCGCGAGGCCGGTTACACGAACGCGGGGACGGTCGAATTTCTCGTAGAGGACAGCGTTGCGTCGGAGACGCAACGAGGGGAAGGCGGCGCAGCCGCCGAACCACAGTTCTACTTCATGGAGGTGAACACACGCATCCAGGTCGAACACACCGTAAGCGAGGAGGTCACGGGTATCGACGTCGTTCGCCAGCAGATCCGCGTCGCCGCCGACGAGGAATTGCCCGTAGCGCAGGCCGACGTGGAAATCGAGGGCCACGCGATGGAGTTCCGGATCAACGCCGAGAACCCAGCCGAGGAGTTCGCCCCGACGCCCGGCACGCTCGAGGCGTACGACCCGCCGGGCGGACTCGGCGTCCGCCTGGACGACGCCGTCGCCCAGGGCGACGAGATCGCGGGCGACTACGACTCGATGATCGCGAAGCTGATCGTCCGCGCACCCACGCGAGAGCGGTGTCTCGAGCGCTCCGCCCGAGCCCTCGCCCACTTCGACGTCGCCGGCGTGGAGACGACGATCCCGTTCCACAGGCTGATGCTCGAAGACGACGTCTTCCGGGCTGGCGACCACACGACGAAGTACCTCGATCACGAGGTCGACGCCGCAGACCTGGAAGCGGCAGTCGACCGCTGGGGTGCGCCCGAAGCGATCGGGGGGGTCGACGGCGAGCGCGCGACGAACGAACTCGTCGTGGAGGTCGACGACCGGCGCTACGAGGTGGTCGTCGAGGACGGCCTCCCACGAGCGGCCGCGAGCGCCGAGCGGCCAAACGGCGGCGGTGAGGCGTCCTCGAACGGCGGCGGCACGCAGGTCGCGGCGAGCGACGCCGTCACGGCCGAGATGCAGGGGACGGTCCTCTCGGTGAACGTCTCCCCCGGCGACGAGGTCGGAGGCGGCGACGTCGTCTGCGTCCTCGAAGCGATGAAGATGGAAAACGACGTGGTCGCGCCGGCGGGCGGCACCGTCGCCGAGGTTCCGGTCTCGGAGGGCGACTCCGTCGACATGGGCGATCCGCTGGTGGTGTTCGAGTAATCATGCGACTCAGGATCGACGAATCCACGACGGAAGGTGAAGCGCGGGCGATCGCGAAGGCGCTCGCCGACCACTTCGGCGACGACGTCGACCTCTACGTGGGCGGCGACGACGACCCGCTCGCGAGCGCGTCGGCCAGCGCGAACGGCACCGGAGCACCGACCCCTCGAGCAGACGGCGAAGCCGTCGACGACCTCGAGCCGACCGAACGCGAGGAGCTGCTGCTCGAGGAGATCGAGGACATCCTCGAGGGCGGCCCCGAGAAGTACAAAGAGCGCCTCTCCGAGCAGGGGAAGCTGTTCGTTCGCGATCGGCTCGACCTCTGGTTCAACGGCGAGGACGGCGTTTTGTTCGAGGACGGCAAGTTCGCGAACTTCGATTCGGACGACAGACTGCCGGCCGACGGGCTGCTCACGGGTGCGGCCGAGTTCGAGGGCCGCGACGTCCACTTCATGGCCAACGACTTCACCGTCAAGGCGGGGTCGATGGCCGGGAAAGGCGTCGAGAAGTTCCTGCGGATGCAACAGCGAGCGCTGAAGACCGGCAAGCCAGTGTTGTACCTGATGGACTCCTCCGGCGGCCGGATCGACCAGCAGACCGGCTTCTTCGCCAACCGTGAGGGCATCGGGAAGTACTACTACAACCACTCGATGCTCTCCGGTCGCGTCCCCCAGATCTGCGTGCTCTACGGGCCGTGTATCGCCGGCGCGGCGTACACCCCGGTGTTCGCCGACTTCACGGTCATGGTCCGGGACATGAGCGCGATGGCCATCGCGAGCCCGCGGATGGTCCAGATGGTCACCGGCGAGGACATCAGCATGGACGACCTCGGCGGTCCCGACGTCCACGCTCGCCACTCCGGCAGCGCGGACCTGATCGCCGAGGACGAAGAACACGCCCGCGAACTCGTGGCGAAACTCGTCGGCTACCTGCCGGACAACGCAGACGAGACGCCGCCCCGGACGGACGGGACGGCACCGCGACTGTCTCCCGAGGGCATCGACGCGGTCGTCCCCCAGGAACCGAATCGCGGCTACGACATGTTCGACCTCATCGAGCGGGTGGTCGACGCAGATTCCGTCCTCGAGTTGCGCCCCGAGTACGGTCCGGAGATCATCACGGCGTTCGCGCGGATCGACGGTCGCCCGATCGGCATCGTCGCCAACCAGCCCAACCAGCGGGCCGGGGCGATCTTCCCCGACGCCGCCGAGAAGGCCGCGGAGTTCATCTGGACCTGCGACGCCTACGAGATCCCGCTGCTGTACCTGTGTGACACGCCCGGCTTCATGGCCGGTTCGCAGGTCGAGAAAGACGGCATTCTCGAGCAGGGCAAGAAGATGATCTACGCCACCTCGAGTGCGACGGTTCCGAAACAGTCGGTCGTCGTCCGGAAGGCCTACGGCGCGGGCATCTACGCGATGTCGGGGCCGGCGTACGACCCCGAGAGTGTGATCGGGCTCCCCAGCGGCGAGATAGCCATCATGGGCCCCGAGGCGGCGATCAACGCCGTCTACGCGAACAAGCTCGCGGAGATCGACGACGAGGACGAACGCGAGCAGCGCGAACGGGAGTTACGCGAGGAGTACCGCGAGGACATCGACGTCCACCGGATGGCGAGCGAGGTCGTCATCGACGAAATCGTCCCGCCCAGTTCGCTTCGGGACGAACTCGAGGCACGCTTCGAGTTCTACGAGACCGTCGAGAAGGACCTCCCGTCGAAGAAACACGGAACGATCCTCTGACCACACGATGACAAGCATGACGAACACACCAGCGATAATTACGAACCCATGACTGGGCTGTACTACGAGGAGTTCGAGGTCGGCGAGACGATCGAACACGAGCGTCGCCGCACGATCTCGGAGAGCGACAACCAGCGGTTCTGTGACATGACGATGAACCAGCAGCCGTTGCACCTGGACGCGGCGTTCGCCGGCGAGACGCAGTTCGACGAGCGCCTCGTCAACGGCCTCTACACGATGTCGCTCGCGGTCGGCATCTCCATCCCCGAGACGACGGACGGCACCATCGTCGCCAACCTCTCGTACGACGACGTCGAGCACCCGAAGCCGGTCTTTCACGGTGACACGATCCGGGTTCAGTCGACGGTGACGGACAAACGCGAGACTAGCGACGGCGAGCGCGGCATCGTCACGATGCACGTCGAGGTCTTCAAAGTGAACGACCCGGACGAACCGCTCGTCTGTGAGTTCGATCGAACCGTGCTGTCGCTGAAACGCTCGAGTAAGGCGTAACGCCCGGTGGTCCGGCCTCGAGAGCATCGCCGACGCGCTCGACGCCGTCGGCTCGGTGGCCGCTCGCGATCGCAGGTCGACGGTCCCGACTCTCGTAATAGCAGGTAGGTGGTGGATCTCTCGAGTTATACTTTCTTCTATATTTCGCACCGGCGATCTCGACGCTCGAGACGGAACCCGTCCGAACCAGCCGGTTCCTTGCCCGTTCGGCGGCGAGACGCGCGTTCGGTGGCGATTCGAGACGGAAACGACGCATCGAAGTCGAGTGCGTCGAATCGTCCGTTCGAGCACGAGTCGACGTACCGCCGAGCCGTCTCGATCGAACGTACTGGCAGTCTGCGCGCTCGATAGCGGCTGTCCCGGCTGCTCGAGTGCAGACCTCGGACGAGTCTCCGGCGGTTGCAAGTCGATTCGACGAGATATCAAATCCAGATTATCAGTCAGATACTAGGGTTGTATGTGGATCTGGGAGTTGTGCGACGAACTCGAGAGTCGCGTCCTCGTTCGCCGACGTCGGCCGACTCCGTGCCGTCACTCGTTGCGACCGAGCAGCCACCGCCAGCGTTGTTCGAGTGGCCCCTCGACGTCAGCGAGGAGCGTTCGCGCCTTCTGGACGCGCTCGTCCGGCGGCAGCGTCGGGTACAGCCGCGCTGCGACGGCGGGGATCGAGTAAAACTGTCGGAGGTGGTCGGCGCTGATCTCGCTCTCCCAGGTGCCCGTCTCGAGGGCGAACCGATCCTGCAGTTCCGCTTCGATGTCGGTGGCGTCGCTCGGCGACCGTGAGTCTCGAGCGAGTGTCTCGAAGACGTCCCGGCCGTCGGCCGCGTACCAGCCAAGCGGTGCGACGGCCGCGACGACGCCCCCGGATCGGAGCACGCGACTCGCTTCGGCGACCGCGCGTTCGGGATCGGGCGTGAGAAATAGCGACGCGGTGAAGACGACCGCGTCGAAGCCGTCCACCGCGAACGGGAGCGCGTCGAAGTCGCCCTGCACCCGATCGGTGGTCGGATTCTCGAGGAGCATCTCGCGGCTCAGGTCGAGCGCGACGACCGCGTCCCCGACGGTTCGGAGGCGACGCGTGCTCGCTCCGGTTCCGGCACCGGCGTCGAGGAGGCGGACGGGGTCGTCCGCGAGGGCGTCGTCGACGACCGTCGCGAGTCGCGCCGCCAGCGTCTCGAACTGGCCCGTCTCGGCTTCGAACTCCCGGTAGGTGACGGCGCTCGCGTCGAAGTTTCGGCGGATCGCATCTTTCATCGTTCGTGATCGTCGACACGTGGTGGGAGTACAAAGCAGTACTGTACGGACGAGAAATCGCCAGGGTGGAAGACGCCGGCGCTTTGCACCTACGCGCGCGCCGACCCGAAGTCCAGACCCAGGTAGTCGGCTGCAGTCCGGTAGAAGACGTCGCGTGCGACGTCCGCTGGGAGGTCGCGGTCGAGCAGGCCGACCCGCTCGTTGCGATACGGGTACGGAACGTTCGGAAAGTCCGAGCCGTACATGATCGACTCCGAGAGTTCGACGAAGGTTTCGTCGGGGATGGTCGACGGATCGAACCCCATGGTCTCCTCGGCGGACGTCGACATCGCGAACGTCGTATCGAGGTAGACGTTGTCGTACTCGCGTGCGAACTCGAGGAAGCGATCGACCTCGTACGTGCCCATGTGGGCACAGCAGACCCGAAGGTCGGGATACGAGGCGACCACGTCCTCGAAGACGTCCGCGCCGACGTAGGGGCTGTCCTCGAACATCGGGGCCGTTCCCCCGTGGTACGTCACCGGCCGGTCGAACGCGGCGGCGGTCTCGAGTGCGGGTTCGAGACGCGGATCGGCCGGCGTACACTCCTGGACCGGACAGTGGAACTTCAGCCCTCGAGCGCCGTCCTCGAACGCCCGTCGGACGACGTCGCCGACGTCCTCGTCGTCGGGGTGGACCGTGGCGAACGGGACGAGTCGGTCGGACCGTGCGGCCTGCGCACAGAGCCACTCGTTCAACTCGGTCGCGAGACTGGCCTCGTGAACGTACGGCAAGGCCACGTAGGTCGAAACGCCCGCCTCGGACAGCACGTCCTCGATCTCCGGGCGAGCGGTGGGGTGGGAAAACGACCAGCCCGCTTCGTCGCTGAGCGCGCGTCGAATCGCCTCGGTGAGTCGTTCGGGAAACAGGTGCGTGTGTGCGTCGATCGCTGGCCGAAAGCGGACGTGACGGTCGTCGTCCCCCTCGTTCGATCGGTCGTCTGCCGGCATCGCCACCCCCGTCACTCCGATGCAGTCGCGACGAGCACCGAGCGATCGGTACCGAGAATGACGTCCTGGGTGACGCTTCCGAAGACCGCCTTTCCGGCCGGCGATCGCTTCCGACCGGCGACCGCGATCAGGTCCGCGTCGTGTTCGTCTGCGACCTCGAGGATAACCGAGGCCGGATCGCCGCTGCCCTCCTCGAGTGTCACCTCGATACCCGCCTCCTCGAGGATTTCCTGGGCACGGCGGACCGCGCCGACCTGGGCGATCGACGCACCTTCCGGGTTCTCGTCGAACGAGTGGACGAGGACCGCGGTGACGTCGTCGCCGGGGAAAGCGAGGAGTTCCTCTGCCAGCGCTCGAGCACGATCGGCATCGGTATCGATACCCACGACAACTGTGTACATACACGCGAGTGGACGACCGCATGACAGATAGATGTGTCGGCAGCGGCGAAGTACACGACTCGAGCAGACACGAGTGAGTGCGGAGTCGTCGAAAAGCGACGGACTACCAGTATCACGATAGTTGTTCGAGGCTGATTACACGGCTACTGCTGTAAGCAGTCGTATGCGAGGTCGTGAGTCCCGGAAACACATGTCACTCGCCCACCTCGTCATCGACATCCTCCTGACAATTACAGCCACCCTGATCGAGTAACTCGGTGATCGAATAGTACTGGCCACACTCTTCGCAGGTGATCTGGACACTTACGAACACGGAGAAGTCGCCGAGAGAGAGCACGCCGGTACGGGCGAGTCGCTGCAACGTGTTCTCGGTGACGGCAGTGAGGCGATTTTGCAGACTGGCGATCGTATCTCTCCCTTTCTCGAGCGGATCGCCCGTATCCTTCTCGAGTTCGACGTCACAGCAGTCCCGGAGGTGGCTGTGTATCGCCTGGTGGGAGACGAAGTCGCTGGTGACGCGTTCGACGTCGATACCCTCACGTTCGAGTCGTCGGCGAGCCTCGATTTCGCCGCTGTCGTCGCTCGTGAGGAGTGCGTAGAGGTTCTCGACCTCGCCATTGAGCGGATCGACGCCGGCGGCTTCCAGCGCTGCCTGCAACACCCGTTCGTTGAAGTACCGCTCGAGTTCACGGAGGCTGTACTTCTCGCTGCCACGCCCCGTCCACCGGGCGGCGAGGTCCGCGTTCATCCCCGGGAGGTCGTACGACTCGATCGTCCGCCCGACCTTGCACGAACACCGTGGCATCGCCTCGTCGGCGTGACCGTCGTTCCCGCGATGGTGGCTCATCAGTACCACGTGAGTCGGGCCCGTAGAAAAACCTTGAGAAATCGGTACTCCTCTCCCGTCACAAGGAGTGTATAGTTTAATATGGCTGGCTACGACAGCACTACACGTGAACTCGTACGTGACAGGAACGTCGGATGTACAGGTGTCCGTCGAGAACGTGGGCGGTATCGACAGTACGACCGTCTCGTTCTCACCGGGAATAACGATCCTTTCGGGAAGGAACGCGACGAACAGAACGTCGTTTCTTCGATCGGTAATGGGCGCGCTGGGAAGCGACGACGTCTCGCTGAAAGGCGACGCCGAGCAGGGCGAGATCGAACTGACGATCGGCGACGAGACGTACACCAGATACCTCGAACGGACGGGCGACGGACTCACCACGGCTGGCGACCCGTATCTCGAGGATCCGGAGGTCGCGGATCTGTTCGCGTTTCACCTCCAGACCAACGAAGCCCGTCGGGCGGTCGAAGGAGGCGACGACCTGCGCGAACTCATCATGCGGCCGATCGACACAGCGGCGATACAGGAGGAGATCGAACGGCTGCAGTCGGAGAAGCGAGCGATCGACGCCGAACTCGAGGAACTCGACGAATTATCGCGACGACTGCCCTCGCTCGAGGAGGAGCGAACGACGCTCACCGAGAGCATCGAGGAGAAACGGCAGGAACTGGAGGCAAAACGGACGGAACTCGACGAGGCGGACGAGAACGTCGCGGAGGGACGTGACGGTCAGTCCGAACTCGAAGACGCGCTCGCGACGTTGCAGTCGACCCAGTCGGAACTCGAAGACGCCCGGTTCGACCTGGAGACCGAACGAGAGACGCTCTCGCACGTAATCGACGAGCAGGACGAACTCGAGGCGGAACTCGAGTCGCTCTCGGAGACCGAAACCGAGACGATCGAGACAGTCGAGGAACGCATCACGACGCTGCGCGAGCAGAAGCAGGCGCTCGATTCGGAGATCAACGACTTACAGACCATCGTCCGGTTCAACGAGGACATGCTCGACGGGGCGAGCGCCGACGTTCTCTCGGCCCTTCGCGACGACGAGAGCGAGTCGGTGACCGACCAGCTGCTCGAGGACGAACAGACCGTCATCTGCTGGACGTGCGGGAGCGAGGTGAAACGAGAGGAGATCGAGGATACGCTCGATCGGCTCCGGGACCTCCGAAAGGAGAAGGTCTCCGAACGATCGACCATCCAGAGCGACCTGCGCGAGCTCACGTCGACGCAAAAGGAGCTGCAGAGCCGGCAGGATCGCCGCCAGCGGATCACACGCCGACTCGACGAGATCGACGACGAGATCGAACGGCGCAAAGCGCGTATCGACGACCTAGAGGAGCGCCGCGAGGATCTCACGGCGGAGATCGAAACGCTCGAGACGGACGTCGAGCGACTGGAGTCCGAAGAGTACGGCGAGATCGTCGACCTCCACAAGGAAGTCAACACGCTCGAGATCGAACTGCGCAATCTCGAGGGAGAACGCGAGGACGTGGAGGCGGAGATCGATCGGATCGAGACACGCATAGACGACCGCGACCGACTCGAGCGACAGCGCGACGAGGTCCGAGAGGCGCTGGAAGAACAGCGAACGCGGATCGAGCGAATCGAGCGTGAAGCCGTCGACCACTTCAACGAGCACATGGAGACGATCCTCGAGTTGCTCGATTACGACAACCTCGAGCGGATCTGGATCGAGCGAACCGACGGCCCCGAACTCGGCTCGGATCGATACGAGGGCGGGCGGTTCGATCTTCACATCGTTCGGACGGCCGATTCGGGGCGTGCGTACGAGGACACGATCGAGCACTTGAGCGAGAGCGAACGCGAAGTGACCGGCATCGTCTTCGCGCTGGCCGGCTACCTCGCCCACGAGGTCTACGAGGACGTCCCGTTCATTCTGCTGGACTCGCTCGAGGCGATCGACGCCGACCGAATCGCCCGACTCGTCGAGTACGTCGCCGAGTACGCCGAATACCTGGTCGTCGCGCTGCTGACCGAGGACGCGGCACCGCTCGAGGGAAAGTACGAGACGGTCACCGAAATCTGACTCGCTCGCGATTCCTCCGCCGTCGCTACCTCGACTGTCGGCTGTTTCGGGTCGCCAGTCGCGACCGCGACCACCACCCGGTCGTTCGTCTCTCGGGAACGCAACGGGCACACGTTCTTACGGACATATGCCTGTAAAGAAACCGTGATCGACGTGTGGAATGGTGACAGCAATGACGATGGCTGTTCACGTCTGTACGTCGTTGTCTATCGGAGAGGCCGCGAGTCACCCGTCGACGAGGACGACCACCGTTCCCCTCTGGCGAACGATAGCGGATCTCGCTAGACGTACGTCATGTTGATCTCGATTTCGTTTGCGACTCCGAGCAGGAGATTTGGCATCTCCTCGTCGAACCGCTCGCCGCGGAGCCGTTTGGCCGGAGCCGAGAGGCTCAGCGCGCCGACGGCGACGCCGTCCTCGTCGGTGATCGGAACGCCGACGGCGTGGAGGCCGGGGATCGACTCCTCGCGGTTCTGGGCGAATCCCCGTTCGCGAATCTCCTCGAGTTCGGTCCAGAGTTCGTCGGGGTCGGTGATCGTGTCCTCAGTCTGGGCAGGGAGACCGTACCGGTCGATGATCTCGTCGATCCGGTCGTCGGGGAGGTGGGCGAGGATGGCCTTCCCGGCCGCGAGCTGGTGGAGATAGCTGAGTTGGCCGGTTCGCGCGTAGGTCTGTACCGACCGCTTCCCCGTCGCGATGTACAGGTGCATCCCGCGGCCGTGCTCTTCCGCGAGGATGTAGACTTTCTCGCCCGTCTCCTCGGCGAGTTCGTCGACTTTCTTCCGACCGACCTGGTAGAGCGAACTTTGCTCGCGAGCGTAATTCCCGAGGTTGAAAAATCGGAGCGCGACGTGAAACGTGTCCCCGTCGCGGGTCACGTAGCCGTTCGAGTATAGCGTCGCGAGGTGGCTGTGGACGGTACTTTTCGCCAGGTCCAGTTCCGTCGCCAGTTCGGTGACGCCAGCACCGTCGACCTCCTTCAGGTATTCGACGATGTCGAACGCCGTTTCGACTGCGTTTATCGTCCGCACGTCGTCGTTCATAGCTAATGAACGAGAATCACAGCCGCTTAGTTGTTTTGGAGAGCCGAACAGCGGCCGGCGCTTACAGGGACTGGCCGTCGACGAACAGCCGACAGCCGGCATCGCGCGCGTCGGCGTATCCGTCGTAGTACTCCATCAACTGGAACAGCGCACCCGTCGGATTGGCCGGCGAGACGAACGCCTCCCCCCAGTGGTCGAACTCGGCGTAGTCGACCACCGAGACGCCGCGATCCTCGAGTGCCTCGACCGCCGCCTCGAGGTCGGCGACCTCGAGGGTGACGTGGTGGAGACCGGGGCCGTTCTCCTCGAGGTAGTCGGTCAGGAACGACTCCGACCCCTCCTCGGGGGCGACGAGCTCGAGACGGGAGGCACCTCCGAGGACGTACGTGGCCCAGCGAAAGTCGCCGTACTCGCTCGGTTCCTCGTGGATCTTCTCGCAGCCGAGCGCGAACAGCAGCGCTTCGGCCTCCGCAATCGATTCGACGGCGATTCCAACGTGGTCGACCCGCATCGCTGGTAGTTCGGGCATACGCTGGTGACTGCAGGCCTGGTACATAGTCGTTTGGAACGCGGTTACACGTCTCTCGAGACGAGTGGTCACGTCGCACCGATAGATCAAAGTCACCGGCCTTCGACGGTAGACGTGCATGATAAAACTGGTAGAGTTTCTCGTCCGGAAAGACGAGTACAGCCACGACGAGTTCGTCGAACGCTGGGAGGGCGACCACGCCGCCATCGCACGCGAACTTCCCGGCCTTCGACGATACAGCACGTCCGTCCCGACGAACCCCGACGACGTCGAGTACGACGGCGTCCTCGAACTCGCATTCGAGAGCGAGCAGGCGCTGAACGAGGCGTTCGCCTCCGAGGTCGGCGAGGAGGTCATGGCCGACGCCGCCGAGTTCGTCGAGGTCGGCGCGGGGCCGCGCATGGTCGTCGACGAGACCGTCCAGCTCGAGGACGAATGACGGGAACGGCAGCCGCACTCGTCGAGACGCTCGAGGAACTCGGCGTCGAGTACGTCTTCGGCTATCCGGGTGGCAGGGTCATCGAGTTGCTCGATTACATTCCCGAGTCCGAGGTCGAACTCGTTCGTCCGCGCGACGAGCGTGAGGCGAGCGTGATGGCCGAGGTCCACGGCCGACTCACAGGCGCTCCCGGGGTGCTTGCCGGGCAGGGGCCGTGGGTCGGCAGTCTGGGGACGATCGGACAGATGGAAGCGCGGCTCTCCTCGTCGCCGATGGTCGCGCTCACCGAGGCGTCCGAGCGCGGCGAGTACTCCACGCTCGCGCCGTACCAGCAGGCTCGCGGCGACTACGGCGGCTTCAGCCTCCCGAACGTTCTCGATGGGGTGACCAAGGAGTGGTGGTTCCCCCGGACGCCGACCGAGACGCTTCGCTCGGTGCAACTGGCGTTCAAACACGCCGTCGCGGGCCGACCGGGGCCGACGGCGGTCATCCTCGACGGCGACGCCATCACCGCCGACGTCCCCGACGATCCGACTCCATCCGCGTGGGACGCACGCGAGCAGACGCGGACGTGGGACGCCGCACCGACCGCGAGCGACGTCGCCGCGGCCGTCGAGGCGCTCGAGGCCGCAGATAGGCCGGTGATCGTCGCGGGCAACGGCGTCCACGCCGCCCAGGCCTACGACGAACTGGCGGCGGTCGCCGACGCCTACGACTGCGTCGTCACCACCTCCTACCTGGGCAAGTCGACCTACCCCGAGACGGACGACCGCGCCGCCGGCGTCATCGGCTCGTTCGGCCACGAGGGGGCGAACCAGGCGGTGAGCGAGGCCGACACCGTGCTCGTCGTCGGCTGTCGCCTGAACCCGATGGACACCAACTGGCAGGCCCCCGAGTTCATCCGCCCCGACGAGCAGACGATCGTCCACGCCGACGTGGACACGCGCAACGCCGGCTGGGTCTACCCCGCCGACGTCGGGCTGATCGGCGACGCGAAGGAGAGCCTCGCCGCCCTCGCCGACACGGGGGAGGCGTCGAACGACTGGGCGCTCGAGCGGGCCGAATCGGCCCGGGGGTGGTTCGACGCGCCCGAATGCGAGGACGGCTCGAGTCCGATCAAGCCACAGCGCGCGGCCAAGGAAATTCAGCGAGTTGTCGACGAGGACACGATCGTCACCGCCGACTCCGGCAACAACCGCTTCTGGCTGCTCTACTACCTCCAGACGCCGGCCGTTCGCACCTACTTCGGCAGCGGCGGCGTCGGCGGGATGGGGTGGGCGAACCCGGCTGCGGTGTCGGCTGCGCTGACGACGGGCAAAGACGTCGTGGCGGTCGCCGGCGACGGCGGCTTCACGATGACGATGACGAGCGTCGAGACGGCCGTCGAGTACGGCGTCGCGCCGACGTTCGTCGTCTTAAACGACACCAGCCTCGGGATGGTCCGCCAGATGCAACACGGAGAAGACGACATCGCGGGCGTCGAATTCCACGACACGGACTTCGTCAAAGCCGCCGAGGCGTTCGGCGCGATCGGGCGGCGCGTCACCGAACCGGACGCCCTCGCCGACGCCCTCGAGGAGGGCAAAGCCGCCGACGTCCCCCACGTGATCGACGTTCGTATCGACCGCCAGGAGGACATGGCCGACACGCTCGCGTCCTCGTTCTACGAGTCGGTCGGCGGCCTCCACGAATAGTTACAAAGGATCAGCGGAAAGTAATACGATACAACATGAGCAACAACACGGTACTGGTAACGGGTGGAACCGGCTTCATCGGTTCCTACGTGGTACAGGATCTGATCGAACACGGCCACGACGTCGTCGCCTACGACCTCTCGACGGACACCGAGATCTTAGAGAAACTCGGCGTCGCCGACGAGGTCGAGGTGCGACGCGGCGACGTCTCCGACCCGACGGACGTGATCCGTGCGGTCAAGGAAACGGGCACGACGCACATCATCCACCTCGCGGCACTGCTGACGACGACGGCGCGGAACGCCCCCCGCGCTGCGGCCGAAGTCAATATCATGGGGACGAATAACGTCTTCGAGGCCGCCCGCACCCTCGACGACCAGGTCGAACGCGTCGCGTGGGCCTCCTCGGCCGCCGCGTACGCGCCGCCGGAGAACTACGACGCCGAGTGGGTCGACGAGGACGAACTCGTCTACCCCGACACCCTCTACGGTGCGACCAAAGAGTACAACGAACACCAAGCGCGGGTCTACCACGAAGACTACGGGCTCGACCACGTCGCCCTGCGCCCGACGGTGGCCTACGGCCCCTACCGCGAGACCGGCGGTTCGGCGTTCCTCGCGAACATCATCGAGAAGCCCGCTCTCGGCGAATCCTACAGCGTCGAGTACGGCGACCAGTACGTCGACTGGCAACACGTCGAAGACATCGCCCAGGCGTTCCGCAAGGCCGCGTTCACGCCCGAGGAAGACCTCACCCAGCGCGTCTACAACGTCCGCGGCGTCCTCGCGACCGTTCGCGAGGCCGCCGAGGCTGTCGAAGCCGTCATGCCCGACGCCGAGATCGACGTCTCCGACGAGGGTGAACTCCCCTGGACGCAGAACCTGGACATGACGAAGGCCGAGGCAGACCTCGGCTACGAGGTCCAGTACGACCTCGAGTCCGGCTTCCGCAAGTACATCAACGTCCTCCGCGAGGAGGAAGGCCTCGAGCCAGTCTAGCACCGCGTCTCGAGCGGTCGCGACCGTCGACCGACGACCCGCCGCCGTCGTCTGCCATCGAGACGGAAAGCGGTACGATTTATCACCCCTGCCCCGTTTGGTACGGCCGTACATGACATTCCACGAGCGGAGCTTTATGGAGGGAACGCTTGGCACACAGGCCGTCGACTGGGAAGAGCGGATCAACACCCAGCGGCTGCGTGAGGAGCGAAAAGAGAAGGCCCTGTCGAGACTGCAGGAGACCGATCTGGGCGCGATCCTCTTGCTCTCCGATCCGAACATCCGCTACGTCACTGGACTGGCGATGACCGGCGGCAGCGGTGCGGATCACTACACCCTGCTCACCGAGGAAGGCGACATCGTCCACTGGGACACCGCCGATCACGCGAGCAACCAGCGCGCGAACTGCCCGTGGCTCCAGGACATCCGTTACGCCTGTCCCGGGCTGGGCAACGTCCCGCGGGCCTCGGGCCGAAACTCCGCTCGCCAGTTCTTGCTCGAGACGATGGCCGAGGGCGTCGCCGAGGCGATGACCGAGTACGGCGTCGCCGACGAGACACTCGGCGTCGACGTCGGAAACCGGGGGCTACTGTCGGCACTCGAGGATCAGGGCCTCGAGACCGACGTCGAGACCTGCAACGCGATCATGGAGGACGCCCGCAAGGTCAAGACCGACGACGAGATCGAGTGTCTGCGCATGGTCGCCGCGATCTGTGAGGCCGGCTTCCAGCGGATCACCGAGGAGGCGAAACCGGGGATGCGCGAGACCGAAGTCTGGGGCGAGGCCGTGAGCGAACTCTGGCGTCACGGGGCGTTCGTCGGCGGTGGCTACCTCACTTCCGGGCCGAACACGTGGCCGAAACACCAGGCGAACACCACCGACCGGATGATCCGACCCGGCGACCTCGTCTACGCCGACATGTACAATATCGGCTACCTCGGCTACCGCTCCTGTTACTACCGCACGTTCAGCATGGGCGAGCCCACCCAGGAACAGAAGGACGCCTACGAGACCGCCCGCGACAACCTCTACGACGTGTTAGAGCGCATCGAACCCGGCGCGACGACCGACGAGATCGCGATGGGCTTTCCCGACATGGAGGGCGAGCACGCCGACTTCTACGACGCCGACGAGCACTGGCAGATGACGACCAACCACTGGGCCCACGGCCTCGGGCTGCAGCTCTACGAGGTGCCGCTGATCTGGCGCGGCCTCTCGCCCGACCACCCCATCGAGATCGAGGAGGGGATGACTATGGCCGTCGAGACCCAGGAACCAGCGGGCCGCCAGGGCGTCCGCGTCGAGGAGATGGTCGTCGTCCGCGAGAACGGCGTCGAGATCCTGAGTCAGTGGCCCGTCGAGGAGATCACGGTCATCGACTACTGATAATGATTGCTGTGACTGGTTGCCGACGCAACCGCAAGACGGGTCGCGGTTGCGGCGGTAACGACTCACAGCTATCGTTATGAAACTCGTCCGGTCTGCTCACTCGAGTTCGACTCGATCGTCCTCGGACGCGACGATGCGCTCGCGCCACGCGTCGGGCACCGCTCGAGGCGTCCCCGCTTCGTCGAGCATCACGTGGACGACCTCGCCCTCCGCGGCAATCTCGTCGTCGGTTCGCACCTCGAAGTCCGAGGTCAGACTCGAGTCGCCGATTCGCGTGAACCGATAGGCGACCGTCACGGAGTCCTCGAGGGTGATCGGTGCGGCGTAGTCGATCTCCTGGTGGACGAGCGCGCCCTCGGTCTCCTCGAGGCGAACGCCGAGGACGTGCCGGAAGTACCGCCGTCTGGCTTCTTCGACGTACACCAGGATGGTCGCATTGTGTACCTGATTCATCGGGTCGAGGTCACGAAATCTGACCGCAATCTCCGTCTCGTACGTAAATTTCGTCATGGCGTGTCGAGCTTTCGATCCGAGTGGCTTTGTCTTGACGTTCGGCGAACCATCTGCCGGCCGACGTTTCGCCCCTTCGCCAACGATTAAGACGTTTCCCCCGAATTGAGTGGTGTATGCAACTCGGGACTGGTCTGTTCACCGCCCAGTGGCGGCCGGACGACGACCGCGAGACGAGCGACCTCTACGACGAGATGCTGACGCTGACCCGCGAGATCGAAGACGCGGGATTAGACAGCGCGTGGGTCTCCGAACACCACTTCGCCGAGGACGGCTACCTCTCGGGAACGATGCCCTCGCTCGGGGCGATGGCCGCCGAAACCGACGAGATCGAGATCGGCACCTGTATCGCACTCGGGCCGCTGTACGAACCGATCCGGCTCGCCGAGGACGCCGCCACAGTCGACCTGCTCTCCGACGGCCGACTCACGCTCGGGCTGGCCATCGGCTCGAACCCGAAGGAGTTCGACGTCTTCGGCGTCCCACGCGAGCAGCGGGCCGAACGCCTCGGCGACCTCGTGCCCTTCCTGCGCGGGGCCTGGAGCGAGGGCGACCTCGAGTACGACTCGGAGTTCCACGACGTGCCGACGGACGTCTCGATCACGCCGAAGCCCACGAACGGGGAGGTCCCGATCATGCTCGGCGGCGCGGCAAAGCCCGCCGTGCGGCGTGCGGCCCGGACCGCAGAGGGATGGTGTGCGCCCTCCGCGCTCTCGATCGAGGGCGTGCGAAAGCGCGTCGAAGACATCCGGTCGGTCCGCGAGGAGGAGGGCCTCGACGGCGACTTCACGATCTACGTCCTCCAGCACGGCTGGGTCGGCGACTCCCGCGAGGAGGCCTGGGAGACGATGAAAGACGGCTACCTCTACATCCAGCGTCGCTACGCCGAAATCTTCTCGGGCGAGTCCGTAGACGAACTCGACGACGAACGCAAGCAGGAACTCAAAGAGCAGGCGATCTTCGGCACGCCAGAGCAGGTCGTCGCGGAACTCGAGGAGTACCGTGAGGCGCTTGGCGACGACATTCACTTCATCTTCCGGACGTATCACCCCGGCGTCGGCACCGAGGAGATGGTCGAGTGCGTCCACCGTCTCGGCGAGGAAGTGGCTCCCGAGCTTCGGTAACGCCTCGATCCCTGCTCGAAAACAGCCGTTTTACCGTTATCCCGTCTTGTAGACGCCTCGAGCGTCCGCGATAAGCGTCTCATCGTCTGCGGCGTACACCTCGACGTCGACGGTACCGACGTCGCTCCCACACCGGACCACGTCGGCCTCGGCGTAGAGGTCGCCCGTCCCCGCCGAGAGGTAGTCGATCCGCATGTCGATCGTCGGCACCGGTTGATCGACCAGCGAGACCAGCGCCGCGCCGCCGACGGTGTCCGCGAGCGTGAACGTGACCCCGCCGTGGGCCATCAACTGCTCGTCGTTCCACGAGAGGTCTTCGGTCATCTCGAGGTGGCCCTCGGCGTGGCCGTCCGCACACTCGGTCACGTCGATACCCAGCATGGATGCGAAGGGCATCCCTTCGAAGAACGCTTCGACGTCCATACGCCATGCTCACGCGCGACGAACATAAAACTAGACGAGAGCGTTCGATTCGAACCGTCGGTCGACGTGAACATACCCCATTGTGGTTACGTAGACGCAGTCACGTGCCGAGATGTAAACGCATAAGGTAACGTGAACCCGCTATTCGAACGCATGAGCTACGAAGGACCGACGAGCCTCTACGTCGGCGGCGAGTGGACCGATGGCGATACCGACGAGCGCCTCGAGACGCTCGACCCGTCGAACGAGACGACGTACGCGACGGTCGCGGCAGCGAGCGCGAGTGACGTGGACGCAGCGGTCGACGCGGCCGCAACCGCAGTCGAGCGGGGAAGCGAGTGGCGGACGCTCGACCCCGCCGACCGCGCGGCGTACATGCACGCACTCGCAGACCAGATCGAGGAGTGGAAAGACGACATCGCGCTCGTCGAATCGCGCGATAACGGCAAGACGCTGTTCGAGGCCGGACTGGAGGTACAGATGGTGATCGACACCTTCCGGTACTACGCCGGCTGGGCGGACAAACTCGAGGGGAGCCAGATCCCCGTCCCCGGGGACCGCCTCGATTTCACCATCCGCGAACCCGTCGGGGTGACGGGCCACATCGTGCCGTGGAACTACCCGTTCCAGCTCGCCGGACGTAGCCTCGCGCCCGCGCTGGCTTGCGGGAACAGCGCCGTGGTCAAGCCCTCGAGTCAGACGCCGCTGTCGGCGCTGTACTACGCGAAAGCCGCCGAGGAAGTCGGGCTCCCCGAGGGCGTGCTCAACGTCGTGCCGGGTCGCGGTAGCGTCGCCGGAAACGCACTCGCTGAGAACCCGGCCGTCGACCACGTCGCGTTCACCGGCAGCACCGAGATCGGCAAGCGCGTCATGGGCCAGGCCGCCGAGAACGTCACCGGCGTCACCCTCGAACTGGGCGGCAAGGGGCCGAACGTGATCTTCCCCGACGCCGACCTCGAGGCCGCAGCCCAGGGCGTCCACTACGGCATCTTCATGAACGCCGGCCAGATGTGCTGGGCCGGTTCGCGACTGGTCGTCCACGAGGACGTCCACGACGAGGTCGTCGAACAGATCGTCGCCGGCGCGGAGGCGACGCCACTCGGCGACGGCATCGACGACGACGCCCGCATGGGGCCGCTGGTCAGCGAGTCCCACCGCGAGGAGGTCTTAGAGTACATCGAGCAGGGCGTCGAAGAGGGCGCGACCATCGAAACCGGGGGCGAGATCCCCGAGGACAAACCCGAGGGCTACTTCCTCGAGCCGACCGTCTTCACCGACGTCACGAACGATATGACGATCGCCCGTGAGGAGATCTTCGGGCCCGTGCTGTCGGTCATCGAGGTCGAAAGCGAGGCGGAGGCCCTCGAGGTCGCCAACGACTCGCCGTACGGCCTGCTCGCCGGCGTCTGGACCAACGACCTCTCGCGCGCCCACCGTTTCGCCCGCGACCTCGAGTATGGCATGGTCAGCGTCAACGAGTACCCCGTAACCTTCCCACAGACGCCCTTCGGCGGCGTCAAAGAGAGCGGCGAGGGCCGCGAACAGGGCTACGAGGCGATTCGCGAGTACACCCAGGCGAAGAACGTCAACATCAACTTCGAGTAGTCGTCCGGCGAGGACAGAGAGCCGACTCGCGTCCGCAGGGCCTCAGCGGTGGTCGTAGACGCGTTTTACTTTTCCAACTTCCGTCCGCTCGATGCTGCCGTACTCGACGAACTCGAGTTCGTCGGGCGTAAACGACAGCGCACTCTCGAGTCGGACGAGTACGTCCTCGCGCAGTTCATCGCGGTCGCCGTCGAACTCCTCGGCGAGTTCGACGGTGAGGTCCAGTCGATCGAGGTTCCCCTCGCGGTGGAGGTCGATGCGGTACTGGGGTTCGACGGCGTCGAACTCGAGGACGACGTCCTCGATCTGGCTCGGGTAGAGGTTGACCCCGCGGACGATCAGCAGGTCGTCGGCGCGGCCGGTGACGCCGTCCATTCGGGCCATCGTCCGGCCACACGCACACTCCTCGTAGGTCAGCGTCGTCATGTCGCCGGTCCGATAGCGGAGGACGGGAAGCGCCTCCTTCGAAAGCGACGTGAGCACGAGTTCGCCCTCCTCGCCCTCGGGGAGTGGCTCGCCCGTCTCGGGGTCGATCACCTCGGGATAGAAGTGGTCTTCCCAGATGTGCAGGCCGTCCTGGGCCTCGTGGCACTCGACGGCGACGCCGGGGCCGATCAGTTCCGAGAGGCCGTAGTTTTCGATTCCCGTGGCGTCGAGGCGCGTTTCGATCTCCTCGCGCATCGGCTCCGTGCAGGTCTCTGCGCCGTAGAGGACCGTCGAGATCGGCAACTCTCGGGGGTCGACGCCCATCTCCTCGGCCGTCTCGGCGAGGTAGAGCGCATACGACGGCGTACAGCCGATTGCGTCGCTCCCCAGGTCGCGTGCGAGTTCGATCTGTCGCTGCGTGTTCCCGCTACTCGTGGGGACGACGTTCGCGCCGAGTGCCTCGGCTCCGCCGTGAAAGCCCAACCCGCCGGTGAACAGCCCGTAGCCGTAGGCGTTCTGGACGGTGTCGTTCGAGTCGATCCCCGCCGCTCGCATCGAGCGGGCCATCACCTCGTTCCACACCTCGAGGTCGTCTGCAGTGTAGGCGACGATCTTGGGCTTGCCCGTCGTCCCCGAGGAGGCGTGGATGCGCCGGATCTCCTCGTCGTCGACGGCGAACAGGCCGTCGGGGTACTCGGCGCGGAAATCCGCTTTCGTCGTGAACGGGAGTTCGCGAACGTCGTCGATCGTCTCGACGTCCTCGGGCGAGACGCTCGCCTCCTCGAGTTTCTCCCGGTACCGCGGGACGTTCTCGTAGGCGTGTCGGACCGTCCGTTGGAGCCGCTTGGACTGCAGCTCGCGGAGTTCGGCACGTGACGCTCGCTCGATGTCCTCTGTCATGGTTCTTCACCGAATGCCATGATGGCAAGCGCCAAAGCTCTTGATATCTTGTCTCACGGCCCTACATGGATAGCGAGACGCGTTGGATGGTCACCGGCCGGTCGTGTGGAAGTCGTCGAGCGGGTCCCGGATGGACGTTTCGCCACCCGGACGCGTCAGCCGCAGTGTATCTCGCCGGGACGGGAACTGCTTTCACGGGGGCGTTCGAACGAGACTCCGTATGCGAATCGCGTTACTCGGCGGAACCGGTGACATCGGCGAAGGACTGGCCCTGCGACTGGCTCGCGATACGACCCACGAGGTCGTCGTCGGCTCGCGAACGGCCGAGAAGGCGGCGTCGGCGGTCGAGGAGTACGCCGACCGACTCGGCGACGATCTCACCGCAGAGCTCTCGAGTGCGGAAAACGACGACGCGGCGGTCGACGCGGACGTAGTCGCCGTCTGCGTCCCACCGTACCACGTCTCGGACACCGTCGAATCCGTCGCAGGCAGGGTAGACGACGACGCCGTCCTCGTCAGCCCCGCGGTCGGCATCTCGAGAGACGACGAGGGGTTCCACTACAACCGCCCGCCACACGGAAGCGTCGCGGAGGTCGCGGCGGAGGCCGCACCCGACGCCGTTCCGGTCGTCGGTGCCTTCCAGAACCTCGCGGCCGGCGCGCTGGCGGACCTCGAGCACGACCTCGGGTTCGACGTGATCGTCACCGGGGACGACGCCGACGCGAAGGCGACGGTGACGGCGCTCGTCGAGGAGATCGACGGCCTCCGTGCGCTCGACGGCGGCGCGCTGGCCAACAGCGCCGAGGTCGAGGCGATGACGCCACTTTTGATCAACCTGGCGGTGGAAAACGACGGACTGCACGACCTGGGCGTCTCGTTTCAATAACGCGCGCGCGTGGGGTTCAGGACGAGCACTCGAGTCGACAGAGCGAACGCTGATCGAGCGGGCAAAAATCGGGGGAACGGATTCGGTCGGCCTATTCGAACTTCTCGAACGGCTGGTCGCAGGCGTTACAGTAGTGCATCGACCGGCAGAGCGACGGTCCCTTCGGGTGTTCGCGAACGGTGTTGGTCGATCCGCAGTAGGGACACTCGGCGCCCGCCGTCTCGCCGCTCGTGGCAACGGATGGATCTTCTCGCATGGTTAGATACTGAGTCCGAACTCGCGGAGGTCGTCTTTGCCCTGTTCGGTCACCATCTCGATCGACCAGCCGGGACTCCAGACGAGCTGGAGGTCGACCTCCTCGACGCCGTCGACGTCGGCGACGGCCTCCTCGACCTGGCCCTCGAGCATGTCCCGTGCGGGACAGCCGGAGTAGGTGAGCGTCATGTCGACGTGTGCGACGCCGTCGTCGGAGACGGCGACGCCGTAGATCAGGCCGAGGTCGACGATGCTGACCGGCATCTCGGGATCTTCGATCTCGTAGAGGACCTCCCATACGTCGGCTTCGAGGCCCGTCGCGTCCTCGCCGGTTGCGGGGAGTTCCTCGACGGCTTCGCCTTCGCGGTAGTCGGTGTACGCACACGGCGTCGCGTCGGGGTCGGTGTCTGGAGTCTCGCTGCTCATGATGGGATTATTCGGCGGTCTCCATGATCTTGGTCGCTTCCGAGCGACCGAGTTCGCGGTAGGTGTGGGTAAACTCGTCGTGGAGGTCGGCCCACGCGTCGGTGTGGCTGCCGTCGCGGCCGCGCTCGTCTGGGAGCGCGTCGTCTCGAACTTCGAACTCGTACTCGTCGAAGTGAACCCGTTCGACTGCCGGCGTCTCGAGGCCCAGTCCCTCGAGGAACGGGGCGACCGTGTTGACCCACTCCTCGGCGAGGTCCTCGAGGCTCTCGGTCCGGAACCCGGCGTCGACGATCGTTTCCTCCGTCTGTTCGTCGACCGGTTCGAACAGCGTCAGCGCGTGGGGGAAGAGCCGATCGACGGCATCCTGGAGGTGGTCGTGGCCTTCGCCGTTGGCGAGCCGTTCCATCCAGTTTTCGGCGTGCTCTCGGTGGTATCCTTCCTCGGACTGGATCTTGCCGACGCGGTCTGCGATCTTGGCGTAACTGGACTCCTCGAGCGCCTCGAGGCGGAGTTCCTCGGCGACGTCGTAGAGGTAGTGGCGGACGATGGCGTCGGCCCAGTCACCCTCGGCGAACGGCCGTTCGACGAGCGTGCTGTGGCGCCACTCGTCGGGCTCGCGTTCGTACACGAGTTCGTGTTCCTCGTAGCCGAGGTCTTCCAGGACGTCGTACCACAGTCTGGCGTGACCGAGTTCGTCCTGGGCGTTGTTCGACAGCGCCAGGTCCGACTCGAGGGTGGGTGCGCGGACCTGCCACTCGGTGTAGCGCTCTGCGAGCACGTACTCGTCGTCGGCGAGGCGCTGTAGCAGGGCCTCGAGCGCGTCTCGCTCGTCGGCGTCGAGTTCCTCGGGGCTCTCGATCTCGCCGACCATCAGGCGTCACCCCGCTGTTTCTCGGCTTCGGCCTGCTGGCCTTCCGAGTCGATGACCTCCGCCGCGTGCTCGACGTCCGACTTGTACGTCGGCGCCCAGCGGTAGCTCTTGTCGGTCGAGCCGCCGAAGGAAATTTCGTCGGCGTCGAGTTCGCCGATCTCGGACTTCGGGACGACCCAGATGCTGTTGGTCGGTTTGCGCCGGCCGTGCTGGATAGCGGCGAACTGCTTTGCCATCTCGCGGTCCGGCGCGTGAACGTTGCCACAGTGGGTGTGGTAGCCACCCTGCTCTTCCTGTCGGAATACTTCCCAGATCATGGTCAGTCGGCTGCCTGCGGTTTGGCGCTTCCTTCGGGCACGTTCTCCCACTCGAGCGTGTCACGGACCCACTGGACGGCGTCCTGTGCGGCCTTGCGACCGTTGATCTGACCCAGTCCGGGTTCGTAGTCGTTCTTGGCGATCTGGAAGAACTCGTCCCAGTCCAGATCGTCCTCGACGACCTCGTAGGTGCCGTCGTCGCGCTCGCGAATGCGCGGCTCGTCGGGGATCTCGAGGCCGTAGCGCTCGGCTTTCGGAATGTACTCGCGCAGGAACATCGAGCGAAGTTCGTCGTTGGACTTCGTCTTCAGCCCGACGTCCGAGGAGAAGTCGTGGTGGGTGCTCTGGTCGTCGGTGGGGCCGAAGAACTGGATGATGCGGGGCCACCACTTCTCGAAGGCCTCCTGGGTCATCTCCTGTTCTTTCTTCGAGCCCGTCATCAGCGTCGCGAGGATGCTCTCGCCGTGTTTGACGTGGAAGCCCTCCTCGAAGCAGACCTTGTCCATCGCGTGGGCGTAGGGTTCCCAGCTGGTACGACGCAGGGTCGCCTGCCGGCGCATCGCCGCCCCGTCGACGAAGAAGGCGATCATCGGCGTCTCGACCCAGCTGTCCATCGGGTAGTGGAAGCAGTTGAGGAACTTGCCCTTGCCGTTCGCGAGGTCGTCGAGCATCTCCTCGCGGGTCTTCACGCCGAGGGACTCCGCGGCGCGGTAGAGCAACTGCCCGTGGCCGATCTCGTCCTGGACCTTCGCGGAGAACGCCAGCTTTCGGTCGATACTCGGCGCCTGCCGGATGAACGGACGCTCCAGGTACGCGCCCATGATCTCGCTGTTGGCGTGGAACTCGATCATCCGGGTCGCCGCCTTCCGGTACTCCTCGGGCATGTCGTCCGCGGGGCTGAACGCCCGCGGTTCCGCCCGTTCTTTGACTGTGTCGACGTCCATCGTTCATAGTTGTCTAGCACGGACACGGCCTTAGTGATTGACCCGGACATAGACTGGGTTTAAGTACCCAGGGTCGCTACGATCGACCATGATCGAGGAGTGTCTGGCCGTGGAGTTCCAGGTCACCGACGACGACTGTCCACTGGCCGACGCGACACGGGACGTCGACGTACAGATCAACGCGCTCTCGCCCCAGCTCCGTGACGACGGCTACGTTCTCTTGCAGTTCAGTTCGCCGACGAACGAGGCCCTGCGCGAGACCCTCGACGCCGACGACCGGATCCGCTACCTCCACGTCGCGACCGCGGACGGCCGGGACACCTACCGCTGTCTCTCGAAACACCCCTGCATCGTCCACACGCTCATCAGCGGCGGGCTCATCGTCGAGAACCTCCGGTACCGGGACGGCCGGGCCGCCATCTTCGGTGCGGTCGTCGGCCGCGACGTCCTCAAGGGCGTCATGGAACGGGCCGGACAGGCCGTCGGCGTGCGGCTCGAGCGCGTCTACCCGCTCCAGTCGGAAGCCGAGGAGGTTCCGAGCCAGCAGTGGAACGTCACGCCGAGACAGGAAGAGTGCATTCGCGTCGCGCTGGAACTCGGCTACTTCTCCATCCCGCGGGAGGCGACCGCGAGCGACGTCGCCGACGAACTCGGCATCAGCAAGTCGGCGTTCCTCGAGCGACTCCACCGCGCGGAGGCGTCGCTGTTCGAGCAGATTTTCATGTAGCGACCGCACCCGCCCGATAGTTATTTGGTCTCACACGCACACCGCCCGGCCATGGAGGACTCAGTTGCAACTGCGCGTTCGCTCGCAGAGGACGATCCGTACTGTGAAACCCTCGGGATCGAACTGACCGACATCGGCGAAGGCACCGCGACGACCGAGTTGACGGTGACCGAAGACCTGCTGAACTTCCACGGAACTCCCCACGGCGGCGCGGTCTACTCGCTCGCGGACGCGGCGTTTGCGGCCGCCTCGAACTCCCACGGCGACACCGCGGTCGCCCTCGAGACGAACATCTCCTACCTCGACGCCGTCGACGTCGGTGACGTCCTCACGGCGACCGCAGAGGAGACTCACGTCGCCGGCCGAACCGCCGAGTACGAGGTCGTCGTCACCGACCAGGACGACGAACGGATCTCGACGTTCCGCGGCCGGGTGTACATCCTGGGCTAGAATCGGACGCCGGTTACGTTCTTCTCGCGAAGATACGGGCAGAGAGACCGACGGTTGGCGACGGACAGTCCACCAGCGCCAGCGACAGCTGCGACCAGCGGACAGCAGCGTGTGACCAGCGTTCCGGCAGTCCGACGCGTTCGTCGGTCTCGGAAAAAACGAACCGAAGGCCCTCGGATCGACAGTCCGCAGGGACTATCGGTGGTCGAACACGCGCTGGACCTTGCCGACTTCCGTGCGCTCGATGGTGCCGTACTCGGCGAGCGTCAGGACGTCGGGGGTAAAGGAGAGCACGTTCTCGAGGCGGGTGAGGATCCGGTCGTGGAGTTCGTCCACGTCGCCGTCGAAGTCGTCGACGAGTTCGACCGTGACCTCGATGGTGTCGAGGTTGTTCTCGCGGTCCAGGTCGATGCGGTAGTAGGGTGCCACCTCGTCGAACTCGAGGACGACGTCCTCGATCTCGCTCGGGTAGAGGTTGACCCCGCGGACGATCAGCAGGTCGTCGGCGCGACCGGTGACGTTGTCCATCCGGACCATCGTCCGGCCACACTCACACTCCTCGTAGTTCAGCGTCGTGAGGTCGCCAGTGCGGTACCGGAGCACTGGCAGTGCCTCTTTCGAGAGCGTCGTCAGGACGAGTTCGCCCTCTTCGCCCTCGGGGAGCGGTTCGCCCGTCTCGGGGTCGACGACTTCCGGGTAGAAGCGGTCTTCCCAGAGGTGCAGGCCGTCCTGGGCTTCGTGGCACTCGTTGGAGACGCCGGGGCCGACGATCTCCGAGAGGCCGTAGATGTCGATCCCGTTGACGTCGAGGCGCTCTTCGATCTCCTCGCGCATCGGTTCTGTACAGGGCTCTGCGCCGAAGATGACCGTCGAGAGGGGCAGGTCCTTGACGTCGACGCCCATCTCCTCGGCCGTCTCGGCGAGGTAGAGCGCGTACGATGGCGTACAGGAGATCGCGTCGCTCTCCAGGTCCTGGAGCATCTCGACCTGACGCTGGGTTCCGCCACCGCCGATGGGGATCACCGTCGCGCCGAGTTTTTCGACCCCGTAGTGGAGACCGAGGCCCCCGGTGAACAGGCCGTAGCCGTAGGCGTTCTGGACGGTGTCGCCCGGTTCGACGCCACCCGCGGCGAGCGAGCGTGCGACCGCGTCGCTCCAGACGTCGAGGTCCTTCTCGGTGTAGGAGACGATCTTGGGCTTGCCCGTCGTCCCCGAGGAGGCGTGGATCCGCCGGATCTCCTCGTCGTCGACGGCGAACAGGCCGTCGGGGTACTCGGCGCGGAAGTCTTCTTTCGTCGTGAACGGGAGTTTGTGAATGTCGTCGACCGTCTCGATGTCCTCGGGCGAGACGCCGGCCTCGTCGAGTTCTTCGCGGTAGTAGTCGACGTTCTCGTACGCGTTCCGTACCGTCTCGCGGAGGCGCTCGTTCTGGACTGCCCGGATCTCGTCGCGTGAGGCAGTCTCTATGTCCTCGTAAATCATCCTCACCTCCCACTCTATAGTCACCTGTTAAAAATTATGTGGTACGGAAAGCCACGCTTTCCAGACAGGTAACCGACGGTAACGATCCGCGTCCCGAAGCTATATTTCTGCCCGGGACAACGGGCGGATATGCGGGATGTCTACGTCATCGGAGCGGGACAGACCGCCTTCGGCGCGTTCCCGGACCGGAGCTACCGGGATCTGTTCGCCGAGGCGTACGAGTCCGCCCGTGACAGCGTCGACGACGGAATCGACACGGACGAGATCGACGAGGCAGTAGTCGGCAGCCTCGGCGTCGGGGGACGCCAGCTCGGCCTCTCCGGCCCGGCGGTGACCGAACACGTCGGGCTGCACAACACTCCCTGCTCGAGGGTCGAGAACGCCTGTGCGGCCGGCGGCTTCGCCGTCCGCCAGGGCGTCCAGGCGATCAAGAGCGGGCTGGCCGACGTCGTCCTCGTCGGCGGCTACGAGGTGATGACCGACATGAGCGGCGACGTCACGAAGTACTGGCTCGGCGTCTCCGGCGAGACGGAGTGGGAACGGCTGACCGGAACCACGTTCTCGGGCGTCTACGCCCAGATGGCCAGCGCCTACATGGAGAAATACGGCGCGACGAACGAAGATCTCTCGCGCGTGGCCGTCAAGAACCACGCGAACGGCGCGAAAAACCCGAAGGCCCACCTCGGCTTCGAGTGCTCGCTCGAGGACGCGACCTCCGCACCCGCGGTCGCCGATCCGTTGAACCTCTATCACTGCTGTCCGACCTCCGACGGTGCGGCTGTCGCCTTACTGGCGAGCGAGGACGTCGTCGACGAGTACACCGACGAGCGCATCCGCGTCGCGGGCGTCGGCGCGGCCAGCGAGCGCGTCGGGCTGGCCGAACGGGACAGCTACACCGGCATCTCGGCCTCCCAGGTCGCGGCCGAGACGGCCTACGATCGGGCCGACGTGGCGCCCGAGGACATCGACTTCGCGGAAGTCCACGACTGCTTCGCCATCGCAGAACTGGTCGCCTACGAGGATCTGGGCTTCTGTGAACCCGGCGAAGCGCCCCGCCTGTTGCGCGAGGGCGTCACCGACCCCGACGGCGACCTGCCGGTCAACACCTCCGGCGGGCTGAAGTCGAAGGGCCACCCGATCGGTGCGACCGGCACGGGCCAGGTCGTCGAGGCCTTCGACCAGCTCACCGGCCGGGCAGGCGAGCGCCAGCTCGACGATCCCAGGTACGGTCTCACCCACAACGTGGGCGGGAGCGGCGGTGCGTCAGTCGTCCACGTCTTCGAGAACGAGGAGGTGGCACGATGACCGGCATCGAGAGCGTCGGCGCGTACGCGCCCCGCTACCGACTCACCGCCGAGGCCGTCGAGGAGGCCTGGGGGCAGTTCCACGGCGCGGGCGTCTCCGAAACCGCCGTGCCCGCGGGCGACGAGGACACGCTGACAATGGCCTACGAAGCCGCCTCACGCGCCCTATCGGCGGGTGAGGTCGATCCGGCGGACGTCACTGCCCTGCTCGTCGGGACGACGACCCCGCCCAACGAGGAGGAGGCGATGGCCCCGCGACTGGTCAGCACGCTCGGCCTCCCCGAGGCCCTCGAGACCCGCCAGTTCACGGGGAGTACCCGCGCCGGCGTCGACGCGCTGGCGGCCGGCCTCGAGCGCGACGGCACCTCCCTGGTCGTCGCGACCGACGCGCCGCGGGGCGCGCCGGACGACGAGATCGAACACGCTGGCGGCGCGGGCGCTGCCGCGCTCGTGCTCACGCCAGACGGCTCCGGGTCCGTGACGGAGCACGCCGAACGAGTCGAGGCGTTCCCCGGCACCCGGTTCCGTCCGCGTGGCTCCGAGGAGACGACCGGCCTCGGCGTCACCGGCTACGATCGGCGGGCGTTCACCGACACCGTCGCGGCTGCTGTCGACGACCTCGAGACCGACCTCGCTACCGCCGACGCCGTCTGCCTCCAGTCGCCGAACGGCAAACTCCCCTACCGCGTGACGGGTGCGCTGGGCGTCGACGGCGAGACGCTCCAGCGCGGGACGACCGTCCACGACCTCGGCGACACCGGCGCGGCCAGCACGCTCCTCGGCCTCGCGAACGCGCTCGAGGACGGCCACACCGACCTCGTCCTGATCGGCTACGGCTCCGGCGGCGGCGCGACGGCGTTGGCCGTCGACGGCGACGGGGTCGGCGTCGAGACCCGCCTCGAGGATGCGGAGACGCTCACCTACGGCGAGTACCTCCGGATGCGCGGCGACGTCACCCCCGGCGAACCCGACGGTGGCGGCGCGTACGTCAGCGTCCCGAGCTGGAAACGCACCCTTCCCCAGCGCCACCGGCTCGTCGCCGGTCGCTGTCGGGAGTGTGGAAAGTTCGCGTTCCCACCCGAGGGTGCCTGCACGGACTGTGGTGCGCTCGAGGAGCACGACGAGGTCGAACTGCCCGGGACCGGAACTGTCGAGGCGGCGACCGTCATCGGCCAGGGCGGTGCCCCGCCGGAGTTCGTCGAACAGCAGGCCCGCGAGGGTGCGTACGTCAGCGCCGTGGTCGCCCTCGACGGCCCCGACGGTGCGGACGACACCGTCTCGACGCCGGCACAGGTCCTGACCGTCGGCGACGAGACCGTCGAGGTCGGCGACCGCGTCGCGGCGACGATCCGCCAGATCTACACCCAGGAGGGCGTGACCCGCTACGGGTTCAAGATGCGGCCCCTCGAGGAGTAACGTACTGTCGAACGAAAATCCAGGCGGATTTTCGCCCGCCAGTATCGACGAATAGATCGGGTATGTCCGGGCGCTCATCACGGGACAGGCGTCCCGTTCTTCGCGCCCTCCGTCTTCTCCTCTGCGAGCGGCCGAGGCTCTATACAGGATCGTGACGTATCGTCGTGTGAACGATGGCGACGAACGCCGAACGCGTGCTTCGGTTCCTCCTCGAGCGTCGGGACGAGACGTTCGAACCCAGCGAAATAGCCCGCCGGATCGACGCGACCGAGAACTCGGTTCGGTCGGTTCTCGAACGGCTCTGCGATCTCGACCTCGTCCGGGACGGAGAATCCGGCTGGACGGTCGACGATCTCGAGGCCGTCAGGCACGCGTTCGTCCACAGTTCGACAGCAACGTTTCTCGACGAGGTGCTGGGGGTCGAATCGTGCGATGAATGGATCGAAACAGCAGAAAACGAGTCGCCCTGATCAGGGCCGCTCGAACACCGTCGCGACGCCCTGCCCGAACCCGACGCACATCGTCGCCAGGCCGTGCTGGCCGTCGCGGCGCTCGAGTTCGTGCAGCAGCGTCGTCGCGATGCGCGCACCGGAACAGCCGAGCGGGTGGCCGAGCGCGATCGCGCCGCCGTTGACGTTCAGTTTCTCGTCGTCGAAGCCGAGTTCACGCTTGCAGTAGAGACTCTGGGAGGCGAAGGCCTCGTTGAGTTCGACGAGGTCGAGGTCGTCGACGGTGAGGTCGGTCCCCTCGAGTGCGTTTCGCGTGGCCGGGACGGGGCCGATCCCCATCACGCGCGGGTCGACGCCGGCGACGCCACGGGAGTGAACGCGGGCGAGTACGTCCAGGTCGTGTTCTTCGGCGTACTCGGCGCTGGTCACGAGCAGGCCGGCCGCGCCGTCGGTCAGCGGCGAGGCGTTCCCGGGCGTGACGGTCGCCGCGTCGTCGTCGGCGAAGACGGTGGGGAGGGAGGCGAGGGTCTCGAGGTCGGTGTCCTCCCGGGGTCCTTCGTCGCGGTCGACGACGCCGTCCTCTGTTTCGACGGGGACGACCTCGTCGTCGAACCGGCCCGACTCCCAGGCGTCGATCGCGCGTTCGTGCGAGCGCAGCGCGAACTCGTCCTGTTCCTCGCGGCCGACGTCGTACTTCCGGGCGACGCGCTCGGCCGTCACACCCATCGGGAGGGCGTCGGGGTCGTAGCGTTCCTCGATGCCGGGGTGGAGCCAGTCGGAGAAGGGAATCCGGCTCATGTGTTCGACGCCCGCGACGGGGAAGACGTCGCCGTCGCCCGTCTCGATCGCGCGGGCGGCGTCGACCAGCGTCGTGAGCGAGGACCCGCAGAGTCGGGTGGTCGTCGCGCCGGGTACCGTCTCGGGGAACCCGCCCGCGAGCAGCGACTGGCGGGCGAGGTTCCGACCCTGTTCGTCTTCCTGGTTCGCACAGCCAAGTCGGAAGTCGTCCCACTCCTCGGCCGGCACGCCCGTCCGTTCCTCGAGCGCCTCGAGTACCGTGATCACGAGGTCCTCGGGGTAGGTGTCGGCGAGTCCACCGTCCTTTTTCGCCTGTGGGGTTCGCACTGCGTCGACGATTACAGCCTCGGCTTGCGTCATCACGAAGTAGGTCGAACGGTTCGGGGTTAAGCCTTCGGCTCTGACCGTGTGACGCTGGAGCTGCTGGCACGCTCGCGGTACTCGGTACCGATTCACTATCGTATGAAAGTTCGATATGGTTTTGAATCGCACGTGGCGAGGTTGACGCAGGCAACACCCACGAGTGGGAGAGCCACACCAACGACGATCTCTGCAACCCTGCGCGGATGTCGACGCCCGCCTGTCGGAGTTCGTCTCGACCCCATCATGACCGCGATAGATACCGCATCGACGTGGCCGTCGGTCTCGTCGATTCCACCAGTCGTACCGCTCTCGAACGCGTGCCGTACCGCCGACTGCCGGAAACTCTCCGTCGAACGATGACTGAAGACTTCAAAGCGGGTGCCCGCGACTCCATCGGGATCTTGCTCGGGCTCGTCCCGTTCGCGCTCGTCTTCGGGATCGCCGCGGACGGTGCAGGACTGTCGACGATCCAGACGGTGGCGATGTCCGCGGGTATCTTCGCTGGCACCGCACAGCTGGTCACCGTCGAGTTGATCGCTGCGAACGCGGGACTCGCCATCGTGATCGTCACCGGGATCGTGGTCAACCTGCGGATGCTCATGTACTCGGCGTCGATCGCGCCACACTTCACCGAGTACGGACAGCGCACGCGTGCCGTTCTCGCGTACTTCCTCACCGACCACGTCTACGCGATGTCTATCGCCGAGTACGCCGAGGAAGCCCGGAGCCGGAACAAGCGGCTGTACTACCTCGGACTCGGCGTGAGCATCTGGCTCGTCTGGGTCGCCGCGACGGTCGTCGGCTACGTCCTCGGTGCCGGCATTCCGGAATCGCTGAACCTCATGTTCGCGATTCCGCTGGTCTTCCTCGCGATCCTGGTTCCGGCGATCGAGGACGCCCCACAGGTCGTCGCCGCGCTCGCGAGCGCCGTCGTCGCGATCGCCGCAGCGTACGCCGTCGCCGAGTTCGGCCTGCCACGGGGTCTCGATCTGCTGATCGCGGCAGCCGTCGGGATCGTCGCCGGCGTGACCGCCGAGGAGGTGATGGCCCGATGAGCGAGTACGCCGTCCTCGAGATCTGGGCTGTGATCCTCGTCATCGCCGTCGCGACCTACCTCATCCGGCTCTCGTTTATCCACCTGTTCGGCCGGATCAACCAGGTGCCACCGCGCGTCACGCTCGTTCTCAAGTTCGTGCCCGCGGCGGTGCTGGCGGCGCTGGTCGCACCCCAGCTCGTGACGCCGAGCCCGGACGTCGCCGAGATGGTCGTAGACGAGCGGCTGGCCGCCGGCATCGTCGCCGCCGCGGTGGCGTGGTGGCGCGGCGACATCCTGGTGACGATCCTCGTCGGCATGGTCGCCCTCTGGGCGCTCCAGTTCGGTCCCACGCTCGTCTTTTGAACGGTACCGCTTCCCGAAAACGGAAACTGCTTTCACTCCCCCACGAGATTCGTCGTGTATGCACGTTGCAGTACTCGGAGCCGGTACTATGGGTCACGGCATCGCACAGGTGACCGCCATGGCCGGCCACGACGTGATCGTACGGGACATCGAGACGGAGTACGTCGAGAACGGACTCGAGTCGATCGAGCAGAACCTCGAGGGCGGCGTCGAGCGCGACAAGGTCACTCGCGAGGAAGCCGACGCGACGCTCGAGCGCCTCTCGGGAACGACGGACCTCGCGGAGGCGGTCGAGGGGGCAGACCTCGTCGTCGAGGCAGTCCCCGAGGACATCGACCTCAAGAAGTCGACGATGGAAGACGTCGAGGAACTCGTCGACGACGACGCGGTCATCGCGACCAACACCTCCTCGCTGTCGATCACGGAGATCGCGAGCGCCGCCGACGAGGACGGTCGCGTGATCGGCCTGCACTTTTTCAACCCCGTTCACATCATGGGGCTCGTCGAGATCGTCGTCGCCGAGCAGACCGACGAGGAGACCCTCGAGTTCGCCCACGAGTACGTCGAGGGCATCGACAAGACGCCGGTCGAAGTGACCGACTCGCCCGGCTTTGCCTCCTCGCGGCTGGGCGTCGCACTCGGCGTCGAGGCGATGCGGATGGTCGAGGAAGGCGTCGCCGACCCGCGGGACATCGACGCCGCGATGGAACTGGGTTACAACCACCCGATGGGGCCGATCGAACTCGGCGACGTCGTCGGACTCGACGTCCGACTCGACATCCTCGAGTACCTGCGTGAGGAACTTGGCGAGCGGTTCAAACCGCCACAGGTCCTGAAGCGGAAGGTCCGCGCGGGCAAACTCGGCAAGAAGACCGGCGAGGGCTTCTACGTCTGGGAAGACGGCGAGATCGTCGGCGTCAGCGGGGAGGTCGACGAATGAGTCTGTCCGACGGTCCCGTCGACGGCACAGACGAGATCGAGGCCGTCGCCGACGACTGCGAGACGGTCCACGCGAGCGTCGGCGACCAGGTTTCGGGCGTCGCGACGGTCACGATCGACCGACCCGACGCGCGAAACGCCCTGAACGCCCAGGTCCGCGCCGAACTGAAAGACGTCGCGGCGGCGATCGAGGAGAGTGGCGTCCGCGTCGTCGTCCTCACGGGCGCGGACGAGGCGAAGGCGTTCGTCGCCGGGGCGGACGTCGGCGAGTTCCGCGACCGCGGCGCACTCGAGCAGCGCGAAATCTCGAAGCGGCCGCGCGTCTACGAGGTCGTCGACGACCTGCCCCAGCCCGTCATCGGCCGACTCAACGGCCACGCCCTCGGCGGCGGCTGCGAACTCGCCCAGGCCTGTGACGTACGCATCGCCCACGAGCGCGCGAAGATCGGCCAGCCCGAGATCAACCTCGGGATCATGCCCGGCGGCGGCGGCACCCAGCGTCTCCCCCGGCTGGTCGGCGAGGGACAGGCCATGCGCCTGATCCTCTCGGGCGAACTGATCGACGCCCACGAGGCGTCCGAGATCGGCCTCGTCGACGTCGTCTGCGAGGACGACGAGGAACTCGACGACGAGGTCTACGGCCTCGCCGAGTCGATGGCCGCGAAGAGTCCGGTCGCCCTCGAGTTCGCCAAGGAGGCCGTGAAGGCGAGTTCGCGGATGGACCTGGCGCAGGGCATCGAGTACGAGGCCGAACTGTTCGCACAGCTGTTTGCGACCGAGGACAAAGACGAGGGGATCGACGCCTTCTTCGAGGATCGCGAGCCGGAGTGGAAAGGCCGGTAACCGCGCCGCAAGCGGTCGACTCACAGACGATCGATTTTCGGAACGGACGTTCGATCCGAGTCGACGACGTGGTGAAAAGAGGCGGTTCCGACGGGCGAAACTAAACGGTGACGCCGAGGTACCTGTCGAGCACCTCGTCGTTGTCTGCGAGGTCGTCCGACGTGCCCTCGTAGACGATCTCTCCCTGGTCGATCACGTAGTTTCGATCCGCGAGTTCGAGGCAGACGTGGACGTTCTGCTCGACGAGCAAGACGGTGATGCCCTGCTCGTTGAGTTCGCGGACGATGTCCATCAGATCCTGAACGATATAGGGCGCGAGCCCCTCGGTCGGTTCGTCGAGCAAGACGAGGTCGGCACCGCCGACGAGCGCGCGGGCGATCGCGAGCATCTGCTGTTCGCCACCCGAGAGCGACGAACCGGCGTTGTCGGTCCGTTCCCGGAGGTTCTCGAACATCTCGAGTGCCTCCGCGATCGACAGCGAGTCCGCCTCGGTGCCGCCGCCGTGGTCGGCGATCTCGAGGTTCTCCATGACGGTCAGTTCGGGGAAGATCCGCCGCTCTTCGGGTACCAGCGAGATACCGCGTTTGACCGTCTCGGTCGCTGGGAGCGTCGTGACGTCTTCGCCGCGGTAGGTGACCGAGCCGGCCGTCGGGGTGACGATACCCATGATGCTGCGCAGGGTGGTCGTCTTCCCGGCCCCGTTGCGACCGACCAGCGAGACGACGTCGCCGCGATCGACCGACAGCGACAGGTCGCGAAGCACCTTCGTCTCGCCGTATCCCGAGTCGATGCCGTCGACCGAGAGCAGCGGATCGCTCATTCGATCATCCCTCCGAGGTAGGCGTCCTGGACGTCCTGGTTCTCGGCGATTTCCTCGGGCGTTCCTTCCGCGAGGATCTCGCCACGGTTCAACACGGTAATGCGGTCTGAGAGGTTCATCACGAGTTCGATGTCGTGTTCGATGAGCAACAGCGTCTGGTCGACGAGCACCTCCTCGATCAGGTCGATCGTCGCCTGGGTCTCCTCGACGCTCATGCCCGCGGTCGGTTCGTCGAACAACACCAGGTCGGGGTCGGTCGCGAGCACGACGCCGATCTCGAGGCGGCGGCGATCGCCGTACGCCAGCGCTTCCGCCTGCTCGTCGGCGACGTCCGCCAGGCCGATCTGTTCGAGGATTCGATCGGCGTCGGCGTTCATCGTCTCGTAGCGCTCGGTCGGTTTGAACAGCGACTCGAGGAAGGTGTACTCGTCGTCGTGGACGGCCTGGGACGCCAGCCGGACGTTTTCGCGGACCGAGAGGCCGCCGAAGACGTTCGAGATCTGGAACGAGCGGCCGATCCCGCGACGGACGCGCTCGGGCGGCGAGAGGTCCGTGATCTCTTCGCCGGCGAAGTAGATCGAGCCGTCGGTGACCGGGAGGGCACCGGAGATGAGGTTGAACAGCGTGGTCTTCCCCGCGCCGTTCGGGCCGATGATGCTCCGGAACTCCCCGCGCTCGACCTCGAGGTCGACCCGGTCGGTCGCCGTGAACTGGCCGAACTGTTTGACGAGTCCGTCGGTTCGGAGGATCGCGTCGCCGTCGGCGTCCCGTTCCTGTCGGGGCGTCTCGACGGCCATCAGTCGTCACCTCCGCCGAAGCCGGTGTCTTCCGGCGTCGGCTCGGGACCGGGACCCGACCCGCGCGAGAGGTACGGGGCGAGCTGAGACGGCAACGAGACGAGCCCCTGCGGGAGGAAGATCACGAAGAGGATAAACACCGTCCCGAGCACCAGCCGCCACCGGGCGGTAAAGTCCGTAAGCACGTCCTCGAGTCCGAAGAAGACGAACGAGCCGAGGATGGGGCCGTACAGCGTCCCCATGCCGCCGAGGATGACCATCACGATCACCTCGCCAGAGTGAAGCCAGTGGGCGAACGACGGCGTGGCGTAGCCCGTATTGAGGGTGAACAGCCCACCGGCCAGCCCCGCGAGCGCGCCGCTGACGACGAACGCACGGCGCTTGTAGATGGTCGTCTCGTAGCCGAGGAACGTCGCCCGCTGTTCGTTCTCGCGGATAGACTTCAGCACCGAGCCAAAGGGCGACCGCAGCATCCGGCGCGTCAGCAAGAACGCACCGAGCAGCGCGGCGAGTGCGACGTAGTAGAACAGCGTCTGGCCGGTCAGCGTGACCGTGCCGAGGAAGATGGCGATCGAATCGAGGTCGATCCCGACGCCAGCGACGCCGTAGTACGCCGACGCGCCGAACAGCCCATCGGAACCGTTGGTGATCTCGAGTCGGGAGACGAGGTTGTAGAACAGTTCGGCGAAGCCGAGCGTGATCATCGCGAAGTAGACGCCCGAAACCCGGATCGAGAGGAAGCCGACGAACCACGCGATTCCGGCGGAGACGAGCACCGCCAGGGCGATCGCGACGAACGCGGACTGGCTCACGTTGAGCAAGACGATCGCGACCGCGTACGCACCGGTGCCGTAGAACAGGGCGTGACCGAGCGATACGAGCCCAGTGTAGCCCATCACGAAGTCCAGGCTGAGCGCGAACAGTCCCCAGATGAGGATCTCGATCACGAGCGAGACGACGTACATCGAATAGAGCGTTCCCACCCCGAGCGGGACGAGTGTGAGTAACCCGACCATGACGATCGCCAGCCTGGTCCGCGTCTGTGAGTCGAGGATGCCGCCGGTGCCAGTGAGCAGTTCGCCGCCGTCGTCGTCGTGCGCTTCGGAGCCGAACAGTCCCTGGGGTCGGATCAACAGAATGCCGATCATCAACAGGAAGATGACCAGTCCCTCGAGGACCGGCACGTGGGTTCGCAGGACCGTCTGGATGACCCCGACGAGGAGTCCGGCGACGACGGCACCCTTGAAGCTTCCCAGGCCGCCGAGGACGACGATGACGAACGCCGGAATGATGATCGACGTCCCCATCTCTGGACTGACCGTCTGGTAGCCACCGAGGACGATCCCGGCGACTGCGGCGAGTGCCGCGCCCATCCCGAAGACGAGCGAGTAGTAGCGGTCGATGTCGATCCCGAGGTTGCGGACCATCTGCCGGTCCTGTGAGCCGGCACGGACGATGAGTCCGAACTTCGTGTACTCGAGCAGCGCCCACACGCCGAACGCCATCGCGCCACCGAATGCGATGATAAAGAGGTTGTACAGCGCGTAGTTCGCTCCGAGAACGCCGACCGTGGCCCGCAGGAACTCGGGTATCGGCATGCTGACCGAACCCGGTTCCCAGCCGACGTATATCAGGTCGTTGATCACGAGCACTAACCCGAAGGTCAGCAGGATGTGATAGAGCGGGTTCCGTCCGTACAGCGGCCGGACGGTGAACCGTTCGATCAACACGCCGATGACGCCCACGAGCAGCGGTGCGACGAGTAGTGCAACGAAGAAGCCGGTACCCCCACCGAGTGGCCCGATCAGTGCCAGCGCAAAGTACGCCCCGAGCGCGAACAGTTCGCCGTGGGCGAAGTTGATGACGTGCATGACACCGAAGATGACCGAAAGTCCGGCGGCAAGCAGGACGTACACCACGCCGATCGTCAGGCCGTCCAACAGTTGTTGTATGAGTCCTCCAAGCATTGGTCTAAGAAGAACCGTGTCTGCTTACAGTTCGCAGCCCGTGGTTTCACAGTCTGGAGCGGCCTCCTCACCGGAGAGTTCGGTGAGGAGTTCGACGTCGGCGACGTCGCCGCTATCCGGTTCGACACACTGGCCCATCCAGACCGGGTTCATCGCCTGCTGGTCGCACTCGCGGAACCTGTTCGAACCGAAGATCGTCTCTTGCTCGAGGCCTGCGAGGGTGTCTTTGACCGCCGTCGGATCGGTCGTGCCGGCCTCCTTGATCCCGCGTGCGACCATCCGGACCGACTCGTAGCCGACCCGCGAGAAGTTGTCGGGCAGGGCGTCGTACTCGTCCTGGTACGCCTCGACGAACGTCTGGTTGTCACCCGTCTCGAGGCTCGGCACGTACCGGACCCCGCTGTAGACGCCGTACGCGCCCTCGGCGGCACCTTGCAACACGGGCTGGAACGAGGCCGTCGTCGTCACGATGGGAATCTCCTCGCCCAGTCCGCGGCGGGCGGCCTGCGAGAGGAAGATCGCGAGGTCGGCACCGGTCATGCCGACGACGACGGCGTCCGCCTCGTCGCTGGCGCTCGAGATCTGACTGATAAACGCCTCGAAGTCCGTCGAGCCGAACTCCGACTTGGTCATCCCGACCTCGCTGTAGGAGTCGCTGATCGACGACATCCGCGACTCGACCTCCGCTTTGACGGAATCGCCGTACGCGTAATCGGCGATGTGGTAGAAGATCTGATCACCGAGATTGTCGACGGTCCACTGTGCCATCCCCTCGGCAATCTGGGCGGTGCTCGTCTCGAAGCGGAACACGTAGTCGTTGCAGTTTTCCCCAGTAATCGAGACGGCCGCTGCTCCTGGCGTGTACACGACCTGGTTGTCCCTCGCGAAGTCGTTGACTGCAATCGCGACCGAACTCGAGATACAGCCGGTGAGGTACTGAGCCCCCTCGGACTGCACCGCTTCCGTGGCTTTCTGGGTCGCAGTCGACGCGTTCGACTGACTGTCGTACGTCTCGTACTCGATCTCGAAGTCGTACTCGTCGCTGTCGTTGATCTGCTGGATTGCGAGCTCCGTGCCCTGGAGTCGCTCCTTGCCGAGATCGGTGAACGACCCGCTGAGCGGCTCGATGACACCGTACTGGACCGTATCGGAGTCTCCGCCCCCGTTGTCGACGTCGTCGGCGTCACCGATACAACCGGCCAGCCCGGTCAGACTGACCGCCCCCCCAGCGGAAATCGCTTTGATAAACTGTCGCCTACTACCGTGTGACTCGCTGTCTGAAATCACAGGCTGAATAATTTAGAACACTCTATAAAATTTCACCCGTATTTGTAGCGGCTTTATACGGTTCTATAACGAAAGTAGACGAACTATACGTGACAAGTCACCAACCATCGAGGAAGAAACGACTAGAGGGGAAATACGAATCAGTTGTCGAAAAGAATAAATTACGATTGTCGAAAATAGATCGCGGCCAGCACAACTCGAGACGGCCGCGACCGGGCCGCGATCACTCCGCGCGCTTGATCAGGAACTTCATGTCGCCCTCGAAGACGACGTCGTCGTCCTGGTTCGTCATCGTCGTGTCGATCGTGACCAGTCCGGCGTCGTCCTTGCTCGAGAGTTCGCGTTTTTCGGTGACCTCCATATCGAGGCTGATCGTGTCGTCCATGAAGACCGGGTTCGGGATGTCCATGTAGTTCATCCCCAGGAACGCGTAGACGGTCCGCTCGACGATGCCACACCGGTAGACGAATCCGGTTGCCAGGCTGAACGTCATGGGACCGTGTGCGACGCGACCGTCGAAGTGGCCGTCCTCGGCGAAGTGTTTGTTGGTGTGAAGTTCCGTCCAGTCGCCAGTGAACATCGAGTGCATGACGAAGTCGGACTCGGTGACGGTGCGACCGACGCTCTCGAACATCTGACCCACTTCGAAGTCTTCGAAGTAGTGAGGCTCGTAGCTGTACGCCATGAGAAACTGTTCAAACAATGTCGGTAAATACGTTTCCGTTCGCTGCGCTCGAGGGAGTTTACTGTTCGTGTGTCACAGAAAGACACACTAGTCAGCAGAATTATGTCGAGGGCCTGCAACGGTCGAGGTATGTTCCGCATACTGGTCGGTATCGACACCGACGAACGGCGAGCGAGTGCACAGGCGTCGACGATCGCGTCGCTACCAGCAGCCGACGAGGAGATCACGGCGGTCCTGTGTCACGTGTTCCAGGACAACCCGGAGGGTGCGTCGGTACAGCAACTCGAGTCGGTTCGGCAGGCCGCAGAGTCGCTCGACGAACGCGGTATCGACTACGAGTACTACGAGACGAGCGGGGAACCGGCCAGCGAACTGATCAGGATGGCAGAAGAGCAGGACTTCGACATGATCTGTCTGTCGGGCCGCCAGCAGACCCCGACGGGGAAAGTCATCTTCGGGAGCGTCACGCAGGCGGTCATCCTCGGAACCGATACTCCGGTCGTCACGGTCAGTCCGGAGCAGTAAGTCGGACCGCCGTGGTCGCTTGGCTCGTCCCCCTGCTCCTATTTGAACCCCGTCTATGTGGTGGAGGAGAGTGATCCCCGTGCGCCGCCATCGTATAGACGTGAACGCCGATGACGACCGACACCTGCCCCGCCTGGAACCCGGACGCGTGTGAGGGGACGCCCTACTGTCCGCCGCGCTGCCCGCGGTTCGTCGACAAGCACGGCGAACCGATCCTCGTCGAACCGTTCGACTCGCGCCACCAGGACGGCCTCCTCGAGATGTACGAGGGCTACCCCGACGCCTACCGGTCGATGGGGCTGCCGCCAGTGCGACGCGAGCGCATCGAGGAGTGGCTCGAGGCGCTGGCGGACACCGGCACGAACTTCGTCGCCCGCGACGACGATCGGGTCGTCGGCCATGCAGCGTACGCCCCGGACTCGAGTGCAGAACCCGAGTTCATCGTCTTCGTCGATCCCGACTATCACGACCGGGGGATCGGCAGCGAGCTCTGCCGACAGACGATCGCCTACGCGGCAGCGGACGGCGACCACGAGGCGATCGTGCTCGACGTCGACGTCGCGAACGAGCGGGCGATCCACGTCTACCGGCGGATGGGATTCGAGACGGTCGAACGCCGCGGTACCGACCTTCGCATGCGCCTGTCGTTCGACGAACCGATCGTCGACGCGGTGCAACGACCGCCGGCAGAACGGCCGTCGAGACCGTAACCGCGTCGGCGCGACGCCCTCCTGGACGTGACCGACCGTCGGTGTCATATTTTATTAGGATGGTCTGTCATTGTTCGCTCGCATGTACAAGCACGTAGCCTTGCTCGTCCGCAAGGACGGCCTGAGCCACGAGGAGTTCCTCGACCACTGGCAGAACACGCACACCCCGATTGCCAAGGAGATCGAGGGCGTCGTCCGCTACCAGCAGGTTCTCCCTGCCGACTCCGACGCCGCGGAGTTCGACGGCATCGCCGAACTGTTCTTCGAGGACCTCGAGGAACTGTACGACGCGCTCGGTAGCGAGGGATCGCGCGACTACGATCCCGACCGCGGGAAGGCAAAGGAGGCCCGCGAGGACGTCGACAACTTCCTCGCACTCGAGGAGCGCCCGCGACTGATTGGCGAGGAAATCGTCGAGAAAGACGAGGTCGACGGCGACACCGACGGCCTGTACAAGCACTCGGCGTTTCTCGTCCGCAAAGAGGGAATGACCCACGAGGAGTTCCTCGATCACTGGGCGAACGAACACGTTCCGCTCGCACGCGAGATTCCCGGCGTCGTCCGGTACGCCCGTGTCGTCCCGACCGAACCCGAACACGCCGAGTTCGACGGCATCGCCGAACTCTACTTCGAGGATCTGGACGCGCTGCGTGCTGGCCTCGGCCACGAGTCCTCCCGGGACTACGATCCCGACCACCCCAAGGCCAAGGCTCCCCGCGAAGACGTCGACAACTTCCTCGCACTCGAGGACCGTCCCCGGTTCGTCGGACAGGAACGGCTCGTCAAGGCCGACGACCTGGAGCGATGACCGATCCCGACTACGAGCGCCAGATCCGCGAGGCCTACCCCGAACTCGAACACATCGAGGACGACGACCTCCGCGAGAAGGTCGTCGAGGCCTGGCGGCTGGGACTCGAGCGCGGCGGCTGGAAACACGTCGAAGACATCCCCTACGCGTGGAACATCCACGAGGTAACGAACGTCGAACACGTCCGCGGGGTCACGAAGATCGCACTCGAGTCCGCCGAGATCCAGCGGGAGTTCCACGGTGCCGACCCCGACGTCGACGTGATCGTCGCCGCCTGCTTGCTCCACGACGTCGGCAAGTGCTACGAGTACGTCGACTTCGTCGACGCCGAGACGCTCGTCGACCCCGACCGCGAGACGTACGCGACCGAGGGGATTCCCCACTCCATCTCGGGGTACGCCCTCGCCCACGAGGTGGGCTGTCCACTCGAGGTCCAGCGTGCGATCCCCCACTTCATCGGGGAGGTGCCGACGCGCACGCTCGAGGCGGAACTCGTCAAGTCGGCCAACTCCGCGTCGTCGAACGCGATCACCCAGTCTGCGATGGGGATCACGCTGAAAGAGTGGGTCGAAAAGTACAGTCAGACCCAGGAGTAGCGGGTCGACTCGTCACGACCGGCGCGGACGCGGGAACTCAGACGAGCAGCTGGACGTCGGAGTCAGCCATGTGCTGGAGGGCGGTGGCGGCCCCGACACCGGTGGTGACGCCATCGTAGAAGTCGTCTTCGTCGTAGTCCATCAGTTCGATGGTCATCTGACAGGCCTGGAGGTCGACGCCGCTGTCCAGCGAGAGTTCGATGAGTTCCTCGATGGTGGCGGTGTTGTTCTCGTCGATCTTTTTTTCCATCATGCGCGTGGCCATCGCGTCCATCCCGGGCAACGCAGCCAGCGCGTTGGGCATCGGCATACTTGGGTTGCCGACCGCCGAGAGTTTGAGGTTCTTGGACTTTTCCTCGTGGAGGATGTCGAGTCCCCAGAACGTGTGGAAGACGACGACGTCCCAGCCGAAAGCGGCGGCCGTACTCGCCAGGATCAGCGGCGGGTACGCCATGTCGAGTGTCCCCTTCGTCGCGACGATCGTCATCTGCTTCTGGTCGTCGCCGACGGCCGCCTCGAGGTCGGCCAACTGCGCCTCGAGTTCCTCGACACGCTGTCTGAGTTCGGCCTCGGTTGGATCTGCCGCGTCCCCCGATGGCTGTGTATCCGAGCTCATCTCACGCGGTCTTCTCGACGTAGTGTTTGTAGACGCCGTCGCCTTCCTCCTGGGCCAGGAGTTCGACACCGTCGGTGCCGGCGGCCCAGCCCTCGATGTCGCTCATGCTCCCGGAGTCGGTCGCGACCACCTCGAGGACTTCGCCTTCCTCGAGGTCGTCGATCGCCTGCTTGGTCTTGACGACCGGCATCGGACAGCTCGCACCCTGTACGTCGAGTGTTTCCGTAACGTCGAATTCAGTGCTCATGGTTTGATGTTCTGTGTTGTGGTTAGCGCACAATATTACACCCACGGTTAAAAGGTTATCGCTCCTTGTGGAAAACTCGAACAACTGTAATTCGAGTTTATTCCTTATTCCCTCCCAATAGCGCGTTACGCGCACTAAACAACAATATACAGAGGGTGGCCGTAGTCTATATTGCGCATATTGCAAAATACTATGGAAACTCTTATGTGGGTTCACCCGGTAGGAGTACCTGTACAACATGAGCGACATGGACTTGCCAACGCCAGACGTCCCGGTCGACACGATCGATCCAGAGACGCTCAAGAGCCGAATCGACGCGGGTGAAGACGTGACGGTCCTCGACGTTCGCGCGGCGAACGACTACGAGGAGTGGCACATCGAGGGCGAAACCGTCGAGTCGATCAACGTCCCCTACTTCGAGTTCCTCGAGGACGAGATCGACGACGACGTCCTCGCACAGATCCCCGACGACCGCGAGATCGTCGTCCTCTGTGCGAAAGGCGGCTCGAGCGAGTACGTCGCGGCGACGCTGAAAGAGCGCGGTTACGACGCCGTCCACCTCGAAGACGGGATGAACGGCTGGGCCGCGATCTACGAGGCCGTCGAGGTCGCCGACTACGACGGCCCCGGCACGCTCGTCCAGTACCAGCGCCCCTCGAGTGGCTGCCTGGCCTACATGGTCTACGACGACGACGAGGCTGCCGTGATCGATCCCCTCCGGGCCTTCACCGATCGCTACCTCGAGGACGCCGACGAACTCGGCGTCGACCTCACGTACGCCATCGACACGCACATGCACGCCGACCACCTCTCCGGCGTCCGCGCACTCGTCGAGGAGGGCGTCGAGGGCGTCATCCCACAGAAGTCCGCCGACCGCGGGGCGACCTACACCGACATCGTCACCCTGGCGGAGGACGGCGACGAGTTCCAGGTCGGCGACGTCACGATCGAGGCCCTCTACACGCCCGGCCACACCACCGACATGACGTCCTACCTGATCGGTGACAGCCTGCTGGCGACCGGCGACGGTCTGTTCACCGAGAGCGTCGCCCGCCCCGACCTCGAGGAGGGCGACGACGGTGCACCTGACGCCGCACGCATGCTCTACGAATCGCTCCAGGAGCGCGTCCTGCCGCTGCCAGACGACACGCTGATCGGTGGCGCACACTTCAGTGACGCGGCCGAGCCCGCCGACGACGGCACCTACACCGCCCCGATCGGCCAGCTCGAGGACGAGATGGAGGCGCTCTCGATGGACGAAGAGGAGTTCGTCGAGCTGATCCTCTCGGACATGCCGCCCCGCCCGGCCAACTACGAGACGATCATCCCCACCAACCTCGGCCAGAACGTCGTCGACGACGACGACGAAGCCTTCTCTCTCGAGCTCGGCCCGAACAACTGCGCCGCCAGCCAGGAAGCGCTCACGGGCGACTAATCCCCGTTACGTCCTCTGACGACGGTCCTCACTGTAAGCGACTCCGTCGGCCCTACGGCGGTCGACACTGACTCGACCTGCCGACGACTCTCCTGCCGTACTGGTCGATCCAGTACCTGCGTGTCTGCCGCCTTCGACTCGCAGTTTCCGAAAAATCCGACAGAATTGTGCACAGCCGTCAAAACTGCCTGTACGGCAGTGGCAATGCGGAAACACACACGCGAAAAAGTGCTAGTTGTACATTACTGCCCGGGTGCCAGAGATAGGGGCCAGGTAGCCGACGGCGTCGGCGAATCGTCGCCACGACGGTCGACTCGAGAACGATCCGTCCCCCGTCAGTCTTCGCGGCGGTCGCCCGTATGTCGTGGGACTGCAGTCGTGGGAGAAGTCATACTCTGGACAAAACGATTCACACCTCGATCGCACTCGAACGGCCGTCGTCAGCGGCGACGGGCCGGGAGACGCGATCGAGTGTTCAGTGACCGTTGTCCGGCAGTATCAGAACCGACCTCACGACGAGAACGCATCGTGGTCGGTTGGGCGCGTGCGTCGCACTCGTCTCGGCGACGAGTCACGACGGCACGCAGCCGGCGGCGGTCGCCGTCGGTCGACCGTGACGAGAACGCGCCATCCAGCGGCATTGTGCATGACACACAAAACCCTTTTAACACCGTAGGCCTTACAATCGGCCAATATCATGGCAGACTCGATGTCAGAGTACCTCCAGCAAGACATGGAGTGTGAGGGCTTGCTGGAGTGTCTCCACGGACTCAAACAGCTCGACAAGGAGTGTTTCCAGGTACTCGTCGAGAGCGAGGAGCCGTTGACGATCGACGAGGTGGCCAACCGGGTCGATCGCGAGCGATCGACGGCCTACCGCTCGATCCAGCGACTGCTCCAGACGGGCTTCATCCAGAAAGAACAGATCAACTACGACCAGGGCGGCTACTACCACGTTTACCACCCGGCGGACCCCAAGCAGGTCGCCGACGACATGCAGCGGATGCTCAACGACTGGTACGCCAAGATGGGCCAGCTCATCCAGGAGTTCGAGGACAAGTACGACCAGCGCCTCGAGGAGATGGCCGCCGAGTCGTAATTCACGACGTCACACCACGTTCTATCTTGTCACTCTCCGTTTTTGCTATTCACCGATACGGTTCGCTCGTAGCTCCCGCGACGAGTGGAATCGATCGGTCGTTCTGATGTACCGCCGAAATGACTGAATCACGAGCGATCCGTACTGTACGGCGCTGTATGTGTGTTTTGGTATTGCACAATACATCCAAAACCGTTAAAGCACTGGAGCAAGTACGTGGAGGTACGATGTCGCAGACCCCAACCGAACCAGTTTACATCGACGGTCAGTCACACCTCGAGGAAGTCGTCTCCGAGTACGGCGTCGTCCTCGTCGACTTCTACGCCGACTGGTGTGGCCCGTGTAAGATGATCGAACCCGTCCTGGAAGACCTCGCAAGCGACACAGACGCTGTCATCGCGAAGGTGGACATCGATCAACACCAGCGACTCGCCGGTGCAAACGGCGTGCAGGGCGTCCCCACGCTCTTGCTCTACTCGGACGGCCAGCAGGTCGAACGTACCGTCGGCGTCCAGCCGGCCGAACAGCTCCGGCAGCTGATCGACAACTACGCAGCGTAAATGACCGAGACGACACGCGACGTGGTCGTCGTCGGCTCCGGCGTCTCCGGCCTCTCGGCTGCAGTCTACGCCGCACGGGCCGACCTCGAGCCGGTCGTCCTCGAGGGGCCGGAACCGGGCGGACAGCTCACGCTGACGACCGACGTGGAGAACTTCCTCGGATTCCCCGAGGGCGTCGGTGGGATGGAGCTGATCCAGCGCGGGAAAGAGCAGGCCGAGCGGTTCGGTGCGGAGTTCGTCCGCGCGACCGTCGAGTCCGCTGACCTCGAGGATCGACCGTTCGAACTCTCCCTGTCGAACGGCGAGACGCTGCGAACGCGTGCGTTGATCGTCGCGACCGGTGCGAGCGCTCGCTGGGTCGGTGCCGAGAACGAAGACGAGCTGATGGGCTACGGCGTCTCGACGTGTGCCACCTGTGACGGCGCGTTCCACCGCGGGGACGACGTCCTCGTGATCGGCGGCGGCGACAGCGCGATGGAGGAGGCGCTCTTCCTCGCGAAGTTCGCCGAGAGCGTGACGATCGTCCACCGTCGCGACGAACTGCGCGCCTCCGAGGTCATGGCCCGCCGCGCGCTCGACCACGAGAAGATCGAGTTCCGCTGGAACACCGAACTGCTCGAGATCCACGGCAGCCAGGAGGAAGGCGTCACCGGCGCGACGCTGGTGAGCCACCCCGACGGCTACCCCAAGGAGAAGTTCGAGAACGGCGATGAGGTCGACCGCGATGACGTCGACGTCGGCGGAATCTTCTACGGCGTCGGCCACGTCCCGAACACGGACTTCCTCGAGGAGACGCCCGTTTCCCTCGACGACGACGGCCACCTGCTGACCCTCGAGGGGATGACGACCGAGACGAACGTCGACGGCGTCTTCGGCGCTGGCGACGTGATGGATCCGAACTACCGGCAGGCGATCACCGCCGCCGGCACCGGGAGTATGGCCGCTCTCGACGCGGAAGCGTGGCTCGACGAGCAGGACGCAGAGCGCACCGAGGCGGCTACCCCCGCCTGAACCCGCTCCAGGACGACGACACCGGCGTTTTCAAGACAATTTCCCGAGATACCTAGCGCGAGACCAATGCAACCCACAGACCTCCGTGACGACATTCCCGCCCTCGAGGACGACGTCTACTTCAACACGGGCGCGAGCGGCCCGAGTCCGCGCCGCGTCGTCGAGGCGATCGAATCGACCCTCGAGTACCACGAGTACGAAGCTCCCGCAAACGAAGGGATGTACACCGCCGCGGCGGACGTCTACGAGTCCGCGAGCGCAGCCGTCGCAGACTTGCTCGGCGCTTCCCCCGACGAGATCGCACTGACCCAGAGCACGACAGACGGCATCAACCGCGTCGCGGGCGCGATGGACTGGAGCGACGACGACGTCGTCGTTCGGACCGACCTCGAGCACTCGGCGGGCGTGCTCCCGTGGCGACGACTCGAGCGCACACGCGGGATCGACGTCCGCGTCCTCGAGACCGAGCGAGGATACGTCGACGTAGAGGACGTGAAAGCTGCTGCCGACGACGCGACCCTGTTCTGTGTGAGTTCGCTCACCTGGACGCACGGGACGCGCCTGCCGATCGGCAAGATCGTCGACATCGCCCACGACGCCGGCGCGTCCGTGCTGGTCGACGCCGTACAGGCACCCGGGCAGACGGTCGTCGACGTCGACGAGTGGGGTGCCGACTTCGTCGCCGCTGCAGGACACAAGTGGCTGCTCGGGCCGTTCGGGGCCGGCTTCCTGTACGTCCGCGACGGCGTCGAACGCGACCTCGTGCCGAGCGCGATCGGCTACCGGAGCGTCGTGGAGGCAAACGCCGCGGATTACGAGTACGAACCCGGTGCGGGCCGGTTCGAGGTCGGCACGACGAGCCCCGCGCCGTACGCCGGACTCGAGACGGCGATCGACCTCCTCGAGGAGGTCGGCATCGAGACGGTCGAAGATCGGATCGCGAGCCTCACCGACCGACTCAAAGACGGAGTTCCAGAAGATCGGCTTCTCAGTCCTCGAGAGTACGAGTCCGGTCTCGTAACGATCGCCGTCGACGACCCCGAGGCGACCGTCGAACGGCTGGCCGAACGCGGGATCGTCGTCCGCTCGCTCCCGTATCCCGAGGCGATCCGCGCGTCCGTCCACGCGTTCAACACCCGCGAGGACGTCGACGCCTTGCTCGAGGCGCTGTAGTTACTCGCCCTCTGCGTCGTCGACGCGTCTGATCGCCTCCTCGAACCTGGCGTATGGCTGTGCGCCGACGAGTTTGCCCCACGTCTTCGACTCCCGGTCGAAGATTCCGAACGTCGGCGTGGCGGTGACGTCGTACGAACTGGCCTGCTCGACGTCTGCGTCGATCTCGGCCTCGAGTTCGTCGCGTCGATTCTGGAGGCAGGTCTCGAGTGCGTCGGCGTCGACGCCCGATACCGACCGGGCAATCTCGAGGAGGCTCTCCTCCGAGGCCCACCCGGAGTTCTTCTCGCCTTGCTCCTCGAAGACCGCAGTCTGCCAGTCCCAGTAGGTGCCCGGCGAGTCGTCCCGGACCCGTCGCCAGACGCAGGCGGCCGCGACGGCGGCGGTCATCGAGTCTTCGCCGAAGTACGGCAGCCAGATGAACACGACGCGAACGTTCCCCGGTTCGACCTGCTTGCGGACGATTTCGGGGAGCGTCTCGCGTTCGAATCGCGCACAGAACGGACACTGGAAGTCCGTCCAGTAGTAGAGGTCGATCGGTGCGTCGGGCGACCCCATAAGCGGCTTTCCCTGCAGATCGACGCCGAGTCCGGATGTCTGTTCGCTCGAGTGAAACGTCGGCGAGATGCCGTCGGACGAGTTGCCGCCGGACGAACCGACGCTCGTTGGTCCGTCGGTAGAGCCATCGGAGCGGCCGAAGAGATAGGCACCGCCACCGAGAACTGCCAGCGAACCGCCGAGGAACGCGCGGCGGGACGGCCGATACGAATCCATACGTTGTGATCACGCTTCCGTTAGCGTTGCGCGGTCCTAAACGCAGGGACGTTTTGCTGACCCAGCAAACGATGGTGACGAATTTAGTCGTCGCCGCTCTCGTTTCGATCGAACGTGGTTTCCATCGACACCGACGGACACCGCCGCCGCGGCCGACGACCGCTCGAGGTGGACGAGTCAGACGACCGGACGGTACGGTCTCCGCGTCGTCGAGCCGTTCTTGGCGGACTCGCAGCATCTGTCGGCAGCGTCGCCGGGTGCCTCTCGGCGGGAAAACGACCGGCGTCGGAGGCGGCGTCGAACGACGAATCCACCGCGGAGCTGGTCGCGGCCGCGACGACTGCCCTGGGAACGGACTCGCTCTTTCACGCGACGACCGAGACGACGGCGCTCGGCGTTCCGTTGGCCGGAGTTCCCATTGCGGGCGCACGCGACGCGCCGGTCGACCTCTACTACTGGGGCGACTACCAGTGTCCGTTCTGTACACACTTCGAACGGGGCGCCTTTCCGGAGCTACTCGCAAACGACGTCGCGGACGGCACCGTCCGGATCGCGCTCCTCCAGCTTCCAAAGGTCGGTGACGACTCGAAGGTCGCGGCCGCGCTGTCGAAATGCGTCTGGCGGCAGGTGCAGGAGGACCGACCCGACGCGTACCTCCGCTGGCACGAGGCCGTCTTCGACGCCCAGGGCGAGAAGAACTCGGGATGGGCGTCGCGAGCAGCCTTGCTCTCGCTTACCGAGGACGTCGACGGCATCGACGCCGACGCCCTCGAGGCCGACCTCGAGACGAACCGCGAGAAGATCCGGTCGCGACTCGACGCCGACGCCGAGAGCGCGACGGCCAACGGCGTGTCGGCGACGCCCAGCTTTCTCGTCTTTCACGCCGACTCGGACACGACGACGCAGTTGAAAGGTGCACAGCCCTACGAGATGTACCGCGACGCGATCGAGGAGGTGCAGCATGCGTAGCAGCGCGTTCGCCGACTTCCTCGACGAACTGCGCGCGGCGCTCGCGTACCCGTTCGAGACGTGGCGACGGATCGCCGGGCTGGCGTTCGTCGCGGCCGTCACGTACGTCGTCCTGATCTTCAGTACGATGCCCGAGTTCACAATCCAGATGCTCGGTGCGGGGCTGCACTGGTTCGACTACGTCCTGATCTCGCTGACGGAGACGGCCTACCAGACGGACGGCTTCACCACCCTCGGCGTGATCGTCCTCTACGCCGTCCTCACCGGCGTCGCGGTCGTCAACGCCGCCGCGCAACTGCGCGTCGTCGGCCTCTCGAGTCTCACCGACCTCACCGGCGTCCTCCCCGGACTTCTCGCGTCCGGCTGTGCGAGCTGTGGTGCCGGACTGCTGGGATTTCTGGGCTTCGCCGGCGGACTGGCGGCGTTGCCGTTCGAGGGCCACCTCGTTCGCGTCGCCGGCCTCGCTCTCCTGGTGTTCTTCCTGGGTCGAACTGGAAATCCAGAACAGTGCCGGATCGAGACCGATGTGTCCCGCTGACGTCCGACGGACGACGCCCGCCGCGAGTGCCCCGAGTCGATCGCTCGAGTCGAGAAACCGTCGCCTATTTGCTCGCCGACGCCGAACGCCCGCTGTGCAATCGGAGGGGAATCCGGATCCCGGCGACGTCTTTGCCGTCCTGGCAGACGACTACGCGCGACGTATTCTCGTCGCCGCGGATCGCCAGCCGATGACCGCGAAAGCCCTGAGCGAGGCGTGTGACTCGTCGCTCGCGACGGTCTACCGTCGCGTCTCGACGCTCCAGGAGTACGGCTTGCTCGAGGAACGAACGGCCGTCGATCCCGACGGCGCACACAGAAGCGAGTTCGTGACGACGCTCGAGGGCCTGTCGCTCGAGTTGACCGACGGCGACCTGTCGCTGACCCTCGACACGCGAGACGAACTCGCGGACAACTTCACGGCACTCTGGGACGACCTCCGTGGTGACGAATGATCCAGCCACCGCTCGCCATCGCCAAACTGATCACGCTGGCGTTGAGCCTCGCGGTGGCGTACCTGGCCTACCACGGCTACCGACGAAACGGCAGCGAGCCGATGCTGTACGTCTCCGTCGGCTTCGTCTTCATCGGTGCCGGCGCGATCTGCGAGGGGCTCATCTACCTCGTCTTCGACACGTCGATCGAGTCGGCAGGGCTCATCCAGGCACTGCTCGTCTCGAGTGGAATGCTGCTCGTTCTCGCGTCGCTGCGAAAGTGACGCGGCGCGTCGAGGGTGGCGAGTAGAGCGGCGGAGGGGTTTCAGACGCTGTCGTCGGGATCGTGGCGTTCTCGCATACGGCGTGCCTCGCTGGCGTACCGCTCGACCGTCTTCTCGTCGTCGACTGCAGCCAACCGCTCGGCATCGACGGTCATCGCGGCCGTGACCGTCGGCGCGCCACGCGAACCGAAGCGATTGTACGCGCGTTCTTTCTGCAGGTAGTATCGGCCGTCGGGCGTCGCGTACACCATCACGAGGATGTTCGGCGAGTCCTCGGAGAACGTCCGCTCGACCATCCAGACGCGAACGTCTCCGTCGTCTGCTTCAGGAGCATCGATCGTCCGTGCGGACGCGTCGGTCATAGTCGTGGATCGATCGCAGTCGAATAAATGCGCGCCCGTCGATTCTCGTCGGCTGGGAACGCCGTCTCGGCGTCGCCGTCGGACGGGACACGAATCACATGATCGGCTGATAGTACGGGATCGACGGGTGTGGAAGCGGAATTCCCAGCACCGCCAGACCGTGCTGGAGCGGGATATACCCGAGGACGATGAACACCACGCCGAGCACGCGGTGGAGTCGCATCCGGGTTTCGACGCTGACCGACTGGAAGAACGTGCCGTACAGGAACAGCGACGGGATCGTCCCGGCCCCGAGTGCGGCGAGCGAGACGACGCCGCCGGTCGGCGATCCCTGGACGAACGCGTAGAGGAACGCCGGATAGAGGAGCGGACACGGGAGCAGGCCGTGTACCGCCCCGAGTCCTGCGATCCGACCGTCGCCGACCCAGGCGTCGACGCGGGCGAGCAGCCACGCCTGTACCCGGCCGAGCGCCGATCCGACCAGCGGGATGCTCACCGAACCGCCGAGGACGCCGCGACCGAGGAGGTAGTGGACGCCCATCGCGATTATCACCGCCCCGACGAGCAGTCCGGCGAGCGCGTGGACCTCGGCGACGACCGTGACGACGTCGCGAGGCGTCACGAACACGAGCGAGCCCGCCAGCCCGAAGAGGCCGCCGAGGATCGCGTAACTCGCCGTCCGGCCGAGGTTGAACAGGGCGTGCTGGCGAACCGCTCGAACCGTCACGACGTCGCGTCTCGAGTCGTTGCCCTCGCGCAGTCGGTCGGCGTACGTCGTCACCAGCGGACCACACATGCCCAGACAGTGTGCCCCGCCGAACAGCCCGATCAGGAAGAACACGGCAGGGCCGAACGTCTGCGCGCCGATCGAGGGGTCGACGTCGGGCGTGACGCACGTCTCGAGTGGAACGATCATTCCCAGTTCGACAGGACCGTTTCGATGTCGTCGATCATCCTGTCGATGTCCGGCCGTTCGCTCGTGTAGGCGCGTTCGACGTAGTCGTCGGGGTTAGACAGGAACGTAAGCGTGTTGTGGGAGAACTCGTAGCCTTCGACCTCGCTGTCTTTCTGGAACGCGATGCCGAGTTTCTCGTCGACGACGGCTCTCGCCTCCTCGACTTCCTCGGGTAGCAGGTAGTGCCAGTTGCCCGCCTCGAGGTCGACGCGCATTATCTCCGCGTTCTCCCGGAGTTTCGCTGGCGTGTCGCGTTCCGGATCGAACGAGATCGCGAGGAAGGTGACGTCGTCGACGAGGTCGCGATCGATCGTCTCGGCCTGGAGGCCGGCGAGGGTACTGATCAACGAGACGCACTCGGCTGGACAGAACGTGTAAAATGCCGTCGTGATCAGACACTGGTCCTCGAGTTCGGTAGTGTCGATCGTCGTCTCGGCGAGCGGATCGGGAAGCGAGAAGTCGGGAAACGCCTGGCCGTAAGCGGGGTAGGCGAGGTCTTCGCTGTCGGCCAGCTGGTCCTCTTGTGGCCCGAGGACCACGTTCTCGGTGCCGTCGTCGCCGACGAGCGAGGTGAGACAGCCGCTCGCGGCCACGGCTCCGCCGGCAGCTCCCAGGCGAAGGAACGTACGTCGCTGCATTTGTTGCCGGCTAGGGACGGGCGACTCAAGAGGCGTCTGGTACATCTCTCGAACGGGCGGACCGTTCGGCGTTCACACCAGACGCGCTTTACGACTGCAGCGCCAAAGACGGGTATGACTCGAGAGAGAGCTCGTGCGGGTACCGGACCGACGAGACGGGACGTTCTCGTCGCGACGGGAGTGGCTGGAGTGGCCGCCCTCGCCGGCTGTCTCGGCGGCGACGACGCCCCTGAGCCGGTGTCGCTCGACGACGAGCAGGTCTGTGACGAGTGTGGGATGGTCATCGAGCACCATCCCGGTCCCGTAGGGCAGGCGTTCTACGACGAGGACCTGCCCGAGGGACGAGACGGCCCGGCGTGGTTCTGCAGCGGAACCTGCACGTACACCTGGGTGTTCGGCCAGGAAGACCGCGGTCACGAACCGACGATCATCTACGCGACGGACTACTCGATCGTCGACTGGGAACTGTCCGGGGAAGACGGCGTGACGTTCATCTCCGCACACCTCGAGGCCGAAAATCAGGTCGACGTCACCGACATCACGATGGTCGTCGGAAGCGACGTCCACGGCGCGATGGGCGAGGAGTTGATCGGGTTCTCGGACCGCGACGACGCCGAGTCGTTCGCCAACGAGCACGGCGGCGAACTCGTCACCCACGATCAGGTCACGCGCGAACTGATCGACAGCCTCGGCGGGATGTGACTCGCCGAAGACGAGGTCCGACGTGGCGTTTCGTACGCGCCGGACTCTATCGGGGTTCCACACCTAACAGACGGTCGTGACCGCTCTCGTGGCGGAATTCGTCCGGGTCGAAAGGCCGCGCCGTCCGCCGATGTGCCTCGTAGACCTCGTTCGCCCACGTACGTGCCTCGGGTGATGCCGTATCGATCACGGCCTCGAGTTGCGCAGAGTCGCGATCGTGGCCACAGATGCCGATCCGCTCGTCCATGATGTTGAGTCCGCACCGATCGTCGTCGGGTAACTCGTCGTGGAGCAGTATCGTGCAGTTCTCGCAGGCGAAGGCCTCGGCGGTCAGCTCCGCGTTCCACGCCACGATCGCGCTGAGGATCTGTGGCGCGTAGAGGTACTCCGCCTCCATCCCGTCGACGATACGCCGACAGAACACCTCGAGGTTGCCGGACTTGTAGAGCGTGGTTCCAAAGCCACGAATCGTATCGGTCGACTCGAGCAACTTCGTGACGCGTTCGACGGGCTGGTACGGATACTGCGGCCCCGGATGGGCGACGACGGCATCGGCGAACAGGCCGACCGAGAATCCTTCCATCTCGTGTGGGAGCCACTGCCAGACGTCTCGCAACGTTCGCGCCGTCCCCATCCCCCGTCGCAGTTCGACGAATCGGTCGGTGACGAACTCACCGAGCAGCGTCAGTTCGTAGCGTCGACCGTCGCGAACGATCCACTCGCGTTCCTCGAGGTCGCGAATGATCCGCCCGACCGTCGGATTCGAGGCACCGGTCGCAGCGCACAGCTCGCGACGATCTCGAGGCGCCTCGCGTAGCGTCTCGAGTACCGCGACTCGGTGGCCCGACCGCGCCAAAAATTCGACGTCGCGAATTTCATTGGTCATTGGTGCCAATACGCTCGGACGGCTAATAGGTCCTCCACCTCGGAGGAGACGTCCGTGTCAAGAACAGCGAGAGAGACTAGCAGTAGTAGATCCAGAACCTGTGTCCGTCGGAACAGTGGGCGGTGGTGTACTCGCCGAAGGCCGCGACGTACGGTCGCACGCGTAACTCGGCCTGATGGTCCGACACGGACACGGTCGTCTGTTGGCCACACGTCGGGCAAGCAACGTCGACGTCTCGAGGCTGCTCGCTCGACGACGGGCGCTCCGTCTCGTTACGCATCGTCGGTCATTTTGGTCTGCATATGCTCGAGGACGGTCGTGTGTTCGTCCTGTGGGCTAAAGAGGACGATCTCGGTATCCTCGTCAGCTCGAACGGTGTGTCCGGGCGGCCAGTAGAAGAGATCGCCGGCCACGTCGGTTTCCTCGGTGCCGTCCGTATAGCCGACGGTGAGCTCTCCTTCCAGGACGTATCCCCAGTGTGGACACTGGCACGCGTCGTCTTCGAGACCTTCGAGGAGTTGTGTGATGTCCGTCCCGGCGGTCAGCGTAAAATATTCTCCGCTGAGTTCACCGTACTCTCGTGTGGTTCCGAACCCGGTCTGTTGACGAGCGACGGCAGCCGGGGTGTCGATTTTCGCTGGTATCGTATCTTTTGCTTGATGCATCGGTGTCACCCGGTTCTGATCGGGAGATCGACCCACTACGCGAGTGACTCACGACGCCGCACGATCGAGGGGCGTCTCGGTGGCGGCGCCACTCGACGCGTTGGCCGACGTCGATCCCTGCCGACCAGTACCGTATCGAACGCCCCCCGCGAACGTGTACTCATCCGGTGAAACGTTTCACCGGGTGAAATCGCCATGGCGGTTCAGCGACTCGTAACACGACAGCGTGTATCAAGAAATATATTTCCAGGTTCGCTCTGTGTGCATATGAACCAGGTTTTCGTCGAGTTACTGCAGGACAACGCAGAACACGCGAGCCAGTTTCAGTCCCGATTCGATGACGTCCAGGACTCTCAGCGACCGGACGTGGTCACCGTCTGTTGCTCCGACTCCCGTGTTCTCCAGGACCGGATGTGGGAAAACGACCAGCCGGGACGGATCTTCACCTGCGGCAACATCGGAAACCGCGTCGTCCAGCGGACCGACGCCGGAGACGTCGTCTCCGGAGACGTCCTTTACCCGGTCGAGCACACGGAAACAGACACGATCGTCGTCGTCGGACACACCGGCTGTGGGGCCGTTACGGCGACCTACGACGACCTGACCGGCGGCATCTCCGAACCCGCCGGCATCGAACACTGCCTCGAGTTGCTGAAGCCATACCTCGAGGACGGCGTCGACGCACTCCCGTCGGACGTGAGTCGAACAGAGGCGATAAACAGGCTCGTCGAGTACAACGTCGACAGACAGGTCGAGTTCCTCGAGGAGAGCGACGACGTCCCACAGCACGTCGACGTCGTCGGCGTCGTGTACGATTTCCAGGACGTGTACGGAGACCGTCGCGGCGAAGTCCACGTGATCAACGTCGGCGGCGAAACCGACGTCGAGACGCTCCGAGACGAACACCCCGCGATCGACTCGAGGATCGACCGACTCTGGGAGTATTGACCGTCACAACGGCGGTCGTACCCGTTCCCGATGGATGTCGGTCGCGCCACCCAGCTGCTTGCCAGTCAAGTACCAAACCTGCGACCGCTGGACAGCCTCTCCCAGTCTCCCGTGTCGGTGTTACGCCAGGAACGGCTCGAGTTCCGCGAGTGTCGCGTCGGGCGCTTCCTCCATCACGAAGTGGCCACATGGCAATCCCCGTCCGCGGACCGACGTCGCCCACTCTTCCCAGACTTCCAGCGGATCGAAATCGACGGTCCCCGAGGCGTCGCCCCACAGCGCCAGCACCGGACACTCGATTCGGTCGCCAGCCGCGCGCGAGGACAGATCGTGTTCGAGGTCGACGCTCAGCCCGGCCCGGTAGTCTTCGCAACTCGCCCGGATGACGCGTTCGTCCTCGAAACAGCGTTGGTACTCGGCTATCGCCTCTGGATCGAGGTGGTCGGGATACGCTGCCCAGTTGTCTATCAAGTGGTCGACGTAGAAAGCCGGCTCGTTGGCGAGCAACGTCTCCGGGATCGGATGTGGCTGGGCCAGGAACAGCCAGTGATACATCGCGTAGGCGTATTCGTAGTCCATTCGTTCGACCGTTTCGAGCGTCGGGATGATGTCGAGCACCGCCAGCTTCTCCACCCGATCCGGATGGTCGAGTGCGAATCGGTAGCCGACGCGAGCGCCGCGGTCGTGGCCGACGATACGATACTCATCAAATCCCATCGATGTCATGACTGCGACCATATCCTCGGCCATCTCCCGATTGGTGTACTGTCTCGTCTCGGGATCGGACGGCCCTCTACTGTCGCCGTATCCGCGGAGGTCGGGCGTCACGACCGTGTAGTTCTCGGCCAACTCCGGTGCGATCTTGTGCCAGTTCACGTGCGTCTGCGGGTATCCGTGAAGCAACAGCAACGGGGGGCCGTCACCGCCCTGGCGGAGATGAATTTCTGCCTGACCGACGTCGATACGCGTCTCCTCGAAGCCCTCAAACATACCGAACGACCCACTCGTGAGTTACTAAAGGTTGGTACGCGCTCACAAATGCGTTCGATTCGTGGATATCCACACCGTCCAGTGAGACCAGTTTGAGAACCAAGCAGGGCGCTGAGTCCCGTCTTCGAGGAGCGAACGAGCAAAAGCCGACTCGTACGCGTGTACCGTCCGGATCGGGCCGCTGTCGGAAGCGCCCACGAGTGCGGTGACGCCCTCGACTGTGACCGCCGCGCCGAACCCGCGCTCGTCGCTGTCGAGTTCGAGAGTTACCCGTCTGTGCCAGATCTCGTCTGCCCGTTCGGACGCACACACGACATCCGGACCAATCCCGAGACGGACACGAATTCGGTCATCCAGTCGGGATTCAAAACAGGTCGGTGAGCTCCGATCGGTCCGAGAGCATCGACTGGTCGAGGGAGAGTCGTTCGAGTCCCGCGTCTCGAGCCGCGGCCACCACGTCCTCGTACTCTTCCCGGGTGATCCGGCGGTTGATCTCCTCGTAGACGTCCTCGGTTCTGGCCCTGTAATACGGCTGGTACTGGGCCATGAGATCCACGAACGTCCGCTCGGAGATCTCCTCGGCGACGAACTCGACGATCCGTTTCGCGTCTGCGACGTGATTCGGCATCACGAGGTGGCGCACGAGGAGGCCGCCGGTCGCCAGCCCGGTGTCGTCTATCCGAAGGTCACCCACCTGCCGGTGCATCTCCTCGAGCGAGTCAGTGACGTTCGACCAGTAATTCGGGGCTTTCGAGTACGTCGCCGCCGACTCGTCGTCGGCCCACTTCACGTCCGGCATGTAGACGTCGACGATCCCCTCGAGTTGCTCGATAATCTCCCGCCGCTCGTAGCCGCCGCAGTTCCACACGATCGGGAGGTCGAGGCCACGATCCCTCGCGATCTTGACCGCCTCCACGAGGTGTGGTGAGTGATGGGTCGGCGAGACGAAGTTGACGTTGTGACAGCCCCGTGTCTCGAGTTCGAGGGCCATCTCGGCGATCTCTGCGGCCGTGGCGGGGTCGCCGTCGGCCTCGTGGCTGGTCTCGAAGTTCTGGCAGAACACGCACTTCATGTTGCAGTTCGCGAGAAAGATCGTACCGCTCCCGTTGTGACCCCGCAGGCAGTCTTCCTCGCCGAAGTGCGGGAAGTACGAGGAGACGTAGGCAGTGTCGTCGACCTGGCACGTCCCTTCCCGTCCGGCGGTCCGATCGACGTGACACTCGTAGGCACAGAGGTCGCAGTCGGCGTACCGCTCCCGGAGGTCGTCGATCCGCCGGTCGAAGGTGTCGTCGGACAACTGCCGATAGTTCGGCGTCGGATTGGTGGGTTCGACGCTCATGGACAACCCTCGTGACGAGATGGCATACCTCTGTCGTCGGGAGGCTCGTCGATGGTGCCCCGAGGAAACTGGACTCGGTACTCGCAACCGGTCGTAGACGAGCGAAAACGAACTGGAGAGCCGTCGACCGCGGACGGTACGATCGATCGCGACGATCGACCGACGCGGAGGTCGTCCGGCCAGTGCGAGGTGACGAGATCGGCGGCAGCGATTTCGGCGGCCTCGGGTGCCTCGAGTCGGCGCTGGCCCGCCCTCAGTACGGGACGAGGACCAGCGCCACCGCGAGAAACGGCGTCAGCAGGAGCATCATCGCGATCGCGTAGCCGAACATCTCGCGCGCTTTGATGCCGGTGATCGCGAGCAGCGGGAGCGCCCAGAACGGGTTGAACAGGTTGGTGTGTGCGTCGCCGACGGCGTAGGCGATCGTGGCCTGGCCGAACGGGACGCCGAGTTCCTCGGCGGCGCCGAGGACCGAGGGGCCGACGACGATCCACTCGCCGCCGCCGGAGGGGACGAACAGGTTGACGATCGCGCCCGCGAGCCAGGCGACGATCGGGAACGTCTCGGGCGTCGAGATCGCGAACAGCCCCTCGGCGATCGACTCGGAGAGCCCGGAGGCGTTCATCATCCCCTGGATGCCAGCGAAGAACGGGAACAGCAGGATGATTCCCGCCGCGGCCTCGGCGGCTTCGCCGAACCGCTCGCGGTAGACCGCCGGTCGGAGGTAGATCAACAGGCCGGCAAACAGGAACGCAAAGTTCACCAGGTCGAGATTCCAGCCGTCGAGACCCTGCGTCGCGAGCGTGTAGCCGACGACGGCCACGCCGCCGGCAGCGATCAGGAAGCCGAGCAGTTTGCTGTTGTCGATCGTCTCGGCGGGCATCCGGGTCGTCCGCTCGCCGGCACCGCCGTCGGCCGCGACGCCGGTCTGGCCGACGGTGCCGGCGTCGGCCAACTGCTCGTCCGGGACGAACTCCCCGATCCCGCGGGCACGCCCGGAACCGGGGGCGAGAAGGGCGAGCATCACCGCCGCGAACGCGATCGACAGGACCGTCAGTGCGAGCGCGTACGGGCTAAAGATCGTCGCGCTCGCGGGGACGATCCCGTCGACGACTCCCGCCTCGACGAAGTCGTTTCCGGGCGTGTTGAGAACCAGCGGTGCCGACGCCGACAGCCCCCAGTGCCAGGTCAGGCCGAGGCCCATGTAGCCGGCGACACACAGCAGCGGATAGTGGACGTCGATGCCGTTTTGGCGCGCAGTCTTGCCCATCTCGCGGGCGAAGATCGCCCCGAGGATGAGGCTAAAGCCCCAGTGGATCCACGCGATCGCCATCGAGAACACGCCGACGAGGACGACCGCCTGCCGGCCGTCGCTCGGTATCCGGGTCAGTCGCACGAGGAGGTCGTTCACGCGCGGGTGGTAGGCGATGACAAATCCCGTCATCAGGATGAGGGTCATCTGCATTGCGAACGCGAGGAACGCCCAGAAGCCGTCGTACCAGAACAGCACCATCTCGCCAGGTCCAGCCCCCTCGAGAACGACCCCCGCGACGAAGACCACGTACGAGAGGATGATCGCGAACAGGAACGGACTCGGCATCCACCGCTCGACGACGTCCGCGAGTCGCTTCCCCATTCGCTCGAATATCCCCGCTTCCGACAGCGGACCGTCCGGCCGACCGCCGTCCGATCCAGATTCATCGTTGCGTGCTGCCATAGCCCATGCGACTCGCTGACCTATATTAAATATTTATGTTATCTGGACCGTACCGAAGTGCGAAACCATGGGACTCGAGCACGACGTCTACTACGGCTGGGTCGTCGTCGGTGCCTGTTTCGTCGGCTCGTTCGTCGTCTTCGGCGTCTCCTACTCGTTCGGCGTGTTCCTCGAGCCGCTGATCGCCGAGTTCGGCCTCTCTCGCGGCGTCACGTCGCTCGTGTTCTCGGTGCAGACGCTCGTGCTCTACGTCGGGGCGGCACTGCTCGGCGGACTCGCGGATCGGTACGGGGTACGACGGCTGATGGCGGTCGGCGTCGCTCTCTTCGGCGTCGGGTTGCTGTGGACGAGCCGTGCGACCTCGCCGACGGCGCTCGTCGCCGCCTACGGCGTCGTCGCCGCGCTCGGCCTGGGGCTCGTCTACGTCGTCTCCTACGCGACGATTCCGCGGTGGTTCGGCCGCCGTCGAGGGTTCGCAAGCGGCGTCGCCACCTCCGGACTGGGGATCGGCATGGTCGTGATCGCGCCGGTCGCGACGACCCTGATCACCCGGCACGGCTGGCGCGAGGCCTACCTCGCGCTCGTCGGCGTGATGGTGGCCGCGCTCGCGCTGGCGACCGTCGTCGTCGCGGACAGCCCGCGCAGTCGCGGCGTCGATCCGACGCTCGAGTTTCCTCACGCCGACTCGTCGTCGCGACGGGCCACGAGAAGCTGGCGCGAGCAACTTCGAGAGGTGATAGACGTCGCGACTAGCCCCGCGTTCCTGCTCGTGTTCGCGGGCTGGATCCTGATCTTCGGGACGCTCTACGTGACGTTCGTCCATCTGGTCGCCCACGCGACCGACCTCGGGATGAGCGAACGGACCGGCGCGCTCGCACTCGCCGCGATCGGCGCGGCGACGACCGTGGCACGGCTGGCGATCGGGTTCGCGTCCGACCGCGTCGGGCGTGTGCGGACGTTCGTGACGTGTTCGGTCGGCATGAGCGTGGCGACGCTCGCGTTGCCAGCCCTCTCGAGTCCGCCCGGCCTGTTCGCGTTCGCGGTCGTCTTCGGCACAGCTTACGGCGGAAACGGTGCGTTGCTCTCGCCGCTTTCGGCCGATCTGTTCGGCACGGAGAACGCGAACGCCGTCTTCGGACTCGTCTCGCTGTCGTTCGCCGTCTCGGGACTCGTCGCGCCGCCGCTTGCGGGACTTAGCTACGATTACCTGGGGACGTACACGCCGGCGTTCACCGTCGCAGGCGTCCTGGGACTGCTTGGTGCAGGCTGTGTCGCTGCCGCCGGCCGACTCGCACGGGACGAGTGAGCCGTCTACGTCGCCTCCTCGAGTGCCTCTAACGCTGCCGGATTCTCGAGACTCGAGAGATCACCCAGGTCCTCACCGGTGTAGGCGGCCTCGATGGCCCGACGGATGATCTTGCCCGACTGGGTCTTGGGGAACTCGTCGACGAAGAGGATCTCGCGGGGGCGGAACGGTTTGCCGTGTTCCTCACCGATCTGCTCGCGCAGTTCCTCGCGGAGTTCGTCGGATTCCTCCGCGCCCTCCTCCAGGATGACGTAGGCGACGACCGCGGTCCCCGTCGTGTCGTCGGGAACGCCGACGGCGGCGGCCTGGTTGACCGACTCGTGGTCGATCAGCACGCCCTCGATCTCGGCGGGGCCGACCTTCCGTCCCGCGACGTTCAGGGCGTCGTCAGCCCGGCCGTGGAGGAACCAGAAGCCGTCCTCGTCCTTCTGGGCCCAGTCGCCGTGGTCCCAGAGATTCTCCCAGGAAGACCAGTACTCCTCGAGGTAGCGTTCGTCGCCGCTCCACAGCGACTTGGTCATCGAGGGACAGGAGTCACGCGCGACGAGGAAGCCACGTTCGTGCGTGTCGACGATCGACTCGCCCGAGGAGTCGACGATGTCGATGTCCATGCCCAGTCCGGGGCCGCCGAGCGTGCAGGGCTTGAGCGGCTCGGTCGGCATCGGCATCAGGAAACAGCCACAGATCTCCGTCCCGCCGGAGATGTTGACGATCGGTGCCTCGCTCCCGCCGACGTTCTCGTAGAACCACAGCCAGGACTCGGGGTCCCACGGCTCGCCGGTCGAGCCGAGGATCCGCAGACTCGAGAGGTCGTGGCCCTCGAGCCACTCGTTTCCGTGTTTTCGCAGCGCGCGGATGGCGGTGGGCGAGATGCCAAACTGGGTAATCGCGTGGCGGTCGATCATCTCCCAGAACCGGTCGGGCTGTGGGTAGTCGGGCGCGCCCTCGTACATGAAGACGGTGCCGCCGAAGGTGTGGTTCCCGATGAGCGTCCAGGGACCCATCATCCAGCCGATGTCCGACACCCAGAAAAAACGGTCGGCTGGCTTGACGTCGAAGCCGAAATGCAGTTCCTTGGCACACTGCATCAGCGCGCCCGCGTGCGTGTGGACGATTCCCTTCGGCTTGCCCGTCGTCCCCGAGGAGTACAGCAGCATCGACTCCTGGTCCGACGGCAGGGACTTCGTCTCGTAGTCGTCGTCTCGAGACTCGACCGCGTCGTCCCACCACTCGTCGCGCTCGTCGGTCCAGGGCACCTCGACGTCAGAGTCGTCGTCACTGGCACCCAGCCGGTCGAAGACGATCGTGTGCTCGACGTGACCTGCCTCCTCGATCGCCTCGTCGGCCGCGTCCTTGAGGACGACGGGGTCGCCCCGGCGGTAGAAGCCGTCGCCGGTAAAGAGCACCGAACACTCGCTGTCCTCGATCCGGGTCGCGGTGGCCTCGACGCCGAACCCCGAGAAGATCGGCACCGCGATCGCACCGACCTTGAAACAGCCATAGAGGATCGAGACGACCTCGGGCACCATCGGCATGTAGAGTCCGACGGTGTCGCCCGTCTCGATGCCGCGCTTCTCGAGTGCGTTCGCGACTCTGTTGGCCTGACGGTGGAGTTCGTGGTAGGTCACCTCCCGGATCTCCCCGTCTTCGCCCTCCCAGATCGTGGCGACCCTGTTGCGCGTCTCCGACTCGAGGTCGGCGTGTCGGTCGAGGACGTTGTGCGCGACGTTGATCTCACCGCCGGGGTACCAGTCGGTGAACTTCGGGCCCTCGCTATCGTCGCGAACGGCGTCGTACTCCTCGTAGAACTCGACGTCGAGGTAGTCGACCAGTTCGTCCCAGAACCAGTCGACGCCGCTCTCCCCGTCGCCGAGGTCCGTCGTGGTCCGTTCGATCAGTTCGTCGTAGTCGTCGATGCCGTGCTCCTCCATGAACGCGTAGACGTTCGTCGACTCGACGAACTCCCGGGACGGCTCGTGGACCACCTCGTCGATCAGCTCGTGTTCCATGGTCACTGTCACGTTTTATCCTCACATACAAAGAACGTTCCGTCCAGCGATCACACGCGATCGGACGCCACCGCTCGAGCACGAGTTCGCTCCGAGAGCGTCGCCGTCGACGCCGTTCCGTCGTGCTGTGGTCCCCGCGCTTGGTCCCCGCGCTGTTTCCTCCCACAAACGCTTTTGGCCGCGGATCGCCTACCTCGAATCATGTACGTGCGGGACGCGAAAAACAGAGAGGAGGTCTGGCTTCTCGAGCAGATCGAGGCGATGGGGCTCGACGACACGGCGTTCCGCTCGCGCGACTACGTCGTCGCGATCGACGAAGACTCCGGTGCGAAAGCGGGCTTTGGCCGCATCCGCATCCACAAAGTCGACGACGGCGACGACGTCTGCGAGTTGACGAGCATCGGCGTCCTCGAGAACTGGCGCGGCCAGGGCGTCGGCGCACACGTCATCGAACGCTTGCTCGAGTACGCCGGCGACGAGAGATTCGAGCACGTCTACGCGCTCACGAGCGAGACGCGGTACCTCGCGCAGTTTGGCTTCCGGCGCATCGACGAGTCACAGTTGCCGGAGCCACTCGCCGAACGCCTCGAGGAGAAACGCGAACGGACGGATCCAGAGGCGGTTCCCGCTCGCATCGAGGTGGGGCGGTTCCGGATGCCCGAGCAGCTCCGCGAGGCGTTCAAACGGGCGAGCGAGCACGACGACGGAGAAGACGACGACGAGACGCCCGAGGACTTCGGAATCGACCCGGAGACGGCGACCTACAAGTACGACACTGGCAGGTAGCCGTCCCGACGCCGTTACTGCCCGCCGTCACCCGTCGCCGGACGGTCGCCGACTCCAGTTCGAAACGCGATCCAGCCGAGGACGGTGAAAAAGAGGATCGGCGGCAGAATCGCGAACGCCCACAGCGGGTCCATCCCCCACCCGAGCAGCGCCGCGAGATTCACGAGGCCGACGGCGAGAAACGGCGAGACGAAAAGTGCGGCTCGTCGACGGTTCGTCGCCTCGCTCTCCGTTGGCAGCGGCGTGGTCACGTCCACTCCCTCGACGGACAAACGCAAAAACGTCCGGGCACGTACTGGTGACTGTCGTGACCGACGATACCTCCACGGCTGACGATTCGAAGGCGGCCGACTCGAGCGACGACCGCGTGCGCGTCTGGCTCGTCGAGCGCACGTACTCCGACGACGAACTCAACATCGTCATCCTCGTCTACGCGACCGAGGACGGCGAGCGCTATCACCGTCGCGAGCGCGCGCTTACGAGTTTCACTGGCGCGACGCGGGAGACGAAAGCGAGTCTGCTCGTCCCACGTAACTCGCTCGGTACCGTCGACGATCCCGAGACGCGAGCGCAGTACGCAGCCGAAGCCTCGAGGGTGGCGGCGAAACACGACCCCGACGACGCGATCTGATCGCCTCCTCGAGGGGGAGAACATTTCTTCGATACGTAGTTGTATTCTCCTCGAATCGCAGGATAGCGGGTGCTCGACAACGTTTAAAATGGCCCGGACCTTCGCTTTCGATAATGTTCGATTCCGACGAGCTCGAGGAAATCCGCGAGGGGAAAGAGGAGTGGGAACGCGAGCAAGTCGAGCCGGTCGTCGAACGCTTCGGCGAGCGCAAGGAGACGTTCACGACGGACACGGGTGGCCAGGAGGTCGATCGGCTCTACACGCCGGCGGACGTGGAAGACGTCGAGTACCAGGAGGACCTCGGGTTCCCCGGCGAGGAGCCGTACACCCGCGGGGTGTACTCGACGGGCTATCGCGGCCGGCTGTGGACGATGCGCCAGTACGCCGGCTTCTCGACGCCCGAAGACACCAACGAGCGCTACCACTACCTGCTCGACCAGGGCCAGACCGGCCTCTCGATGGCCTTCGACCTGCCGACCCAGATGGGCTACGACTCCGACGCCGACATGTCTGCGGGTGAGGTCGGCCGCGCTGGCGTCGCGATCGACTCGCTCGAAGACATGGAGACCGTCTTCGACGGCATCCCGCTCGACGAGGTGTCGACGTCGATGACGATCAACGCGCCCGCGTCCGTCTTACTCGCGATGTACATCGCTGTCGGCGACCGCCAGGGCGTCGACCGCGAGGAACTGCGCGGGACGATCCAGAACGACCTGCTCAAGGAGTACATCGCCCGTAACACCTACATCTACCCGCCGGAGCCGTCGATGCGGATCATCACGGACATCTTCGAGTTCTGCGCCGAGGAGACGCCGAAGTTCAACACGATCTCGATCTCGGGGTATCACATCCGCGAGGCCGGTTCGACCGCAGCCCAGGAACTCGCATTCACGCTCGGTAACGGCATCGAGTACGTCGAGGCTGCCATCGACGCCGGACTCGACGTCGACGACTTCGCTCCGCAACTGTCTTTCTTCTTCAACGGCCACAACAACATCTTCGAGGAGGTCGCGAAGTTCCGCGCCGCCCGTCGGATGTGGCACGACATCATGGACGAACGCTTCGACGCCGACGACCCGAAGTCGAAGCAACTCAAGTTCCACACCCAGACTGCGGGCTCGACGCTGACCGCCCAGCAGATCGAGAACAACGTCGTCCGCGTCGCCTACCAGGCGCTCGCCGCGGTTCTTGGCGGCACCCAGAGCCTGCACACCAACGGGAAAGACGAAGCGCTCGCCTTGCCGACCGAGGAGTCCGTCCGCACCGCCCTGCGTACCCAGCAGATCCTCGCCCACGAGTCCGGCGCGGCCGACACCATCGACCCGCTTGCCGGAAGCTACTACGTCGAGAGCCTCACCGACGAGGTCGAACAGGAGGCCTACGACCTCCTGGAACAGGTCGACGAGAAAGGCGGCATGCTCGAGGCCGTCGAACAGCAGTGGGTCCAGCGACAGATCCAGGACACCGCCTTCGACCGCCAGCGCGAGATCGAAGAGCGAGAGCGGATCATCGTCGGCGTCAACGAGTTCGAGGTCGACGAGGAACCGGAGATGGACATCGAGGAAGTCACCGAGGAGGACGAACAGCGCCAGATCGACCGCCTCGAGTCCGTCCGGGCGGACCGCGACAGCGAAGAAGCCGAGGCGAAACTCGAGGCGCTGCGCGAGGCGGCCCGCGGCGACGACAACCTCATGCCGCACATCGTCGACGCGGTGAAGGCGTACGCGACCGTCGGCGAGATCTGTAACGTCCTGCGCGAGGAGTTCGGCGAGTACCAGCCGGGCAGCGCGATCTGATACGGTCTGCTGTAACTGTGTCTTGGGACAGCCACAGGACGGTCCGCGGTTGCCCCGGTACTTGACCTACAGCGGCCCGTATGAGGGTCGACCGATCGGCGACGGCCCGTCTCCGGCGTCGACTCGAGTAGTCGTCGATTTTCTCTCCGAGCGACGGCGAACGTCACTCCGAGCGACGCAAGCGGGCGACGGCGAGTGGCCCGTGGCCACAAGCATAATTACACGAACGTTCCCAGACTACGACAACAATGTACAACATCGAACAAACCCGCTTTGGCTATCAGATCACGTTCGCGGGGAATATGGACGAGGCCGAACTCCAGGAGTGGATCACGGATTCCCGTTCGGTACTCGAGTCGTCGCCGGAGAAGTTCGGCATACTCGTCGACATGCGAGAGCTCCAGTTGCTCGACGACGACGAACAGGAGCTGATGCGGGAGGGCCAGCAGCTCTACAGGGAAACGGGGATGATCCGGTCTGCCGTCGTCCTCGAGTCGGCGGTGTTAACCCTGCAGTTCCGGCGTCTCGCCAAGGAATCCGGCATCTACGACTGGGAACGGTACATCAACGCGAGTGACGAGCCGAACTGGCGGGAACACGCCGAGGAGTGGTTGATCGAAGGCGTCGATCCCGATTACCGCCGGTAGTCGACGGAGCGACGCAGCCGTACAGGGCACGGCGCTAGCCAAGAGCACAAGAATAACGCCCCAGCGCCGCACACGTCGAACCGATGCACTTCGATCACGCAGGCGTCGCGACCGACGACGCGGCGACACTCGCCGAACGGTTCGCCGACCTCTTCGAACTCGAGATCGCCCACGAGGAGGAGTTCGATGGGATGCGCGTCGTCTTCCTCGACACCGGCAACGGCTACGTCGAACTGCTCGAGCCCCTCGAGGACGGCACCATCGCCCGGTACCTCGAGAACAACGGCCCCGGCATCCACCACCTCGCGCTGGCGACCGACGACATCGAGGGTGCACTCGAGCGGGCACGGGAGCTGGGCGTCGAGCTGGTCGACGAGGAGCCCCGTCCCGGCGCGTGGGGCCACACCGTCGCGTTCTTGCACCCGAAGTCGACGGGCGGCATCCTGGTGGAGTTCGTCGAGCACTGACGACCGGTGGCGGCGCGAGTCGTCACCCGTTTTCACTGCCGTTCGTCCGGCAGTATCAGTTACAGTCGGTCCCCGTTCTCGACCGCGAGTGCGACTCGAGGCCGTCCTCACGGAGGACGATCACCGTCTCCGCGTGACCGCAGTCGGCCGGCGATCGCTCGAGTTGCGTCATCGTGGTCGAGCCGCCGGACTCGACGACCAACTCGTGGCGTCCCCCGGCGGCCACGGCGACCTCGAGGTAGGCGTCGGCCGGCACGCCCAGTGACTTCTCGAGGGCGGTCTCGTCGTCCCGACGAACCGTCAGCGAGAGCGAGCGGTCCCCGTCGCCGGCGTTCCAGATGGTGGCGACGTGTGGGTCGTCCCCGGCGTCGCCGACCTCGTAGCGTTCGATCGGGTCGTCGTCGCTCGAGTCGACTTCGGGCGGCGTCTCGCGCTCACCATCCCCGGACGGTCCAGCGTCGTCCCCGGACGATCCGGCGTCGTCCCCGGACGGTCCAGCGTCGTCCCCGGACGATCCGGCGTCGACGACCGCCCCGAGACAGCCGGCGAGTCCACCGAGTGCGACGACGCCGCCGACGCGAGCGATCAGGTTGCGGCGTTTCATATTCACGCCGACAGTACCGAGACGTAAATGTTATTTTTCAGTCGGTGACGACGGTCTCGGTCGCCGATACGTTCGCATCCGCTCGCGGCGAGCGGTCGAGCCACTCGAGGACGGCCTCGGTCAGTCGGTCTCGAGCCGTTCGGTCGTCGATCGTCGCGGGATCGTCGCCGCCCTGGTCGCCGTAGGCGCCGAACTGGGCGTGGTTCATGCCAGCGATTTCGACGATCCAGGTGTTCTGACCGAGCAGTTCGCGGTTCGCGCGCTCCGTTTCGCGGTCGATTACGCCGTCGGCGGTCCCCTGCACCGAGAGGACGGGAATGCCGCTGCCCCGGAGGTCGTCGCCGTCGTCGCAGTACGCCGCGAGCAAGAGCAGACCGTCGGCCCGATCGGGGTTCTCGGAGGCGTATCGACAGGCCATCGAACCGCCCAGCGAGTGCCCGCCGACGATCCAGCGGTCGACGCTCGGATAGTCGGCCATCGTCTCGTCGGCGGCGTCGACGTCGAGGACGGCGAGGTTCAGCGGCATCTCGGGCACGACGAGCACGACGTCGCGCTCGGCGACGACCGGGGCGAGCGTCCACGCGTAGCTCTCGGGGTCGACCCTGGCCCCCGGGTAGACGACGATCCCGACCGTCTCGTCGGTAACTGGACCGCCAGAGAGGATCACGTCCCCGCCCGCCCGCTCGAGTCGGACGTCCTCGCGGGCGTCGATCGCTTCGAGGCGGTCGGGATCGCCGCGGTACGGCGTCTCGAGGTAGACGACGCCACCGACGACGGCGAGGACGACGAGGACGGCGATCGCGAGCGCGACGGCTCGTCGACGGCGGAAAACGGCGGCGACTGCTGTGTCGACGGACGGCACGTCACCCGAAGTTCTCGATCAGCGCGTCGTCGGGGTCGCCGCCTGCCTCCTCGATCGCGTCGGCGACGGCCTCGACGAAGTCGCTGAATCCGAAGACGTAGAACTGGCCGTCCTCGAGGCGCTCGCCGACGGCGGCGGCGAGCCGTTCGTCGTCGCCCTCGTCGACGACGGTGACGTCCGCGCCTGCGTCCTCGAGGGCCTCGAGTCGAGTCCGATGGGCAGGTTCGTCGTCCTGGTAGACGACGGCGGCGTCGTAACCGGCCTCGCGGGCAGCCTCCGCGATCGCCACTGCGGGGCCGACACCGGGACCGCCCGCGACCGCGACGACGTCGGCGTCTCGCTCGTAGGTGATCCGTCCGAACGGCCCCTCGATCCCGACCGTCTCGCCGCCCTCGAGGCTGGCGAGCCACGGCGACAGGTCGCCCTCCGGATCGACGCCAACCGTGATCTCGAACGCCTCCCCGACCGACGGCGACGAGAGCGTGTAGTGGCGCGTCACCTCCTCGCCGTCGACTTCGGCACCGAGCAAGACGAACTGACCGGGGAGCGCATCGAACTCCTCGGGTGTGGTCAACTCGAGTGCGACCGTATCCGTACCGACCTCGCGAACCGTCTCGACGGTGACTTCGGTTCCGTCCATGTCGCGGGGGTTCGTCCGGTGCCCTGAAAGGCGTTCCTTTCGGAGCTGTGCTCTTTCAAACTCCTTTATTAACTATAGTTATTGTAAATACGGTCAGAAATACTGGCCGTAAGAAGGGCTTTCAGAAGCCTTTTCATTTATCACGGGCAAGTTCGCCACGATATGGCTGAGGACCTTAACTGGGCAGTCGGAGGCGAGGCTGGCGACGGCATCGACTCCACGGGGAAAATCTTCGCCCAGGCACTTAGCAGGGCTGGACGACACGTATTCACGTCGAAAGACTTCGCGTCTCGAATTCGCGGCGGCTACACCGCCTACAAGATTCGGACGTCCGTCGACAGGGTCCAGAGCGTCGTCGACCGACTCGACATTCTGGTCGCGTTGACCCAGCGAACTATCGACGAGAATCTAGACGAGCTTCACGACGGGAGTGCCATCATCTACGACGGCGAACGCTCCTGGGAGGCCGAGATTCCCGACGAGATGACTGCAGTCGACGTTCCGCTGAAGTCGCTGGCCGAAGACGCGGGTGGCGCGATCATGCGCAACATCGTCGCACTCGGTGCCGCCTGCGAGATCACCGGCTTCGACGTCGAGTACCTGGACGAAGCACTCGAGAAGCGCTTTGGCGGCAAGGGATCGAAGATCGTCGAGAACAACAAGAAGGCCGCACGCCTCGGACAGGAGTACGTCCAGGAGAACTACGACCTCGATCACCTCGGCTACAACCTCGAGACCACGGACAACGACTACGTCCTGCTCAACGGCAACGAGGCGATTGGGATGGGCGCACTCGCCGCTGGCTGCCGGTTCTACGCCGGTTACCCGATCACGCCCGCGACGTCAATCATGGAGTACCTGACGGGGCGTATCGAAGAGTACGGCGGTCACGTCGTCCAGGCCGAAGACGAGTTGTCGGCGATCAACATGTCGCTCGGTGCCGCACGCGCCGGCGCTCGCTCGATGACCGCGACCTCGGGTGCCGGGATCGACCTCATGACCGAGACGTTCGGCCTGGTCGCGACCAGCGAGACGCCGCTTGTCATCTGTGACGTCCAGCGGTCCGGCCCCTCGACTGGGATGCCGACGAAGCAGGAACAGGGCGACCTCAACATGGCGCTGTACGGCGGCCACGGCGAAGTCCCACGGTTCGTCGTCACCCCCACCTCGATCGACGAGTGTTTCTGGAAGACCGTCGAGGCGTTCAACTACGCCGAGAAGTACCAGACGCCGGTGTTCCTCGTCTCCGACCTGGCGATGTCGGTCACCGAGCAGACGTTCCCGCCGGAGACGTTCGACATGGACGACGTCGAGATCGACCGCGGCAACCTCGTCGACGAAGACGAAGTCGAGGAGTGGCTCGACGACCAGGGTCGTTTCCGCGCCCACGCCGCGACCGACGACGGCGTCAGCCCGCGTGCGATTCCGGGAACGACCGACGGCGCACACATGAGCACCGGTCTCGAGCACGACGAGCTCGGCCGCCGAACCGAGGACACGGAGGTTCGCGTCGAGCAGGTCGACAAGCGCAACCGCAAGGTCGAAACCGCCAAAGAACGCGAAGACTGGGACTACCGCGAGTTCGGTGACGCCGACGCCGACACGCTCGTCGTCTCGTGGGGCTCGAACGAGGGCGCACTGGTCGAAGCCCTCGACTACCTCGAGGAAGACGGCGTCGACGTTCGCGTCCTCTCCGTACCCTACATCTTCCCGCGGCCCGACCTGAGCGAGGAGATCGAAGCCGCAGACGACGTGATCGTCGTCGAGTGTAACGCCACCGGCCAGTTCGCCGACCTGATCGAGCACGACACGCTTACCCGCGTCAAGCGCATCAACAAGTACACCGGCGTCCGCTTCAAGGCGGACGAACTCGCGGAGAAAATCAAGCAGAAACTCACGGAGGAGGTTCCAGCATGAGTTCGGAAGTACGATTCACCGACTTCAAGTCCGACAAGCAGCCGACGTGGTGCCCCGGATGTGGGGACTTCGGCACGATGAACGGCATGATGAAAGCCCTCGCCGAAACCGGCAACGATCCCGACAACACGTTCGTCGTCGCCGGGATCGGCTGCTCGGGGAAGATCGGGACCTACATGCACAGCTACGCGCTGCACGGGGTCCACGGTCGCGCTCTGCCAGTTGGCACGGGCGTCAAGCTTGCCCGACCCGACCTCGAGGTCATGGTCGCCGGTGGCGACGGCGACGGCTACTCGATCGGCTCGGGGCACTTCATCCACGCCGTTCGACGCAACGTCGACATGACCTACGTCGTCATGGACAACCGCATCTACGGCCTCACGAAGGGGCAGGCCTCGCCGACCTCGCGTTCTGACTTCGAAACCTCGACTACCCCGGAAGGTCCGAAACAGCCCCCGGTCAACCCCCACGCGCTCGCACTCGCGGCCGGGGCGACGTTCATCGCCCAGTCCTTTAGCTCCGACGCGCTGCGCCACCAGGAGATCATCCAGGAGGCAATCGAGCACGATGGCTTTGGCTTCGTGAACGTCTACTCGCCGTGTGTCACGTTCAACGACGTCGACACCTACGACTACTTCCGCGACACGCTGGTCGACCTCGAGGAAGAGGGCCACGACCCGACCGACTACGACGCCGCAAAGGAGGTCATCCTCGACGCCGACAAGGAGTATCAGGGCGTCATCTACAAAGACGAAAACTCCGTGCCCTACAGCGAACAGCACGGTGTCGACGCCAACATGTCCGAGATTCCCGACGGCGCACCCGAGAACGCGATGGATCTCGTCCGCGAGTTCTACTGAGCAACCGTCGTCTCTCTCACCCTCTCTTTCTCACCCGTCATCTCTCGCAGTTTTGCGCCGACGAGCGACGCTGCACCAGCATCCGCTCGTGGGCCCCATATAAAACAGTTCAATATACAGCGTAACGCTCACTCGGCAACGGTCGCTACTACTACTTGCAGGTCTCACGGGCAACCGGATACGGAACGTACCTGCATCAGGGTCGGAATTCCGTCCGGCGTGGGCAGCCGGACGGGCACTGTGGTGGTTTCTCCCCTCCCCTCTTTCGAGGCACTGTGAATCTCGAGCAGTGCGTTCGAACGCTGCTTAACAACTGAAACGATTTACACGCTGTGGGCAGGTATGCAATGACTTTCAGTGGCTACGATCGTTCTCCTCGAGTGCACGTGACTGGCCGCAAGCAGATGCCAGACCCGTCCGCCTACGTCTGGACGTCGCGACCGCCGCGGTCGGCGACGAGCGACTGCACGAGCGTCGACTCGACGGCGTTGAGCCGCTGTGAGACCGCCGACCGCGAGACGCCGAGTCGATCCGCGAGTTCCTCGAGGTCGGTCTCGCGCGGCCGGTCGTAGTAGCCAAGTTCGACCGCCAGTTCGACCGCCTCGCGTTGCTTTTCGGTGATCGCGGTCGCGTCGAGTTCGACGCTGCCGCCGTCGTCGCCGAGACGGGAGATGCGCTTGAGGTCGACGCTCGCGCCCGTCTCGCGAAGTGCCGAGACGACGTCACCGAGGAGGGCCCGTTCGGGGACGACGAGCGAGACGCGCAGTGCGCCGTCCCGGACGCCTTCGAGGTCGAAGACGCACTCGAACTGCCTGATCGCCGCACAGGCACACGACTCGTCGACCGACGTCGAGACGTACTCCGTTTGCGTCGTCGTCCCGTCGGCGACGGTAACCTCGTTCTGACACGTCTGGCCGCCGCCGTCGCCGCCGCCCGTAATCGTCTGCGAGACCGCAGACGCGTTCGGGGTCTCGCGGGCGACCGGGCACTGGACGCTTTCGGGCAGTTCGACCTCGAGGATCGCGCGCAACGGCGTCGGCTCGTGGCGAGAATCGGTCGACGGACGCGACTCGGCGCTCATACTCGAGGTATGTCCGGCCAGCCACATAAGGACGAGTGTCACTCGAGGACAGGCGTCACGAGATCGGTTCCCACTGGCGTTTCGCGGTCCGACCGATCATACGGACTACGGTACGTTATTTCCGGTGCAACCGCGACCACCCTGCGGTTGCACCGGTACATCGGTACAGCAGACCGTCTCACTCGAGCGGGTGCTCGATCGACTCCATCAGTACCTCGAGGTCGACGCCCTCGTCGGGGAGCATCTCCGGGTGGCCGCCGAGGAGGACGAGCAGGTCGCCGTCGTGGTCGAACGCCGCGAGCAGGACGGCGACCTCGATCTCCTGGCCCTCGAGGTCGGTCGTCGCGAGGAAGCGGTCGACGTCTCTCGTCTCGCCGAGGATCTCGAGTTCGATCGTCTCGTCGTGACGGACGTCGCGTAACCCGTCGTAGGTCCCGTCGATCTGCTCGCGAAGCTGGTCGAGCAGTTCCTCGTTGTCCAGTTCCGAGAGGGGGTTGTAGTCCGTCCCGAGGACGTCCATGCCGGGTACCGAGACGGCGGCGAAGGTGGCCGCCTCCTGAGCCGTCCCCTGGATCTCGACGGCTTTGGTGTAGATCGATCGCCAGTAGGAGGCGGAAATCTCCCGCGTGACGCCGACGTCGACTTCCTCGCGGTACGTTTCGTTCGTCGACTCGTGCTCTTCGTACCCCGTCTCCGAGAGTACCTCCTCGGTCGGGGCGACTCGAGACGCGTGAAACTCGAGCGGTTCGTTCCCGAGGACGACACCGAGACAGCCCGCCGAAAGCGCGAGTGCCCCGGTCGCGCCGGCGGCGAGTAGCGATCGTCGTGATCTCATTGCGTGAGTAATAAGCCGGCCGCGGTATATTCTTTCCGAACCTAACAATATGATTAGAACACTGTCACGATCGCGGATATCCACGATCGAAACACAGCAAAGTTATCGGGGTCGCCACCACGAGTTCAGGTATGGCGGAATTTTCAGATCGGATCGAGCAGGTGTCGATCAGCGGCATTCGCGAAGTGTTCGAAGCCGCGAGCGAAGACGCGATCAACCTCGGGATCGGCCAGCCGGACTTTCCGACGCCCGCACACGCCCGTCGGGCCGCAATCGAGGCGATCGAATCCGGGCGGACCGACGCGTACACGTCGAACAAGGGTACTCGCGGCCTTCGCGAGGCCATCTCGGCGAAGTACGACCGCGACTACGGACTCGAGGTCGATCCCGGCGACGTCATCGCCACTGCGGGCGGTAGCGAAGCCTTGCACATCGCACTCGAGGCGCACGTCGACCCCGGCGAGGAAGTGATCTTCCCGGATCCGGGCTTCGTCTCCTACGACGCGCTGACCCGGATCGCGGGCGGGACGCCGAAACCGGTGGGGCTTCGCGAGGACCTGACGATGGACCCCGCGACGGTCGAGGAGGCGATCACCGACGAGACGGCGGCGTTCGTCGTCAACAGCCCGGCGAACCCGACGGGTGCCGTCCAGAGCGAAGAAGACATGCGGGAGTTCGCCCGGATCGCGGACGAACACGACGTGCTCTGTGTCTCCGACGAGGTGTACGAACACATCGTCTTCGACGGCGAGCACCACTCGCCGATGGCGTTCGCCCAGACGGACAACGTCGTCGTCATCAGTGCCTGCTCGAAGACCTACTCGATGACCGGGTGGCGACTCGGCTGGGTGATCGGTTCGAACCGCCGCATCGAACGGATGCTGCGGGTCCACCAGTACGCCCAGGCCTGTGCCAGCGCGCCGGCGCAGTACGCCGCCGAGGCGGCGCTGTCGGGCCCCCAGGAGCCCGTCGACGAGATGGTCGCCGCCTTCCAGAAGCGTCGCGACGTCGTCCTCGACGGGCTCGAGGACGCCGGTCTCGAGGTGCCGACGCCGGAGGGTGCGTTCTACGCGATGCCGAAGGTTCCTGAGGGCTGGTGTGACGAGGTGCTCGCGCGGGACGTCGTCGTCGTCCCCGGCGAAGCGTTCGGCGCGAACGGCGAGGGGTACGCCCGCCTTTCGTACGCGACAGGTATGGAAGACCTGAAGGAAGCACTCGAGATCATCGACGAGGCGACGCAGGCGGTGCAGTAGTCTCGCTCCACGACGTCGAGACAGTCGCCGACTCGAGGTGGGCCGCGCCGCTCGGTGCCCGGCCGTGTCACCCCCAGAGGTATATTCTTCGACGACGTAGGATCTTTGACGATCGATCATGATAGATACACATAGCCGCGAACTGGGCATCGAGTTCGGCGACCTCGAGACGAAACTGCGCGAACAGACGTACCCGATCGAGACCGAAGACCTCCTCGAGCAGTGTGGCGAGGATACCGTCGAACTCCAGAACGGCTCCGAGACGTTACGCGAGATGCTCGGCTTGCTGCCCGAAGAGACCTACGAGTCCGTCGAGGAGACACGGGAGGCGATCTTCAACGCCGTCGACAGCAAGGCGATCGGGCGTCGGTACTACTCCGACCGGACGCCGCCGGCGAACGGCGAACGACGCGAGGACGCGCAGTTGTCGTTCTGACGGCGGCCGATCACTCCTCCAGAATGTGCGCACACAGCGCCCGCGCCGCCTCGAGGTGTTCGTCCACCTCGTCGTGGCCGGTCTCGTCGGCCGACTCGAGCAGGTGTGCGACCTGGTCGACGCGCTTTTTCGTCGTCGCCTCGTCGAGGTCGCTCGTCGCGGCGTCGCGCGCGACGGCTTCGGCCTCGCCGAGCCAGCGGTTCGTCCGGGGATCGATCGGGAGTTCGGCGGTCGCCTCGAGATGACGGCAGAGCGCTTCAGTCCGTTCCTCGAGCGAGCGGTCGGTGTCGTCGTCGGTCACGGCAGTTCGTAGGCGCGCGAAGGAGGTGGTCGTTGCGGTGGGTAGACGTGAACCTTGATACGGATCCCGGTCTACGTTCCGGTATGTCCGTCGACTGTACGTTTCTCGAGGATCTTCCTCTCGACGACGATCAGGTGTCGTTCGACGAGGGACGGCGAGAGACACACGCGGCAGACTGGGGCGCACAGCACTCCGGACGGGCCGTCCTGCCCGACGCCGTCGTCTGGCCGGAATCGACCGCCGACGTCTCGACGGTGCTCGCCGCCGCGACCGACCGCGGCGTCCCCGTGACGCCGTACGCCGCCGGATCCGGACTCGAGGGCAACGCCGTCCCCGCCCACGGCGGGATCAGCCTCGACCTGACCCGGATGGACGACGTTCGCGACTACCGGCCCGAGGACTTCCTGATCGACGTCGGGCCGGGGATCATCGGCACCGCCGTCGACGAGTACGTTGCGGCCGACGGCCTCTTCTTCCCGCCGTTACCGTCTTCGGGGAACATCTCGACGGTCGGCGGGATGATCGCCACCGACGCCAGCGGCATGCAGACGGTGCGATACGGCGAGGTCGCAGACTGGGTCCGCCGCGTCGAGGCGGTGCTCGCCGACGGCACGGTGATCGAGGCCGGTTCGCGGGCAGCCAAGACCTCGAGTGGGTACAACCTGAAAGACCTCCTCGTGGGCAGCGAGGGGACCCTCGCGGTGATCACGGAGGCGACGCTCGAACTCGCCGGCCGGCCGGCACAGATCCGCGGCGGCCGGGCCATCTTCGACGACCTCGACGACGCGGCGGAGGCCGTCCTCGAGACCGTCCGCACGGAGGTGGCGGTCGCCAGGATCGAACTCGTCGACGAACCGAGCGCGCGGATGGCCAACGACTACTTCGGGACGGACCTGCCCGACGCGCCCATGGTCTTCCTCGAGTTCCACGCGAACCACGGCATCGAGGAGGAGATCGACCTCTGTCGGACGATCTTCGAGGCCCACGACGTCGCGCGCTTCGAGATGGCCACCGACGAGGCAGAGATGGACGAACTGTGGCACGTCAGGCGGGAACTCGCTCCCGCCGTCGCCGCGTACGACCCCGATCGCGAACCCGTCCACCCCGGCGACGTGACGGTGCCGATCAGCGCCTACCCCGAGATCGTCCGCTACGCGAAAGACCTCGAGACCGAGTACGACCTCGAGATTCCCTGTTTCGGCCACGCGGGCGACGGTAACCTCCACTACACGATCCTGGTCGACCGCGACGACCCTGACGAACGCCAGCGCTGCGAGGACGTCTACGCGCAAATCGTTCGTCGCGCGATCGAACTCGGCGGGACGGCCACCGGCGAGCACGGCGTCGGCGAGGGCAAACGGCGCTATCTCGAGGACGAACACGGCGAGGGGAGCGTCGAGGCGATGCGAGCGGTCAAGCGGGCGCTCGACCCGACGGACACCCTGAACCCGGGCAAGATCTTTCCGGAGACGGAAGGCGGGGGACGGCTCGAGCGGCCCGATCGGTAGGCGGCGACCTCCCCGTTCCTCCAGTCGCCGTAGTCGGCGTCGTCAGGTTCTCCCTTCGCGTTCGGAAGCCAGGCGGTCGAATCTCGCCGCTCGTCGCTCGTGGACAGGCCTCGAGGCGGCGGTGAAAAGACGGCGCTGCAAGAAAGACCACAGTGGGCAAGCAGCAGATAATTTCCACCGGAGGCTGACGACGGGCGTATGGAACCCACGCGGAGCGACCGGGGACCGTGGGATCGGGGGGTCCTCTGGCTCGTGATCTCCGGAAAGCGACTCCGGATCGCTGGAGTCGTGGTCGGCGTCGTCCTCGCGGTGATGGGGACACTCACCGTCGCTGGCGTCCTGCCGAGACGACCGGCAGATCCGATGTATTTCCTGCTTAGCTCGCTTCTCGGCGGGAATCTGACGCTCATCACGGTCGTCATCTCGATCAACCAACTCGTGCTCTCTCGAGAACTGGGCTCGCCGGGGGAGTTGCGAAACCGTATGGAAGACGCCATGGAGTTTCGGACCGATGCCGAGGCGACTGCGGAGTGGTACGTGAGCCCGGTTCGACCCGGCGCGTTCCTGCTCGACCTTCACGAGAGTCTCTGCGACCAGGCTGAAGCGCTCGATGAGGCGGTAGCCGACCACGGGAACGAGCGAGTGACGGATCGAGTCGAGAACATCGCCACGTCCGTTCGGCAGGACGTCCGCGAAGTCGGGGCCGAACTCGACGGATCGGACGGCGAGGAGTTCACCGCGATCGTGGCCACGCTCGGGACGAACCACGCCGAGCAACTCGAGAAACTCGACCGATTTCTGGTCGAATTCCGTGACGACCTCTCCGCGACGGAGCGCGATCTCGTCGACTCGATCGCCACGCACCTGCTGTACGTCGACGTCGCGCGAAACTACTTCCGAACGGTCTACGTCGAACGTGAACTCTCTTTTCTCTCGCGCGTGATCCTCTACGTCGGCGTCCCCGCCGAACTCGTCGTCGCCGTCGCGCTCGCGATGTACGTCGGCCCCGAGGTCGTTCCGCCATTAGCGTTCGCGCTATTCGTTCCAGTCGCCGTCGCCGCCGGATTCGCACCGCTCGCAGTGCTCTTCTCGTTCGTGTTGCGACTCGCGTGGGTCGCGGAACGAAACGCCGCGGTCATTCCGTTCACGGCGTTAGAATCGGAGCAGCCGTAGTCCGCTCGAGTCCGCCGGGACGAGTCAGTCGTGGACGAGTACGTCGAGGACCGTCGGACCGTCGCTCTCGAGTGCGCGTTCGACGGCGGGACCGATCTCGTCGGGCGTCTCGACGAGTTCCGCGTCCGCGCCGTGGCTCTTCGCGTTCGCGACGAGGTCGACGGGTGGCTCGAAGTCCATCCCGACGTACTCGTAGTCCTCGGCGTCGCCGCCGAACAGCTTCGCCGTGTTGTCTTTGAGGATGCGGTAGTTGCGGTTGTCCGGAATCACGACGGTGAGGTCGACGCCGTAGCGGGCCGCCGTGTAGATCGCGTTCGGGTAGTAGAGGTACGAGCCGTCGCCGACGAAGCCGATCACGTCCCGGGGGTCCTCGCGGTCGCCTTCGGCGATCGCCGCGCCGATGGCCGCCGGCAGCCCGTAGCCCAGACCGCCGCCCTTGTTCGATATCAGTCCCTCCGCTTCGAAGGGCCACCGGGTGAGCATCGCGTACCGCGCCGTGACGCCCTCGTCGACGACGTAGGCGTCGGGCGCGACCGCGTGGAGTTCGTCGACCAGTCGCGCCTTCGACGCCCGCCGCTCGTCTGCCGGCGCGTCGCTCTCGCCCATCGATTCGATCGTCTCCTCGAGCGCCGCCGCGGTCGCGTGAACCGACTCGAGGCGCTGCTCGCGGGTCTCGTCGTCGAGACGGGCGCGAACCCGATCGGCGAGGTCGGCGAGGGTCTCACCCGGGTCGCCGAGGACGGTCACGTCCGCGGGCTGGTTCTTGCCGAGTTCCCACGCGTCGTCGCCGAGGTGGATACACGTCGTCTCGGGATCGACGAGGTCGCCTTCGTGGCGGACGAGCGTCGTGTGCGTCGAGGTCCCGACGAAGACGAGCGTGTCGGTCGACGCGAGCATCGACGCCAGGTCCTCCGCCGGCGGCACGTGCGAGACCCACAGGCCGTGGTCGGCCGGGAAGTTCACCTCGCTGGCCATGATCTCGCCGTGGACCCGCAGGCCCGCGGCCTCGGCGAGGTCGACCGCCGCCGCGACCGCGCCGGTGCCCGACCTGGCGACCCCGTCGCCGACGATCATGGCCGGACTGTCCGCCGCCGCGAGGCGGTCGGCCGCGCGCTCGAGTTCGGCCGGATCGCCGCTGCCGGCGGTCGGAATCGATCCCAGCCGCTCGGGTTCGGCGTCGGTCTCGGCCATCGTGACGTCGAGCGGGAGCGCGAGGAAGACCGGCCCGGTCGGCGGCGTCAGCGCGACCCGGAACGCCCGCCGGAGCATCGTCGGGAGCGCGTCGACGTCGAGCACCTCGTCGCTCCACTTGGTGAACGGCTCCGCGAGGTCGACGAGGTCGCCCGAGAGGATCGGCTCCTCGTGGCGAAAGTCGGTGCTGTGGTTGCCCGCCGTCACGACCAGCGGCGCGCCGGCGACCATCGCCCCGTAGAGGTTGCCGAGTCCGTGCGCGAGTCCCGGCGCGAGGTGAAGGTTGACGACGCCGACGGGGTTCGTTTCGGTTACGTCGGGCCCGGTCGCGCCGTCGGCGTGGTACCGGCGCGTGCTCGCGTAGCCCGCCGCCATCCCGACCGCGACGTCCTCGTGGAGGCCGAGGACGTACTCGAGGTCGCTCTCGACGAGTGCGTTCATCACTGGAAGCTCGGTCGTGCCGGGGTTGCCGAAGACGTACTCGACGCCGTAGGACTCGAGGGCGTCGACGAACAGGTCCGCGCCGGTGTACTCGCCAGTCATGCGATGCCCTGGCACGGGACGGGACATGAATCCACCTGTCTTCGCCCTCACGCGCCGGCCGTAGTCGGATCGATCGGGTCTGGTCACACTCGAGTCGGGTCCCGCGTCGGGATCGAGACATATTTATTCGATTCACTGATAGGAACGACGAATGACGGCAGACGATCCAGCGATGGCGTTCGAACGATCTCGAGGGGCGACGTTCACCTGGCGGACGATCGGACCACACCTGGTACAGTTCCTCCGGAACCTCCCACGCGTTCGCCGGGCGAAGAAGGCAGGTCGAGTCAGCGACGCGTTCGCCGAGAAGATCATGCTCGCAGTCACGGCAGTCAACGAGTGTCCCTACTGTGCGCGCTATCACACGGACCTCGCCGCCGACGCCGACGTTTCCCGCGAGACGGTCAGGCAGATTCTCGAGAACGACGTCGAGACGGCGGTCGACGACGACGAACTGCCCGCACTCCAGTTCGCCCAGCACTACGCCGAGTCGAACGCCGACCCAGACGAGGCCGCCCTCGAGGAACTGTACGCCGTCTACGGCCGGCAGACAGGCGAGGACGTGCTGGCGTACGTTCGCGCGATCTACTTCGGGAACCTCCTTGGGAACACGTACGACGCAGTACGGGCGTCGCTGTCGTCGTTCGGACGTAGCCTCCGAACGCGACTCGAGCGGACCCGTTCCTCGCTCGAGCGCCGCTGCCCGCTCTGTTAGCCGCCGAGACCGACGCGTCGGTTCTCGACGCCCACGAGGCGAGCGGGCGGCAGCGGCGGTGACTGGACCGAACCCGCCCGCACCCGCGGTATTATGTTTCAGTAGGCCATCACTAGGGCCATGGCACTGGCGAGAGCAGGGTCGGGTCTCGATGCGACGCTGCGAGCGTATCTCTCGCAGGTCCATCCAGTGTTCATGTTGCCGCCGCTCGCGGCGTCGCTGTTCGGGGCGATCCTCGCGAGCGGAGTCGATCCCGTACTCGCCGCGATCCACGTCGTCGCGATGTTCGCGGCGGTGTACACGGCCCACGTCAAGGACGGCTACGTCGACTTCTACGTCCGCGGCGAGGACGACGACCACCCGCTGACCGAGCGGGGCTGTCGCCTCGGACTGGCGCTCTCGACAGCGGTGTTCGCCGTCTGCTGTGGTCTGCTGTTCGTCCTCGTCGATCCGATCGCCGTCGCGCTGGTCGTTCCGACGTGGCTGATCGCCTACCACCACGCGCCACAGCTGGACACGAACCCCGTGACGGCGACGACGGGCTACCCGCTGGGGATCGCACTGTCCCTGCTGGGCGGCTTCTACGTCCAGGCCGGCGCGATCGAGCCGGTTCCGCTTGGCTTCGCGCTCGTCTTTCTCGTCTTGCTCTCGGGCGTGAAGGTGATCGACGACGCCCAGGACTACGAGTACGACCGCTCGATCGCAAAGCGGACGGTCGCCGTCGCGGTCGGCCCCGATCGCGCCCACACCGTCGCGTACGGGTTGATGGTCGTCGCCCTCCTCGCGGTCGTCGGCTTCGCCGCCGTGGGCGTCTTCCCGCCCTCGAGTGCCCTCGCGTCGGTTCCCTTCGCCGCCGTCGCCCTCGTGGCCCGTCGGGCGGGACCGAAACTCGCGACGATGCTGCTGGTTCGCGGCTCGTACCTCTTTCTGGCCGTACTCATCGCCGCCGCGTGGTTCCGGCCGTTCAGCTAGACGACCGTGATCGAAGACGCCTTGAGCGTCCCGCGGAAACGACCTGCATGGAGCGAACATCGACTGGCAGTGTGGACGGATCGCGTCGGCCGAACGTCCCCGTGACGTCGCGCCGGGCGCTGCTCGCGGCTGCGTCGGCGGGTGCGGTCGGTGCCGTCGCCGGCTGTCTGGGCGGGGGGAACAGCGGCGACGGCGACTGTAGCGGCGAGCAGATCACCGACCTCGAGTCGCCCGCCAGAGGCGATTCGGACGCCCCCGTCACCGTGACTGTCTACAGCGACTTCTCGTGTCCCCACTGTGCGACGTTCGCACTCGAGAAGGCACCGACGCTCGAGGACGACATCGCCGACGGGCGCGTCCGCTACGTCCACAGGGACTTCCCGATCCCCGTCAGCGAGGAGTGGGCGCGACCGGCCGCGAACGCCGCTCGAGCCGTCCAGTACCACGTCGACGACGCGACGTTTTTCGAGTACACCTCGAGGCTGTACCAGAACCAGCAGAATCTCGGGACGGATCTGTTCGGCGACGCCGCCGACGACGTCGACGCCCCGCGCGAGGACGTCGTTTCGGCCGCCGAGGACCAGCCGTTCTGCGAGGTCATCAGCGACGACCGCCAGGAAGGACTCGACCGCGGCGTCGAAGGGACCCCGACCGTGTTCGTCGACGGCGAGATGCTGGTCAATCCGTCGGTCGAGGATCTCCGGGCGGCGGTCGACGGAGCCGGCGAGTGACCGCGGCGAGTGGTCGGCGGTCGTCCCCTCGATAGCTCGATCACCGGCTTCTGTTCTCGCATCTCGGTATTCGACCGCCACCCAGGAATTCGAAGGCACAACGTAGACGCCCGTCGGCCGACACGGTACACCCATCAGCCCTGCTACCGTACCTCGCTGTAAGGGGACGTCACCATGGACGAGCACCGCCGTTCGGACGAACGGGAGGAACCGCGGGTAGCGGAGTCGCTCCTCGAGGACGAGGCCGACGCCGATGAGGCCGCGGCACACGCCGAACACCAGGGACAGGGAGACCACGAGGACGGGGGACACGACCACGGTGGGATGCACGCCGGACACGAAGAGCTGTTCCGTCGACGATTCTTCGTCTCGACGGCGCTCTCGATCCCGGTACTCCTCTACAGCGAGACGCTCCAGGCGTGGCTCGGCTTTTCGGTCCCGACGTTTCCCGGCAGCGAGTGGATCAACCCGGTCTTCGCGGTGCTCGTCTTCGCGTACGGTGGCGTGCCCTTCCTCGAGATGGCCGTCCCGGAACTCCGGGAACGATCACCGGGAATGATGACGCTCATCTCGATGGCGATCACCGTCGCCTTCGTCTACAGTCTGGCGAGCGTCGTGGTGCCGACGGCGTCGACGTTCTTCTGGGAACTCGTGACACTCGTCGACGTCATGCTGCTCGGCCACTGGATCGAGATGCGAAGCGTTCGCCGGGCCTCGAGCGCGCTCGACGAACTCGCCCAGCTTCTGCCCGACACGGCCGAGCGAATTACCGAGGATGGGGACACCGAGGAGGTGCCGGTGGACGACCTCTCCGAGGGCGACCTCGTCCTCGTCCGGCCGGGTGCGAACGTGCCGGCCGACGGCGTCGTCGAGGAGGGCGACTCCGACGTGAACGAGGCGATGATCACCGGCGAGTCGAAGCCGGTCTCGAAAGACCCCGGTGACGAGGTCATCGGTGGTACCGTAAACGGCGATGGCAGCCTCCGGGTGCGGATCGAGGCGACCGGCGAGGAGACGACGCTCGCGGGCATCATGCGACTGGTCGAGGAGGCCCAGCAGAGCGAGTCCCAGACGCAGGTGCTCGCCGATCGGGCCGCCGGCTGGCTGTTCTACGTCGCGGTCGCCGCCGCGGCCGTCACCGCCGTCGTCTGGTCCGTCGCGGTCGCGTTCGACGCTCGAGTCGTCGAGCGGGTGGTGACGGTCCTCGTGATCGCCTGCCCGCACGCGCTCGGACTCGCGATCCCGCTGGTCGTCGCCATCAACACCTCGCTGGCGGCGCGAAACGGAATGCTCGTCAGGGACCGCATCGCGATGGAGCAGGCCCGCGAACTCGACACGATCGTCTTCGACAAGACCGGGACGCTCACGAAAGGCGAGCAGGGTGTCGTCGGCGTCGCGACCGTCGAGGACGTCGACGAGGAGGAGGCCCTGGCACTGGCCGCGGCCGTCGAGGGCGACTCCGAACACATGATCGCGCAGGCGATCCGCGACGCCGCCAGCGACCGCGGCGTGACGACGCCGGACGCACGCGCGTTCGAGGCGATCAAAGGACGGGGCGTCCGCGCTCGAGTCGACGGCGAACTCGTCCACGTCGGCGGTCCGAACCTCCTCTCCCAGCTCGAGATCGAGCCACCCGAGAGGATCGAGGCGTTCGCCGACGACGCGGGCGAGAACGCACAGACGGTCGTCTACCTCGTTCGCGAGGACGAGGTACTCGCGGCGTTCGCCCTCGCGGACGTGATCCGCGACGAGAGCCGTCGGGCGGTCGCCGCCCTCCAGGAACTGGGCGTCGAGGTGGCGATGCTCACCGGCGACAGCGAGGACGTCGCTCGCGCGGTCGCCGACGAACTCGACGTCGGCACGTACTTCGCCGAGGTGCTGCCCGAGGACAAGGACACGAAGATCACCCGTCTCCAGGAGGAGGGCAAACTCGTCGCGATGGTCGGCGACGGCGTCAACGACGCGCCGGCTCTCACTCGAGCCGACGTCGGTATCGCCATCGGGAGCGGGACGGACGTCGCCGTCCAGTCGGCCGACGTCATTCTCGTCCAGAACGACCCGCTCGACGTCGTCCGGCTGGTCAAACTCAGCCGGGCCAGTTACCGGAAGATGCAGGAGAACCTCGTGTGGGCCGCCGGCTACAACGTCTTCGCGATCCCCCTTGCTGCGGGCGTTCTGGCACCCGTGGGCATCCTGCTGTCGCCGGCGGTGGGGGCGCTGTTGATGTCGCTCAGCACGGTCATCGTCGCGATCAACGCGCAGTTCCTCCGTCGCGTCGACCTCTCGTTGCCGAGCCTCCCCGGCGTCGCCGTGACTCGAGAGTCCCGGCCGACGGGGAGCTGACTGGCTACCACGGTGAGCCGGCGGCGAATCGTCGTCGACCGAGTGGCGAAACACCGGCGTATGCGCCGTCGGTGCAAAGTGTTACAGTGCTATAACAAGTGTTCGATAATCACGATGCCCACACTCCAGCGACGCTGGGACGACCTGACTGACGAGTCGTTGCGAGTTGCAACCCTCGTCGGCCTCGCTTCGATCCCGTTTACTGTCGTCCTCTCCGGTGAGTCAGAACCGCACGCCATCGCGGGGGCACCCCTCCTGTTCGCCGGCCTGGTCGTCGGATACGTCTACAGCAAACGGCCGACGGCGAGTCGCCGCGCTGGCAGACGAGCGGGCGCTGTGGCGTCTATCGGAGTCGTCCTGTGGCAACTGTCTTATCTGACGTCCATCGTGCGGACTTTGTCTCTGGAGATCACCGTCGTGGTTACCGCCCTCACACCTGTCGTTGCCGCCGTCGGTGTTGGACTCTCCCTCCTGGTCGCGATGGCCGGTGCGATCGTCGCCGAGTGGATCGTCGCGAACGGTCCTCGTATTCGACACGCCAGTAATTAACACGGGTCGATCAGTTAGTGCCGTCCCCTCCTCGAGTTCGTAGCTCTCACCGGCCGAGAATATGCATGTTAACAACACGCAAATACTTTTCACGGAGAATGGTGTAGGCACTCCTTCGAGGTTCGACCGATGGTAGACGCAACTATCGACGTTCTGTATCGCGGTGGACTGAAATGCGACCAGAATTACATGGTCGAGGGGAAGGTTCTGGGGACGCACGACGAACGGAATCCCGACGTCGACTACGGCGAGATTCCCGTCTGGAGTCTCGTCATCGACCATCCGGAGGGGACGATTCTCTGGGACACTGGCTCCCACCACGACGCCCTCGAGGGACACTGGCCAGAGGGGCTCTACCAGGCCTTTTACCCGCACGACGCCCACGAGCACCGCCTCGACGACGACCTCGAGCGAGCGGGCTACGGAATCGAGGACATCGACTACGTCTTCCAGACGCACCTCCACCTCGACCACGCCGGCGGCCTCGAGTTCTTCGACGGCACCGACGTTCCGGTGTTCGTCCATGAAGAGGAGCTCAAGTTCGCCTACTACAGCGCCAAGAGCGACGAGGGGAGCGCCGCCTACGTCCTCGAAGACTTCGATCACGACCTCAACTGGCACGTCCTCCATCGCGACCGCGAACGGCACTTCGAGGACGTGGAGTTCGTCCACCTCCCGGGTCACACACCGGGGCTCACGGGGACGATGATCCATCTCGACGACGAGGGAACGATCGTCTTCGCCGGCGACCAGCTCTATCAGATGCCGAACTACGAGGAGGGGATCCCTCTCGGTGGACCGCTGGTGTGGGACAAGACTCAGTGGCGCGAGAGCCTCGAGCTGATTCGCTCGCTCGAACGGCGCCACGACGCCGAGGTCGTGCTGGGCCACGACGCCGACCAGTTCGAGGAGATTCGCGAGGGGTGGGGGCAGTGAGCTACGAGCGATCCGTCTCGGCTGAGTCCCACGCGTTGACGCCCGAAACCGTCTGGAACATCCAGATGCCACAGATTCGCTTCGGTCCTCACGCCGTCGAAGAGCTGGGCTACCAGCTCGAGGACCTCGGGGTCGAGGAGGGTTCCCACGGCCTGCTCGTCACCGACGAGGACCTCGTCGAACTCGGCCACGTCGACCGCATCGAAGCGCACCTCGAGGAGGCCGACTACGACGTCACCGTCTGGGACGGCGCAGAGCGCGAGCCCTCGACTGCGGTCGTCGACGAGTGTCTCTCGTTCGTCCGCGAGAACGAGGGCGAGGCGGGCTACGACTTCTACGTCGGCTTCGGCGGCGGGAGCTGTCTCGACATCGCGAAGGGGACCCGGGCGATCATCGCCAACGGCGGCGAGGTGCTCGATTACATCGCCGAACCCACCGGAGAGGGCGAGGCGTTGACCGAGGCCGGCCCGCCGCTGATCCTCATGCCGACGACGGCCGGCACTGGCTCCGAGATCTCGCCGGTGGCCATCTTCGCAGTCGAGGAGAAAGAGACCAAGGAGGGCATCTCGAGCAACTACGTCCGCGCGGACGCGGCGGTCCTCGACCCGACGTTCACGACGACGCTGCCGCCGGACCTGACCGCGGAGACGGCGATGGACGCCCTCGGTCACGCGATCGAGGGCTACACCACCCATCGCTTCGACGACCTTCTGCGGGCGACCGACCCGCGCGAGCGACCGGTGTACGCCGGCCGAACCGATCTCACCGAGATGTTCTCCCGGAAGGCGATCCGATTGCTCTCCGGGAACGTCCGCCGGGTCGTCAACAACGGCGACGACCTCGAGGCACGGGCGAACATGCTCAAGGGAGCGCTGTTCGGGGCCATATCGGGGCTAACCGCAGGCGCGAGCCTCTGTCACGCGATGGCCTACCCCGTCGGGAATCGCTATCACACCTACCACGGCCAGACCATCGCGGCCCTCACTCCGGCGAGCACGCTCGGCTACAACGTCGCCAGCGACCCCGAACGATTCGTCGAGGTCGCGGAGTTGCTCGGAGCGGATACGTCGGGCAAGAGCACTCGCGAGGCGGCCGACGAGGCCAGAAAGGAGTTCGTCCACCTGCAACGGGACCTGAACGTTCTTCCGAGTGGGCTGGCCGAACTCGCCGACGTTTCGGAAGAGGAGATCGACTGGCTCGCCACGCAGACGGTCGAGAACCAGCAGCGGCTGCTTCGCTGTAATCCGCGTCCGGTCACGAAAGAGGACGTGGCGGAAATCTTCCGCGATTCGCTCCACAACTGGGTGCCCGAGAACAAGGACTGAACGGTCGCGACTGGACGACCGTTCGGTCGCGTTGACCACGCCGAAGGTGTGCTGCCTCGAGACGACCGGTAAAGACGCCAACGGTACTGGTACGAGGCGTGTGAGACCGATTCCAGCGGCCTCACGAACACGATCTTCGGTCAGCGTCGCTTCGAGCTCGAAGAGATGTTCTACATCGTCTTCGCGGCCAAGAACGATCCACCGCAGTCGGGACGATACTCCACGTATGGCGACCGAGGACGGTTCAGCGTCCGGTTCCCCGCTCGATGAAGTGATGGACGACGTCCGACGAGAACTCGTCCAGCGGGTGGCAGCGGCTGACCGAGATGCGAATCGAGATATCTACGACGCGCTCGAAAACGAGTAGCAGGCTCCGGTTCCACCCTTGTCAGTTCGTACTCACGATCTTGATCAGTACTTCTGAGTACACAACGGATAAATACGGCCAGACTCCGTGAGCTGCAATAGCAAGGATTACCTCGGGTGCAGTCTGAGTAAACGAACGAATGGCAGACTCGTTCTGGTATCCGTCAGTGGGCGATGTTCTCGCCATCCACGACGACATCGTCTCAGAGTACTCTGACACGCACTCTGGCGTCCAGAATCGTGGAGATATCGAGTTTGCCCTGAACTATATCGAGAGCGGGAATTTCGGGACGGTACCCGAAACGATTCACGAGAAAGCGTTTCACCTCCTCCGACTGCTGGTTGCAAATCATCCGTTCGTCGATGCAAACAAACGCACCGCGCTCAACACGACGGTCGTATTCTATTTCCTCAACGGGTATCGGTTCACGTACGACGACGAAATCAGGACGATCCTCAAGCAGTTCGGCACGGATCAGGCAACTGTTGACGAAACGGAAACCCTCGAATACTTTCGATACCACACCGAAGAAATCGACCTCGCAGGTGAGATTGAACAGTGGCGGGACGACCTCATCCGGTACGGACTGGACGAACTAACCGGCGACTCGTCTAACCCGAACGATTAACCGCAATCGCGACGATACAGCAACTATGGCGACCAAGGAAAGTTCGGAGTCCGAGACCCCCCTCGATGAAGTGATGGAGGATATCCGAGGTGAGATCGTCCGGCGGGTAGCAGCAGCTGACCGGGACGCGAATCGGGACATCTACGACGCGCTCGAAAACGAGTAACGCACTACGACTCCTGTTTTATCAGTTCGTACTCACAATCTTGATCACGTCTCCCTCCTCGAGTTCGTAGCTCTCGCTCACTTCGCGAGCGGACCTGGCGTCGACGGCGTGGAGGTAGCCGTCGCCGATGTCGGAGTGGACGGCGTAGGCGAGGTCGACGGGCGTCGATCCCCGCGGCAGGAGGAAGGCGTCTGGCAGCACGTTGCCGCTGCCGTCGGACCACTTCGAGGCGTCCTCGACGGGGTAGGCGGTGACGTGATCGAGCAGGTCGTAGACGGCGTAGTCGAGCGCGTCCTGGACGCCGGTGCCGTCCCACCGTTCCATCGTCTCGCCGAGTCCCTCCAGGGCCTCGCGCTGGGCGTCGCTCACCTCGCCTTTGATCTCCATCGACTCGTCGCCCGGGTCGTAGTCGACGAGGCCGTTCTCGGCCGCCCGACGGAGTGCGAGTTCGCCCTCGGCCGTGGTCGGGATCACGGGTTTGTCGAGCTCGAGCAGCCGTTCGACGTTCTCCTCGGGGGCGACGTCGATCTTGTTCGCCGCGACGACGATCGGTTTGGTCCGCTGGCGGACGTCGCGGGCGAGCGCCTCGCGGTGTTCGTCGTCCCACTGGATGGGGTCGTCGGGGTACTCGAGGTCCCGCAGGACGATCGCGATCTGGGCCGGCGAGGCACCGAAGCCCGAGAGCATGTCCGCGAGCGCGTCGTCGATGTCGAAATCCGGCGAGCGCGACTTGCGTTCGACCGATTCCCAGTTTCGCTCGACGATGCCCGCCAGCCACATGTCCATCTCCTCCTCGACGAAGTCGATGTCCTCGAGCGGGTCGTGTTCGCCGACCTCGACGGGTTCGCCCTTCTCGTTCGTCGCCCCGGAGGCGTCGATCACGTTGACGATGACGTCGGCGTTGGTGAGTTCGTCGAGAAACTGGTTGCCCAGTCCTTTCCCCTCGTGAGCGCCCGGCACCAGTCCGGCGACGTCGAGCAGTTCGATCGGGACGTACCGCTTGCCGTCCCGGCAGTTCTCGCTGTTGCACCGCTCGTCGCGCTCGAGGCAGGGACACTCGGTGCGGACGTGACTCACGCCGCGGTTGGCGTCGATGGTGGTGAAGGGGTAGTTGGCGACGTCTACCTCCGCCATCGTCGCCGCGGTGTAGAACGTTGACTTGCCGGCGTTCGGTTTTCCGGCAAGCGCGATCGAGAGCATGCCACGAGGTAGCCTCGTGCGGGAAAACTGTCTTTCGATTCCCCGGGTATCCACGGGCACCTCGCCCGGCTGCGCCGTCGCTCTCGTCTGAAGGGTCCGAACTCGTCGGCTTCGACGGGTTCGTCGACGCGTCGCCGAGCGCGAGGAACTCGGCGACGAAGCGCCGACCGAGAGGGTCTTCAACGCGCAGGTTGCCCTCGACGTCGCCGCGGAGGCGACTTCCGGCGGCGCACTCGAGGACGTCCAGAATCAGCTTCCGGACGGCGAAGGGGACGCGGACCGCTTCGAGATCGTGGAGGCCGAGGAGAGCCCCGGTGAGAAAACGAACGAACTCGACGCCGTCGGAGCGGTCGTCTCCTACAACTCGAGGGCCATCATCACTTCGTCGACGTAGTGGCCGTTGAGCTTGTAGTGGTCCTCGCGGACGGCCTCGGTCTCCCAGCCGTGGTGTTCGAGGAAGGCGATTGCGTCCTCGTTCGTCGAGGGGACGCTGTTGTAGACTTTCTCGTAGCCGTTCGAGGCGGCCCACTCGAGCCCGCGCGAGAGGAGGTGTGACCCGATGCCGTGGCCGCGGTACTCCTCGATGACGCCGACGGTGAGTTCGGCGGTGTGGCTCAGTTTGTCGAGTTCGGGCGCGTGGAGGTGGACCCAGCCGACGACATCGTCGCCGACCGTCGCGACGAAGAACATCCGCGCCTCGAGTTCGTTGTGCCGGAGCAGGGCGTCCTCGTGGTCGATCTCGTCGGCGACGCTCTCGGCGACGATGTACGTCTTCTCTTCGGCTACCTGTCTGATCGCGCCGACGATCCCCGAGAGGTCTTCCTGTCTTGCCGGCCGGATATGGAACTCGAGGCCGTCCGTGGCGTACTCCTCTTCGGCCCCGGCGTCGATCGTGACCCTGAGTTTGCCTTCTACTTCCTCGAGTCGACCGTCGCGTTTGAGGATCGCGACGTGGTGGCGGAACCCCCCCGGGTCGATTCGGAGGCGTTCCTGGGCCTCGTCGGGATCGACGGCTCCGTGCCGTTCGACGTATTCGTAGATCCGTTTGCGGTCCTCGTGGCCAAATTCGAGTTCTTCACTGAATGACATGGGTAGTGGTACCACTCATCGATACTTAACGATTGGCTCGCCAGCCACTGCGTCGGGCGACCGCTGCTGATTTAATGCGACGACAGGTGAAGCCGGCGCGGTTTCCGACCGCGGTTCGGCTACTCGAGTACGTGATCGGATTCGACGTGATCGCCGCCGTTGTCGTCCTCGCGCTCGCCGTGGCGGGTGGACTGGTCGCTCACGAGTACGCCCACGCGGCGGTGCTCCGACTCGCCGGTATCGACTACTCCCTCGAGTACAGTCCAGATCGAACGGACGGCGTCGTCACCGCCCTCGCGAGCGGTCGGTGGGCCGTGGTCCGGCCGCGTCCGACCGGGGACGAGCCGCCGTGGGTCCTCCGGATCGCCGCGCTGATGCCGCTCTCGCTCGCCCTCCCCGTCTTCGCACTCGGACTGGGCGGCTACCTGCCCGGGTCCGACGGACTCGTCGTGACAGCTGCAGCGATCGGCTGGCTCGCCTGTGCGGTTCCCAGCCCGCAGGACTTCTCGGTCGCCTTCTACGCACATTGCGCCCTCGAGGCGGACGCCACCCGGTAGCCACCGCGTCACCGACTCGTCGGTCACGGACGCCGCTCGGGGACGTCCGTGAGCAACTGTGCCACGTCGTGGACGTTTCTCGTCTCGAGCAACAACTCGGCCGCCTCGCGAACCGTAAACTCGGCCTCGAGGGAGACGCCGTAGCTCCGGGCGTACAGTTCGAGCCAGGTGTTCATCGACTCGCGGAGGGCAGTGAGCTCGGCCTCGGAGAACGGGACCAGCCGGCCGCCGGTCCGGGCCTCGACGTAGAGCCAGATCGCCTGCCCTGCGCCTTCGCGGAGGTAGTCGGCCGCAGCTCGCTCCGGCGTGACGTCCGGATCGAACGACTCGCGGTCGCGCTCGGCGCGACGCTCGAGCGCGGCGATTCTGGGTCCGTAGCGGCTCATCCTACCCCTGGCGGAACTCGACGCCCTTGCCGCCACGCGGGTGTTCCCACTCGGTGTCGGCGACGACGGCGCAGGTTCCACACTCCACGCAGGGTTGCGTATCGAGGCTGACGAGCGTCTCTTCGGTGCCGTTCGTCTTCACCGTCTCCGCGCGGTAACAGCCGCCGCCGAAGTCCTCGGCGCTCACCGGGCAGGCGTAGACCGCCGCGCCGCTTTCCTCGACGGACTCGTCGCGCAGCCGAATGTGGGGGTTGCCCACGTCCGTATCGTAGGTGAGGTCGCCGATGCGCTCCTCGAGGCTCGGCGGTTCGATCTCGCTCTCCCAGTGGATCGTCCGGCCGAGTTCCTCGCCGACAACCGCCGGAATCGTGACGTACCCCGTCCTGGTGTCGGGGAGCATCGAGACGAGCAGCGGCGAGTTGTACGCCCGCTTCAGTAGCCGATCGGCGATGGGATTTCCGAGCGCGGCGCTGCCGACCCTCGAGTCGAGGACGGCCTCGACGGCGTTCGTGACGGCCTCACGTTCGCCCACCGTCCGGGCGAGGTCGTATCGACGGGGCCGGAGTTTCTCCATCGTGCCCGAGTCCTCGAGCATCGTCGCGTAGCGTCGGCCGGCGGCTTCGGGGTCGGCGTTGCCTCGCGTGACCGCGAACGCGTCAGCCGCGAGCGCGCCTGCGGTGACGGCGTGGTTCATGCCCTTGATGATCGGCCCCTGGGCCTGCATCTGCCCGGCGGCGTCGCCGACGAGGACGAGTCGGTCGCGGTAGGGTTCGCGGTGGGCGACCTTCTTGGAGTCCGGCACCAGTTTGGCGGCGTACTCGCGCTCGTGGTACTCGTCGCCGAGCCATCCCGCGAGCAGCGGGTGCGTGAGCAGGGCATCGAGCAGTTCGTGCGGTTCGGCCTGCTGCTCGACGAGGCTGTCGAGGTGGAAGACGGTCCCGATCGACAGCGAGTCCGCGTTCGTGTAGAGGAAGCCGCCGCCGCGGACGTCCTCGAAGAGGTCGCCCGAGAACAGGTGTGCGACGCCCTCGTCGTCGCCGATCGAGAACCGGCTGTCGATCGCGTCGGGATCGACGTCGACGACTGCCTTGACGCCCTGGAACCACTCGTCGGGTTCCTCCCAGTCCATCAGTCCCGCGTCGCGGGCGAGTTCGGAGTTGACGCCATCGGCGGCGACGACGAAGTCCGCCGTGATCGGGTCCAGTTCGTCGCAGGTAACGCCGACGATCCGGCCGTTCTCCCGGAGGAGTCCGTTGACCCTGACGTCGGTGAGAACGCCCCCGCCCGTCTCGCTCGTCTTCTCGTGGACGCGCTCTTCGAGCCAGCCGTCCATCGTTCGGCGGAGGACGGCGTCACACCAGTCGGTGTCGTGCTCGTGGAGGTCGGTGAGGTCGTAGGTCTTGACCTTTCGTCCCGAGACGTTGTGGATGTAGTAATCGGTGACCGGGCGTTCGGTGGCTTCCTCCCGAATGCCGGGGAACAGTTCGTCGATCGTGTACGGCGCGGACTCCTCGGCGTAGATCAGCCCGCCGGAGACGTTCTTCGAGCCGGCTTCGACGCCCCGCTCGAGTACCAGCGTCTCGATACCGTGATCGGCGAGTCGGGACGCGGCGGCCGCGCCGCCGGGTCCACAGCCGACGACGATCGCCTCGTAATGTTCGTACCCGTCGTCGGCCATCAGTCGTCACCCCCGTCTGCGACGGCCTCGAGGCGGAGTTCGCCGGCTTCGATCGCCTCGACCAGTCGCGGGAGGACCTCGAAGAGATCGCCCTCGACGAAGTAGTCGCTGAAGTCCCTGATCCGTGCGTCGGGGTCGGTGTTGATCGCGACGATCGTGTCGGATTCGTCCATCCCGACTTTGTGCTGGACGGCACCCGAGACGCCGGCCGCGACGTAGAGGTCCGGCGCGACGACCTGGCCCGTCTCGCCGATCTGGCGCTCCTCTTTCGTGTACTCCTCGACGTGACCCTCGAACTGGTAGGAGGAGGTGACGATCCCGCGAGTGATGCCGAGGGCGGCGTCCTCGAAGGCGTCGACGAGGTCCAGTCCGAGTTCGATTCCCTGCGTCGGATCGTCGCCGATCCCGCGTCCGAGACAGACGATCACCTCGTGGCCGGTCAGGTCGACGCCGGCCTCGAGTCGGTCGTGTTCGGTGATCTCGACGCGGAACCAGTCCTCGGCGAGGTCCATCTCGTGTTCGACGACCTGCCCCTCGCGCTCGGGGTCAGGATCCATCGGCTCGAAACTGCCCGGAATGACCGAACACCCCTGTGGGTGGAAGTCCCGGCCCGGGTTGTCCAGACAGAGGATCGTCGAGTACTCGAACCCCGAGAAGTCGGGTCGTTTCATGTGTAAGACGCGCTCGAAGGTCTTCCTGACGCCGGGTTCGCCAGTCTTGACCGGGTTCGCGACCTCCTCTTCCTCGATGAAGAGTCCGGAACAGTCCGAGGCGAGCCCGGAGTCGAGTTCGGCCTGTGTCTGTGCCGAGAGGTCCCGGCCGTTGTTCGTCGCCGGGTACAGGAAGTAGCGGGGCTCGTCGTACTCGCGCCAGTCCGTACTCTCGATGCTTCCCTGCCCGCGAGCCATGTGTGCGGTGATCTCGGTGTAGGGCTTGTGCAGGAACCGCTCGAGTCGCGGGTCCTCGTGGTAGACGGCGACGTCGGCTCCGTAGGCGATGCACTCCTCGGCGAGTTCCTCCACGTCGTCGCCGATCAGGACCGCCACGACGTGTTCCTCCTCGCCGAACTCCGCGGCGTAATCGTCCATCAACTCGCGGGCCTTCCCGAGCATCTCCTTCGAGACGTCGAGCAACTCGCCCTCCTGGGTCTCGCAGTAGACCCACACGTCCTCGTAGTGGCCGCCCTCGAGCGCCCGGACGTGGCGTTTGTCTCGCGTCGGGTGGGAGAGTTCGTCGTCCTCGTCTTCCTCCTCGGGTTCTTCAGCCGCCGTGGACTCGTCCCCGGCTTCCTCTTCCTCGAGTTCCTCGTCGTCCGCCTCCCCGCCGCCCGTCTCCTCACCAACCGTCTGTGCGGTCTCCTCGTACTCGCCTTCGGTCTCGTCGCCCTCGCCGCCGACGGACGCGATGCGTTCTTCGATCGCCTCGCGGGCCGTCTTGCGATCCCGTCCGCCCCGCTCGGCCTCCAGGATCGCGTTCAGTTTCGCCTCGTCCTCGATCGTGTCCAGTTCCTCGATCAGCTCGTCGACCGTGTGTTCGTCGGGGTCTACCATGATTCAATCACCCGCAGCAAACGGTTGCATCTCCTCGAGGAGTCGTTCCATGCCGTCTCGATCGTCGGGCTCGATCATCGTCGCCTCGCGTTCCGACGGTGCCTTGGGGATCGGGTCGACCGACGAGACGATCGTCGGCGACCCGTCCAGCCCGATGTAGTCGGGATCGAGGTTCATGTCCACGTGATCCCAGGTCGTCAGGTGCTCGTCGTAGCTCTCGGCGCGCGCTTCGGTCTCGGCGCGAAGCCGCTTGTGCTCGAGTCGGTGCGAGGCCTTCCGGTAGGTCGGCTCGAACTCCGGATCGGTGACGACGACGCAGGGCAGCGGCGCTTCGACCGTCTCGATCTCGTCGACGTCGCCCTCGACGAGCCGTTTCGCACGAAGCGTCCGTTCGTCGGGATCGACATCGAGTGCGATCGCGTGCGTGACGATCGGCCACTCGAGTCCCCAGCAGGTCTGGGGGCCGGTCTGACCGGTCTCGCCGTCTGCCGTTTTGAAGCCCGCAAAGACGAGATCCAGTTCGCGAACCTCCGCCTGGTACTTCTCGAGTGCAGAACAGAGCGTGATCGCAGTCGCCCAGGTGTCCGCGGCCGCACACTCGCGATCGGAGAGCAAGTAGAGGTCGTCGGCGTAGACGGACGCCATCGCCTCCTGCAGGACACTCTCGTATCCCGGCGGCCCCATGCTCATCACGCTCACGTGACCGCCGTGGCGGACTTTCGTCTGCAAGGCGGCCTCGAGTGCGAACGCGTCGTTCGGATTCATCACCGTTGGCGTCTTCCCCCGCTCGAGGTGGCCATCCTCGTCGAACGAGACGGCTCCCTCGGAGAAGTCGGGGACGCCTTTCGTCAGAACGGCGGAACGCATACCTCCCTCCGCGGTGTGTTTTCTCTTCGCATACTCACCTCACTCTATCGCAAGTATGACTATTAAGAATGTGGGTGTTACTCAACAGACAGGACGGCCGTCGCCCCCCTCGTCAGGCTGCCTGCGGGCGATTCTGGACGGATTGGCGTCGAGATCGAAAGAGATATGTGTCGCGTCACTCGAGGTCGCGCTCGGTCGTCTGCATCGTAATCTCGCCGCTTGCGCGCATCGTCCCGTCGACCTCCGCGCCGGGGCCGAGTTCGAGGTCTTCACAGGAGACGTCACCGAGGACACGAGCGTTCTCGGCGAGCGTGACCGAGCCGTCGCGGGTCGTCACGTCGCCGTGGATGCGAGTGCCGGAGCCGACGGTGACGTCGCCACGAGCGCGCAGGCTCCCGAAGACGTTACACTCCGAGCCGACGTCGATCGTCTCGGCGCGCACGTTCCCGTAGAGACGGCAGTCCGCACCGATCGTCGCGGGCGTCGAGACGCGCCAGACGTCGTCGCTGACCGTCGCGTTCCGGGGAATCACGAGCGGGTCGGCGGCGGGTTCGTCGTCTTCGTCCTCGAGGAGTTCGGAGACGAGCGCCTGTGCGGTGTCGTCCTCGCCGATGAGAAGCAAGTGTTTGAGGTAGACGAATAGAAAGACGATCGTCGGCATCGGGTTGCGGATGACGATCCAGCCGTTGGCCTCGAACCCCTCCTCGACGTCGACGTCGTCACCGATATCCAGGTCGCCCGCGACCTTCAACTCGCCGGCGACGTGGACCCGCTCGCCGAGGTAGGCGTCCTCGCCGACGAGGACGTTCCCATCGACGTCACACCACATGTCGAGTCGGCAGTCGCCCTCGGCCTCGATGTCGCCGTCGAATCGGACCCCTTCTCCCGCGAGGACGTTCTGCCCGCGTACCCCGAACTCGACGGTCGACCGGCTCCCGACGAGCACGTCCCCGTCGGTCACGAGGTCGCGCTCCTGTGCTTCCGTCCCTGCCGGCACGACGAGTTCGGTGAGCGGATCTGTACTGAACGCCACACTCTCACCCAACGTGATGCTTCTGTAATAAACTTCGCGCGAACGTCTGCCGTCCGTCAGACGGAACGGCGAGATTGCCCGTGGATCCACTCCTTTTTGACCGCGCATCTCATACGGGAGTCCATGACGACTCTCGCGTTCGACGAGGACGGCGTCGACGTCGTATACGAAGGAACGGAGTTCCGCCTCGAGCGAGAACTCGTCGAGGAAGCGATCGGCAAATCCTACTACGACGTGACCGACCACGAGGTGCTGAAGATCGTCGCGAAACAGCCGACGCTACAGGGCGAACCGCGGCGAGTCGGCGACATCCTCGACTGATACTGTCTACTGGTACCGTTTGCCGGCGCATCCGCGACCCTCTGGCGGGTGCGCCAGCACTGACCGACAGCAGACGGTCTGATCAGCGCCCGTCTCCGTAGCGCTCTGCGGCCGACTCGAACCCCAGTTCGTCCAGTTCGCGACCGCGCCGCTCCTCGAGCGCGGCGATCGCCGCCGGATCGGGCGCGACGTCGTCGGTGATCCGCGCCCACGAATCGTGGACCTTGGCGTGACACCACCGACAGAGGTAGACCGTGATCTCGTGGGAGAGCGTCTCGCCGTCGGACTGATACGAAAGGTGGTGTTCCTCGAGCAGCGGGCGCTCGCTCGAGTGGCCCATCCGTCGCTCCTCGAGTCCACAGCGGATGCACTCGCGATCGCGGTTGCGCGAGCGGAAGTGCGGGCAATCCGCCCACGACTGCTCGTTTTCGGGATCGACGACGGGACACTCGTAGTCGGCGGCGGCGCGCTCGCGGGCGAACTCGGGGTCGTGCTCGTAGTGGTCGAAGGCGTACCGACACGTCCCCTCGCCCGTGAGGTGATCGCAGACGCCGGCGAACTCGTAGGGATCGTCGACGCCGACGGAGGTTCCTCGAGGCGTTTTCTCCATCTTCGGTCGTCCGCTGATTCGGCCGGAACGGATTTGAATGCTCTGTCACCCACTCTGGTCGTACTCAGGACAACTCGAGGTGGGGCTTCCGTCCACGAGGCGTGAGCAGCGTCGTTCGACAGATCGTCGAGCGAACTCGTTGGGTTCGCGGATCCCGCGGGAGGTTCACTCCGGTTCAGTGACGGGACGACTCTGGCGTCTCGAGCCACGAACGAGCCGGTCGGAGAGAAAACCGGCGAAAGACTACACGCGACCTGAACTGACCCACTCTCTGTCGTTCCAACTTCCACACTTATTACCCCGTCATGTGAACGTGGAGTATCTGACATCGGCCTATGGGCACGACAACTGGTACGATTCGGATCCTTCACGTCGACGACGACCCCGCCGTCGCGGAGTTGACGGCGGACTTCCTCGAACGTGAAGACGATCGATTTACTGTCGAGACGGCGACCAGCGCGAGTGAGGGGGTAGACCAACTCGACGCCGACGACTTCGACTGTATCGTGTCCGATTACGACATGCCTGTGCACAACGGCATCGAGTTTCTCGAGACCGTCCGCGAGGAAGATCCCGAACTCCCGTTTATCCTCTTTACTGGCAAGGGAAGCGAGGAGGTCGCCAGTGAGGCAATCTCCGCCGGCGTCTCCGACTATCTTCAGAAGGGAGTCAACACGGAACAATACGAATTGCTGGCAAATCGAATACTGACTCACGTCGAACGGACTCGCGCACAGCGCGAACGAAAGCGCCACCGCAACGCAATCGAGACTGCCAGGGAAAGGATCAGTATCCTCGACGTCGAGGGACACTTCGTCTACGTCAACGAGGCGTACGCGGATCTGTACGGGTACGATCCCGACGAGATGATCGGTCACTCCTGGGAATTGACCTATCCTGACGACGAAATCCAGGAGATTCGAGAAGAAATTCTCCCAACCGTGGAGGAAACTGGGTTCTGGCGAGGAGAGACGATCGGTCTTCGTGCCGATGGCAGTACCTTCGTCGAAGACCACTCCCTCGCGCTGACCGACGAGGGCGAATTCGTCTGCACGATCCGGGACGTCACCGAGCACCAGGAGTGCAAACACAAACTCCAACGCTCGAACGCCTTACTCTCGACGCTCTTCGAGGCGCTACCTGCTGGTGTACTCGCTGAAGACGAGTCACGCACTGTCCTGGCAGTCAACCAACAGATGGTCGAACTATTCGAGATACCAGAAACACCGGACGAGGTCATCGGCGAAGATTGCGAACGCATGGTCGAGGAAGTCAGCGACATGGTCACCGATCCGGACGAGTTCATCGAACGGATCGACGAGCTGGCAGACGAGCCCGAACCAGTCCACGACGAAGAGCTGGTACTTCAGGACAGCCGGGTACTCGCCCGAAGCCACGAACCGATCGACCTCCCTGACGGGGAGGGGAATCTCTGGGTGTACCGTGGGATTTCGGAGCAAGAACACTACCAAGAGCGACTCGAGCAACTCTACCAGCGGACACGAACGCTGATGCACACCTCCACTACGGAGGAGACGGCTCAGGTCGCCGTCGATGCCGCCCAGGAGATCCTTGGAGCGCCGACGAGCGGCTTCCATCTCGTGAACGACGATAACCACGTACTCGAACCGATCGCCTTCGCTGATACGACGGGCGCCTTTGAGGCAGCCCCGGCCTACGAGAGGGGGGCTGACTCCGATCCGATCTCGACGATCGTCTGGGATCTCTTCGAGAGCGGTGACCCACTCGTGATCGAAGACACTCGTGAGCATGGTCGGATAGCGGCCGAGACACCCGCCCGAAGCGGATTCATCTATCCGCTGGACGACCACGGCGTGTTCATCATCTCGGCAATGGAACCGCACGCTTTCGACGACACGGACACGACGCTCGTCGAAATCTTGATCGCTTTACTCACGGCCGCGCTGGATCGAGCGAAACGTGAGACGCTCCTTCGAGAGCGCGAACACGAGTTAGAACGCCAGAACAACCGCTTAGACGAATTCGCGAGTGTCGTGAGTCACGACCTTCGGAATCCGCTAAACGTAGCTCACGGACGGCTAGAATTAGCTATGGAAGAGTGCGAGAGCGAGCACCTCGATCACGTAGCACGTGCACACGAGCGGATGGTCACGTTGATCGACGATCTTCTCACACTCGCACGCGAAGGTGCTCACGCCAGTGACAGAGAAGTAGTCCACCTCGAGGAGTTGAGCGTGAACTGCTGGCAGAACGTCGACACGGCCGACGCGACACTCACTACGGAAACCACGCGGGAAATCCAGGCCGATCGAAGTCGTCTCCAGCAGCTCCTGGAGAACCTCATGCGGAACGCGGTCGAACACGGCGGTGACGTGACGGTCACCGTGGGCGAACTTGACGACGGTTTCTACGTCGAGGACGACGGTCCCGGCATTCCCGAGGAGGCGCGCGCGGACGTGTTCAAGAACCGGTACTCGACGTCAGAGGATGGAACCGGCCTCGGACTAGGTATCGTCACGCGGGTCGTCGAGGCTCACGACTGGGGGATTCGCGTGACGGAGGGATCTCGTAGCGGCGCACGATTCGAGATTACGAATGTCGAGTTCGCCGATAAGTAATTTCCTCCCTCGGCGTGAACGGCCGTTGCCGAATCTCGCGGAGGCGCGTTTTGCTCTGGCTCTCATCTCCGCTATGATCGAGACAGCTGAGGCAAAACACGTCTGTCGCGCTGCTCTATAAGCGTGTCGTGGGAACAGGAAATCCCGCCTTTAGGGCGGAGATGATGTCACTGGTAGTCAGTTGCGCCGTGATCCGTCCTCGTCGGCCGAACCTTGCCGTGGGCCTCGAGTTCGTGGGCGTTCATCCGGCGTTGCAGGTCGGCGGCCGAGCCGACGACGAAGTACGTTTCACAGACGGGGCACTTGTCGACGAGTAGCTGATCGGAGGGCATATATTGGATCGATGGGGGCAGGGCAGGGGACTCGAGTTCTGTCCGTATCGACCGGTCGGAGGTGTTCGCTCATCAATCCTCTGTTTCGCCCGTCCTGTGACACTGAATTGCACAATGAGAGAACGTCTGTCGATTCCATCTGGGGCGGCTTTCTCGAGAGCGGGAACGGCCACTCGTACGGACTGCTGTACGTCATTTCCGATGCAACCGCAGGGCGGTCGCGGTTGCACCGGTACATCGGTACAGCAGACCGTATCAGTCCCGACGGCTAAACATGCGAGTGACTGCTTCGATCCCCGTCAGAGGGTCCCTGATCGCCCGTCGGTATCCCTCCCAGAGAATCGGTGCAGCCGTACCGGGGTGAGGGAGGTTGAGTTCCCACTGGAATTCGTCGTGTCGTCGGGCGGGTTCGAACAGGTTCGGGTACTCGAATTCCCACAGTCGACAACGCGACGCGGCGTGGTCCTCTCGCCGGAGGATCGCGTTCACGGCCCGCCTCGCGGCCTCGTTGGCCGACTCCATACTCGCGAGGTCCGTGTGGGTCCGGACGTAGTCGGCTGCGATGACGAGGTTCGGGATTTCGACGTCGGCCGGCGGGCGATACTGCAGCGTGTCGACGGTGTTGATCAGCAGCGGTTCGGCGTTCGAGAGCACGCCGGCGTCCTCGTCGTAGCTGAGAGCGGGATCGACGAACCACTCGAGCAGGTTCTCGTCCTCGAGAACAGACGTTTTGTGGCCGCCTCGAGTGCGCTTGTGGTTCAGATGGGCTTTCAACTGTTCCCAGACCTCCGTCGCGAGTTCCGTGGGCGTACACTCGCGTGCCGGCTTCCCGTAGACGATGCCCGGGCGGTCCCACTCGGAGACGATGACCGAGAGAACGCCGCCGACCGCACCGTCGCCGTCGTAGCGGTCGAACTCCTCCCAGAACTGCCGCTGGGAGATCGACGTCAGGGCCCACGGCGAGTCGTAGTAGATCCCGTGACCTTCGACCGTCGACACGTCCCTGGTGAGGTAAAACTGGACGCCGTTCATCCACGCGGTGTCGATCCGCTCGAGGTCCCGGAGCGACGGTGCCGCCGACTCGAGTTCGGCCGTCGTCAGCTCTCGCATCACCTCCACGGGAACTGCGGCGACGTAGTAGTCTGACTCGACGCGCTCGTCGGCCCCGTCGCGACGGAGTCGGACACCGGTGGCGCGGCCGTTTTCGCACTCGAGTGCCGTCGCCGTCGTCTCCGGAACGAGCGTGACGCCGAGGTCCTCGAGGTAGTCGACCCAGGGATCGATCCACGCGTCGTTGGTCGGTCCGTTGAGCAGACGATCGGCGTGAACCGAATCGTCGAACAGCCCGCGCATCATCTGGAGGTAGATCCGCCCGATGGTGCGGGTGCTCGAGACTTCTGGGCGCATCGCGACCAGCGACTGGGTGACGCCGTAGGCGAGGTACTTCTGGTACGCCGACGACATCGCGTCGGCGTTGACGAACTCCCACCAGGGCATCTGCTCGTACTCCTCGTCGAACCGCTGCTGGCAACTCGTCAGCAACACCAGCAGCCGATCGACGAAGAACGCCGACTCGTCCGGTGGAACCTGTCCACCGCCGAAGATCGACGCCAACCGATCACGCCACTCCTCTATGGTCCGCGGCCGTTCCGTGGTCATGACCCTCGAGGTACCCTCCGTTACCGCCTGGAGCATCTGCGTCGTCGGCACGAGGTTGTCCGCGACGGACCGGGACGCGTCAGGGCCCGATTCAACGGGCGTCCGCTCCATCGTATCGATCACGTGCCGGTAGAACCCCGGAAAAAACCGGAAGCCGTGCTCCGCCGGCAGGGAGGTGCCGTCGTCGATTCCTGGACCGGGAAAGCTCCTGGCTTTGCCGCCGAATCGGCGGTTGCGCTCGTAGACCGTCACCTCGAAGCCGCGTTCGGCGAGTTCCTGCGCCGCCGAGAGTCCGGCGACGCCGCCGCCGAGGATCGTTACCTCTGTCATCGTTTCCCTCGAGAGTGCGCACCTCGATACAGAGCGTACGTCTCGAGACGTAATACCAGTTCTCGGTAATCCGATTATCTTTATTAATCCGTTCTGTTGAAACTAAGCCCGTGGTCACCTCGGAGAGGACTGGTCTGTTCCAGGACTCGTTTGTGTCTTACTATCACCAACCTGACCGTTCTTTCGTTTCTCATCACATTTCTGACTCACCTCTCGTTTCGGAACCGATTTGACCCGGAGTTCGCCGAAGCCGTACTTCGAGTGGTTGCCGACTCGAGTGAGGCCGTTCTTCGCGGTCTCGACCGGACGATCACCTTCGTAGCCGACGACCACCCCGTGATCGACTGTTTCCAACTCGTAGACATCGCCACCTTCGACGACGTTCTCCAGTCGGTGCCGCAGCTGAGCTTCGTCGTCAACACTCCACCACCATGGTACGTCCACGTTGTTCGCCGCCGGGTACTCCGACCGGAGTACGAATGGCGTCACGAGCTCGAGGATGAACGCATCGCCATCTTTGAGCCGCGAGTAGTCCAAGTCGTCGAGATTCACGACCTGCGTGTCTTTCAGCGTGGTTGTCCCATAGCCGTAGTTGCGCTTTCCGCCGAACTGCAGCCCATCGAGCACGTCCTCGCCCAGTGGCAGTGTGTCGGGATCATCGGCGTGCAGGTAGGCGTTAATGTACCACTTCGTGGTCTGTTGCTGCTTCCTCGCGTCCTCTGGCCGCCCCGTGATCGTCTCGTGGGACAGCGCGGGCATTCCGCTCTGGATGCGAACATCGTGGGCGTTAAGTCCGTCCCTGGGGCGAGAATCCAGCAGCCACGGGTGACCAGGATGCCGGAAGAGGAAGAGATCATCGTAGCTCTCCACATCTGGGAGCGACGACCCCATGTAGGGGCGGATACCCGACTCGCTATGTTCCTCTGGGAACGTCCCAAACTGACCAGGGACGAACATCCCGTGACTGGCGTTAATGTGCTGATGGACATCGTGGTCAAGCTGCATCCCGAGCGCGTGGTAGATTGCGTTCCCTGAGACGTAGTACGGGTGACCCAGGTAGTCCATCTCGAGTTCCCAGTGTACTTGCTGTATGCGGGTCATGGGTTCTCCTCTTGGCTTTCGAAGTCCTCGATGTACTGGAGTGCGGTACTCCAACTCCAGATCCGGCGAAGGTTCGCATCGAGTACCATATCGTGCTTATCGTGATTGACGTCAAGCGGATGCTCAGTGAGCCGTGTCCAGGTGGACGCCCACGATCGCCACGGACGGCTTCCAAGGCGCGCCCACGGATTCCCACCTGCACTCTCGTCGATCCGGAGTGCAAAGCGATCGCCCGCGTAGACCGTTCGGTGGGGCACAATCTCCCCCGCGTCGTCCACAACCAACAGCAGGTCTTCGAACTCGTTACCGGCGCGGTAGTTGTTGAGCAACGCCGCTACGAGCAGCGTGTGGTACTTCAGCGAGGTGTACGAGTAGTAGATACTCTCGTTGAATCCGCTCGCTACGTCCGACGTGAGCCACGCTCGATGCATCGCCTCGGGATCGGAGCCTGTCAGTAGGTCACTGATGGCTTCAGAGAGACGTGCCCGTGAGAACTCGTCAGGGTCGTAGTGACTCTCGCCGGTCAACAGCGAGAGTCGGTAGTGCGTCTCGTGGGCGTCCACAGTCTGCTCGGGTTGGCCGTTAGGGCGCGAGAGTGCCGACGCATCGCCGTCCGCACAGTGAGGCACCGTCTGGTTCACGGACACCCTGGCGAACGTCTCGGGAGCGTAATCGTGGGGCTGACCGTTCATCTTGTGGGCGTCGTGCCGGTAGGCCGTAACCATCACATCTTGGTCGCCGTCACCCTGAAACTCGTCGAGGATAGCATTCTCGCCCATCTATGGCCCCTCCTCGATACGCTCCTCGAGCGCGTCGACGAACGCCGGGCGGTACTCTGCTTCCCAGCGATCGTCCTTCTCGTCCATCTTGTTCGTGTTGCCTTTTCCGCGGTCGAAGACCCGCTTCAACTCGCGCTCCTCGTAGAGCGGGTTGATGAGTTCACAGTCGACGATCCCCGCGCCGAAGTTGCGGGCACCGCCCAGCTGGTGCATGAAGTCGGTCTTGTGGGCATCGAGGAAGTCAATGCTCTCGGCCAGCAGGCCCAGGAACTCTGGTTTCGTCTCCCTAAACGAGAGGTGCCAGCACCCGTCGAGATTGGCCACAGCGTCGATCTCGGCGTTCCGCAGCGGTTCGCGGTTATCCTCCCGGTTGCGGGAGACGACGTTCCGATTCAGCCGTCGGTAGTGGCCTTCAGCTTGCCCGCGCGTGTAGTCCACGCTGTTGCGGACTGGATTGAACTTGATCGGACGGCGCATCACCTTGCCGGGAACGCCGCCGAAGCCACCGAAGAGATCGAAGATGACACACCCGTCGTCTTCCTTCGGATCGTCGGTACACGCGCCCTTCTCGTGGTAGCCAGCCTCGAGATCGCGACCGTAGACGCCATCCTTGCGAAAGTTCGCGTTCGCCTCACCGGGATGGCAGGCGGTGCCGCCGTACTCCTGGACGATCTCTTCCATCCCATGGCGTAGCCAGCCAGAGAGCGGGAACGCCGGAATGATCCCGCCGATCTGGTTCTGTGGGTCGTCGTCCCCGTAATTACCGTTGCTGGCGTGATGTCGATCGGTCATGATACTGTCGCCGACCACAAGTAGATCGGTCTGAATCCGGACGAACACGTCGCGGTCGATGTCCTCAATCATGATGACCGATCACCTCGGTCATCCCTTCGCGGTCAACTCGCTGGGCGATACTCACAGCGGCACTTCGGTCGCGGCACACGGTGCCGACGGGGCAATCCTCAGTTGTACACTCCAGCGTGTCGTTCTCGAGGCGACCGAGACAGCCACAGACGTGGCACTGCTGGGTCGTGTACTTCGGATTGACATACGTCACGGGAATTCCGACCTCCTGTGCTTTCAGTGCAATCGCGTGCTGGAGGGCCGGGAGCAACCACGTCCCGACATCGTCGGCCGTCCGACGTTCCCACAGTGTCGCCTCGCAGAACGATAGGTCCTCGAGCACGAGCGTTGGCGCGGAGAATCCCTGAGCGTAGCGAACGACGCGGACAGCGGCATCGTAGACCTGCGGTCGGATCTGGTGCCAGAGTGCCGCGAACAGCTGAGTCTGCCCGTCTGCGGTGTCGAATTTCGCGCCTTGGAGTGCTTGCATCGCCTCGACGAGGGTTTCGTGACGCTTCCGAACGTGGTCGCCCTCGATCACCAGCGCCGCCTCCAAGTCGCCGTTTGTTGGGGCCGCAGCGACGAGATTCTTCACCCCGACATCCACACCGACCGGCGTGGGTTCCAGTGTTCGGTCTCGGGAAGTCGTCGCGGGGAGCGGTGTGCTGCTCATCGGCTGTTCACCCACTCCTCACGGTCAGCTGGATCGTAGGCCACGCTCTCGTCGAGCGTCTCCTCGAGTTCGGTGGCCGTCCGGAAGGCGTCGAGATTCAGTGACTCGATCATCGACCCGTCCTCCGCGTGGACGCACCAGACGTTCGTCATTTGGGCGTCGTCGACCTGGCTGATCAGCACCAAATCATGGTACTCGAGAGCGATACCGTGGGGATACGCGCCCTCCATCATTTGCGTGAGGAAGTCGAACGTCGAGTACGGGACGTCCTCACGAGGCGCGATCACGTCCGTCGGCTCGGGGAGACTCATTGTGGTGCCTCGCCGCAGTTACATCCATTGTCGCGGGGACCAAGGCGGCGCATCGCTTCGACGCCACAACTGGTGCAGCGGAAGTAGTCGTGGCCCGTCGTATTCCCGTGCTTGCCGAACTTGGGAGTGAGACCTTTGGCCCAGGATCTGTCGGTCGATTCGTCCGTCGTGGCGGAACGCTGAAGTCCGCCGGATGTCTTCATTGGCATGCTTCCTTGTCTGGAAGCGCGGTCGGGCGTGCTCCAGCACGCTCCGGCCAACTTCTGACCGGTATCCCACGCCCCACATTAGCTACTATGCTCACCACATCACATAAAAGTTAGCTTTATAGCTAACATTAGCTACATAGCCAATCTCATGGCCATAGGTGCTAATGTCCAAGTGTGTGGTTCCCGTAAACCCAGATATGGGACAATACAGAGCCGTCATGACGGCGACAGATCGTGAACGAATTACTGGCGAAGCCGACGTGCCGGACAGCAAGCGGTACGAGGCTGCGAGTCGGATCCGAAAGAGAATTGAGGAACTGGAGGAAGATGCCGAAATTCTAGAGGAATACCACCCTGATTTGTACAAAGAGCTTCGGGGGGCAATTTGTGACGAATAGGTGATCTATAATGTTGAATCTATACAATAACCTTCGAAGATGTCGGACGTCGAAATTTTCGAGGGTTTCTTTCATCATAAGGTGTTGAAAAACGGACTAGGATTACCGAGAACTGATACACGTCTAGCCTAACGTAGCGGGCACGGTGAGGGTCCCTCCGACGGGAACGTTTTTACTTGCCCGCACTGACCCGAGACCGTGCGACTCGTCTTCGATCCGGGCGGCGACCGCGAGGTGCTGGCGACGGACGTCGAGACGGCCGACTCGCTCGCGAGCCAGGTCCGTGGCCTGACGTTCCGGCGATCGATCCCCGACGACTACGCGCTGGCATTTCGCTTCGCGACGGCCAGAACGCGCGACGTCCACATGCTGTTCGTCTTCGTTCCGATCGACGTCGTCTGGGTCGTCGACGGCGTCGTCCGCCGGGTCGAACGGCTCCGCCCCTGGCGCGGCTACGCCCGCGAGGAGGCAGACCTGATCGTCGAACTTCCTGCGGGTGCGGCAGCGACCGTCGACGTCGGCGACCGACTCGTCCTCGAGGAGTGATATCGTCCACCCGGCGGTACGGATCAGTCGGCGACGACGACCGATCCATCTTCGACTTTTACGTCGAGCAGGTTCGTCACCTCGACCGGCAACTCGCCAGGATCGGTGTCGACTCGACGCAAGACGACCACGACGTCGACCAGTTCCGCGCCGGCTTCCTCGAGCGCCGCACAGACCGCCCTGATCGTCCCGCCCGAAGAGAGTACGTCGTCTACGAGCAAGACCCTGTCACCGGCTTCGACGCCGTTGAGATGTAGGTCGCTCTCACCGTAGCTCGTCTCCTGGTGGACTGCCACCTCGTCGGGGAAGCCGTACGACCGCTTGCGAACGACGACGAACGGGATCTCGGTCTCGAGCGAGAGCGCCGTCGCGTGGTGAATCGCCATCGCCTCGGGGGCGACGATCTTCTCGACGTCGTCGAGGTCGACTCGCTCTCGAATGCCGTCGACGACGGCGTTCATGACGGCTGGCTCGACCGGCGGGATGCCGTCGGTCACGCCGTGGACGAAGTACTCGTATCCGTCTCGACCGACGACGGGTGCGTCGCGAAGTGAACGTGCGAGCGGCCGGAGCTTCCTGTCCATACTCGTGACGACGATACGACGGGATCGGGGATGGATGTTCCGCTCCCGTGGTCGGCAAATATCTGTCTAGCCAACGCCGTTTTATAGGAGACGGTACAACGTCGCCTTACACATGGCACGAGATACGCCCACTGTGGAGGATAGAGGAAGTCGCCGCAAGGCGGCTGGCCGAGAAATTCGCCCCCGAAACTGATTCTCACTCCTTCATGGTAGGCCGTGACGGACTCGACGGAGACGACGATCGGACTGTTAAACTGCTCGACACGACGCTTCGTGACGGTGAGCAAGCGCCAGGCGTCTCGCTGTCACCCGACGAGAAAGTCGAAATCGCCCGCGCGCTAGAGCGTGCCGGCGTCGACGTGATCGAAGCCGGCAGCGCCTGCACCGGCCCCGGCGAACGCCAGGGCATCTCCCGCGTGACCGACCTCGACCTGGACGCTCGAGTGACGAGCTTCTGTCGTGGACTGAAAAACGACGTCGACCTCGCACTCGACTGTGACGTCGACGGCATCCACCTCGTCGTTCCGGCGAGCGACCGCCACGTCGAGGGGAAAGTCGGTAGCACCCGCGAGAGCAACCTCGAGACGACCGCGGAACTCGTCGCGTACGCGAAAGACAACGATCTCTGGGTCGAGGTCATCGGCGAGGACGGCTCGCGGGCCGACCTCGACTACCTCGAGGAGCTGATGGAGACGGCACTCGAGGCCGGCGCAGATCGAATCTGTTTCGCCGACACGGTCGGCCACACGGGTCCCGAACGGACCTACGAGGCCGTCTCGCGACTGGCGGAACTCGGGCCCGTAAGCGCCCACACCCACGACGACCTCGGACTCGGCGTGACCAACGCGCTCGCCGCGATCGCCGCCGGTGCGGACATGGTCCACTGTACCGTCAACGGGCTGGGCGAGCGCGCCGGCAACGTCGCCCTGGAGGAGGTCGCGATCGCCCTCTCGCACGTTTACGGCGTCGAGACGCTCGAACTCGAGGAGGTGTACGACCTCGCACAGATCGTCTCGCGAACGACCGGCGTCGCGCTCCCCCCGAACAAAGCGGTCATCGGCGAGAACGCCTTCACCCACGAGAGCGGCATCCACACCGACGGCACGCTCAAAGACGAGAAGATGTACGAGCCCTACGCTCCCGAGACCGTCGGCCGGGAGCGACGGCTCGCCCTCGGCAAACACACCGGCCGTGCTGGCGTCGAGGCCACGCTCGAGGAACACGGCGTCGAGGCGACCGACGACGAGGTCGCCGAAATCGCCACTCGAGTCACGGAACTCGGCGACCGCGGCCGTCGGGTCACCGACGCCGACCTGCTCGCGATCGCAGAGGACGTCACCGGTGACGACCGCGAGCGAACCGTCGAACTGCGCGATCTCACCGCGACCAGCGGCGGTGCGGTCCCGACCGCCAGCGTCAGACTCGACGTCGCCGGCGAGGAACGCGTCGCCGCCGGAACCGGTTCCGGCCCCGTCGACGCGGCCGTCTCCGCCGTTCGCGAGGCGCTCGGCTCGGCCGCCGACGCCGAACTCGACTCGTACCACGTCGACGCCGTCACCGGCGGCACCGACGCCGTCGTCACCGTCGAGGTGACGATGTCTCGCGACGATCGCAGCGTCACCGTTGCCAGAAGCGAAGGCGACATCACCCGCGCGAGCGTCCAGGCGATGGTCGACGCGCTCGACCGCTTACTCGAGAACGAGCGGGACCTGACGGTGCCGGCAGACGACTAGTGGCGTCTCGAGCCTGCACTGCAGGGTCGAATCCGGTGGTGTGGGTCGATTCGACCGTGCAGTCGACGCTCGGGAGGGTACTAGCGCTCGCTACCCGTCGCCGGAGAACGGCCCCTGACTGATCACGTTTTTCGGATCCAGCAGGTAGACGCCCGCCAGAAACAGCGCCACGATCACGACGAACAGCCGGGCGGCTGCGTTTGCCGAGGACGGAACTGTCGGCTCGAGCGTACTCACCATCACGGCCGCGACTGCGATCCAGAGCGCACCGACGACCAGTCGCTGTCGAAACTCCATAACCGGGGTTGGAGACGCAGCGTATGAAAAGATCCGGGTCGGGAGGTGGTGAGGGGGTGGGAATCGCCCGCGATTCTCGCTGAGCGGGCGAGAGGTGAGTGGCGACGCGGCGTATTTGTAATCCGGCTGTTACCGGATCGTTTCGTCCGTGTGTTCTTTCGCAACGGAACCGTCGTGGACGTATGACGGCCGTACCGACCGGCTATCGGTCGCAATCCGTATATAACAAATCGTGTGACAGTCATCCGACTTGACTGCCAATGGCCGACAATCAACGGAGCCGACGGCAGACCAGCGACAGTAGCAACGGCGACAGTGGCGGCGTCCCGCGACGATCGTACCTGCGAGTGCTCGGGGCACTCGGTGGTGCCGGACTCGTTAGCGCGTACGCGACCAGTGACCGATCGGGCGTCGTCGCCGCACAGCAAGACGAGCGGGCCGATCCGCGACGACTGACGGTCGCGGATTCGGGAACGACCGTCGCCGACGGCGTTTCCCACCTCGACTTCGCCGACGGGCTCTCGGCCGTCGAGAGCGAAGCCGGCGTGCGAATCGACGCCGACGGCGATTCCGCGACGAATCCGCACGTCGTCGACGTGAGCGACGACCTGGGCGTCGAGCCCGAACAGGACGACGTCTGGGGTGCGATCTACGACCACTACTCGTCGTTCGACGACCCGACCGACCGCTGTCACGAGTACGTGATTCCGTCGGGAACGTGGTACGTCGAGACCGACGACATCGAACTGTTCGCACACGAGTACTTCGGCGTCGTCGGTGAACCGTTCGCCGTCCTCGAGGTCACCGACCAGGACGTCGACCGCATGATGACCGTCGGGACGATCGACGAGTCGCTCCCGCACGCCCAGCGGACGGTGATGAAGAACCTCCGCGTCGACATTCGCGGCGAGTACGACACCGGTATCGGACGGTGGCACACCTACGGGTACGGCCACGTCGAGAACGTCGAACTCCGCGGGCGACGCGACAGGCTCAACCCCGAGTACGGCGGCGACCGACACACCCTGAAAGTCGACGGTATCCGCCCCGAGGCGACGAACGCGATCAGAAACGTTCGATTCACCCACGGCGATACGAATTACGAGTCGCGAGACACGGGCGTCGGTCACGCGATCCCCTTCGCCGCCGAAATCTACCACAGGGGAACGAACATCTGGGAACAATGCCAGGTTTCGGGGTTCCTCGACAACGGGATCTACGTCTCGAACAACTCCGGACGGAACCTCGTCGTCGGTTGTCGTGCGCACAACAATGCCGGCGCGAACGTTCGCGTCGGTCCGAACGACGTCGTGCTCAACACCAAGATCGTAATGGACGAACACCCGGGCCAGCCGTGGGCTGGACTCTGGCTCGACGGTGAAATTTCCGGTGGCGGACAGGTCGTCGATGGCCTACACTGCATCAATCACGTCCGGAAGAACACCGAGATCGTCCGCTGTACGCAGGCCGGCCCGGCCAGACTGTCGAACGTCCACATCACCGACGACGGCGGCGACGGACGGGCGATCCGCGTCAGCGACGACGCCGCGACGCGAACGACGTTCGAGAACTGTACGATCACCGACCGCTCGAGTCCGACGGTCTCCGACTACGCGGTGTACGTCCGCTCGTCGAACGTCGTCTTCCGGGACTGTTCGTTCGACCACACCTCGCAGTCCGACGCGAGTCGCAACGGAATCTTCGTCGACGCTCGAGGCGACGCCGTCGATCAACTCGTCCTCGACAACTGTGAGGTCGACGCCGACGTTGCGAGTCTCCGGTTTTCCGACGGCGGTGTGGATCACACCGTCGACCAGTCGATCTTCCGGGCGCTCGTGACGAGCGACGCCGACGCGACCCTCTCGAACGTCCTGTGGACCGGCAACCGCCACTACGGCGAGACGAACTTCGCCGGCGTGCGGTCAGACTGGAAGGGCGACTTTAACTGGGGATTCGAGGTCTGACCGCTCGAGGGTAGTGTTTTCGCCCCTCGAGTAGCTGAAAACCGTGACTCGCGTTAGCGACCGCTCGAGCACCCGTGACCGAACGTGCTTTTATTCTGCAGTCTTCATTCGGAATATGACGCTCCTCTTTCAGCAGCTTGGAGGCAGTCTCGAGGGAATACTGTTCTCGATGATGCTCCAGATCGTCGTTATCGCCATCGGGACGTACCTCGGCGTAACGATGGCGCTGAACGCGTTCTTCGATGCGTCTTCGGGGCAAGGCGATACGGTGAACGGCGAACTCGAGGACTGAAACCGGTATTTCAGCGACGCATAGCGCCACGCACCGCTCGCCACGTTGTGTCGGGAAAACCGCCAAGAGGGAGATTTGAACAACGCCAAGACGGTCCGGGTCGCTCACGTCGTTCGCTTCCCGGGCTGCGTCTCGTCTCGTTCAAATCTCCTGTGTCCCTTCTCTGGTCTTCGCGTACTCGCAGTCGGCACGCTGTTCGTGGAAAGTGAGGTTGGAAAAGCGCCGAGAGGGAGATTTGAACCACGGTCGCAGCGAAGCTGCTCCCTGATTCAAATCTCCTGTGTCCCTTCTCTGGTCTTCGCGTACTCGCAGTCGGCACGCTGTTCGTGGAAAGTGAGGTTGGAAAAGCGCCGAGAGGGAGATTTGAACTCCCGAGTCCGTGAGGACAGCAGATTTCGAATCTGCCGCCTTGGCCGGGCTAGGCTATCTCGGCTCACCTATACCTACCCGGCAGACGATTTTATTGGTTTCGATTCGTCTCTCCGCGTGCGAACGACCCACGCCCGCGTCTGTCGGATCGACGGAAGACATATAGACGAGGCGACGAGTAGCACGCCCATGGACGTAACCCAGGCGAGCGAGGAGTGTGCGGCCGTCCTCGAGGCGGTCGGCGACGCCGTCGTCTGTGACCGCGAGTTCCTCGAGACGGTCCTCGTGGGCGTCGTCGGCCGCGGCCACGTCCTCATCGAGGACGTTCCAGGGACCGGCAAGACGCTCACCGCTCGCAGCGTCGCCAGCGCGCTCGGCCTCTCCTTTTCACGAATCCAGTTTACGCCCGATCTGTTGCCGACCGACGTGACCGGGACCCACGTCTTCGACGAGCGGGATCGGACGTTCGAGTTCAGGGAGGGGCCGATCTTCGGCAACGTCGTCCTCGCCGACGAGATCAATCGCGCGCCGCCGAAGACCCAGGCCGCACTGCTCGAGGCGATGGAGGAAGGACAGGTCACCGTCGACGGGGAGACCAGGACGCTGCCGCAGCCGTTTTTCGTCATCGCGACGCAGAACCCGGTCGAACAGGAGGGGACGTTTCCGCTGCCCGAAGCCCAGGTCGACCGCTTTCTCGTCAAGACCGCGATGGGCTATCCCGACGAGGAAGGCGAGGTCGAACTCCTCCAGCGTCGCGTCGACCGCGAGACGATGAGCCCAGCAGTCGACGCAGTCCTGGAACCCGACCGCGTCGCTCGCCTCCGGCAGGTCCCGGAGACGATCCGCGTCGACGAGGACGTCCTCGAGTACGTCGCGGCGCTCGCTCGCCGAACGCGGACCGACGGTCGCGTCGAGGTCGGCGTCTCGCCCCGCGGAACGCAGCGACTGTTCGAGGCCGCCCGGGCGTACGCGGCGATCTCCGGCCGCGAGTACGTCACGCCGGACGACGTCAAACGCGTCGCCCAGCCAGTCATGGCCCACCGGCTCGTCCTGACGCCCGACGCGACGGTCAACGAGGTCGAGAAGGCCCAGATCGTCGAGAGCGTCCTCGAGTCGGTGCCGGTGCCGACGGTCGAGTGACGACGGCGCTCACCCGGTGTTTTTCATGCCCGCCGCGATCCCCTTGACAGTCAGCCGTAGCGTTCGCTCTTCGACGTCGGTGCGGTGGCGCTGTGCGAGCAGGTGCGTCTGCAACAGGTTCAGCGGGTCGACGTAGGGGTTTCGCCGCTCGAGGTTCTCGCCCAGCCAGTCGCGCGTGTGGAGGGTGTCTCGCTGTCCGATCGTCGTGATCAGGTCGACGGCCCGGTCGTACTCGTCGGTCACGCGAGGGAAAAAGCGCTCGCGGAGGTCCGAATCAGCGAGATCCGCGTACTCGGCGGCGATCTCGAGTTCGGTCCGAGACAGCGAGAGGGCGGCGTTGTCGAGCGTAGTTCGGAAGAACGGCCACTCGGCGTACATCTCCTGGAGCGTCTCCATCGAGCCGCCGTCGTCTCGCGGCTCATCACCGCTCGAAGTTGACGAGGAGCGTGGCTCCTCGCTCTCCAGGTAGGCGTCGATCCCCGCCGCGAGCGCGTACCAGCCCGGCAGGATACATCGCGACTGGGTCCAGGAGAACACCCACGGGATCGCCCGCAGGTCCTCGACGGTCCGTTCGCCCGACCGGGAGGCGGGGCGAGAGCCGAGGTCGAGGTCTTCGATGACCGTGATCGGCGTCGCCTGCTCGAAGTACCGGACGAACCCCTCGCTCTCCAGGAGGTCGCGGTACTCCTCGCGGGCGGCGTCGGCCATCGTCTCCATGGCGTCGAGCCACTCGTCGGCGACGTTCTCGCGGGGCTGCTCGAGTGCCTGCTTGCGCGACCGGAGCTGTGCGTTGAGCATCTGCTCGATGTTGCGCTCGGCGATTCGCGGGTTGGCGTACTTCTCGGCGATCGCCTCGCCCTGCTCGGTGAACTTGATCTGTCCCGTCACGCTGCTGTTTGGCAGCGCGAGCATCGCCTCGTTCATCGGGCCGCCGCCGCGAGAGATCGAGCCGCCACGCCCGTGGAACAGCCGCATCGTCACGTCGTAGTCGTCACAGATCGACGCCAGCCGGCGTTGGTTCCGGTACAGCGACCAGTTCGCCGCCAGGAAGCCGTTTTCCTTGTTCGAGTCCGAGTAGCCGAGCATGATCTCCTGGGTGCGTCCGCGGGCGTCGAGTGCCTGCGCGTAGGCCTCGTTCTCGAACAGCGTCCCCATGATCCGGCGAGCCCCGGAGAGGGCGGACTCGGTCTCGAGCAGCGGGACGACGTCGAGTCCCGAGTGCTCCGGGAGGGAGACGACCCCGGCCTGGTCGGCGAGAAAGAGGACCTCGAGGACGTGGCTCGGCTCCTCGGTCATCGAGATGCAGTAGGTGTCGATCGCCTCGATGCCGTACTCGGCCTGCCAGTCGGCGAGGCGGTCGAACAGCGTCAGGACGCGCGCGGCGTCCTCGGAGAGGTCGTCGGCGTCGGCGAGGTCGAGCACCGGTTCGTCCTGCAAGATCGCGTCGGTGAGCCACTCGACGCGCTCGTCTTCGTCGAACGCGGCGTAGTCGATGCCCTCGCGCTCGAGCGCCTGCGCGATGGCGTCGGTGTGTTTCTGCCGGTGATCGCGCAGGTCGAGGCTGGCCAGCGAGAAGCCGAACGTCGCGACCTGGCGACGGAGCGGATCGACGTGGGCCTCGGCGACCGTCTCCGCGCCGTTGTCCCGGAGACTGTCGGCGATCACCTCGAGGTCGGCGACCAGTTCGTCGACGTCGTCGTAGCCGCCGGGCCGGACACCGCCGACGCGCTCGAGTCGGTCCCGCATGAGTTTGAGCTTCTGGCGGTAGGGCTCGCCCGGATACCGTTCCTCGGCGGTGCGGGCGCTGCCCGGCAACCGCTCGCGGTCGGCCTCGAGTGCGGCCTCGAACGCCGGACCGACGTCGATCCGACTCCCGTCCTGGCTGAGCACGCCCGAGAGCCGTTTGAGTTCCTCGCGGTAGCGCTCGAGGATGACCTCGCGCTGGCGCTCCAGGGTGGTTGCAGTCACGTCGGGCGTGACGTACGGGTTGCCGTCGCGGTCGCTGCCGGCCCACGAGCGGAACTCGAACAGTTTGGGCAGATCGAGCGGGGCGTCGATCTCGTCCTCGAGGGCGTCGGCGAGTTCGTCGTAGACCTCGCCGACCACGTCGAACAGCGTATTTTCGAGGTACCACTGGACGTTTCGCGCCTCGTCTTCGGGTTCGGGCTGGCGCTTGCGGACCTGCGGCGTCTGCCAGAGGCTCGTCACCTCGGCGTCGACGTCGCGCCAGACCTGTCCCGCCTCCTTGTCGGTCAACAGCCGCTCGTCGAGCGTCTCGAGGTGGGTCGCCACCTCCCGAAGCTTCGCCTTGACCGTCTTCCGGCGAGCCTCCGTCGGGTGTGCGGTGAACGTCGGTTCGATCAGCACGTCCTCGAGAATCTGCTGGACGGTCGCGTGATCGGCCGCCGCGAGCTCCTCGGCGGCTGCCTCGAGGCTGTCCTCGAGCGTTCCTTCCTGGGAGCTCTGGCGGATCGCCCGCACCCGCTCGCGTTCTTCGGCGAGGTTGATGAGTTCGAAGTAGGTCGTAAACGCTCGCGCGACGACCCGCTGGCGGTGAGGAGACAGGTTCTCGAGTTCCGAGATCAGCGGCTCGCGCGACTCGAGGTCGCCCGCCCGGTAGTCGATCGCCGCCGTCCGACAGGATTCGACCGTCTCGAACGCCTGGCTGGACGTCTGTGCCTCGAGGACGTTACCCAGCAACGCCCCGAGTTCGCGGACGTCCTGGCGCACCTCCCTGTTGTGCAGTTCCATACCACGCACCTTCGCCCCGCACCTCAAAAATCCCCGCACACCCCCGAATGTTTGCCACACTCATGATCGTCCGTGAGAGACTCGAGCGCGAAGCGAGCAAGTCCATCGGGCAGAATCGCCCAGGACGAACTCGTCGGCGCTGCGTCGACGGTCGAAACCGGCGTCGGTTGGCGAGCGCTAGATGGCAGTTAGTTGTACTCCCGCCAGCGGTGACCGCACTCGGTACACTTGAAAAACCGCGTCGGCGGCTCGTCGGCGGAGGCCGTCTGCTTGAGCGTGTACCACGCCTCTTCGTTGCCACACTCCTCACAGCGGACGTCCGTCGCTTTCGGCTTCCCCTCGAAGTTCGCGTCTTCGTCCGACTCGATTACGTCGTCCTCGCTCTGTTCTTCCGTGGTGACGAAGTCGGCCTCGCGATCGCGATCGCGCTCGATCGAGGCACCGCAGTCGGCGTTCGTACAGACCATGCGGTCCCCCTCGGCTTTCATCATCGAACCGCATTCGTCGCAAAACTGCATATCTCGAGGTAGGGCGTCGGTGGTCAAAAGCGCCCGGCTTCGGTTTCGGCTCCCGGAACCGTCGCGTCCCACCGGATTCGATCCTATCTGCCGTCGTGACCTGCTGGGCGACCGACGCAAACACCATCAGTAGCCGGCGGCGAGAGGATGATCTCGCCCTCGAGTCCGCACGACTCGAGTGCCGACCGGGCCATCGCGCGCGCTTCCTCGGCGTGGGCCACGTCGGTCACGCCGTAGACTGCCGGCCCCCACGAGGACTGGCCGACGCCACAGAGGACGGGGCAGTGCTCGAGGTACTCGACGAGTTCGCCCGCGGGCGGGCGGAACACGCCACCCTGGGCGTCGGTGTACCAGACGCCGTTCTTTCGGCCGATCTCGCCGATCGCGTCGCCGAACGCCTCGAGTCGGCCCTCGGCGGCCGCCGGCAGGAGGTTGCGCGTGAGCACGCCCGCGATCTCGTCAGCGACGGTGGGGTCGGCGCGTTCGATCACCGACCGGATGCTCGCGTCCTCGTCGTCGCCGCTCCGGCCGGGTTCGGCGTCCGGGATCACGACGAGAAATCGCCACTCGTCGGGCAGGTCGTGGCGGGCGACGACCGCCGGCACCGTCCAGTCACCGTCGGCCGGCCGGTCGGTCGTGAACCGTCCCGTCGGGTGGCCCGCGTCGACGACGAACCCGCCCGCTTCGAACGTCGCGACGCCGACGCCGCTTCGACCGCCGCGTCCGAGGGCGGGTGCACGTTCGCGAACACGGGCCTCGAGTCCGTGCGCGTGGGCGGTCGCGGCGAGAACCGCGAGCGCGAGTTGCGTCCCGCTGCCGAGACCGACGTGACGCGGAAGCTGTCGCTCGAGCGAGAGGCCGACGCCCGACACCTCGAGGATGTCGACCGCCCGTCGTGCGTACTCGCGGGCGAGCGGGTCGTCGGCGGTGACGCTGTCTGCGGGTTCGGCGACGACGGTCACCCGAGGCTCCTCGAGGCCGACGCCGATGCCGCCGTAGAGTCGTTCGCGGGCCAGCGAGAGGTTCTGGAAGCCGAAGTGGAGTCGCGCGCCCGCGCTGACGATCGCCATACGCGGCGTTGGGGATCGGACGGCAAGGGGATTTCGACGGTGGCAACGAACGACGACGTCGATCACGCCGCCGTCCCATCGCAACGCTTGACCCGGTGGAGCAACTTATACCGACTCGAGCGAACAACTGACTATGAGCGAAGACGAGCAGTTCGATTACGGAAAAGAGGACCGCTTGCGGAGCCGCGAGGTCACGGAAGGGGCCGAGAAGGCACCACACCGGGCGATGTTCCGGGCGATGGATTTCGACGACGAGGACTTCGGCTCGCCGATGATCGGCGTTTCGAACCCGGCAGCCGACATCACACCGTGTAACGTCCACCTGGACGACGTCGCCGAGCCCGCGGTCGATGGGATCAACGGGGCTGGCGGGATGCCAATCGAGTTCGGGACGATCACTATCTCCGATGCCATTTCGATGGGGACCGAGGGGATGAAGGCCTCGCTGATCTCCCGGGAGTTGATCGCCGACTCCGTCGAACTGGTCTCCTTTGGCGAGCGTATGGACGGGCTGGTCACTATCGGCGGCTGTGACAAGAACATGCCCGGAATGATGATGGCTTCGATCCGGACGGACCTCCCCAGCGTCTTCCTCTATGGCGGCTCGATCATGCCCGGCCAGTACGAGGGAGAGGACGTCACGATCGTCGACGTCTTCGAGGGCGTCGGCTCCTACGGCACTGGCGAGATGGCCGCCGAGGAACTCGACGAACTCGAGCGCAACGCCTGTCCCGGCCCGGGCTCGTGTGGCGGGATGTTCACTGCGAACACGATGTCTTCGATCGCCGAGGCGCTGGGGCTTGCCCCGCTGGGGAGCGCCTCCCCCCCTGCCGTAGACGAGGAGCGTTACGAGGTCGCCCGCCGGGCCGGCGAACTCGCCGTCGAGGTCGTCGAAGCGGATCGGCGTCCCTCGGACATCCTCACCCGGAAATCCTTCGAGAACGCGATCGCGCTCCAGACTGCCATCGGTGGTTCGACCAACGCGGTGCTCCACCTGCTCGCACTCGCTCGCGAGGCAGACGTCGACCTCGAGATCGAGGACTTCGACGAGGTCTCCCGCCGGACGCCCAAGATCGCCCACCTCTCGCCCGGCGGCAGCCACGTGATGAACGACCTCCACGAGGTCGGCGGTGTGCCCGTCGTGATCCGGCGACTGCTCGAGGCCGACCTGCTCCACGGTGACGCGATGACCGTGACGGGCCGAACGCTCGAGGAGGAACTCGAGACGCTCGACCTCCCCGACAACGAGGAGATCGAGGCCGACTTCCTCTATCCCGTCGACGACCCGAAAGAGGAGGAGGGTGCGATCAAGATCCTCTCGGGCAACCTCGCACCCGACGGCGCGGTCCTCAAGGTCACTGGCGACGACAAGTTCTACCACGAAGGCCCGGCACGGATCTTCGAGAACGAGGAAACCGCGATGCGCTACGTCCAGGAGGGACACATCGAGAGCGGCGACGTCATCGTCATCCGCAACGAAGGCCCACGGGGCGGCCCCGGTATGCGCGAGATGCTCGGCGTCACCGCCGCAGTGGTCGGTGCCGGCCACGAGGACGACGTCGCACTGATCACCGACGGCCGCTTCTCTGGCGGGACCCGCGGTCCGATGATCGGCCACGTCGCCCCCGAAGCGTTCGTCGGCGGTCCGATCGGACTGCTTGAGGACGGCGACACGATCACGGTCGACGTTCCCGAGCGGACGCTCGAGGTCGACGTCGACGACGACGAACTCGAGGCACGCCGCGAGGAGTGGGACGAACCCGAACCGGCGTACGAGAGCGGCGTCCTCGCGAAGTACGGCCGTGACTTCGACTCGGCGGCCAACGGGGCTGTGACGAATCCCGGCGTGAAACGAGACTAGGTCTCGCTGCGTTTTCGAATCGCTGTGGACGCCGCGCTCGGTCGATAGATGGGACTTCGATCAGTGGGCGGCGGTCGAACCAGCGACAGAATCGACAAACGTGGCTTTGTTCGCACTAGTCGTTTAGTGGCCCTGAATTCTGTACTGTCGGGAGATTCCAGTTGTACGTAACCGCGGTTAATCGAGTCACGACAGTCACTACCGCACACACGACAGCAGCCGTGCTCTCAGCCGCACCCAGCGTTCCCACTACCCAGTATGCACTCCCACCGAGGACCGCACAACTCGCATAAAAATCCTCGAAGAGGATGAACGGGGCTCGATCGAGAAGAATATCTGCAAACGCACCCCCTCCGACGGCGTTGATCGTCGCAATCGCAACGACACCAAATGCTGACACACCTGCTTCCGTTGCGACGATAGCACCAGTCGTAGCGAAGGCAGCCAGTCCGATAGCGTCCGCGACAAGCGTGATTGGATGTGTATCTGGAGACGACAACCCGACGCTTAGTGCGATCGCTAAACCAACTCCGAATAGCCCCAGACTGATTTCAATCGGAGACTGGAGTGCTAACGGAACTCGTGTCACGAGTAGATCGCGGGTTGCTCCACCGGCAAACGCCATCGACAGTCCGACGATAGTAATCCCGAATACGTCGAACTCCTCACGGACCGCCTTCGACGAGCCGACGAGTGCGAACGCAACCAGGCCGATCGTGTTCATAATCGCGAATGGGTCGCCAAATAGGATCGCGACGAAGTCCTGACTCACTGCTCTCGAGTACGAGAGCGAGTCTCTTGAGTGCCACGTATATTTCGTAGCGCCAGAACGTGTCCTGGCTGGTAGCAGCCGAATTTGCCAGCCCGCACACGACCATCCCACGTTCGCACCTGCCAGTAGTCGCCGCTCGAGTTCACCGAGCCGTCACGCTCGCTCGCCAGGGACGCCGACACGGTCGACGAACGCTGGACCCGACATCGCACACCGGTAGGCCGGTTTGAACATCATGTTCGCACCGCCCTCCCGGACCGACCAGGCCGACGCCACGTCGTCCCGGAGGTAGTACTGTGCCCGCTCGTTCCCTTCTCTGACGTAGTACTCGCTGAGCCGAATCGGATCGCGATCGAACAGCCCTCCCGGTTCCGTCCCGTCGACGATGACGACCGTCTTGTCCTCGAGGTACAGCCGTCCGTCTCGAGCGCGCTTTGCGTGGGCGTTCTCTGCGTGGCGCTCGAGAATTCGTTCGCGATCGGCTCGCGGCGTCTCCGGCGTGATCGTCGCTACCTCGGCGACGGTGAAGTAGCCAATCAGGTACCGGTGTGCCCGGTCGCCACCCTGCCGACGCAGTCCCGCGTAGAAGCCGACGACGTCGCCGGATTCGAGTTCGCGCAGTCGGGAGACGTAGCCGCTCGTTCGATGCTCGCCGTAGGTCAGCGCCTCGAAGTTCGGATCGTGGTGGAGCGGCCAGGACTCGAGGGCCTCACCCGTAAGCGTCGTCTCGCCGTCGTGGATCGGCTGTGGACTGATCCGGGTCGTCAGGTCGGCAGCGACGCCGTCGTCGTACCGAAGCGACCACGACCCCAGCGTCTCGGTCTCTCGAGTCTCGCGGGTCTTCTCCGGAATCGGGACGTACTCGAAGGTGCCGTCGTCGTACAGCGGTGCGAGCGCACCGACGTTGGTGCTGTCGGCACCGATTCCGGCGAGGACGACCGTCATGCGTGTACTCGTCGGTGGACCTGATTTAAAGTACCTGATTGGCGGCCACAGATCGCGTCTCGCGACTGCTCGACCACGAGTCGGGCCGACCGACGTGTTGAAAATACCAGCACCGAACCCAACTGGCTCCAGGACGACGTAACCATATGACGTATCAAACGACTGTTGGGTGGTCGCTCATCACCTCGGGTATCGTCACGCTCCTTCTCGCGTACCTCCCGGGCGATTCGATGTGGTGGGGTATCGGACTCTTGCTGGTGGGAATCGCGGTGTTCGTGGGTCGACGGTAGTCGGCCGCTCGAGCCATCGCCTCGAACGACTTCCCTCGTGCTGGACACGTGCTGGTGGACGCCTCGAGCAGCGACTACCCTTTTCCTTCCCGGATAGTCTTTATAATACTCAGTGATGAGCAAGTGGCTGTAATGTCCGGAAATCGTGACACGACGATCAGCGACACCGAATCGCGATCCGGTTTCGACCTGTCGACCGAACGCGACCGCTCCGCCCCGCTTTCGATCACCGTCCTCGGGTCTGGAGCGTCGTCGTTCGGGAACGGCCGGGCGAACGCCGGCCACGTCGTCCACGTCGACGGCGACCCGCGGTTCCTGCTGGACGCAGGCGGCGGAATCGGCGCTCGACTCGCCGAGGCTGGCATCGATCTGACGGCTCTCGAAGCCGTGTTTATCGGCCACCTGCACATCGACCACACCGCAGACCTCCCGGCGGTCGTCAAGGCGACCTACCAGCAGGGACGCGACCGCCCGCTGTCGGTCTACGGTCCGACGGGAACCGACGACTACCCCGGCGTCGAGACGTTCGTCTCGCGGCTGTTCGATCCCGAATCGGGCGCGTACAACTACCTCGAGAGCTTTCTCGATCGCTACAAGGGAAGTCAGCTGGCGGTCGAACCGAACGAGGTCGACGCGACGATCGGCAAGCACGACGAGGCGTCCCAGATATACGACGGGGACGTCACTGTCGAGGCGATTCCCGAAACCCACGGTGAGATACCGACGCTCGCCTATCGGTTCGACTACGACGGAACGTCGATCACTTTCAGCGGCGACACGTCACTCGAGACGGGGAACCTCCGGCGGCTCGCGTCGGGAACGGACCTCCTCGTGCACAACCGGATCATCGACGCCCACGCCGATCCCGACGAACCGAAAACGGCCCTCCACTCGTACGCCGAGGACATCGGCGCGAGTGCGAGCGCGGCCGACGCCGGTGCGCTCGTCCTCTCACACGTCAGCCAGGACGACGACGCCGCGATCGAAGCCGAGATGGAACGCGTACGCCGGGAGTACGACGGCCCGATCGCCACCGTGTGTGACCTGGTGAGGGTGACGCCGGACGGCCAGATCGCCGGCGTCGATCCAGTGGCCAACGACGTCCTCGTCCAGGAGTGAGGGCGGGTGCGTCGGCCCCGTCGTCCTCGTTCAGGGTCGCAAACTGGTCCGGCCACGACGGCTACGACCCGCCACGGCCCGCGAACTCGAGGACGTCGACGGGATCGGCGGGCGTCTCGACCGACGAGTTCCGCGATCGATACTCACGGTTTCCGACCGAGAGTCGAATCGTATCCGTTATCTGTTGTTGTCCCCGAAGACGGGTGTGACTACCTCCGAATCTCTCTCCGAGGACGGTGAAGCGTTGATAAGCCGTGGATACCGGATTACCGTCGACGAGGGCCGCGACTCGTTCTTTGCGATCTGTCTCGAAGAGCCGGGCAGTGAGACGGCGTGGATCATGTCGGACACCGTTCGAACGCTAGAAGACATGCGGTGATACTACTGGACGACGCGCGTACTGGACGACACGCGTTACAATTCAGTTGCAATTCGTACTCTCTCGAGACGGATCTTCAGGGAGCTGTGATCGTATACTTATTTATTACTGTGAGTAAAACAGGAACGTATGGCAGTCAGTCGGTGGCGTCCACGGGCGACGCTCGGACTCGAGCTGGTCTTCAGCGTCGCCCCCGGACTGCTCGTCGGCACGCTCGTCTTCGGCGCGGTGCTCTACGCGACTGACCGAATCGAGGCGGTGGCACAGGTGTACTCTCTCGAGGGCGTCGTCGCCAGCTGGCTGGTCGTCGTCACATACAGTCTCACCCTCGGCGTGTTGTACGCCGCAATGCTGCTATTCGTGGGCCGTGCCGACGATGGACTCCTCGCCGCGCTCAACATCGACTTTCACGATCCGATCGCCGGCGCAATCTGGGGTGGCCTGTTCTCGTTCGTCGTCTGGCTCGGCGTCGTCGAACTCGCGCCTCCGGTCGCGACGGCTGTGATCGACGGGGGGTCGTGGTCGCTTCCGTCTGTCGACTGGATCGTACTGCTTGGTGCCGTCCTGTTCGGTCTCCTGCTCGGCGGTGGCTATCCTCTCGTGCGAGACGTCGTCTCGTAACGACCCGTCATCCCGTTCGTCTCGACGGTTTCGGTCGATCGGGGATTCTCTCGTTCGATACGTCCGAGTCTGAGCCAGCACTCGAGAGAGCGGTCGCAAACGCCGTCACCGACTGGAGATCAGCTGTCCGCCTACGACAGAAAGAGAAACCTCTTAGAAAATAAAAGAAAGTGTGAAAGTGGTCGAAACTAATACGGTTGGGTATGCAACTCGAGGTGATCGGTGTCGGGGGTGCGGGCTGTCGCATCGTCGACGCGATCTACAGCGACACGTGGGATGGGTCGGCCGTCGAGGCATTCGCGTTCGACACCGATTCCAAAAGCCTGCGCGAGTGCACCGCCATTCCAGCAGATCACCGGTACCAGTACGCAGACCGCGACGGCGGTCTCTACGGTGACCTCGGTCGGGGCGTCGAACTCGGCAAGCAGTACGCCGAAGAATTGAGCAACAAACTCGTCCGGGGACAGCCGTCGCTCGCAGACGCGTTTCTCGTCGTCGTCGGCCTCGGTGGCGCGACCGGCGGCGGGGCAGCCCCCGCACTCGTCAGGGAACTGCAGATCCTCTACGACGCGCCGGTCTACGTCCTCGCGACGCTGCCTGCGACCGACACGGACAGCGACCCCAGCGCACCACTGGCGACCGACGAGTCGCGTGAGTTCGACTCCAGTGAGTCTCCGTCCCCCGTGATGGCGAACGCAACCCGGACACTGGAGTTGCTCGACGGGCTCGCGACTGCCGTCATCTGTTTCGACAACGCAGCGTGGCTTCGCACTGGCGAGTCACTGGCCGAGGGTCGCACGCGACTAAACCAGGCCCTCGCCACGCACGTCGCGACCCTGTTCACTATCGTCGGCGACGATGGCGAGGCGACGGCCGAGACTGCAATCGACACGAACGACCTCGAGCGCATCCTTGGGGCCGAGACCGACGTCGTCACCCTCGGCTTCGCGGAACAGCACGTCGAAACTGACGGCGACGACGAGACCGACGTCGGCTCGCGACTCAAGGCCCGACTCTTCTCGTCGAAGTCAAGCGACGAACCGAGCGTCGACCGGACGACGGCGATTCGCGCCGTCGAGACCGCGATCCGGAAAGCCGCCCACGGCAAACACACGCTCGAGCGCGAACCCGAGAACGCCGACCGGGCGCTGCTGGTCGTCGGCGGACCGCCGGCGTGGCTCAACCGGCAGGCGATCGCCGACGGCCGGCGCGATCTCGAGTCGACGATCGGATCGACTCAGGTCCTCGGCGGCGATGCGCCGAGACCGGACGACGACGCCGTGTTCGCGCTGGTCGTGCTCGCCGGCGTCGGCCCGATCGCACGTCTCGAGGAACTGGTCGCGGTGGGGAGCTCCTGACGGCAGTACGTTCCGGAGGGAGCGGCTGGAAATCCCCTCTCTGGATTCGTTCCCGTAGCCAAACGCCGTGCGGTCGCGACGATCGTCGGTGGAGTGCGGTGCCGGTCTCGGGCCGTGGTAGGCCGTGAAAAGAAGGGTTCATAATCCGATGGTGACAGCGTCTGTATATGACCTCGTGGAAGCGAGATTTGGCCAGGGGAGTCGTCGTCCTCGGCCCCATTCTCGTCTCACTCTACGTGATCTACAGGCTCTATGCCCTCGTCGCTGGTCTCGCTCCGGGACTCATCATGAACCCCGACGCGCTCGAACCGTTGATCTCGGGCGAGAGCGAACGGGCCATACGGACCCGCGAGCAGGTCACGCAGTTTCTCCGCGTCGTGGTGACGCTGACCGTCTTCACCAGTCTCACGCTCTCGATGGGGTATCTCATGCGGACGACGATCGGCGACCTCCTCGAGCGTGTCTTCGACGACATCGCGAACAGCATCCCCGGCTTGCGCGTGGTCTACAACGCCTCGAAGATGGCTACCAAGACCGCTTTGGGCGACCAGGAGTCGCTACAAGAGCCAGTCAAAATCGAAACGTGGGAGGGACTTCGCATGACGGCATTCAAAACTGGCAGGCAGACCGAGGACGGTCAGGAATTGCTCTTCTTGCCGACCTCGCCGAATATCTCGTCGGGATTCGTCGTCGCCGTCGAGTCCGACGAGATGACCGAACTCGACGAGACCGTCGAAGAGGCGCTGACTCGCGTTCTGAGCGGTGGTTTCGGCGACGTCGAACGAAATCGGCAGATCGATGCTGGTGTTTCGATCGACGTGGTGGACGACCGGAACGCGAAGGGAGACGACGATTGACTGGCCTCTCCGAGACACGCTCTCGTGGACCTCCACGGCGAGCCGGGCCGAACGCACACAAGTTGGGTGTCCGACATATTGATGACGATGCACGATGTACGCCCGGGGGATGTCAGGTATCGCGGGGTCTATCTCGAAGACGGAGGCGGTCAACTTCCTCGCCAGACAGGGCCACGGCGTCCTCTCGCTGGCCAGAGAGAACGATGGCTACGGTTTCCCGATTTCGGTCGCCTACGACGCCGAGCAGTCGCGCTATATCGTCCACCTCGCGATGGCGGATGACTCCCGAAAGCAGGCGTTCGTCGAGGCGAGCCAGGCCGTCACCATCACGAGCTACGACTTCGACGAGGACGACCAGTGGCAAAGCGCCGTCGTCACCGGCTCACTACGTCCCCTCTCGGACGAGGCAGTCGCGAAGCGAGCCGCCGCGGTGTTTTTCAGCCAGGCCGCTGATGCGGACGCGAGCGTCCGTCGATCGTCGACCGGGCCGAAGACCAGATGGTACGCACTCGAGATCGACGACGTTAGCGGGCGAAAGCGAACGAGCGGCGACGAGGACGTCGTACTCGACCACCGCCCGAAAAACGGGTTCGAAGACGAGGTGTTCACGCCGACTGACAACGTCTAGCGGTATCGCCCAGCAAACCGGATACTGCGTCGACCACCGTCCCTAGAGCGAGGAAGATCAGACCGATCAGCAGACACCGAAACGTACCGCCGGGGAACCCGCACCGACAGTGCCGACGAATTCGAGTGGAGTGGAATGCGTCGCAGATCGAGTGACGAGCGCGCAGGTTGCGGCCGTGATGGTCGCTGGCGACGACGTCGCTGCTGCGGCGTCCGCCGACTCGGCGTCCGTCTCGTACTGTCGGTCGTGGTAAACTCGTACTCTGCAGTCGTCGTCTCGACGCGTTAGTCGAAGCCGATCAGGTCGCCAGGGGTGGATCGATCGCTCGAGCAGTGACGGAATCGCCCGCACGGAGCTGCTCGGTTGCGCCGGATCGACCGGCGTGTCGTGAGTGAGACGTCCCACATCCTGCCAGGAACACCTTTGGTGGTGGACACGGACGTCTGAGTGAATGACCGGCGCCGACGATTCGGTCTACTACGTGATCAGCGATCTCCACATCGGCGGCGACGAGCAACTCGAGCGCGTCGACTTCATAGAGGAGTTACTCGAGTTTCTCGAGCGGCTGGAAGCGACCGACGAAGACGCGGAACTGATCATCAACGGCGACGCGTTCGGCCTCTGGGAGTTTACCGAACTCGAGGGGTTAGAGAAGTTCGACGTCCTGGTCGAGAAGTACGGGAGGCTGTTCGACCAGTTCCGTGCGACGGGCGAGTCGATCCCGATCACGTTGCTGCCGGGCAACCACGATCACGAACTCGCTGCCTACGACGAGTACGTCGACCGGTTCGCCGAGTACAACGTCGACCTCGTCCAGGCCGAGTCGATCACCCGGCTGGTGGGCGACCGCACGATCTGGTTCGAACACGGCCACCAGCGAGACCCCAACAACCGGATCGAGGACTTCGGCAATCCACACGCGACGCCGCTTGGGTACTTCTACAACACGGAAGTGACGAGTCGAGCGGGCCGGCTGTCCGACCGGGGGCGGTACAACTGGCTGAAAGACGTACAGGCGGTGACGCCCACCGAGCGAATGCCCAACTGGCTCGTCTCGAAGTACTTCTACCGCGAGATGAACCCCTTCCTGCGGTACGCAACGGTCCCGTTCCTGTTTCTATTCAATGTCAGCGTCGTCTTCGCCGTTCTCGCGGGGCTCGATCTGGCCGGGATCTGGTCGATGCCGGTCGAGACGGCCGACGCGTTCCTCGCCAGGTTCGGCCTGGCCGGGGCGGCCGTCCACCTGCTGCTCACGATCAACGTGGCGATCGTCGGGCTGTTGGTGCTCGTCGCGATCCCGCTGTCGTTTTTCCTCCGCGACATCAGGGAGACGATCGATCGGTTCGGGATCGGCGAGACGAACCTCACGGTCGATCCCGACGAGCCGTACAGGGAAGCCGCCCGCGAGGTCTTTGCCGATCGTCCGGAGACGGCGATCTTTTGCTACGGACACACGCACCGTCCGAAGGAACTGGAAGTCGACGACAGACTGCTCGTCAACACGGGCACCTGGCTGAAGCGTCTCCACCGTCGAAACGTCGTCGCCGGACGACTCCCGCCGGTCTACTACCCGTCGTATCAGCTGTGTGTCGTCCGCATCGCGTCGAACGACGAGGGCGTCGTGGTCGAGTACGAAGAGATCGAGAAATCGAGTCCGGTCGCGGACGAACTCACCCTCACCGAACGACTGCTCACCCTCGGTCGGGAACCGACGCCCGAACTCCCCGACCGAGCGGTCGTCGCAGACGAGGTGAACCGACCCACGGTCGACGCACTCGAGTGACCTCGCCCGTGCCGAGTGGCTCTTCGCCAGCCGCAATTCTATCAAAATAGTTTTCAATACGCTTATATATTGTATGGAAAAATATATTGTCGCTCGGTATCACCATCGGATATGAACGTCATCGACGACCTGCTCGACCGAATTTTCGACACGACGGACGACGAAGAGCGCGGATACGAGATCGAAGTCGTCGAAGAGTAGCGACGAAACTCACACGCGAGAACTCGAGTTCCCGATCACCGACGATATCGCTCGAGGACGTCACCCGTGCGCTCGGCGACGGTGCCGCCCAGTCGGTCCCGGACGGTCCCGAGCAGGCCGTTGGGGACGAACAGCACGAACAGCACGAAGACGATTCCGAGGTACAGCGGGGCGCGGCCGTCGACGACCGAGTTGATCACGTCGGCGAACGTGACGCCGCCGACGTCGGTCGTCAGCAGGCCTTCGGGAACCGTCTCCCGGAGATAGGTCGCGATCCCGTCGTCTTCCGTCGAGAGGACGTCGCCGAGCCACTCGTGGAAGACGGTGCCGTACAGCGGTCCGGCGAGAGTGCCGATGCCGCCGACGATCGTGACGATCAGGGCGTCCGCCGTCACGAGGAAGAAGTACGTGCTCTCGGGGGAGACCGAGCGCGAGTAGCCGGCGAACAGCGCTCCCGCGATGCCGGCGAAGAAGGCGCTCATGGCGAACGCACCCATCTTGATCCGGAAGACGTCGTAGCCGACGGCTTCGGCGCGTTCTTCGTTCTCTCGGACGGCGATCATCGCCTTGCCGAACGGCGAGTGGATGATCCGCTGCATCGCGAAGTAACAGACGACGACCACGAGCGCGAGCGCGTAGTAGGAGGTCATCGTCGCGGAGACGTCGAAACCGGTCCCGAGAACGTTCTCGAAGCTGTCGCCGGTGAGACGACCGACCGCGAGGCCGAGCGAGTCGACGTAGGGGACGCCGATCTCGAGGGCCCCGCCGTCGACGGTCGCGCCCTCGCTCGGGTTCGGGCTGACGTACCCCCAGTTGCGCACGAGTTCGTACAGCACCTGCGCGAACCCGAGCGTGATCATCGCGAAGTAGACGCCGGTCAGCCGGAACGAGACGGCACCCATGGCGAGTGCGAGGACGCCCGCGAGGACCGCACCGAGCAGCATCGTGAGGACGAACGGCATGTCGGCGGGGACGCCCGGAATCTTGCCGTTCGTCGCGAGCACGACGGCGTACGCGCCCGTCCCGTAGAAGGCGGCGTGGCCGAACGAGAGATAACCGGTGTAGCCGCTGACGAAGTCGAAGCTCATCGCGAACAGACCGAGGTACAGGACCGCGATCATAAACGTCAGTCCGGGCAGGAACGCCGCGGCCTCCGAGGCGAGCGGCGATCGACCCAGGAGGTCGTAGACGACGGGATAGACGAGGAAGGCGACGATCACGAGGCCGTGGGCGACGTGGTCGCGGGCGTAGTCGTAGAGCCAGCCCTCGTCGGTTCGCGTCCGGTCGCTCTGGTCGGTCTCCTCGACCTCGAGCGGCCGCTCGCTCGAGTCGGCCACCGCGTCGGTGCCGCCGTCGGTTTCCCCGGGCGTTCCCGTCCCGTCGCGACTCGAGCTAATGGCCGCCCACCTCCTCGACGCCGTACAGTCCCTGCGGACGGACGATCAGCACGACCACGAGCAGGAGGAAGACCGTCACTTCGGGCAGGCCGGAGAAGGTGACGATACCGGTGTTGAACAGCCACGTGGTAAACGAGTCGGCGACACCGACGACGACGGCAGCCACGAGCGTTCCCTTGAACGAGCCGAGACCACCGATGATGACGACGACGAAAGCGTAGAGCAACACGTCGATGTTCAAGAGCACGCTCGCTCCCCACAGCGGGTCCCACATGAGCAAGACGCCGCCGACGGCCGCGAGCCCAGTGCCGAGCCCGAAGACGACGGTGAACGCCTTCCGAACGTCGATACCGAGTGCCTCGACCATCTCCGAGTCCTCGCTGCCCGCGCGGATGTACAGCCCGTAGAGCGTCCGCGTGAGAAAGAGCCAGACTGCGACCGCGACCAGGACGCCGAGGACGATCTCGAAGACGTAGAACCCCCTGACGTTCGCGCCGAGGACGTCGTACTGGGTCTCCAGGAATCCCGGGAGCGTTCCTCGCGCTTTCAGCCACGGCGGCTCGGGCTGGACGCCCCGAAGCGTGGCGGCGATTCGCGTTCCTTCCTCCAGGATCAGTCCGATACCGAACGTCATCAGGATCTGGTAGGTCGGCGTCCGGTCGTAGATCGGACGCACGAGCGTCACCTCGAGTGCGCCACCGACGACGGTCATGACGGCGAAGACGACCGCCGCGACGACGACGAAGAAGGCGATCGACGTGATCGGGCCGGCACCGCCGGCCAGCGCGAGGACCACGAGGATGCCGCCGAGGTAGGAACCGAGCATCGCGAACGCGCCGTGGGCGAAGTTGAGCACGCCCATCAGCCCGAACACGAGCGTCAGGCCGACGGCGATGATAAAGTACACGGCGGCCTTGCCGAGTCCCTCGACGACGAGTCGGGCGAACGTACTCGGCTGGAAGAACCGTCCGAGGGCGTCGGTTAGCAACGCCACGTCGGGGACGGCGGCCGCCAGCGCGACGACGTCACCCGTCATGCCGACAGATACCTCCGGATGCGTTCGTCGTCGGCGCTTACGTCCGCTGTCGACCCCGACTCGACGACCGTCCCGTGATCGAGCAGATAGAAGCGATCCGCGAGGTCCATCGCCAGCGGGAAGTTCTGCTCGACGAGGATCATCGTGGTCTCTGCCGACGCCTCGCGCAGCGCCTCGACGACCTGGTCGACGATCATCGGTGCCAGCCCCTCGCTGGGTTCGTCGACGAGCAGGAGGTCGTTGTCGCCGACCATGCCGCGGGCGATCGCGAGCATCTGCTGCTGGCCGCCGCTCAAGTTCCGCGCCTCTTTCTCGCGAAAGCGCTCGAGGGCGGGAAAGAGTTCGAAGACGTACTCCCGGAGCGCGTCGAAGTCCTGGTCGGGCCGGACGGCGACGCGGACGTTCTCCTCGACGGTGAGGTAGCCGAACGTCCGTCGCTCTTCTGGTACCCAGCCGACGCCGCGGTCGGCGACCTCGTGGGTGTGTTCGCCGATGACGTCCTCGCCGCGGAAGCGAACGACGCCCTCCCGCGGCGGCGTCAACTGCAGGATCGACCGCAGCGTCGTCGTCTTGCCGACGCCGTTGCGACCGACGAGTGCGACGATCTCGCCCTCCTCGACTGCGAGGTCGACTCCCTGCAGGACGTGACTCTCGTCGTAGTAGGTGTGGACGCCCTCGAGTTCGAGCAGCGTCACGGATCGTCCACCTCCGCTCGCACTCGCGTTCGCACGCTCGTCCTCGCATCGTCGATCGTCGTCCTCATCCGGCGGTCACCCCCGCTCCCGCGTCGCTAGCCCCGTCGTCCTCGTAGCCGCCGAGGTACGCACGCTGGACGGCCTCGCTCTCGCGGACCGTCGCGGGATCGCTGTCGGCGATCAGTTCGCCCCGGTCGAGAACGACGACGCGGTCGCTGATCCCCATGACGACGTCCATGTTGTGTTCGATCAGCATGATCGCGTGGTCGGCGGCGACGTCCTCGATGAGGGCCGTCACCTGGGCCACGTCCTCGCTCGAGACGCCTGCCGTGGGCTCGTCGAGCAACAGCAGGTCGGGATCGCCAGCGAGCGCGATGCCGATCTCGAGGCTGCGTTTCTCTCCGTGGCTCAGGGTCTCGGCGGGCCGATCGGCCGATTCAGCGAGGCCGATCCGCTCGAGGATACGTTCGGCCTCGACGAAGTGATCGTCGAACGCGTGGACGTTCCGCCAGAACCGCCACGTGTCGTTACCGCGGTGAGCCTGGACGGCGATGCGGACGTTCTCGAGGACCGAGACGGTCGGGAAGACGTTCGTGATCTGGTACGACCGGTGGAGACCCAGCAGCGCCGTCTCGTGAGGCGAGGCGTCGGTGACGTCGACCCGACCGTCGCGATCGGACGGCGAGAACTCGACGGTGCCACGCGTCGGCTCGAGGACGCCGGTCAGCAGGTTGAAAAACGTCGTCTTTCCGGCCCCGTTCGGTCCGATGACTGAACAGAGCTCGCCGTCTGCAAGCGCGAAGTCGACGTCGTCGACGGCGGTGATCCCGCCGAACTCCCGGGTGAGCCCGGACGTCGCGAGCAGCGGCTCAGCTGAGGTCACAGCTCGCCTCCTCGGCCGGAACCATCACTTCGTCCGACTCGAGCGTCTCGATCGGTTCGCCGGGCATGATCGACGCATCCCAGGTGTCCTGGTACTCCTCGCTGGTAGGAACCGGCCACGCGACGGTCATCGCCGAGGCGGCCTGATTGTTGTGCTCCTGGAACGTGTAGCCGTCTTCGCCTTTCGGCGTGTCGGTGACGGTCATCCCGCGCATGGCGTCGGCGATCTCCTCGCCGTCGGTCGAACCGGCCTCGTCGATCGCCTGCGAGAGCGCCGACGCGGCGACGAACGTTCCCGCACTGAACAGGTCGGGGACCACGTCGTAGGCCTCGACGTGGAGGTCGACGAACTCGTCGTTGATTTCGTTGTCGTACTGGTTCCAGTGGTATCGCGTCGTGAACGGCCCGAGGCCGACCTCCTGGATGTCTTCGCCGGTGAACTCCTCGCCGTCGAAGACGTTCTCGACCGCGCTGCTTACCTCCTGAGTCGTGACGAGTTCGGCGAATCCCCCGAAGATCTGGACGTCGTAGTCCATCCCCGTCTCGAGGAAGTTCGGCAACGTCAGGAACGTAAAGCCGCCGACGACGCCGTCTGCACCGTCGGCGACCGCCTCGTCGAACAGCCCGCCGAATTCGCTGTATCCCTGTTCGACGTACCGTGGCTCGAGGACCTCGATCCCCTCGTTCTCGAGGACTTCCCGATAGTTGTTCGCGACGCCGCGGCCGAACGCGCCGTCGACAGCGAAGATCGCGACCGTCGAGACGTCGCCCTGCTGGGCGACGTACCGACCGCCGGCGCGAGCGTCCATCGCGGTGTGTTCGCTTGCCCGGAAGGCGAGGTCGTGACAGTGCTCGCTCGAGGCCGTGATGTCGCCGTCGGCCGCCGGTCCGATGAGGTATGGAACGTTCGCCTCGTCGACGACGTTCGGGATGATCCGCCGCGCCGCGTCCGACGACGACGCCCCGAACAGCAGGTCCACGTCCTCGTCGGCGACGAGATTCGTCGCGACGTTCTCGGCCGTTTCGACGTCGAATCCCGTATCCTCCAGGTAGAGTTCGTACGTCGGGCCGTCGTCGGGTTCGATCGTGTACGTCCCGGACGTGAACGCCTCGAGCGGGTCGACGTCGTGTTTGTACGCCAGCCCCGAGTAAAACCCCATCAAGCTGATCCGACCGTAGTACTCGAGCGCGCCCGACAGCGGCTGGATCGCGCCGATCCGGAGCGTCTCGTCTCCGCCACCGCCGCTGTCGTCGCCCAGACAGCCGGCGACGCCGACCGATCCCGCGAGCGCGAGCGCACCCGTTCGCCGCAACACCGACCTGCGAGAGGTATTATCTCCCATAATAACTGTACTGTTGTCACTATATCTCCAAAGCAGAACGGGTTGATATCCGAACCTCCGCGAACGGCCGCGGCTGGGCAGCCACTCGAGCTACGAGAACAGCGGTGCCGGGTTGCCGTCGTCGGTCTCGACGACGCCGGCGAGTTCGACCGCGTCGCCGATCGCCGCGTCGCCCTCGAGGCGGGCGAGCACGCGCGCCTCGCCGAGGTCGACGACCGCGACGCGATAGGGGCCGTCGAATCCCGTGGGGGCGACGCCGATCGTCGTCTCGGTGTAGACCGTTCCCGTCGTCGCCAGCGAGACCGTCTCGAGGGCTCGAGCGCCACACTCGACACAGGCCGCCTTCGGCGAGCCGACCACGGCACCGCACTCGTCACACTGCTGGCCGAGGAGGTCGCCGTCGTGTAAAGCCCTCGCCCACTCGTCGTGGGTCAGGCGGTCGTCGCTCATGCGATCACCTCCAGAGCAAGCACTGGCGTCATCGCATTCGCACGGCTCATGCGATCACCTCCAGAACCGAGACGACCGTCGTCGCGGCGTCGCCACCCAGGTTGTGCGCGAGCGCGTGCGTCGCGTCGTCTACCTGCCGGTCGCCTGCCTCGCCGCGGAGCTGTTCGGTGAGTTCGACCAGCTGGGCGACGCCCGTCGCCCCGATGGGGTGGCCCTTCGCCTTCAGGCCGCCGCTTGGGTTGACCGGAATCTCGCCGCCGAGTGCCGTCCAGCCCTCCGCCGCGGCGGTGCCGCCTTCGCCGTCGTCGACCAGTCCCAGCGCCTCGACGGCGAGCACCTCCGCGCCCGTAAAGCAGTCGTGGAGTTCGACGACGTCGACGTCGTCGGCCGTGATTCCGGCCTCCGCGTACGCCTGGGCGGCGGCGTCGCGCGCCGACTGCGTCGCGGTGAGTTCTGCCTTGTCCGCGATGGGGACGACGTCGGTGGCGTGGCCGACGCCCGCGACCCCAACCGGAGTCCCCGACAGCGACGCGGCGGCCTCCTCGCTGGTGACGACGGCCGCCGCCGCGCCGTCGGAGAACGGACAGCAGTCCATCAGGTGAAACGGATCGGCGACGATCGGCCCCTCGAGGACCTCCTCGACCGTCGTCTCCTTGCCGAACTGGGCGCGGGGGTTCATCGTCCCGTGGCGGTGGTTCTTCACGGCGACGGCAGCGAGGTCCTCCTCGGTCGTCCCGTGGTCGTGCATGTGGCGTTTCGTCAGCAGCGCGAAGACGCCGGGGAAGGTCAGCCCGGTCGGCTGTTCGTACTGGCGGTGGGCCGCGGTCGCGAAGACGCTCGTCATCGCCGGCGTCTCGAGACCCGTCGCGGGCGTACACCGCTCGACGCCGCCGACGAGGACGACGTCGTGCTGGCCGGCCTCGACCGCTCGAACCGCGTGCTTGAACGCGTTCGAGGAGGTCGCACAGGCGTCCTCGTAGCGCTGACACGGGATGCCCGCCATGCCGACGTGGCTCGCGAGCGTCGGCGCGAGGTGGGTGTCGTCTTCGGTCTGTCCGCCCATCGCGTTCCCGAAGTAGAACGCGTCGACGTCGGGGCCGTCGACGCCCGCATCGTCGAACGCCTCGAACGCCGCGTCCGCGAAGAGTTCGGGTAACGGTCGCTCGTGAACGCCGAAGTCGGTCATGCCGACGCCGACGATCTGTGCGTCTGTCATGCATGCAGTGAAACGATACGAGGTGAAAAATGGTGTGGAACAGTAACAAACGGGGACGGCGATGAAACGGCGGGTGTACCGACTATCGCCCACGTTCACACCACCCTCCCCGAGACGTGATCGGCTGCGGGTCCGGACGGAAACGGAGCGCTCATACTACTGGACAAAACGATTCACACGTCGATCGCACTCGAACGGCCGTCGCCAGCGGCGACGGGACGTGAGACGCGATCGAGTGTTCATTGACTGTTGTCCGGCAGTATCAGGGGACCCGTATGTAGCCGTACCCCTCCGCCTGGCGCTTGGCGAGGTCGCCGACCGCGGAGGGGACCGTACCGACGCCGGGAAGGAGGTCGGACTCCGAGACGCCGAGTCCCGCCATGGAGTTTTCACACGCCACGAACTCGACGCCCGACTCCGAGAGGGATCGAACGAGGTCGGCGTGCTGGGACTCCCCGTCGACGTAGACGAAGATTCCCCTCGAGTTGGCGACGAATCGAACCACCTCGTTGTCGACCGTCGAGTCCGCCAAAAGGTTCTGCGCGTTCCGCAGTGCCGTCCCCTGGTCCGACGCGTCGCCACTCGAGAGGTGCAAGAGCGTTCGGACGGGCGGTACCTGCCCGTCGCCCGTCTGGTCGTTATCCGTCTGCTCGTCGTCAGCCTGCTCGTCGGGCTCTTCGGCGTCGTCTCGGTGCGTGCGACCGGTCAGGTAGCCGCCGGCGGTGCCGGCTGCGACCAGCGACCCCGTTCCCGCGAGGTAGTGTCTCCGATTCATACCCGAACGGACAGCCGGGGCGTCAATTCTTATTATCTCCATAAACCCGACGACGATCGGACGTCACCCGTGGTGGTGACGGAACTGACCAGCACCGCGAGTACGAACGCGCATCCGTCGCTCGAGACTGCCACCCTCTCTCGTCGCGTAACTCGAGGACTACTCCACGCCGTCGAGCGACTCGAGGGCGTCGACGACGCGCCGGAGAATCTTCCGTTCGGCGCGCCGAACGTTCTTCGAGACCGCCGTGTCCGAGACGTCGAACTCGTTTGCGAGCATCTGCAACGTCGCGCCCCGGGGCTGGTCGAAGTACCCCTTCCGGGCGGCGACGACGAGCGTCTCGCGTTCGACCGACGAGAGCGCCCGACAGCCCTCGATGAGTTCGTTGGCGGCGTCGGCGTTCTCGAGCAAGTCGTACAGTTCGTCGACCTCGAGGACGTCCTGGGACTCGACGTCGAACTCGTTGTTTCGCTCGAGGTCGGCCAGCGCGTCGTCGGCGACGTCGGCGTCGTCGAAGCCGACCTCCCAGCGTTCGCTCCCGTCTGCGATCCGGAACGGGCCGGTGATGTAGCCGTCGTTGGCACGAATCACCCGCATCGCGTCGGTCTCGTCGATGACGGTTCGGACGAGTGCCGTCCCCTCGTGTTTCTTGAATAGACGACACTCGCGCATGTTGGGGTGTGACTGGAGCGCCGACAGCCCCGACTCCAGAACGCTCCGGTCGGGTCCGTCGATCATCATCCTCGTCTCGAGTTCGCGCCGCTCGCCGTCGAACTCCCACTGGACGGCCGTGAAGGACACGTCGTGGTCGTCCGTCGTGTCGATGAACGGACAGTCGTACTGTTCCATGTCGATGGTAACATCTAACATAACAACGGATTGTGATTACTCCCTGATAGTTCTTTCTCGAGCATTCGTGAACGTCGGTGGTGGACTCATGGCGGATCGGCTCCGAACCGGTCGGCGACCGCGGCACGATCGACCTTCGACGGACCGCTCGTCGGCAGATCGTCGACGAACGTCAGGTACTTCGGGATCTTGAACCGGGCGAGGCGGCCGTCGAGAAACGCCTCGAGTTCCTCGATCGTGAACGGCCGTCCGTCGTTAGCGGTCGTGGAATCGAACCCTCGCTGGTCGTTCCCTGCCCGCGGTTCTGCACGTTCGACCACCGCCTTGCCGACCGTCCCCCACTGCTCGTCAGGCACGCCGATCACGACGACCTCCGAGACGGCCGGGTGATCGGCGATCACGTCCTCGACCTCCGGCGGATAGACGTTCTCGCCACCGCTGACGAACATGTTCTTCTTCCGGCCCTCGATATGGACGAACCCGTCCTCGTCGGTGCGGGCGAGGTCGCCCGTCGAGACCCACCCGTCGACGGGCGCTTTCTCGTTCGCGCTCGCGTCGTCGCCGCGGCGAGCTCCGAACGTCTCCGCGGACGCCTCCGGATTCCGCCAGTACTCGGGTGCCGCGTGAGGACCGGCCAGTTCGAGTTCGCCGACCTCGTCGTTCTCGAGTGGCGTGCCGTCGTCGTCGACGACGCGAACGTCCGTGTGGAGGACTGGCTTCCCGACGCTCGCGACTTTCTCCGGTGCCCAGTCGTCGGGCATCGCGAAGTTGTTCGGCCCACACTCCGTGAGGCCGTACCCCTGGGAGACGTCGACGCCGCGCTCGCGCCAGGCGCGAACGATCGCCTCCCGGCAGGGGCCGCCGCCGCTTTTCACGAACCGTAGCGTCGAGAGGTCGGTCGCTTCCCAGACCTCGTGTCTGGCCATCGACCGAAGGACCGCCGGCACCGCGACGAGGACGGTTGCCTCGCGGTGCTCGATCTGCTCGAGGAGCCGCCCGGGGTCGACCTCGCGGTCGACGAGCACTGTCCCACCCATGTGGAAGATCGGGATCGACAGTACGTTCCAGCCGCCGGTGTGAAACGCCGGGAACACCATCGGCACGACGTCGTCCGGCCGGAGACCCCAGGCAGTGATTGTGTTGAACGAGTTCCAGTAGATCGCGCCGTGGGTCACTGTCGTCTCCTTCGGCGTCCCCGTCGACCCACCGGTGTGCAACAGGAGGTGGGGGTCCTCGAGCGATCGCCGTCGCGACGGGACCGGCGAATCGTCGTCGGGAACGGCGTCGCCGAACTGCCCCCACCCGCCGGCGGGCTCGGATGTCGTCAACTCGAGCACCGCGGGGTCGATGTCGGCGCGCGCCAGCGCGTGTTCGACCCGTTCGACGAACGGCGACTCGATGACCAGCAGTCGGGGCGCGACGAGTTCGAGCAGCGTCGCGAGTTCCGGCGGTGCAAGCCGGTAGGAGAGTGGCGCGAGGACGCTGCCCGTCTTCCCCGTCGCGAAAAAGAGGTCGAAGACCTCGATCCGGTTCCGCGAGACGACCGCGACCCGCTCGCCGGCGTCGACGCTGTAGGCCTCGAGCAGCCGACTCGTTTGGTTCGCTCGTCGATCGAGGACGTCGTACGTGTACGCCTGTCCGCTCGTCTCGTCGACGATGGCGGTTCGGTCGGGCGAGAGCGACGCCCGCCGACCGCTCCAGTCGCCGACCCACTCGTAGGGGCGATCGCCCCAGTTCATGCCTCCCTCGCGAGCCGGCGGCCCGGACGAGTCGCAACGAGGCGATCGAACGCGACACCCGCTCGAGTCGCTCTTCGATCGACCAAATCGTCGACTACTGTTGCCATATCACACACATGGTCGCGTGCGACGAAGTACCCCGTCGTTCGTATATCAACCCGCGTGCGTACCAAAGACGAATACTGACCGAAAAGGCGACGCCGACGCACTAGACCAGCACGCGCTCGAGGTCGACGACAGTCCCCTCCTCGGCATCCGGATCGCCGACCAGTCGACCCAGACAGACCGCCGCGCCGTTCGATGTGTAACAGGCCACGAGGTCGTCCCGATCGGCGTCGTCCACCTCGAGGACGCCCGGCGCGTACACCGGCGCGCCCTCGGCGACCTGTTCAGCAGCACTCTCGGCGATCGTCACGCCCGGCAGGCCCTCGAGGATGCGCTCGCCGGGTTCGACCACCTCGTAGAGCGGGTCGGGGTCGTCGTCCTCGAGCCAGAACGCGAGCGCGTCGAGGAAGTCGTGAGCCGAGTGCAGCGTGCGGTCGTCGAACGGCTCGGTCGCCGTCCGCCGCAGATCACCCATGTGCGCGCCCGTGCCAAGCGCCAGTCCGAGGTCGTGACAGAGCTTTCGGACGTAGGTGCCACTCTCACAGCGAATCCGCAAGAGCACCCGTCGGTCGTCGGTCTCGAGCACCTCGAGGTCGTACACCTCCCGGACGCGAAGCCGCCGGGCGACGGCGCTCTTTCGCGGCGGTTTCTGGTAGATCGGCCCCTCGAACTCCGCGACGACCGACTCGACGTCGGCCGGGACGGGCGCGTGACACTCGAGGACGGCCACGTACTCCTTCTCGCCCTCGAGGAAGGCAGGTGCGAGACGGGTCGCCGTCCCGAGCATGACCGGCAGACAGCCGGTCACCTTCGGATCGAGCGTCCCCGCGTGGGCCGCCTTCTCGACGGTCACGTCCGCGTCCGCCGCCTCGAGCGTCTCTGCGACCGCGTCGCGGAGCCAGCCGCTGACCTGGTGTGAGGACGGCCCCGGCGGTTTGTCGAGGTTGACGACGCCGAACTCGAGGAGAGCCTCGGGCGATCGTTCCTCGGGTGGACCACGCAGCACCATCAGAAGTCGTACTCGACGTCGGTAACTGGGGTCTTTCCTTCGTCGCCAGCCGGATCGTACTCCTCGACGGCCGTGACGAGCATGTCGAGGACGGCGTCGGGCTCCCAGCGAGCCGTGTTCACCGAGAGATCATAGATCGTCAGGTCCCGGATGTCGATCCCGTAGTACTCCTCGTAGCGCTTCGCCTCGCTCGCCTCTCGAGCCCGCGTCTCCTCCGTCGCACGGTCGGGATCTTTCCCCTCCCGTTCGGCGATGCGCTCGCCGCGGACGGCCGCCGGTGCGTCGAGCCAGAACCGGAAGTCGGCATGTTCGCCGGCCAGCCAGCCCGCAAGTCGCGATTCGAGAACCAGATCGTCTCGTTCGATCGCGATCTCGCGCAATCGGCGGTCCAGGTCCCGGTCGATATCCTCGTTTTCCTCTGCCAGTTTGTTGAACTCGAGTGGGGTGTAGCCGCGCTCGTCGGCGAGCTGGCGGAAGATGTCGCCGCCGCTTACGTGCTCGAGATCGAACGCCTCGGCGAGCAACTCCGCAGTCGTGCTCTTCCCGCTCCCTGGCGGGCCCGAAACGGTGAGTAACATATCCGACCTCCGACGTGGCCGGTAAAATGGGTTTTGAATCGCTCGAGGTCGTCAGCTCGTCGACGGCGTCATGTCGATGTTCAGTGACTTGCGAAGCAACTGGGTGAAGCCCATCGAGCAGAGGAAGTACCAGACGATCCAGGCCTGCATCGGACCGAGCACACCGCTGGTCCACTGTTTGGCGCCGACCATCGGAAGGACGACCTCCATCTCGCTCCCGTCGATGTGGCCGTCGCGGATCTTCCAGTACATCCACAGGAAGATCGGAATGGTAAGCAGCATGATCCAGACCATCGGCCGGAACTGCTCTTTGAACATGCCGAGGTTGTCGGCCATCGCCTCCATCTGCTCTTCCTGGACGCGTTGCATCTCGTTTTCCAGCCGCTCGAGTTCGGCCTCGCTCGCACCGCGTTCTTCGGCCTCTTTCTTGCGTTCCTGGACGTCCTTGCGTTTCTCCTGCATCGCCTGCATCCGTTCCTGGTACTTGGCGATGCGATCGCTGTTCATCAGGTTCGCCTGCAGCAACGTCGAGTAAAGACCAGTGAGCAGTGCAGCCGAGAGGATCACCGCGTAAAACGGCAACGCTGCATCGAGCGGGCCGAGCACGAGGTCGAGCGTACTCCCGACCGTATTACGGACCGAATCCGACCAGTAGCCGACCATCAACAGGACGGCACCGGCACCCGCCATCTTGTCCCACTGGGTCCACTGTGCGGCCTCCTCGTCGATGTCGACGTCGGCCGACGCACTCGTGCCGTCGCCGTCGAGCGCCTCGTCGAACGCCTCGCGATCGGCGATGACGAAGCCGTCCTCGCCGTCGACCAGCACACCCTTCTCGATCAGCCGACCCCACTGTCCACTCGAGAGCTCGTCGCTGACGTCCGCCCACTGGATCTCACCGCCGTTTTCGTCGGCCTCCTCGCGAACGGCTTCCAGGGCGTCCGCCATCGAGGAATCCTCGCGGACGAGGGCGTCGATCTTCTCCGCTGTGCGCGTCATCTAGTCGTGCTAGGTCACGTCCGGTATACAAGTGTTTATCTTCGGTGGGCGTGCCGTCCCCACCCAGCCGAATCGGATTCGACGTCTTCCGTGAACACTGATAAATCAAACGAACGTTTTCCCTGCCGTCACGCTTTCTTCCTGGTGGCAGCGGATAATATAACTATATTGAATTAGTTAGATTGCATGTTCTATACTACGATATATTTTTATGATACGAATTACAAAATGACCAACAGTACATGGCCCAAAAATCCGGGAACTCTCGAGGTCGCCAGCCGGAAGATCGTGGGGCCTCCCCGATACTGGGGATCGTCCTTCTCGGAATGTCGTGACTATTCCCGATGTATCCCCAGGGTGGATCGCGGGTGTATCGGTGGATTCACAGCAGTCGTTAGAAGAACACGTTCGCTGGTTTTTCGTCGATCGACGACATCGAAGCGGCGGTCGAAAATCGAACTCGCCCTCGTTCGCTCTTAGGTCATCGATACGCCAGTCACAGGGATATAGTATGATAGATTACACTTCGGATTTTGGCGTTTCGTGGCCCACATGAACGGTCCTGAACGGTCTGGATGACCGAATTGTTTATATGCACTGTTATTCACGAATCTAGAAATATGAGCGCGAGGAGTGGCGGTGGTGATTGGTAATGGACCAGTCATCTCGAGGGCAGACTGCCGTTCTCGGAGTCGTCTTACTCGTCGGGATCGTGGCCATCGGCTCCGTCGGGTTGATGGTCTATGCGGGACAGGCGACGTCCGGCGTCCAGCAGCAGACCGAAAACGAACGCGTCGAGCAGGCGTTCGTCGAGTTGAGCCAGCGGATGGCGACGACGTCGACGAGTAGCGACGCGTCACAGTCGATCGATCTCTCGGTGGACCAGAGGGGGGCGATCGTCAAGAAAGATACGGGAAATATCCGCATCGAAGGCGGTGACGTGAACGAGACTCTCTCGATCGGATCCATCGAGTACGAAGCCGACGACGGAACCAGACTCGCCTACCAGGCCGGTGCCGTCTTCCGCGAAACCGGTAACCAGACTCGAATCGTGTCGGCACCGCCGATACACTACGACGCAGACGCGGAGAGTCTCTCGTTTCCGGTCGTCACGGTGAGCGGTGAAACCGAACTCAACGCCGGTGACGTCACGATCAGTCACGAGTTCACCGATCCCGTCAGGAACGCCAGCATCGTCGAAAACGATTCGGTCCGTATTACGGTCACGAGCAAGTACTACCGTGGCTGGGAGGCGTACTTCGAACGACAGGCGGGCGAGCCGGTTATTCGGGACGTCGATCACGAGAACCAGACGGTGACGGCTGAACTCGGTTACCGAAAACTCGAAGAGACGTTTGGTTCTGGCGTGACGTATTCGGACGATCTTAACGACAAGCACGATAATATCGACGAAGCAGAACAGGGCTCGTTCCAGCCTCTCGACCCAGTGATTTACGACATTGTCAATAGTACAGAAAGCGGTGATCTCGACGTCGACAGAGACCTCGGAACAGTCGATGGGTACGAAAGCCTCTCAAATGGTACCCACATCGCCGACAAGATCGATGGGGGACATCTCGAGTTCAACCTCTCGGAAGGAAATGCGACGCTCATCGTCGATGGGGATATAATAGCAGATGGCTCGACGATAACAATTTCGGATTACGAAGATAACAACACGCTCAAAATCTACGCGACGGGGGATTACGACGCTAGTAACACTGGCGACGTCTGTGTCAAGCCGTGCGGGAAGGACGTCAGCGGAAAAGTGATACAACTCTACGGGACCTCAGAGATGCAGGTCGATTTCGGTCCCGGTGGCAAGTCCCGGTATGAGGGGCTGCTCTACGCCGCAAGTGATAAAGACAACTGGGAGAAGCGGAATAGTTGCAGCTATCAGGTCTGCCTCCACTCGAATCCGGATTTCTACGGCTCGATCATCGCCTCGTCGGTACAGGCCCACGCGAGTGCTATGGACTTCGAATACGACGAGAATCTTCGGGACAGCGAAGTTGATCTCTATCCAGAGGGGTACGCACTCCCGCCTCAGTTGACCTACCTCAACGTCGCCAAACACGAAGTCGACGTGAAAAACAGCTGATTACGCCGCGTCTTCGATCGTCGCTTTCACGTCCTCCCAGACATCGTCCGGTGTCTGCTCGCCGTCGACGCGCTCGAGGGTGCCCTCTTCTTCGTAGTACTCGACGACGGGTTCGGTGTTCTCGTGGTAGACGCGCAGTCGTTCGCGGACGGTCTCCTCGTCGTCGTCGTCGCGCTGGACGAGGCGTTCTTCGACTTCCTCGTCTTCCGGCGGGTTGTACTCGACGTGGTAGATCTCGCCGGTTTCGGGGTCGAGTCGGCGGCCCGTCAGCCGGTGGACGAGTTCTTCTTCACTGACGTCGAGCATGAGGACGACGTCGAGGTCGGTCATCTCCTCGAGTTCTTCGGCCTGTTCCAGGTTACGCGGGTAGCCGTCGAGGACGAAGCCGTCGGCCTGGGTGAGCGCCTCGTCGACGATGGCGTTGACGACCTCGTCGGGAACGAGTTCGCCCTGATCCATGTACTCGCGTGGGGTATCGTACTCCGTGTCCATGTCGGAGATGTCCATGTCCTTGTTCGCCCGGAGCGCGTCGCCGGTCGTGACGTGCTCGACGTCGAACTCCTCGACGATGTTCGCGCTCTGTGTCCCCTTGCCAGCACCCGGTGCACCCAGGATCAGGATTCGTGGCTGTGCCATAGGTGCCCGTTCAGTAGCAGTACATAAATGCTTAAAGAATCGCGCACAATCCACCACCATGACTCGCTTCGACGCTGCCGATCCCGCCGACCGACGAAAGCTGTTCGTCGACGCCATCACGGCCCACCGCAAACGCGCGAGCCCCTTCCTGACGATCGAAGTCGACGAGACGGGACTCGAGGACGACGACGCCCCCGATCCCGACCTCGGCGTCCCCTGGATGCAGTTTGCCGATGGCATCGTCAACCTCGACTGTACGGACGAGGAACTCGAGGCGCTGAAGGCGCTGCTCTCGGAGTTTCCCGCGTTCAAGATCGACGACATCACCCGTCCCGAGGACGCTGACGGTGTCAACGTGCGCGTGAGCGCGAAGGCCGATCCGAACCGCATCGCCCAGTTTCTGGACGCGGCGTTTCGAGAGGTCTACGGACTCCCGGAGGAGTTTCGGGCGTGGGTCGTCGCCGTGTGATTCGGTCGCGATCCGTGCGCCTGTCAGCGTATCACTCACTCGAGAGTGTATCGTGGTGATATAATAACCTCGGGCAGTAACGCCGAGATATGCAACTGCTGAAACGATCCGACTACTTGCGTGTCTGTGCTGTGAATCCGTCGTCCCCGCCCGAGGTAACGCGACGTCGATCGGGTGGTGGCGGATGAACGCCGGCAGGACGGTCGCCGGACGTGGGGGGGTCGAACGAAGGGAACTGGTAGGTGGCCGACGATGAGCGACGAAGAACTGGCGAAAGACCTCGGGCCGCTGGCTGCGCTGACGATCGGCATCGGAACGATGATCGGTGCCGGTATCTTCGTCCTGCCGGGCGAGGCCGTCGCCGAGGCGGGCCCGCTGACGGCGGTCGCGTTCGTCCTCGGGGGCGGAATCGCCCTCCTGACGGCGCTTTCGGCGAGCGAACTCGGGACGGCGATGCCCAAGTCGGGTGGTGCGTACTTTTACGTCAATCGAGCGCTCGGGCCGCTTTTTGGTTCGATCGCGGGCCTGGGAAACTGGATCGGGCTGGCCTTCGCTTCGGCGTTCTACGTGTTCGGCTTCGGCGAGTACATCTCTCGCATGGCCAACACCACGTTCGGCCCGCTCGATCTCTACGTGGTCTCGCTGTCTGCGGCGCAGCTAATCGGCCTCGTCGCGGCGATCCTGTTTATCACCGTCAACTACGTCGGTGCCAAGGAGACGGGCCGTCTCCAGAACATCATCGTGATCGTCCTCGTCGGCATCCTTGCGGTGTTCACCGCGTTCGGCATCCTGAACGCCGACATCTCGACGCTGCGACCCATCGTCCCCCCCGACAAGGGGTACTCGCCGCTGTTACCGGTGACTGGCCTGATCTTCGTCTCCTATCTCGGATTCGTCCAGATTACGTCGGTCGCCGAGGAGATCAAAGAACCGGGCAAGAACCTCCCACGGGCGGTCATCGGCAGCGTCGTGATCGTCACTGCGATCTACGCACTCGTGTTACTCGCCGTCCTCGCTGCGGTCCCCAACGAACTCGTCGCCGGCAACGACACGGCGGTCGTCGACGTCGCCAGGCTACTCATCGGACCAATCGGTGCCGGCGCCCTCTTGCTCGGTGGCCTCCTTGCGACGGCCTCGAGCGCGAACGCTTCGATCCTGGCGTCCTCGCGGATCAACTTCGCGATGGGACGTGACAAGATCGTCAGCCCGGAACTCAACGAGATCCACCCACGCTTCGGGACGCCGTACCGCTCGATCGCGCTGACGGGCGCGTTCATCGTGCTCTTTCTCCTGTTCGGTGACATCCAGACGCTCGCGAAAGCCGGCAGCGTGTTACACCTGGTCATCTACGGGCTGTTGAACGTCGCGTTGATCGTCATGCGCGAGGCTGACCCCGACGAGTACACACCCTCCTATCGCGTCCCGTTCTATCCGGCGACGCCGGTTCTGGGGGCGGTTCTCTCGTTTGCCCTCATCGTGTTCTTCGAACCGGCTGTCATCGCCATCGGTGTCGGACTCGTGGTCGTCGGGGCGCTCTGGTACCTGCTGTACGCCCGCGGAGAGACGGAAAAACAGGGCGTCCTCTCGGAATACATTCTGCGACGTGCCGACCGGATGCCCGAACCTGCAGTGACTGCCGCCACGAGCGTCAAGCCCGACGGCGGTGCGTACCGAGTGATGGTGCCACTCGCAAATCCCGCCCACGAGAAAGAGCTGATCACGCTCGCCAGCGCCATCGCGAAACAGCGAGGCGGGTCCGTCCTCGCGACGCACATCGTTCAGGTGCCAGACCAGACGCCCCTCGAGAAGGGGGCCGAGCACGTCGAGCAACTCGACGCGGAGTCGGCCGAACTGCTCGAGTCCGCCCGCGAGGACGCCGAAACGCTCGGCGTCGACGTCGAAACGCGGACGATCCTCTCGCATCGGTCGTTCGAGGAGGTGTTCGACGCCGCACGGACGAACGACGCGGACCTTCTCGTGATGGGCTGGGGGCCACACTCTCACGGCCGAGCCGAGAGCCGGATGGACGAACTCACGCAGGAGCTGCCGTGTGACGTCCTCGTCCTCAAAGATCGTGGATTCGATGCCTCGAGGATTCTCGTCCCGACTGCCGGCGGTCCAGACTCCGAACTCGGGGCGACCGTCGCGGGGCTGCTCCAGTCGGAGTTCGACGCCGACGTGTCGTTACTGTACGTCCGCGACGAGGACGAATCTCAGGCAGACGCGGAGCGATTCCTCGAGGAGTGGGGAGCGGAAAACGACCTCGAGGACGCGACGTTGCTGGTCGAGTCCGGCGACGTCGAACGGGCGATCGAACGAGCCGCCGACGAGCACACGATGCTGGTCGTCGGTGCGACCGAACGCGGACTGCTCACGCGACTGCTTCGTGACTCGCTGATCATGGACGTCGTCGAAGAGGTCGAGTGTTCGGTTCTGCTCGCGGAGAAGAAGCGGGCCCGGACGCTCCGGGAACGGCTGTTCGGCTGGCGCGAGTGAACGTTCACTCGATCGTCAGACCGCCGCCTCCGCCACCCTGACTCTCGTCGCCTTCCGTCCACTCGAGTTCGAACTCGACGCTGAGCTCCGGGGGGCCGCCGCTGCTCGAGGTTTCGCGTTCGGCTTTGATCTCGAACGTCGGTCGGCCCGGCGGAGAGAGTGCGACGTCCTGGCCGTCCGCCTCGAGGGAGAGGTCGTCACCGGCCTCGAGTCGGTCGGCGACGGTCCGCAGGTACGCTGCGATTTCCGAGCGGTCCATCGACTGTTCGAATCTGAAGAGGACTTCTTCCGGCATGTGACGTCCTACGTCGTTCACGTATAGAGACCTTTTGGGCGACTGTCTGGAATCCGATCCGGAATCGGGAAAATAGGACGTTATAATTCCGGCTACTGCTCGTGTTGACCCGACGGCATCTCACTCGAGATGATTTCGATGTCCGAGATGTGAAGTCGGACGAGTGACTTCCGCTACGACAGGATCCTCGTTCTGGTTGCAAACTGTGAGGACGCGGTCCGGACGGGTGGCGCCGTCGCCGATCGATTCACTGACGTCGACGTCGTCGGTCTGTGCGTCGTCGGGAAGGCGGGCAGCGCTCCGGACAAGCGTCGATCGAACAGCGCGAGGAGTTCGAAATGGCGATGCTCTCTGTGTTCGAGTCCCGACTCGAGGATGCGGATATCCGTTCGTACGGCCGCGGTACGTACAGGCGCGGCCGTAGCCGGAACGATTTCGTCGAGAGTCTGCTGCAGTCGACCGTCTCGGCGGTTCTCTACGGTAATATCATCTTGTTCTGATGTGTTGCCGGTGAAACGCCGACAGAGAAAAAAGCCTGCAACGCAGAGCAAGGACGATGGGTGACAGATGAACACACGCGTGTGTGGTGGTGACTCACCGATCGCTGGCGCCGTCATCGCGGAGGCGGAAGACGCTGTGGCCGTCCAAAATGAATAAATACCCACATTGCATCTGATCTAAGACAACAACCCACACAACAGAGGTGATAACAATCGTCAAATTAATTCCGACCCCAATGCAGACGCGTGTCAACGTGTTCGACGAGATCTTCCTCGTCTTTCTCGGACTCGGAACGCTCGTCGGAATCGTCGTGATTTCGTATACGCTATACAACGCGTACAAGTATCGCGACGTCGACGGACGAGAGAAAGGCGAAGACGTGCCCACACTCGGAGAGTTACCGACCGGTGGTGGCGGGGGCAAGAAACTGTTCGTCTCCTTCGGACTGAGTGCGATCATCGTCATCTCGCTGATCGTCTGGACGTACGGGATGCTCCTGTACGTCGAAGACGGACCCGACAGCCCCGGCGAGGACGCCATCGAAGTGAACGTCGAGGGCTACACGTTCGCCTGGGACTTCGAGTACGAAAACGGTGTCACGTCGACGGGCGAGATGGCGGTTCCCGTCGATACGACCGTCTGGATCGAGGTGACTAGCAGGGACGTCTGGCACACGTTCGGCAGCCAGGAGTTACGTGTGAAAGCCGACGCGATTCCCGGTGAGACGGAACGGACCTGGTTCATCGCCGACGAAACCGGTGAGTACCAGATCGAGTGTTTCGAACTGTGTGGTCCCGGTCACTCGGGGATGAACGCCGACCTGGTCGTGATGGAAGAAGACGAGTTCCAGAACTGGCTCGACGAACAACAACAGGACGGCGGTGACGGTGGATCCGGTGAGGGAGCAAACGGTGACGGACAACAGAACGAAACCGACGCTGGCAACGAGAGCACCGATGCGCAAAACAGCACTAACGAGACGAACGGTGGAGGTGAGAGCTGATGGCTGAGAACTTCCCGCCGATGACGTCGGTCAAACGCTGGTTCGTCACGACGAATCACAAGGACGTCGGGATCCTGTACCTGATGACGGCGCTTTTCTTCCTCATCTTCGGGGGAGTCATGGCGCTACTCTTCCGTATCCAGTTGCTAGAGCCCGGCGGAATCGGTATCCTCTCCGGAAGCGGGTACAACCAGTCGGTGAGTGCACACGGCTTGCTGATGGTCTTCTGGTTCCTCTCACCGTTCGCGTTCGGGTTCGCGAACTACGTCGTTCCGCTGCAGATTGGGGCAAAAGACCTTGCGTTCCCCCGACTGAACGCCCTGAGCTACTGGTTCTACCTGTTCTCGGGGATCCTCTTTGCGATCTCGTTCTTCCAGGGCGGGACGTTCGAGGGCGGCTGGACGATGTACGCTCCGCTGAACGTGCCGATCTACACGCCAGCGATGCAGGCGACCACCGGCGGCACCGCAGCCATCCTCGGCCTGACGCTGTTCGTCCTCTCGACGACCGTCGGGACGGTAAACTTTCTGACGACGATCCACCGCATGCGTGCGGAAGGACTCGGGCTGTGGAACATGCCACTGTTCACGTGGTCGATGCTCCTGACCGTCTGGATGATGCTCTTTGCCTTCGCAGCGCTTCTCGCTGCGTTGCTGTTGCTGTCGACCGACCGCATCCTCCTGACGCAGTACTTCGCGACACAGCAAGGCTCGAGTTTACTCTGGGGACACCTGTTCTGGTTCTTCGGCCACCCAGAGGTGTACATCGTCTTCTTCCCCGCGCTGGGGATGATGTTCGAGATGTTCCAGACGTTCACCGGTCGTCGACTCGTCGGCCGCAAGTGGGTCATCATCGCGATGGTTCTCGTCGCCGTCCAGTCGTTCCTCGTCTGGATGCACCACATGTTCCTGACGGCGATCAACCTGGAGATCAAGACGCTGTTCATGGCGACGACGATCGGCATCTCGCTACCGTTCGACCTGATGGTCTTCTCCCTGATCTACACGATGGTCAAAGGACGGATCCGGTTTACCACGCCGTTCCTGTTCAGCCTCGGCGCACTCGTGTTGTTCATCCTCGGCGGCATCACCGGAGTCTTCCTCGGTGCTGTCGTCCTCGACTACGAGTTCCGCGGTACCTACTGGGTCGTCGCTCACTTCCACTACGTGATGGTCTCGGGCGTGACGGCGCTGATCGGCGGCCTCTACTACTACTGGCCGAAGATCACCGGCAAGATGTACGACGAGTTCCTCGGCAAGGTGAACTTCGCCGTCTACTTCGTCGGGTTCAACCTGCTTTACTTCCCGATGTTCCTCGCCTGGGAGACGCCACGTCGCGTCTTCCACTACGGTGAGGGGCTGCAGATCTACCACCAGCTGGCGACCCTGGGTGCGTTCGTCCTCGGATCGTCGTTCCTGATTCTCTTCTACACGCTCGGCAAGAGTCTCGTTTCGGGACCGGACGCCCCCGACAACCCCTGGGAGTACGCCCGGACCGCCGAGTGGGCGACTACCTCTCCGCCGCCGCTCGAGAACTTCGACGGACGGCCCACGTACGCCAGCGGCAAACTCGAGTTCGTCGACACTGCAACTGACGGTGGCACGGCCACCCCAGGCGAGGCCGCGCGGGCAGACCTCGAACGGGCGTCACACGACGTCGCCCAGACACACGAGGAAGGCCACGCCGACCACGCGAGTATCTGGCCGTTCGGCATCGGTCTGGGAACCTTCGTACTGTTCCTCGGCCTGTCGGGGATGACCTCCTGGGTCGAGGCCTTCCACCCCGAGTTTTCGTCCAACCCGAGCTACCTCTACCCGTCTATCACGATCCTCGGCGTGGGCATTCTCGGCTACGTCCTCTTCCAGTTCGGAGTCGAACAGTTCGAAACACCGGAGTTGGCCGTCGCCGAGCGCTGGCCGTTTGAAGGCATCGAGACGACGAAACTCGGTGTCTGGTTCTTCCTCGCGTCGGACGTCATCGTCTTCGGCGCGGTGATAGGCGCGTACGTGTTCATGCGCATCAACGCCGGCTGGATGAACTGGGGACCGATCCCGGAACACGCCTGGGCTGGCCTGCTCAACACGTACATCCTGCTCACCTCGAGTTTCACCGTCGTCCTGGCACTCGAAATGGCACGCCGCAAGAGCAAGAAGGGACTGCTCGCGTCGATGAGCGTGACGCTCCTGCTCGGCCTCACCTTCATGGGCATCAAGGCCTGGGAGTGGAGCGAGAAGTTCGCCCACGGCGACTACTGGTTCAGCGGCCTCGAGTACTCGCTGTACTACGTCACGACCGGTCTCCACGGTCTCCACGTCCTCCTGGGGCTGTTGCTCGCCGGGTTCATGATCTACCGGGTCCTCACGGTCGACGCCTACCTCGAGGACTCGCGGCCCGTGGAATACTTCGGGCTCTACTGGCACTTCGTCGACGTCGTCTGGGTGTTCCTGTTCCCGCTGTTCTACCTGCTGTAGCGGCCTCGAGCCGCTTCTGCCGGTTTCGTTTTTCGTCGTCACAAATCCCGGACGAACAGTACCGAAGACGGACTCGACGTCACCGTCTCGAAAACGCGATTTTAGCGGCGGCGGTGAGAGTGCCAAAGACCAGTCCGCAACAAGCAAGCGAAGCGAGTGAGATGGAGCAATTCACCCGGACCAGACGAGTGCGTAGAGGAAGGTAAACAGGAAATAGACGAGAAAGACCGAGACGGCAGCCTTGAGGTGGAACGTAAAGAGGTCGTACGTCTCGTCGTCTCGCAACTCCTCGAAGGCCTCCCGTTCGGCGTCGGTACACTCCTCGGCGTGACTGGTGCCGACGTGTAGCGTCGTGTACTCTTCGGTTCGGAACGGCCGATCGCAGTAGGGACATCGCGCTGCGGGCGTCTCGTCGTCGGGAACGTCGTACTCGACGTCGGTGGCTCGCTCGGCCGGCATGGCGTTGTCGTTGCTTTCGTTCGGTGCGTGCAAGTGTCTACCGGTGGCCGTGCGTGGTCGTCTCGAGTCGGCGACACTGCTCGAGGACGTAGCGATCGGGAGAAAGGAATTCGTCGCAGCTGCGAGTGCGCACTAGCTCGAGTCTTCCGGCAGCGGATCCACCATGACGACGGCTTCGCCGTCGACGACGACACCGTCGTCGCTCTCGACGACCGTCTCGAGTCGGTACCGGTCCCCGCCAAGATTCTCGACGACTTCGACGGTCGCGGTGAGCCGGTCGTCGATCGACACCGGGCCGACGAACTCGAGGTCTTGGGAGAGGTAGATGGTGAGCCCGGGCATCCGCGCGAGCGCAGCGCTGATGAGTCCGGAGACGAGTGTCCCGTGGACGATTCGACCGCCAAATCGCGTCTCGGCGGCGAACTCCTCGTCTAAGTGTAACCGGTTCGTGTCGCCACTCGCGTGAGCGAAGTTGCGGACGTCGTCGTCGGAGATGGTCTTGGAGAAGGTCACGACGTCGCCGACGTCGATCGCGACCGGGTCGTCTACGGTTCGTTCGAACTGCCACGGTCGTCGCTCGCGGCCGATCGACGGTATCGTTTCGGCGTCCGATTCGATCGTCTCCTCGTCGACGCCGAAGGCGGCGAAGGTCGCCCGGTTCGCTTCGGCCATGCTCGATACGACGTGGTCAGACGCCCGGGTCCAGGCCCGGATCGCGTGTGTGAGCGGAGTCATCTGTCTGGCACGTACCACCGAACGTCGGAACCGTGATCGGTCTCGTCTACTGCTTGGATCGCATAACACGGTCCTGTCACGACTGGTTGGTGACCGTTACAGGTCAGTTCCTGCTAGCCGACCGTTCGCCAGCGTGGTACGTCTGTGCCCTCTCCGACGGCCCAGAGCATAAGGATTCTGCACAAATTTGCCAGGTGACGAATTCAACTCGACTGGACAATCGTCTAAGTAAATACTTAACGGCTGAATCCGAAAGGAACTGGCCTCAATCGTATCGAACGTCCGACCGTGTTTATCCAGGCTGTCGGCGTACTATGGTATGTGTTATGATATGAAACGGACTGTAATCGTCATCGTCGTCGTACTCACCCTCCTGATCGCCGGCTGTGGTGGACCGGGTGAAGCACCAGACAACGAGACAGATAACGAGACCGAAGAACCGGCCGCGGAGAACGAGACGGAGAACGAGACGATGAATGAGACGGAAAACGAGACGGAGAACGATACCGCGAATGATACCGCGAACGCGACCGCATTCGGACTGGTCGGGCAGACGGTACCAGTGATCGGATAGCGCTGTCTTGAGAGTGAGAATGTCGGCTGTCCCTGTTCCCAGGTACAACTGCACCGTGGACGCGGATGTATCGGAACTGACGGACGGCCGACGTTACGAGCAGTCGGTGATCCCATCGGCTCACTCGGACGTCGCTGGAACGTACCGTGTCACGTGATAGATAGACCCACCGATAAGAAATGTCAATTTATAAAAAGCATTTTGTGGCGGGATAACATCCGTGAACGATAATAAGATGGTGTCAACGTGAAAGATGAAAAACGAAAGATAGCGTATGTATAGAGACTGCTTCCGAGCGATCACTCAGGTTTTCCACCCCGGTGGCGTACGCACGAGTGGGGACACGCCGTTTCTCGATGGGACAGAGCCGTTCGTGAGGGGGATGGCGTTCAAGCAGGCCGTCGGCGACGTACCAGTATTGCTGACCGAGTGGGGACCACATCTGGCAGCACTGCTGGGTATCGTTGCCCTCGCTCTTCTCGGGGGCGGACTCGTGATCCGAAACCGGTTCGTAGACAATGCAACGACGGAACGAGACGAGTCGTCGATAGGTAATGACGAGTTCATGACCGACCGGGAGAGAATTCACCATCTCGTCAGTACCAACGGGGGTCGAATGAAACAGTCCGAGATCGTCGACGCAGTCGACTGGTCGAAAGCCAAAGTGAGTCGACTACTCGCAGATCTCGAGGAGGAAGACGAGATCACAAAACTCCGACTCGGCCGGGAGAACCTGATCTGTCTCCGTGGGCAAGAACCGGCGGCATCGCAGTCGTCGGACGGATCTGGTAGCGAGTGAAGAGGTTCGGGGACGAATCAGACGACGAATGAGTCGTCTTCCAAGACGTGTTTTCCAGGGCGAACGGTCGATGAAGAATCCGTCTTCTGGGTGGCATTATCCCCTTTCCCGACGAAATGGTTGCATCAGTTTATGCGCCGAAACCACGATGAGCCTATGCCTTTACGGCACAACATGAATGCACGCAATCAGCTACTCGTCGTGGTCACTGCGCTGATGCTTGTGTGCTCGAGCGGGGCGGCGATGTCGGTAACAGCGTCGCCACCAGCCGTAGACGAGCACCAAGAGGACAGTGACGATGTCGATGTAGCAGATGACAACGTCAGCGACGATGCAGACGATAACGTCAGCGACGATGACGACGTGGCGGATGACAACGTCAGCGACGACAAAGCCAAGGCACAGAGCGCGTGGGTAACGTTCGAAGATCAAACGAGCGACGGACAGACTGTGGTCGTCGATGAAGTCACGATGGCCAGCGGTGGCTTCGTGACAATTCACAACAGCAGTCTGCTCGTCAACGAGACCTTCAGTAGTGTCATCGGCACCTCCGAGTACCTCGAGCCCGGTACGCACGAGGACGTCGAGATAACACTCGACGACCCACTCGAGGAGTCGGAGACGCTCATCGCGATGCCCCACCGCGACACGAACAACAACGAGGAGTACGACTTCGTCGAACTCGAGGGACAGCAGGACACCCCGTACCTCACGGCTGAGGGCGAGCCGGTGACCGACCAGGCCGTTGTCACCCTCGAAGGCGATGCGGACAACGCCACTGCTGTCGACGGGGACGATGACAACGTCAGTCCTGTCGACGGGGACGATGACAACGTCACCGCGATCGGCGAAGACAAAGAGGACGACAACGTCACCGCGATCGGCGAAGACGAAGAAGAAGATAACGTCACCGCGATCGGCGAAGACGAAGAAGAAGATAACGTCACCGCGATCGGCGAAGACGAAGAAGAAGATAACGTCACCGCGATCGGCGAAGACGAAGTTGACGAAGAACCGGTCGAACCCTCGGAGGAAGTACCCGAGGAGTTCCCGGCAGAGCAACCGATCGTGGTCTTCGTCGGTAACGTCACCGTCGAGGACGTAACCATCGAAGAGCTCACAGTGATCGTCGTCACGGACGAAGAAATCGACGAAGAAGGGCTCGAGGGCGCTATCCAAGACGCACTCGAGGACGAGGAGATGATAGCTGACGACGAGGAGGACGAAGACGAGTTCGACGAGGACGTCACCGACGACGAAGACAACGTCACTGACGGAGACGAGTTCGACGAGAACGTCACCGACGACGAAGACAACGTCACTGACGACGAGTTCGACGAGAACGTCACCGACGACGAAGACAACGTCACTGACGACGAGTTCGACGAGAACGTCACCGACGACGAAGACAACGTCACCGACGACGAAGACAACGTCACTGACGGAGACGAGTTCGACGAGAACGTCACCGACGACGAAGACAACGTCACTGACGGAGACGAGTTCGACGAGAACGTCACCGACGACGAAGCCAACGTAACTGAAGACGGGGCCGAAGAAGCTCCGACCGAATCGTTCACCGTCGAGGACTTCGACGCACCCGAGAGCGCCGAGGTCGGTGACGTCGTCAACGTCAGTGCGACGATCACGAACCCCGGAGACACGGAAGACACGCAAGACGTCCAGTTCCGTCTCGAGGGTGACCTCGTCGCCTCGGAGTCGATCACACTTGAGGGAGGAGAGTCGACGACGATCACCTTCCAGGTCGACACGAGCGACGTCGAGGCTGGCGAATACATCCACATGATCCTCACCGACGAGTTCGGTGAGGTCGCCATCCTGGAACTGACCGAGGACGACAGCGACGAGGAAGACGACGACAACGACGAACGGTTGGCGACCGCGCCGGCGTAGTCTGAACGGGACCTCCCGACGACTCACGTCGCGGCAGCCGATCATCATTTTCTGGCGTGCCGACAGCGATAGTCGCCACTGAACGTCGTTGCACACCTGTTCGCGGCTCGGCGGCCAGTACTGACCACTCCGCTGCGAGCAGTGTATAACTCGTTTCAGCTGGTACTATAGACCGTCGCGTCGGTCCTGTGAGCGGGAACTCTAGCGCGTGTGCGAGCAAGCGCGACCGTCCGATCGATAGCGTCACGTCGTCGCTCGCATCGCTTTCACAGGTTCCGAAGTCGGATGCTACGGAGCCGTTCGAGAGAGCAATACTCTCTCCTTCGTAGTTGCAAGAGCAAACGGAGACCGACAGCCACTCGGCACCGCTAGCTCAACAGGTTGTAGAGACTACTCGCAGCAACGGCGAGGAGCACTAGGACGCTCCACAGGACCGGATCGATACTCGAGAGGACCGGCAGCTCCATCCCGGCGACGGCGATCAGTAGGAGTCCGAGCACGCAGAGAGCGAGGTGCAACTGGAGAACGTTCCTTCGGTCGTCGTAGCCACCGCCGACGTAGCGGAGAACGTCGTGGAAGTGTGGGCCGGGCTGGATCGTCTTCGCTTCGGGGTCGTACTCGATCACGTCGTCCTCCTCGAGTTGTGGAAGGTGCGTCTGCTGGAGTGAGACGTAGACGCTCTTGTAGAGGTTGTTCGGAACTGGCGTCGCGTCCGTCTCTTGTTCTGCAATCTCGGAGGCGACGTCAGAGACGTCGATGCGATCCGACTCCTCCGCCAGCAGTTGTACGATCGCTCGCCGCCTATCGTTGCCGAGAATGTGAAAGATCTCGCTTTCCGCCAGCGAGTCTGTTCGGCTCGTCTGTACGGACATACGTCAGGAGAAACATTCGGCTCGCTCGTTGAATCGGTCGCCACCACCTATCATCATCTATGTGTGTGGTTTTCTGGAACCGAGATGATGAAGCTGATGCATGATTAATAATGGCCATTTAAATTCATCTTCCGGTCGTTCGATTATATGACCGATATTTTATACGTGTACTACCTCGAGCAGGGGCACGCTGGAACCGAGTTACGGCTCTCGAAGAATTGTCGGCTGTCTACTCCGTCGGCACAAAACTCGAGGTCGTCGGTGCGATACGCTGCTGGACGACGCGGGATACGCCTCGATCGAACGTGATCGGACGTCGGGCGATCACCGACTTCCGTCCGATACGCTCGCCGACGATCGGTCAGTCGCCAGGCAAGTGGCCGCCCGATTGCATCTCTCGATACGTGGTGCAGGCGGGACAGCCGTGTACGACGTCGCCGTTGTCGCCAAAGACGCGTGCGAACTGCTGGGTGACGTGTGTTCCGCAGTTTCGACAGCGAGCGCCAGCTGTCGACGATTCCATTGGGGTCCAGTTGGTACCTGTCGATTTCATAGTTGGGGGTGGACGATAGTGTAGTGTGTGACGCCTCCCGATCGGGGTGGTCGAGAGAACCGAGAGACGGTCTCGTCGACGTTGCCCGGACGAACGCAGTCGGACGCAGTTCGGTGTCGTGGACGAAATCCGGCACGCCGCTCGTGTGCGACCACGTCGGCGAGCGGCGACGGCGCGTCGTTCGGGCATCACTACCATTCGGGTCGTCAGATGCGAATAAAGGACATAGACTGTTCACCTGAGATGTGGTTCTGGGAAATTGGTAAATTGGGCATTTCCGTCCGATTTTAGCCGGTAGAGCAATCAGATCGGGAGTTCGTCTCGAGATGGGGTCCTCGGGCGTCAACGTGAATTCAGTCGTATTATCCGATATTCAGTATCGAAACAGCTACTTATCGTCGTGCGTCGGCGCTCGAAAGATGTTATTTCTTTACCGAAATTTGAAATTTCGGTGGAGAATGTCCGAACTTCTCTAAATCAAGTAGGGCGTTATAAAATACCTTGTCGGATTACCGATTCAATCGTGAAGCACGCTGGACGTGTCTGTGACGAGGTGACTGGTCGACGATGTACGCGTATCGCCTCCTCTCGCGAGAGCGGGAGTGAATCCCCCCAAGACCCGGTTACAACGGGCAGTATGACAATGTCAAGCCAGGCGAGCAACACGACGGAATCGGCCACGAGTTCTGCACTCGACGCGCTCGGCGACGAGTGTGCACGAATCATCCTCGTCGCAACGAGCGAGCGACCACGAACGGCAAAGGAGTTGACCGAACGAACTGACAGTTCGTCGGCGACGGTGTATCGGCGGATCAACAACCTCCTCGAGAGTGATCTTCTCGCGGAGTGTATCCGATTCGAGGAAGACGGATCGCACACCACTGCGTACGAAGCGACTGTCGACCACCTCAGCGTCGATATCGGCGCCGAGGGGATCCACGTCGCCCTGTCCCAGTCCGACGAGCAGTAACGTCATCGACGACTCAGGCTGACAGTTCTCCGGTCGACCAGTCGGACGGGAATGCCATCGCGTCGAGACGGTACTGTGCGTGTTGTCACGAGATCAGGTCAGTCTCGGGAACGAACATTTTGATCCAGAGAAACAATCATGAAACGAGCTTTAGAACACCTGTATGAAGCGGATAACAAATTATCCAGTCAACGGAACGGTCCACGTGATTGAGCAATGCACGATCTGACTGGCTTCCAGCGTGACCTCCTGTACGTGATCGCCGGCGCAGACCGCCCATCCGGCCAGGCAGTCAAAGAAGAGGTCGAAAAGTACTACAGTTCGGAGATCAACCACGGGCGGCTGTACCCGAATCTCGACACGCTCGTCAACAAGGAGCTGGTCGAGAAGGGACAACTCGACAGGCGGACGAATTACTATGCGATCACCGACGATGGCCGTCGTCGAATCGAGGAACGGCGCGAGTGGGAAGAGCAGTACGTCGAATTTTAATCACGATACTGGAACTTCAATGAGAAGAGTTCTATCTAGTGGATTCAGGAGCTATAGGTCCCTGTAGCGCCCATTTCATTTCGAGAACGCAACCTCGATCGAGCCGAAATCTATGTAATCCGACCATAACAAAGCGGATGACGAGCGATCGATCTACCGATTCGCGGATGCTAGATCTCTCGTGTTTCGATCGGATGGAACGCTATCGGAGTGATCGACCAGTGGTGGTCCGCCGATGAGTCTGCGAACGGCAACGGAGACGAGACTCGGTTTCGTCCGCTGGTACCCCGCCGACCTTGCCGCGGTGTCGGTTGCGGCGGTTGCCGCGTACCTGGTCGTGACGTCGCACGGTTTCGACGGGACGCTCCGGCTTCTGATGGCAATTCCGCTGATCCTGTTTCTTCCCGGATACGCGCTGGTCTCGGTTCTGTTTCCGGCGGCAGCCAGACGTACTCGAGAGAACGCGCTGACCGGCACCGACACGAGGCCCGGCGGAATCGACGCGGTCGAACGACTCGGACTGGCGTTCGCGCTCTCGATCGCGCTCGTCCCGATGGTGACGATCGGTCTCGCGCTGACCGATTGGGGGCTGGCGACGGAGCCGGTCGCCGCCGCGCTCGCGATCGGTACTATCGGCTTCGCACAGCTGGGCGTCGTTCGACGACTACGCGTTCCGGCGGCCGATCGGTTCACCGTCTCGCCGATTCTCGCGGTGCAGCGACTTCGTCAGGGAGACGAAACGGTCGCGACAGCGTCGACGCTCTTTCTCGCGTTTGCAGTCGTCGTCGCGGGACTCTCGCTCGTCGCAGCGTTCGCCATGCCCCACTCCGCGAGCGAATTCACCGAACTGGGACTGTACACGGAAGACGGCGACGGCGACCTCGTCGCCGGTCAACTGCCGTCGACCGTCGACCCTGGCGAGTCGATCCCGGTGACGATCTCGGTCGAGAACCACGAGGGTGAATCGAAAGCGTACACGGCCGTCGTCCAGCAACAGGTTCTTGCGGACGACGAGGTCGTCGATCGGACCCGGCTGACGACGGTCTCGGCGAGCAGCGACGATGGCGAGGTCGTCACCGTCGACCGCGAGATCACGCCCACGGTCGGTGACGGACGCGTTCGAATCGTCGTTCTCCTGTACGAGGGCGACGTGCCCGGAGAGCCGACGCGAGAGAACGCCGACGAAGACGCGTTCTTCTGGGTGACTGTAACCGACGGCGGAGACACCGCATAGAGACGATGAGGGCGAAGATGAAAGCGACGGCGGCGACCTCCCGGACGTAGCGATGTGGCCCTGGGAGCACCTCGCCGTCGCATACGTCGGGTGTTCGATCGTCACTCGAGTCGTCTTCGGTCGATCGCCGACTGCGTCCGAGGCGCTGCTCGTCGCGTTCGGCTCGCAATTCCCCGACCTGGTCGACAAGCCGTTGGCCTGGCAGTTCGGTGTCCTCCCGAGTGGCGTGTCGCTGGCGCACTCGATATTCCTCGCCGGCCCCGTCTCGCTCGCTGCCGTCGCCGTCGCCTGGCTGACGCGCCGACCGGTCGCTGGCGTCGCGTTCGCCATCGGGTGGCTTTCACACCTCGTCGGCGACGTCTACTACCCGCTCGTCTACGCAAACGGGTACAGCTGGGACGTCGTGCTCTGGCCGATGCGGCCGGCGGCGACGTCGCCGAGCGTCGGGTTCGCACGGCAGTTCTGGACGTACTTCGATCGGTACCTCGAGTTTCTGGTCTCTCCGGAGGGGATGACGTACCTCGGACTCGAGGTCGCCGTACTCGGCGGGGCAGCCCTCCTCTGGGTGTTCGACGGGACGCCGGGGCTACCCCGACCGACCGCGAGGAGTGACGCTCACCAGACCGACACCGAGCCGTAGCGGACCGCGAGAGTGAGCATCGATACTCGAGGCGTGAACGATTCGTCGGAAGGGTGGTGAGAACTCGTCGATACGAGGAGAGAACGCGCGGACGGACGGTCGTTACCGGCGTGTGACGTCGAACGGGAGTCGAAGATCCGGACGGCGCGTGGCGTGGTGGACGGCGGCGACGACGAGAACGGCACCGCTGAGTGCGAGGGCGACGAGTGGTGGAGCGACGGCGGACAGCGGCCCGACGGAGAACGCCGTCAACCCGAGTGCGAGCACACCAGCACCCGCGAGTGTCGCGTACAGCGCGTGCCAGGGACGTTGGTGCTCGAGGTTGCGATCGAGGTACGGTTCGAACAGTGTCTCGCTGGGGAGTAACTCGATGGTGTGGTCGTCGGGATCCCAGTCGACGATGTCGTGGTCCTCGAGCATCGGCAAGTGCGTCTGGTACAGCGAGATGTAGACCCGTCGGCGTTGTGCGCGCGTCACCTCGTCTGGGTCGACGTCGTTCTCCCAGGCGGCGACCTGCTCGACGAGCGGTGCGAGGTCACACGAGCCGTGGTGCTGTTTCAGGTACCGGACCGTCCGTCGACGGCGGGCGTTGCTAAACACGTCGAACAACTCCGCCTGTGTGAGTTCCTCGTCAGTCATAGATTGCCTCGAGTACCCGGGAAAGCCCGTCCGACGGGAGCTTTCGAATACCTCACACTGGCAATGAGTCGAGTGAACACTTTACTATCGTCTTGCTACCCGCTCGAAAGGGAATTGTACCAGTTAGCAGCCGTGACGGACGTGTAATTCGATATTTTGGATCGATAGTCGAACCGATTCGCTCGAAATCGCTGGGCTGTGCGCTCACGAGGGGGTTCGCACGCAGACGGCGGATTTGGGCCTGTAGTTTCGGGCTACTGTCCCGTCAAGACGGGGATAACAAAGCGTCGTTACCGGAAGTATCCGGACGACTGCCCACCCTGGGTAACGATTCCCCATGATTCGATTGTGTACACGTTACTGGCATCGCGGCGCTCGATCGCGACGAGGTGAGAGGCGATGAGAGACGTCGTCCGCGGCGATCGCTGTACGATCGACGACGATGCGATCGTCGGCTACGGCGAGTTCGACGCGCCGGCACGGCTCGGCGACGACGCGACGATCCGGGCCGGAACGATCGTCTACGCGGACGTGACGATCGGCGACGAGTTCACGACGGGCCACGACGTGCTCGTCCGCGAGGAGACGACGATCGGCGACGACGTGCTCGTCGGGACGAAAACCGTCATCGACGGCCGGACGACGATCGGCTCGCACGTGAGCCTCCAGACGAACGTCTACGTGCCGACCGACACGACGATCGGCGACAACGTCTTCGTCGGTCCGGGTGCCGTCCTCACGAACGACGAGTACCCGATCCGGACCGAGGCCGAGCTCGTCGGCCCGACGATCGAAGACGGCGCGTCGATCGGCGCGAACGCGACCCTTCTCCCCGGCGTCACCGTCGGCGAGAACGCGTTCGTCGCCGCCGGGTCGGTCGTCACCGACGACGTCCCGCCGAACACGCTCGCGGTCGGCTCGCCGGCACGGACGCAGACGCTTCCGGAACCGCTCGAGGGGCCAAACCAGCTCGCATGACCGACGTACCAATCGCCGACCCCGAAGTTGGCAACGACGCCCACGACCGGGTCGTCTCGGTACTCGAGAGCGGCCACCTCGCCGACGGCCCGGAAGTCAGAGCCTTCGAGGACGAATTCGCCGCCTACTGTGGCACCGAACACGCCGTGGCGACCTCGAACGGGACGACTGCCCTCCAGACCGCCCTCGAAGCGCTCGGCGTCGAGGACGGCGACGCCGTCATTACGTCCTCGTTTTCGTTCGTCGCGAGTGCGAACGCGATCCGACTGGCCGGCGGGACGCCAGTGTTCGCCGACGTCGATAGCGACACGTTCACGCTCGATCCGGACGCCGTCGCGTCGCTCGTCGCCCGCCGCGACGACGTCGTCGGGCTCCTGCCGGTCCACCTCTACGGGCTGCCGGCCCCGATGGACGAACTCCGCGAGATCGCGGCCGACCACGACCTGTTCGTTCTCGAGGACGCCTGTCAGGCACACGGCGCGGCGATCGGCGGGGATCGCGTGGGCTCGCTGGGCGACGCCGCCTGCTTCTCGTTTTACCCGACGAAGAACATGACGACCGGCGAAGGTGGCATGATCACCACCGATCGAGACGACGTCGCCCGCCGTGCGGCGAGCTACGTCAACCACGGTCGGACGGCCGACGGCGACGGCGGCTACGAACACGCCACCCTCGGCCACAACCACCGAATGACGAGTCTCGCCGCGGCGGTCGGTCGGACGCAGCTCGCACGATTGCCCGAGTTCAACGAGGCCAGGCGGGAGAACGCCGCGTTCTACGACGAGCAGTTCGCCGACCTGCCGATCGAGACCCAGCGAGTTCCCGACGGCTATCGTCACGTTTACCACCAGTATACGATCCGCGCCGAGGACCGTGACGCACTCGAGCAGTCGCTCTCGGCGCGGAACGTCGGCACGGGAATCTACTACCCGACGCCGATCCATCGACAGCCCGCCTACGAGACCGTGAGCGCGGCCGCCGCCGATCTGCCGCGGGCGGAGCGTGCCGCCGAGGAAGTGCTCTCGTTGCCCGTCCATCCGAACCTCACCGCCGACGACCGACGGACGGTCGCCTCGGCGGTGTTCGACCACTACGATCATGACTCTCCCTAACTCGACAGCGACTGAATCGGCACCCCTCCGCGCTGGCGTCGTTGGCGTCGGCTCGATGGGTGAAAACCACGTCCGGGTGTACAGCGAGCTCCAGGACGTCGACCTGGTCGGCGTCACCGACCTCGACGAGTCGCAGGCCAGGCGAGTCGCCGACGCGTACGGGACGACGGCGCGGTCGTTCGACGAGTTGCTTTCGGTGTGTGACGTCGTCTCCATCGCCGCACCGACGAGCGCCCACCACGAGATCGTCTCCGAGTGCATCGACGCAGGTGTTCACGTTCTCGTCGAGAAGCCGATCGCCGACACCGTCGCGAACGCCCGAAACATGGCGAATCGCGCCCGGGACGCAGGAATCGTCCTCCAGGTCGGCCACATCGAACGGTTCAATCCCGCAGTGAAGACGCTCGAGTCGGTGATCGACGACCTCGACGTGATCGCGATCGAGGCCGAACGGCTCGGTCCGCCGATCGATCGAGCGGGGGTCGACGGCGTCGTCTTCGACCTGATGATCCACGACGTCGACGTCGTTCGATCGTTACTCGACGCCGATCCGGTCAACGTCGCCGCGATGGGGGCGGAAAACGGCGGGTACGCGGCGGCCAAGATGGAGTACCCCGACGGCGTGATCGCCTCGCTGACCGCGAGTCGAGTCACCCAGAAGAAGGTTCGCCGGCTCACCGTCACCGCTCGCGAGTGTCTCGTCGAGGTCGACTACCTCGAGCAGTCGGTGCTCATCCACCGTAACTCGCTGCCGGAGTACGTCACCGAGGACGGCCGGAATCGGTACCGACACGAGAGCGTCATCGAACGGCCTCGCGTCGAGAACGGCGAGCCGTTGCGCCGGGAGCTCGAGTCGTTCGTCCGCGCGGTGCGGACGGGAGCGACGCCCGAAGTCACCGCCGAAGACGGACTCCGCGCGCTCGAGACGATCGAGACGATCGATCGCCTCGTCTCGAGTGCCGACGGAATCGAGGTGCAGGCTCGATGACGACCGCTGGCGGATCGGTGACGACCCTCTACGGGACGGCCGCCACGGAGAAGCGCCAGCGAGTGGCGATCAGGTCGGGCGACGTCCCGGTCGCCGTCTACGGACTCGGGAAGATGGGACTGCCGCTCGCGGCCGTCTACGCCGAGGTTACGGGGAACGTAATCGGCGTCGACGTCGATCCGTCGGTCGTCCAGGAAGTTAACGCCGGGGAGTGTCACATCACCGGCGAGCCGGGACTCCCCGAACTGGTCGCACGGCAGGTGAGCGAGGGCCGGCTCCGGGCGACGGCGGAGGGCCAGTCGGCCGCTGTCGACGCGAGCGTCCACGTCGTCATCGTCCCAACGCTACTGTCCGACGGCGAACCGGACCTCTCGACGGTCGAGGCCGTCACCCGAGACGTCGCGACGGGACTCGCACCCGGCGACCTCGTCGTCGTCGAATCGACGATGCCGCCGGGGACCTGCCACGAGGTCGTCTTGCCCACACTCGAGGAGGAAAGCGGCCTCGAGCGCGGCGAGTTCGGACTCGCGTTCTGCCCCGAACGGACGGCCTCCGGGAGAGCCCTGCAGGACATCCGCGGCGCGTACCCGAAGGTCGTCGGCGGCATCGACGACGAGAGTACGCGCGCCGCGGCGGTGCTCTACGACGAACTCACGCACAACGACGTGCACCTTGTCTCGGACGCGACGACCGCGGAGGCAGTGAAAGTGTTCGAGGGGATCTACCGCGACGTCAACATCGCGCTGGCGAACGAGCTCGCGCGGATGGCCGACGATCTCTCGATTTCGATCCGGGAGGCGATCGCCACGGCGAACGAGAGCCCGTTCTGTGACATCCACGACCCGGGGCCGGGCGTCGGTGGACACTGCATCCCGTACTACCCCTACTTCCTGTTCGCACGGACCGACGAGCAGTTGACGCTCACGCGGACGTCCCGGCGAATCAACGAGGAGATGCCTGCGTACACCGTCGCGATCCTGGCGGACGAACTCGCCGACGCCGGCGTCGACCTCGAGGACGCGTCGGTGCTCGTGCTCGGCCTCACTTACCGCCCTGGCGTCGAGGAGACGCGAGCGTCCCCCGCACTCGAGGTCGTCGACCGCCTGCACGAGTTCGGGGCCGACGTCGCCGCGACCGACCCGATCGTCGATCCGGCGACGTACGACGCGCGACCGGTCGAGGTCGACGACGTCGCCGACGAGACGTTCGACGCCGTCGTCCTCGTCACGCCCCACGAGGAGTTCGAGGCGATCGACTGGACCGCCATGGAACCGACGGTCGTCCTCGACGGACGAGACGCGCTCGAACTCGAGGACACGAACCACCGCGTGCGGACCCTCGGCGGTTCGCGAGGGAACCGGCCGGTCGTCCTCGAGGACGAGGGTCGAACCGAACGCCGCGCCTCGCTCGGGAGAACGGACGGTGGCGAGCGGGGCGACTGACCGACGGGAGACGGCCGGTCGAAGCGTTCGATCCCTCGTCGTAACCGATAGCGTTCTCGACTCCGTCGCACGCGTTCGACGTGTACTCGCCGAATACTGTCGCGATACGTACAGTTGACGGCAGGTCCCCGTCGATGGCGTCAAATCCGCTCGCTGCGACCGAAAACGCTCGCGTGACGCGGCTGTTCTGTCAGCATAACAAAGAGCGATACCGTGCTCACACTGCCGTGATGTACGCCACGAGTCATCGGACTCTCGGATGGCGGTCGTTATCGCGCAACAATAGCCGCCTACCGCGGTCGGAGGAGTTCCGATGAAGACCGTCGTCCTCGGATTCGACGCGCTCGACTGGCGGTACCTCGAGCGGTTCTCCTCGTCGCTGCCGAACTTCACCGCGCTTCGCGAGCGGGGCGTCGAGGCTCCGCTTGAGTCGACGCACCCGCCCTGGACCGGGAGCGCCTGGCCGTCGATGTACACCGGAACCGACCCGAGTCACCACGGCGTCTACGGCTTCTTCGACTACGACGGCTATCCCGACGACGGTCACCTCGTCTCGCGCGCCGACGTCCACCGACCCGCACTCTGGAACTACCTCTCCGACGACGGCGTGCCGTCGGTCGTGCTGAACGTCCCGGTGACCCATCCAGCGGAGCCGATCGACGGCGTCCTCGTCCCCGGTTATCTGGCCGCCGAAGACGAGTCGGGACAGCCCGAGGGAATCCGCGACGAACTCTCCGACGAACTCGGCGAGACGTACACGATCTACTCACGCGGCGAGATCAGCGACGATCCCGACGAGAAGTTCGCGGGCTACCTCGAGTTGATCGAGCAACGCCGCGGGGCCGCCGTGGCGTTACTCGAGAACCACGAGTGGGAGTTCGCCCTCCTCCAGGTACAGAAGACCGACGCGGTGTTTCACAACTTCGACGACGAGCGTCGGTTCCGCGCGATCTACGAGGCCGCCGACCGACTCCTCGGCGACGTCCTCCAGTCGGTCGACGAGGCGACGAACGTCGTCGTCTGTTCCGACCACGGCATCGGCCGACTCGACGGCTACCAGATCCACGTCAACGAGGTGCTGGCGGAACACGGCTTCGTCGAGACGACGGCGGAGGGCGACCGGCTGTCGCTCGGGTCCGAGAAGAAGTCCCTGCTGGGAACGACCGAGGAGGACCGCGACGAGACTGGGACACTCGAGCGAACGCTGCTCGCCGGACAGCGCGTCGCGACGGGACTCGGCGTCGAACCGAGCGACGTCTACGCGGCCGCGAAGCGACTCGGCCTCGAGTCCGCGCTCGTTCGACTCGTCCCGGAGTCGATGCAACGCGCCGCAGGAGAGACCGTCGACTGGCGGCGCTCCCGTGCGTACTGTCCCGACGAGACGCGCATGGGCGTCCGCATCAATCTCGAGGGTCGCGAACCCGACGGCGTCGTGTCGCCGTCAGAGTACGAGACGGTCCGCGACGAACTCGTCGAGATTCTTTCCGGACTCGAGACGCCCGACGGCGAACCGGCGTTCGACTACGTCTGTCGTCGCGAGCGGCTGTTCGACGGACCGTTCCTCGACGATGCGCCCGACGTCCTGTTTCTCCCTGCCGGCATGGATCACACGGTCTCGACGGCACTCTACGGGCAGCGGTTCGTCCCCGTCGACGCGCACGACCACAAACTCGACGGGGTGTTCGTCGGTGCCGGACCTGGGTTCGAAGCGTCGGCCGACGTCGGCCGGCTCTCGCTTCCCGACGTCGCACCGATCGCGATGGCGCTGCTCGACCGGCCAGTTCCGTCCCGGATGACGGGATCGGTCCCCGACGGACTCCTCGCCGGTCCGGCGCGTCGAGTCGACTACGGCGATATCGCGTACGGGACTGGTGTGACAGAGCCCACGGTCGACGACGGAGCGGTGACCGAGCGACTCGAGGATCTCGGCTACCTCTGACAGCGGTACGACCGGGGACCGGGTTCCCGTCGGCGGGCGATCAGGCCTCGAACGCTTCGAGCGTCTCGTCGGTGACGCCGCCACGCGAGAGGATCGTCAGGAGGTCGTCGGGACGGATCTCGGTCCCGCCGCGTGGCGTGATGACCGTGTCGTCGCGTTCGATCGCGACGACCAGCAGTTCGTCCTCGAGGACCTCTCGTCTACTGGCCTCCTCGAGCGTCAGCCCGGCGATGGGTGCGTCCGCAGGGACCGTGACCTCGAGGACTTCGGCACCGCCGGAGAGGCTGATGAACTCCGAGAGCGCCGTCGGTTCGTCGTCGTCCGGCCCGAACGGCCGGTAGGGCTGGAAGTGTTCCGACTGGACGAGGTCTTCGTCTTCGATGTCGATTCCCAGTTTGGCGATCTCTCGAGCGATGTGTCGGAGGTCGCCGGTGTCCTCACCGACGGCGAGCACGTGGAGGTTGCGCCGGCCGGTCATCAACTCCCGAACGTTGACGACACCCGGGATGACCCGGACCTGCTGGGCGAGTCGTTCCCGGTCCTCGACGGGCGCGTTGCAGACGTACAGGTTCGTCAGCCTCCCGTCCGCGCGCTCGAAGTCGACGTTCGCGTGGTAGCCCCTGATGACGTTCGCGTCCTCGAGTTGTCGGATCCGATTTCGAATCGTCGCTGGCGAGACGCCGACCTCGTCGGCGATCATCGGGGCAGACGTGTCCCGGGCGTCCTGCATCAGCGCGTGGATGATGCGCCGGTTCACTTCGTCGAGCCGGATGTCCATGACCGGGCGTTCGTCGGGGCAGTAAAAGTTTTCTTTCGTTCGACGCGACGCTCGAAGCTGGATCGCGTCACTCGATCGCGTACTCGACGATGTTCTCCGACTGGCAGGACGGACAGCACGCAGTCTCGGAACCGACCGTCGTTCCGCAGTGGCGACACTCGTAGACGATCACGGCCGACCCGTCGCCAGCCGAGAGACTGGAGACGGGTGCTTGCGAGTCCGTCCCCGCGAGCAGGTCCGAGAGAAAGTCAGTGAGACCCATAGATTCGATAGAAACCAATTCTCGAGTAGTATTATAAGCATTTCGTGACTAATGAGGAATAGGGTATAAGTATCCGTTATCGAATCCCAAACGAGGGCGCCGAAAGAACACCATACTTCCCGGCGAACTGGACGAGTGCGACGGCGACCGCTCGGGGACGCGATCCGACGGATCGCGCTCGCTGGGAGACCTGCGATCGGCTGCGTATCCGACCACCGGAGATGGGTTCGCTTCGTGGCCCGTCCCAATCTGAAAGAGACGGTTAACAAAGCCTCGAGTCGGCCGTACTCTGCTCACCGGATGGACGTCCTCACCCTCACGACGAACGCCGACGCGCCGTTTATGAACCAGCAGATGGCTGCACTCGAGCGACACGGCGTGTCGTTCTCGACGCTGCCGGTCCCTGGCGACGTCGCTGCCGACACGTCACGGAGCGTCGTCGACTATCTGCGATTCTTCCCGGACGTCTTCGACGAAGCGCGCAACGGATACGACCTCGTCCACGCCCACTACGGCCTGACCGCGCCGATGGCGCTGGCACAGATTCGTCTCCCGGTCGTCCTCTCGCTGTGGGGGTCGGACTTACACGGCACGATCGAACCGATCAGCCGCGCGTGTGCCCCGTTCTGTGACGAGGTGGTCGTCATGTCCGAGGAGATGCGCGACGTGCTCGGACGCGATTGCGAGGTCATCCCCGACGGGGTCGATCTGGATCGGTTCGAACCGCAACCACAGGCCGACGCGCGGGCGGCGGTCGGCTGGTCGCCCGACGAGTACCACGTCCTGTTTCCGTACTCGCCGGCACGAGAACTCAAGAACCACCCGCGGGCGCGTCGCGTCGTCGACGTCGTCGACGACCTTCTCGAGCGTCCCGTTCGGCTCCAGACGGTCTACGGCGTCGCCCACGACGAGGTCCCGACGTACATGAACGCCGCCGACGCGCTGTTGCTCACCTCCCACAGCGAGGGGTCGCCTAACTCGGTGAAAGAAGCCCTCGCCTGCAACCTCCCTGTCGTCTCTCTCGAGGTCGGCGACGTGCGCGAACGGCTCGCCGGCGTCTCGCCCTCCGTCGTCGCCTCGAGCGACGAGGAGTTGATCACCGGCCTCCGGGACGTCCTCGAGTGCGGCGAACGGTCGAACGGCCGCGCAGCGGCACGAGAGGTGAGCATCGATCGAACTGCAGACGAGATGCTCGCCGTCTACGAGCGCGTCGTCTGATAATGGTGGCTGTAACTGGTTGCCGACGCAACCACAAGATAGTTCGCGGTTGCGGCGGCAAAGACTCACAGCCATCGTTATGACGCTCACGGCAGGGTCGCGAAAAATGGGTCCACACTCGGGTCCTGACGGACCGCGTTAGTGACCGGTGCCGTATCCGTCGCCCTGTTCGATCGGGCCGGCGAAGACGGAGTAGAGATACCGGAAGTACAGCAGGACGACCACGAGTACGGGGAGTCCGAGCACCGTCGTGACGTTGAGCGCGAGCGGCGAGACGATCGCCTGGCGGAGCGTCAGTCCCGTCGTCGGGTACACGACCGGATACAGGAGGTAGCCGACGAAGGCCACGAGCAGGAACGCGACGGTGGTCGTCGAGAGGAACCACGCCCGGTCCCGTCCCCGGAGCGAGAACACGACGCCGGCGGCGACGAGCACGATCGACGTGACGACGATCGCTGCGACGGGTCCCGAGAGGATCGTCGATCGGACGCCGTGGGGGTTCGTCGCGAACGCGGTGGCGAGCACCGCGACGACGGCCACGAGGTAGCCACCGGCCGCCAGTCGACCGTACCGGGCCATCTCGTCTCTGAGCGATCCCGTGGTCTTGAGCGCCAGGAAGACCGCGCCGGCGAAAAGCGAGAGCGTGACGACCGTGAGACCGACGAACAGGCTCGGTAGCGACAGCGCGCCCGCCCCGAAGACCCAGGTGCCGACGAGCACGCCGAGCAGGAACGGCGTGAGTAGACTTCCGGCGAAGAACGCCTGGTCCCACCGACGCTTCCAGGTCCGATCGTCTTGCTGTTCGCGAAGTTCGGGCGCGATACCACGGAGGATCAGCACGAAGAGGATCGCGATCACGAGCAGGTAGTTCTGGCTGAGCAGCGCCGAGTACACCGGCGGAAACGCGGCGAGCAGGATCGTCCCGAAGGCGACGAGCCACACCTCGTTGGCGTCCCAGATCGGTCCGAACGCCTCGAGGAGGATCTCCCGCTCGTCTTCGCTCTCTCGAGTCGGGAGCAACATCCCGATGCCGAAGTCGAGCCCGTCGAGAGCGACGTACATCGCGAGTGCGAACATGAGGACGCCGAACCACACCTCGGGAAGCGAGTCGACGAGGTAGGTGTCGACGGGGATGAACAGTGGGTTAGTCGTCATCGGTGAACACCCCGGTGATCGGCGGCTGGTCGGACTCGCGTTCGTCCGGGTCGACGCCGATGCGGTCGAGTTCCATCTGGATGAACCGCCGGAACACGTAGAGGAAGCCGCCGAAGAGGGCGACGTAGCCGACGACGAACGCGGCAAGCGAGAGGGTCGCCTCGGTACTCGTCAGCGTCTGCGAGACGGCCTCGCTCGTCCGTAGCACGTCCTGGATCACCCACGGTTGGCGGCCGATCTCGGTGACGTACCAGCCGGTCAGCATCGCCATGAACCCGAGCGGCGTCGATAGCATCATCGCCTGCAGATAGCGATCGCTTTCGGTCAACCGGCCCTTCCACGTGAGGTAACCACCCCAGAGACCGAGGGCGATGAACCAAAAGCCCAGGCCGACCATGAACCGGAACGACCAGAAGACGAGCGCCACCGGCGGCGACGACTCGTACTCGTTCAACCCGAGCACTTCGGCGTCGAAATCACCGCCGCTGGCGAGGAACGAGCCGAGACCCGGAATGCTGAGCGTCCAGAGGTTCTCCGCGCGCGGATCGTTCAACGCGTCGAGACTGGTCGGAATCGCGATGAGGTGGAGGTCGGCCTGTCCGGTCTCGTAGTGGGCCTCCATCGCCGCGAACTTCTGTGGCTGCGTGTCCTCGACGTGGCGGCCGTAGGCGTCACCGTGAAGGGCCTGCAGGGGCGCAGTCAGCAGCAACATCACGACGGCGATCCGGAGCGCCGTCCCCCACGTCTCCGAGTCGCGTTTCGTCCAGACGAAGTACGCGGCGATACCGCCGACGAGCAGGGTAACCGAGATGATCGCGGCGTTCTGCATGTGGACGTACATCCACGGGAGCCGCGGGGTCAGAAACGCAGCGACGGGGTCCGTGAGCTGGGCGATCGTCATCCCGTTTCGTTCGACGAGTTCGAATCCCTGCGGTGTCTGCATCCACGCGTTCACGACGAGAATCCAGAACGCCGACAGCCACGCACCGACGCCGACCAGCACCGACGAGAGGACGTACGTGCGGTCGCTGACGCGCTCGCGGCCGAACAGCAAGATGCCGAGGAAGACCGCCTCGAGGAAGAACGCCATCTTGGCCTCGAACGCCAGCGGGCCACCGATCAACTCTCCGGCGACCTCCGAGAAGATCGGAAAGTTCGTGCCGAACTGGAAGCTCATCGGGATACCAGTTACCGTCCCCATGACGAAGCCGATCGCGAACACCTTCACCCAGAAGTCACGGAGGCGAGCGTACCGCTGCTCGCCCGTGCGGACGTCCTTCCAGGTCAGGTACACGATAAACGGTGCGAGACCGACCGACAGGGACGCAAAGAGGATGTGTATCGTGATCGTCCACCCGAATTGCAGTCGGCTCGCGAGTTCGGCACCGAGCATGCCATACCCCCCCACCTCAGAGAGTAACTCGAGGCTCGCGGTGCCGAGGCTCGTGTAATGACTCATACACTGAATATTAGCCGTCTCGCACCACTAACGGTTCTGGTTTGATCCTCAAAGAGATACGATGAGCTAATCGACCCGGCGAGAAAACGAGACGGCAGCCACGATCAGCTAAGTCAATCGGACAACGCGGGAAGGTATAAATGTTGCCCTTTTCGAGGCGCACGCCACCGGTCCAGCCGACGAGACCGATAAATATGTCTGGCTTCGGCGGTACCTGTCACGGCGCGTATAGAACGCGTATAGTTACCGTAGCCATTTCTAGAATGATTTCTCATCATTGAGTTGATTGTCCGTCGCCGTCGGCGAGTAACTCCGCGCCAGAACCGAGCCGGATCGAAACCGAGCTGTCCGACCTGCCGTACAGTTTCGACGGCGTTCGTGTAGGCGTCGGTCGGAGTGCCGTCGCCGTGGACTGGAGAACGGTCGACGACAGAGAGCTCCACGTCTGGTCTGATACTGATGGCTGTGACTGGTTACCGACGCAACCGCAAGACGTTCGCGGTTGCAGCGGGACAGACTCACAGCTATCGTTATGAGAGCGTGTGAGAAATAGTAGTTCGACTACCAGCACTGCCTCGCCTGCACACCGTCGACGGAAATACGCCGGTTAGCGAACCGGCGAGAACGGCTCGTCTAGTCTGCGGCGACCGCGGTCGTTTCGGGCTCCTGGCGGAGGGCGACGACACTCGAGTAGATGACGGCGCCGCTGACGAGGAACGCCGACAGGAGGATCAGCGCGAAGCTGACCGTGTTCAGGATGTCCATCCCGATGTAGTCGCCGATCTGGCGGAAGGCGACCGCGACGGAGCCACCGAGCAGCATCAGGCCGAAGTAGACCTTGATCTCGCCTTCGTCGACGATGCCGGTCGCGGCCGAGCCGACACGGGCACCCAGCGCGCTGCCAGCGAGCAGGGGCGCGACGATCGAGAGGTCGACGCCGCCGCCCTGGGCGTAGAGGAACGAGCCCAGGCCGCCGGAGAAGACGATCTCGAACAGGTCGGTCCCGACGGCGATCGGCACCGGCACCCCGATGAGGTAGAACATCGCGGGCATCCGGATGAAGCCGCCACCGACGCCGAGGAAGCCCGATAGCAGCCCGGTCGCGAACGCAACTGCGAGCACCATCCACAGCGAGACCTGGATGCCCCCGCGGATGGTCATCATCGGCGGGACGTGGTACGACTGGATTTTCTTTGCGATGTCGGGGATCGCGTCGGGGTCGATCTCCTGGTCGGCGGCCTCGTGGTGGCCACCGTCGCTGTCGTCGCTGCCGTCACTCTTGAGGGCGTTGTAGGTGACGAAGACACCGACACCACCGAGCAACAGCACGTAGGTGACGCCGATGACGCCCGACGCCAGCCCGATCGACTCGAGGTGGAGAACCATCTCCTTGCCGACCTCGATGCCGGCAGTAGTGCCGACGATCATCAGGCCGCCGAGTTTGTAGTCGACCTGGCCGAGGTCGTGGTGTTTCAGCGTCGCGATGACGGCCGTCCCGAAGACGAACGCCATCCCGCTCCCGACCGCGACGCTGGCGGGATACCCCATGACCAGCAACGCGGGCGTCACGAGGAACGATCCCCCCATCCCGAAGAAGCCAAACAGCACGCCGACCATCAGGCCGAAGCCGACGAACAGGACCAACGTGGTTAGTGCGATTCCAAGTATTTCCATGTGTCAGGCGTTCTGGATTGCGTCGATCAGCGGTTTCGTCACGGCACTCGAGATCGCGCCGTACCCCACGTAGAGGACGATCGCCTCGAGCAGGACGGCACCCACGAGGACCGCCGCCTGGGCCGTGGGGGAGAGCGATGCGACGTCTATCATCGGCGAACACCGTCCGACGTGGACGTCGTGGAGAGGGCTCTCGAGGTGGTCGCGTGGCTGTCAGAGTCTAGTAGTGGCGTAATTATCATTTTCGTGTCGTAAACGACAGGTCGCTTGGAAGTCGATCGCGTTCGTCAGTCGTCGGCGACGACGCTGTCCTCGGTCGCCGCACACCGGTTCGGGCCGAGCTCGAGTTCGCTCTCTTCGTCTTCGTCTTCGGGCTCGTACTCGCCGAGGTTCGTCGCGATGACGGTCTCGTAGTTCGGCGGCTTCGACGGGAGGTTGTCGAACATGTGCTCGACGAACTCCTCCTCGTCGAGGTTGAGGATCTCGTTGCCCGTGCGGATGTCGCCGACAGTTCCGAACATGGGCAGGCCGGGCGTGACGTCGATGTACTCGCCGTCGTCGGTGAGCGAGAAGTGTCCGGGGAGGACCTTCACGTCGTCGGGCATCGTCAGGATCTTGTGGTGGAGCGTCTCGTACTGGACGCGTGCGCCGGATTTGGCGTCCTCACCGGCGAACTGGAGCTCCGTCCGACCGATCGATTCGACGAAGAGCGTGTCGCCGGTCAGGAGCGCCTCGTCGTCGACGAGGTAGCTGGTCATGCCGGTGGTGTGGCCCGGCGTGTGGACGGCCTTGATGTCGATCGGGCCGACCGAGACCGTCTCGTTGGGCTCGAGACCGTCGAACTCGACGTCGGGGTCGCGGGTCTCGGCGGGCTGGCCGAGGTGGTACGGGACGCCGAGGTCGTCGGCGAGTTCACGCCCACGAGAGATGTGGTCGGCGTGGATGTGCGTGTCGAGGACGCGGACGACGTCGAGGCCGTACTCGGACGCCGCGTCGAGGAAGACGTCGGTCGCACGGGTGACGTCGACGAGGGCGGCCTTGCCGGCGCGTTTCGAACCAATGAGGTAGCCGAGACAACCTTTGGCACGCCGCTGGAGCTGCAGAATGACGACGTCGTCGTTTTTCGTCGCGATCGGGACCACGTCGTAGGCGAGACTCCAGGATTCCATCCCGCCGTCGACCGTCTCGACGTTCTCGAATCCCTCATCCTCGAGGTACTCGGCGAACATGCCTGCAGAACGGCCGGTCGCACAGATCGTTACGATCTCGTCGTCCTCGTCGAGTTCCTCTCGATACTGGTCGAAGTCGCCGACCAGTTCGTCGTCGGAACCGGAGTACTCGACGTTGACCGCTTCGTTGATTCGCCAGTCGTTGTAGCTCTCTTCATCGCGAGTGTCGAAGAGCGTGAAATCGTCGTCGCGGTCCAACTTGTTTCGCAGTTCACCGGTGGTGATCGTCTCGACCATCGTAGTACTCGCTACAAACTACGGGATATTAAGGGTTCGAGCACCCATTAATGTTGCATTATAAAAGCATGAGATAAAATCTGTGGCGGCTATTAGCCGTTAGTTCGTGCAATTATTGGGTCTTTCTCGAGTGCGTACACGATCGCCTCCCGAGCAGGGCCAGACGGGAGGGAAAGAGATGTATATCGTGGACGGCAACTACACGTACAAACATGGAGGGGGACGACGTCGAGGAGGCTCTCGAAGACCTACCACCCAGCTCGAAGTTCATTTACAAGACGCTGGATCGTTCCGGACCGATGACGCTCAAGGGCCTGACCCAGGAGACGTTGCTCTCGTCGCGGACGGCACGGTACGGGCTGGACCAGCTCGAGGAAGCCGGGTTACTCGAGTCGTCGCCCGCGCTCCACGACGGTCGCCAGACCTGCTACCGACTGGGAACGGACACCGACGACGAGACCGGCGACCAGCAGACACTCGTGACGGCCGAATGGGTGCGCGATCGACTCGAGGAGTTCGAACGCGACGACCCCGACCTCTGTCTCGTCGAGGCCGACGACGAGTACGACCGGGGACACGTCCCCAGCGCCGTCCAGGTCGACATCATGGCGGACCTCGTCGACGTCGACGGCTGTGGGCTGGCCGACAGGGAGACGTTCGAGCGCTACCTCGGCGAGCGCGGCATCACGGAAGACAGCACGGTCGTCATCTACAGCGTCGAAGAAAACCAGTACGCGGCGTATCTCTACTGGCTGTTCAAGTACTATCGACACACGGACGTTCGTCTACTCGACGGCGGCAAACACGGCTGGGAAGAGACCGGATACCCGATGACGACGGACGAGCCGTCCGTCACCCCTCGAGAGTACGTCGCCCAACCGGCCGACGACCGAATTCGCGCCTACCGGACGGACATCGAGGCCGCACTCGCCCGAGACGTCGCCATCGTCGACGTTCGATCGTCAGCCGAGTTCCGCGGAGAGCGAGCGAGTCCGCCCGGCGAACTGCCGGAAGCGCGCACTGCGGGACACATCCCGGGGACCGTCCACCTCCAGTGGTCCGAAGTCATCGACGACGACGGGCAGTTCAGAGATCAGTCCGATCTCGAGCAGTTGTTCCGGGAACGTGGCGTCACGCCCGACATGGAGACGATCGTCTACTGTCACGTCGGCGAACGATCCGCGCTCGTCTGGTTCGTCCTCTCGGAACTGCTCGATCATCGCCACGTCGCGAACTACGACGGGTCGTGGATCGAGTGGGGGAATCTGGTCGACGCTCCCGTCGAAACCGACCCGGACGGACAGTAGAACGGCCGTCGGCCACTCGTTTCTCGAGCAGTCAGTTTTTCTGAGTAGTCGAAACGGCTGATAAACCGACGTGACTGGTTCGATACTGCCGCTTGTACGTTTACTGATACGGACCGCGTCCGTCCGTCCCGCAGCGACCGCGTCCCGTCGGGCGGTCGCTGCGGAAAATCGGTACAGCAGACCGTATGAAGCAACCGCGAGACAGTTCACGATTGCGCCGGAAACGCCTTACAACCGGCGTTATGACGCCAACGGCGAGCAAGAGCGACGCGATTCGAGGAAAGCACCAGGAAATAATTTCAGCAACTCCACGATCTTCCGAGTGATGTGGACATTATTGACCCGAGGAAGGACTTTAGGTGTTCTATGTACAAGTACCAGGTGTACATGGACAACATAGTAGTATTAGGTGCCGGATCCGGCGGCGCCATGACGGCGAACATCCTGCGTCGAAAACTCGACCGTGACGAGGCCCACGTCACGATCGTCGACAAAAGTACCAAGCACTTCTACCAGCCGTCGTTTTACCTCGTCCCGTTCGGCTACCTCGACCCTGATCAGTCGCGAGACGTCCGCGACATCATGCACTCCGACGTCGAGTTCGTCCACGACGCGGTCGCTGGCGTCGATCCGGACGCACAGACCGTCGAACTCGAGGAGACGGACGACCTCGAGTACGACTATCTCGTCGTCGCGACCGGCCATCGACTCGCGCCCGATGCGACGCCAGGGATGGTCGAAGCCTGGGAAGGTCCCGACCACGTGTACCCGTTCTACCACTACGAGGCGGCCCTCGAGATGAAAGAGGGACTCGAGGAGTTCGACGGCGGGACGTTCGTCGTCACCCAGCCGAACACGCCGATCAAGTGTCCCGGTGCGCCGCTGAAGATGACGATGCTCGCGGACGACTACTTCCGTCGGCGTGGCATCCGCGACGACGTCGAAGTGATCATGACCAGAAACGCCGAGCACCACTTCGGCGTTCAGCCCTACCGCGAGAAACTGTACGAACTCTGGGACGAACGCGACATCCAGTTCGAGGCGAACTTCTCCGTCGAGGAGATCGACCCCGACGCGGGCGTGATCCACGCGGCCGACGGCAGGGAGATCGACTACGACTTCTACGCGCCCGTGTCGCCCCAGTTCGGCCAGGAGGCGATCACCGAGAACTCGCCGTTGACCGAAGGCGACGACGAGAACGACGGCCAGTACGTCACGATCGACCAGTACACCCTCCAGCACACGGAGTACGACGACGTCTTCGCACTCGGTGACTGTGAGAACGCACCACACTCCAAGACGGCTGCTGCGGCCCGCAAGGAGGCACACATCGTCTCGAAGAACCTCGTGAGCGCGATGAACGACGAGCCGCTTCGAGCCGAGTACAGCGGATACGCGGCCTGTCCGCTGCTCACCGAGAAAGGCAAGGCGATGATGGCCGAGTTCGACTACGAGGACAGCATCTCCGCGCCAGTCAACAGTAAACTCAACTGGATCCTCGACGTGAACATCCTCCCGTCGGTCTACTGGGACGCCTGGATGCGCGGATACGACCCGCTTCCCTAACTATGGCCCAAAAAGACGAAGCGATCGACGAACCCGGGAGCACGGCACTCGAGGAGGCAGACCTCGACGAGCTCGCCCGGACGCTCGAGCAAAACGAGGAAGAGCTCGCCGAACTGCTGGAACAGCTGGCTGTCGTCCAGCAGCTGTCGGCCGATCTCGCGCCGGAGCTACAGAAGACCGCCCAGGAGAATCGCGAACCGATCCGCGAGGTTCGGGTCGCACTCGAGCGCGAGGAGACGCTCGTGCTCCTCCAGCGCGTCGGCGAGAACGCCGAGACGCTCACGGAGTTGCTCGAGACTCTCGAGGTGGTCGACGACCTCGTCGACGACCTGGTTCCGGAGCTCCAGACCGTCGTCTACGAGAACCGCGAGACGGTCGAACGGCTCCGGTTCGCACTCGAGCGCGAGGAACTGATCGTCCTGCTCGAGCGACTCGGCGAGAACGCCGACACGTTCGTCGAGCTGGTCGAGCTGCTCGACGTGACACACGACCTCGCGGAGGACGTCGTCCCCGAACTGACCGACGTCGCGACCGAGAACCGCGAGCCGATCCGGAACCTCCGGATGGTCATCGCGGGCATTACCGACGGGTACGCGGGCTCCGAGATCGATTGTTACGACCTCGGGCAGAACCTCGGTCACATGCTCGCGCTGGGTCAGCGACTCGGCGATCCCGAACTCATCGACGCCGTCGACTCGGGTCTCGGTGCATTCACCGAGGAGGAACCGCCGAAGAAAGTCGGCCTGTTCGGACTGCTCGGCGCGCTCTTCGACGACGACGTCCGGCAAGGACTCGGCATCCTCGTAGAGTTCCTCCGGCGGATGGGTGCGTCGAAGTCGGAGTAACCCGCCACTCGGCTTCGAACGCGATTTTCTCGCTCGACGGGCGCATCGTCGAACGAGGTGGGACTCCATGATTTTATATTATAGAATTCGCCGAAAATAGTTCCGATTCAGGGAACGTGTATCAGCATACATGAAAATATTTTCTCTATACGTGAAGTTATACTCGATGCATCCGTACCGTCGACTGCGATGTCCGAACAAGCCGCTGACGACCAGGATGGATCGGCCGGAATGCCACTGCTCGGGGACCGGTTCCCCGAACTCGAAGCGGAAACGACCCACGGGACGAAGTCGCTGCCCGACGACTACGAGGGCGAGTGGTTCGTCCTGTTCAGCCACCCGGGTGACTTCACGCCGGTCTGCACTACTGAATTCGTCGCGTTCGAGCAGCGCCGCGAGGAGTTCGAGGAACTCGACGCCAAACTGATCGGCCTGTCGGTCGACCGCGTCCACTCGCACATCAAGTGGACCGAGTGGATCGACGAGGAACTCGACGAAGACGTCGGCTTCCCGATCATCGCTGACGAGAGCGGCGACGTCGCCGAAGCGCTCGGTATGATCCACCCCGGCCAGGGTACCTCGACGGTACGCTCTGTGTTCATCGTCGACCCCGAGGGCAACCTTCGACTCATACTCTACTACCCGATGGAGATCGGCCGCAACATCGACGAAATCCTGCGCTCGCTCGAGGCACTCCAGACCTCCGACGAGGAGGGCGTCGCCCTGCCGGCCAACTGGCCAGAAAACGAGAACTTCGGCGACAAGGCACTGCTCTCGCCACCCTCCAACGTCGCCGACGCCGACGCCCGACTCGAGGAGGCCGAAGAAGAGGGTTACGAGGCCTACGACTGGTGGTTCACGCTAAAGGACCTCTGAAACCCGCGCTGAAGGATCGGTAATCTAATTTCGCGAACGCGTCTTCCGTTCTCGAGACGACTCGAGTCCTCACCTCGTTTCTTCGTTCTCTACGTAACTGCCGACACGTGGGAAAAGACTGTAAGCACTGCCTTCGGCTCTACCGACGAGCCTAATCCATCGTCAGGTGTGATTGGGGTCTAGATCCGTTGGTCACACTCGAGGCGGTCCGGACGCGACGGCGGACGTCGCCGATCGTCTCGACGGTCAGCGTCGTCTCGCGTCGCCGCCGATCGATGTACTCGAGGATCGCTCGCATCCGCTCGTCGTCGCGTTCGCTCGTGAGGTTGTTCGGGTGGAGCCACACGTGGAAGACGCCGTCGTCCTCGACCGCCTGGTCGACGCCACGGCGCACCATCGCGACCATCGGGTCCGCCCAGACGGACTCGGCGACGGTTCGGACCGGGCCCTCGAATCCGAACAGGAACAGCGAGGCCGGCACGTTCACCAGCCCGTACTCGTCGACCGTCGGCTGGACGAGCAGTGATCGGTCGCGCATCGTCGTCTCGAGTACGCCACGAACGCCGTCCGACGTCGGCGATTTCCCGCGATAGGCGGTAAAGCCCTGTTCGGCCAGGACCGCTCTGTGGCCGACGTCGTTTCGCGGGTAGACGAACGACTCGAGCGAGAGCCCCCACTCGTCGGCGATCTCGTGACAGCGCTCGAGTTCGGCGTGAGCGAGTTCGCGCGAGGTGGCCGGATCGCCGAACAGGACGTGGGAAAACGAGTGACAGGCGAGTTCATGATCGACGTCTGAGTCGAGCACTGCGCGGACGAGGTCGGGACCGAACCGGAGGTCCCCCCTGTCTCGCCACGTCGTCCGTTCGCGGTCGAACCAGCCGTCCGGCGCGGGGTGGCCCGCGTGTTCGCCGTCGCAGGTCTCGAGCATGAGGTGACCGACGATGGCCCACGTCGCCGGCACGTCGACGTCCTCGAGGAGGTCGATCATCGTCGTCCAGCCGCGACGGCCGCTCTCGACGCGGTCGGCTGGCAGCGTCTCGAAATCGTGAAACCCCCAGCCGAGTTCGGCGTCGAGCGAGATGACTACGCTACCCACACCACCCACCACCTGTAGCCACGATCATGTCGCGACGTTGCCCGACTGGTGGTTTTGTTATTGATCCCTTGTTCGCGCTCGACGTCGACGCCGTCTCTCGATCGGTCGGACCGGGCGCTGTGGGCGATCGACCACGCCGCGTGAGTGTTCCCTGTTCGTGACGATTGTCGACAGGCAGACGCCGAATAACAAAGCGAGACTCTCGCCACTCCCTCCACAACAGGCGTTCGAGACGCCTCTACGTAATCATGAGCGGATCTACTTCCCCCTCCGGACGAGCGTTCGTGCTCGGGTTCGACGGCGTGCCGTGGAGACTCATCGAGCGATGGAGCGACGACGGAAAACTCCCAAACTTCGCGCGGATGCGAGAGGAGGGGGCTGCCGGTCCACTCGAGAGCACGCGACCGGCGACGACAGCGCTCGCGTGGCCGTCGATCGCGACGGGTGTCTGGCCTGACAAACACGGTATCTACAGTTTCCAGAAACTCTCCAGTGAGTACTCTCATCGAATGTACACCAGCCGCGACTGCAAACAGCCGCAGCTCTGGGACCAGCTGTCGCCCTCCCTCGTCGGCAACGTCCCGATGACCTACCCGCCAAGCGAGATCGACGGGACCATGGTCACGGGCATGATGACGCCCTCGACCGACCAGGAGTTCACGTACCCGCCGGAGGTCGCCGACGAAATCGAACAGCAAATTCCCGACTACCAGATCAGCCTCAACTACCCCGAGTACGCGGATCGACTCGACGAGTTCCAGGTCGCAGTCGACGGGATGCTCGCGAAACGTCGCGAACTGATGCGTCTGTTGATGGACCGGGAAGACGACTGGCAGCTGTTTTTCTTCGTCTTCACCGCGCCGGATCGCTTCCAGCACCTCGTCTGGGACGAGCAGCCGCTGCTCGAGCATTACCAGGCTTTAGACGACGTTCTCGGCGAAGTGATCGAGTACACGGACGAGCGCGACGCCGACCTCTACGTCGTCTCCGACCACGGCTTCGGGCCGATCGAGACGCTCGTGTACACCAATCACTTCCTCGAGCGGGAAGGGTACCTGACACAGCGCGAAAACGAGGGCGCACGCGGCGCGCTCGCGAGTCTCGGCATCTCCAGAGACGCCGTCGTGCGTGCGCTGAACGCCGTGGGGATCTCGGAGGAGATGCTCGTCTCCGTGTTGCCACGACAGCTGGTCGACTCGGTCGCAGCCCAGGTTCCGGGCGACCACGCTCTCTACGACGTCGACTACGACCGGACGGTCGCGTTCGCCCACGGCGCCGGTGGCATCTACGTCAACGACAGCGCCCGGTTCGAAAACGGCATCGTCTCGCCCGACGACGTCCCGGAGATCAAGTCGGAACTCGTCGACCTGTTCGAGTCCGTGACCGACCCGGCCACCGGTGAGCGAATCCTGCACGTCTTCGACGGCGACGAACTGTTCCCGACCGACGAGGAGTCACCCGACCTCGTCGTCAACGGACGCGACGAGTACGAGACGCGAATCACGATCACCGACGAACCGTTCGGCGACACGGGAACGTACGTGGCGAGCCATCGCAGCGAGGGGATCGTCCTCTGCCGTGGTCCCTCGATCGACGCCGGAAGCGAACTTCGGGGCGCACGCGTCGTCGACGTCGCACCCACGCTGTTACACGGTATCGGCGAACCCGTCCCCTCGAACGCCGACGGACGCGTCCTGTTCGACGCCTTCCGCGACGACTCGAGGCCCGCGACCTCGAGAGTCGACCGCATCGACGTCGCGGAACTCGCCGGAAAGACGACGGCAGCAGACGCGAGCGACGACGACTTCTCCGACGTTCAGGATCGGCTGAAAGGGCTCGGGTACATGGAGTGATACGTAGGGTGTCGTAGAACGGCTATCACTCCTCTATGGGGATGCCCTGATTCAATACGTACAGGTCGAGCAGGTAACGGAGCAGCAATCGATATTACTGACATCTATCAATAACTGCGCGCTGAATAGAAAGAATCCTACCGGCAGTTTCACGTAATAGTGCCAGTCGGACGCTTCGAACGAAAGTACGGGTTAACTCGCGTGTATCGGTAACGTACCCTGAGGCTTCGATTCAAACCCGTGTCGACGGCGGTTGAATGCCATCACTCCTTCACCGCGACGACGACATTCCCCGAAGAACGGCCCTGTGACACCGGAAATAACGAGGCTGAGGCGCATCGAAAACCGAAACGCCCGCTCGCTTGCAGGACCTGTCGTCCGGGATGGTCGGGTGGAGGTAATTATGCGGAACGGATACGACATAGTAGTTCACTCCGCCTTCAGAACCGGCACTTGGGGAGCGGATACTGAAGTCGAAAGCAATTGTCGGCTAGCGAGAATGCAATGTGAGACTGTCTGCGTACTGTTGGAGGACGATTTTGTGCCCGCGTATCGGGCGACAACGCTCCAGAAACTGGTCGATCAGACCTCTGTCGAGATCTCTCTTGTCGTGATCAACGACGAGTCGTGTCGGCTCCAGGACCGATCAATGCGTTACCTGTTTCGCCGGAGCCGAGACTGGGGAGCGTGGCTTCCAGTGTGGGCCGTCACGGAACTCTCGAGGACGATACGCGGTCCACCCTCCCACGACGAACCCCGTCACTTCTCGACGATCGACGCACTCGCGAACGCGGACGTGGTGCGATGTTCGCCCACCTGGGAGGACGAGATCTGGCGGTCGATCCCCGATCCGGTCGTCGACAGGATCGCGGACGAGGCAGACGTCGCAGTTCGGTTCGGATTCGGGCTCCTCATGGGTCGGATCCTCGACGCCCCAGACTGTGGCGTTCTCTCTTTCCACTTCGGCGATATTCGAGAATATAGGGGACGAATCGGTCCTCTCTGGGAGTTTATCCACGGCGAGGGTTCGGTCGGCGTGACTCTCCAGCAACTCACCGGCCAAATCGACGGGGGCCGGATCGTCGCCATCGATCACGTTCCCCTTCACGACCACGACACGTACGGCGCGATCAAACGCCGACAACGCACCTCCGCAATGAGCGAACTACTGATCGACGGACTGACGAACCTGAACAACCCCGACTTCGAACCGACTGTTCCGGACTCCCTGGGTACATACCGATCCGCGCCCAGCGCGCTCGAAGTTCTCGCGTTCCTTCGAAAAAACGGCGCTAACGCGGTTCGACGAGAACTCTCCGTGCTCTGACCGCGCCGGCAGTGAGTTCCTCGAGGCATCAACGGTGCCCGCATCTCGTACTTAGTACGTTTTAGCGATCATTCTCTGTCGATGATAGATCTCGTAGTATCGGGTTCGCCTATCCACGTATCGGCCAATTCACCATCGAAGTGGATGTAACCAATACCGTGAGAAGTGTTCTCTGGCACCATTGGGGTGATGCTATCTGCTGTACTTGTTGCTCGGTGCAACTGCTGGACGAGTCGCAGTTGCACCGGATCGACGGACAGCGGACGTATGAACGCCGGATTTGCCGGTCCCGCTCTCATTTTTCGTCGGCGAAAATGACGATCCGCCGACTGCCGGCTATCGATTCGTCGCGAGCCGACGGTAGCTCGCTTTCGCCGCGTTCCACGCTGGATACAGGGTCGTGTAGACGCCGTTTGGCGCGTTTCTCGCGCCCGCGCGAAGAAGCCGGTGGTGTAGCGGCGAGTCGGCGTTGTCGACCAGTTCCTCGAGGTCGGCCCGCTCGAGCCAGGTGAAAAAGGAGCGTTCGGCCGCCGATCGCGGTTCGGTCTCGCGGACGCGATCGCGGATGTCTTCCCACATGTACCGTTCGTCCTGGCCGAGGATCCACTCGCCGCGCTCGAGCGACTGGCGGAGGTCGTGGTACTCTTCGTCGTCGAACTGATAGCCGTGGTCGTTCGGATCGAGCCCCGAGAGCCGGAGGCCGACGGCCGTCCGGTAGCACTTTTCACACTGACTACAGTTGCCGTCCATGCGAACGTTGCAGGTCTGCAACTGCAAGTCGGGTGCTGCCTCGTCGACGTAGTCGGCGATGACGTCGAGTCGTTCCTGGCGGGTGAGTTCGTAGGCGTCGTGGTGACATCGCGTCCCTGCCCAGCGGACGCGTTCGTCGATGTCGGGACGAGACCCCCACTCGAGGTCGATCCCGTCCCAGTGGGTCGCGGCGACGTAGAGGTCGTCCATGCCCCGCGCGTACGCCATCGGCGCACAGAGTCCGAGGAGGCCGAGTCCGTGACCGACAGAGCTGTACCAGCCGCCGTCGACCCGATGGCCGAAGTGAGCGAGCAACATCGGGTGGTCGAGAAACGAGAGCATATTCGACTCGAGAAACGCCGTCTCGAGGCCGCGTTCGTCGGCAAACCGGGAGACGCGCGATCGGAGATCGGCCCACTTTTCGTCGTCCGTCGAGTCGGGCGTGATCGTCCAGCCGCGGACGCTGATCAGCGTCGGTTCTTCCTCGCGGTGGCGGACGTACGAACTCGTCGAGTCGACGCCGCCGGTAAACAGGAGCCCGCTCTCGCTGCCACTCGCAGGTGTGACATCGCTGGTCCGGCGGGTCTTCAGCTGGCCGCCCTCGAGGAAGTCCGGATACAGCGAGAGCAACGTCTTCTTGACGTCCTCGAGAGCACGGGCGAACGTGGCGTCGACCTCGTCGACGTAGACGTCGCCGCCGTGGGCCCAGGCGACTGGACAGACGTGTGCGAGGACGGGGATCGCGAGGACGCCCTCGGGGACGTCGTCGATTGGAACGTCGTAGCTCACCCGGAAGGGATCGCCGGTGAAAAACCGCTGCAGGTCGGGTGTACACCGGACCTCACACTCGAGGTCCGTCCCGTCCGCGTCGATTCGGTCGATGAGTATCGATGGCGAGGAAGGTCGCATGCGTGAATTGGTCTGTCGATCGATCGGTTGTCGATCCGGTACGTCGTGTGCCGTGCATCACGAACTGGTACAAAAAGTGTCCGAATCGTTAGATCGAGCACATCGACGGTAACGTGTTCGAACACCGCACTGACAGCCGTTTGGACACGTACCGGACGAGCAGCGATCGGTACGTGAAGTCGCACGCGGATCGTCGTCCGTCACGTCAGAGACCGAGAACGAACAGCGAGACGAGCCTCGAGGATAAGGAGCCGTATAACAAACTCCGATATCGCCGACCGAGACGACATATGACGCTCGATAGCCTGCCGGCCAGGGACGCCAGACGGGGGAACACGAGATGAGGCGCTCCGCGCTGAACGTCGTTCTCGCCGTCGGCTTTCTGGCCCTCTCGGTGGCAGTTCTGCTGGCGAGAGCGACGCCGGCGACCGGATACGAGGCGTCGATCTACGCCGCGACGCCGACGGGAACGTGGGTCGCGCTCGCGGTCGCGTTCGCGGTCGCGATCGGCGTGACGCTCGTCGCTCGCGGACGCTATCAGGCGCTCGGGATCGTCCTCGGTTCGACCGCGGTGACGACTGTCGTCGCCCTCCCAGTGATCCGGAACTACCGATATATGGGCATGGGTGACGCCCTCACTCACCTCGGCTGGACGAAAGACTTTCTCAGCGGGGCGATGTTGCCCCACGAACTGCTCTACCCCGGGATGCACAGCCTCGCCACGCTCCTCCATCTCACCGGCGGCGTCTCGCCCGACCGAGGGCTTTTGCTGGCTGTCGTGTTCGTCTTCGTGCCGTTCGTCGTGTTCGTCCCGCTCATCGTCCGCGACGTGACCGGCAATGCGACCGCGGTCGGGTTCGCAGCGATCGTTTCGTGGTTCGTCCTTCCGGTCAACAAAGTCGCGACGCATATGGGTATCCACACGAACTCGAACGCGCTGTTTTTCGTTCCCGTCGTCGTCTTCGCAGTCGTCGCGTACACGCGGCGGCGGGCCGCCCTCGAGGCGCTGCCCGTCGGCCTCTCGCCGTACACCGTGCTCGTGATCGTCGGCGGGGCCGGGTTGCTACTCATCCATCCCCAGCAGATGGTCAACGTCGTCATCGTCCTCGCGGTGATCTCGCTCGTCCAGTACGCCGCTCGACGGCGACTCGACGACCACCCGATCCTCGAGCATCCGACGACGTACGCCCACACGTTCGTTCTCGGGACGCTCTTCGTCGTCTGGGTCGCGAGCAACGAGCGGTTCCGAAACGCGTTCCTCGGGTTGATCTACGGGCTTTTCGCACGAGATATCGGGGCCGGGGGGGAGGTCGACCAGCGTGGCTCGTCGCTCACGGAGATCGGCGGCAGTCTGACGGAACTGTTCGCGAAGATGTTTCTCGTGAGCGCGGTCGTCGGACTCGTCGTCGGGCTGTTCGTCCTGTTTACCTGGCTCGGCTGGACGAGTCTCGACCGCGAGACGAAGGCCTTCGTCACCTACTTCGGCGTCGCTCTGTTCCCCCTGACGGCGATGTTCGTGGTCTACTTCGTCGGAACGCCGACCATGGCGTTCCGACAGGTCGGGTTCGTTTACGTGCTGATCACGATTCTCGCGGGCGTCGCACTCGCCCACCTCTTCGGCTGGCTCTCGGGGCCGATCACGACGCCGGGAGCGAACGCGCTCGCGGCGGTGTTCCTCGGGGCCTGTCTCGTTCTCGGCCTGCTGACGATCTTCACGTCGCCGTTCATCTACTCGCCGACACAACACGTCACGGATCAGAAGATGAGCGGATACGAGTCGGCGTTCGATCGCACCGACGGGCGAGCCTACGCCGGGTTCGGCTTCGGCGTCGAACGGTACGGTGACGGGATAAACGGCGTCGAAGGGGCAGAAAACGTAACGTACGCCGGTGAAGGCGAGGGTGTCGTCGACGTCGACGAGTTCGAAAACGAGAGTTACGGCAGCGCCTACGACGGCGAATACTACTTTGTCGCTACCGAGTACGACGTCGAGCGAGAGATCGAGGTGTACCGGGAACTCCACCACAGCGAATCTGCTCTCCGGGGGATCGACACGTACCCCGGTGCGAACAAGGTCATCTCGAACGACGAGTTCCGTATGTACTCCGTCGAGAGTGCCGCCTGATCCGTTCCTGCGTCAGAGTCGTTGCAGCAGCGTACTTCGAGGAGGCCACTGCGCGTCGCTGTACACCTCCCACCTCCGAAACGGCGGCCGAGATCGGCGATCATTCTTCCGACTACCGCCAACGCCGGGTTCGCAACTGCGTCTCGGCTCTCGAACGATCCTGGTCTGTCGGCCACTTCCGCGCAGTCTGTGCAATCTCGACTCGAGCGGACGCCCTCCTACGATCGCAGGCGTTCTCCCGCTGTGGAACTGCGCGTCTGAAGTCAGGAGATCACCGGCGGGACGGCACGACTCGGGACCTGCCCTCGAGTGGTTCGACGCGCTCGTGGGCGCGTGCGTCGTCACCTGACGACTGCACGACTCCAGCGACGCAGTCGAGTCTGATCTCGGCGTCCAGCCCGGCGCAGCCGCCGTCGAGTCACGGTGCCGATTCGAGTGTGGGCTACGGCCCCGGGTAGCCCGTCATGGACCGTGTGACCGCCGACCCGACGAACGAGATCGAGGGAGACGCCGAGGTGACATGGAGTGTACACTCGCGTGCGACACTGCCATCCAGCAGTAATACGTTGTTCACAGCGTAGTCACGACGTCCGCCTCTGTTTCTCGAGCGGTAACAGACTGTTTCCCGGCACTCCATCACCGTCAACACAGGCGTGTCAACTGAAACCGTCACGCTTCGACCAGGCGCACGCTCGCTCGAGTGCACAAAATTAGCCACTGTCACGCCGCTTCTCGCGGTGTTCGACGGGTAATACCTACTTTTCGTCACAGTTGGCGCGTGAGTCGACTCTGTGTGACAGTCTTGTATTCGTTATATATTGCTGAAAATATCCTACTAATTCAGTGGTGTTATATTTAAACTCAGTAAATTTAATCGGCGGTGATAAGGAAAAGTTTATGCTGACAACTCCGGGTTAACCGAATGCATGGCGCAGAATCCCCGCACTACCGAGAACGATACCGCACCCGAAACGCGACGTAATTCCCGGTTAACGCGCCGGAACTACGTTAGATCACTCGCTGCGGTCGCCACTGCGGCGACCTCCGCGGCGGCGATCGGTACGGCGACGGCCGACGAGTCCTACGAGACGATCGAGATCTCGTCCGGCGAGGACCGTACGATCGAGGTCGGGAGCGGTGAGACGTTCGAGAACAAGCTCATCGACTGCACCGCGTCCGGTGCCCGCGCGACCGTTACCGCGTACGGGTCCGACTGGACCATCCGGAACGTGGCAGTCAAAGGCCGACTCGACGTCGGCAAGCCGGGGGCCGTCTTCGGCCTCGGCGACACCGGCAACGGCTCGAGTACGTTCGAGAACGTCTATCTCGGTGACGGCAGTACGAACGCCGGTCACGCGACCGCCGAGACTGCCGTCTGGGTCACGCCCGAACACAACGGCCACATCGACTTCAAGCACGTGAACGTCCAGGAGTTCTCCGACAACGCGATCTACGCGTCGGCCCCCGCCGGAAAGGGCGGTGGGACGATCCACATCGACGAGTGTTTCGCGGCAAACTGCCGCGTCTCTCACTTCCGGATCGGCTCGGCCGGCAGCAAGGTCACGAACTCGAGTGTCCTCCTCGACGACAACGGCTACGACGGCCGCGCGGTCTGGGTCTGGTCACCCGGTCCGTGTGAGATCGAGAACTGCCAGATCGAGACGAACGGTCGCCATTACGCGATCAACGCGGGCGCAAACGGCAGCGGCTCGACGGCGAACGTCTCGAACACCGACTACGACACCGGCTTCCACGGCGGGATCAAGAAGCTCCCCGGCGCCGAGGTCAACGAGAACGACGTCGGCAACGACCCCGAGGCGTTCGTCCCAGACGGTGTCCCGACGAGCGCCGAAGACGCCGTCTCGAACTAAACGACCCAGTCCGTATCCGCTGACGGCGGCCCTCCCCGCCGCCGGCGCGTCGTCGCCGGTCGGCGGTGCCCTCCACACCTGCCCTCCACCACGATTTTTACTGACTTCGGTTCGACGCACTCTCGATCGGTAGACAGCGCCGGCGAGACGTCGGCGGGTCACAGCTGACCCGCATCGACGTGACATTCGATCGAACATAGTGGCACGAACGGAGTGAAACGGTCACGAGCTGCAGACTGTCGGGACCTATTGTCAATTTATTCGGTGCTCGAGTTTGGTAATATTCTATTAACCCAGCGACGGCGGCGAGGTCGAATATATAAATTCGTGTACGAACGTAGAAGATTGACTGATAGAGAATACAGTAACAATTTAAACTCCGTAAATTTAACTGATGATAGAGGAGAAAGGTTTATGGAGGTATCGTCAGATTACCCGAACGCATGGCACGCGACTCTTCGGTACTGGACGACGACGAAACGGTTTACTCTGCGGACGAGACGACAGGAGACGATCGTAATAACGGATTACTCCACCGACGATCGTACCTGAAGATGGCGAGCGCGGCCGCGGCCGCGGCCACGGGTACGGCGGCGGCGACCGGCACCGCGCTGGCGGACGACTACGACGTGATCAAGCTCAAGGCCAACGAGCGGCGCGTGATCACGGTCGGCAGCGGTGAGACGTTCGAGAACAAGCTTATCGACTGTACGGCGCCCGGCGCGCGAGCGGTCATCGACGCCAAAGGGACGAACTGGACCGTTCGTAACATCGGTTTCAAGGGCGCAGTCGGCGACGACGCCTACTTCGGCGTGGCCGACACGGGTGGTAACACGAGTACGATCGAGAACGTTTACCTCGGCGATGGAGCCGAGCGCGGGTATCGATCCGGACTGGGCATCTGGGTCGCGCCCAAACACAACGGCCACCTCGACATCAAGCGGGTCAACATCCAGGAGATGGGCGACAACTCGTTTTACTGCTCTGCACCCGGCACCGGCGGTGGTGGCACGGTCCACATCGACAGGTGCTACTCGAAGAACTCCTGGGTCACGCACTTCCGGCTTGCAGAGGGGAAGGTGACGAACTCCGTCGCGGTCAACGACGCCGAGTTCCAGAAGGACGGCCGCGGTCTCTGGGCGTGGTCGCCCGGCCCGATCGAGGTCGATAACTGCCATTTCGACATGAACGGACGGCACTACTCGATCGCCGCCGGCGCGAACGGCCGCGGCTCGAGAGTTACCGTCACCAACACGCAGTACAACACCGGCTACCACAGCGGCGTCAGGAGAGCCAACGGTAGCACCGTTAATTTCCGCAGCGGAAACGGAACGAACCCGAAAGATTTCGTCCCCGACGGCTGTCCGACGTCGGCCGAAGAGGCCGCCGCAGGGAAGCGTCAGTCGAACGGCAACGCGAGTGGCTCTGGTAATGGAGACGAGGGCGACAACGAACTCGAGAACGTCATCCTGTTCGACGGCGACGGTGCCGAGCAGGCGACGCGCTACGAGTTTTCGGTCGACGGTGCCGTCGAGCAGGCGACCTACGAGGGTGCCTCGATCGACGGCGAAGAGGAAATCGACGGCGGTAACGCCCACGGCGTCGTCGCGAACTGGCGCGACGCCTTCCGGTTCAGCGGCAACCTGGAGCAGCTGACCGTCGACGGTCCGGCGACGGTCTCGGTCAACGGCGAGGAGATCGACCCCGCCGACTACGGCGAGCAGTTGCCACACGTCCTCGAGGTCGTCGGCCAGGGGACGCCCTCGAGTTTCGAGGTTACGGTCGACGGTGAGATCGAGTTCGCTGACGGCGACGCACCGACGGACGACGCGACGATCGTCTCGGGGACGACCGTCGAGAGTTCGATCACGGACGGCACACAGCAGTTCCGCTTTGCCGGGACGATCGCTGACGTGACGTTCACCGATGGAAGCGCCCGCGTCTCCGTCGACGGCGAGGAGATCGACCCCGACGAGTACGGCGACGCCGAACTCCTCCCGCACGCGCTCGTGATCGACGGGACGGAGTCGTCCGACCCCAGTTCCTACTCGTTTACCGTCGACGGCAAGGTCGTCAAGTCCGACTACAGCGGTGCCTCGATCGACGAGGGTGACGTCATCGAGGGCTCGGCCGTTCGCGGGACCGTCGCAGGCTGGCTCGACGCCTACTGGTTCGACGGCGACATCACCGACTTCAAACTGCTCGGCGACGCGAGCGTCGACGTCGAGTACAACGCACGCGACCAGTAACCACGACTGCCGATCGCATTCTGCGCCTTTCGTTCGAGTCCGATAGCGACGGCTTACGACATCAACTCGAGGTAGTCGCCCGCAAGTTCGACGTCCCGTTGTGCGAGCCCGAACTGGTAGAGGCTGGCGAGAAACGCGAGCGCACCGGCAGCGCTGCCGACGACGAACAGTACGTATCCGTCGAGGTACAGCCCCAGAACGACCATCGTGGTGGCGGCGACCGTGGCGGCGGCCAGCGGCTTCCAGAGGGCCGTCGAGTAGGCGAACAGGCCCTCGAGGTACCAGACCTCGACGACACGGACGACGTTCAGCGACGCCAGCACGCCGGCAGTCGCGAGTGCCGCGCCGATCAGCCCGAACTCGAGAATGAAGAGGTAGTTCAGGACGACGTTCACGACGCCGAAACAGAAGTGATTCGCCATGACGAGGTACTGGTGGTCGGTCATCGTCAGGAGGTCGTTCGCCGGGCCAGCAGCGGCGTTGAACAGCTGGCCGGCGATGAACAGCGCGACGACGCCCGTTCCGACGACGAACTCCGGGCCGAACAGCGAGAGCACCTCTGCCCGGTAGACGAAAAGCGGCAGTGCGAGCAGCAGCGAGGCCGTGATCGACCACCGCGTCACCGTCGCGTAGACGTCCTCGAGTTCGTCGCGGTCGCCGTTGGCGTGGAGTCGGGAGGCGACCGGGGGAAACAGCTGGTTGATCCCGCCGAGTGGCATCGCGATAACCGTCGCGAGCAAGACGGCGACGTTGTAGACGCCGACGCTCGCGGAGGCGAGGAAGATCCCGACCATCAGCACGTCGACGCGTTTGAACAGGAACGAGGCGGCCTTCGACAGCGTCAGCGGGGCCGAGTAGTCGTAAAATGCCGTCACCTCCTCGCGGCGGAGGTCCCACTCGGGACGGAGGTCGGTTCTCGCCAGCGCATACGAGAGTGCAGCCAGAAACGCCAGCAGGCAGGCGACGGCGTAGGCGGCCGCGACGCCGAGCAACGAGTAGCCCACGAGTATCGCAGAGACGACGACGAGCAACCGGAGGACGGGTCCGAGCACCAGGACGACGGTCTTCCCGACCGCCCGCTCGAGGCCCCGGAACGTACTCGAGACGACGCGAGTTAGTGCCTGAAACGGGAGCGCGATCGCGAAAATTCGCAACGCGGGCGTAAACAGCGGCTCCTCGAGCGTGTAGGCGTTGATCGCCGGCGCGGCGAGGTAGAGGGCGGTCGCAGCGAGCAGGCTGACGACGGCCGTCGTGAGATACGAGAGGCCGAGAACGCGGTTCTGGTAGGCCTGATCGTTACGGTTCGCCGACAGGTACCGCGTCGTCGAGACGTCGGAACCGAGGTTCGCGAACGTAAGCGCCGAGGAGATCACCAGCGTCCCGTAGGCGTAGATGCCGTAGACGCTGGCACCGAGTGTTCTCGTCAGCGCGAGGTTCAACAGGAAGCCGACGGCGTTGACGACGACAGTGCCGACGTAGTGAAGCGTCGCCCCGTCGGCGACGGACCTGAGAGAGGAGAGTTTCGACGAACTGTCCGTTGCCATCCACGGCGACGTTCTAGTGGCCGCCATTTAGTAGTCCGTCGATTACTCGAGTCGACCGACTGGGTCGCGTCGGCCTGCCGCGACCGGATCGAGCGTCGACTGCTGCGCGTCTCGGAGTAGGGCGGTGATATCGTCCGTTTTCGCGCGTATAACAACGTCACCGCCTCGAGAGCGTCCCTCCACATGAATCCGCTGGCTCTCCTGCCGGACAGGTACTCCGCCGAGAACGTCCGCCGGGTGCTCCGGAATCCCCGACTGCTCCGGCGAGAACTGTTCACCGTCGCGCTGACCGCCAACTCGAGAACCCGGGACGTCCTGAACGCACTCGAGAGAACGGACGACGGGATCGACGTGATCGCCGCCGACTGGGACAACCTCCTGATCCTCGACGCCTGTCGCTACGACCTCTTCGCGGCGCGGGCGACGCTCGAAGGCGACCTCCGCGAGGTCCGATCGAAAGGCAGCGACAGCGGCGAGTTCATGCAACGGAACTTCGCGGGACGGACGCTCCACGACACCGTCTACGTCACGGCCAACCCCCACGTCCACCACCTCGAGGACGGCGTGTTCCACGCGGTCGTGGACCTCCTCGAGGATCGGTGGGACGAGGCAGCCGAGACGGTTCGACCCGAAGCCGTCGTCGAGGAGGCCATCGCTGCACACGAACGGTTCCCGGAGAAACGTCTGATCGTCCACTTCATGCAACCGCACTTCCCGTTTCTGGGACCGACGGGACAGACATTCGCCCACCAGGGGATCGACGCCGACCTCGAGAATCGAGACCCAGGGAAGGCGAACCCGTGGTTCCGGCTGATCTACGACGACGACGTCGACGTCGCGACCGTCCGCCGGGCCTACCGGGAGAACCTCGACCTCGTCTTACCGCACGTAGAGGACCTTCTCGAGGCCTTGTCGGGCAAGAGCGTGGTGACGGCCGACCACGGCAACCTGATCGGCGAGCGAGGGTTCCCGGTCCCCGTCCCGATGTACGGCCACCCGCGCGGCCTGCACCGTGACGACCTCCTCGCCGTCCCCTGGCTCGAGGTGGCGTCTACGGACCGTCGTCGGGTCCTCCCGGAACCGCCTGTCGACGGTCGAGACAACCCGGACGAGGACGTCCTCGAGCGACGACTGACCGCTCTGGGGTACGCGTAGTCGCGTTCGACCGGCGAGTGAGTCAGTACCACGTCCGTACGATTCTGTTCGCACGCGCTATCTCTCGCGCGCAGTCGAACGTCGTCCGGTAGGGGGCGCACCGAACGGTGGATGAGAGCTGTTACCAGAAATTAAATTCACTTCGACCGTTTGAATCACTAATAGTCGCCGAGATCACGTCAGTTTCTCGAGGGTGAGAATCGCTAAGAGAAAAATAACGAAACCGATAGGTAGACGACCCTCGGCGTATGCGAATCGGGTTCTATCACGAGTCTGCGGGGACGCGGCACGCGGGTGGGATCGCCGTCTACACCCAGCACGTGGCCGCCGAACTCGCGAAGCGCCACGACGTGTACGTGTACACGCAGGCGGGTGACACGGCGGAACTGTTACGACGATCGGACGTGGAGGTGGTCGAAACGCCGTCGTTTGCTGATCGAATCCCGAACGGCGTCACGACGATCCTCCCGGTGAACACGCAAGATCTGGCGAAAGTGGCGATGACCGTCTGGTCGCGTCGCAACGGCGTCGTCGACCACATCGAAGAGCACACCGATCTCGTGTTCACGTTTCAGTTCCTCGACGATCTGCTACTGTCGAATCTCGTCGACGTGCCCACAGTGTACGGCTTTCACAGCCTGGCGAGCGTCGGACTCGGCGCACGGTTGCGCGAACGCTTTTCGCAGACCGACCTGATCATCGCCAACTCCCACGACACCGCACGCCAGGTGAGCGACGAGTTCGGCTACGAGGTCGACGACGTGGTGTATCCGGGCGTCGACGTGGACCGGTTCCAACCGGACGTTTCCCCCGCGTTCTCGAGTGAGGTCCCCGTGATCCTGTACGTCGGCCGGTTCGTCGACCGGAAGGGGATCGACGACCTGCTCGAGGCGTTCAGCAGACTCGACGAGCCAGCCGAGTTACGGCTCGTCGGGCGGGGAGACACCGATGCGATTCGGGAACGGTGTCGAGAACTCGACGTCGGCGAGTCGGTGACGGTAGACGGCGAGGTCCCCCACCTCGAGTTACCGGGGTACTACGTCGCCGCCGACGTCTTCTGTCTCCCGTCGTACACGGAAAGTTTCGGGATGGTCAACCTCGAGGCGATGGCCTGTGGGACGCCCGTGGTGACGAGCGACCTCGAGGCGATCGAGGCGTACGTGACGGACGGAGACGAGGGGCTGTTGATCTCACCCGGCGATTCCGACGCGCTCGCCGCCGCGCTCTCGAGGCTCGTCACCGCACCTACTCGTCGCGAGGCGATGGGCAAACGGGCACGCGAGCGGACGCGATCGTTCTCCTGGGAGGCACAGGGGAAGCGCCTGGAGGCGTTCTGTGCTGACGTTCTCGGCGAGTCACTAGAACGGGCGCGTCGCGGACGGCCGACGCAACTCCAGTATCCCTGAGACTGCTAGTTGACACTGGTTCCCGGAGCGCCACGGCTGAACGGATCGGTCGTATTCAAAAGGCGGCTCCCGCGCCGGGAGCAGGTTGCTGGCACGCGAACTACTCCGGTACTGGAGACGGTCGTCGGGAGCCACGTGATTCTAGGGAATCGATCGACAAAAACCCTTCTCTACGCTATTCAATGCGCGAAAGTTTCCCGTTGACGGTCTGTTGAAGCCGGTGGTTCACGAAAACGTGTGCGATCGACAGGCCGAGAAACGCGACGACGACGGCGGCGGCCACGGCGATCGTGGGAACGAGCGATACCGGCGGAACCTCGAGATACGCCGCGGTGACGGCCGCCACGCCGACGACGCTCAACAGCGCGTACCAGCGATCCCACCGGTCCGTCTGGTGCGTATCTGTATCGAGGTACATCATCAGCAGGTCCGCGTTGTCCGAGAGGCTAATCAGCCCGCGGTCCTGGTCGTACTCGATGATGCCCGCGTCGTCCATCTTGGGGAGATGCGTCTGGTAAAGAGCGACGTACACCCGCTTTCGTTGATCGGAACTCAACGCGTTGACGTCCGTGTCGTTCTCCCAGGCGGCGATCTGTTCGGCCAGTTCTCCCAGCGTCACCGTGTCCTCCGCCTCGAGCAAGTACGTGAGGACTTCTCGTCGCCGCCGGTTTTTCAGAAGTTCGAAGATGACGTCTTTCGAGAGTCGATCGTCCTCGTCCTCGGTGACGGACGTGATCTCTTCCGGGAGCGACGTATCGATCGACGACATCAGTGATAGACCCCGTCGTAAACGGTCGTTATCATTCGATTGCCGGCACCCTCCGATAGCTCTCCCCACGGTAGCATCGGCAGCGCCCGCTGTTTCGGCGAAAGGTAGCTCGCGGTCACGGTTGACACACCAGTTTGTAGGGCAACGTAGAAACTATTAAACACGGTCACGTTTCGCATAGGCTGCGAACCCGGTACGTGTTGGCTTCCATCGGCAGTACTGTGGTTATCAGACACTTCGCGTGACTGTCGGCCGGCGTCGATTACGGCCGGATCTCTGTAATGTGTGTGGGGATCGATACCGACCGGTTTCGTGTGCGTATCTGGGACGTACGGCGCGGGGGGGTGATACATACTGGCTGGGGGTGCTATTTTGGGGGGTCTGCCAGACGCTACGGCCGTCGGCTGGACGTCGTCCACGCTGACTGATACGTCACGTTCGACGGACTCAACATAAAGACAAACGACAGTTTGTGCGGCTAAGCTCTTTTTACGCACCGAATGTCGGCGTTTACTCCGACGGGTTGCTGTAACGGTACGCCAGTTTCATGTCCTACGTTCACATATAATATGTCGGGTCGGGGTGGCCCGACGTGGCCGCTTCGCCCACCGAAAGCGATGGGGCGCGGTACCGGCACAGTCGTCGTCCGCCACGGGACAGCGGCCGAAAACGCCAGTGTCGGCCTCTCTCTACTCTCCTTTAAGGAGTCGAACACGCGTCCGGTAAGATCCTCTTTCCGTCGAAACCATGTGAACACCTTACAGTGACGGCGGCGGTCCCTGCAGTCACCGATGACGCAGTCGATCACCAATCACGTCGAACAGGAATCACAGGCGGCCGAGACAGGTCGGTGTCCCGACTGCGAGACCGACACGATCGTCCACGATCCAGACCGCGGTGAACGGGTCTGTCGAGAGTGTGGGCTCGTCCTCAGCGAAGACCCGATCGACTACGGACCGGAGTGGCGGGCGTTCAACGCTCAGGAACACAAAGAGCTCTCGCGCGTCGGCGCCCCACTCACACAGTCGATGCACGACCGGGGACTGACGACGACGATCGACTGGCGAAACCGCGACGCCAACGGACACTCGATGTCTGCCGACAAACACGGCCAGCTTCACCGTCTTCGGGTCTGGCAGGAGCGAATTCGAACCAAAAACGCCGGCGAACGAAACCTGAAGTACGCGCTCTCGGAGATCGATCGAATGGCCAGCGCCCTCGGCGTTCCCACGCCAGTCAAAGAAACCGCGAGTGTCATCTACCGACAGGCTCTCGAGCAGGATCTCATTCGCGGCCGATCGATCGAAGGCGTCGCGACGAGTGCACTCTACACCGCCTGCAGGAAAGAGGGAATCCCACGCAGCCTGGAAGAAGTCACCGCCGTCGCTCGAGTCGACCAGCGCGAGATCGGCCGCACCTATCGCTACGTCGCCGACGAACTCGACATCAACCTCGAGCCGACCAACCCACGCCAGTTCGTCCCGCGATTCTGTTCGGAACTGGACGTGAGCAAAGACGTCGAGACGACCGCCGTCGAGATCATCGACGAGACCACTCGCCAGGGCCTCCACTCCGGAAAGTCACCGACTGGATACGCCGCTGCTGCTATCTACGCTGCAGGACTCCTCTGTGAGGAGACGGTCCCCCAGCGAGCGGTCGCCGAGACCGCACAGACGACCGTCGTCACCGTCAGAAACCGCTACCGCGAGCAACTCGAGGCGATCGACCGCTCGCCCGCTACATGATCGAGCGTTCGTCTGCGGCGTAGACGTCCTCGTTGAGCAGCGCGTGGAGGTTGTTGTACGGGACGAAGGCGATGAACTCGTCGTCAGCGTTGTAGAGTTCGAGCCCCTCGTCAGTATTCTCGTACCGATCACAGAGGATCTGACCTTCCGGAAGGATCGCACGGAACATGCAAAATCGTACGTCGGCCACCTGCATATAGTATACTGACAGACGAGACGGGACCGGCGTCTGTGACTCGAGTCGCCGCCAGCGAATCCGACGCCGGTCACGGGTACCCGTGCCGGGGTATATTTCGCGTCGCTACTGGTATCGACGTCGACTGGACCACGATAGACGTGACCATCATCCAAATTGTTATATTTGCCGACATCATAGCCGAGAGTGGCGCATACGTGCCACCACCTACCGACGTTGCGCCCGGTCGCCACCGCGCGACCGCACCACCATTCGATTTCTCGCCGACGTCTCGAGCGGTCGAGAGACCGAACGTAACCGGTTTATCCGCGACGGCGATACCTGTATCCAGTGACGGACGAGCGCTACTCTGACTCGAGTGACGATTCCGACGAGCGCCGCAACGCCGAGTCGACGGACGGGGACGGGCCGCTCTCGCTGTCGTCGTTCCACGACGTCTGCCAGCGGGAGGGCCGTCCCGTCGTCACCGCCGGTGCGGTCGCCCGCGCTCTCGACGTGACCCACGACGAGGCGAGCGACTACCTCGAGGAACTGTACGAGCGTGGTGAAGTCGAGCGGATGAGCGTCTCGACCGACCCCGTCGTCTGGTATCCGAGCGAACTCGAGGACCTCACCGAGCGCGAGCGCGTCGTCGTCTTCCCCAAGCGGCGCGAGATCGTCGTCGACCGGCCGAGTCAGTTCACCCGGGCCCAGCTCACCCAGTTTGCCCACCACGCGGACACGAACGGGGAGAGCGGCTACCGGTACGTCGTCAGACCGGAGGACGTCTGGCAGGCCCCACACGACACGTTCGAGGCGCTCGCGCGAACGATGCGACAGGCCCTCGGCCAGCGGTCGGCCGCCCTGGAGGAGTGGGTCGAGAGTCAGTTCGACCGTGCCCGTCAGTTCCGTCTCGTGACGCACCCGGACGGCTACACCGTTCTCGAGGCCCGCAGCCCGGAGGTGATGGGCAACGTCGCTCGCCAGAAACTCGACGAAGAACACGTCCACGCGCCGATCTCGGAGACCGAAGACTGGGTCCGCGAGGGCTCGGAGGCGGCGATCAAGCGGATCCTCTACGAGGCGGGCTACCCCGTCCGGGACGAGCGCGACCTCGAGTCCGGCGACGACCTCCCGATCGACCTTCGCGTGCGCCTGCGCGACTACCAGCAGACGTGGGTCGACAGGTTCGACGAGGCCGGCGAGGGCGTCTTCGTCGGCCCGCCGGGCAGCGGCAAGACGGTCGCCGCGATGGGCGCGATGGCCCGCGTCGAAGGCGAGACGCTCGTACTGGTACCCAGCCGCGACCTCGCCCGCCAGTGGGAGGAGAGTCTCCTCGAGTTCACGTCGCTCGAGGCGGACCAGATCGGCCAGTACCACGGCGGCATCAAGCAGGTTCGGCCCGTGACGATCGCGACCTACCAGATCGCCGGGATGGACCGCCACCGGTCGCTGTTCGACGACCGCGAGTGGGGACTGCTCGTCTTCGACGAGGTCCACCACGTCCCGAGCGACGTCTACTCGCGGAGCACCCGCCTCCAGTCGCGCCACCGCCTCGGGCTCTCGGCCAGCCCGATCCGGGAAGACGACCGCCAGGCCGAGATCTTCACGCTCGTCGGCCCGCCGATCGGCACCGACTGGGAGGCGCTGTTCGAGGCTGGCTTCGTCGCCGAACCCGAACTCGAGATCCGCTACGTCCCCTGGGGCGACGACGAGCAGCGAAACGCCTACGCCTCGGCGGAGGGCCGCGAGAAGTACCGGATCGCCGCCTCGAACCGGGGCAAAGTCGACGAGGTCCGCTACCTGCTCTCTGCACACCCGCAGTCGAAGGCGCTGATCTTCGTCGACTATCTCGAGCAGGGACGCGAACTCAGCGACGCGCTCGGCGTGCCGTTTCTGAGCGGCGAGACGCCCCACCACGAACGACGGCGACTGCTCGAGTCGTTCCGACGCGACGAGCGAGACCTGCTCGTCGTCTCTCGCGTCGGCGACGAGGGGATCGACCTGCCGACGGCGGATCTGGCGATCGTCGCCTCGGGACTCGGCGGGTCGCGTCGACAGGGAACCCAGCGGGCGGGACGGACGATGCGGCCGACCGGCGGCGCGCTGGTCTACGTGCTGGCGACGCGTGGCACGCGAGAGGAGGACTTCGCGCGGCGACAGCTCCAGCACCTCGGCCGGAAGGGGATGACCGTTCGAGAACGAACCGTCGAGCGGTAGCGGCGTCGGTCTCGATACTGCGCGACGGCAGCAGCCGGCTACTCCTCGAGCGTCCGGACAGTCAACACGGGCGTCGTGGCGTTCGGAACGACGCGCTGGGAGACGCTTCCGATCACCAGCCGCTCTATGGTGGACTTGCTCTCGGTGCCAATGACGAGCAGGTCGACGTCCTCCTCGTCGGCGTAGGCGAGGATCGTCTCGTGGGGTTCGCCCCGTTCGACCGTCCGCGTGGCCTCGATCCCGCGCTCTCTGGCGCGATCGACCACGTCCATCGTCGTCTGCTTGCCGTGTTCTTCGAACGACTCGAGGACGCCGTCCAGCGCTGGACTCACGTCGACCGCGTAGAGGGCGTGCAACCGGGCGTCGAACGTGTCGGCGAGCGCGAGTGCCTGTCCGGTCGCCGCGGCCGACCCCGACCAGCCGTCGGTCGCGACGAGCACGTCGTCGATCTCCCGGGGCACGTCGCTCGCGTCCGCACTGACCGTGAGCACCGGCAGACGTGCCTGGCGGATCACCTCGAGTGCGACGCTGCCGAGCAGGGTCTGTCGGATGCCCGTTCGGCCGTGGGTCCCCATGGCGAGCAGGTCGACGTCCTCCTCGTCGGCGTAGGCGAGGATCTCTCGCGCCGGTCGGCCTTCCCGGACGACCGATTCGACGGGGCAGCCGGCGTCGGCGGCGTCGCTCGCGACCGATTCGACGAACGCCTCGTGACGACTTCGGTCCGTGTCGCTTCGAGTGGCGACGACCGAGACGACGTGAACGGTCGCGCCGACGGCGTCCGCGATTGCGATACCCTGTGTCGCTGCAGTCGTTGCGACGTCGCTGCCGTCGGTGGCGACCAGAACGTCTTCGTACATGGTCGGCCGGTACGGCTGCCACCGTCTTGAAACGAGACGGTCACGCGGTCGCGCTTTCGCGTGCAGGCGGGGCATCGGGCTCGACCGCCTCCACGTCCTCGACGTCTCGAACGCCGACGCCGGCGGCGAGCGCTCGATCTGCGGCCGTCGCCGTCTCTCGCTCGCGAGCCAGCGTGAGGCGAACCTCGAGGTCGACGACCGTGTCGTTCAGACCCGGCGTCAGACCGCAGACGGTCAGCTCCTCGACCCGGTCGACCGCGTCTACTCGTTCGACGATGCGCGTCGCGCCGTCGGCGAGGCTGCCTGCAGCGTTCACGGGAACGCGCACGGCGAGCGTCGCCTCGACGGTTCGTATGTGCTGTGCCATGAGTCCCCCGCCGAGAGTCGAACTCGAGGGGCGGGACGTACCCGCGCGTCGGTGGCCAGTCACACCACGGGGGAACCCCCCGCGCCGGACGATCGCTTCCCCGCCGAGACGAACGACAGAGCCGTCCACGGGCTACGGAACGTGAAACGGCGAGAGAGTCCGTCCGGCCGAGAGAAGGGACCTATGCGGCGCGGACGGACGTGCCGACGTGAGTCGGCGACGGATACCGACTCGAGACCCGTCCACGCTCGATCGAACTCCCGGACCGATTGTCCGGTTTGGAGACTCCCGTCCCGGCGCGTGCGAACGACGGAGATGGAGTCGGATCGAGCGTGGTCGTGGTCATGGGTCGGATGCGGTCGCGTCGTGTCGCGACCTGTCGTTCACGTCATTCGGTCGAAATAACATAATCGTTTCCCACGTGTGCGATAGAGCGACACGGACCGGCGGCATCTCGAACCCGGAACCGGCTTCGCTAGCACCCACACCCGCAGTCGGTTTCGTCCGCCGAGTCGGGCGACGTCTCCGCGAAGAACCGCTCGAGGTTCTCCGGGAGTCGGTCGTCAGCCTCGGACTGCTCCGACTGCGTCGTCGCAGTGCCGACGGCAGCACGGAGGAGCCCCTCGAGCAGCAGTTCGACCGGCGGCGTCGTGTGCTCTCGGCCGTCGTACGTCCATATCCGACAGTCGACACCGCCCTCGCAGTCACAGAGATCGCCGCACGACTCGCAGGTGCTCTCGCGATAGGCCGGTTGCAGGTCGCGCCCGTCGACGCGGATCGTCGGCGACACCTCGAGTCCGACCCGCCGGGCGTCCGCCGCGCTCTGGACGTGGACCGTTCGGACGGCGACGTCGACGCCGAGGTCGGCCAGAAGGGGCGCGACGCGCTCGAGCGCGTCCCCGAGTGCCGCCTCGGTCCCCCGACAGCGCGAACAGACCTCGCGGTCGAGATAGAGGAAGTCGACCGTGAGGGTACGCTTCGCGTACTCGTCGGCCGACAGCGCTTCGACGGTGACGTTCGGATCCGAGACCGATAGTGCTGACATCGTACCGTTAGCTACGCCACGGGCACACTTGTACGTAGCAGTATTCTTATACGAAGGTGGTTTCGGCGCTGAAAGTACCGTCGTCTACCGACAGCGTTTCACAGGCACCGGGCGTAGGCGGCCACGAGATGAGCGACACCGACTGGCAGGCGACGTGGCACTCGCTCCGGGAACTTCTGGGTTCGAAGTGGTCGTTTCACGTCCTCAGACTGCTACGCGGCGGCAGCTACGGGTTCAACGAGATGCAACGGGAACTCGACGGCCTGACCGCCGCAGTGCTCTCCCGCCGGTTGAAAGAACTCGAGTGTCACGGACTCGTCGACCGGTCCGTCGAGGCGACGACGCCGCCGACGACGACCTACCGGCTGACCGACAGCGGGCAGGAGGTCACGCGGCTGCTCTCGGAACTGGAAGACCTCGTCGACGTGCGAGACTGCGAGCGCGACGAGGCGAGTCCGTGCCGGGGAGTGCGCGAGGACGCCTGCGTCACGGTCGCCGACTGCTGTGACTGACCCATTCCTCGAGCAGCGACCGACGAACGCCACCCGCCGCGTCGACGCCAATATTCAAGTTCTCCTGCCGAAAGTACCAGATAGGATGATCGTATCGCGAGCGGACGAGTCGAACCGGGTGAACGATCCGTGAGCGAGCAACGCGAGATCGTCGTCGGCGAGACGGAAGACGGCCACGACGTGACGCTGCCAGTCATCGAGATTCTCACCGGACGCGGCTTCGCGACCGGCAAGAGTGGGAGCGGAAAGTCGAACACTGCGTCCGTCGTCGCCGAGGAACTCCTCGAGGCCGGCTACCCCCTGCTCGTCGTCGACACCGACGGCGAGTACTACGGGTTAAAAGAGGAGTACGAGATGCTCCACGCGGGGGCCGACGAGGAGTGTGACATCCAGATCGGGCCCGAACACGCAGAGCAGATGGCCTCGATCGCCCTCGAGGAGAACGTCCCCGTGATCCTCGACGTCTCGGGCTACCTCGACGAGGACGTCGCGGACGAACTGCTGCGCGAGACGGCGCGACAGCTGTTCGTCAAGGAAAAGAAGCTCAAAAAGCCCTTCCTGCTCGTCGTCGAGGAGGTCCACGAGTACATTCCCGAGGGCGGCGGCGTCGGCGAGACGGGGAAGATGCTGATCAAGATCAGCAAGCGCGGGCGCAAACACGGCCTCGGCATCCTCGGGATCAGCCAGCGGCCCGCCGACGTCAAGAAAGATTTCATCACGCAGGCGAACTGGCTCGTCTGGCACCGGCTGACCTGGGACAACGACACGAAGGTCGTCGGCCGGATCATCGACTCCGAGTACGCAGAACGGGTCTCCGAACTCGACGACGGACAGGCGTACGTCCAGACCGACTGGACCGACGTCGGCGTCCGCAAGGTCCAGTTCCGTCGCAAACGCACCTTCGACGCCGGCGCGACGCCCGGTCTCGACGACTTCGAGCGGCCCGAACTCAAGTCCGTCTCGGACGCCCTCGTCGGCGACCTCCAGGAGATCAGTGAACGAAAACAGCGAGAAGAAAGCCAGATCGAGCAACTCGAGGCCGAACTCGAGAAACGCGACTCGCGTATCGAGGACCTGAAAGACGAACTCGCCTCGGCCCGGGACGTCTCCGACGCGGCCAGACAGATGGCCGAAGCGCTCAGTGAACCGGAGACGGTCCAGTCGCAACTGCCGGGCTCGAACGAGGAACTGCGACGGCTCCACGACGAGGTCGTCTCCCTCGAGGACGAACGGGACGAACTCCGGGCGAAACTGGACGAGCGCGACGACGAGATCGCCGATCTCGAGCGTCAACTCGCCGACCTCGAATCCGAACTCGCCGACCGCGAGGAGCGAATCGAGACGCTCGAGGGCGAACTCGAGTGGCTCCGACAGTCGTTCCGTGAACCCGAGAGCGAGCCTGGAGAGCGCGGAGCGAACGCGGAGTCGACCGAGATCCTGCAGGCCGGCGGCGACGAACTCGAGTTCGGCTACACGCCCGTCGACGACGGCTCGGCAGCGGACGGCAAGGAGGGCGAGCTGGTCGTCGCCGACGAGCAGCAGTCGCTCGAGGAGTTACTCGAGATGCCGGGGGTTCGCGAGTCCGTCGAACGGGCGGCGGCGGATTCGCGCTGTTCGGAGGCGACCGCACGGGAGGTGATCGCCGTGCTGGTACGCGAGGGGCCGTTGCGGACGGACGCGGTCGCCGCTCGCGTCGATCGGTCCGCAGTCGCCGTCCAGAGTCTGCTCTCGGAACTCCGGACCGAGGCGATCCTGGATCGCCCCGACGAGCGGACGTACGCGGTTGGCGACGACGTGCTGTCGGCGCTGGCGATCGACGACGAGCGAGCCTGATAGCGGGCGAGCAGCCGCCACGAGCGGGGTGGTTCGGCCGGCCGTTCGAACGCTGCGCCACCTTCTTGGTAACGGAACCCATACCGTCGGTACGAGAATGTTGAACCGGCTCAGAGAGGACGTCAGGACCGCGATGAAGAACGATCCCGCCGCACGGCATCCGCTCGAGGTCGTCCTGTGTTACCCGGGACTGCACGCGATCTGGTTCCACCGGATCGCCCACGCCGTCTGGCACAGCGGTCACTACATCGTCGCCCGCGTGCTCTCGCACCTCTCGCGGTTTCTCACGGGGATCGAGATCCACCCTGGCGCGGAGATCGGCCGCCGGTTCTTCGTCGACCACGGCAACGGCGTCGTCATCGGCGAGACCGCCGAGATCGGCGACGACGTGATGATGTACCACGGCGTGACCCTCGGTGGCGACACGATGAAACGCGAGAAACGCCACCCGACGGTCGAGGACGGTGCGACGATCGGAGCCGGCGCGACGGTCCTCGGCCCGATCACGATCGGGAAGGAGGCGAAAGTTGGCGCAGGTTCCGTCGTCCTCGAGTCGGTTCCACCCCACTGCACCGCGATCGGCAATCCGGCTGAACTCGTCGGTGAGTGCGAACAGACCACCGGCGAGTGGGAAGAACAGCTCGGCGAAGACGACTGATACTGTCTGACGACACGGTCCACACGCCAATCGCACGCGAGATACCCTCGCCGGCTGTGGCAGGTGTGGCTTACAGCCAGTGGCGACGATCGCCGACAGCCGTCGCCGTGTCGGACGGTCGGCACCACCGCGATGAAACTGTTGGCTACAGGCAGACAGACCTCGCATAACAAAGCCTGGAACGACCGATTCCACGTTCATGAACTGTTCGGACGACGACTTACAGCTCCTCGTCGTCGGTCTCGACGCTGGTTGTCTTCCGATTCTCGAGCCGCTGTTCGAGTCCGGCGAGACGCCAACGTTGCGCCGGCTGTTCGATATCGGCGCGAGCGGGCCACTGGAGTCACAGATCCCGCCGTGGACGGCGAGCGCCTGGCCGTCGCTGTACACCGGGAAGAACCCCGGCAAACACGGCGTCTTCGACTTCCTCTCGTTCGACGGCTACGACTGGGACGTGGTGAACTCGACGCACGTCCGGGAACGGGCCATCTGGGAACTGTTGAGCGATCACGGACTCTCGAGCGTCGTCGTGAACGTGCCGGTCACGCACCCGCCGCGGGAGTTCGACGGCGCGTTGATTCCAGGGCTGACCGCGCCGGAGGACCCGGACTGTCATCCCGAGGGAATCCTCGAGGAGATCGAGGCGAACTGCGGCGGCTACCGGGTCTATCCCCAGGCCGGGCCGGAGCCGTATCGGTCGATCGAGGGTTACGAGCGGACGATCGAACTCCGGGGGAAGGCGTTCCGGTACCTGCTCGAGCGATTCGCACCCGAGTTCGGGTTCGTCCAGTTCCAGCTGACGGATTCGGTCTTCCACGAGCGGCCGGGTGACAAGAAGGCCATCGAGGCGGTCTACCGCGCGGTCGACCGCGAGGTCGCGGCGACGATCGAGGCGTTCGATCCCGAGAACCTCCTCGTGGTGAGTGATCACGGGATGGGCAAGGTCCGAGGACGGGAGTTCCGGGTCAACGAGTTCCTCCGGGATCGGGGCTACCTCGCCGCACAGAGCGGCGGCGAGGGAATGCCGACCTGGTCGCGCGCCTACCAGAACGACCTGCTCGAGGGCGACGACGCGGGCGACCACGAACCCGGCGCGCTCGAGCGCGCGATCGAGGTCGCGGCGGCGTTCGGCATCACGACCCAGCGCGTCGCGAGCGCGCTCGATCTCGTCGGACTGAAAGAGCCGATCGGGCGACGCGTCCCGAACGACGTGATCCGAGCGGGCAGCGAGCAGGTGGACTTCCCCGAATCGACGGCGTACGTCCGTTCGAAGAGCGAACTCGGCGTCCGCATCAACCTCGAGGGACGAGAGCCGAACGGGCAGGTGTCCGAAGACGAGTACGAGGCGTTCCGGTCGGAACTCATCGAGGAACTCTCGGCCGTTCGGACGCCGGAAGGCGATCCAATGTTCGACGCGGTCGAGCCCCGGGAACGATACTTCGAGGGGCAGGAGGTAGAGCGCGCGCCCGACGTGGTGACGGTTCCGGCGGCGTTCGACAACGCGATCGTCGCGGAACTGACCGGGGAGCGGTTCGGCGATCCGGTCGAACCGTGGAACCACAAACGCATGGGCGTCGTCGCCGCCGCCGGCACGGACGTCGACGAGAGCGCGTCGCTCTCGGGTGCGACGATCTTCGACGTCGCGCCGACGATCTGTGCCCTGTTCGACGTTCCGGTCGACGAGGCGATGGACGGCGAGGAACTCCCGATCGTCGCACCGAGCGAGAGACGCCAGTATCCCGCGTACGATCCCGAACCGATCACGGCGACCGACGACGCCGGCGTCGAAGATCGGCTCTCGGATCTGGGTTATCTCTAACATGGGGATCGACGTCACCGAACTCGACCGCCACGCAGACGAGGACGAGTGGGATCGCTACGTCGAACGAGGCCGACACACGAACCCCTTCTATCGAGCGGCCGCACTCGAGTTGCAGGCCGAAGACACCGGCACGACGCCACACCTGCTCGCCGGGTTCAAAGGACAGGAGGTCGCCGGTCTCTTCCCGATCTTCGAGTACCGGAAGGGACCGATCGTCGGGGCGTTCTCGCCTGCCCCGTACTCGTGGTCCGTCTACCTCGGTCCCACGATGGTGAACGTCGAGAAACTCAAGCAACGAAAGGCCGACCGTCGCACTCGCCAGTTCGTCGAGGGCTGTCTCGAGTGGGTCGAGACGGAGCTGTCACCACACTACACCAAGTTCGTCGCCGCCGAGTTCGACGACGTGCGGCCGTTCACCTGGAACGACTACGAGGTCACGCCCGGATACACCTACGTCGTCGACCTCGAGGGGTCCGAGGAGGAGTTGCTAAACCGGTTCAGCAGCGACGCCCGGAGCAACGTTCGCAACGCGAGCGAAGCGGACTACGTCGTCGCCGAGGGTGACGGCGACGACGTCGAACGGATCGTCGACCAGGTGCGAGCGCGCTACGAGAACCAGGATCGACCGTTCCAGCTGTCGACGGCGTTCGCCCGCAGAATGTACGAGACGCTTCCCGAGGGGGCGATCCGACCGTACACCTGCCGCGTCGACGGCGAGTTCGTCGGGGGCATTCTGGTCGTCGAGTCGGACACGACCCGGTACCGGTGGCAGGGTGGCGTCAAGCCCGACGCCGACGTCGACCTCTCGATCAACGATTTGCTCGACTGGCACGTCATGCGCGATGGCCTCCGCGACGGCCTCGAGCGTTACGACCTCGTCGGCGCGGGCGTCCCGAGCATCAACCGCTACAAGGCGAAGTTCAACCCTCGCCTCGAGACCCACTACACGATCACGTCCGGTGCGTTCGGGCTCGACGTACTCATCGATCAGTATCGGAAAGTCCGGTGAACGGCGACGGTGGCCACCGGTCGGCAGACGGACCGCTGTACGTCAGTTCGAGAGTAACCGCGAGCCGTCTGGCGGTCACCCTGGAAAACAGCCACAGCAGACCGTATCAGTCGACGAGTCGGTAGATCGACTGTCGTGCGTCCTCGAGGTTGACGCGACTGGTCACCGTTCCGTGGTGCTCGAGTTTTCCGAGTGCGTACCTGACGGTCCGGGGACAGAGCCGCGATTCGGCGGCGATCTCCTCCTGGGTCATCGGCCCCTCGTACTCGAGGACCTTGTAGACGAGTTTTGCACTCGGCGAGAGGTCGTCGACGCCGACGTCCGTCTCGGGTGCCGTGGTCGCGTCCGACTGCTGGTCTGTCGCGTGCATGGTGGGCTAGAGCTTCGCAGGGTGCGTATTCGGCCTGACGTACTCCGTCTGCCAGTCGTACCTGGTGGCGATCGCTTCTTTGCCCCGTTCGGTGATCGTATACTGGTTCGTGCGGCCGTCTTCCTCTCCTTTCTCGACGTAGTCGTCTTCGACGAGCGTGTCGAGGTTCGCGTACAGGCGGCCGTGGAGTATCTCCCGCTCCTGTGAGTTTTCGAGTTCCGTCTTGATCTCCTGGCCGTTCGGCGACTCGAGCCCGGCGATGACGAACAGCAGATCGCGCTGGAAGCCGGTCAGATCGTGTACTGGCATCTCTTCACCTCCGGTGTCGAGGGGACCATATAAGTACGTCACAGACCGTTTAGAAATATAGGGAGTTATTAACTCGTTACATTGGCGGAAACGACAGTCTCGAGATCCGCCGTCTCTCCCGCGATCGAGGTCGAAACCGCCGATTCGACGAAAATCGGTTCGATCGGTCGTCCGATCGACGGGGTCGTCTCGCATCGCTCGCTCGAACGGCGTGAATCGGCAGTGATCGACGTTTAATACAGACATAATAACCGTCTCTCTCGTAACACGCTAGTGTATGTTTGGAACGAGTGGCATCCGTGGTGCGGTGGGGAGGGATGTAACTGCCGAACTCGCGCTGTCTGTCGGCCGTGCCGTCGCCTCGGACGGGTACGACCGGGTCGTCGTCGGCCGCGACGTCCGCGAGAGTGGCGTCGTGTTACTCGACGCACTGACCGCGGGGCTACGAGAGTGTGGAGCGGACGTCCTCGAAATCGGCGTCGCGTCGACGCCGACGATCGCCCGTGCCGTCGGGCGGTTCGAGGCCGACGCCGGCGTCGTGGTGACGGCGTCGCACAACCCCGCGACGGACAACGGGATCAAACTCTGGACGCCCTCCGGAAAGGCGTTCGGCCCCGACCGACGAGCGGCGATCACGGAACGCGTACAGAGCGACGACTACGACCTGCAACCCTGGGACGGCCTCGGCTCGCGCCACCGCCGCGAGGGTGCGATCGACCACCACGCGACGGCGTTGCGGGAGGCGGTGTCGATCGACGACCCGCCGAGCGTCGTCGTCGACGTCGGCAACGGTGCAGGCGGGGTCACCGCGCGTGTGCTGCACGATCTCGGCTGTGAAGTCAAGACGTTAAACGGCCAGCAAGACGGGAGTTTTCCCGGCCGGCCGAGCGAACCGAACGAGGAGACGCTCGAGACGCTCGCGACCGTCCTCGAGAGCACCGACGCGGCGGTGGGGATCGCTCACGACGGCGACGCGGACCGGATGATGGCCGTCGACGAGACCGGCACGTTCGTCCCGAAAGACGTCCTGCTGGCGCTGTTCGCGCGAAACGCCGCGGACGACGGCGATCGAGTCGCTGCGCCCGTCGACACGAGTCTCGCCGTCGACGACGCACTGGCAGAGGTGGGCGCGTCGCTGACCAGAACTCGAGTCGGCGACGTCTACGTCGCCGAACGCGCCACCGACGACGACGTCGTCTTTGGCGGCGAACCCAGCGGCGCGTGGATCTGGCCGGACGAGACGCTCTGTCCCGACGGACCGCTCGCGGCGTGTAAACTCGTCGAACTGGTCGCCGACCGCGGTCCGCTCTCGGAACTCGCCGCGAGCGTCGAGACGTACCCGATCCGACGTAACTCGGTCGAGGTCGCGGACAAGGACGCCGTCATGGATCGGGTTCGCGAGGCCGTGGCGGACCGATACGACGACGTCGACACCTTGGACGGCGTCCGCGTCGACGCCGGCGACGGCTGGTTCCTCGTTCGAAAGAGCGGGACCCAGCCGCTCGTACGGATCACGGCGGAGGCCCGCGACGAAGGCCGGACCGAACAACTGTACGCCGACGCGACGGAGATCGTCACCGACGCGACGTGAGACGACTGGACAGTACACCGATCGCGACTCGACGCCTGTCGCCTGGCGAACCGCCGGCAGAAAGAGAAGAAGTGGTCGACGAGAGTCCGCGTCTAGCGGACTTCCTCGGGGATGTAGTCGGACGTCTTCATCTCGCGGTAGGTCGAACACTCGGGACAGGCGTGGACGACGTCGCGATTGTCGCCGAAGACGCGGGCGAACTGTCGGGTGACCTGATGGCCGCAGTTGACACAGCGAGGGGCGGTCGTCTGGGAACGGGACGTCATCGGCGTCCACTTCGTGTCGGATGATTCCGTCGACATCGTCAACTGGTTGCGATAGAACACTATTTACTATAGACTGCATAACGCCGAACGCGAAAGTGAAAAACGCTGTTCTGTGATCGTGCTCGAGCATGTGTCCTCACTCACAAGGCAACAGCTACCACAGTCACGTCCGGTAGAAATTCACGATTTCCGTAGCGTAACGATTCGTTTAGACGGCGTGTCGCGATCGAGGCGGCGACAGTTCGCCCGTACTCGGTTCCGGACGCAGACGAACGGGACGACCGTCCGCTCCAGGAGGAATCGAACGCGAGTGGCTCGAGCCGAGCGAGCAGCGGTCAATCACGAACACGACTCGGGTACGGAACGCGAACACGGGGTCGAACGACATTATCATCCGTATATTTATCCACGGGGTTTCGCTACTGTGAAGTATCGATGAAAGCCGTGGTTCTCGCAGCAGGCGAAGGGACGCGTATCCGACCGCTGTCTGCGTCTCTTCCGAAGCCGATGCTTCCCGTCGCCGATCGACCGCTCGTCGCACACACTGTCGACGCGGCGATCGACGCCGGTGCAGACGAGATCGTCCTCGTGATCGGGTACGAGGCAGCGACCGTCCGGGAGTACTTCGGTGAGACGTACCGGGACGTCCCGATCAGCTACGCCGTCCAGGACGAACAGGCCGGGACGGCACACGCGGTCAACGCCGCGAGCGGCCGCCTCGACGGCCCCTTCGCGGTGCTCAACGGAGACAACCTCTACGATCCTGACGCGATCGCCCGGCTCTTCGAGGAAGCGCCGGCCGTCTGCGCGATCGAGGTCGACGACCCGAGCAATTACGGCGTCCTCAGCACTACCGACGGCACCGTCACGGACATCGTCGAGAAACCTGCCGACCCGCCGACGAACCTCGCCAACGCCGGCGCGTACGCCTTCCCCGAACGCGCTCGCGAGTGGCTCGAGGTTCCCCAGAGCGAACGCGGCGAACACGAGATCACCGACGTCCTCGCGAAAGTGATCGACCAGTACGCCGTCACGCCGATCACGCTCGAGCGCTGGCTCGACGTCGGCCGACCGTGGGAGTTGCTCGAGGCCAACGAGTGGAAACTCGGCGACCTCGAGCGCCGCATCGACGGCGACGTCAGCGACGAGGCGACCCTCGAGGGCGACGTCGTCGTCGAGGAGGGCGCGACGGTGCGATCGGGCGTCGTGATCGAGGGGCCGGCACTGATCCGCTCGGGTGCGACCGTCGGGCCGAACGCCTACGTTCGGAGTGCGACCCTGATCGACGAGGGGGCGAAGGTCGGCCACGCGGTCGAGGTGAAAAACAGCGTCCTCTCGCCGGGTGCGACCGTCAGCCACCTCTCGTACGTGGGCGACAGCGTCCTCGGTCGAGACGTCAACTTCGGCGCGGGGACGACCGTCGCGAACCTCCGTCACGACGATGCGAGCGTGAAGTTCACCGTCAAAGGCGAGCGAGTCTCGACCGGCCGGCGCAAGTTCGGCGTCGTCGCCGGCGACGGCGTCAAGACGGGGATCAACACGAGCCTGACGCCGGGGCTGAAACTCGAGGCCGACGCCCGGACGCGACCCGGCGAGACGGTCGACCGGGACCGCTGACGGGTCCGGGCTGGACGGCGAGCAGAACGAACGCAAAAGCCGACGGAGCCGGCTACTCGACGGTGACGCTTTTCGCCAGGTTCCGCGGCTTGTCGATCGGCCGTCCGAGCAGGTCGGCCGCGTGATACGAGACGAGCTGGAGCTGGACGTTCGCGAGCAGTCCGGCGAGTTCGGGATTGGTCGGGGGAATCTCGAGGTGGGCGTCGGCGACCTCGGTCGCCCTGTGGTCGTCCGGACAGACGGCGACGACGGGCGCACCCCGGGTCTGGGCTTCCTCTGCGTTTTTCAGCGTCTTCTCGTCCTCCTGTCCGGTGAACACCGCGAACACCGGCGTCTCCGGCGTCACGAGCGCGAGCGGGCCGTGTTTGAGTTCGCCCGAGGCGAAGCCCTCGGCGTGCTCGTAGGTGATCTCCTTGAACTTCAGCGCGCCCTCGAGTGCGACCGGGTAGCCGAGTCCGCGGCCGATGAAGAAGTACGACTGACTCCCCTGGTATCGCCGGGCGATCGCTCTCGCGTCGGTGGACTCGAGGAGCCCCTCGAGTCGGCCGGGGAGCCGATCGAGTTCCGGCAGGAACGACTCGAGATCGAACGGCGAGGTGCCGAGCACGTCACACGTGAGACGGTGTGCGAGCAGTTCGAGGACGACCGCCTGCGAGGAGAACGTCTTCGTCGCGGCGACGCCGATCTCCGGTCCGGCGCGGATGAGCAGCGAGTCGTCGGCCTCACGGGCCGCCGTCGAACCCATGACGTTCGTGACTGTCAACGTCTGTGCACCCTCGGCCGTCGCTTCCCGGAGCGCAGAGAGCGTGTCGGCGGTCTCGCCGCTCTGGCTGACCGCGACGACCAGCGTCTCCTCGTCGACCGGCGGGGCACAGACACTGTACTCGTTCGCCAGCAGCGCTCGCGAGGGGATGCCGGCCTGGTTCAACACGAGCGAGCCGTAGAGGGCGGCGTGATACGAGGTGCCACAGGCGATCAACTGGACGGTCTCGACGCCGTCGAACGTCCCAGGGCCGAACCCCTCGAGGTGGACCGCCTCCGTCTCCGGGTCGGTTCGTCCCTCGATGGCCTGGGCGAGCGAGGTCGGCTGTTCGAAAATTTCCTTGAGCATGAAGTGGTCGTACTCGCCCTTGCCGGTCTGTTCGGGGTCCCAGTTGACCGTCTCCAGGTCCCGACTCACCGGGTTGCCGCCGAGGTCCGTGAACTCGACGCCGTCTGGACGGACGATCGCGACGTCACCGTCCTCGAGATAGACCACCTCGTCGGTGTACTCGAGGAACGCAGGGACGTCGCTGGCCAGGAAGAACTCGTCGTCTTCCACGCCGACGACCAGCGGCGACCCCCGCCGAGCGGCGTAGAGGGCGTGTTCGCCCGACACCATCACTGCGACGGCGTAACTCCCCTCGAGTTCGTCGATCGCTCGCCGGAAGGCGGTCTCGTTCTCGACGCCCTCGTCGAGGTACTGCTGGATGAGATGCGGGATCACTTCGGTGTCGGTGTCGCTGGTGAACTCGTGGCCCTTCCGTTCGAGACGTGCCTTGAGTTCGGCGTAGTTCTCGATGATCCCGTTGTGGACGACGGCGACGTCCGTAGTCGAGTTCGTGTGTGGGTGGGCGTTCTCGTCGGTCGGCGGGCCGTGCGTGCTCCAGCGGGTGTGCCCGATCCCGACCCGCCCCTTGAGCGGTCTGTCCTCGATCGACTCTTTCAGTTCCGAGACCCGTCCGGAGCGTTTCTGTATCGCGATTCCGGAGCCGTTCTGGACGGCGACGCCGGCGGAGTCGTAGCCGCGATACTCGAGGTTCTCGAGTCCGGTGATGAGCGTGTCTATCGCGTCACTGTCGCCAACGTGGCCGATGATACCGCACATCAGGGACTCACCCCCGTCACCGGTTCGAGCGCGTTCCAGTCGTCTCGAGAGACGGCAACGTCGATAGAGGGCGAAGCGACGGATACACCGGCAGCGGCTGGATCCCACGTCGTAGTCGGCCGACCGTCGGTGAACGTCGGTCGAGACGGCAAGCGGTGCACTGACATGATAGCATCCAGCGGTGCTCGACCCATTACTATAGACGGGCTAACACGGACGGTAGCATCGAAGTAATCTGGTTACATCATTCGTCGGACGTGTCCTCGAAAGCGTCGCGGATACGGTCGTTTGTCGGTCCGTAACGAAACGCGCGTTCACTTTCACGGCGCGAGGCCGACCGAGAGCGGACGGCTACTGTGAGACGACGGCGTACGTCGAGCGAACAGCCAGCCACTCGCAACGTAAGCGGAGCCAACTGGCCGGAAACCAGTACGAACGAGCCGTTGGGCAGCGCCTACGTCGTCTCGAGTGGCCCCAGCGGAGCCGGCGCAGACGACCTCACCTGCGATCGTGCGGGGAACGAGCGGACGGCCGATCCAGGTCGTCGCGGAACTCGTCGGCGAGATAGACACCGACGTAGCCACCGAGCGCACTCAGTCCGATCGAGTACAGCAACCCGAACGGAAGTGCGATCGCCGCGAAGAAGACGAAGAACCCTGGTGCACCGGTCGCGAAGAACCCGAAGAACCCGACGAACAGAAACGCCAGTGTCACCAGTGGAATCGCGGCGATTGCGCCCGAGATCGCACCCACGCGGAGACCGTCTCGCCGCTCGAGATAGCCCGCCACGGCACCGCCGACGATCGGCGAGAACGCCAGAAACGACAGGACGACGGTCACGACTGCGCCGACGACCGCGTTGACGAGTGTGTTCGAGGTATCGTCTGACATGCGTGTTTGTTTCAAATTGTCAGTGATATGTTTTTGCATCGTCACGGACAGTCGAGTGGGATCGGTCGTCCGTCAGCAATCGAAGCTTCTTTGTTCGCGTTCCCGCTAACTGGAGTATGGGTTTTGGTAGCTACGACGAATCCGAGCAGCAACAGCAGACCGCCACCGACGACGAGGACGTCGAAGCCGTCAACGTACACGAGAACGCACACGAGGGAGAGATGACCTTCGAGTCCAACGCGTCGACCGACGAACTGGTCTCACAGCTCGGCGCGATGAAAGATCGCGACGACGACTAACCCTCGGCGCACGCACACGTCACCGACGACTTCTCGCCGACCGATACTCGAGTGCGAGCCCGCCGTCCGGCTGTGGTTCCACCCAGACGACGCCGTCGACGACTGCCGAGAGCGAATCCATCGTCTCCGCGTCGTGGCGGGTGTACTCGAGGCCGACCGTCGCGACGCCATCGCCGCGGTCGATCGCCGTCAGAAACGACTCGAGGACGGCCGCAGCCGACCTGTCGACGTCTTCGACGATCGGCGAGAGCGACGTGATCGACAGGTGCAACCGGTCGGAACAGGGAAACGACTGCTGGAGTTCCGAGAGGGCGACCGTCGTCCGCTCGATGTCGCCCGGAACGGGCGTGTAAACCGTCGGCACCGGACGGTAGAGGGCGGTCAACCGTTCACCCGCCGTCGTGTCGACGACGCCCACGCCAGCAACGTGCTCGCGTGTGAGGTGCTCGATCGTCGGCTCGAGTGTAGCCGTCTCCCCCTGGCGGCTCGTCACACAGATCGCACAGTCCTCGGGTGCGGCGTACCGGGCGAGTAACTCGAGTGGGAGCGAGGGAAGCTCGATCGAGTCGGGGACGGCGACGAGTATCGTCGCTCCTGGCGGGAGATCGGCCGGAAGCGACCGGTCGTCGACTGTCGATTCACCCAGCGTCGGTCGATGGTTCGTGGAGGTCATGGTGGAAAGTGGTTCCAGCTGGCGCGAGGGGCCGTTCTCGTCGGCAGACGGCGAAAGGATCTGTCGATCGGCGATAGCCTCGAACGGAGACGAACGGGAGGAACCGGAAAGTCAGGTCGGTAGTTCGACCGCGCGGGTAAAGTACGTTTCGTTCGCGCCTACGTGAGCGTCTCGCGGCAGAGTTCGGCGAGCGCTCGGCGCAGGCGCTGGGAGATCGCGGACTTCGAGACGTCCAGTCGCTCCGCCAGTTCGCTCTGTGAGATCCCCCGCGGGACTTCGAAGTAGCCCTCCTCGTAGGCGACGGTGAGCAGCTCCTGTTGTTTCGTGGTGAGGCCGACGACGCCGTCTTCCCCGTCGTCGGCTTGCTGTAAGTGGTTGACCTGGAAGGTAACGTCCCGTTCCCGGCAGTACTCGTTGAACGCCACGAGCGCCTCCCTGTCCGGCAGCCGGAGCTGGACGATCCACCCGTCGCGACAGCTCGTACACTCGAGGACTCGGCCGCCGATCTCGGCCGTCTTCGGCGTGTACGTGATCGCGCGGTCGGTGAGTTCGACGCGGTAGACCCGCCGATCGGGGTAGCGGTCGAGCAAAACCGGATCGGTGACGGTCGGGTCGACGTCGACGGCCGCCTCGAAGTCGTCGAACGCGTTCCCGTAGGCGGTGACGTACAGCAGCGTCCGGTCCGGCTCGACGGCCGTCCGATACTCCGGCTCGATCGTGACGTCAGGTGCCCGGCGAATGGTCGGGCGGAGAAAGAGATCGGGGTGATCGAGACGGATTTCGGCGACGATCCCTCCCTCAGCACGCGACCGGAGGACTACTCGCTCGGAGCCAACGGCGTCAGTACTCACGATACCACCACCGCCCAGCCCGGGTGGCCGCGGTAATCACTACTTACAGGGGACACACGCATTCGTTTCTTCCCTTGTCATCCCCGGTATCTGGAACGTCACGCTACACACGTAAACTGTCGTCCGAACTGACGCTATATGTATTCACGAATCAACGATCGAGAACGTCGAAACGGCAGAGAAATACAGTATTTACCCGGACGACGTTGGCGCGATCCCGGAGTTCGTCGCGAAATATCGTCTTATTCCCGGTCGCTTCCGACGGTCCCCTCGTCGAACAGTAGCGTGTACAGCTTCCGTTCGGCCGTCCGAAAGTGCCGATTGAACGTCGGCTGCGAGACGCCGAGCGAGCTGGCTATCTCCTCGCCAGTGCTCTCGCGAGGCCACTCGAAGAAGCCGCCGTAGTACGCGGCCTCGAGCGCCTGCAGTTGCTGATCGGTGAGCCGATCCCGGAGTTCGTCGCGAAACGCGCGTCTCGTCCAGGTCGACCGGTCGCGTTCGTGCCGGACGAGCAGTTCCGTCGGCCGGTCGCGTCGAAGCCGCTGGACGAACGCCCGAACGTCCGCCCCGCGCGGGAGTTCGACGACGAGTCGCGTCCGCTCGGCGGCGGCCGACACCGACCGAACGACGCCGCCGTGGTCTGCGACCGTCGTCGCGATCGTCTCCGCCTCGAGCGTCAGTTCGAACAGCGACTCGTCGTCCCGCTCGGCGATCGACCGCACCGACGCGACCGACTCGAGGTCGACAGCGGCGTCGCGAACCGCGTCCGCCGGCGCGTCCGAAACGGTGGCGAAAACTGTCGCCCGGTTCGACGACAGGGGGACGACGGTCTCCAGCTCGAGCGTGCAATCTACACGCCGGGTGAGGGCGGCGAGCGGGTCGTCCTCGTCGTCTATCGCGAGTTCGAGTTCGGTGACGCCGTCGACCAGCAATGCCCGCCTGGTCTCGACGGCGTTGATCGCGTAGGCGATCGTCTCACCCAGCTCGACGAACGCATCTCGAGTGCCGTCGAACACGGCCGGCCGATCGGCGTACGCGGTGAGCGTGCCGTAGATCGACCCGTCGTACGCGAGCGGGACGCCGAGAACCGAGCCGAACTCGCGATCGAGCGCCGCTCGTCGCCACTCGAGGTTCCGATCCTCGCCAACGACGTTCTCGATCTCGATCACGTCCCGGGTGGCCGCAACGCGGCCTGCAGGTTCCCCATCCTGGTCGAGGTCGACAGTGATCGCCTCGAGGTAGTCGTCGGCCTCGCCCGCCCACGCACGCGGCGAGACCGTCTCGGTCGCGACGTCGACCTCGCCGATCCAGACCAGTGCGAGCCAGTCGATCGCGGCCAGTTCCTTGCAGACGAACCGTTCGATCTCCTCGCGCGTGTCGGCCCGGACGAGCCGACGCGTGATGGCACGCTTTCGCTCGTCGATCGCGGCGAGGCGATCGAGGCGCGCCGACTGCCGGGAGAGGTCGCGCTCGCGCTCGAGTCGCGTTACCGTGACGGCGGCAAGGACGGCGACCGTCTCGACGAACTCGACCTCGCGGTCGCCGAAGGCCGTCGGATCGGTCGTCGTCGCGATCACGACGCCGTCGTCACCGACAGGGACGACGAGGACGCGTTCGGCGCGGACCCCGACGCCGTCGAAGAGCGACTCGAGGGCCGATCGGTCGTGTACTGACGCGTCGCCAGTCTCGAATGCCTCGGCGAGGGCCGTCTCGCCGACCTCGAGGGTCGGAAGTTCGAGCGCCGACGACTCGTCGACGCCGGGGGTCGCGAACGTAGTCGGTTTGAGGCTGTCGTCGTCGCGCAGGTATCCGCCGACGACGTCCACCGCGAGCACCTCGGCGACGGCGTCGACGACCGCCTGGTAGATCTCCGGTCGGGATTCGGCGTCGACGAGGACGCCCCGGAACTCACGGATCGTCGACAGCGCCGCCCGGACGGCCACTCGGTCCGTCGCGTCGCGGATTACACAGACGGCCCGGTCGGCCTCCGGAAGCGGCGTCACCGAGATGGCGACAGGTCGCTCGTCGCTGATCGTCGTCTCGATCGGCTCTCCCAGCCGAACGGGCGAGAGAGCGCGCTCGTGGATCGACTCGGCGAGGTCGTCGTCGAACAGGTCGGCCAGGTCACGACCGACCACGGTGTCGGCGTCTACCAGATCGAAGACCGCCGCGTTCGCCAGCGAGATAGCCGTTCCCTCGACGACGAACACGCCGTCCTCGAGCGCGTCGACGACCGACTCGAACAGGTCGAGGCGATCCCGTCCCTCGCCTGCGGCCACCTCGCGCGCGGAGACCGTGACGCCCGACTCCGAGGGGTAGACCGTCACCTCGAGTCGCGTCTCGAGGGGCGGATACGCCGTCTCGAACTCGACGACGTCGTCGGTCGTCTGTGCCTCGTGGAATCGCTCGTAGAACGTCCCGGCGACCGACTCCGGCAGGAGTTCCCAGACGACAGTCCCGACGAGTTCGCCGACGGGCTGATCGAACAGCCGCCGCGCCACCTCGTTGACCTCCGTCAGTTCCCAGTTCGAACCGAGCGCGAAGAAGGGACGATCCAGCCGGTCGATCGCCGCCTGCAGCCGTTCGTCGGCTGCCTCCGTGAGTTCGGTCGGTGTGATCGTGACGACGACGCCCTCGACGGCCGGATCGTCGAGACGGTTCGTGACGGTCACGTCCGAGACGTACCAGGTGCCGTCGACGCGCGCGATTCTGGCGGTCGAGCGAGCGGTCGCGCCGAGCGACCCCGACGTCACCTCGGCGACCATCTCGCTGACGTCCTCGCGGTCGTTCGGGTGGACGAACCGCGAGAGGTCTCCGCGCTCGAGGTCGTCGGGCGTGTAGCCCGTCTCCGACTCGATCGACGGACTCGCGTACGCGACGTCGCCGTCTTCGTCGACGACGACCACGAGCGCGTTCGACGCGTCGAGCACCGCCCGGTACCGCCCTCCTTCGGTCGCTCTCGAAGACAGACGGAATCGTTCGACGGCGTGTCTGACTCGAGCGGCGACGACCGCCGGTGGATCGTCCGAGGACAGCACGTCGGTCGCACCCGCCTCGAGCGCGTCGGCAGCACCGTCGTCGACCAGCGCGAGGACAGGGAGGTCGGGAACCTGTTCCCGGATCGTCTCGACGGTCGCCGTCTCCGCCGCGTCCGACTCGAGGTCGCAGACGACGCAGTGGACGTCCTCGTCCGCGAGCCGATCCAGCGCGGTCGTCGTCGTTCGCGCGGTCAGAACCGACGGCCCTGAAAAGGCCGCCTCGAGTGTCGCCGTCGCGTCGTCGGTCCGCGTCGAGTCGCCGACCACGAGCACGCGGACGACGTCGCCGACGGCGACGGGGCGACTCCCGCTCACGGAGCGATCACCTCGGTCGCGAAGACGAGTCCGCGCCGGGCCGACCGTACTCGAGGCTGCGGCCGGACTCGAGAGGTCGTTCCCGTCGGCACCGCAACGGCGTGAGAAGTCACGTCGAGACGTGACTCACGTCGGCGAGCGGTTAAGTATCGACAGCGTATCGGCGAGTAGCGACCGATTGGAACTCGCCAGAGTCTCGAGCAGCGGACGAAAACCGGTCTGCTCTAGGCGGCCGCAGAGACGAAGAACGCGACGTAGAGCTGGCCGATGCCGGCGATCGCCATCACGACGCCGGCGATCCGCTTGATCGTCCCCGCGTACGCCGCGAGACTCCCGGCACTGGCGAGCAGGCCCATCCCGGTCGCGACCGTCACCGAGACCATCAACAGTGCCATCGCACCAGCGTACGTCGCCAGCACGAGCGTCGCCTCCGCCGTCGACAGCGAGATCGCCCGTCCGACGACCGCCAGAAACATCGGTGCGACGCAGGCCGCCGCCGCGAGCGCGTAGCCCGCCCCGAAGATGCCGAAGCCGGCCACGCTCGAGCGCCGTTTCGGGAGCGTCACGGAGAGCGAGGGGGCCCGGTCGACGGCGACGAGGACGCCGAAGACGACGAGGAAGCCGCCGACGATCGGCTCGAAGATGGCGACGTTCGAGAGCGTCGCGTGGCCGACCCAGAACGTCACGCCCGCAAGCAGCGTAAACGTCGCGAGCACGCCCGTCCCCGCGATCAGCCCACGCGAGACCGCACCCCCCAGCGACGCCTCCTCGCCGTCGGTCTGGCTCACGTAAAAGCCAACGTACCCCGGCAACAGCGGGTACGCACACGGCGAGAAGAACGTCGCGAGGCCGGCGGTGAACGCGAACGCCAGCGTCGGTGTGATCGACGCGTCGACCATCGGTTATGCCTCCGTCCCCGTTTCCGCGCGTGCGGTCTCGACGGCCTCGAGGAGGTCGTCGACGCTCTTTCGACCGGTGTTGTACCACCGGACCGCGCCGTCGGCGTCGATGATGATCGTCGTCGGGTACTGGAGGGCGTCGTAGCGTTCGGCGAGTTCGACCGTCGGATCGAGGCCGACCGGCCAGTTGCCGTCGTGTTCGACCCACCAGTCGGCGACGTCCTCGCGCGAGAGCGACCGACCGACCGGTTCGTTCGTCACCGACAGGAACGCGACGTCGTCGTCGACCTCCGCTCTCGCGTCGGCGAGGTGGGGCATCTGTGACTCACAGATCGTACACCAGGTCGCGAAGAAGTCGATCAGCATCAGCCCGTCGCCGGGGACGCGCATCGTCCCCGCCTCGCTCCCTGGCGCGTCGATCGTCTCGATCTCGAGTGGGTCGGCCGAGGCCGGGTCGGCGGACTCGTCTCCCGATCCTCCGTTGCCCTGATCGTCGACCTCGAGGGCGGACGGGCCGCGCGTGGCGAGGACGCCAGCGGCACCGATCACGCCCAGGCTGCCGACGCCAGCGAGGACGTCTCGGCGGCGCATACTACCCGTTCACCACCGTTTCGAGGTCGGAGACGAGTTCCGACGGCTCGACGCCCGAGGGAGCCGTCACGTTCTGGTAGGCACGCTCGACGATTCCGCGCTCGTTGACCAGCAAGATCAGACTGACGTGTGCGAACAGATACTCGAGGCTGCCGTGATTCTCGTGGCCCTCGACGTTCTCGGGGTCGACTTTCTCGACGACCACCCCGAACTTCTCCTCGAGCAGATCCCGTGCGGCCTCGTAGCTCTTCGGGCGCAGGAAGTGCCAGTTGTCCGCCTCGGGGTCGGCACCCCGTTCGTCGGCGTACGAACGAAGTACGTCTGCCGTGTCGCGTTCCGGATCGACTGTCATCGTGAGGAACGCGACGTCGTCGCCGTAGCCGCCCGCCGCGGCCGCTTCCTGTGCCCGGCGCAAGCGTAACAGCAGCGCCGAACACACGCCGTCGGGACACGACGTGTAGAGAAACGTCACCAGCAGCGATCGCTCGCCCTCGAACTGCTCCGAGGCGATTTCCTCGCCGGCGATCGGATCGGGCAGACTGAACGACGGCAACTCCTCGCCGTGGATCGGATAGACGGGATCGCCGCGAGTCTTCTCCGGCGGACCGAGAACCGTCTGGCTCCCGCCCGTCCCCGGGAGCGACTCGAGACAACCCGCCGCGGCGACAGCACCCGTCGCGCCCAGCGAACGAAGGTACGTACGCCTGTCCATGCCCGAATCGACGAAGTGAGCGGCCAAGTGTTCGTTGGTTCTATCGTCGAACGGACACCGGTGAAACGAGCGATGCCGGTGAAGCGAGCGACGCTGCGGACCGTCGATCGCGACCGCCGGTCGTCTCTCCGCCAGCGAAGCCACGGGATAGATAGACCACACTGGACGTCGTCGCTCGCAGTGAATGCGTCGCGACGGAATTTGCGTCTCGGTCGCGGTCGGTACGCTTGGAGCCGCCGTACTCGGCGCAGTCGCGTTCGCGGACACCGCAACCGCGTCGAACGTCGCGGCAGGCCTCGGCGACCAGCGCGACCTCGAGGTGCCGACGTGGCTCTACCTCCTCACCGGCGGCACTGCGATCGGCGCGTCCGGACTCCTCGCCGCCCTCGTGACCGATCGGACGTTCGTCGACGCGATCCACGAGTGGTCGGTTCCTCTGTTCGGCCCTCGCGAGACGCGCTCGACTCGCCGATTCAGCGCGCTTCTCGGCAGGACGGGCGGCGTCGCTCTCTTCGCGGCCGTCGTCTTCGTCGGACTGGTCGGCCCGCCGGTACCGACCGCGAACCTCGCCGTTCTCGTGACGTTCGTCGGCGTCCGATCGCTGCTCCCGATCGTCGCCGTCCTCGTCGTCGATCCCTGGCCGACGGTCGATCCGTTCCGGACGGTCGCGACTGCAGCGGATGCCGTCGTTCCCGATCGACTCTCCGACGCGCTCGAGTATCCCGATCGGCTCCGTACCTGGCCCGCAGTGGCCGGGCTGTTCGCGCTCGTCTGGCTCGAACTCGTCCTCCCGATCACGACAGACCCCGAGGCGCTCGCGCTGTTCGCGCTCTGTTACGCCGGTTACGCGGTCGCCGGGGCGCTCGCGTTCTCGCCCGAGGCGTGGTTTCGTCACGGCGATCCGCTGGCCGTCCTCTTTCGACTCTACGGTTCGGTCGCGCCGATCCAGCGCGACGACGGCGGATACCGACTCGTCCTGCCCGGATCGTGGCTTCGCCGACCGGACGTCGTCGCCGACTCGAGCGAGGTCGCGTTCGTCCTGCTGATCGTCTGGGAGCTGACGTTCAGCGGGTTCGTCGTCACGCCGCCGGGAGCGCGGACGATCGAGGCGGTCGTGTTCGCGGGCGTGCCACCGCGCAGCGCGTACCTCCTCGTTTTGTGCGTCGGCTACGCGCTCTTTCTCGGAGGATACCTGTTCGCGGCCGTCGCCACCAGGCGGACGGCACCGACCTACCTCACCGGTCGCGTCCTCGCGGTTCGGTTCGCGCCGCCGCTGCTCGCGATCGCCGCTGGATACCACCTCGCCCACTACGTCGCGTTCTCGCTCAACCTCGCTCCCGCGCTCGTCGCCACTGCGGCGAACCCGCTCGCGCCACCGGTCAATCCGACTACGCTCGCGCTCCCCGCGTGGGTCGGCGCGCTCGAGGTAGCCACCGTCGTCTGCGGGCACCTGCTCGCGATCTGGACGGCCCACGCGACCGCCTTCGACCGGTTTCCCGGCCGCCTCCAGGCGATCCGGAGCCAGTACCCGTTCGTCGTCGTCATGATCTGGTACACGGTCTGTAGCCTGTGGATCCTCTCGCTGCCCGCGTCGTCGCCGCCGTTCGTCGCCTGACGATGGCAGTCGTGACTGGTTCCGACCCACCAGACGGTTCGCGGTTGCATCGCTACCGACTCACGACAGCAGTCACGAGAGGCTCGAACGCACGGGCGGGCAAACGACCGGAAAGCGTTTTTGCGATACGTTCGTACTGCCGTCAATGGATCGCCGTGCGTTTCTCCGGTCGACTGGGGCCGTCGCTGCCCTCGGTCTCGCCGGCTGTCTCGAGCGACTCGGCTTCGAAGAGCAGTCGGCCTGGCGCGATCCGCCGCTCGTCGAGGACCGACCGGACGCGGTCTACGTGCCGGCCTCGAGCGAGGAGATGGGCGTCTACGGCCGGGCGACCGACTGGGAATATGGGGTCGAACTCTCCTACACGTTCCCCCACCGGTTCTGGACCGTCTCGGGGACCGACCGCAACCGCGTCGTCGTCGGTGCCGACGACACGATGCACCTCATGGTCACGCCCTGGGACGCCGAGACAGACACCGTCCTCCCCCTCGAGATGCGCGTCGACCTCCTCCAGGACGGCGAGCGCGTCGCAAGCGAATTCAGCCCGCCCTGGCCGATGATCTCTCAGCGGATGGGGTTTCACTACGGCAACAACGTCGTCCTCCCCGAGGAAGGCGAGTACACCGCGCGAATCTCGGTCGGTCCGGTCTCCGTCCGTCGAACCGGCGAACTCGAGGATCGGTTCGACTCGTCGGCGACGCTCGAGATCGAGTTCGTCTACGACCGTTCGGACGTCCACGACCTCGAGTTCGTACAGATCGAACCAGATCGTCACGGCGAGCGGGACGCGCTGTCGCTGATGGACCACGACACCCACGATCACGGCGGCCAGACCGACCCCGACTCTCACGTCGCGATGGAACTCGGTCCCACACCCACGTCCCAGGGACCGCCGGTCGAGGACCTCCCGGGGACCGTGCTCGGAACGGAACGCAGCGGCGACGCGATGGTTTCGGCGATCGAAACCGACCGCGACCGCTTTACGGACGGCGACGGCACCTACCTCGCCGTCACACTACGGACGCCGTACAACGGCGTCGTCCTCCCGTTTACGGCCCTGACGGCGACGGTCGAACGCGGTGGGGACGCGATCCTCGACGCGGAACCACTCGTCGAGACCGTCGACCACGCGTTCGGCCACCACTACGGCGTCGGCGTCGACGCGCTCGAGGGCGGCGACAAAGTGACGGTCTCCGTCGACGTCCCACCCGGCGTCGCGCGACACGACGGCTACGAGACGGCGTTTTTCGAGTTCGACGACGTCGAATTCACCATCTAACCCGCCGCTAAGCGGTTTTTCTCGCAATTCTACGCTACCCTCGAAAAGAACCGTGACCGTCGCTCGCGCAACCACATTTAGTATATCATTATAAAATTTATACGGCCGGTATGCGACACGTACGACGGTGACCACGTGACGACAGACTGATGTGATTCGGCTCGATTTCAAGGAATCGCCGACGAACGTTGGCGTGACTCGAGGGCGTCGATCCCCGACTGGCCCCAGCATCGTAGCGCGGGCGTACCGCCGGTGGGCACGCAGTCAACCCGTGACGAACGCGCGAAAACGTCGTTCAACGCCGTACTGTTTGCGGGACATACTGCGTTTCCGGACGCTTATGACTGTGATAACTATCCAGTGTGCTGGACTACGGAGAGCGCATGTCACAATCGAGCCACCCAGACGTCAGTATCGGCTGCCCGCGGTGTGACGCGACGGTGAGCGCGTCCGTTCCGCCGGGACCCGGCATCGCCGACACCGACCTGGGCGAGACGAACCGCCTCCAGGGGAAGGAAACGCGATGTCGAAACTGCGGGCACGAACTCGAGTTATACTACTACTGATACTGCCGGACAACACGGTGCAGCCGTCGATCGCACTCGAGACGCTGTCGTCGCTGACGACAGCCGTCGAGACGCGATCGGGCAGTCACTGACTGTTGTCCGGTAGTATGACCCGCTCGAGTCCGTCTCGACAGCGTCGCGTTGTTTCTCGGTTCAGCGGGTTCGCCTCGTCGGGAGAATCGGATCGGAGCCACGAGAGCGAACGCCAGAACGACGCCGAATTACGTTTCGCTTTGCCAGCCACGCGGCGAGTCGTTGAGCGGCTCTGCCCCGTCGTCGGTGACGACGACGAGGTCTTCGATCCGGACGCCGAACTGCCCCTCGAGGTAGATCCCCGGTTCGACGGAGAAGACCATGCCGGGCTCGAGTTCGCGGTCGTTGCCGTCGACGATGTACGGCGGTTCGTGGACCTCGAGGCCGACGCCGTGGCCGGTCCGGTGGACGAACGCGTCGCCGTAGCCCGCGTCCTCGATCACCGACCGGGCCGCGCGATCGATCTCGCCGGCAGTGACGCCCGGTTCGACGGCCTCGACGGCTGTCTCCTGTGCCTCTCGAACGACCTCGTGGACCTCGCGGTACTCAGCGGAGGGCTCGCCGCCGAAGACGATCGTTCGCGTCTGATCGCCCGGATAGCGTGCGGTTCCCGACTCGAGGTCGGCGTCGACGAACGCGCCGAAGTCGAGTACGACCGGATCGCCGGCCTCGATCTCGCGGTCGCCGCTGTGGTGGTGTGGACGTGCGCCGTTCGGCCCCGAGGCGACGATGGTCTCGAAGGCGGGATCGCCGCCGTCGGACGCGGCGAGCAGCCGCTCGATCTCGGCGGCGAGGTCCGCCTCGGTCGTTCCGATGACGTCTTCTCCCCGTGTCCGGATCTTGGCCGAGACCCGGTCTGCGATGTCGCCAGCGCGGCGAAGCGCCTCGAGTTCGGTCTCGTCCTTTCGCAGCCGGAGGTCCTCGAAGACGACGCTCGCGAGGTCAAACTCGGCGTCGGGGAGAACCGACCGGAGGTTTTGGGTGAACAGCGCCCACATCCTGTCGTCGACGAGCACGCGGCCGCCGTCGACGTCCAGATCGGAGAGCGTCTCCGCGACGAGCGAGACCGGGTCGTCACCGTCGTCCCAGAGTCGGACGTCGTCGATCGGCGTCGCCGCGAGTTGGTCGGCGTACATCGCGGGGGCGACGAACGCCGGCTCGCCCGCTCGCGGGACGAACAGCAACAGGTGGCGTTCGGACGGCGACTCCTCGAACCCGGTCAGGTAGGTGAGATTCGGACTCGGGAACAGGACGGCGGCTTCGGCCGCTGTGTCCTCGAGTCGCCGTCGGCAGTCGTCGATGCGCTGGTCGAACGGGTCGGTCATGTGAGCGCGTTCTCGCCAGGGGCGCATAGTCGTGGCGACGAGTCGTTCGTGAGGAGTCATCGAGGCACCGCTCGGGTGGTGTCGGCCGAAGTTCGGATATCGTACCAGAGCGAATATATTAGCTAGCGATCACGTTCGAATATGGATCGACACGACGTAACGGAGAGGTTGCATCGAGATCCACGGTGGGCGACGAGGAGGTCGTTTCTCGCGACGACGGGCGTCGCCAGTGCCGGCGTCCTCGCTGGCTGCGTCGGCAGTGGCGACGACAGCGTTCCGGAACCGGCCGCGATCGAAGACGGTCACAGCTGCTGGGTCTGTAACATGATCGTCGTCAACCACCCCGGCCCGTCGGGACACGCGATCTACCCCGAGGGCGAAGACGTTCCGGGCGAGCAAGACGGCATCGTTCCCTACTGTAGCAGCGCCTGTGCCTACGAGTACTACTTCGAGCAGAAGGAAGCCGGCGTCGAACCGCTCGTGATCTACCTGACCGATTACTCGACGGTCGACTGGGAAGTGTACGAAGAACATGGTACCCAGTTCATCACTGCACACTTCGGCGCGGACGCACACACCGACTCGAGGGACCTCGACCTCGTCGTCGACAGCGACGTCCTCGGTGCGATGGGCGAATCGCTGATCGGGTTCTCTGACTCCACCGACGCCGAGGAGTTCGCCGACCAGTACGGTGGCGACCTCTACGACCACGATTCGGTCACGAGGGAACTCGTCGAGTCGCTCGGGTTCGTCTGACCGGCCAGTTCGTCGCGAACGTCGCCAGCAAATATTTTCAAAACCCACTACCGTCGATTTGATGAATGAACCAGACGAAATATTTCCCGGTGCCGTCAACCAGGAGACATGAGTGACAGGCGGAGAGTCGTCTGGATTTCGTTGCTCATCGGAGCGATACTGATCGCGGGTCTCGGTCCGTTCGTCGTCGAGACGGGGTCGACTGCGCCGGACCCGGTTCCGTTCGACGACACCGTCGCGATGGGTATCACGCCCGAAGAACAGTTGGAAGAACCGGACCGAATCGACCTGCCGAAAGCCCAGGTCTTTTACTCCCAGTATCGCTACGTCGTCGGCTACCACGGCATCGACCGGTTCGTCGACACTCGACGGCAAGCGGGACACGAACAGCGTTTTGGCTACCCGCTCGCGGTGTACGTCACCGACTACAGTGACACGAGCGTCGACCTGTCCGACGAGGGCTACCCGAGTGCGGACGGCCCCGTCGGCTGGACCGACGCCGAGACGGCTACCTACGTCGTCGAGAGCGACGCACGGACGCTCCGCAGCGACGCCGTTCTCCCGTTTTCGAGCCGCAGCGACGCCGAGGCGTACGCATCGACACACGGCGGGAGCCTCCTGACGTGGCAGGAGTTACTCGAGTACCCCTTCGAGATCGACGACGCCACCACCGTCCGCGAACGCGTCGACGAGAAACGGGCGGCCGCGGACACTCTCGTCGCCAGCTCGCGGACGTTTCTCGAGCGGCCGACGTCCGTCGTCGTCGGCGAGGACGTGGCCACTATCCAGGAGGCAGTCGACGCTGCCCCGGCAGAGACGACGGTCGTCGTGCCGGACGGGACCTACGAGGAACTCGTCGAGATCGACCGGCCGATCACGCTGGCCGGCGAGGGGAACGTGACGATCCGGGGTGACGACGAGAACACGGTCGTCCAGGTTACGGCCGAACGGGCCGCGGTGAGAAACGTCCGGATAACCGGCGTCGGCAACACGACGCGTGCCGAGGACGACGAATCGATCGAAGGTCAGGATACGGTCCTCGAGATGGCCTACGGACGGGGAGATGCTGGCGTCGAGATCGACGACGCATCGCGAGTGCTGGTCGAGGACGTGGCGATCGAGACGCCGGCGAACGGCATCTTGATCCGCGACAGCCCGGAGACCGTCGTTCGGAACGTGACCGTCGACGGCGGCGACGAGTGGACCGACGCGTACATGGGCGTCATGACCATGCGGTCGGAAGACGGGGTCGTCGAAAACTCGCGGTTCCGCGACGGTCGGGATGGCATCTACACCCACCGATCACACGGCCTCGTCTACCGGAACAACACCCTCGAGCGAAACCGAATCGGCGTGCACCTGATGTACACCTCGCGAACCGTCATCGCCGACAACGAGATCAGGGACGCGAGAGCGACGGGGATCCACGTCATGACGAATCCGGAGCAAAACGCGGTCGTCGGCAACGACGTTCGGAACGGGCCCCAGGGGATTCGAACCGGCGGGTGGAACTCCTACTTCGCCCGGAACGTCGTCGCGAACAACGACCTCGGAATGACGACCGAGGCCGGAAACTCGATCTACGAAGACAACGTCATCGCGAACAACGAGGAGGGTCTTCGGGCGAGTCACATCCTGCCGACAAACCGGGTTGTGGGCAACGACTTCGTCGGCAACGACAGACACGCGACCGCGCGCGAAGGACCGCTCCGGATCTGGACGCGAGACGGCGCGGGGAACTTCTGGCACGGTGCGTTCGGCGAGAGCGACGGCGAGGTCCTCGATCGTTCCTACGCGCCGACCGGCCCGACCGATCGGCGACTCCACCGCGTCGACGGCACGCCAGCGCTGGCACGAGCACCGCTGCTCGACGCGCTCTCCGGACTCGAGGGAACCGTCCCCGGGATGCGAACGGGAAGTATCGTCGACCTGGCACCGCTTTGCGAACCGTCGAATCCCGATCTGCTCGAGTCCGTCGAGTGGTCCGGACTCGAACGAGACTGCGACGCGGCCCAGTCGACTGACAGATGAGACTACATGTCGAGGCTGTCGATCAACTGCCGTGAGACGTCGCCGTGCTGGTATCGCTCGCCGCCGTGGTCGGCGACGAACGCGTCGACGTCGTCGGCGTCGGTAAACCCGATCAGCGACTTCCCCATCGCCCCCTCGACGTCGCTGGCGACGACGTACTCGAGCGACTCGACGAGTTCGAACGCGTCGGCCTGGAGGTGGGCGCTGATGACGGTCGTTCCGTCGTCCGTCCTGAGTTCCCAGTCGACCGTCGAGTAGTCGGTCGCGTACGCACCGGCCGGATCGTAGCCGGCGTTTGACTGCTCGAGGACGTAGGTGTACAGACACTGTCCGCTGCAGAACCATGCCGGGCCGTCGCGACCCGGCGGGAGTGCCTCGTCGTCGGCGTAGTATGCCTGTCCCACGGGTCCGGGATGCATCGCGATCTCCATATCACAGACGTCGCAGAACTGCCCTTCCTCGAGTGCGATCGGATCCGGAGCCGCTTCGTCGGCACCGAGACAGCCCGCGAGCGTCCCGAGCGTGGCGAGGCCGACGCCGGCGAGGACGGTTCGACGAGACGAGACAGTCGACCGATCGACGTGTTCGTCAAAGCACATGTCTGGGTTGCCGTCCCGAGAATGTATATGACATCTGGTCCGATACTCGAAGATCCGTCTCCGGTTCAGGCTCACAGGTGTCTCCGTTCACACTGACTCGTCGACGCCGTCGACGAACAGGCGGCGTTCGACGCCAGTACGGACGGCCGGTCCCTCGACGACGGCGACGATCGCGTCGGCGACGACCCCGTCCGTCGGGATACGCGTGCGCACGTCGACCGTCACTGGCTCTGTGAGGTCGAGTGGGCCGTCGATCGCCGGATCCGGATCGAACGCGAACGTTCCCTCCCGAGACTCGAGTCGCGTGACTGCCGTCGCCTCGAGTCGCGATCTGACGGTGATCGTCGCCCGGGGTTCGTCGACCGGCGTTTCGAACGCCTCGCTCTCGAGGCGGACGGCAGCGTCGTCCGTCGCGACGTCGACCGTGGGTGCGTGGCCGACGCCAGCGCGAGTAAACCCGGCGGTGTCCGCGACGAAAGCGAGTGACGAACCGGCCGCGAGAAGCGCCAGAACGTTACGCCGAGTCGTCATCGTTCTCGATGTCGCGCCGTCCAGATTCCCGTCGCTCGCTCGAGTGGCGTCGACACCGTCCGTCGATCATCACGCTCATTACGGACCAGAAGCGTTCGCCGAGTCAATCTGTATTCTGGTTTGATACTAGAATCAATGTGTAAAGTGGTGTATGGTGTTCAGTGTACAATATTATTGTTTGACGAATGTACCAGAATCAATTAATTGAGTCAATTTCTTGTTGAGAATGTATGACGTCGAGCACGGATGCGGCGGCAGCGCAGTGGTATCGACCGTCGACTACGGCCACCGCTCACGCGACCACACGCGGGGTGAAGCGGTAGTATGGAGCGTCGGAATTTCCTCATCGGCTCGGCTGCCACCGGCGTCGGGTTGTTTTTCGGGACGGGTGCGTTCAGTGCGGCCGGTGCCGGTCACGGGGTCTCGATCGGGACCGGCGACGGCTACATTCACGTCGAACCGAACGACGATTACGCCGGCGACGTCGGCGAGTACGTCGACGATCCGGCAAACGGGCCGCTCGAGGTCATCATCGACGACGTCGACGAGAACGGGTGGGTGCAGTTCGACGACCTGCTTCTGGTGACGAACACGGGGACGCAGGCGGTCGACCTCTACGTCGAAGAGCAAGACTGGCTCGGGGACGACGACGCTGCCATCCTGGATTATCGGATCGGCGGCGAATCGATCGTCGGCGAGACGAACGCCGTCTCGCTCGGTTCGGTCGAGGACGGCGACAACAGCGAGACGATCACGCTCCGGGCCGACCTGACCGACCACGACGACGTCGAGGCTGCGCTGCCGAGCGGCGACGAGTCGACTGTCATGTTCGTCGCCGACAGTTCGGCGACCGACGGCGGTGACGACACCGGAGATGAGGACGACGAGGGGAGCGACGACGAGCAAAGCAGCGGAGAGTTCCTCGAGGTCGCCGCACCGAGCAGCGTCGACGTCCGCGAGGTGGCCGAAATCACCGCGACGGTGACGAACGAGACCGGCGGCCAGCAGGAGGCGACGGTGGCCCTCGACGTGGAGGGCGTCGATCCCAGCACCCACTACGGCACGTTCGAAGAGACGGTGACGGTCGCCGACGGCAGTAGCGAGGACGTGGTCTTCGAGATTCCAACGGAGTACGAAGACGTCGAAAAGGGCGGCCTGACGCTCCAGGACAACGAGTGGGCGGTCTCAGCCGAGATCGACGCCGACACCGACGAGCTGACCGGATCGCTTTCGGTCAACGATGCGGCAGTCCAGTGGTACCAGCCCGACGGCGACAAGATCTGTCCGGTCTGTAATATGCTGACCGAGACCTACGAGGCGTGGCACGCCCAGGCGACACACGTCGACGGCAGCCGGATCGAGTTCTGTTCGCTCGGCTGTGCCGTCGAGTACTGGGTCAATCCCACTTCCCACGACGGGTCGGGCTACGACGGCAAACACGACGGAACGGTCGAAGACGAACTCGTGACCATCTGGGCACCCGACTTCACCGACGTCGAGACCGGCGAGTACACCGACTCACACCCCGGCTGGGAGGCGTTCATCGACATGCGCGAGGGCTACTTCGTCCTCGACGAGAACACCGCGACCAAGTTCAATACGCCGATGAGTGGGAGCCCGGTCTGTTTCGCCAGCCACGACGACGCCGTGGCGTACGTCGACGAGTGGGACGACGTCACCGAAGACGACATCGTCGAACTCGAGGACCTCGTCGACGAGCACGGCCTGATGTACAGGGCGAACTATCGGTAACGACGTCTCCCTTCCCCCTTCGCGTTCCGTCGCGTGGCGGCAAGGTCGCACAGCTAACAAGCGAATCCAGACGAGTTCGACATGCACAGGAGAACGTTCGTCCGCGGGAGTAGTATCGCACTGACAGGGGTCGTCGCCGGCTGTCTCGGCGCCGGCGACGACGGCGACGGTGACGGTGACGGTAGCGACGGTGACGGCGACAGCAGCCTGCCCACCGTCGCCGGCTCGCTCTCGGTCGTCGACAGTCCGACGGCGGTGACAGTTCGCGACACCGTCGAGTTCGACCTCGAGTTGACGAACGACGGTGACGACGATCACGACGTGGCCGTCAGCGTCGACGTCGGCGACGAGCGCCGGGAGGAGGTCGTTACCGTCGCCGCTGGCGACAGCGAGACGGCGACCGTCGGCGTCGATACCGACTACGAGAGCGTCGAGCGAGGCGGCATTTCCCTCGGGGAGAACGAATGGACGGTGACGGCGAACCTCGAGGACGGCACGGAGAGCGGGACGCTGGCGGTCCAGGACGCGCCGGTGGAGTGGTACCAGCCCGACGAGGAGAAAATCTGCCCGGTCTGTAACATGCTGACCGAGATGTACGAGGGCTGGCACGCCCAGGCGACACACGCGGACGGGAGTCGGATCGAGTTCTGTTCGCTCGGCTGTGCCGTCGAGTACTGGATCCACCCCACAGACCACGACGCGACGGATTACGACGGTAAACACGAGGGAACGATCGAGGACGAACTCGTGACCATCTGGGCGCCCGACTTCACCGACGTCGACACCGATCCTGACGACGGATCGTCCGCTGCACACCCCGGCTGGGAGGCGTTCATCGACATGCGCGAGGGCTACTTCGTCCTCGATAGCCGGACGTTCCAGAAGTACACGACTCCGATGCCGGGCGGCAGTCCCGTCTGTTTCGCCGAGTACGACGACGCCGTGGCGTACGTCGACGAGTGGGACGAACTTACCGAAGATGACATCGTCGAACTCGAGGACCTCGCCGACGTCGAGGCCGGGAAACGCTACCGGGCGAACTATCAGGCCTGATCGACGGATGGGGGGACCATGAGCGTTCGCTACGTCGCCCGGTTCGTTCGGATCGCACTGCTGGTGACGGTACTCGCAGCGATAGCCGGACAGGCACTCGGCCAGCCGCTTTTGCTGGGGTACGTCTCGAGTGACAGCATGGAGCCGGCGATGGACGCTGGTGACGGCTTCGTCGCAGTGCCGACCCTCCTGGTGGGCGACGTCGAACCGGGCGACGTGATCGTCTACGAGTCAGGCGACGGCGTCGACGACGAACTGGTAACCCATCGCGTCGTCCGCGCGACCGACGACGGCTACGTCACCCGTGGCGACGCGAACCCGGTAACCGACCAGCAGGATGGCGAACCACACGTACGAGAGGAACAGATCGTCGCGACGGCACTGCAGATCGACGGCACGGTCGTCAGGATACCCGGTCTGGGAGTCGCGGTCACGACGACTGGAACCGTCTTCGGCGTCGTGCAGGCGGGAATCGCCGACGTCACCGGAACTGGTGGGGACCAGAGCGGAAGGGCAGTGGCGTCGTTGCTCCTGGTACTGTCGCTCGCCGGCTACATGATCGAAACGGTTCGCGAACGGCGTCGGTGGCGTCTCGACCGCCGGATCGACGACGGGACGACGGAACCCCGTCGCGTCGCCGTCGCGGTCGCACTCGTCGTGGCGGTCGCTGCGACGGCGGCGATGGTCGTCCCGGCGGGGGCCGAGTCGATCGCGTTCGTCAGCACCGACCCGGCACCGGACGGTGAGTTACTGGCCGAGCCCGGCGGGATCGTCGAGACGTCCTACCGGGTCTCGAACGCCGGCTTCGCTCCGATCGTCGCGTATCTGGAACCCAGAGACGAAGGCGTCACACTCGAGCGGCACGCCGCAATCGTGCCAGGACGCGACAGCGAAGACGTCACGGTCTCGATCACGGCCCCCGAATCAGAGGGCCACTACGAACGCACCGTGGTCGAGCACCGCTACCTGTATCTGCTCCCCCGGCCAGTCATCGACGCCCTCTACGACCGTCACCCGTGGCTCCCGCTGGGCGCGATCGTCGCGCTGCTGGGCGCGATCGCGTACGTGCTCTGTCGACGTCTAATCGACTCGGGTGGGAGTCGACCGGCACGAAAAGGAGGATACTGCACCCGCAACCAGCGGTTCCGACTCGAGCGATGACCGGGGCGCGACTCGAGGAACCGGACGGCGAGCCGACGAACGAGACCGTCTTGCGCTGGCGCGTCCGTCTCGTCGACCACCGGCAGCTCGCGGTCCTCGTCGTCGTCGCCCTCCTGTGTGTCGGTGGCTGGCTGTCCTACACCGCCTACGTCGATCCGGGTGAGCGGCGCGAAACGCGACAGACCGAGTCGTGGTCGATGACGGGAACGTTCTCACACGGCGCGACCGTCGTCGAACCGAATCCGATCTACGACACCGGGAGCGAACTGCGCGACGAACCGGTGTACTACACGCGACTCTCGCCGACTGCAGTCGGGACGGTCACCGCCGGCTACGAGGCGAGCAGCGGCGAGAACGTCACGACGAGACTCGAGGTCGACCTCGTCGCCCGGTCGGTCGACGGCGACGTGGTCTACTGGGAACAGCGAGAGCAACTTGCAACCAGAGAGCGCACGGCGGTCGACCCCGGCGAGGAGGTCGTCGCCGACTTCGAGGTGAACGTCTCCCGTCTCGAGTCGCGACTCGAGGAGATCGACCGACGGCTGGGAGCACGCCCGGGCGACGTCGAGACAGTCGTCGACGTCACGACGACGGTCGACGGGACGATCGACGGCCAGCAGCGAACTGCGACGCGACGACGACAGATCGATCTCACGCACGACGGAGCCACGTACGCGTTCGACGCCGACCCGTTCGAAGAGCCGATCTCCGCGACGGAGGCCGTTACCGTCACTCGGTCGTACGGCCCGGTCTGGACGGTCGGTGGGCTACTGCTCGTCGCCGCTGCCCTCGTCGGCGGCGGACTGTTGATCGTCGCCAGCTATCACGAACCGTCCGCACTCGAGCGGGCGTGGCTCGCCTATCGTGACGATCGGGCGGAGTTCGCGGAGTTGATCGTCAGGGCTGAACTTCCAGCCGCGATGGCGGATCGACCGCGTGTCGACGTCCAGACGCTCGGGGAACTCGCCCGGGTGGCGATCCAGACCGATGCGGTGATACTCGCGCGGACGGCACACGGGAACAGTCACTACGTCGTGTGTGAGGGAGACGTCCTGTACGTCTACGAACCGCCCGCGCCGCCGTCGGCTGAGGTGGCGGAACCCGTCGGGGACGTTCCTGAAATGCAGAAATCGCTGCCGAGAGGGCCGGTCGACGAATAAGCAGCGAGGTTCGCTCCGATACGCCACTAAACGACCATGAGACTGCAGGCCGGCAACGAACCAGTGGGGGCGGTGTTCTATCGGGGCGAATGTGTCACAACGAGGAGCGACAGTCGTCGGCGGACGGCGGTACCGAAGGCTATCGACGGACGGCGGAGCGCGATGGCACGTCGACGGCGGTTCCAGGCTCGTTGATCGCCGTCTCGAACCGACAACCGTACCGACACGAGTACGCGGACGACGACTCGAGCGAATCCAGCGATAGCGGCGGGCAAGCGACCGTCGACGGTGGAACGACCGGCGGCCCCTCGCTCGTCGCCGATACGAACGGAGACGACGAGCGACCGATCACGGTCGACCGACCGACGGGCGGGCTGACCGCGGGGCTCGACCCGGTACTCCGTCGGTCCGGCGGCACGTGGATCGCCTGGGGCGACGGCGACGCCGACCGCGACGTCACGGGCGACGACGGCTGCGTTCAGGTCCCGCCGGAAGACGAGGAAGGGGCGTACACGCTCCAGCGTGTGTGGCTCTCTGACGAGGCGGTCGACGCCTACTACCGCGGGTTCAGCAACCGCGTCCTCTGGCCGCTGTGCCACGGGTTCCCCGATATAGTCGAGTACCGGCCGAACGACCTCGAGTGGTACAGGGCGGTCAACCGGCAGTTCGCCGACGCGGTCGCCGACCACGCAACCGACGACGCCGTCGTCTGGCTGCAAGACTACCACTTCGGTCTCGCCCCGGCGATGATCCGCGAGAGCGTCCCACGGTCCGTGACGATCGCCCAGTTCTGGCACATCCCGTGGCCAGCACCCGCGGTCTTCCACCGTTGTCCGGCCAGACGGGAACTGCTCGAGGGACTGCTCGGCAACGACCTCCTCGGATTCCACGTCGACCGGTACTGCGAGCACTTCCTCGAGTGCGTCGACGCGTTCGTTCCGGGGGCGATCGTCGACTCACGCAGGCGAGTCGTCCACTATCGCGGTCGCGAGATCCGGATCGTCGCGACGCCGATGGGCGTCGACGCGGCGGCGTACGACCAGCAGAGCCGGTCGATCGACGTCACCAGGTGGGACGACGTTCGCGAGAACCACGGTATCCCGAAGGGGAACGCGATCGGACTCGGCGTCGACCGACTCGATTACACGAAGGGGATTCCCGAGCGCCTCGCGGCGGTCGAGCGGTTCTTCGAGCGCAACCCCGCGTGGCGAGGCGAGTTCACGTTCGTCCAGAAGTCGATGCCGAGCCGAACCGAAATCCCGACCTACCAGCGACACGGCGAGTACGTCCGCAGCGAGGTCGATCGGATCAACGCGCGCTTCGAGCAGGACGGGTGGCGACCGATCGTCTACGTCGAAGAGTACCTGCCGCGTGCGGACCTCTGTGCGCTCTACCGTCGGGCGGACGTCATGGTCGTCAGCCCGCTCGTCGACGGGATGAACCTCGTCGCCCAGGAGTACGTCGCAGCGAGCGTCGACGGCGACGGCTCGCTGGTCCTGAGCAGCACCGTCGGGGCGCACGAGACGCTCGGCGAGTTCGTGTACACCATCGAGCCGCGACGTCGAGAGGAGTTCGCGACGACGATCGAGGCTGCCCTCACGGCACCGCCGTCGGAACGACGTCGACGGATGGACGGCCTTCGCCGGCGCGTCTTCGAACGCGACCTCGAGTCGTGGATGCACGCCCAGTTCGGCGAACTGCGACGGCTTCACGAGGCAGGACACTCCGCGAATCGCAACCGGAGTCGGAGACCGCGATCGACGTGAAACCGATGTCCGAGACACGCCCACGGCCGATCGACGAGCACCTGCCACGGTTGCGACGGGAACTCGATCTGGTGTCGGAACTGCTTGTCTGTCTCGACTTCGACGGGACGCTCGCGCCGATCGTCGACGACCCCGACGAGGCGTCGCTGACGCCGGCAACCGAGGCTGCTGTCGAGTCGCTCGCGTCTGCGACGAACGTGTCGACGGCGATCGTCAGCGGCCGCAGACTGGCCGACGTGCGCTCGCGCGTTGACGCGGTGTCGACCTGCGCGGGCAACCACGGTCTCGAACTCGTTCGCGACGGATCGAGGCTCGTCCACCCGGTCGCTCGCGAGCGTACGGAACTCGTCGAACGAACCTGTCGCGCACTCGAGACGGCCGTCGATCCGATTGCTGGCTGTCGCGTCGAGAACAAGCGCCTGACGGGGACCGTCCACGTCAGATCGGTGCCGTCGGCGGCCCGTCCCGTCGTGCGGCGGCTCGCTCACGACGTGGTCGACCGGATCGGCGGCGGTGACCTCGAGTCGTCGACGGGAAAACGCGTGATCGAGTTCGCGCCCGCGATCTCCTGGGGGAAAGGCGACGCCGTCTCCCTCCTCGAGTCGGTCCATCCCGAGGGGACGTTCGTGGTCTACGTCGGCGACGACGTCACAGACGAGTCGGCGTTTCGCGCCGTCGAACCCGACGGGCTCGGCGTCCGCGTCGGCGACGATCGACCGTCGGCCGCGTCCTGTCGCGTTCGATCGCCGTCTGCGGTCGCGTCGCTTCTAGGCTGGCTCGCGACCGTCGGCGACGGCCTGGTGGGTGAATCCGGCGATCGTTCGACGCGAGAGATAGCGTCGAAAACCGAGTGAAATGGGAAAACTGATCGGCAGCCCCGCCTGGTGCGGCGGGGTGGGGGATGGGGGGATGGGGGTGGGGGAGAGTGCAACCAGTGGGTGGGGGAACCCGTCTGGCAACGACAGTTGGGGGGATTCGGTCGTGTCAGCCTGGTTTGCAAGGGCCTCCGTCCACGCCCATCTGCCAGTTGTTCCCGGACCATATTAAAAATTTCCGTGAGCTATGTCCTACGGCAACATCGAGGTCGGAGCCGAAAGTATTAGTTACCATCGGAAATATACTCTCACAATGAGAGGGAACACCTGTGAAACTTAGACAACCCACTGACTTTCTGATCCTCGAGGCACTCGAAGACAAGGGGCGAAACGTCGCGACGAACCTCGCTGCCCACACTGGCAAGAGTCGGAAGAACATCAACACGCGCCTGCCAGTACTCGAAGACTACGGTCTCGTTCAGAAGATCGGTCCGGCAGAACGATCTGGGCTCTACGAGATTACTGCGCTGGGCAAAGCGGCGCTCGTCTACCAAGACCAGTACGACGAAGTCGACGACTTCGAAGCGCTGATCGAAGGGCCAAACACCGGCGCGACCGGGGACGCGGCCGAAGCGTTCGCACGCGGCGGCGAGGAGTCGACCGACGAAGACGAATAATTCTGTCCAGCGATCGACGCGGTACGCGCCGGTCGCGTGCGACCGGCCGCCAACTGGGTTGACTGTCCACCGACTGTCAGAGGGGCAGTCCACCGTCGTACGTCTCGAGTTCGCGCCGGGCACATTCGGAGAACGCACACGCGAGTCGCCGGTCGTCACCCGTCCGTTCGGAAGCGATCGAGCCACACCTCGGCCGGCCGTCGTAGTCGGGGTCCCAGGCGTAGGTACTGAGCATCGGCGTCGCGACGACTGTGTCTCCGCGCCGGTAGGCGACGCCGTGGTCGTGATCGAGGCCGAGCGCGTGGCCGACCTCGTGGACGAGCACCTGTGCAACCCGATTCGGCGTCGTATACGGGAGCGGATCTGGCTGTCGATCGGGCGCAGACGCCGCGGCGAGGTGGCGCGCACCGCCGACGGACGCGACGTGGGGCAGGCCGTAGCCCGTCGGCGCGGTCTGCATCTCCCCGTCGGTGACGAGGAGGTTGACGTCGGCGACCGGATCGACGTCGCCACGACCGACCGATCCCGCGATCACGCGCGAGGGCCACTCGCCGCCCGTCGTCACCGCGGCACCGTCCTCGGTCGAGACGGAAACCACGCCGCCGAACGAAACCTCGAGTGACCACCACTCGAGGTCGAGCGCAGTCGCGAGATACGCATCGACCGTCTCGACGACGCCGTCGTAGGTGGCGGCCCGCTCGGAGAGCCAGAAGCGGACGTCGATCCGATTTACCGGATCACGACTCGCGTACGCGAGCGCACCGACCGACAGCAGTGACCCGACCGAACCGAGTACCGTCCGTCGTTTCACGTCGACGTTTCGTGTGCCGTGGCTCGAGAACGCTCGGCTGAACCTGGACAGTCATTATATCCGGAACGAATCGTGACGCCCTCTCGAGTGCGTCGTTTCGTCAGGGGACCGTTCGTCGGGCGTCGACGACGCGCGGTCCGGCCTGATCCAGGCGAATCCGGACCCAGCCGGGGCAGTCGCTCACTGTTCTCGCCACGAGCATCACGAGGTCGCCGTCCGCCTCGACCAGCCGGCGACCGGTCTCGAGGTCGTGCAGGCAGGGTCGCCATTCCCCGGTGTCCAGTCGGTGGTCGACCTGCCAGGCGGTGTAGTATCGACCGTTCGATCCCTCGTAGATCGGTTCGACGTCTGCACCTTCGATCACCGGCGGTTCACCCCTCGACGTCGAACGACGACACACGTCGCACGAACGGACCTCCGTCTCATCGTCTCTGGATCAGCGTACCCGGTCCGGTGGCATCGGCGATTGGGTTTACATATGGTTGTTTTATCACGAAGCCGTGACTGTCACGCAAACCAATCAGTCCAGATCGTTCCTCGAGGCTGTGGAGTTCCGGTCGGTGTGGTACTGCAGGCCGAGACGCGACCGCTTCCATGCGGCCATCCCGGCAGTACGTCCCTGAGAGGTCGACGGCGGTCGGAAGTAGGGTCGGTGGTGGTGAACGGACGATCGACCCGTCAAGGACAGGTACGATATCGAAACGGCATTTGAAAAACATGTATGATCGTGCAACATCGTCCGAGAGCGTCCACCCTCGCCACCGGGGAGAGGGTAGTTCCATTACCGCCCGTCACGAATGGTAACGACATGCACGTGCCACGGCGAGACGGCGGTCACGACGTGGGCGAACCGAGTGCACAGTGGCGAGAGTACCAGGGTTCGCCGACCGGAACCGACCTCGAGTGTCGAGGGTGGCGACAGGAGGCTGCCCTGCGACTGCTGAACAACAATCTCGATCCGGAGGTGGCCGAGAAGCCCGAAGAGCTGGTCGTCTACGGCGGAACCGGTCGTGCAGCCCGGTCGTGGGACGCCTACGACGCGATCTGCGAGGAACTCCGAACGCTTGCCGACGACGAGACGCTGCTCGTCCAGAGCGGCAAGCCGGTCGGGCGCTTCCGTACGCACGAACGCGCGCCACGCGTCCTGATCGCCAACTCGAACCTGGTCGGCAAATGGGACGACTGGGAACACTTCCACGAACTCGAGGCGAAGGGCCTGATCACGTACGGCCAGATGACGGCGGGGTCGTGGGCGTACATCGGCACGCAGGGGATCATCCAGGGGACCTACGAGACGCTGGCCGAGTGTGCGACCCAGCACTTCCCCGAGACGGAGGGGCTCCGGGGGAAGATCGTCGTCACCGGCGGTCTCGGCGGGATGGGCGGTGCACAGCCGCTCGCGGTGACGATGAACCACGGGGTCTGCATCGCCGCCGAGGTCGACGAGCAGCGGATCGATCGCCGTCTCGAGACCGGCTACTGCCAGGAGAAAGCCGACGACCTCGAGGAGGCACTCGACCGCGCAAAGGAAGCCGCCGACGCTGGCGAGCCCTACAGCGTCGGCGTCCACACGAACGCCGCTGACGCGCTCGAGGCGCTGCTCGAGCGGGGGTTCGTCCCCGACGTCGTCACCGACCAGACTGCCGCCCACGACGAACTCGAGGGGTACTACCCCTCCGGCTACACGGTCGCCGAGGCCGACGAGTTGCGCGCAGACGACCCCGAAGCGTACGTCGAGGAGAGTCTCGACACGATGGAACGACACGTCGACGCGATCCTCGACCTCCAGGCGGCGGGCGCGGTCGCCTTCGAGTACGGAAACAACATCCGCGGGCAGGTGCGAGACCACCGCGATCACGACCGGGCGTTCGAGTTCCCGGGATTCGTCCCGGCGTACGTCCGACCGCTGTTCTGCCGCGGGAAGGGGCCGTTCCGCTGGGTGGCGCTCTCCGGCGACCCCGAGGACATCTACCGAACCGACGAGGCCGTCACGGACCTGTTCCCCGAGAAAGACCACCTGCGTCGCTGGATCGATCTCGCCCAGGAGGAGGTCGCGTTCCAGGGCTTGCCCGCACGCGTCTGCTGGCTGGGCTACCAGGCTGGCGACGATCCCGACGGCCTCACCGAACGCGCTCGCTTCGCCCTCGAGATCAACGACCTCGTCGCCGCGGGCGAACTCGCCGCGCCGATCGTCGTCACCCGCGACCACCTCGACGCCGGCTCCGTCGCGAGCCCGAACCGCGAGACGGAGGCCATGCGAGACGACTCTGACGCGATCGCCGACTGGCCGATCCTCAACGCGTTGCTCAACTGCGCGGCGGGCGCGGACGTCGTCTCGGTCCACGACGGCGGCGGCGTCGGGATCGGCAACGCCATCCACGCGAACAACCACGTCGTCCTCGACGGCTCGGACCTCGCTGCCGAAAAGGCCAAACGCGTGTTCACGACCGATCCGGGGATGGGCGTGGTTCGCCACGCCGACGCCGGCTACGAGGAGGCGCTGGCGGAAGCCCGCGAGTCGAACGTCGACGTCCCGATGCGAGGTGACGAATGAGCGACTTCGGAACGCACCCCGACTGGCAGGACGCTGGCGGGTGGCTCGAGGCCGCACACACCGACGACCCCACCGACGAACTGTTCGGACACGTGATCGAGGAGACGACGACGACAACTGCCGACGCGTACGACGCCGTGCTCGTCGGCGAACCGTTCGACCGTGGCGTCGTCGGCCGACCCGGTGCGGCGGCGGGACCGACCGAGATCCGTCGCTCGCTCGCGCGCACGAAAACACATCACTTCGACTGTGGTCCCGTCGGATCGATCGGCGACCTGGGTGACGTCGCCACGTTGCTCGACGAACTCGAGCGCGACGCCGGGCACGTGAGGTCGGTCGAGGCCGTCCAGCATCGGCTCCGGGAGACGACCGCCGCGGTTCACGACCTCGATTCCCTCCCCGTGTTTCTCGGCGGCGACAACTCGCTTACGTACCCGAACGTCGCCCCGCTGTGTCGCGAGGGGGCGGTCGGCTGTGTCAACCTGGACGCACACCTCGACGTCCGAGAGGTCCGCGACGACGCCACGAGCGGGACGCCCTACCGACAGCTCTACGAGGAGGGACTCGACGCCTACGCCTGCGTCGGCGCGCGCCACTTCGAGACGTCGACGGCCTACCACGAGTTCGTTCGCGAACGCGGCGGGGAGGTTGTCACGGCCGAGGAGGTCGGCGACGATCCGATCGACGCAGCACGAGTCGCCCTCGAGGCGATGGTCGACGTCGACCGGCTGTACGTCAGCGTCGATCTGGACGTGCTCGACGCGAGCGCGGCCCCGGGCGTGAGCGCACCCACGCCGGGCGGGCTCACGACCCGTGAACTCTTTCGAGTCTTGCGATTTCTCGCGGCCGACGAGCGCGTCGTGGGTTTCGAGGTCGTCGAGTGTGCCCCGCCGCTCGACCGTGACAGACAGACCAGCGACGCGGCCGCACGCGCCGTCGCACACTTCCTCGCGGGCTACGCGGAGGCGCGACGATGAGCGGCGCGTCGACCACGGTCGTCGTCGCCGACGCCGCCGAACTCGTCGTCGGCCCCGCCACGGGCGCAAGCGACGACACCGAGCCCGGCGAGGGGCCGCTCGAGGTCCTCGAGGACGCCGCGTTCGCCGCGATCGACGGGGAGGTCGCGGCCGTCGGGCCGACGAACGAAGTCGTACGCGAGTACCCACCGGAGAACGCCGACGAGGCGATCGACGCCAGCGGGAAGGCGGTCGTGCCGGGGTTCGTCGATCCACACACCCACGCCGTCTTCGCGGGCGACCGCTCCGACGAGTTCGAGGCCAGACTGCGCGGGAAGACCTACCAGGAGATTCTCGCTGACGGTGGCGGTATCCTTCGGACCGTCCAGGCCACCCGCGAGGCGAGCGACGAGGAACTGCTCGAGACCCTGCTCGCTCACCTCGACGTGATGCTCGCACGCGGCTCGACGACGGTCGAGGTGAAGTCGGGGTACGGCCTCGAGACCGAGACCGAACTGCGGCTGCTCGAGGTGATCGACCGCGCCGACGACGAACACCCGGTCGATCTGGTGGCGACGTACCTCGGCGCACACGCGGTTCCCGAGAGCAGAGACGACGAGGAGTACGTCGACGAGGTCGTCGAGGAACACCTCCCTGCCGTCGCCGATCAGGGGATCGCCGAGTTCTGCGACGTCTTCTGTGAGGAGGGCGTCTTCGACGTCGAGGCGTCACGACGCGTCCTCGAGGCCGGGACGGCCGCCGGCCTGACGCCCAAAGTCCATGCCGAGGAGTTCACCCGGCACGGCGGGGCGCAACTGGCGGCCGAGGTCGAAGCGGCGAGCGCGGACCACCTGCTGTACGCGACGGCCGAGGACGTCGAAGCGCTCGTCGACGCCGGAACCGTCCCTGTCCTCCTCCCCGGAACCGCGTTCGGCCTCGGCGAGCGGTACGCCGACGCGCGCGAGTTCCTCGAGGCGGGTGCGCCGGTCGCGCTCGCGACCGACTTCAACCCCAACTGTCACGCACGGAGCATGGCGTTCGTCCAGACGCTCTCGTGTCTCGAGATAGGGACGACGCCCGCCGAAGCCCTGCTCGGGGCGACGCGAAACGCCGCGCTGGCAGTCGACCGCGACGACGGGACGGGGACACTTCGCGAGGGAGCGCCGGCGGACGCGCTCGTACTCGAGGTCCCGTCGTACGTTCACGTCGCCTACCGATTCGACACGCCGGCGATCGAGACGGTGATCAAGAATGGACGGCAGGTGTGGTGACGTACTGGTGACTCGAGCGCCCACGGGAGATCCGGCGAGCCGCCGTTGGTCGCCCGCTGACTCCACTAACCGACGGCCCGGGGACAGAAACGAGGCCGAACGGCGAACCGAATCGGGCGGTGATCGCCCGTGACCGTCGAACTGGACGGCGAGACGCTGACGCCCGACGATGTCGTCGCGGTCGCGCGAGACGACGAGCGAGTCTCGGTCGCCCCGGCGGCACGCGAGCGAGTTCGCGACGCTCGCGACCGCGTCAGGGATGTCCTCGAGAGCGGCGAACCCGTCTACGGGCTGAACACGGGATTCGGCGAACTCGTCGACCAGCGGATCCCACCGGATCGCCTCGAGCAACTCCAGACGAACCTGATCCGGAGTCACGCCGCCGGTGCGGGCCGAGAGCTCACCCGGGAGGAGGTCCGTGCGATGATGGTCACACGCGTCAACGCGCTCGTGAAAGGCTACTCCGGGATTCGGGAGGTCGTGATCGACCACCTCCTGGCGATGCTCAACGAGGGCGTTCACCCCGTCGTGAAGTCCCGGGGGAGTCTCGGCGCGAGCGGAGACCTGGCACCGCTCGCGCACATGTCGCTCGTCCTCCTCGGCGAGGGTGAGGCGATCGTCGACGAGCCGGCGGACGATCCGCAGGCAACGCGTCGGGTCGCCGGCGACGACGCGCTCGCTGCGATCGACCTCGAGCCGCTGGCGCTCGCGCCGAAGGAGGGGCTCGCGCTGGTTAACGGGACCCAGTTGACTGTCGGACTGGCCGCGCTGGCCGTCGTCGACGCCGACGGGCTGCTCGAGGCGGCCGACGTCGCGGGCGCGCTCACGACCGAGGTGACGCTCGGGACGACGGCGAGTTCGGACCCGGCGATCCACGACGTGCGACCCCACGCCGGCCAGCAGACGAGCGCCGAGAACGTGCGCCAACTCACCGCGGGGAGCGACGTCGTCGAGGCCCACCGGAACTGCGATCGTGTCCAGGACGCCTACTCGCTGCGCTGTCTCCCGCAGGTCCACGGGGCCGTCCGCGACGCGGTCGCCCACCTGCGCGAGGCCGTCGAGGTCGAACTCAACAGTGCGACGGACAACCCGCTCGTCTTCGACGCGACGGGCGTCGACGACCGTGCGTCGGGGACCGACCGAACTGCAGTGCTCTCCGGCGGCAACTTCCACGGCGAACCGCTCGCGCTCAGACTCGAGTACGCCCGCATCGCGCTGACGGAACTCGCGACGATCTCCGAGCGTCGAATCGACCGACTGGTGAACCCGAACGTCCAGGAGTCACACCTGCCGCCGTTTCTCGCGCCCGACGGCGGGGTACAGTCGGGGTACATGATCACCCAGTACACGGCTGCCGCCATGATAAACGAGATGCGCTCGCTCGGAGCAGCGGCGACCGACAACACGCCCGTCAGCGGCGGACAGGAAGACCACGTGAGCATGAGCGCCCAGTCGGCGACGAACCTCCGGCGCGCGCTCGAGAACGCGTTCGCAGTCGTCGCCGCGGAACTCGTCTGCGGGGCACAGGCCGCCGAGTTCGTCGGCGACGCGTTCGACGGCGAGACCGACCTCGACCTCGGCGACGGGACGGGCGCGGCCTACGACCTCGTCCGAGAGGTCGTCCCACCACTCGAGGAAGACCGCCCGGTCCACGATGACGTCGAACGGGTGGTAACGCTGCTCGAAGCGGGTCTCCTCGAGGAGGCGGTGTCGAATCGGTGTGCGGGATTCGGCGTGGCAGCCGACGATGGTCAGTAGTGTACTCCTTCGTTCGTAGTAGGTCCTCGATGTATGAGTTTGTCCAATTCGTTGCCGCGAATATGAACAAGTAGCGGGTAACGTTATGGCACTCGAGTACGTAGCGGCAACCTGCCTTCTCTTGGAGGCAGTCTGTCTGGCGACGAGGGGAAACCATTCACGCATCCACCACCTACCGTACCCCCTCGCGCCTACGGACCATCCGCGGGACGACTAGGCTGCAATAAAGAGTGTGTCCTCTGTATATACAACAGTATGGCCTAAGTGATTAGGTTCCTTGCTGGAACGTAGATCACGTCAGCCGTCGGCGGCGCAGATGTCAGGTCGCTTTTCCGCTTCGCTCGTCGAAGAACTCGGTCAGGAGTTCGCGCTGGGCTTTCCGGAGGTGCTGGTGCATCGTCGGTGGCGAGACGCCCATCGCCTCGGCGATCTCCTCGCCGGTACTGCCACGCGGCCAGTCGAAGTACCCACCGTAATAGGCGAGTCGGAGCGCGGTCAGCTGTCGGTCGGTGAGCCGATCTGCGATCCGCTCTCGACGCTCGTCGGCTGTGTGGACCGATCGGTCGACCTCCCGCCGGGCGACGAGTTTCGCGTCGTCGTACACCATCTGTAACGCGTCGACGACCGCTCGAACGTCGGCGTCGGGTGGCACCTCCACGACCGTCCGTCCGACGCCGTCCGAGACCGTGACGTCCCGGATCGTCACGCCGTGGTCGACGAGCGTGCGGACGCCGGACTCGTGCAGGCGAACCTCGATCGTACACCGATCGCCGCCGTCGTGAATGAGCCGGCATTCCTCGACGGAGTCGTGGTCGGTTGCCTCTTCCATCACCGTCTCGCCGTCCACCCCGTCGACGGTCACGTACTGGTAGGTCCTTCCGCCCGCGGCGTCGCCCGCCCACTCGAGATAGCAGGTACAGTCGTACGACTCCGAGAGGTCGAACGAGAGCGAGTCGCCGCCGTCGATCTCGATCTCGAGTTCGACGACGGAGTCGGCAAAGAGCAGTCGACGGTTCTTCACGGCGTTGATGCTGAAGCCGATCGTCTCGCCGAGCAACTGAAACGCCGACTGTTCGCGCTGGCTGAACGCGTCGTCACGGCTCGCAAGAACGGTGAGGACGCCGTAGATGGTCTCCCCGTGGCGAATCGGAACGGCGATGGCAGAGCGGACGTCGTCTTCGCTGGCGGCGCGGTGAAACGGCTCGGCGATTCGCGGCTCTTCTTGCATGCGGTTGCTCGTCCGGATCTCCCCCGTCTCGAGCGTCTCGAGGATCGGCTGCTGTGGTTCGATCTCCGGGTCGCGGACCACCTCGAGGAACGTCGTCGCCTCTCCGGCGCTGGTTCGAACGGTGACCCCGCCGTTTCCGTCTGGTTCGCCGATCCACGAGCAACAGTAGAGGTCGGACTCGACGAACTGTTCACAGACCTCTCGCTCGATGTCCTCTCGCGTGGGCGCTTCCACGAGCGTCCGGATCACCTGCCGGACGACGCTGTTGATCCCGTTGAGCGTCTCGAGTTGGTCGCGCCGCTGGCGGAGTTCTCGCTCGCGTTCGGCCCGTTCCGTGATGTCTCGTGCCAGCCAGACGACCGCCCGTCGGCCGTCGATCGGCTCGTCGATCGGGACGACGCGTGCCTCGTACTGTCGCGTCCCCTTCGTCGTCTCGGTTTCGTACTCGATCGATCGCACCTCGTCGGTCTCGAGCGTTCGGTCGATACACGACAGCAAATCGCCCGTGACGTCGTCCGGAAACGCGTCCTCGAGGTGTCGCCCGACCAGTTCGTCGGCGGGAACGGTGTAGAGATCGCCGGCCTCGGAGCGGACCTTCGCCTCGAGGTAGTAGCCGTCCTCGTCGATGACGAACGCTTCGTCCGGAAGTGCGTTCGCGAGGACTCGATGGAGGCGTTCGTCTCCGGTGGGGCCGTCGCGGCCGGTAGCCTCGTCGATCGCCGTCGCGACGCGGGCGACGAGTTCCTCGTCGTTCGAACGGGAAACGTAGTCGGCGACGCCGTTTCGGAGCGCCACCGTCGCGAGCCGTTCGCTCCCCTCTCGTGGCGCGACGACGATCGGGACGGATAACTCGAGGTCACGAAGATGCTCGAGCAGGTCCCTCGCACGGTCCGGAGCGTCGACACCGACGACGAGACAACTCGTCTCTTCCCGATCAACTGACTGCGCGATTGCGTCGGGGTCAGCGATGTGAACGTCGAACCGATCTTCGCGGCGCAGGCTGTCGGCCAGACGAGTCGGCTGGTCGTCGGTGAGAACGGCGACAATGTCGCGTCGATCGGCCCCCGCTTGCTTTGCCGGGTACGTTTCGTCTCCGCCGTCCCACGTGGGTCGAGTACCAGACGGACCGTGCATTCTCTCTGTTCGTTCCGCCTGTAACGAGAAAAGGTTAGTGACCGACCGATATATTGGCTGGTATCCACGATCGGCGTCGCGTTACCGACTGACGCTGGCTCTGACGAACGTCGTGTGCGTGGATGCCAGTGCCCCCGCCACACGGCACACCCGCGATGGCGGGACGTTCCCGGCAAGACGTGAACCGACCTCCCGTCGAGAACGGGCGCTGTAGCTACGAATGACAGAACCCGTGCACGGAATCTCAACATCGATTAACTGACCGGTGGGGGACGATTCGTCCCCCACTGTGACAAACAACTGGTCAGATCATGTTGCGGCTGCTGATGACAGCCGCACTCAACGATCAGTTGACGAGCGCCTACAAGATATCGGTCCACTCTCAGGCGGGTGGCTGCCTCTAACCAAGCAAGCCGCCGAGGTCGTCGACAAGACGACCTCTGCGGCCGAGTTGGTCACTCACCTCGACGTCAGCCAATACTGCCGTGCTGATCCCATTCCCCATTGGCACGACTCTAAACCGTTCGAACCGATGCTCCGGGCGATCCTCCTGAAGGAACTCGAAGACGCGTCCGATGGCTGGCTCCATCGGACGCTCGACAGTGACCCTCAACTTGCTGACGCTCTTGGCTTCAATCCCGATGACACACCTTCACGAAGCACGATCTCTCGGGCACAGACTAACCGGTTTGCGGACCTCCAATCGACGATCGAGACCGCTACTCGTCAGATCCAAGCGTTGGCCGCTGAACGCGGCAGTCCCATCGGGACACCGTACGAAGACAGCGCTTCGGAGGAGCCGATAGGCTCCTCGAAGCGCACAGTCAACCGTCTCATTCGGGGAAAAACACGTGACCTCCTCGACGAACTCCAGACAGTCGTGTTGCCCGCCTTCGAGTTTGATCGGCCTGATGACCCGGTTTACGACGACGAGGAACTCCTGATGCTTGAGGCCTGTCTCGGGGTGACAGGCACCGCCGCTAACGGCGGTGCCGAAACCTACGGCGATTTCGTCAATCCTGACCCGGATCTCGACGATCCCTTCTACGAGGATGGACCGAGTGGAGAGACGCTTCTGGAAGCGATCAAGGACCTTTCACCGACACAAATCGCGGAGATGGTCAACCGGGGCGCGGCCCGCGTCTTGACGCGGGCCAAGCCTCGCTTGGAGTTCGAGACGCCTGTCATGCTGTCGATCGACATAACCTACGTCGCTTTCTACGGGGAGCGTGAGGAACTCGTACGTGTCCAGGGTGCGCCAAAGGACAAGTCCTACGACTGGTGCTACAAGTTCGCAACCGCGAACGTTGTTGGAGACAACGTTCACTTCGCAGCTGCGATGCTTCCAGTTGGGCACGCCGATTATCACGATCCAGAGAGCTATCCTGGCGAGGACAAGAGTTACCGAGTCGGCGACGTTGTTCGCCGACTCGTCGACCACGTCAGCGACGTCTGTCGGGTTCATACGCGGCGCCTCTACGCTGATCGGGAATTCTACGCCACGGACGTATTTTCGGTGCTCGAACAGCGAGACCTTTTCTACGTGATCCCGGCACCGCGCGATGACCGCGTCAAGCGGTTCATCGCGCGCATGGACGAAGATGTGGAGGGACAAAAGCAAGTGACAGTCAAATCCGAGCACGCGGTGTACGGGCCGGTAAAACACTGTGTCCCCAACACCAGAGCCGAGACAACGCTGGTCGGACTCCCGCCAGACGAGGACCGCGACGAGGTGCAGGTATTTGCGACCAATCTCGACGTAAACGACGAGATTGGTCTTGACCGGCGCTTGACGAAAAAGCAGATCAATCGCTACAGACGCCGAGGCGGGATTGAAACAGCTTATAGCAAGATCAAGGAGTTCGCACCGTGGACGACGTCGACTAACTTCTCTGTCCGGTTGTTCCACTTCGGCTTTGCAGTCCTGTTGTACGATCTGTGGCTGCTCGTGGACTTCCTCGTCCAGACGTTGATTGATGTCATCGAGTTTCGCACGAAACCGCGGGTGACCGCCCCGCGGTTTCGTGCGTTCCTCCGGAGGGAGGTGAGCGCATTGCTGTAGATCCCGCTCTGTGCTTGCCCTTCCCAAGAGGTATCACTGTCTAAATCGACTGATTATACCGTTCTCGCCCACCAGACCGCCACTCACGGGTGGTGAGTGGCGGTCGTGATTCCTTGGTCGGCCTGTATTCTGGACCGATTCCAACCGACAGACGCGAATCTCGTGCACGGATTTCGGGGTATTCGCAGCAGCACACGGGCGTACTTCATATAGCGCTATCTGATTTATCAGTTCATACTCGGACGTCGCCACCCTCGAGAACGTCGCCGCTGCTGACCCGACCGTACGCTCGTCGCCACAGACGGCGTGCTGCTTGAACGGGCGTCGTCCCATCCCCGACGTGGTGGTTGTGAGCACCGTTGGAACGTGGTGGTCGCCACGAAATCGCCACAGATACCCGACCGCGAAGACACGTCGGGCGGCGCGTCAGAAACGGCGTGGCGTCACGTTCTTTGCCGACGGGTATCTCGGCTGCGACACCGCGCGTGACTCGCCGGTTGGCTACCACAGGGAACCACCAGCCGAACACGGCACTCACCGTGCTCGTCTCACCGCGCCGACTTCCGTCGACGCACGCCGATCCGAGCGGTTCCTCGAGGGAGCGTCGGTAGCTCGGTCGACGAGCCGATTTACTCCGATCGACGCTGACGTCGCCGACCGTGTGCGCGTTCACGTCTCGAGCGCGTGACGTCGTCCTCGAGGGTGAAACCGCTGCGACCGACCACACGCCTTCGACGGCTTTCCCGTCTCGACCTCGCCTTCCTCCTTGCGTCGTCTCGCGTGGAGTGACGTTCTACTGCCAGAACGATCGGCTGGCAGGTGGCGTCCAACTCACTCGTGCGGCGTCGACAGCGTACCAATTCGACCTCGACAGTGCGAGGACGGATCACCCTGTCGACGAGTGCGATCGACCCTGGAGTTCGTCACGGTGGCCGAACTCGAGAACACCGGGCCGTCTTGGCTTATCGGCGTCTGTTGGTCGTCGAGAGGGCGGGGAAGTGATGGCCTGACGATGATTGTGCGACCGTGTTTCGAGGCCGTTACCCCAGGGGTTTGCGTCTCGAAGACGGGGTTGAACTCAGCGGCCGATATAATAGATCAGTGATAGAAATTCTTGTGAAACGTCTGGTGTGACTCGACGCCCCCTGTGCCACGATCGCCTGTCGACCATCGACCGCAGCCATAGCTCTTGTATTTGTGAGTATCGGACTGTCAAGGCTGGAGTTGCAGTACTGGATGCACAGCTAAGTCGCTACTCGGCGTGGTATTGGGGGTCTACACTCACGGATAAATACACTTATTTGTGAATGTGGGATAGATTGAAGTGACCGGGATTCCAGAACGAGCGTATGGACGACGACCGAGCCGTGGTAAAAACGTACGTCCCGCAGTACCAGAAAGAGGAGTGGGCGGACCACGCCGACGACTTCGAGATGAGTCAAAGCGAGTTCGTCCGAACGATGGTCCAGGCCGGTAGACGTGACTTCGAGATTCCGTCGACGGCTGGCGTCGAGTCGACCGGCGATCAGCCGACACAGCCCGACGGCGACGGCTTCGAAGAGCGGATCGTCACCGTCCTCGAGCAAGAGGGCGTCCTCGACTGGGACGGTCTCGTCGAGCGGCTGATCGAGGACGTCGAGGCAGACCTCGACGACGCGCTCGGCCGACTCCAGGAGGATAACCGCGTTCAGTACCGTGGACGGGAGGGGGGCTACGTCCTGACCGATCATGAGTGAATCAGTCGAGTACTTCCTCGAAGACATCGAGTACCACGGACGCAACGAGCGGACCGCGTCGGCCTATCGCCGGGTGCTCTCGGAGTTCGAAACGTTCCTCGAAGAACGGTTCGACAAGACGCCGACGGAGGCCGAGTACCGGGACTGTATGGCCTTCACGCACGAACTCCGGTCTGCCCACGCCGAGAGTACGGTCGCGACGTACGCGTCGTATCTCAACCGGTTCTACGGCTACCTCGAGCGGGTCGGACGACACGATGACAACCCGATGGAGCTCGTCTTGGAGGAGATGAGCGAGTCGATCGAATCGAACCCGTCACGCCGAGACGTCTCGCTCGAGGAGATGCGCAACTTCGTCGCGACCGTTCGTCACCCGCTCCACGAGGCGATCGTCCTCACGCTCCTGAAGACCGGGATCAGGGCCGGCGAGCTGTGTAATCTCGACCTGATTGATCTGAACCTCGACCACGAGGTCCAGTCGTGGTACCCGCGGGCACAGATTGGCGAACGACCGAACTCGCTGTACGTCTCGGCCGAACACACGTACGGCCGGGAGTCGGGCGGCGAACTCCGAACGGCTTCGAACAAACGCAAGCGCGAGACGGTGATCCCCGTCGACGACGAACTCGAGCGCGCGCTGCTCCGGTGGCTCGCGATTCGCCCGGACGTCGAGTCGGCGACCGAGCCGCTTTTCACCGGAACCGTCGAGCGGTGGGGCGAACGACTCACGCCGGACGTCGTCCACCACGTCGTCGAGACGTACGCGAGAGAGTACGGCTGGTACCGGACCGGCGGCGGTGCCGACGAGAACGTGACACCCCACTACTTCCGGCACTTCTTCACGACGCACCTGCGCGATCGGACGGGTGATCGCGGGGTCGTCAAGTACCTCCGCGGCGACGTCGCGAGCGACGTTATCGACACCTACACCCACAACTGGGGCGACCGCGTCCGGGACACCTACCTCGAGCACATCTACACGGTCACTACCTGACGGCCACGGGACCGTGGGGCCCGTTCCGGTCGCTCGCCAGCTCGTCGACCCGAGACCCGAGGCTCGAGGTTTCGTCGGTCTTCCCTTTCCGAGTACCGGTTGGAAGTGAGACGCTACGGCGGGATCCGTTCAGACGGGGTACCGCGATATCTAGGAGGCGTCGTCGATCGTCACACGGGATGGTGAGCCAAACCGGCAGTGTCGGTGGCGATTTTCGTGTAGGGCCAACGGGGGTCGACGAGGTTACTGCGTGTGAGGCCGACATCGGATCCTGGGATCGTCTGATTTCGCCCTTATGAATCGCATGTCGCTATATACAATAGAGAGTCACTCGAGGTAGCCGAGGTCGGCGAGTCGCCGCTCGACGTCTTCGTCGGCGGTCTCGACCGACCGGTCGCCGTCGAACCGCGGGTACTGTCGGGTTCCCGCCGACTCGACACAGGGGAGGACGTCGCCGTCCATCCGCTCGTCGGCGGGCACGCCGAGCGACGCCAGCACGGTCGGTGCGACGTCGAAGAGGTGGGCGTTCCCGGCGCCGGAGGCGGGATCGACGCCGTCGCCGGCCACGGCGACGACTCCCTCGAGTTTGTGATTCCACGGCTCGCTCGGCTGGCCGAACTGGTCGCCTCGGAGCGTCGCGGAGAGGAAGTGGTCGAACGCCGCCGGGACGGTGACGACGTCGACCGCCCGGTCGCTCTCGGGGCCGTGGAAGTACTCCTCGCGCGGGGCGACCGTTTCGAACACCGGCTCGCCGTCGGGCGTGGTGACCGACCGCAGCGCGTCGACGAGTTCCGACCGAACGGACTCGTACGCAGCGGGCGGGACGACGCCGTCGGGTTCGCGACCCTCCAGGTTGATCCTGACGCCGAGTTCGATCCGGGAGCGGACGTACGCCGTCGATTCGGGGAAGTCCACCTGCTCGGCCCCCGCACTGACGAGCTCGGCGGGCACGCGTTCGGCCACGAACTCCGCGAGTCCGACCCGCTCGAGGACGCCACCCAGGCGCTGGCTCGTCAGGCCGACGGACGCCGCGGCCGCCATCGCGTGCTCGAGCGGAGTGCGTTCGCCGCCGTCACGCGTCGCCTCTTCGCCCTCCTTGAGGTTGCGATCGCGAAGCGTCGCCCACGTCGGCATTCCACGGCCGCCGCTCTGAGTCTCGACGTATCCCCTCTCGCGAAGGAAGTCGTTGACGCGGAACTCGTAGCCGTCGTACGGGCCCATGCCGTGGTCGCTGGCGACGATCACGGTGTCGGGGTCACACGCGTCGAGGGTTCGCTCGATCTGCCGATCCACTTCGCGGTAGATCGTCCGGATCGCCACGTCGTCGTCCGGTCGTCGGTGGAAGATCGAGTCGGTCGCCTGGAACTGAACGAACCCGAACGATGGATCGAACCGATCAGCGAGGTATCGAAACGCCTCCCCTCGAGTTCGCACGCACGAGCGGTACGCGTCCGCGAGGTCGACGCCGTCCTCGCGGGAGGGGTAGACGCGATACTCCCCGATCGCGTCCCGGACCTCCTCGAGCAGGCCGTCGGGGTGGCAGTCGGGGTCCTCCGGTGCGGTGTAGCCCGGAATCAGCGCGCCGTCGAACGTGCGTGGCGGGTGGGTCACCGGCACGTTGACGACGACGCTCGTCTCCCCGTGGCGGTCGAGCAGTTCCCAGACCGTCCGTTCGCGGACGTCCGTCGCGTTGACCACGTCCCAGTCGTAGCCGTCGAACGAGAGGAAGCTGAAGACGCCGTGTTTGCCCGGGTTCGTTCCGGTGTACAGCGACGGCCACGCCGACGCCGTCCACGGCGGGATCTGGGACTCGAGCGGACCGCTCGCCCCCGTTTCGAATATCGATGCCAGTGTCGGCAACTCGTCGGCGTCGAACAGCGGCTCGAGGACGCGCTCGCAGGCAGCGTCGATCCCGATCAAGAGCGTCTGCAGGTCGGAGTGAGAGCCCATCGTCGTTCGGTCTCTCGTGAATTCCCTTCGTTATGATACGTGTTCGTGGACGTTTCGGGAGGGTACGGACGCGTTACAGGACCCAAAGCGGTCACTTCACGGAGTTGTACAGCTGTGCGAACGTCTGCATCCCCCACGTTCCGTACTCGATGCTGTAGTACGTTCGCAGCGACGGGTTGAACTTCGCCTTGTAGGAGTTGATCCGCGGCGTGTCGGCACCGACCAGGTCGTACGCCGCGAGGCCCCGCTCGAGACCGTCGCTCATCACCGCCCAGTCGAGGAGGTCGTTCGTCGGGAGGTCGACGTCGACGTCGGTTCGGACGCCGCCGAGCCACCGGGCGGCCGTGTCGTCGTGCTCGTAGGCGAGGATGCCACCGACGAACTCGCCGTCGTGGGAGAGCGTGTACGGCCGAACGTGACCGTTTTCCGACCGTTCGTAGAGGTCGATCACGAACTCGGCCGGCACGTCGAATCTGATTCCCTGCGATTCGTACCGGTGTCGTACCTGCGTCGTGATGTCGCGGATGGCGTCGATGCCTCCCTCCTCGATTTCGTAACTGTCCTCGGGCGTGTTCGTGATATTGCGCCGGGCGTCGCTGCTGAACGTCATCAGCAGTTCCTCTCGTGACCCCTCGAGGTCGACGACGTAGGTGTACTCCGGCGTGACGTCGTACTCGTGCCACTTGAACTGCCGCGAGTCCGTGTACGTCGTCCCCGTCCTGACGTGGGCGTACTTCGGCCCCAGTTCCGTCTCGATCCAGTCGAAACAGCCGTCCATGAACTGCTGGCGTCGCCGCTCGCGTTTTCGCTGTTTCAGCTTGTCCATATTCAGAAACGCCGGGCCGAGGTAGGGGATCCGGAGGTGCGGCGGCGGCGAGAACGCCGTCGTGACGAACTGCTTTCTGATCTCGAAGACGGGGAAGAGCCCGACCGGTTCCTGTCCCTTGTACCCGATCAACGGGTGCAACGTCGCACCGGAGTGCTCCGCTTGCACTCGCAGCGCCTCGTACTCGTGGAACAGCGTCCCGTGTGGCGATCGGTCGACGTACCCGTTCCACCGCGATACGTCGTCGTCCGTCGCGACGCGAACGTCGACGCTCATGTGCGCGTTTCGACCTCCACGTCCACGTCTGCTGCTTCGTCTGCTGCTCGTCGGCTGTTACTGGCTCTCACCGTCCCACAGTGGCTGAAACGCGGCCGATCGATCATAGATCACGGATCGACCGACGTACTCTTTGTAATCGCCCTGTTTCCGCCACGGGACGTGATCAGGCGTCGCCACCCCGGCGAAGGGCGACCGGGTAGTCACCAGTTACTGACTGTTTCGTTCAGTTACGTGAACCTGGCTCGAGTGGTCCGTATCGCTCGAGAATCGCGTACGACGCGGCCATCACCGTCTGAAACGGCCGCAGGCCGGGCCTGCCGTCGACGTGCCAGAGCAGCATCGTCCCCGCGAGCGCGCCAGCCCGGATCGACAGGGCTGGCGTCGGCTCGAGCGCGAGAACCGTCTCGAGGTACGGAATCAGGTTGGTCCTGACGCCAGTGACGAACCCGTCGTGTCCCGTACCCTCGACGACGACGACCGGCCAGTAGAGGTGCCGGATCGTCCACACGCCCGCCGAGAGGTAGATCGGAACGACGTCGCCGACGAGGTGAAAGCTGTATCCGATCGCGAACGCCACGCCGACTCGAGTGCGTCCGTATTGGCGGGCGATCGCACCTGCGGCGACCGCGAGCGGGACGGTAAAGAAGATCGAGTGACCGAGCGCGTAGCCGGACTGGAACACCTCGAACTGCCAGGCGAGGGGCTTGTCGACCACGTCGGGGAGGACGGACGCGACGGCGACGACGAGTGCCTCGAGTTCGCCCGGCCGCTCGCGGTAGTAGCCGTGACAGAACAGTGAATACACCAGGTAGCCGACGAGCGCGTGCTCCCAGGGCCACATCGGTCACACGAGCCCGCCGAGCGGGATTGTAACGGTGGGAGTATACCCGTGGAACGCCTAGTTACGCGACTATTAACAAACGTTCGACCAGTCGAGCAGGCGATAACTAGAGACGAATGAGAGACGTTCCAATTCGAACGATCGTCGCCCGCCCGTTCACCACCGTTCGGCAGTGGAGCGAGCACGTCCCGACCGACCTGCTCGGCGTCGCCGGGTTCACCGTCGTCGCCGTCACGCTACTGGCGGTCGGCGACCTCGAGTCGTCGCTCGTCCGGGTCGCAATCGGGTTCCCGCTGTTGTTCCTCGCACCCGGCTACGCGACCGTCTCGGTGCTGTTTCCCCGGTCGTCACCGCTCGAAGCTGGCGAGACGTCGCTCGTCCAGCAGACCAGAGACGTCAGCGACGTCGAACGAGCGGCGCTTTCCTTCGGGATGAGCGTCGCACTGATCCCGCTTCTGGGGCTGACCATCGCTACGACGCCCTGGGGATTCACACAGCGGACGGTCGTCGGTGCCGTGGGCTGTTTCGTCCTGGTCGGCGTCGCCCTCGCCAGCGTTCGACGGCTTCGCGTCCCTCCCTCCGATCGGTACCGGCTCGACGTCGCCGGACGCATCGCCGCAGTTCGGGCCGTGATATTCGAGACCGATTCGTCGGCCCAGACGACCGTCAACGTGATCCTCGCGCTCAGCATGGTGCTCGCACTGACGACCGTCGGCTACGCGCTCGCCACACCCCAGGAGGGCGAACGGTACACGAGCCTGCAACTACTCACGGAGGACGACTCGGGCGAATTCGTTGCATCGGGCTACCAGTCGTCGATCGAACCGGGCGAGTCGATCCCGCTCGTCGTCGCCCTCGAGAACGAAGAAAATCGGGAGACGTCCTACACCGTCGTGATTCAGGAGCAGCGCCTCGAGGACGGCGAGGTGGTCGAACGGACCGAGCTACAGCGACTCGAGTACACGCTCGGCGACGGCGAGACGGTACGTGACGAACGGAACGTCACGCCCACGGCCGAGGACGGGACCGTTCGCATCTCGGTGTTGCTGTACGCCGACGGCGTTCCCGAGACTCCGACCAACGAGAACGCGTATCGACACGCGTATCTCTGGACCGACGTGCTCGAGGAGAGTGACGTGGAGAGCGAGGAAGCCGTGGGTAGCGACGATGACGACAGTGCAGAAGAGGAGGATGATGAGGACGAAGACGACGAAGAAGACGAAGACGACGAAGAAGACGAAGACGACGAAGACGAAGACGACGAAGACGAAGACGACGAAGACGAAGACGACGAGTGACCGATCCGACTCGAGTTTCAGCCAGCTACACTGACGGCCGTCGAGGTAGTAGGGCGCTAACTGCCATCACAGAGAGAATAACAATTCGGCATTTTCCGGTCTTCGAACTCGAGTGGAATGTCACAGCAACCAGTATCCAGGAGACGACTTCGACTGAAGATCGCGCTCTCGATCGGCTTTCTCTCGGTCGCCGCTGCTGCGCTCGTGGCACACGCGAATCCGGCCACGGGGTACGAGATCTCGATCTACTCGATGACGCCCGACCGGGTCTGGGCGGGGTTGATCGTCGCGTTCGTCGTCGCGCTGTCCGTTGCGCTTGCGTCTACGACTGGCCGGGATCGAGGCGTGCGATCCGCCGCACTCGTGCTTGGCGGCACGGCGGCGACCGTCTTCGCCGGCTTGCCGATCGTCCGCGGCTATCACTTCTACGGGCAACACGACGCGCTGACCCACCTCGGGTGGGCTCGAGCGATCAGCGAGGGGACGATCACGCCGTTCGACCTGTTCTATCCCGGGATCCACACGGTGACGGTCGTGATCAACGCCGCACTCGGGATTCCGCTCTCGCGATCGATGCTGTTCGTCGTGTTGCTGGCGTCGCTCGTGTTCTTCGTCTTCGTGCCCCTCTGTGTCGGGGCGATCGTTCCGAAACGACTGGCGGTCGTCGTCGCCACGTTCTCCGCGTTCTTGCTGTTGCCGATCACGACGATCTCGATGTACATGTCCGCCCACGCGATGTCGCAGGCGGTGTTGTTCTCCGCGCTGTTCGTGTACCTGTTCGCGAAGTACGTCGACGCCGGTCGGGACGTGACGACGGTCTCGGCAATCGGCGTCCTGTTCGCGCTCGTGTCGATCGCGATCGTCACGTACCACCCACAGCTCGCCGCCCACCTGATCGTCGTCTTCCTCGGGATCGCCACCGTCCAGTACCTCGCTCGACGGGTAGCGAGTAGCGGGCAGATCGCCGGCCAGACGCCCGTGTACAGTCAACTGCTCTTCCTGATCGCGGTCTTCTTGCTGTGGGTTTCGAACCACGGCTTCGTCTCCGACACGATCACCTACTTCTTCGGATCCGTCGTCGAGGTCGTCTTCGGGGACGGCGTGGGCGCAGGGTCGTCCGTCACCACGCAAGGGGCGTCGCTCCAGGCGATCGGCGGCAGTCTGCTCGAGATCTTCGTCAAGCTCTTTTTCCCACAGCTCGTGTTCACGCTACTCGCGGGCCTGCTCGTCCTCGGCGTCCTCGTCCGCTGGAACCGACTCGAGAGCGTTCGCGCCGAGACGACGTACTTCGTCGTCGGCCTGTCGGGTCTGGGCTGTCTGTTCGTGATCTACTTCCTCACGCCGGGCTCGAAGATGTACTTTCGCGCGTTCGGGCTGATGATGCTGTTCGTCACGATTCTCGGTTCGATTTCGCTCTCTGTGATTCTGGCGGGGCTTCGTCGGCGACGTTCCGGCGTTGCGGGCCGATCCGGCCACGCGCTGTTCACCGTGGGCTTTAGCGTTCTGGTAATCCTGTCGCTCGCAGCCGTATTCCCCTCGCCGTATATCTATAATGCGTCACCACACGTTTCCGAAGGGGAGATCAGCGGGTATGAAACGGCTTTCACGAACCAAGACGAAGGTGTCGGTATTGTCGGTTTGCGGGGCACTGCCAACCGGTACGACGATGCGGTAAATGGGAACGCAGAACGGATGCGACTGCACGAGAGCGCATCTGAAACGGCATTCGACGATGGGCTCGTTACACATTACGAATCGGATCGGTATCTCGTACTCACATCTACGGATTACCAGCGAGAACAGCGAGCCTATCAGGGACTTCGACACACTGAAGAAGGGCTGAATTCTGCAACAAACAAACCTGGAATTCACCAGATCCAATCGAACGGTGAATTTAATCTTTACTACATAAATTCAGATTCAGAGTGAGATCCTACTATGTTTTGGTGGTATTTCAAGTTCTGATATTTGGTGTCGCAGATTGTTCTAGTTTATCGATGAAGGAGGGCCTTACATATAATATATTTTATATTAGTGATAATATACATAATTTCGTATTCATTTTGAATATGGAAGGGCACTGCTAAATAGATCAATTTTGATGATGTATAGCAGAAACCGATCGATAACAAAGTCAGAAAGTGTCATCGGCCGAAATGATGAATTGGATAAACCGAGCTCTATCCGCACTCTTCGATTTCGAGCAGTCCAGAACCGAAATTAAATTTTGTTGCTGGAACCGATAACAATGAAAACCATCGTTCTTGGATTTGACGCCCTTGACTTCCGGTATCTCGACAAGTTTGAGGAAGCGCTTCCAAACATTAGTGCTCTCCGTGAACGCGGAGTCGAAGCGCCGCTAAAATCCACTCATCCCCCGTGGACAGGAAGTGCTTGGCCATCGATGTACACTGGAAGTGATCCGAGCTATCACGGTGTGTACGGATTTTTTAGCTACGATGATTATCCAGATGAACGGAATCATGTATCGCGAAGCGATGTTCGCCAGCCAGCGATCTGGGACTACCTTTCTAGTCAGGGACAGGAGGTAATTGTTATGAATGTTCCTGTCACCCATCCTGTAGAACCGATCAATGGGATTTTGATACCTGGATACCTTGCACCGGAGGATGAACCAGGTCATCCTAGAGGGATTCGGAAAGAACTAACAGAAGCTATCGGTGAGAAGTATACTATTTACTCGAATGATGAAATCAGCTCCAATCTTGACGACAAGTTCAATGGGTACCTCGATCTTATCGATCAACGACGACGAGCGGCTGTTACGCTACTCGAGCAGTACAAGTGGGAGCTAGCTATCATTCAGGTGCAAAAAACTGATGCAGTGTTTCATCATTACGAAAAAAAGGACCGTTTTCGAGAAATTTATCAGGCTGCAGATAAACTCGTTGGAGACGTTCTCGATAGCGTAAGCGAAGATGTAAACGTTGTACTCTGTTCGGATCATGGAATAGGTCCTGTTACAGGATATCAGGTCCACGTCAACGAAATACTTCGAGAAAATAACTATATTGAAACAATAGACGATGGGGGTCAGTCGATGCCATTGATTGATAAAGCGGCCCTCACCAGTAGTGAGGGTCAAGTTGAGGATTCAGGAAAAGAGCATGGCAAAATTGAGAAGGCGCTACTCTTGGGACAAGAGATAGCATCTCAACTCGGCATAGAGCCGGTAGACATCTATGCCACCGCAGAACGTGTCGGGCTTGGAACCGCGCTTGTGAAACTCGCTCCAGATTCCCTCAGAAAGACAGCAGCAAGCGAAAGTATCAATTGGCGCGAATCCCGGGCGTACTGTTCAAAAGGTTCCCGAATGGGTATCCGCATTAACTTAGCCGGACGCGAACCAAACGGTACTGTCTCACCGTCAGAATACGAAGCCGTCCGGGACGAGCTCATTGCACTCCTCTCAAAAATCGAAACGCCTGACGGGGAACGGGTCTTTGAGTTCGTTTGCCGTCGAGAGGACATTTATGACGGTCCATTCCTCGAAGATGCACCAGACATCTGTTTTTTACCGAACAAAATGAATCACACCGTTTCACACGCGCTCTATGGTCGAAAGTTCATCCCTGTTGAGAAGTACGATCATAAACTCGAAGGGACGTTCGTCGGTGCCGGTCCTGGGTTTTCAGCCGAAACTGCGTTAGGCCCTCTCTCACTCACAGATGTTGCTCCGATTATAATGGGACTACTTAACCAGTCGATTCCCTCTCGAATGACTGGATCACTCCCGGAGGATTTGCTCACCAATCAACCGGATAGGGCAGACTATGGCACTATCACCTATGGGACCAGAGTCTCTAAATCCCCGAACGACGACGAAAAAGTGACTGAGCGTCTTGAGGACCTGGGTTATCTCTAATGGCAACTCGAGAGAGCGAACTGTCGGCGTTGCTTTCGAGTGCAGCACTTGTGATGATTGGCGGGATTATCTCATCGGCGGCGAAGATGGGAGAACGGATTATAATCGGACGTCTACTCTCTCCAGACGCCTACGGGGAGGTGAGCATCGGTCTGGCATTGTTTACGATAACCTCAACTATCGCGCTTGCCGGATGCACGCAAGGTGTTTCACGCTTCATACCACGATACGACTCCATTGAGGATCAACGAGGGGTCTGGCTGAGTGGACTCCTTATTGCGACTCCTCTTTCGCTAGTCATTAGCATTCTAATGTTCGTCTTTGCTGAATCGATCGCAGCTCACTTCTTCGAGACTGACTACGCTGAGTCATTCATACGACTCCTCGCCCTCACGTTACCGTTCGTTGCTAACTTTCGTATTATTGTTGCTGCAATTCGCGGATTCGAAAATACAACTTATCCAATAACGATCCAGAACTTCTTCTATCCGTTCCTTCGCATAGGGCTAATTGCTGGATTGTTACTTGCAGGGATGTCTGCCATCACGGTGGGCATCGCGTACTTCTTCGCAGCGCTACTAACGTTCGTTATCGCTCATCTCCTGCTAAGACGCTTCATGAATTTACGGGGAGAATATCAGACGCACGTAAGCGAACTCCTTACCTTCTCTGCACCGTTAATAGTCTCAACAGTTGTCAGTGTTATGTTAACAAAGACAGATACGCTGATGCTCGGATATTTTCGCAGTTCTTCTGAGGTCGGTATGTACGACGCTGCATACTCGCTTGCCAGCGGACTAACCGTCGTTCTTGGGGCGTTTGGATTTCTCTATCTCCCACTTGCTTCTCGACTTGACGCTGACGGTGAACGTAAAATAGTCGACGATATCTACGCGACGACGACAAAGTGGGTGTATGTAATCACCTTTCCCGTGTTTCTTCTCTTCGTCATTTTCCCAAACAATCTAATTTTAATCTTCTTTGGCCCATCATACGCAGATGCGGCTTCAGTTTTACCTATTCTCGCCGTTGGGTTCTTTTTGAGTGCAGCTGCTGGAAGAAATCGTGAGACGCTGTCTGCGATTGGTCTCACAGCGTGGATCGCCATTGGAAATCTGATCGGGATCGTGTTGAATATACTTATTAATATCGTTCTTATTCCTCGGTTTGGATTTATGGGTGCTGGCGTCGCTTCCGTCGTTTCACTATTTTCTCTCCATACAACAATCTGTGGCGTTCTCGCAATTCGATATAATATAACCCCCTTCTCCTCGGAAGCGATCCGATGTTACGTTTTTCTCCCGGCTATTTTGCTGCCACTCGCGCATATTCTTTCGCCGTGGATTGTTATTTCTGCCATGACGTTAATCCCGATACTCATTGCGGTTAGTGTCGTATCCTTGGTCGTCGTCGTACTCATTGGCGGGCTTGAACCCGACGACATCGTTGTTATTACTGTCTTGGAAGACAAGATAGGCATATCAGTTCCGTTAGTTCGACGGTGGATTCCAGACGCTAATCAGGAAGTCGACCTGTTCTCTGCGGATTAATTCCTCTTGACAATGTCAAGTGAGACCATTTACACACAGGGTCTCAACCCGCCATTTTCATTTGAATAGTATGGGGGTGTCATGAAACAGTTGTTACACCAAAAAGCAGGGTGAACGCTATGATGGATGATCCCAGTGACCTGCAAGAGGTTCTTCGGTAGAGACGTTCTTCAATGTCGTGGAGACAGAGACGCGCGTTGTTTGAGCATCTATCTTTCAAGTTTCTCGAAGAGTTCGGTGTGTTCGCCCCGGCCGAGACGGGGGGAACACGAAACCACGAACCGCCGGAGATGATGCGTGGCTTTCTCCATTGTTACTAAAAGGATATCTATGACATCGGCCCCGTTGACCGAGAGCTTCAGAACACACTTGGTCGGCTCAGCTGTGGCTTCGATCGACCGCGTCTCTCGACGGCGGCCGATCGCTTTCTCACCGATCTTAAACATGTCGTTGATGAAATCTCCGACTACCTTGTCGAACAGGCCGCAGCAGGCGGGCTACTCGACCTGACCTACTGCATTGACCTGACCGACGTGAGAAGGATGCCAGCCGATCACGATGTGTCGAAATGCGATGATCCAACCGCTGAAGAATACTATTACGGCGACGGCTGCACGATCGTTTTAATTAATTCGGCTCTGGTGAATCACCATACAGCGACGGGTTCGTTTCGATGGCGTTATGAGAGCGTCCACCCGCTTCGTCACCGTTGGAAGTCTCAATGTCACAGTCAACTTCGGTACTTCCCGAACGTCGCTTCGTGAACTGTGCTGAGTCATGGACGAACAGAGCGAATGCCGGTGTGGTAACTGAGTGAACAGGAAATAGAATCCACGGATGAGGAGAAGTGAAGTAAGAAGGCTGAGATACGCTGTTCTAGGCGAATGCTGTTGCTCACCAGGAGCTTGCCCAAGGCCGCGGGCTGGCGTCAGCCCGCGGCCGGCGCGTATGCTTCTGGCACACCTGTTCCGTTCATCTCGATCTCCCAACTCCGCTCTAGCTCTTCCTCTAATGCATGTCTGATCCAGTCAGAGAAGGTCTTGAACGTGAATTCCTCGGGCAGGTCGCGCCCGCCCCGCTGGGGGCGGGCGACGACCGCCCATCGAAGCACAAGCCAGAGGTTCTCCAACAGGAATCCAACCAGGACGAACGAGAAGCGGATGATTGGGTCTTGTGTCGTCGTTACCACTCGTGCTTGGCGAAATACACGGTAGCTCGTTTCGATCGCTGACCGTTTCCGATAGAGCCGTTCGACTTGTTTCGGCGTGCGATCGGCCAGATCGCACGCCACATAGCCTCGAACGACCTCGCCGCTTTTCCCGCGATCTCCGGCGTGATATGACACAGAGACCGCGAGCGGGAATTCCAGTTCCCGCTCGCGGCCTTTGTACATCCGATAGGTTGTCATGTACGAGCAGTGCGTATCCAGCTTCTTCCTCATGCGCTTGCCCTTCTTTTGGACGGGAACGACAGTCGCAGCAATCTCCTGTGAGCGGCGCAGAATACGTTCGTTGTAGAAGCCACGATCAGCCAACAGAAGCTCTATCTCGAAGGGATAGGCTTCGACGCGGTCGAGGACGCGCTCGACCGCGTCGGCCTCTTTCTCATCACTACGGACGTACGTCATCGCCAGCGTCACTGGCTTTCCGTTTGAGACGAGATACGCCGTGCAGTACCGGTGGCACGTCGTTGTTCCGTCTTTCGCGTGCATGCGGCAGAGTTCACCTTCTTCATCGGCGTACGTTCCGTGGTAGGGGTTATCGACGAAGTCAATGGAGACGATCCTCGACCGATCAGGGTCGAGGATCGTCATCGCCACCTCCCTGAGAAGGCGGTTAGCAACCCGCTCAAGCCACTCCTGGTTGAGCGTATGTAGCCAGTCCATGGCAGTATCGTCACAGACAGCGTTGTCGTTGTCCTTGCACGTCTCCCAGATGGATGTCTTATTGACTGCTGCAAGAATGACAACAGCCCAGATATCGCCGGGATCGAGGGGCGAGCCCTCGATCCCTGGCAAGGGGAGCTGGCAGATGACGTCTTCCGCTAAATCTTTCACGTCCGAATACGAAAGAACACCGTCTGGCTGAGGGATACTGAACACATTCACTCAACCAGACATCTTCCACATGAGACCAACGCTTTAGCTCCAGCTCTCACACCAGTCGGGAAGTACCGAACTTCGTTCCAGTGTTACGCCTCGAACGACGTGATTTCTCACCGAAGGTCGCCGCCATCTAGCGATTCACCGGAGCCATTGATTCCAAAATCCATCGCAACGGGGTTTACGGAGAGCAACCAAGCGCCAGAAGAGACGGCGATGTGCGCCACGTGTGCCGCGCTCGCTGCCGAACAGCCTATCCGGACGATCGACGACAGTGCCTACGAGCTGCAGTACATTGGGTGAGGTATAAATGTTATCAAATTCATAACTATGCCTGGTAGTATGTGATTACAAGATAGATTCATGTTCGCAGCCACGACTGTACACCATTCCCTGACCCGAATAACGGATGTCCGGAAGTATCGATTACAGAGATATAATCTAAAATCGCATTCAAGAATATTCTATCGATCTAGACATTTAAACATCAACAATGGGATTCGAGGGATGGGAAATGTGAATATATTTACTAAGTGGAACTATGAGTGAACGAACTATGGAGCGAACCCAACCTCTTTGTGACCTAAATACTAGTTCAATCGAAAACATCTATATTTTTGTTGCAGATGCGGTCCGATATGATTTTGTACCAAAACGAATTACCGATCGTGGGCGGTTGTTTAAGACCGCTGCAGCGGCACTTTGTACACCTCAATCGATATCAAGTATTGTCACCGGCCGTCACGCACCACGACATGGAGTAACATGGTTTAACGACTCTCTTAATAATTCTGTTACGACACTATTTGACTTCGATGTGACGTCCGGATACAACGAAGTAGTCTGGGAAGGGCGCGCAGTCCGTGATATACTCAACGGGCCAGACAGAATTGATCTCGATACCGTCGGAGAACCGTTTATTGCTCTAGAACACGATAATGGCGGGCACTCACCGTATGTTGGTTTCGAGAACCAATCTACTGCAGAGATGTTTTCCCAAATCTCGGACGAAGAGGAGCTCCGTGAACTTTACCGCGAAACAATTAGGGAAAGTACCAAGCGGTTCGAGGAGCGCCTCGATATTCTCGAAGCACGTGGATTACTAGATGACACACTCGTAATTTATCTTGCAGACCACGGAGAACTGCTTGGCGAATACGGTGGGTTCATTGGGCACGGCTTACCGTCGACTCCTGAAGTCGCTTATGTTCCAACAGTTTTCATTCACGAATCACTATCAGATGACACCTCTGATACTTTCATCCATCACACCGATATTTTCCCAACTGTCAGAGAAATCATCGGCGATACAAGTCTAACAGCTGATGTCGATGGGGAGACACTCCTTGGTAGGGTAGATAGAGATCGGCCTGCCTACACGCAAGGAATCATGCGTCCACAGGCGAAATATCGGGAGACCATCATTGATCCGAATTACGACGCTCCGAGTGTCTGGACAAAAAATGGGGGGTTCGTGTTTAATAGAACTAATAAGCTTGCTCTTCCGCTTACGGCGACGTTTGATGCACTGTTTTCTGGGTATACAGGATCATTCAATTCAAGCAGATCATCTATCACAAGTTTATTAAATTCATTTGATCACTATTTATCTTCAGAACGTGCTTTCGGTGAACCATCTATTTCAAAAGAAAACGCTCGGAAGATAGTTGATCGAATCTCAAATATATCCGTAGAAACAGAAAGTAGATCACTCAACGATGAGACAAAAAAACACTTAGAACAACTCGGATACCGTTGATATCTGTATCTAATTCCGGTTGATCGCTTCGAGAGATACAAGCGATTCTTCACTTAATCGGCGTAGAACGCACTCATCAAGAAATCTGGCATTGGATACATCTGCTGGCAGACAGCATACAAGACCCGCCGACGGCAAAGCCGTTGCGGGTCGCCATTGATAAAACCGATGTCAAGATCAACGACGACTGGTCTTGGGTGTAAACTGCAATAGACCTCGACTCACGGTTGATTCTTGATGTCGCAGTCTTCGGACAACGAGGCACCGATCCAGCTGCTGCATTCGTTCACAGACTGACCGAGAAACACGATCTCTCCGAGGCTGTGTTTCTCGTCGATAGCTACGGGTATCTAACTACCCTCTCTCGATTCGGGTTGAGCAGTCAACTCGACTACGTCGATCGAAACTTAATCGAAAAATGGTTTCACACGCTCAAAATACGGATCGACCGCTTCCATACCTCGTGGGTGGGCAGTCGGGCTAGCGTCAGTGAGTGACTTGTGCAGTTCGTACACTACTATAACACGCAACGGCCTCACCAGTCAGTCAACAAACAAACACCAGCGGAGGTGCTAAACTAGACAGCGCCGTAGGCCATAATATATCAATTCTCCCATCTCATTGCCTATTTCTTTCGTACTAAATATATAGTTATATAATTATATGTATTTATCGGTCTTCTATTGGTGGCGTTATAAAGATAGAACTGGTTAATGGAATGTTAGACAACAGTGAATCTCTGACGAGAGAACTGCATGGATAAGAACCAGAGTGCTGATCCAAAGGATAGTACATCGTTAAATCGTCGAACATATCTTAAAGGGATTGGAACTGCAGCTGCATTCGTCGGTAGTCTATCTGGAAGTGCTGCTGCCGCACAGGATAGCAATAATGACTATGAAGTCATCAAAGTCTCACCAGGAGAGACGTGGACATACAATCTCGAGCCAGGCGAGACTTTCGAGAACTATCTGATTGACATCACAGCCAATAACGCAGATTGGCAAATCCGAATGCACGGAGACGATATGACCGTCCGGAACATTGGTGTTCGCGGCAACGTCAATTCTCCCAAGAAGCGGAACCAAATATCGGTGGCAAACACGTCACCATCGAGCGAGTCGCTTATTGAAAACGTCTACTTCGAAGGGTATACCCTTTCAGGCTTCAATAATGCCGTTGGAACCGGCGGGACAGCAACACCGGTCTTCGTCGCACCGAATCACGCGGGCGATCTCTTAATTCGGAACGTCAATTTCCAATCGACGCCGGATAACCACATCTACGGAAGCGCACCAGGAAACGGACCAGAGCACCCTGCCCCCGGTAATGGAGGGACTGTCCGTGTCGAAGACTCGTACTTCTTCCGGACTGGTGCTGGATCTGTCCGGCTTGGGACCGAGGGTTCGTATGCCAAGAATTGCATTATGGACGGCGACGTTCGTAACACTGCCGCGAATAACTCTCGGCCATTTTGGGGGTACTACGAAAAGACAAAACTCTACGACTGTGACTTGATGAATGGGTCACCCGGTGCAATCGTTGCTGGGGCCAGCGCCTGGAAGAAAGGGAGAAACGCAGAGGTGATTGCGGAAAACTGCTACTTCGAGGATACCGGGAAACACGCCGGTGGAGCTACTATCAACGGAACGTCTGCCGATCGTGAACCGCGTACTGATCCTAGCGAGATTGACGGCGTCCCGTTGTCACCCGAAGAAGCGGCATCTGGATCGACTTCTTCATCAGCGCCGACTTCGGATGGTCCATCCGAGAGTGAAGACGAAACCCAGGAGAACGTCCTCGTATTCGACGGTAGCGGTCAGGGCGACGACTGGAAAGCGACCGATTACCGATTTGCAGTGGAGGGAGAGATCGAACCGTCTGAACACGACGGCGCAGCGATCGATCCCGAACTCGAGCTCGACGACGGCGCGAATAGCGTCGAACATACCGTTGCCAACTGGAAGGACGCCTTCACGTTCGATGGCGATCTTCTCGAACTCGATGTGGACGGTCCCGCGACCGTCTACCTGAACGGTGAAGAGATCGATCCGGCGGAGTTCGGTGGAGAAGAAGTCAAGAGCGAAGAATCGACGCCATCTCACGCGCTGGTCATCGATGGAACCGACGCATCCGGTCTGACGTCCTACTCGTTCTCGGTGAGCGGTGAGGTCGTTAAAGCCAACCACAGGGACGCGTCGATCGACGACGGCGACGTGATCGACGGCCAGTCGGTCAGCGGTACTGTCGCGAACTGGCGCGACGCGTACTGGTTCAGCGGCGACATCACCGACTTCTGGATGTCGGGCGACGCGAACGTCGACCTCGAGTACAACGCTCGGGATCAGTGATCAGTCAGGAATCGTCGGGCTGATTACTAGATCAGCTACAGAAATCGCTCGGTCGAATTACAGCTATCGAATCGCACTCGAATTATACTGTCTGTGCAGTCTGATCACGGTCTATGGCAGCAGTGATGCTCCGCTCGAGTTGCTGAGGAGGGACAGTGATGTCAGAACCGTGAGTCTGACAGCCGATGTATCCATACCAGCCTCCGACCTGTTTTGCCAGCATATAGTAAACACCATTTACTCTATCCTCTGGCATGAACTCGATGAGTGCCACATCATCAGTGTAAATAAGATCCGCCAAACCGGCACCGTGTGGTGCCACGATACAGTCTGCCTGGGCGAACAGCGCTATCGTTTCTTCAACCGTCATCTTCGAAAGCTGGTAGGTTTCGAATCCGTACTTGTCGAGTACAGTTGCAAGATCCGACTCGTTTAGCACACGGCGGGTATCAGCATCGTTGCGGCTGATGTAAACGCGACTCGAAAACCGAGAAGTATCGATTTCATCGAGCGCCCGTCGACGAAGCGTATTTCGGAGCCACCAGTGTGAAAACGGAGATGGATTCGGTGGATCGATCTCTCGACGCATCGATGGGACGACGAGACGCTCGACCTCGCAGTACGCAGATTGCCAGTGAATCAGGTCGTCTCGATCGTAGCCGAGCAATGCCAACGACTCTGCCTGAAACGAGTTCAGGTCTGGACCGACGATTAGGTTCGGCTTTCGACCGGTTCTCTCGATGTACTTTTCAACACCCTCCAATCGAGTTAACGTTTCGGCAACCCAGTGGAAGTAACCACCATGCCAACTGTTGTGTAATAGGACGCCCTCTTCGATGGGTTCCCGCTTACCGTTGCCCGAGACGATCCGCTTTGGGGTACGGGGAATCGACTTGATCACATTGAGCGTTTGAACGTTAGGGCTGACGGAGGCGTCTGCGATATAGTTCGAGCCAGAGATTGCTAACGGAGGGGAGCCGACGATTCGTGCATCGTTTACGACACCCACGAAAGGTTTCGATATCGTATACGTCCCCTGCCACCGATTCATTTCTGGCAGTTCTTCGACGACGGCGTCGGGCTCCGATACCGTCACTGACTCGGGTTCGCCGTAGTCGATTAGCGAACCGTTCTTCACGAATAAGTCGTACAACTCCTCTCGAGTGACCTGATTTCGGTCGAGGGTGACGAGCGTATTGGCGTACGAGAAGCCCTTCTCCTCGATATTCCGTATGAGTGCCTCTAATGTCATCTGTGACAGACACTCGCAGCGATATAGTTAATTATGATCACACTTCCGGATGAGCGACTCGAGGTGGTGAAACCGTCGTGAAAACGGAAGGGTGTTGAGACTACCGGTCGACGATGTCCCACCCGCAGCTAGACCCACCATCGTAGTTTAGGTACGACTTTCCGGTGGCGGAGTCGCACTCACGACGGCAAACGGGCGACCGACGGCGCACTCGAGGTGAATCTGTAAACTCGAGCGTTTACAGGTGTGTAAAACTGGTACCGAGATCGTCAGTGCAGTTGTGAGCTGCTTGTGGGTTCGAGAGTTATCGACACTAACCAACGGTTCGTCGAACCCGTTCGTGGACAGCTTACAGCCAATTGAGGGACGAAGCTAACTCGCCTGGTTATAATCTGGCTGATCCACTACGATATGATCGACCTTTCGGTGCGAACTCCTACGCGTGGCATTCTTCCCTATAATGTGAAATTGTCCGGTGGAATACATTGTATAACAATAGAAGCGGAATGGATTCAAATCAATATCGACGTATAAACATATGGTAGATACGCATACTAGCTCCGCCGGTGCCGAACGGGCCTTCGTTCTTGGGATCGACGGCGTCCCGTGGGACCTCATCCGAAAATGGATCGAGGTCGGGGAGTTGCCGCATTTTGAGACACTCTTCGAAGACGGCGCAGTAGGGCCGTTAGAAAGCACAGTGCCGCCGATGACGCCGACTGCGTGGCCATCGATTGCAACTGGCGTCTGGCCCGACAAGCACGGAATCTATGGCTTTCAACGGCTGGAGTCAGATCACACACAGCGGATGAATACGAGTGAAGATCTGAGACAACCACCGCTGTGGCAACAGCTGTCTCCTGCAGTCGTGGGTAACGTTCCGATGACGTACCCCGCAGGTGACGTCGACGGCAGGATGGTCGCCGGAATGGTCTCGCCACAAATGGCTGAAGGATTCACGCATCCGCCCGAGTTCGCCGACGAGATCCGCGAGGAGATTCCAGACTACAAAATAGGACTCAACTGGTACGATTACCACGGGAACGAAACGGCGTTCAAAAGCGACCTCGCGTCACTCGTCGCGGCGCGTCGAAAGCTGATGAATCGGCTCATGGATATCGAGGATTGGCAATTATTTTTCTTCGTCTACACGGCTCCCGATCGGCTTCAGCACCTAATCTGGGACGAAAAGGTCATTCTCGAGCACTACAAACAACTCGACGACATTCTGGGTGATGTGATCGAGTACGTTAGTGGTCGAAACGCTAATCTGTTCGTCGTATCGGACCACGGATTCGGACCAGTATCGACACTCGTTCATCTCAATGCCGTGCTGGCGAACGGCGGCTATCTCGCGCGGAAGCGCCAGGATGGTACGCGAAGTTCGCTCGCCAGGCTCGGTATCACGAAGTCGAACGTCCTCGAGACGCTGAAACGGTTTGGAGTCGACAACGGTCGGTTCGTCAACTCCCTCCCAAAGCCGCTCGTGGACCGCATCGCGGAACGCGTACCCGGCGATCACGGCCTGTACGACGTGGATTTCTCGGAAACCGTCGCATTCGCTCACGGACCGAGCTACATCTACGTCAACGATTCGAATCGCTTCGGCCACGGCATCGTCCCCCCAGAAGACGTTCCGGAGCTGAAGCGGGAACTGGCATCACTTTTTTCAGATTTGACTGACCCGGAAACGGGAGAAGAGGTGGTGACCGTCTCCGACGGAGACGACCTGTTCCCGACAGATACCGCGTCGCCGGATCTAGTCGTCGTCGGGAACGACGGATACGAGGAGAAGACGAACGTAACAGACTCCGTGTTCAGCGCGGCCGAGACCGAGATGGCCGGTCACCGGAGCCGTGGTGTGTTCTTCGCGTGGGGCCCGAACGTCAAAGACTGTGATCCAGTCGCGGATCTCTCCGTCGTGGACGTCGCTCCGACGGTGTTACACAGTATCGGTGAACCAATACCGGAAAACGTCGACGGAGCCGTACAGAACGAACTCCTCGAGACGAGTCGTGATTTAGCGGTTCGATCGGTCGAAGTTCGACAAAATGCCAACGAAACAACCGATACACAGCGAGACGACGACTTCGATGGTGTCGAAGAGCGGTTACGCGGCCTCGGTTACATGGAGTAACACAGTCACCGCGAGACAAGAGCCGCTCGAAAACGTTCGATGGGCCGGTAAAACGAAGTAGTCGACCGGACCTCGAACGGCGTCCAGAAGTGTTGCGGGACGTCCTCGAGAAACCAGTGGGACGGACCGGCGAGATGACCTGGTGATACGTTCTGCGCCGACAGCCGTCACTTGACGGAGTCGCGATTCTTGTAGTAGTCGTACGCGTCCTGTAAGTCCTGGACGAACGGCCAGACGTCGTCGGTGCTCGCGTAGTCGAACCGTGGATGTTCGACGATCGACCACAGGACGTCCGTCAGGGCGCTCGAGAACGACGGCTTCTCTGTGAGTTCGTAGTCTTCGAACAGGATCGAACGCAAGTAGAGCAGTTCGCCGCGCAGCAGGTGGCCGGCGATTCCGGCCTCGTACTCGTGGTCGATGCGCTCTTTCTCGCCGTTGGCCAGCAGCCAGTAGTAGTACGGGAAGTCGGCGCCGGCCTGGACGGAGAAGGGCAACGACGACCAGAATCGCGGATTGACCTCCATGAGCCTGAACTCGCCGTCGTCGTCTCGCAGGAACTCGACCATCGCGAGTCCGTGCCACTCGAGTTGGTCGAGCAGGTCCCGGCCAGCGTTCTCGAGAGCCGGGATGCGGACCGATTCGCGAAACGAACTCGGGCCGCCCGCGTAGCTGTAGGCGCGAATCTGCCGGTGCTGGAACGTGGCGACCGGTTCGCCGTGATCGTAGAGTGCGAAGAACCCGTACTCGTCGGTGGAGGGGACGTACTCCTGGAGCAAGGGGACGTGGTGCATCTCCCGTCGGAAGACGTCGACATCCGGTTCGACGCCCGGGCGGAGGTACTCGGTCGTCGGTGGATCGACGAACTGTGACGGCGAGTAGTGATCGACGTACTCGTCGGCGAGGACTGCGTACCGCGCCTTGACGATCCACTCGCGATCCCAGTCTCTGGATTCGTCGAGCAGCCCGGTCTCCGGCATGGGGACGTCCGCTTTTTCGGCGGCCTCGAAGAGCTGGACGCGGTCGTGTGTCTTCGCGAGCGTCTCCATGTCCGGCCAGGGCGTCGCGACGTAGTCTCGAAACTCGGAGCGGTACTTCGAGAGGACGTAGACGTCGACGTCTCGAACGGGGATGATCGTGGCGACGTCGGGTCGCATGGCGATTGATCGCAAGGCGTCCTTGTACGCGAGCAGGTCGTCGTGTGGATCGGGGACTGGAACGGTCTCGTCGCAGTACTTCGAGCGGGCCGCCGGAGAGCGTTCGTGTTCCGAAACTGCAATCGTTCGAATGCCCCGGCGACCGAGCGACCGGAGACACGCGACGCTACTCGGTGCACTGATCGTCGGGACGGCGACCGACCGATCGGCCCACGCGTCACTGCTCATCGAGACCACCCGCCGGGAACGGAGTCGACTGCTCGCTGCGCGAATCGGTGTCGGTGAACGGGAACGTCTGTCTCGTATCGCCGATCGGACTGACCGTCCTGGTGTCGACGTGGCGCTTCGAACCCGCTGAAAGAGCCCGCGGTCCCACGACGGAGATAGCCATGGTATCAGTCACCGAATTCTGAACGTTAGTTAAGAACAGTGTACTCTCTTCAGTTTCGAATCACCAGCGTTCGATTCTGGTAGCGACTCGTCCACTGTTTCGCCGACAACACGCGCGCATTTTACCGCCTTCGTCACCGCCCGTTGCCGGGCAAAACGCCTCACGTTCTCCGCGTCTTCGGTGTTACAGGGGATCCCTACCGCGAGAAGGCTGTCGTAACTGTACTGGTAGGGATCAGATGGAACGTACGATCGACGTGACGAATCCTCGAGACACTACCGCTCACTTGAGCGAGCCGACAACTCGCCGATAGGCCGATTTCGCCAGCGTCATCTCGAGGCCGGACGACTCGATCACGTAGTACGGCCGGAGGTCGCCGTTGAACTTCCCTTTGTACTCACAGAGTCGCTCGGTGTTCGCACCGACGAGGTCGTATCCCGTCACCGACTCGAGGTCGGGGTCGGTGACGAGGTCCTCGAGGATGACGCGGTGGAGGAGGTTGTTGACGCTAACGTTCTCGTAGGACGCGGTGACGCCGCCCTGCCAGTAGTACGCCAGGTCGTCGGAAAAGAGCGTGACGATTCCGCTTTTGTAGGTGCCGTCGGGGGTCCGGGCGACGTACACGCGCCACCGATCGTCGTCGAGCGCCGAAAGCAGGTCCCGCAGGAAGAGGCGGGACATGGGCGCAGTGTCGCCGTACTCCTCGTACTGGGCGACGACGTCGTCGTAGATCCGGAGTGCGGATTCGATCCCCTCCGTCTCGATCGAGAGATCGAGATCGTCGTACCGGCGCATCTCGTTTCTGAGGCTCTTGCTGAACCCTGCCATGGCGTCCTCGAGGTCGGTACAGCCCTCGAGGTCGACGACGTACGTGAACTCCGGCGTCACCGCGAAGTCGTTCCAGCCGTAGGGTCGCGGATCGGCGTAGCCAAGCGGACAGGTCATTCGGAACAGCGTCGACCGCCTGTCGACCTCGAGTTCGTCGACGACCGTCTCGGCCAGTCGGCTGTTGATCCGCTCGCGTTTGCGCCGTTTCGGACTGTTGGGGGTGACGATCGGCCCGAGACGGGGAACGCCGAGCGAGACGGGTGGCGAGAAGACCGTTCGCCCGATCGGTTTCTCGCCGACCGACTTCTCGTCGACGAACACCGGCAGCAGGCCGACCGCCTGCTGTCCCTTGTACGCGCCGTACAGGCGCAACTCGGCGTCGGTGTGCCTGTCGAGGACGGCGAGTGCGTCGGGGTCGTGAAACACCTCGACTCCAGATCTCGGCAGTACGTCGCCCCACTCCTCGAGATCCAGTCGTTCGATTTCCATGTGAGTCATCGTGCAGTGACGATTCGTTTTGTTATCACGTCGTTACCGCCTCGTAATCGCCTCCCTATTCGAGCGTCGTCGACGAGTGCCGACTGCGTGCTCTCGAGACACGGCTCGGGCCGCTTATCGCGCGAGCGTCGTCAGAATACGCCGCCAGTCGTCGCTCGCCTGCTCGAGCGAGAACGACGATCGAACGGCGGTCGCGTTCGCTGCGACGGATCGTCGATAGTCGGGGTCGTCCAGGAACCGCTCCATCGCCGCGGCGAAGGTCGCAGGCTCGCGGTCGGGGACGACGATGCCGTCGTCGCCGTCGGTGACGACGTCCGGAATCGAACCGACCGAGGGAACGATCGGTGCGAGGCCGGTCGCCATCGCCTCGAGCATCACCAGCGGGAGCGCGTCCCGACGCGAGGTGAGGACGAAGGCGTTCGATCGTCGGTAGTACCGGACGGGGTCGTCGACCCAGCCGGGGAGGTCGACACAGTCGTCTAGCCCACGTGCGACGATGGCGTCTGCGGCGTCCGCCCGAAGCGGTCCGTCGCCGACCATGGCGGCCCGGAACCCGGCTCCGGTCGCCTCGAGTTCGGCGAGCGCCTCGACGAATCGTATCGGGTCTTTCTCCGCGCTGAACCGCCCGACCCAGACGAAGTCGTACTCGGTCTCGACGTCCGCGTCCGTGGGGGCGTAGGTGTCGACGTCGATCGCGTTCGTCAGGATCTCGATGCGATCCCGCGACACGCCGAGGCGAGCGAGTCGTTCGGCGTGAGAGGGGCCGGGAACGGAGACGGCGTCGAAGCGACGGAACGCCCACCGCGGAATCCCGCCGTACCACTGGTGGGCGTGGTGGTCGAGGTCGATGCCGATGATGCCGAGGTGGGCGGGGTAGCCGTAGACGGCTTTCAGCGCGAGCGCGTAGAGTCCGTACGGGAAAAGCGAGATCGACGCGATCGCGTCGTACTCGTTTCTGTACCCCTCGTAGAGCGCGACGAAAAAGAGGGCGACGACGCGAACGAGTCGCGGGCCGACCTGCGGCGTCGGGACACAGTTCGCGTCGTCGACGTCGACCGTCGGATCGAGACACACGAGCGTCGTCCGGTCGGCGACGTCCGCGAGCGGCCCGTAGTGGCGGTCGTTCTTCTGTGACAGTCCCGTGACGACGAGCACGCGAGCGTCCTCGGGGTCGGGACTGGTCCCTCGAGCGTGCCGACGCCGACTCGCGGCCGTCGACGCGCTCGCCTCGCCGTCCGGGTCGAGTGACGTCCGGGTCGCCTGCGTGCTCGAGCGGCTCATGATCGTGTTGCCGTCTGCAATCTGTCGCCGTTCGAACCCGACCGTTCCGTAGCGGCCAGCAGGAACTCCGACAGCGCGTAGGCCATCCAGGCCTGACACCACCGCATCAGCGTCACCCGTTTCGTGTGGTACCGGTACTGTCGGTAGTAGAACCGTCCCTCCTCGACCTGCAGGTTCGCGAGCACCCACCGGAGGATCCGCTCGGCGAACTCGAGGTCGCCCTCGCGGGTGAACACCAGCAGTCCCTGCGTGCTGGCGTGGATATCGCGTGGATAGGCGTTCTCCTCGTCGAAGTTCGGGGCCCCGTTGGGCTCGAACAGCTCGTGGCGGTAGAACTCGAGGGCGTCGGCGAGCGTGTCGGCGTACCGATCCGCGTCGACGACGTCGCGATATCGCTGGAAGGACTCGACGACGAACCCGTTGTGGTGGTTGTCCATCGACAGGTGCGACGACGACGCGGGAATCCGGTAGGGCCAGCCGCCGAGGTCGGTCTGGTGGGCGGCGACGTGATCCAGGATCTTCGTCGCCCGCTCGCGGAGGTCGTCGTCCCCGAACCGTTCGTACAGGTCGACGAGCATCTGTGCGCCGAGTGCGGCCGCGTTGATGGTGTAGGAGTCCGACGGGTGGTTCATGTGGTAGTCGATCTTCGCCCCCGCCGGAACCTCCCGGTAGTTCAGGTCCTCGACCAGAAACGAGGTCGCCGTCCGAGCGAGCTCGGCGTACTCCTCGTCGAGGTGGGCGGCACGCAAGAGGGCTTTGACCGCGTACGTGGTCGAGACGATGTCGGCGTCGTTCGGTACTCCTTTGGTGTGGAGGTGCTGGATCTCGTGGCGGTGACCGCCGCAGAATCCGCTGTACCCGGTGCATCGCTCGTCGACGAGCCAGTCCGCGAGTCGCTTTGCCTCCGCTGTGGGGTCGAACCCGACGTCGACCGACGAGTGGCGACCGGCCGTCAGCGCGTGGTAGTTCAGGTTCGCCATCGTAAACAGCGCGGCGCCCTTGTAGTTGCGACGCTCCTCGACGAGAAAGAGCGGCCGAATATCGACCGGGGCGCGCTTTACGGTCTCCTGGACGGCCAGGTTGAGCCACCTGTTCTCGAACGGGAGGCCCTGAAGGAGTCGACTACTCAACCCATCCCCGTAATCCGGACCGACGTAGTCTCGCCGACGGGCGTACTCGAGCGTCGCGTCGAGCACCTCGAGGTACCGGTCAGATGCCTCCTCTCGACGTCGCCGTGGCGTGCCGGTAGCCGCCCCCTTCGCCGGCGATCGGGCGTCTCGTAGCGACTCGAGCGGAGCGAGCCCGTTCAGAAGGCTCTGTACGGCAGGTTCCGGAGGTCGTCGTCGCACGTTCATCTACGGACACCTCGAAATCGATTCACATTACTATACGCTCGTTACCGATCGTCCCCGGTTCACTAGCGGCCAGGTTATCGACGCCCGCTCGGCGGGTGGTGTGGACATGAGCGCCATAACAAAACGACCGATCGTGTACTCTGCACCCGGATGAGGTATTTGATTTTCGCGAACACGCCGGCGCACGTGCACCTGTACAAACACGCCGTGCAGTCGCTTCGCGAGCGGGGACACGAGGTGCTCGTGCTCGCCAGGGATTACGGCTGTACCGTCGACCTGGTCGAGTGGTACAACCTCCCACACGAGGTCTACGGCTACTGTGACACCTCCAAGGGGTCGCTGCTGGCTCGCCTGCCCGGTCACTACTTGCGAGCGATACGGTACGCACGACGGTTCGACCCCGACCTCGTGTTCGGGATGGGTGGATACGCGGCACACACCGGCGCGTTGCTGGGCGTGCCGACTGTCCTGATCATCGACTCGGAAACGACGACGATCGACCACGCGATCTCGACGCCCTTTGCCCGCGCCGTCCTCACGCCCGACACGATCCGGAAGGAGCTGGGTGACTCACACTACGTGTTCTCGGGGTTCAAAGAGTGTGCGTACCTCCACCCGGACGTGTACACGCCGGATCCGACGGTTCGCGATCGGCTTGACCTCGAGTCCGACGACCCGTACGTGATCCTCCGGCTGAACGCGTTCGGGTCGCACCACGACGTCGGACAGAAGGGGATCACGGACGCTCGCCGCCGTCGGCTGATCGAGACGGTAAGCGAGTACGCGACAGTCTTCGTCTCCGACGAGGGCGACGAGATGGCGTTCGACGACCTCCCGGCGCGGCCGTTCGATCTCCACCCGGCGCTGATGCACGACGCGCTCGCCGAGGCCGACCTCCTGATCGCCGACACGCAGACGATGGTCACGGAAGCTGCGCTCCTCGGGACGCCCGCGATTCGCTCGAACTCCTTCGTCGGCGACTCGGACATGGGCAACTTCCTCGAGCTCGAAGAGCAGGGACTGATCTACAACGTCGCGGCGTTCGACGAACTGCTCGAGCGGGCAGAGGTGTTGCTCCACGCGGACGGTGTCGAGGAGGAGTGGCGACGACGGCGCGACGAGTACGTCGCCCAGAAGAGCAACCTCACCGAGGTCATCGTCGACGTCGCGACGGCCCGCGGACGCGTCGCGGGACTCGAGTCGGTTCGCCCGTTCGGGCAGCCTCGAGAAGAGCCAGTCTCGGCCGACGCGGAAGAACGCGAGCGGCGACGTCGGCGGCGTCAGTCGCCGTCGCCGGAAAATCGATAGCCAGGTCGTCTACTCGCTGCTCCTTCTCGTCGTCCATAGCCAGACGATCGCCAGCAGCGCGCCGACGCTCCCGACGATCCCGAACCCTCGCATAGATTCGGGGTCGTCCTCGCCACCTGTCGAGCTCCCCCCCGTCCCGCCGCTCGATTCGAGGTTCTGTCGCTGTTCGGCGACGGCCAGCGACGAGACAGTCGAGCCCTCCGCGACGAACTGGTAGGACTCGTTCGATTCGTCGTGGACCGACGTCGGTACCTGTCGCCACTCGTCGCCCGCCCGTTCGTACAGTGCGAGGTCCTCCGGTTCGACGCCGCTCTCCTCGAGTCGGTCTTTCTCGACGCTGAAGACGATCGTCGTCTCGGTCTCCTCGGGTGTGCCGTCGCCGGTGACGGTCAGCGAGGAGAGCGTCTCGGCGTCGTCCGGGGCCGATTCCGTGTGGCGATCCGCGAACGTGACCGAGAACGGTTCGCCTTCGGTCGTCACGCCGACCTGCTCGAACCTGACGCCGTCGTCCGGCCCGGACGAGGGCCGGAGGAAGACCTGATCGCCGTCGTCGCCGTCACCGACGGTCGCAGTGAGTCCGTCGTCGGTCTGGTCGTACGTGATCGAGGGGTCGTCGCACGTTCCAGAGCGGATGGTCACCGGCTCCTCGAGCGACGGAAGCGACGTCCGGTCGGGGTTCTCGGCGCTGCCCGAGAGCACGTCCCAGTCGGTGATGTCGCCACCGACGACGGTATCGTCATCGGCGGGGTCGAACTCGGCGTCGTCGTTGAACGCTGGATGGATCGTCACGGCGAACTGGCCGTCGAGTCCACCACGGATCGCTCCGCCGTCGGTCCGGTGCTGCGTCCAGATCCACGACGCGGACGCCCAGCCGTCGCCGGCGTCGAACGTCGCCGTCGCGCCCGAGTAGTCGTCGTCCTGGACGACCCACTCGGCCTCTCGAGGCAGCCCGACGAACTCGAACGTGGCCGCACCGCCGCCGGTGTTGCCGTCGAGTCGATCGTTGACGACGACGAGACTCGTGCCGTTTGGCCCCTCGTGGAGGAAGAGCTGACTGGTGTCGTCCTCCTGGAGGTGGGTGGTGCCGTAGGAGCTGTACAGTCGGTCGACCGACGGCGGATGCGTCTCGTGGTTCCGGTAGTCGTAGAACTCCTCGACCGTCTCGCCGGACGACAGCGGTTCGATCGGTTCGCAGAACGATCCCTGTTCGACGACGTAGGAGTCGGCCGTCTGTGCGGCGGCGACGTCCGCGGAACCCGGCTCGGCGACTGCAGGGTGATGCGTTCCAGCGGCGATTCCACCGATCGTCGACGTGACGATCACTATCGCGACGATGAGTGCTGTTCCTCTCATGGCGTTATTCGGTCGAGTTTGTCTCGATTGGCGTGCGATCGTCTGCGTTCGCGTTCGTACCGACGGGCGTCGCTTCCGGTTCGGAAGCGAACTCCCGGTAGAGGTCCCGGGGTGGCCCGACCCACGCGTCGAGTTCGAGCGCCCGTTCGACGAGCCAGCGGTAGAGCTTCCGGTACCCCGGAAACTCCCGTTCGTTGAAATAGCGCGGGTGCCAGAGGGCCGTCACGACGGCGTCGTTGGCCGCTGCCTCGAGCATCAGTCGTTCACACGCGGCCCTGGCGTCGTCGAACTGCGTGCCGGGGTCCGGGAGTGCCTCCTCCATGATTGTCAGGGGAAACACGAGGAAGTCGTCGCCGAACGGACGGAGCGGTCGGTAGCCGTCGTGGAAACCGACGTCCGTACTCGAGCCGAGACTGGCGTCGTAGCGAAGCCCGACGGCCCGGTGGTGACGCCAGGTGTCGGGCACCGAGAGTCGGAGGTAGTGTTGTCGCCCGCCCACGACCGGGCGGCCGAGAACGGCCTCGAGTTGCGCTTTCTCTTCGCGGAGCCGGTTGCGGTCGTCCGGGGAGTGGTACGACCCGTGGAGGCCGACTTCCCACCCGCCGGCGTCGAGTTTCCGGACCGCGTCGACGATCTCGGGAGCGGTGATGTCGTACCGACCGAGGTGTTGGACCCAGTTCGTCGGGGAGAGCCAGTCGCCGACCGGCCGGTCGGAAAGCAGGTGCTGTTCGTTCAGGAAGTAGAAGGCGGACCGAACGCCCAGGCGATCCTCGAGCGCCGCGATCTCCTCGAACTGCCAGTAGGGGTTCGTCGACGAGAGCGCGGTCCGCAGGTGGTACGTCGGCCGTTCCTGGGTCGCGTAGTACAGCGACCGGATTCCTTTGTACGGCCGGTCGACGTCGTGAGTGAGACAGAGGGCGAACGACGCGTCCGACGGTAGCGGGGATCGCTCTCGCCGACACTCGTCGGGCAGATCGATCGTCGTCCGTGAGCGGGGCCCGTCGTCCATGTTCACTCGACCTCCCGCTCGAGTTCGGCGACGATTCGCTCCGCTGCGTTGCCGTTCCCGTAGAGGTCCGGCTTCGACGGTGGATCGGCAGCGGTGTAGACGGCGTCGACGATCCGTCCCGCGTCCGCGCCGACGAGGACGTTCCAGCCCGCCTCGACCGTCTCTCGCCACTCCGTCGTCTCGCGCAACGTGACACACGGCGTGTCCAGGTAGAACGCCTCCTTCTGGACGCCGCCGGAGTCCGTCGCGACGCAGTCGGCCTCGCTGACGAGTTGGACGAACGTCAGGTAGCCGGCGGGGTCGACGACGTCGATCCCCTCGGCCGCCCGCGCCCAGAGGCCGTGTTCGTGGAGGGCGTCGACCGTGCGCGGGTGGGCAGGGAAGACGACCGGTTGCGGGATCCGGCACAGGCCGTCGACGATCTCCGAGAGTCGGTCCGGATCGTCCGTGTTTCCAGCTCGATGGACCGTCGCGAGCACGTACTCGTCGGGAACGTCGATCCCGTCGGGGTCGACCGCGTCCAGTCGATCGCGGACCTCCAGGAGCGTGTCGTACATCACGTCACCGGGCACCGAGACGCCGTCGGCGATCCCCTCGCGCTCGAGGGTGCGCGCGGCGTCTCGACTGGGTGCAAAGAGGAGATCCGAACAGTGATCGGTGAGGATCCGGTTGACCTCCTCGGGCATCCTCATGTCGCCCGATCGGAGGCCGGCCTCGACGTGAGCGAGCGACGGCGACGTCTTCGCGGCCACGAGCGCACCCGCGAGCGTCGAGTTCGTGTCGCCGTAGACGAGCACGACGTCGGGACGCTCGTCGGTGACGATCCGCTCGAGTCTGGCCATCATCTCCGCGGTCTGGCGGGCGTGCGGGCCCGACCCGACCTCGAGATTGTAGTCCGGTTCGTCGAGTTCGAGTTCCTCGAAGAATACCCTCGAGAGTTCCGGATCGTAGTGTTGGCCGGTGTGGACGAGTGTCTCGTCGTGGCGCGGACGCAACCGCTGTGAGACCGCGGCGGCCTTGACGAACTGTGGCCGGGCACCGACGACAGAGAGGACGTTCATCGATCACCCCTCCCGACGGGCTCGTTCACGCGCGGTTGCAGTCGCTCGTTCGCGAGGCGGTCGAAGACCATCGCGAGCGTGACGAACAGGCCGCTGAGCAATATCACGATGACTGACAGCATTCCCTGAACTGAGACGACGCCGGCCGACGCCAGCGACCAACCGGCGAAGAAGACGCCGGCGCCCGCACCCGCAAGTCCCAGTGCGAGCAGGAAGACGAGCGGGTGGAAGTCGGCGACGACGTACTTGGTATTGTACCGCCAGATCGACCGCTGTAACAGCAGCCACGAGAGTTTCGGAACGAACGTCGAGTACCTGATGTGGCTGGTCTCGTCCCCGTACTGTGACTCCATCTCGACGTCCTCGATGCGCATATCGTGGACGTTCAGGTGGACCAGCAGATCGTTACAGAACCCGTACCCGTCGTAGAGGCGATCGACGTCGATCGTCTCGAGTGCGCGTGCGGAAATCGCGGTGTAGCCGTTCTGGGGATCGTTCATCCGCCAGTAACCGCTGACGAACTTCGTGAGGAAAGTGAGCACCGTGTTGCCGAACAGTCGCCAGGTTGACATTCCCTCGCGGTGTTCGCGACTCGACAGTCGGTTTCCTTTCGCGTACTCGGCCCGTCCCTCGACGACCGGATCGATGATCCGATCGAGGATCGACGGGTCCATCTGTCCGTCGCCGTTGATCACCGCGACGACGTCCATTCCGTCCTCACACGCCCGCGCGTACCCCGTCTTGATCGCGCCGCCGACGCCTCGATTTCGGTCGTGGCGAATCGCCTCGATTCGCGGCGAAAACACCTGGCCGCCGTCGGCGTGAATCTGGTTGGAGTAGACGGTCTCCGATCGATTGTTGACGCGATCCGCGGTCCGCTGGATCTCCTGCCACGTGTCGTCGGTCGATCGGTCGTCGACGACGTACGCTCGGTCGACGAACGGTGGAAGGGTTTCGATGACCTCGCCGACGAACCCTGCCTCGTTGTACGCAGGGACCACGACGCCGACTGTTTCACCTTTATACATGACTGTTTTGAACCCTTCAGATGCTTTTAGAAAGAAGGGTTTAGTAAATAGCAGCCTTCCGTACGTTCACCGTAAAAACGAGAGTTAGGGCGCTGTTACTTCGATGACGGCGCGACTGTCAGCTGTACACGACGAACGGCCCGGTTCAGGGAACGTACTCGTTGGCGATCTCGCCCGGCGTGATCAACTCGAGATCACCCGCAGACCGGTGTTCCGCGAGACGCGAGGCCATCGCCTCGAGCGCCGAGGCGTCTTCCTGGTCCATCTTGTAGAAGACGATCGTCGTGATACCGCCGTGTTCGGCCGTCCAGTCGAGGATGTCGACCAGCTGGTCAGCGTTGAGGTTTCGCTGGCCCGCATCCGCGGAGATGCGCGTGATGTTGAGCCGGTTGCTCGCCCATCCCTGTGACATGTACCGTCCCGCGAAGCCGAGATCGTAGTTCTCCCCGACGAGTTCGTACATCTCCGGGTCGTACCGGCCGCCGGGGAACGCGAAGTACTGCGCGTCGTCGTAGCCTTTGTCCTCGAACCACGCGAGGGGATCGAGGATATCCGATTCGACCTGGTCGGAGTCGACCCGGTGTAGCTGGAGACCTCGCGCACCGACGGTGCCGAGCGACCAGCCAGCGTCCACGAGTTCGGCCAGTTGGTCCTCGGTCATCCGATCGCCGCTCGCCTCGTCGGTGATGCGAATCCTCTCGGGAGCGACGAACGTCGCTCCAGTCAGGTCGTACTCTTCCATGATCGGGAACGCGTGCGTGTAATCCGACTCGAACCCGCCCTGGAACTGCACCATCACCCGGCCGTCTTCGACCCCGGGGACGAAGTGCAAGTCGTCGACCCAGAGGTGACTCTCGTTGTCGTCGCCACCCGAGAAGGTGATGTGGATCTCGGTGATCTCGTTGAGGTCGACGTCACCGGTGACCTCCGTGTGTCCGAAGTTTTGCCTGACGAACGGCTGTCCATCGTAGGTGTACTGAAGGAACTGGTGGAAGTCACCGCCGGCGTCCTGGAGCTGGATCACCACGTTCGTCGAACTGTCGGTCGAGAGCGCCAGGCCGGGGACGACGCCCTCGACGTCGATCGGCTCGGACAGTTCGCGGACGATTCTGGCCTGGGTCTCGGACTCGGCCATCGACAGGTGGGCCGACTGAGACCCCATCGACATGCGCTCGCTGTCCGCCTCGAGCGAACCGGCGACAGCCTCCCACGCGCTCAGGTCCTCGAAGTCGTCGAAGGTGCCGACCATCTCCGGCAGGTCGTCGTCACCGCTGGGATCGTCGCCGTCACCGTCGGTTTCGTTGCCGTCCGACTCGTTCGGTTCGTCGGGGTCGTCGGTGTCGTCCGTCGTTCCAATACCGCCCGCGCAGCCGGCGATCGCGATCGCGGCGGTCGTCGACGCAGTCGCGAGGTATGTACGTCGTTTCATGCGAGACCGTATCGACTCCGAATCCATCTCCCCTCATTGTTATGGGGGCCCGACCGTCCCACGGTCGACCGCGCGTGGAGACGTGACGTACACCTGCGACGATCCACACGTATAGCCCGCCCAGTTCGACCGAGGACCGACGTCAGCGTCGCTGCTCGTCGAGCGATCAGCCCCAGATCCGTCGTCAAGCCAGACTGTGCGGACAGTCTACGACGTGCCACGTTGGCTGTAAGAGTCAGTTTCGAGGAGATGAGACGTCGGCTACTCCCGGTACGATTGCCATACAGTGTCCGGTTCCAGCAGTGACGAACTGTGCCGTGAGACTCAGTAGTATGATGGAACGGGAAACCGGCCGCCGGTACGCCCAGGGTAGCACCGAGAGCGGGTCCTACTCGGCAGCGAGAAGCGACGCCAGGACAGACCGGGCAGCGGGGGCGATCGATTACTCGAGCGCCAGCGCCGTCTCCACCTCTGGCGTGGCGAGCAGCGACCGAACGCCGTCGACGACGCTCGAGCGCTCGACCGTATTCTCCATCAACACGGTCTCGCTTGGAAACAGGCGATCACCGAGAACCAGACCGTGCTCACGTGCGGTGGACCCCGTCACTGTCAGGTAGACGCCCAGTCCGGTCTCCGCGATCGCCGCCTCCTCCTCGACGTTCGTCGGAGGGTACTCGAACGTCACGCCGTCGAGCGCCCTCGTCCCGAGGACGGCCTGGACGAGCCGCTCGTATCGCGGCACGATACACAGCGGCCCGGTGTACTCCTCGAGGAAGTCACGATCGAGCGACGTCGAGGACGGTACGGTCTCCGGCGTCGCCATCAGTGTGTGATACACCGTATCGCCCAGACCCGTCACGACCCGGACGTCGGTCTCCGACGGATCGATCCGAGCGTTGAGGTCTGCGATCTGATCGAGCGGCTCCGGGCGGAGGTCGACGACCTCCTCCAGGATCAGGTCCGCACTGTCGAACGCGAGGGCGAACTCGTGGGTCCGGAGCGCGCGAAACGGCTCCTCTCTCCCGACGAGCTGTAACACGGTGCCATCCGGGACGCCGGGGATGCCGGCGATCGGCACGTTCACGCTGTCGAAGACGATTCGACGCGGCTTGCCGGCGCGGTCGTCGCGGACGAGGGTATACTCCGGTTCAGTCGGATCGTCGACGTTACTGTAGGTAGCGAGACGATGGTACACGTCGTCGGTCTCCGCCTCGAGCGTTCCTTTCGTGACGGCCTTCTCGTGTCGAAGCGTCGAAATGACGTCGTCCGCGAGCGACGCGACGTCGAGCCGGCGTGCCAGCCGATCGAACACCGACTCGAGCGGACGCCCTTTTCGTGGGACTGCTACTGGAATCGTCTCGCCCATCGGGCAGTAATCGAGGGCGTACGCCTAAACGCGTTGCGTTTCGGGCGTCTCCTGTCGGCCGTACGCGAGTCGCAAGTTACCGGGCCAGGCCCGGCAAACCGCACAACCAGTTACGCTCGGCGACCGCTCACCCTGAAAACATCGAGCCGAGTTCGTCCCGCCACTCGACGATGTCGGTGACGTCTTCGCGAACTTCCTCGAGATTCGACTCGAGGTCGTCGACGTCGTCCTCGAGGTCCTCGAACTCGTCTGTGAGATCGTCGACGTCGTCTCCGACCGCCACGAGGTCCTCGTCGACGGCGTCGATGCGCTCGTCGGTCGCCTCGAGGTCCGACTCGACGGCGTCGGTTCGTTCCTCGAGGTCGTCGACCTCCGATTCGGTCTCCTCGAGTCGGTCGTCCATCGACGCGAGGTCGGATTCGAACGATGCCAGTTCGTCTTTGAACTCCTGGATGAGCTGGTCGCCGGTCCCGTTCTCGTCGAGGAACCGTTCGATGGCGTCGGCGTAGGCGGCGACTTCCTCGATGCGAGACTGCAGGTGGTCGATCTTCGCGATCTCGCTCGGTGCCGGTCCGAGGTCGAGTTCGGACCGGAGCACCTCGAGGTCCTCGTCGTCGATTCGACCGTCGCGAATCTCCTCGGCGAGTCGAACGCCGACCGGTTCGGCCGGCGGCGTCGGCGTGGGTTCGGCTGCAGACGCTGCGTCGTCTTCGTCCGTCGTGTGCTCGTCGTCCGCGTCGTCGATCTCTGGCTCCTCTTCCTCGCTCTCGTCGTCGACGCCGAGGTCGATCTCCGGCTCCTTCTCCTCGCTCTTGTCGACGTCGAGGTCGATCTCTGGCTCCTCTTCCTCGCTTTCGTCGACGCCGAGGTCGATCTCTGGCTCCTCTTCCTCGCTTTCGTCGACGCCGAGGTCGATCTCTGGCTCCTCTTCCTCGCTTTCGTCGACGCCGAGGTCGATCTCTGGCTCCTCTTCCTCGCTTTCGTCGACGCCGAGGTCGATCTCTGGCTCCTCTTCCTCGCTTTCGTCGACGCCGAGGTCGATCTCTGGCTCCTCTTCCTCACTTTCGTCGACGTCGAGGTCGATCTCCGGCTCCTTCTCCTCGCTCTTGTCGACGTCGAGGTCGATCTCCGGCTCCTCTTCCTCGCTCTCGTCGACGTCGAGGTCGATCTCTGGCTCCTCTTCCTCGCTCTCGTCGTCGCTTTCCTCGTCTTCGAAGTCGACGTCCGGAATCTCGTCTTCGCCGAATCCGAGTTCGATGTCGGGGACGTCGTCCTCGTCATCGCTCTCCTCGTCGATGTCGACGGGGTCGGTGTCGATGCCATCCAGGTCGAGGTCGAGGTCCTCGGCGTCGTCGAACGATTCGTCTTCTGTGTCGTCAGCAGTCGATTCGTCCGTCGATTCGACGTCGAGGCCGGGAACCGAGTCGGACTCGCCGCTGAGCATGTCTTTGACGACCTGGTTTCGGTCGTCCGAGATGATGTCCTCGATCGTCGTGTCGTCGACCTCCTCGGCGTCCGACGCCGCGTCGGGTGAGACTTCGTCGTCCGTGTGGACGTCCTCGATGGTGGGTTCGGTCAGGAAGTCGCCCGCGTCGTCCTCGTCACCGAGGCGGATGCCGTAGACTGTCACGAGGGAGTCGTCGGGGTCGACCGTCCCGGTAAACTCCACGTGGTTGTCCTGGAAGGCCGTCCAGTCGTCGCTGTGATACTCCGGGTGAAACCCGACGTTGTCCATCGGGAACGACTCGGGGATCGGTTCGGACAGCCGAAAGGAAACCGGAACGTCGCGTTCTGAGTCGATCTCGAAGCGAATCGCGGGAACTGGAAACTCGTCCGCTACGAATGCTTTTCGAACGGTCAACCCGTCGTCGCTTACCTCCACGTCCTCGTCCGTGTCGGCGATGTTGCTCATGAAACACACGTTAAGAGAGCATTACCATAAATGGACCGGGCAGTATCAGTTTCGCGACTTACAGCCGAGCCGATCAGAGGTCGACACGGTCGCCGATCTCGACGAGCTCGAGCCGTCGCGGATAGGCGAAACTCTTCGCGTGGTGATACAACGCCTTCGGATCGGCGGTCAGACCGCGCCACATGTCCCAGTGACTCGGAAGGAGCCGATCGAACTCGAGGGCGGCGGCGGCCTCGACGGCCTGGTTCTCGTCGTTGTACCAGCGAGTGCGCTTGGGTTCGCGGGTCTGCTTGTCCGGGATCGTTCCGACGGTACCGAACGCGAGGATCCCGAGGTCGACGTCGTACTCGGAGCCGACGCGCTCGAACTCCTCGGTCGGCTTCGTGTCACCGCCGTGGAAGACCGTCCCGGCGTCGTGCTCGATGACGTAGCTCACCGGGTGCGTCGCGTCCGGGTCGTGGGCGACTTCGACGTGAACGGTGAACTCCCCGATCTCGACGGTATCGCCCTCGGCGACTTCCTGGAACTGGTCGGCGGAGACGTCCCACTCGTCGGTCCACGCCTCTTCGTCGCGTGCGACCGCGAGGCTGTCGTCCGGTGCGTAGAACGTCGCACCCGAGTTCTCGAGGATCGGGGCCTGGCTCGGCCCGTGGACGTGGTCGGTGTGTTCGTGGGTCGCGAGGACGGCGTCGGCATCGATGACGTCCGCGGGATCGAACGGGACGGGGATCATCCGCACCGTTCGTGGCGGGTCGCCGAGTCCGAGATACGGGTCGATGAAGATCGTCGTTCCCTCGCTGCCTTTCACCACGAAGCCGTTACAGCCAAGATACCAGACTGCGACGCCGTCCGGGTCGGCGTCTTCGACGGCGCGTACCAGCCAGTCGTCCCAGTCGCTCGCGATCATGCGGGATGATGGGCGAAGCTAGCTGGTAAGTGTTGTCGTTCGGTGTAAGCGAAAACTCGAGGGTACGGCCAGTCGGTCGTCGCCGTCGAGGTGAACGCGAGGGTATACTACTGGACGAACCGCGTTACCGTCGATCGTACTCGAACGGCCGTCACCAGCAGCGACGGGCCGTGAGACACGATCGAGTGTGCAGTGACTGTCGTCCGGCAGTATTAGTCGTCCGCGACGGCCTCCGCCTCGGCCTCGTCCGTCGTCCGCTCGAGGTCCTCGAGGTACTCGTCGGCGTCGATGGCGGCCTGTGCACCCATGCCGGCGGCGGTGACGGCCTGCTGGTAGTGGTAGTCGACGACGTCGCCAGCGCCGAAGATGCCGGGGACGTCGGTTTCGGTCTGGCCGCCGCCGGTGCCGCCCTGCGTGCGGAGGTAGCCGTCGTCGGTCGTCTCGACGCCGGTTCCCTCGAGGTACTCGGTGTTCGGGGTGTGGCCGATGGCGAGGAAGACGGCCCCGACGTCGAAGTCGAACTCGTCGGTCTCTGGGTCGTCTCGCTTTTCGGAGGGATAGCCTTCGTCGTTCTGGACGAGGGTGACGTGGTCGACGCCCTCCTCGGCGGAGCCGTGGATCTCGACGAGTTCGGTGTTTCTCATGATCTCGATCGCTCCCTCGTCGACGTTCTCCTGGACGCGGTCGATCCAGTAGTCTTCGGCGCGGAACTCCTCGCGCCGGTGGACGAGGTAGACGGTGTCGGCGAACTTGGTGAGGAAGGTCGCCTCTTCCATGGCGGCGTCCCCACCGCCGACGACGAGCATGTCCTCGTCGCGGAAGAACGCGCCGTCGCAGGTCGCACACGTCGAGACGCCGTACCCCATGAGTTCGTCCTCGCCGGGGACGCCGAGCGTCCGGGCGCTGGCACCCGAGGCGGCGATGACGGCGTCGGCCGTGTAGACGTCGCCGTTCGTGAGGCGGATCTCGAACGGCCGAGTGGAGGCGTCGACGCTCTCGATGACGCCGTTTTCGATCTCGGCGCCGAACTGCGTGGCCTGCTCTTTCATGTTGTTGACGAGGTCGGGTCCGCTGATCCCCTCGGGGAAGCCGGGATAGTTCGCGACGTCGGTCGTCAGTGTGAGCTGGCCGCCCGGTTCGTCGCCCTCCAGGACCAGTGGCTCGTTGTTCGACCGGGCCGCGTAGATCGCGGCGCTCAGGCCGGAGATCCCCGATCCGGCGACGACGACGTTCCGGTGTTCGACTGTCTCTGCCGACGTATCGGCCGTTTCTTCCGACATATCTACACCTAGTCGATAGGGACGTAAAATCAGTCCGCTTCGTCTCGAGTGCGACCAGGCGACGGCGGGTCGAGCGACCGATCGGCCCGCTTACCAGGTGCCGTGGAACGTGTCGAAACTGAGTTCCTCGAGGGGCTCGTTCCCGACGGCGATGTCGTACTCGCCGGGAGTGAGCATCGGCTTGTGGAACCGGGGACCGTCGTCGGTCGTGATCCGGGGACAGCCAGTGTTGACGAATGCGTCCATGTCGAAGTTACGCAGGCGGTCGGGCGTGACCTCGTCCATCGTGATGAGGTAGGCGTCGTCGTTGTCCGCGAGGATGTCCTGGGCGACCTCCCAGCGGCCCTGTCCGATCTTGGTACAGAAGATGACGCCCCACTTCTCGGCGTCCATCGCGCGGTGGACGGCCGCGTAGCGCTGTTTCAGGAACTTCTCCGTGTCGGCGACCGTCACGACGTTGTTGACGGGGTCGGCGATGACGACGTGCTTGTCGGGGTGTTCCATCGCCAGCCCGAGCGGGTGGAACTTGCCGCCGCCGACGTACAGCACCTGGTCGGCGGGGACGTCCGCGCTCGCGTAGTTACAGCCGAGCACCTGTCCTTCGTGGGTGAGCCGGTCGTCGCCGCGGCGAGTCTGGACCTCGTAGCCCCGCTTCTCTAAGAGTTCACACATCTCCTCGAATCGGTTCATGTGCTGGGCGGTCGTGACGAGGCCGACGTCGGGGGTTTCCGACGGATCTTCGAGCGTCTCGAGTGCCTCCTCCATGATCGGCGTCACCTCGACGTTCGAGAACAGCGGGACGTAGATCACCTTCTCCGTATTTTTCATCGGCGAGTGGCCGAAGTGGACGAAGACGTCGGTGCGTTTCATCAGGTACGTATCGAGGTCGCAGGCTCCGTAACACGGCTGCCCCGAGAGCATGAACGTGACGTCGTCGTCAGTGAGTTCGCGCAGATCGTCGGCGACGTTCGGGCCGCGGCGTTTCAGCCCTTCGGGGAACTGCAGACCGACTTTCTTCGCGTCGCGATCCTCGATGGCGTCGACGATTCGCTCGAGTTCGTAGTCCCATTCACGGTCGTGTTTGAGACTCATCCCGGTGTTTCGGAGGTCGCCCTCGCTGTACTCCGACTCCTGGCTCATTATACGTCGTTGCGGCCACGAACGTATAACGTCGGCGCTTTGGCAGTCGTTCGCCATCCGCTGTCGCGAGTCGAGTCGTCGATCCGGCAGGTTGAAACCACGTGACGCCCAAATCGATGTATGAGCATCGAGACGAGCCGCGTCGAGGAACTCGGTCGCGAACTGGGCGAGGCGATCACCGAACTGCCCGAGTACGAGACGTTCGAGCGGACCCAGAAAGCAGTCGAACAGTCCGAGGAGGCCCAGGAAAAGATCGACGAGTTCGAGGAGATCCGCCAGGAGTTCATGCTCGCCCGCCAGACGGGAGCTGCGACCCAGGAAGACCTCCAGGAACTCCAGCAGACCCAGGAGGAACTGCACTCGATTCCCGTCATGGCAGAGTACCTCGAGGCGAAAGACGAACTGGCCGCGCGACTCGCTGCGATCAACGACGTGATCTCGGAACCGCTCGCGGTCGACTTCGGCGGCGAAGCCGGCGGTTGCTGTCACGACTGAGCGGGTCGGGCATCTGCGCTTCGGTAGCCAACCTGTTTTTTTAATTACCAGTCTCCTGGCCCAAAAGTCATAGTACTGGAGGGTAAAGGGGGTGGCAATGACAGCCGAACAGGCTACGGATGGCTATCTGTTCGACCTCTATCGCCGATACATCGGCGAACCGGAGGATCGAACCGACGTCTACATTGGGTTCGGATTGTTCCTGGGCGGGATCGGCCTCGCAGTCGCAGCGTTGGCGCTTTTCGTCTGGAGCAGCACACTCGAGCCGCGGTCGGCGGAGTACTTCGCGTGGGTCCAGCCCGCGTACGCACTCGGGATGGTGTCGCTTCCGGCGACGATGCTCGCGATCGTCGTGTTACTGCCCGCCGAGCGGCGCGTGCTGTACGCTTCGGTCGGCGGCGTGGCGATCACGCTGGTCGCCGTTGCCGGGTTCGTGTCGCTGTACCCGTCCGACTGGAACTTCTACGAGAGCAGCGAGACCTACTTCAGCACGGTACACGTCGTGGCCGTCTACGCCGTCGGCCTGGCGGCGATCACCGCGTCGACCGGGGCCGCACTCATCGCACACTACCTCGACCTGGCTCGCTCCGTCGAGGCGGTCGAAGTCGGCGACGACGACGAAGAAGGCGAGTCGTACTCCGACGACGAGATCCAAAGCGACATCGACGAGGCGATGGATGGCGTCGAACTCTCCTGGGGCGGCGTCGAAAAGAGTGACAACAAACGGCTGACGTTCAGCGACCACGAGTTCGACGAGGCCAACATCGACGTCGAGGCGAAGACGACGCGCTCGACGGGTGTCGACGCACAGGTCGCCGGCCTGAAGGGGCTGAAAGGCGGCGAGAAGAAGACCACGACCTCGAGTTCGACCGTCGACGACCAGACGGCGAAACTGAAAGAACTGCGCGAGCAGCAACGAGCGGAGGAGGCCGCCGACGGCGACGACGGCCGGGCCGTGAGTTCGATTACGGGGCCGCTGGCCAGACTCAAAGAGCGACTCTTCGGCGACGACGGACTCATCTAGCGTTCTCTAACCGAACTGCGGACGATTAACTTCTCTGACGAGATATAAATAAAATATTGTTTCGAACGTTAACTGATGAAGGTAATTCACATAGATTTATAATGTGTCAGACGCCTTGGCCACACATGGCCAAAGGCCTAGACGTCGGAACGATGAACATCCTGTCTGCACAACAGGATGGTAACGACACGGTATTCGTGCAGCAGCGCAACTCCTTCGTAGAGATCGAGTACTCGGACATGGCCGAGCAGATGCTCTCGCGAAGCGAAGTGCTCCACATTCGAAAGGACGACAAGGTGTACGTCGTCGGTGACGATGCGCTGAACTTCGCGAACATCTTCAACAAGGAGACCCGACGGCCGATGTCCCAGGGGATCCTCTCGTCGGACGAGAAGAGCGCGATTCCGATGATGAAACTCATCATCGAGCAGGTCGTCGGCGAACCCGCCTATCCCGACGAGAAACTGTACTTCTCGACGCCCGCCGACCCGATCGACTCGGATCTCTCGACGCTGTATCACCAGAAGACGATCGAGTCGTTCCTGAACGACATGGGCTACGACGCCGAACCCATCAACGAGGGGATGGCCGTCATCTACAGCGAACTCGCGGACAACAACTTCACCGGTCTCGGCATCAGCTTCGGTGCCGGCATGACCAACGTCTGTCTCTCCTACTACGCAGTTCCCGTCATGAAGTTCTCCGTCGCCCGCGGTGGCGACTGGATCGACGAACAGGCCGCCCGTGCGACCGGGACGCCCGTCGACAAGGTCACCTCGATCAAGGAAGACGACTTCGAACTCGACTTCACGACCGACGTCGGCGGCGTCGAGGGTGCGCTGTCGATCTACTACGAGAACCTGCTCGACTACGTCATCGAGAACATCGTCACGGAAGTCGACGACGAAGACGTCGAAGAAGGGCTGGACGTGCCCGTCGTCGTCACCGGCGGCACCTCGAGTCCCAGCGGCTTCGAGGCGCTGTTCCGCGACCACCTCGAGGACGCCAACATTCCGTTCTCGATCAGCGGCGTCTCCCACGCCGACGAACCGCTGTACAGCGTCGCACGCGGTGGCCTCGTCGCGGCTCGCTCGGACGAAGACGTCGACTACGACGACGAGCAGGAGACCGAAGCGGCGCCGGCGAACGAGTAACCGATTTTTCTCTCTTCGCTGTTCGGTTTGCCCGGAGACTGGCGAGGAGTCACGGTCGATCCTACGCGGTGTCCGACTGTTCGTAGAACCGTTCGAGCGCGTCTCGCCAGGACTCGAGATCGCGCTCCTCGCTCTCGTGGTCGACTGGAACGTCGGCGAACCCACACCGGTTGCAGGCGATGGTCTCGACGTCGCCCAGCGACAGACGCTCGAGCGGTGACCCACACCGAGGGCACTCGTCCATACGTTCTTCTATTTCTAGACGTTCTTAATTCTATGCGATTCTGGTATGTCGACCAGTGGCACAGTCGCGTGGCGGCCGTGTCACGAGACGATCGGACGACGACGACGACGGTATCGTCGGCTCGCTCACCGCAGTGTAATTACCATCAAGCATTTGCTAAGGTTTTTGTATGCGGCCAATGTATTCCTCGTCGATGAGCGCCACCCCGTCGATCGACGTCGAACGAACGATCGAACGCTGTCGGCCCGAAGACGTCACCCCCGTCAGCCTCGAGGCGGACGCACTCGAGTCGACGGCACCGACGTACCTGCGGGATCTCAAACGTGAACTCAATCGCGAGGGACTGTTCCCCGCCAGAGTGACCGTTCGAGCGCAGTTCGACGAGGACTGCTCGCTGCAGACCCAGGAGGAGGCCGACCGGATCCGCAGTTACGTCCGCGCAGCCTCGTTTCTCGGTGCCGGTGCGATCACGGTCGAGTGCGAGACGATCGCCAACCCCGAGAAGGTCCGCCCCGCGCTCGCCGCCTGTGCCGAACGCGCAGACAGGGAGGGGCTGACGTTCGATCTCGACGCACCCATTACGCTCGAGGCGTAAGCGTCGGGCGATGGCGTCACGGCGCACCCTCGCCCGCCGACTCGAGTCCGTCGCCGACTTCGACGACCCTTCGGTCGACCTCGAGCAGTATCTCACGCCGCCGGAGGTCGCCGCCCACGTCCTCCACGTCGCGTCCCTGCAGGGTGACCTGACAGACCGCGTCATCGTCGACCTGGGGACGGGAACCGGGATGCTCGCGATCGGCGCGTCGTTTGCCGCGCCCGAGCGCGTCGTCGGGCTCGACGTCGATGCGGACGCGCTCGCACGCGCCCGCGAAAACGCAGCACGCGTCGGCGTCGAAGTCCCGATCGACTGGGTGCGCGGCGACGCGACGCGGCCGCCGCTGTCGCTCTCGTCGACAACCGTCGTCTCGAACCCACCCTTCGGTGCCCAGCGCGGCCAGCGGGGTGCAGACCGTGCGTTTCTCGAGGCGGCGAGCGACCTCGCCGCAGTCTCGTACACGATACACAACGAGGGCAGCCAGGAGTTCGTCGACTCCTTCACTGCGGATCACGGCGGCACCGTCACCCACGCGTTCCGCGCGACGTTCGATCTCGAGCGTCGATTCCCGTTCCACGAGGAGGCGTCGCGGGAACTCGAGGCGGAGGTCTTCCGGATCGAGTGGGCCTGATTCGTACACGGGACGGTTTTCGCGTGCGTACTCGAGGACAGCTGTGCTCGAAGACCGGGAACGGAGACGTGCCAGAAGGCCGGGAACGAAGACGAGCCAGAAAGTCCCCGACGTGCTCGAGTCGGGGCCCGCTGTGGTCCTCTGCCTCCGGCCTGTGGTCCTTGCTCTGCGAGACCCGATGCGTCTCGCTACTCCCTCGCCCACTTCGTTCGAGAGGGCGTCGCCCGCCGTCCTCGACCGCGTCGGCCCCTTTCTCCCACCCACTCCTCGAGCCTCCCCAGCCGACTCGCACGAGGTCGTCGCGTCACCTCACGATCGCTCGGCGACGCGACCGCGTGCGCCGCGTGGCCAGAACGGTACGTCGAGACGCGCCCTCGAGGTCGCGATCAGTAGTCGCCGCGTCCTTCCTCGCTCGCGACCTGGACGTACGTGCCGTCCGAGGCGGCGTAGATCGCGTCGCCGTCGCGCTCGAAGGAGATACCTCCCGCCTCGACCGTCTCGTTTTCGGCCGGGAGCGCGACGTCGGAGACCGCGTCGTCGTCCTCGACTTCGATCGAGAACGATCCCTCGTCGGGGACGAGCGTCACGCGTTTGCCGTCGATGCGGACCTCCGACCGGACGGGGTCGGACGTGTACGCGAGCTGGCGGTCGTCGCCGTCGGCCCACAGCCAGATCTGGTAGGCGCTGTCGTTGCCGACGGCGGACCACCCCTCCCGCTGAACGTGGACGGTCTCCCGCCAGCCGGGACCGCCGACGTCGACGGTCACGTTCCGTTCGAAGGCGAGACGGTTGGCCGACACCGCCTCAAGCCAGATGTTACGCGACGAACTCGAGACGACGACGCCGCTCGATTCGATCGTCGTGTTCTCGCCGAACGCCGAGATATCGACGACGCCGACGAGTTCGTTCTCCTCGCCTTCGACGTAGCGGACGGTGTAGTCCTCGACGGTGACGGACGCGTTCGCCGCCGTCGACTCCTGGTCGACCACGAACAGGTTCACTGGAATCGCCGGCCCGGAGATGAGCGCGACGACGACGAGGACGACGGCGAGTGCGGACTGGCGACGGGTGACGTTCGAGAGTTTGCTTGCCGTACGCGATCGGGGTCCGCGCGCGAGATCCCGGATACGGGTTCGAATCGACCCGGACAGCGAGTCGTCGTTCGCCAGTCCGAGTTCGAGGATCCGCTCGAGGCGCGTTCGATCGGCGGTCGACCGGGCGAGAAGCGGCAGGCGGTCGACCAGCGCGTCGGGCAGCAGTGGGCGGTCGGAGGCGGTCACGGCGAGGGTGACCAGGAGCGTGGTCGCGACGACGACGACGACGCCGGGGCCGCGATACAGGACGAACGAGTTCGCACCGCGAAACCAGTAGATCGCCCACAGCGCCTTCGAGAAGCCGAAAAAGAGGACTGCAAGCCAGAAGCGAAGCGGGTCGGGCCGGTAGCCGCGACGGCTGAAGACGACGGCGGCGAGCAGAAGGCCGACGAAGAAGCCGAGAGCGTGACCCTGGATGGCGATCGACGCCCACCACGGCGGTGAGGGTGGACTCGGCGTCGCCACGTAGACGTTGATCGGCGATCGCAGGGCCCTGTAGACGGTCATCACCGCCCCCTGCGCACCGATCGCTGCGACGAGGGTCGCGACGGGATACCGGACGAGCGCGAATCCGGCGAACGCGAAGACGACCCCCGAGAAGCCGATCACTGGACCGATCGAAAACAGGCTCGTCAGGAGGCCAACGACGACGACGACCAGCGGAAAGACGACGAACGCCCGGAACCAGGGACTGGTTCGCCACGATCCGTTCGACTCGGCTCCGTCACGCGGGTAGTGGCCCCAGGCGAACTCGACGATGGGTGCGAGCACGGCCGTCCCGACGAGGTTGCCGACCAGGTGACTCGAGCTGGCGTGCGAGAACGACGCCGTCGCTATCCCGAGCGGGTAGAGATACGACCAGGCCCGGTAGGGTATCGTCACCGGATCGTGGAAGTCGCTGATGCCGTCCTGGACGAACAGGTACACCGCGAGGACGAACGCGATCACGACGATCGTCCCCCACGGAACGCCGCCGAGCAGCCGCGAGCGGAGCACGTCGTCCCACCGCCGGCTCGAGCGCTCGAGGAGCCTGACGGTTCCGATCGACGCGAGTAGCGTGCCGACGACGAGCACTCCGAGGACCCACTCGAGCGAGAGCATGTGGTCGAGCCTTCGCGCGGATCCGTATAGTGGTTAACATCCGTCGGCACGACACCACCGGCTTCGAAAGGTACAAGCGGCTGACGGACGGACGACTCGCTATGGAACTGCGGGTCACTGAGAGTAGCGACGACGAGCTATCGATCGAGATCGGCGGCGAGGATCACACGTTCATGAACGTCCTCAAGGGGGCGCTGCTCGAGCACGACGACGTCAGCGCCGCGACCTACGACATGAACCCCGAGCAGTCGGGTGGGCAGACCGAACCGATCCTGACGATCAAGACCGAAGGCGGCGTCGACCCCCTCGACGCACTCGAGGAGGCCGCCGTCAACGTCCGCGAGAAGACGACGGCGTTTCGCGAGGCGTTCGAGGCGGCTGCCTGATTCCGGATCTCGCTAACAGGCCACGTACGTGACGAACACCTCGTCGTCCGGCCCGACGTGAACGTCGACTGCTTCTGCGTCGCGATCTGCGAGGGCTTCGGCCCGATAGGCACGGTTTTCCAGTAGTCCCGACGCGACGGCAGCCGCCAGTTCGGACTCGTTTTCGTACGCAGCGGGAGCGTCGGCGACGACTTGAGACGAGCCGATGGCGACATCGCCCGAACAGGAGGTTCCGAAGTCGGACAGCTCCGGCAGGTCGTCGGGCTCGCGGTCTTCGACGTGGGCGACGACGATCTGCCTGTTTCGATACTCCGCGAACGCGGCGAGTCCCTCGTCGTACGCTCGCGTCGGGGCATCCTCTGTCTGCCGTTCGTCCTCGAGTCGGTCGTAGATTTCCGTCTCGACGGTCTCCAGGTCGAGTCCGGCGGCCACCTCGCCGTCGCCCGGTGCGTCGGGGGGCGTCGGCGTGCCGATACCGGGCAGCATCGACAGCGGCACGACGCCAGTCGCGAAGAGGCCGATCACGACCGCGAGGACGGCGATAATCGGCGCGTACGGCTTTGCAACCTCGAGCCAGCTCGGCGTCTCGAGGTCCCGTTCGACGTCGGCGTAGTCCTGCTCTCGCTTCTCGAGGGTCGGATTGCCACAGCGCGAACAGGGCGGCGAGTTCTTGACGTGGTCGCGGCCGCAGTCCGTGCAGGTCCAGACGTACGCCGGTCCCGTGTCGACGGTCTCGAGGTCGGGTTCGCGGACGACTGCGCGCTCGAAAGAGCCGTGACCGCAGTTGTCACACGGTGGGTCGTTCGTCTCGTGTGGTTTCCCACACCACGTACACCGCCACTTCACTGGTTCGTAGCTTCGATCGACGGCACAAAAGTGTAGCGGAACTGAAAGCCGCCGGCGGGCCGTCGGCTACAGTCGAACCGGGACGTCGCGCTCGTCTAAGTACTCCTTTACCTCGCGAATCGAGTACTCGCCGAAGTGGAAGATCGACGCGGCGAGTCCGGCGTCGGCACCGGCCTCGGTGAAGACCTCGTACATGTGTTCGGGGCTGCCACAGCCCGACGACGCGATGACCGGCGTGTCGACGGCATCACAGACGGCTGTCGTCAGCGGGACGTCGTAGCCGTCTTTCGTCCCGTCCCTGTCGATCGAGTTGACGAACAGTTCGCCGGCACCCCGCGATTCGGCCTCGCGGGCCCACTCGACGACGTCGACGCCTGTCCCCTCGCGGCCGCCTTTCTTCGTACACTCGAACCAGCAGGATTCGCCGTCGATCTCGACGTAGTGCTCGCCACCCTCGTCGTACCGTCGCTTCGCGTCGACGCTGATGACGATACACTGGCTGCCGAACGCCGACGCACCCTCGTTGATCAGTTCCGGCCGCTCGAGTGCGCCGGTCGTGATCGAAACCTTGTCCGCGCCCGCGCGAAGAGTTTCCTTGATGTCCTCGGTCGTCCGGATGCCGCCGCCGACCGTAAGCGGGATGAACACCTCGTCGGCGACCTGCTCGACGACGCCGAGCATCGTCTCCCGGCCGTGGGCGGAGGCGGTGATGTCGAGGAAGACGAATTCATCTGCCCCCGCTTCGTTGTACTGGCGTGCCATCTCGACCGGATCGCCCGTGTACTCGAGGTCCTCGAAGTGGACGCCGGTGTAGACCGCCGGATTTCCGTCGTCGTCGAGGTCGACGTCGATACACGGTATGATTCGTTTGGTCAGCCCCATGTGATCGGTACGGGCAGGTACACGCCGGGGATAGTAAAGGCGTCTGGATCTGGCAGGCCTCGAAACTCGGCGAATCGGAGCCGGTCGTCAGTGTGTCGACTGTCTGAACCGTTTTCGGACACAGACCGTGTCGTACGTTTATACTCGAGGACGCGCAATCGGATCGTATGTATCGCGTCCTGTTACCGATCGACACGAGCGAGGATCGTGCGCTGGCACAGGCCGACTACGTCGCGTCGTTACCCTGCGCTGGAGACGAGGTGAGTGCGTACCTGCTGTTCGTGTTCACCGGCGACGAAGGCGAGGAGTTGCCCGAAGAGTTAGGACAGTTCAAGTCCGCGACGCGCGTCGGTTCGATCCGGCGCGCACGCGAGGTGCTGGACGATCGCGGCGTCGAGGTCCACGTCTTAGACGACAGCGGCGAGGCCGCAGCGGACATCTGTGACCGCGCCGACGACCTCGAGGTCGACGAGATCGTCCTCGGCGGGCGAAAGCGGTCCGCGGTCGGAAAGGCGGTGTTCGGGAGCGTCACCCAGTCGGTGATTCGGAACACCGACCGGCCGGTCGTCGTCACCGGCGAGCGACGCGCCGGGACGGACTAACAGCACACGACCGCCGTCTCGGCCAGATGCCATCCGAACGGCGGTCACGACCTGGCCCTGGCGAGCCGTGGCGAGCCGTTCAGGAGAGTTTAAGTGAGACAGCGGGCAACACCCGCGCATGGCAGACGACCACGACTCCGCGGCAGACGTCGGTCACGACGTCGACGAGGGGCGAACCACGGCACCGATGAGCGAGTACACGAGCCGAGACGTCGGCGTCGGCTTCGTCGTCCTGCTCGTCGGACTGGCGGTCGCGTTCGCGCTCCCGCTGCTCGGACTGTAACGAAAACGAAGAAACGTCGAGATCGAGACGGGCCTAGAAGACGTACTCGTCGTCGTGGCCCATCATTCCGTCGTCTTCGAGTCCCGGTTCCTCTTCGTCCATCGGCCCGCTGGTCTTGTACGCCTTGATGCCAGTCGACAGGAGGTCTTCGATCGCCTCCTCTCGATTGACGAACTCGCCGCGCTCGACCATCTGGGCGATCTGCATCTCGAGATGTTCCGGTATCGTGATCTCTACTTTCGGCATCTGATTCGGGTTTCGGCGAGGGGGTATTTAAGCTTGACGGGGATAATATTCTGAAGGAAAAGAAAACATACGTTTACCCAAAACATTCTTTCAGCCTTTTGAGCCTGGGCGGAATCTTACTTCGGGCCGGCGACCTCGAGTCGGGGGACGGTAGCCGAGACCGCCCCGACGTCCGGGATCACCACCGTCAGCGGGGTGCGATCACTGGTTGCCCATCATCGAGTCGATCGCGTTTCGCAGCGTCGTCCCGGGCTGGGTGATCGTCTCGATCTGTCTGAGAATCTTTCGCTGGTTGATGTACCCCGCGAACCCGAGGATTGTCGGCGCCCAGAGGCCAACGAACAGCCCTCGCTGGCGGTCGCCGCGGACGAAGAAGTAGTACAACGCCAGACCGACCGACGCGGCCGACGCGAGGAACGCGGGCCCGAACGCCTGTTCGCCGAGTTCCTGTGCAGTCTGTCCGGACATGTCCTGTTCTGTCATCTGCTGTTTGCTCGCCATACGGGAAGACGCTCGGCGAGACGCCACTTCGTTATAAAGAGGGTATCACGAGCCACCGGAAGGTTGGCTCGGTCGTCCGACCGTTGCAGTCGGTTTCGAGGGCAGTGCAGTCGCGGGAATCGAGCGTTTATTCGACGGGACACCAGACGGTCACGGCGTCGAACAACTGACGCCGGTGGCCGGACGGCTCGAGCGGTAAGCCTACGTGAGCAGACGCCAACGCCCGCATGTGAAAGACGTCACTGACATCTACGAGGAGTTCGGCGGCGACCGGCTCCCGCCGGGCCAGCGCGAGACGTCGGCGTTCCCGGTCCTCTCGAAGGGTGCGACGCCGTCGTGGGACCGAGACGACTGGGAGTTTACCGTCACCGGGGCCGTCGACGAACCGCTGTCGTTCTCCTGGGACGAATTCCGAGAACTGCCCGCCGAGACCCAGCGCCAGGACTTCCACTGCGTCACCGGCTGGAGCAAGTTCGACTGTGCGTTCACCGGCGTCCCGTTTCCCGAACTCGCGGAGCGTGCGGGAGTCCACGACGACGCCTGTCACGTCCTCTTTTCGGCACTGGACGGCTACACGACCGACCTGCCGCTCGAGGACTGCCTCCGCGAGGAAGTGCTGTTCGCGTGGGAACGCGACGGCGAACCGCTCGAGTCGGACCACGGCGGCCCGTTGCGAGTCGTCACTCCACACAAGTACGCCTACAAGGGAGCGAAGTGGGTCGACGGCGTCGAGTTCCTCACCGAACCCGAACTCGGCTACTGGGAGCGACGCGGCTACTCGGAGACGGCGAACCCGTGGCGTGAGCAGCGATACAGCTAGGCCGACAGAGAGAGGCAGACGCACACGATAGCAGATAGTTAGGCTGAAGGCAGCACGGTCCTGAGGCATCTTCAATGGATCGAGCGTCGGGTGACGGGCGACTGGCGACGGAACCGAACCGAGACGGGGCGCTGGTGAGTCAGAGCAGCGAACTCGAGGACGTCTCTTTCGGTGCCGTCCTGGACGTCGACGGAACCCCACGCGTGCAGTGGGCGACGCCAGATGGACTCGAGGTGGTCGGCTGTGGCGTCGCAGCACAGTTTACGGCGACCGGGGCGGACCGATTCGAGCAGATCCGATCGGCGGCCGACCGACGGTTCGCCGACCTCGACCACGACGGGCCGGCGGCCAGCCGACCGCGCGCCTTCGGTGGACTCGCCTTCGACGACGGTCACGAGCCGTCGGGGCCGTGGCAGGGATTCGAGGGTGCGTCGTTCGTCGTCCCCCGGATTCAGGTCACGCGAGCCGACGACGGCACGTGGCTGACGGCTGTCGCGGAGTCGGAGGCGGACGCTGTCGACTCCCTCGAGTACTGGCGGGATCGGCTCGCCGACCTCCCGGCGATGCGACCGAGCGGGACCGGACCCGGCATCGCGTCGACCCGCCGATCGACCACCCCCGGGGAGTGGACCGAGCAGGTCGAGACGGCGCTCGAGCGAATCGGCGGCGGCGACCTCGAGAAGGTCGTGCTCGCCCAGGCGCAGACGGCCGACCTCGAGACGCCGGTCGACGTCGCCGCGACGCTCGAGCGGTTGCGCCGCCAGTATCCGAACTGTTATCGGTTCATGATCGACCACGGCGAGGACGGGACGTTCTTCGGTGCGCCGCCGGAACGGCTCGTCTCGATGCGCGGCGACCGCGTCGAAACCGAGGCGCTCGCTGGGTCGGTCCCGCGTGGCGAGACGCCGGAGGAAGACGACGCGCTCGTCGAGCGGATGATCGACAGCGAGCGGTTCCAGCACGAACACCAGCTCGTCGCCGAGACGATCCGGGAGCAACTCGAACCGCTCGCCCGCGACGTCACGGTCGGCGACCAGACTGTCAGGCGGCTGGCGACGATCCAGCACCTGCAGACGCCGATCGAGGCGCGACTCGCCGACGACCGACACGTCCTCGAGATCGTCGAGGCGCTCCACCCGACGCCAGCCGTCGGCGGCCTGCCGCTCGAGGCGGCCTGGGAGACGATCCGGAGCGTCGAGACGTTCGACCGTGGCTGGTACGCGGCACCGATCGGCTGGTTCGACGGCGACGGCGACGGCGAGTTCGCAGTCGGCATTCGCTCCGGCGTCGCGGTCGACGAGACCGTCACACTGTTTGCGGGCAACGGCATCGTCGCCGACAGCGACCCCGACGAGGAGTGGGACGAAGTCCAGTTGAAGTTCCGACCGGTCCTCGACGAACTCCGATGACGATGACGGCACCGAACCGAAACACGCTGTGGGGGAACGTTTTAGTCGACGAACTCGTCGCGAGCGGCCTCGAGGCGGTCTGTATCGCGCCGGGGAGCAGGTCGACACCGCTTACGGTGGCGTTCGCGACCCATCCCGACGTCGAGGTCTACTCGCACATAGACGAGCGGTCGGCGGCGTACTTCGCGCTCGGGCGGGCGCGACGAACCGGTGAGCCGACGGCACTCGTCTGCACCTCCGGCACCGCGGCGGCGAACTTCCACCCCGCGGTCGTCGAGGCCAGCCAGGCGCGCGTGCCGCTGCTCGTTCTCACGGCCGACCGGCCACACGACCTGCGCGACAGCGGCGCGAACCAGACCGTCGATCAGGTCAAACTCTACGGCGACGCCGTCAGGTGGTACGCCGAACTGCCCGAACCCGAGGCCGACGAACGGAAGGTGCGGATGCTCAGGACGACTGCCGCGCGAGCGCTCGCCGAGACGACGGGCGTGCCGGCCGGCCCGGTCCACCTCAACGTCCCGTTCCGCAAGCCCCTCGAGCCGGTCGACGTCCCGGACGACGTCCCAGCCGGATTCGAGGAGACGCTCGCCGGCCGCGGGCGAGACGGACCGTTCGTCGAGACGATGCGTGGGACGACGCAACTCGAGGAGGGCGACGTCCGACGGCTCGCGTCCGCGCTCGCGACGGCGTCTCGACCGCTGGTCGTCGCGGGGCCAGCCGATCCGGCAGGCGTCGACGCCCGTGCGGTCGCCGACCTCGCCGCCGCCGTCGACGCGCCGGTACTGGCCGATCCCCTCTCGACGGTGCGGTTCGGGCCGCACGTCGCGGACGCCACAGTCTGTGGCGGGTACGACGCTTACGTCGACGCGATCCCCGACCCCGACGTCGTCGTCCGGATGGGGACGTCACCGACGTCCAAGACGCTACGACGGTACCTCGAGGACGCCGACTGCCGCCAGTTCCTGCTCGACCCCGCCGGCGACTGGCGGGAGGCGACGTTCACCGCGACCGACCTCGTCGAGGCCGATCCCACGACGGTCCTCGAGTCGGGCGAGGACGCCCTCGCGGCCGACGACGCCCGGACCGAAACCGATCCGGACTGGGCCGACCGGTTCCGGGCGGCCGAACGACGCCACTGGGACGCCCGCGACGACGCGCTCGCGGCCGACTCGCTCGAGTCGACACCGTTCGAGGGGGCGATCCTCGCGTCGGTGCTCGAGAGTGCGCCCGATCCAGCGACGGTGTTCGTCTCGAACAGCATGCCGGTCCGGGACGCGGACCGCTTCGGCCGGCCGCGAGCGGCCGACCTGACGGTACTCGCGAATCGCGGGGCCAGCGGCATCGACGGCATCACGAGCACGGCCCTCGGTGCGGGCAGCGCGACGGACGACCCGCTCGTGCTCGTCACCGGCGACCTCGCGTTCTACCACGACATGAACGGCCTGCTCGCGCTCGGACGCTGCGGCGTCGACGCGACGATCGTCCTGCTCGACAACGACGGCGGCGGCATCTTTCACATGTTGCCGATCGAGGAGTACGACCCGCCGTTCACCGAGCAGTTCAAGACGCCCCACGGCCTCGAGTTCGACGCCGTCGAGGAGCTGTACGACCTCGAGTTCGTCCGCGTCGAGCCGACGACGTTCGACGCGGTCTACCGCGAGTCGGTCGCGTCGCCCGGGACGCAGGTGCTCGCCGTCGAGTTCGACGCAGAGACGAGCCACCGGCGGCGGGAGGACCTCGAGCGGCGGGTCCGCGACGCCGTCGCCGACGACGCGTAAGCCGCCTCTAGCCGGTCGGCTTCCGAGAGGACCGCCTCCGCGGTCGTCACGCGCTCGAACTGCTCGGCTGCGTTGGGGTCGTCGCGGATCGAACGGGGTGTGCCGGTCGTGGCGTCGACGAGAACCTATTTTGGGTCGCCGACCCGAACTTCGGACGATGGTTTCGGAACTCTTCGACGAGGAACAGTGGGAACCGATCGACGGCTTCGACTTTCGAGATATCACGTACCACCGGGCCGTCGACTCCGGCACGGTTCGGATCGCGTTCGACCGCCCGGAAGTGCGAAACGCCTTCCGACCGGGAACCGTCGACGAACTGTACGACGCGTTAGATCACGCGAAACGGCAGACCGACGTCGGCTGCGTGCTGCTGACCGGCAACGGCCCCTCGCCGAGAGATGGCGGCTGGGCGTTCTGCTCGGGTGGCGACCAGACGATCCGCGGCGACGCGGGCTACGAATACGAAGGCGACGAGGAACGGGCGTCGGAGGCGGGCCGACTGCACATCCTCGAGGTCCAGCGGCTGATCCGCCACATCCCGAAGGTCGTCGTCTGCGTCGTGCCGGGGTGGGCTGTCGGCGGCGGTCACTCGCTGCACGTCGTCTGCGACCTCACCATCGCGAGCGAGGAACACGCCAAGTTCCTCCAGACCGACCCCGACGTCGGTAGCTACGATGCCGGCTTCGGCTCGGCCTATCTCGCCCGCCAGATCGGCCAGAAGAAAGCCCGCGAGGTGTTCTTCCTCGGGAAAACCTACTCCGCCGAGGAGGCCGAAGAAATGGGCATGGTCAACGAGGCCGTCCCTCACGAGGAACTCGAGGAACGCGCCCTGGAGTGGGGCGAGGAGATCAACTCGAAGAGTCCGAACGCGATGCGGATGCTCAAGTACGCGTTCAACATGGCCGACGACGGCTTCGTCGGCCAGCAGGTCTTCGCCGGCGAAGCGACCCGCCTGGGATACATGACCGACGAGGCGAAGGAAGGTCGGGACGCTTTCGTCGAGGGGCGTGAGCCGGACTTCTCGGAGTTCCCGTGGCACTATTAAGGTAAGAGGCCGACGCCGGAGGGAAATCCGATACTGCTGCTGATCGATTACGCAAACTCGAGATCGAAGTCGAGAGAAACCTGGTTCGTCACGTTGTCGTACAGCGGCGACGTCTCGAGCACTTCCTCGTGCAGTTCGTGAAGTTCCTCGTCCGACGCATCGGCGTCGATGTAGGTCGTGGCACGAATCTGCTCGTAGCCGGCTCGGACCTCGTCGCTCAGTCCAAGGAACCCCCGCAGATCGATGTCGCCCTCGAACTCGAAGCGCATGTCTTCGATCTGGATGCCCTTCGCGGCGGCGTGGCCTGCGTAGGTTACGCTGAGGCACGATCCGATGGCAGCGAGGAGGTGTTCGACCGCGTTCGGACCGGTACGTTCTCCAAGCAGTGCGTCCGGTTCGTCGCCAGTCACGGTGAACTCCGGTGACTCGACCGTGGTCCCGTTCTGTTCGAAGTCGCCGATGTGCGTCTCGCTTGTGAAACCACCAGTCCACTCGGTTTCGGCGCGGAACGTGAACGACGCTCGTTCGGGCTCCACAGAGACCGATTCAATTAGTGCTCCGAGTTCGTCGACGTCGAGTCCATTCACATCAGTCATGCTCAAATAATACAATACTGTCTCCTACTCGATCGCCGATAACCCTTTCGAAACTGTTCACAATATGTACCGAATATTTACTTAGGGCTAATAACATCATAACGGTATTCACAACTAATATTGCGTATTTCAGTTACCGTTTGCTATCTGTATCAGTCATTGAAGTCTGCAATAACCCACGATTCTGTTCGATATAGCCAGTAAGCGCAAACGAGCGGTGGCAGTTTCACCGAACACCACAGACGTTGATAAACTTATTTTCTCATATGTATCCGGAACGTCATTCGGAAACAACGTGGATTTCCACGAGGTTTACAATCGATCTAGCCCCAACATGATATTGGATAGTATCCACATGTCTCTGAAAAACGGAATCGACGTAGAGAAGTTCGAACAGCTCACCGCCGCTGCCGAGGAAGACCCAGCAAACGCCGAATTCAGGTTTTTCGCAGAAACGGAGTGGTCTGGCGAAACGACGTGTAAAACCACCGTCAGTGATATCGAGAAAGGCGGCACACTCGTCGAGTCTCCAGAGTTTACCATGGAAGGTGCGTTGTTTGGACATCGCGACGCGCCGAACGCACTCGAGCAGTTACTTTCGTCACTCGGAACCTGCCTTACGATCACCTACGCCGCACACGGTGCAAAGCAGGACATTCCGATCTCCGAAATCCACCTCGAGTTCGAAGGAAGCGTCGATATGCGTGGACTCCTCGGGCTCACCGACGACGTACGACCCGGCTTCGATGAGATCGAGTGTACTGCCCATATCGAGTCACCCGCCTCGGTGGACGAACTCGAAAAATTACAGGAAATCGCCCACTCACGGTCGCCCATTCTGGACAACCTCGAGAACGAAGTTACAGTCGACGTTCAGCAGACGTTCACTGAGTGATACGTTGTCACGTTCGACTGTCACGTAGCACGTGTCGACCTCGACTGCTCGAACCGTCGATCGGGTCTTTCTAGAGAACCTGGCCTCTCCATCATGATATCCTGGCGATCGTCGCGTTTTGCGGGTACGCGAGTATGCGCTCAACGCGACCGACGACGGCTTCGTCGGCCAGCAGGTCTTCGCGGGCGAGGCCACGCGTCTGGGATACATGACCGACGAGGCGAAGGAAGGCCGGGACGCCTTCGTCGAGGGCTGCGAGCCGGACTTTTCGGAGTTCCCGTGGCACTACTGACGGACGTACCGCAGGGAATGAGACGGAGACGAAAACGGCATTCGAGAATGCCAACGTTGACACGTCCTCGAGTGTGACAGTCGAGTAATGGCTGCAGAGATATCACGCACGAAGGCGTGGTTGATGGCCGCCCGGCCCCAGACGCTGCCGGCGGCCGCAGCGCCCGTGATCGTGGGGACTGGACTCGCCGTCCACGAGGAGGTCTTCGCCGCCCTCCCGGCGCTGATGGCGTTCGTGGGCGCGGCGCTGATCCAGGTGGGGACGAACTTCGCGAACGACTACTACGACGCGGTGAAGGGAGCCGACACGGAGGATCGCGAGGGCTTCACTCGCGTCACCCAGTCGGGGCTGATCGAGCCCGAGGAGGTAAAACGCGCGACCGTCGTCACGTTCGGCCTCGCGGTCCTCTCTGGCACCTACCTCGTCTACGTCGGTGGTCTGCCGATCCTCGTGATCGGCCTCGTGAGCGTGCTCTGTGGGTGGGCCTACACCGGCGGGCCGTACCCGCTTGGCTACCACGGACTGGGCGACCTGTTCGTCTTCGTCTTCTTCGGCGTCGTCGCCGTCATGGGAACGTTCTACGTCCAGGCCGCCGCATACGCCGCCCCGCTCGCGACCTCGATTCCCGAAGGGACGATCACGCTCGAGGCGTTCGTCGCCAGCCTCCCGATCGCCGGCCTCTCGACGGCGATCCTCGTCGTGAACAACGTCCGGGACCTCGAGACCGACGCGGAGACAGGGAAAAACACCCTCGCCGTCCGCCTCGGCTACCGGTTCAGCCGCCTCGAGTACGTCGCGATGCTCGCGCTGGCGTACGTCGTCCCGCCGTGGTTCTGGCTCGGCTGGGGATTCGAACCGACGGTCCTGCTCCCGCTCGTGACGCTACCCTACGCCGCGCTCGTGACCCGAACGATCCTGACGCGAACCGACGGCGAGGCGCTCAACCCTGCACTCGAGCAGACCGGGAAACTGCTCGCGCTCTACGCGGTGACGTTTGCCGCGGGGCTGATCCTCTGATGGAACTCGCCTATCGCCCGTTCTCGCTCGCGTTGACGACCGAACTCGAGACGGCCGCCGGGCCGATCGCACAGCGAGAGGGCTTTCTCGTCCGGATCGACGGCGACGGCGAGTACGGAGTCGGCGAGGCGACGCCGCTTCCGGGGTGGACCGAATCCAGCGTCGAGTGCGAGCGCGCACTCGAGCGGGCGGCGGCCGTCACGGCCGACGACGAAGACGAGGCGTGTCGACGGCTGCTCGCGGCCTGCGAGGACGCGCCGGCGGCGAGACACGGCGTCGCACTCGCGCTGTCGGACCTCCGGGCGAAACGCGACCGGGTTTCGCTCTACCGCCACCTCGGCGGTGACGAGCGCGTCGATTACGTCCCGGTGAACGCCACGATCGGCGACGGGACGCCAGCGGAGACGGTCGACGCCGCCCGGGAAGCCGTCGAGGAGGGGTTCCGGACGCTCAAGTTGAAAGTCGGCGCACGGCCCCTCGAGTCGGACGTCGAACGGGTTCGACGGGTGCGCGAGGCGGTTGGCCCCGACGTCGAGTTGCGAGCCGACGCGAACGGCGCGTGGAACCGAGACGAGGCTCGCGACGCGGTCGCGGCGTTCGCCGACTGCGACGTCGCGTTGCTCGAGCAGCCGCTTCCCGTCGACGACCTGGCCGGCCACGCCGAGGTACGCGACGCGGGCGTCGAGATCGGCGTCGACGAGTCCGTCGTCGAGCGAGGGATCGATGCGGTGCTGGCCGCCGACGCCGCGGACGTCGTCGTCCTGAAACCGATGGCGCTCGGCGGCCCCGACGTTGCCTGCGAGGTCGGGGCCTGGGCGCTCGAGTGTGACGTCACCCCGATCGTCACGACGACGATCGATGGGGTCGTCGCCAGGACGGGCGCGGTCCACGTCGCGGCATCGCTTCCCGAGGGGCCGGCCTGTGGGCTGGCGACCGGCGACTTGCTCGCGTCCGACCTCGCACCCGATCCCGCGCCGGTGATCGACGGAGAGATCGTCGTCCCGGGAAGTAACGGTCTTGGCGTCTCGGGCGCGTGGAACGAGTAATGCGAGAACCAGTCGACTGGCCGACGGTGGATCTGCTGACGCACAGAGCCAGCACGACGCCCGAGAAGACGGGGTTGATCGACGTCCAGACGGGAACGCGGTGGACGTTCCGGGAGTATAGCCACCGCGTCGACCGCGTCGCCGCCGGCCTCGCCGACGTAGCCGGCGGCAGAATCGGCGTCCTGATGGGGACGCGACCGGCCAGCGCGGTCGTCTTCTTCGCCGCGATGCGAACCGGGACGACCGTCGTCTCGCTGCCGGCCAGCGAGACCGCAGCGGAACTCGCCTCGAAAGTCGAGCGGACCGATCTCGAGACGGTCGTCTGTGAAGCCGAGACAGAACAGCTGGCACTCGAGCTCGTCGACGGGCCGCTGTACTCGGTCGACGAGCCGACACACGAGCGCGTCCGGGCGCTCGCAGGTACCGACGAACCGGCGGCCGACGATCCGACCGCGACGGGCGGCAAATCGGCCGTGACACCGACGACGCTCGAGCGGGACGCGACACAGCTGATTATGTTCACCTCGGGGACTTCGGGCGAGCCGAAGGCCGTCCGCCTGACCGTCGGGAATCTCGTAGCGAGCGCGACGGCGTCTTCGTTTCGACTCGGCGTCCTCCCCGACGACCGCTGGCTGTGCTGTCTGCCGACGTACCACATGGGCGGACTGGCACCGGTCGTTCGCTCGGTGCTGTACGGAACCGCCGTCGTGATCCAGCGCGAGTTCGGCCCCGACGCGACCGCTCGAGTGATCGACGAGTACGGGATCACGGGCGTCTCGCTCGTGCCGACGATGCTGACGCGACTGCTCGACGCCGGCTGGTCCGCCCCCGACTCGCTGCGGTTCGTCCTGCTCGGCGGTGCGCCGGCCACGACGGAACTGATCGATCGCTGTCGCGAGCACGAGGTGCCCGCCTGCCCGACCTACGGGATGACCGAGACGGCCTCACAGATCGCCACGGCGACGCCGGCGGAGGCGGCCGCCCACCCGGGAACCGTCGGTCAGCCGCTCGAGTTCACCGACGTCTCGATCGTCGACGACGCGGGCGAGCCGGTCGAACCGGGCGAGGCGGGCGAGATCGTCGTCGCCGGCCCGACGGTGACGCCGGGCTACCTCGACGACGAGCGGACTGCCGCGGCGTTCGACGAGCACGGCCTCCACACGGGTGACGCGGGCTACCGCGACGACGACGGACGGCTGTGGGTACGCGGTCGGCGCAGCGACCGGATCGTCACCGGCGGCGAGAACGTCGACCCCGACGAGGTCGCCGACGCCCTTCGTGCTCATCCGTCGGTCGCCGACGCGGCAGTGGTCGGTCTCCCCGACGCGGAGTGGGGCGAACGCGTCGCCGCGCTGGTGGTTCCGGGGGACGAACGACCGTCACCCGAGTCGCTGCTCGACCACTGCGAGGGACGGCTCGCGGGGTTCAAACGCCCGAAGACGATCGGATTTGCCGAGGACGTCCCCCGAACGGCGTCGGGGACGGTCGACCGCGAGGCGGTCCGCGACCGCCTCAAGCGCGACGGGGTCGACGCGACGGACGACGACGCGGCGGACGCGGGTGAGGAAATTTAAGCCGAACGCACCCCTCTCTCGAGTCGTGTGTACCCTGACTCTCGCGTGGCAGGTCTTCGACGACGCGCCAGTTACGGTCGCCGCCAACCGTGACGAATCGCTCGAGCGTGCGTTCGTCCCGCCGGGCGTCTACCGCGAGGACCCGCTCGTGATCGCCCCGCAGGACGCCGAAGCCGGCGGCACGTGGATCGGTGTCAACGAACACGACGTCTTCGCGGGACTCACCAATCGCTGGACCGACGAGGAGCTTGCGGGAGAGCGGTCGCGGGGACTGCTCGTTGCCGACGTCCTCGCGTGTGACTCCGCGCGCGAGGCGGCGGCGGTCGTCGAGCGAACCACTGCGGAGTACGAGTACGACGGCTTCCACCTCGTCGTCGCGGACGAGGACGACGCCATCTGGCTCGGCTGGGACGGCTCGCTCGAGCGAGTCGCTCTCGAGCCGGGCGTCCACGTCGTCGTCAACGTCGGCTTCGACGACCACGTCTCGATCCCGTCGTTCCGAGACGAGGTCGGCAGACAGCAGGCGGAGAACGCGAAGAAGGTTCGACGCGCGCTCGAGCCGGAGTCAGGCGAACGCGCCGAGGAGTGGCTCTCGCGGGCGAAAGCGGTGCTCGGCGATCACGAGTACGGCGTCTGCATCCACGAGAACGGGTACGGGACGCGGTCGTCGTCGTTGATCACGCTCGGCGAGACACTCACCTACGAGTTCGCCGACGGGCCGCCGTGTCGGACGACCCACGAACCGATTGGCCTCGAAGGGCAGGTTTAAGCGGATCGCCGTACGTGAGTAGCAATATGGACGCACTCTTTCCAGTAGCGGCGAGCACGGTCGAGAGGTGGTCTGCGTGAGCATCTCGGAAGCCGAAGCCGAACTCTCGGAAGACGAACGCGCAGGACTCGAGCTCGTCCGCGAGACCGGCGGGATCCACCAGAGCGACTTCTGGAAAGAACTCGACGTCTCCTCGCGGAAGGGAAGCCGGATCGTCGAATCGCTCGTCGAGAAGGACCTCGTCGACCGCGAGGAGACGGTCTACGCCGGACACAACACCTACTATATCACGCCGACCGCACGGGACCTCGATTTCACCCTGCTCATGGCCGGCGACATGCTCTCGCCGTTCATCGGGGAAGAAGAGGTCGACCCCAACAGCGACGCCTTCTCCCAGTGGATCATGAACCTGGCCTACCAGGAGTAGTCGGTCGGCGACGCTGTCCGTTCACTTCCTATCGATCCACTGCCGTCGCGAACTCGTCGACGATCGTCTCGCAGAACGCGTCGAGGTCGTCGGGGCCGCGGCTGGTGATCACACCGCCGTCGACGACGACTTCTTCGTCGATCCACTCGCCACCAGCGTTGCGGACGTCGGTCTCCAGGCTGGGGTAAGACGTCAGCGTTCGGCCGTCGACGACGCCCGTTTCGACCAGCGTCCAGGGGCCGTGACAGATGCTGCCAACGGGCTTGCCAGTGGTCACGTGCTCTCGAAGCAGGGCGACCGCGTCCTCGTCGGCGCGGAGTTTGTCGGCACCGACGGTTCCCCCCGGCACGATCACCGCGTCGTAGTCGTCCGCCGACGCCTCGGAGAACGTCGTTTCGACCTCGTACGTGTCGCTCTCCTGGAGATCGTTGTTGACGGCCTGTGCCTCGCCGGGTTCGATCCCGACGACCTCGACTGTGGCCCCGGCGTTGGAGACGGCTCGCTTTGGTTCCGTGAACTCGATCTCTTCGGTTCCCGCCGGCGCGATGACGATGGCGACCGTCGCGCCCTCGAGCGGTGATTTCGATTCGCTCATCGACGGAAATCCGAGTAGAAGACGGACAAGGGTTGTACTTGCTCTTGCAGCGAGCCGCCGTCCAGGAGAACGGCCGATCTCGGCTACGCCAGCGCGCTGCCCGCCCGAATCAGCCGCTCTTCGCCGAAGGCGGGACCGACGAGTTGCAGTCCGACGGGGAGGCCGTCGGCTTCGCCCGCGGGAACCGAAATCGCCGGCAGGTCGGCGAGATTGACGGGAACGGTGTTGGCGTCGGCGAGGTACATCTGCAGCGGATCGTCGAGGCTCTCGCCGAGTTCGAACGGCGGGACGGGCATCGTCGGCGAGGCAAGGACGTCGGCCTCCGAGAGGGCCTCGTCGAAGTCCTGTTTGACCCAGGCGCGGGCGTCCTGGGCTTTCTTGTAGTACTTGTCGTGGTAGCCAGCCGAGAGCGCGTACGTGCCAAGCAGGATGCGGCGTTTGACCTCGTCGCCGAAGCCTTCCTCGCGTGCGCGCCCGAAAGCCTCGTTCCAGTTGCCGTCGTAGCCGCCCGAGTGACCGTACCGGACGCCGTCGAACCGTGCCAGGTTCGAGGACGCCTCCGACATCGCGATCACGTAGTAGGCTTCGACGGCGTGTTCGACCGAGGGGAGGCTGACCTCGTGGGTGGTCGCACCCTGGTCCTCCAGGCGTGCGATCGCGTCCCAGAACGTCTCGACGACGCCCTCGTCCGCGCCCTCGAGGAGTTCCGTCGGCACGCCGATCGAGAGCCCGTCGACGTCGCCGTCGGCCGCGGCGGCGTAGTTCGAGTCGTCACCCTCGGTACGAGTGGTCGCGTCGCGCTCGTCGCTGCCGGCGATCACGTCGAGCAGTTCGGCGGCCTCCTCGACGGTCGGGGCGAAGGGGCCGATCTGCTCCAGGCTGTTGGCGTAGGCGACCAGCCCATATCGGGAGACGAGCCCGTAGGTGGGCTTGATCCCGACGACGCCGCAGAACGCGGCCGGACAGCGGACGGAACCGCCGGTGTCAGAGCCGAGTGCGAGGTCGGCCTCGCCGGCGGCGACGGCGGCGGCGGAGCCACCGGATGAGCCGCCGGGGACGTGGCCCGGAGCCGCGGGGTTGTCCGTCGCACCGAAGTACGACGTCTCGGTGGTCGTCCCCATGCCGAACTCGTCCATGTTCGCCTTCCCGACGATCGTCGCGCCGGCGTCTTTTAGCCGGGAGACGACCGTCGCGTCGTACGGCGGGACGTACTCCTCGAGCATCCGCGACCCGCAGGTCGTCCGGACGCCGTCCGTCGAAATGTTGTCCTTGACGGCGACGGTCTTGCCCGCGAGGGGGCCCTCGGCGTCGCCGGCGATCTCTGCTTCGGTGATGAAGATGTTTTCCGACATGATCAGGAGACGTTCGGTCCTTTGAAGTAGCCGTCCTCGCTCTCCGGGGCGTTCCGGAGGGCGTCCTCGCTGTCGAGACAGTCGTGTTCCTCGTCCGGACGCATCACGTTCGCGAGTTCGACGTCGCGTTCGACCTCCGGAACCGAGTCGAGCGTCTCGAAGTACTCGAGGATGTCCGCGAACTGGTCGGTAAAGCGGTCGACCTCCGCGTCCTCGAGGTCGATCCGGGCAAGCGCCGCGACGTGGCGGACTTCCTCCGGGTTGACGGCGTCGTCGCTCATACTTTTCTGGACCGGCCAGCGGGGAGTAAGAGTTTCGATACCGCCGAATCGGTGGTGTCCCGAGAATCTTCTGTTCTATTGTGAGAGAGAGTGACAGACGAAATAGTCATAGGGCTTGTCTAGTGGATACCAAAACACCCACGTTTCAAAAGGATTCTTGGTAAATCAACCAAAATAGTTAAGACACGTTCGTCCTTATGCGTATTTGCGTCAGAGAGTTCTCCAGTGTATTTACACACACGCACAACACAATGACGGAATCCCCCATCCGAACTCGGAGCGGCGAGCAACGTGAGGCCGAGGCGGACGAGTCCACGACGTCGGACGAGCGAACGCGCTGTCCGGAGTGCGGTGGCCGGCTGACGAGCGACGCCGAGCACGGCGAGACGGTCTGTGAGGAGTGTGGCCTGGTCGTCGAAGAAGACGAGATCGACCGCGGGCCGGAGTGGCGCGCGTTCGACAGCGCCGAGAAAAACGAGAAGAGTCGCGTGGGCGCACCGACGACGAAGATGATGCACGACCAGGGGCTGTCGACGAACATCGGCTGGCAGGACAAAGACGCCTACGGCAAGGCGCTCTCGAGTCGCCAGCGCCAGAAGATGCAGCGCCTTCGCACGTGGAACGAGCGCTTCCGCACCCGCGACAGCAAAGAGCGCAACTTAAAGCAGGCACTCGGCGAGATCGACCGCATGGCCTCGGCGCTTGGCCTCCCCGAGAACGTCCGCGAGACCGCGTCGGTGATCTACCGGCGTGCGCTCGACGAGAACCTCCTGCCGGGACGCTCGATCGAGGGCGTCGCCACCGCGTCGCTGTACGCGGCGGCCCGCCAGGCCGGTACCCCCCGCAGTCTCGACGAACTCGCCGCGGTGAGCCGCGTCGAAAAGGACGAAATCGCCCGCACCTACCGCTACGTGATTCGCGAACTCGGCCTCGAGATCCAGCCCGCCGACCCCGTGAGCTACGTTCCACGATTCGCAAGCGACCTCGACCTCTCGGAGGAGACCGAGCGGACGGCCCGCAGACTGCTCGAGACGGCAAAAGAGGAGGGCGTCCACTCGGGCAAGTCTCCGGTCGGCCTCGCAGCGGCTGCAGTGTACGCCGCTGCCTTGCTGACCAACGAGAAGGTCACCCAGAACGAGGTCAGCGAGGTCGCCAACATCTCCGAAGTGACCATCCGCAACCGATATCACGAACTACTCGAGGCCGAGGAGGGCACGCCCGCCTGATCACCGGTTCGGCACCGACTCGAGCGCCAGCCACCGAAACAGCCGCGACACGCCGTGGTTCTACAGGATATTAACCGCGGTATAATCAGCTTTTGAACAGTTGCACCGATCGGTAGTCCCAACTTACTCAAGCCCCCTCGAGTCGAGCGACCGGGTATGAAGTGCGACAACTGCGCTTCCGGGGACGAAATCGCGTACACGCTGACGACCTACGTCGAAGACGAACCCAACGAACACGTCGAACTTCACTTCTGTTCGACCGAGTGTCTTCGCGTCTGGACCTGACGGCGAGCGGTCGGTAGCCGGCCCCTACAGCGCGTCGTCTGCGAGCAGCGACCGGACGTACTTCGTGACGTGGTCGTCCATCCGGCGTTTGTACCCCGCCTGACGGGCCAGTCGGTCGAGTTCTCGAGCGACGAGGCTGCCGTACTGGACTGCCTTCTTCTCCCGATTCGCGACCGACTCGGGGAGGTACGCCGACGCCACGATCCGGAGCCCCCGCTTGCGCATCTCGTCGTCGACGAGCAGTTCGGTTGGGAGCCGAAGTGCAGCGTCGACGACCGCGTCGCAGAGCAGCGGCGCGATGGGGTCGACGCCTCCCGCCTCGATCGCGAGCACGTCCCGTGGCAACTGCGCCGGGAGCGTGTGGAGCTGTTCGCGAACCGCACCGCGAACGGTGTCGGCCTCGACCCGGTGGTCGAGTCTGGCGACCTTCTCGTAGCCCCCGAACAGTTCGTCCGCGCCCTGGCCGACCGCGAGCGCGTCGAAGCCGTCGGCGGCGACTCGTTGGGCGACGAGAAACAGCGGCAACGCGATCTGGACGTCCATCGCGTTCGTCCGCCCGATGGCCCGTGCGACCGTCGGCGTCGCTCGCTCCAGATCGTCCGGCTCGAGTTCGACGACCGTCAGTTCGCGACCCATCGCCTCGGCAGCCGTCCGCGCTGCCTCGACGTCGTGGCTGTCCGGGAAGCCGGCGACGTAAAGCGGGGCGTCGAGTAGCTCCGCGACGAGCGCGGAGTCGACGCCGCCGGAGAAGGCGACCGCGACGTTTCCGTCCGGCGTCGCGTCCGTCGCGGTTCGGATCGCCCGGTCGACCCGCTCGAGTGCGCGCTCGTGATCGGTGTCCGGATCCGGGTTCGGGAGCTGCCAGCAGTGGGTCCAGTCGCCGTCTGCGGCGACGGTTCCCGCGGGGAACGCGGTCGGCTCCTCGAGGTCGGTCGGCGAGAAGGCCCACTCCTCCGGCGTCGGCTCGTCGACGCCGCCTTCGACGAACAGCGGCACGCGCCCGAGGACGTCTCGCACCAGCCGTCCGTCGACCTCGCCGGCGAAGCCCGTCGTTCCGGGCAGCGGGTCCTCGTTCTCGATGGCGTCACGAACCGTCTCCGCGTCGGTGCCACGGATCGTCATTCGAACAGCTCCGCGACGCGACTTTTCATCCGTCGTTTCGCACCACCGGCGGCCTGTCGGAAGCTGATGTGCCAGGGCGTCCGCTTGCCCTCGACCGAGGTTCGGCCGTCGGCGATCGCCTCGAGGATCGCCCCGATACTCTGCTCGTTCGCGCCGACGCGAGTGACCGCCTGCCCGACCATCTCGCTGATGTGGGCGTCGCTTCCGGCGGTCATCGGAAGGTCGCGCGATTCGGCGAACCGTTCGGCCTGCCTGTTCGCCCGGCCGGTGAGGAGTCGCGAGTTGTAGACTTCGATCGCGTCCGCCCGCGCGAGTTCCGATCGCGAAATCCGTGCCATCACGCCGTGGCGTGACTCCTGGAACGGGTGTGGGACGATCGCCAGTCCGCCCTGGTCGCGAATCCGCTCGAGCGTCTCGTCGTACGACAGGCCGGGCGGGATGGCCTCGTCGATCCCCATGCCGAGGACGTGTCCCGCCTTGCTCGAGATTTCGATGCCGGGAATCCCGATCAGGCCGTACTCCGATGCGCGCTCGACTGCCTCGAGACTCGCGTCGATCTCGTCGTGATCGGTGATCGCGATCGCGTCGAGGCCGACGGCCGCGGCCTGCTCTAAGATCAGCTCGACCGGGTCGCGACCGTCGTAGGACAACGACGAGTGTACGTGGAGTTCGACCGACAGCACACGCTGACTTCGATAGAGCAAATGAAAAGTATCTCGGTACGAGATGCACTCGCCGCCAGCGAAGTGGCGCTGGACGTGACCGTCGCTGTGGTCCTCCCGGCGGCCGATTACTCGAACTCGCGGTCGAGGTCGACCCACTCGCCGCGGTCGTCACTTCGCTGGATCGCCTCGAGGACGCGCTGGGCGGCGAGTCCGTCCTCGAAGCTCGGTTCGAACGCGCCCTCGTTCGCTACCGCGGTCAGGAACTCGTAGTTCTCGTGGACGAACGTGTGCTCCCAGCCGATGACGTGGCCCGGCGGCCACCAGTGGTCGACGTACGGGTCGTCCGCGTCGGTCACGAGGATCGTCTCGTAGCCCCGGTCGTCCTCGCGGAGCAGTTCGAGTTCGTTCAGCCGCTCGAGCGAGAACTTCAGACTGCCCTCGGAGCCGTGGATCTCGATCGTGTGGTCGTTCTTGTGGCCGGTCGCGAACCGCGAGGCCTCGAGAGTCCCCATCGCGCCGTTCTCGAGTTCGAGCTGTGCCGAGTAGGCGTCGTCGACGGTAACCGGCCTGGTTTCGTCGCTGCCTTCCACCGGCCGCTCGTCGACGAACGTCTGCAGGTGGCCGCTGACTCGATCGATCTCGCCGACGAGGAATCGCACGAGGTCGACGGTGTGCGAACCCAGGTCGCCGAGGGCACCCGAGCCGGCCATCTCCTCGTCGTTGCGCCAGGACCAGGGCGCGTCGGGATCGACCAGCCAGTCCTGCAGGTAGCGGCCGCGAACGTGGTGGATCTCGCCGAGTTCGCCGGACTCGAGCAGCTCTTTCGCGTACTGGATGGCGGGTACGAACCGATAGTTGAACGCACAGCCGGCGGGGACGCCGGCCCGACGTGCGGCGTCGGTCATCTCCCGGGCCGTCTCGAGCGTCGGAGCGAGCGGTTTCTCGCAAAAGACCGGCGTACCGGCCTCGAGCGCGGCGATCGAGGGCTCGGCGTGGACGTGGTTCGGGCCGAGGTTGTAGAAGACGTCGACGTCGTCGACGACCTCGCGCCAGTCGGTCGCCGTCGATTCGAAGCCGAAGCGGTCGGCAGCCTCGGCGAGTGCCTCCTCGTCGCGGCCGACGAGCACGCGTCGTTCGACCGCCGGTGCGTCCGGGAAGAACATCGGGAGCCGCGAGAGCGCGTTGGCGTGGGCCTTGCCCATGAAGCGATACCCGAGTACGCCGACTTCCAGTGCCATGTGAACTCATTCACAATTGGTGTAGTTAGTATTTTCTGTCAGATCGAGGGACGGACCGACGAACGGGTCCGAAACGGCTCGAGCGAGAACGGACGTCTCGTGACGGCGTTACTCGAGGTCGTCGCGGGCGGCTTTCGGCGCCCGATCGTTCGTCTCGCCCGAGCCGTCACGGACCTCGGCCGCCAGATCGTCGGGCCGCCGGCGAGAGCTGTCGGCGACGGCGACGGTCCGTCGGGCATCGCTCGAGCGGTAGATCGCGTCGATGACGCGCTGGACGGTCAGTGCGTGTTCGACGTTCCCGATCGGTCGATCGTTCGCGATCGCGTCGAAGAACGCCGCCTGTTCGTCGGCGTGGGAGTCGTTCCCTCGCGTTTCGACGCTCGTGTCCTCCAGGTGGTTGGGACTGGTCGAACTCGCCGAATAGATCGTGAGATCGCCCTCGAGGAGGTCGAACCGGGCGGCCGCGTCGGTGCCACGGACGACGAACTCGTGGTTGGCCGGTCGGTTGGTCGCCCACGCGGTCTCGAGCGAGATCGCCCGGTTGCCCGCACAGCGGACGAACGCGCTCGCGGAGTCGTCCACGTCGAACCCCTCCGGGCCGTCGTCCTCGCCCCACATCTCGAGGTAAGCGTAATCGTCTCGCGGACCGAATTCAGATCTGGTAACGCCCGAGACGTCCTCGACGTCGGGGTAGCCAAGCAGGTACAGCGCGAGGTCGATCGCGTGAACGCCGAGGTCGATGAGCGCACCACCGCCGGAGATGTCGCGGCGGGTGAACCACGAACCCCGTCCGGGGACGCCACGGCGGCGCACGTAGTTGGCCTCGAGGTGCGTGACTCGGCCGAGTTCGCCACGTTCGATTCGGTCTTTGACGATCTGGACGGCGTTCGAGAACCGGTTGTTGAAGCCGACCATACACTGTGCGTCCGAGTCGGCCGCCGCTTTCGCGATGCGTTCTGCGCTCTCTACGTTGTGGGCGAGCGGTTTCTCGAGGAGGACGTGCAGGCCCCGCTCGAGGGCGTCGACGGCGTACTCCTCGTGGAACTTGTTGGGCGTGGTTACGACGACGGCGTCGACGGCGTCGAAGAGATCCTCGTGAGTCTCGTAGACGTCGACGTCGTAGCGTGTTGCGAAGCGTCTGCGTGCCTCGGCGGAGACGTCCATCCCGCCGACCAGCGGCACGCCGAGGTCGACGAGCCGCTCGGCGTGGTGGTGGCCGATGTTTCCGAGGCCGACGATACCTGTCCGTACAGTCGAGAGAGTCGAAGTCATTTACAGCTGATTTCGTAATATCCGTTATCCTCTGCGTTCGAGGTCAGTACAACTGCTCCTCTTTTTCCTCGTGCTCGCGCTCCCGGCGTCGCTTCTCCGCGAGTTTCTTCCTCCCGCGGCGGTACCGCCGGATCCCCGGGACGACCTTGTTCTTTACGTCGAGGACGAACGAGGCGATCCCGTAGATCCAGAAGAAAAACAGGACGAACATGCCGCCGTAGTAGACGAGCGGGACGAGAGAGCTCATCGCTGTCCCTCCGTTTCCGTCTCGGCGAGCGGACTCGCTTCGTGGGCCTCGAGTCCGTGGCAGATCGCCTCGCCCGTCTCCACGTCGAAGAGGTGAACCTTCGACCGATCGAGGACGACGTCGACCGGTTCGTCCTCGTCGATGGCCGCGTCGGGGTCGACGCTCATCAACAGCTGGTTCGACGCGGTCGCGACTTCGCCGTCCATCGTTCGGCTGCTCGAGTCGTCGAGCCTGAGGTAGACGAAGATCTCGTCGCCCATCGGCTCCAGGACGTCGGTCGTGGCGTCGACGGCGGCAGACGCGCTCGACAGCGTCTCGGCGCGGTCTGCGAGGTGGACGTCCTCGGGTCGGACCCCCATGGTGACGGCGTCGCCGACGGCGACGTCGGAGATGGCTGTCGGATCGAACTCGACGTCGAAGTTGTCGGTCTGGAGGCCGTCAGCCGTCACCTCGCCCTCGACGAAGTTCATCGATGGCGAACCGATGAAGCCGGCGACGAACCGATTCGCCGGCTCGTTGTAGCAGGTCAGTGGGGGGTCGATCTGCTGGAGTTCGCCGGCGTTGATGACGGCGATGCGATCGGACATCGTCATCGCCTCGGCCTGGTCGTGGGTGACGTAGATGATCGTCGTCTCGAGTTCCTTGTGGAGGCGCTGGAGCTCCGTGCGCATGTGCACGCGGAGCTTGGCGTCCAGGTTCGCGAGCGGTTCGTCCATCAGGAAGACGTCGGGCTCGCGGACGATCGCGCGGGCGATGGCGACGCGCTGGCGCTGGCCGCCGGACATCTCGTCGGGCATCCGATCTAACATCCCCTCGAGCTGAACGATGTCGGCCGCCCGCTCGACGCGGCGGTCGATCACTTCCGTGTCGTACTTCCGCAGTCGAAGCCCGAAGGAGATGTTGTCGTAGACGTCCATGTGCGGGAACAGGGCGATGTTCTGGAAGACCATCGCCACCCCCCGATCTTTCGGCGGGAGGGTGGTCACGTCGGTGTCGCCGATGTGGATCGTCCCCTCCGTGGGTTTCGTGAGGCCGGCGATGGTCTCCATCGTCGTCGACTTCCCACAGCCGGAAGGGCCGACGAAGGTGACGAACTCGCCGTCTTCGATCTCGAGGTTCATGTCGTCGACCGCGACGACGTCTTCGTAGCGTTTCGTGACGTTGTCGAGTGTTACTCGTGCCATAGTTACTCTTTGAGTGCTCCTGCGGTGAGTCCGCTGACGATCTTCTCCTGTGCGACCACGACGAGAATCAGCATCGGTAACACGCCGACGATGCTCGCCGCCGCCATCAGGTTGTAATCGGTCGTGTACTGGGTCTGGTAGCTCAGGATGCCGCCCACAAGCGGCGACCACTGCTGGGGTTCGTTCTGGAGTGACATGATCGAGCTGAAGAAGTACTCGTTGTACACCGAGATGAACGTCAGCACGGCCGCAGTGGCGACGCCGGGTGCCGAAAGCGGCATGATCACGCGAAACAGCGCGCCGAGTCGGGTCGTCCCCTCGACGCGTGCGGCGTCCTCGAGGCCATCGGGAATCTGGGCGTAGAACGTCGTGAGGATGAAAATCGACAGCGGCATGAACAGCGCGCTGAACGGCATGATCATCGACGCCGGCGTGTTGACGAGCCGGGGCGGCGCGAACAGTTCGACGTCCAGGAACGGCACCGTAACCGGATTCCCGAGGAACGCGTCGAAAAGCGGGATCAGGAACGCCGCCGGCGGGAAGTACGAGATCGCCAGCACGGCGAGCATCAACACGCCGCGGCCGGGGAACTCGAGGCGACCGAAGACGTACCCCGCGAGGCTCGCGAGGACCAGGACGATGATCGTCGTCGTCGTCGCGAGCACGAAGCTGTTGAACACGTAGAGGTGGAACGGCACCTGCTGGAACACCTCCACGAAGGCGGCGACGTTGAACCCCCGTGGCGTCGGGAACAGCACCTCGCCGAGGACGGGGACGGGGACGGTCCAGTCACCTCCCGTGATCAGCCCGTTCGGCGTCAATGCCAGCACCAGCAGCCAGTAGAAGGGAAACAGCGTCGTCACGAGGAAAAACGCCGTCACGACGTAGAACAGCGCCCTGTACAGCCGGCTGCGTCTGTCGGGGTCGGTGACGACGCCGCGGGTCCACCGCTCGAGCGGTCCCTGGTCGTCGTCCGTCGACTGCGACGCGGATTCGGACGTAGTCGCCATCTCAGAGCCCCTCCTTGTACTGCTGATAGATCACACCCAGAACGGCGATCCCGATGATTCCCGCCGTGACGAACGCCACCGCAGCGGCGAGGCCGCGGTTCGTATTGAACGTCGAGACGACCATACACGACAGCGACGGCACGGCCGTACAACTCGAGACGGAGTCGATGAGGCCGTAGATCCGCATGGCGTCGATCGTCCGGAAGAGGATCGCGATCCCGAGCGACGGCAGGACGAGCGGGAACGTGATCAGCTTGAACTGCTGCCAGCGGTTCGCGCCGGCAACTTTCGCGACGTCGTAGAGGCTCCGGTCGATACTCTGGAGGCCGGCGAGGATGAGCAACGCCATGAACGCCGTCGTCTTCCAGATGTCGGCGACGGTGACGATCAACAGTGAACTCGAGGGGTCGTTGAGCGTGTTTTTCGGCGCGACGAGTCCCCAGCTGGCCAGGTAGTCGGTCAGGAACCCCGCAGTCGGGTGAAACATCAGGTAGAAGATCATCCCCTGAATGACGATCGGGATCGCCCACGGAATGATGATCGCGACGCGGACCCACCGCCGACCGCGGAAGTCCTGATCTAACACCAGCGCCTGTCCGAAGCCGATGATCGTCTCGAAGAAGACGCTCACGACGGTGAAGATGAGCGTCACAGCGAGTGCGCTTCGCATCAGGCCGCCGACGTGGATGAACGGGAACTGCCCGTCGATACTGACGTCGGGGAGGAACGTGGTCGTTCCGGGGAGTCGCGGATCGGCCTCGCCCGTGAACAGGTCGACGTAGTTACCGAAACCGACGTACTCCGGATCCGCCAGGACGTTCTGAAGCATCGACAGTTCGAACGTCCGGAAGAGCGGATACAGCGCGATCGCTCCCAGCAGGAGAAACACCGGCGTCAACAGCAGGTAGGCGAAACCCGTCTCGCCGAGGTTCTCCATCCAGCGCGTGATCGCGACGAGCGGTCCCGACCGCTTCGATTCTCGAGTGGGACCGTCGGTCCGTTGCCCGGTGCTCATCCTTGCTGTTCGATTTCTTCGAGGCCCGTCTGGAGGTCAGCGGCCGCGTCCTCGGGGCTCTTGTCTCCGGCGACGGCGCTGTTTACCTCCTCGGCGATGAGCGTAGACTGGTCCGGCCAGACCGTGGTCACGGGACGGGGCATGGCGTTCTCGCCGGCCACGCGGAGCGTCTCCATGTAGTTGCCCATCGGTTCGACCTGTGCTGCTTCGTCGGTGTCGAACAGGCGCGGCTTCGGCGGGATCCATCCCCAGATGTCGAACATGCCGAGGTTGAAGTCGTCTTGCATCGTCGCCCGAAGGACCGCGACCGCGTCCTCTGTCCGCTCGGAGTTGGGATTGAGCGTGAGGTGCCAGCCGCCGAGGGCGGCGGTCGTCCCGCCGGTTCCAGGCTGGGCGGCCTCGTCTTCGGTCACGCCGTAGGGAACCGGCATCGCACCGTAGTCCTCGACCGGAATCGGATCGTCTGCGACCTCGACGTTCTGATTGATCGCGTAGGGCCAGTTGCGCTGCATTACGGCTTCGCCGGCGAGGATCGCCTGTCGAGCGTCTTCTTCCTGCCAGGAGGTGATCGCCGAGGGAGCGACACCGGTCGGGTACTCCTCGAGCGTGTGCTCGTCGTGCTCCTCGGCGACGAACGTTCGCATCATCCGCAGTCCCTCGATGAACTCGGGCCTGTCGACGGTCACGTCACGCTCGCCGACCGGACCGAAGAGGTTGTCGAAGCCGCCGAAGTACGCCCCGCCGAACGAGGACATGACCTCGTTCCACGTACAACAGGCAGTTCCCTCGTAGACGTCCCACTGGGTCGCGAGGCCGTACTCTCCACTCGAGTTCTCGACGATGTCCTGGGTGACCTCGGCCCACTCCTGCCAGGTCATCGGCTCGGTGGCCCACTGCTCGAAGTCGTCGTCGGAGTAGCCGGCCTCCCGGGCGTAGTCTTTGCGGTACTGCATCGTCGGGTAGTCCGGGAAAATCGGCACGCCGTAGAGATCGCCGTTGTCGGGATCCCGGGCCGTCGCGGTGAACGACTCGAAGTACTCGTCTTCGATCAGAGACAGGTCGTCGTCGTCGAGGGTGTCACTGAGGTTGGCGATATGTCCCCGCTGAATGAAGACGTTCACCCAGCCGTTGTCCATCAGGAGCAGGTCCGGTTCCGTCTCGTTCGCCTGGAGCAGGTTCGTGTAGGTACTGCGACGGTCGCCCGTGTCCTGGTCTCCGCCCTGTAGCTCGACCCCGACGTCGCCTTCCGCGTTCTCCTCGATCAGGTCCACGACCTGGTCGCCGACGTTCTCGACGAGGTTCGGGTCGATCCCAACCACGACGGCGTCACCGGAGCCGCCGTTTCCTCCGTAACAGCCAGCCAGCGTGGCGGCTGCGCCACTCGCACCGGCTGCTTTGACGAACGTTCGCCGCGAAACGCTCGAGTGAGTTCGTTCAGCTTCCTGTGAGTATCTATCACTCATGATTGTCTGTATGAGAGAAGTATGTATTTATAATTAATGGGTGAGGTACAACGGGTGTAGTTAACCAGATGATTCCCGACGGGCACGAGAGACAGAGCCAACCGACAGGGAGCCAGCCGCGCCGCTACCGACGTCGATCGACCGAAGAATCGATCCAGGAGGAGTCGACGAATGCGAGCGGCGATCAGTCGATTGACTCGATCGTGATTCGCATCGCCTCGACGTCCTCGAGCATCGCCCCCCAGCCGCCAGCGGTGTACGTCCCCTCGTCGGTCTCGAGAGTGATCGACGCCTCCCCGGCGAGCTGGGAGAGTGGCGTCGCGCGTTCGTCGTCCGCCGAGACGCCCGCGTAGGTCACGCCCGTCACCGTGCCAGACAGCGTCACCTCGCGAGCCGTGTCCGTCTCGGCACCGTCGATGGTCGCCTCGATCGTCGCATCCTCCTCGAGGAGCGGTTCGATGTCCCTGACGCACTGTCGGAGGTCGACGTACGTGATCGGCAACTCGTCGGTTCGGGCCGAGTGGATCGGGTCGTGGACCTCCCAGAGACACGTCAGGAAGTACCAGTGGAAGACGTAGGCGTGAGTCCGGTCGTTGACGAGGACGCCGTACTGGTTCGTCGAGCTCCCGTGTGGCGCAAAGCAGACCCACGATCGATCGACCAGCGCGACGAACGGCGACGGGATGTCGCGATACCGCGCTTCCGTGCAGGTCTGTGCCAGCGTCTCGGCCGACGGCAGCTCCGGCTCGTCGTCTTCGTCGGGGAACAGGCAGATCTTGACGTCGACGCCCTTTTCGAGTGCGGTCGCGAACGCCGCCGAGAGGTCGTCGAACTGGGCGGGCGTCAGCCCGACCTGAACCTGGTTCTCGGCCGATCGGATCAGTTCGTCCGCTCTCGTCAGGACCGTGTCGAGGCGCTTGACGATGCTCACCTTGTGCTCCTCGATCGCCGGACGACTCCAGCGTTCTTCGATCTCGTCGGCCGCGGTCTCGAACCGGTTCGCCCGCGACCGCAGGTCCGAGAGGACCTCCGCCGGATCGTGCGCTCGAGCGTGGAGGCTGTCTTGCTCGTAGGTCTCGACGTAGCCTTTCTCCTCGAGGTCACGCAGGACGTCGTAGATCCGCGGGTCGGGGACCGAACTGGCCTTCGCGACGTCGGTCGCCGACGCGGAGCCGAGCTCGAGGAGCGTGACGAACGCGTCCGCCTGGTAAGGGGAGAGTCCGGCGTCCTCGAGCGTCTCGATCAGGTTCTCACCGTCCATCGAATACCACCGTACCGTCCCGGCCGGTCGCTGCGCGCGTCGAGGTCGATTCCGCCGGACAGTCGTCCTGCCTCGAGTGCTCGAAGTGACGCGTTCGGGATCGCATGCGAGTTGCTGCGTCGACAATCATTATCGATGGCATATAACAGCCGTTGTAAAAAGGTTGTCTTCAGCGCTACACTCAAGACGGTGGCATCTGAACGGTCGCGACATGGCTGACTTGCTCGATCGGATTCGACGTCCCGAGTACACCGGGGACGACCGGTGCTGGCCGTGTACGATCGCGAACGGGGCCGTCCTGGCGCTCGTGGCCGGGGGGCTGGTACTCCTCGGCAGACGAGCGACGGCGGCCGTCGTCACCGCAGTCGGCGTCGCCGCGATCGGACTTCGGGGCTACCTCGTGCCGTACACGCCCCGATTCGCACCGAGGCTGGTCGCCGCGCTCCCGGTCGGCGCGATCGACCGCGACGAACCCGACTCGCTGTCCGACGCCGATTTTCCGGGTCGGACGGCGGACACGCCGACCGGCGACGAGGTCGTCGCCGCGCTCCTCGAGGCCGGCGTCGTCGTCCCCCGCGGCGAGGAGTTTCTCCTCGAGGAGTCGTTTCGGGCCGACTGGCGACGGGAGATGCAGGCGCTGGCCGGTCGGAACCTCGAGGGACTCGCGGCCGTCGCCGACGACCTGACGCCGCCGGCGGTCGAGGCTCGACCCCGCCGGGACTGGGGGCGGTCGTCGGTCGTCCTCGACGGGCCGGCCGGCCTCGTCTCGCTTCCCGAGGCCGTCGCCGTAGCCGAACTCGCCGCAGCTCGCGCCCTCGAGCCACGAGTCGACGACGACGCGATCCGACTCGCCGCCGGACGACCGTTGCGATCGCTCCTCGAGCGCTGTCCGCTCTGTGACGGCGACCTCACGATCACGCAGTCAACCTGCTGTGGCGAGGTGACGCCGATCGGGGAGACGCCTCCCGAAAAACTGGTCTGTCCAGACTGCGATGTGCAACTGTTTACCTACGAGTGAGTGTGTTCAGTCGTCCGCAGGTGCAGCCGTCCGATCGACGTCGATCTCGCCCTCGTCGAGGGCCTTCTCGACGTTACGGGCCGCCTGGACCATGTTCTCCATCTTGCCGTAGGCGACGTCGCGGGGCAGGAGCTTCAGACCGCAGTCCGGCGAAACGACGAGCTGTTCCGGCGGAACGATCTCGAGCCCTTTCCTGATGTTCTCCTCGATCTGTTCGACCGACTCGACCTCGGCGACGTGAACGTCGGTGACGCCGAGTGCGAGGTCTTTCGTGAACTCGGGATCCTTGAAGACGTCGAGCTGTTCGTAGTCTCCGTTTGCGAGCTCCAGGTCGAGTTCGTCGACGGGGAACTCGAGGATCTCCGGGTAGATCCGGGAGTAGTCGCCGTAACAGACGTGCAGGCCGATGCGGACGTCCTCGGGAATGTCGGCGACGATGCGCTCGAGCGCCTCGCCGACGATGGCGTGGTCGTCGGGCGTCGTCGCGAGCGCTGGTTCGTCGATCTGGATGTAGCGTGCGCCGGCGTCGACGAGCTTCTCGATCTCCTCGTTGACGAGCTCAGCGAGCGCGTAGGTGAGTTCCTCGTCGTCGTCGTAGGCCTCGTTGAACGACCAGCTCGCGAGCGTGTACGGGCCGGTGATCGGCACCTTGACCGGGCGGTCGGTGGCGCTCGCGGTGAACTCGTACTCGTCGACGAGCCACGAGTCGGTGTACTCGACGTCGCTGACGACGGAGGGCTTGTCGAAGTAGTTGTGTCCCCACACCTTCACGGGCCCGTTGAACTCGTAGCCTTCGATGCGGTGGGCGAAGAACTCGACCATCTCGTTGCGGCGCATCTCGCCGTCGACGACGGCATCCAGGCCGGCGCGTTCGTGCTCGTCGGTGATGACGCGTGCGGCGTCGTCTTTCGCCTCCTGCCAGTTGTCCTCGTCGAAGTCGGCGTCGGGGTCCTCGTACAGTTCTCTGGCGCGGTTCAGCCACTTCGGCTTCGGGTAGCTGCCGACGACGGTCGTCAGCAGGAAGTGGTCGTTCTCGTGGTCGTCGGGTCGGAACTGGTCTTTCGTGTCGCTCATGCTGGGGTCACCTCCGCGAGTTCCGCGGCTTCCGCAAGGACGGCGAGTTTCTCCTCGAACTTGCCGTAGGGCAGGTAGAACGTCTCGGTGTTCGTCGTCAGGTAGACGGTCTCGAACTCGGAGACCGGGAGCCGCTCGAACACCCACTCGGCGCGGTCGCGAAGCGCCTCGGGGTCCTCGACGAGCGTGTTCTGGCCGTCCGCCAGGCCGAGCGAGACGTCGCCTTTCGAGCCGTACTCCTGGATGTTGTAGAGGTTGTCGTCCTGGTCGGCCACGAAGTCGTAGCCGACGGCGTCGACGTCGGCGTCGAGCAGGTGGGCGTAGACTTTCTCCTCGAGTGCGCCCCAGTAGGGCTGGACGACGACGTCCGCGTCGGTCGCGCTCGCGACGGCGTCGATGGCCTCGCTGGCGCGTTCGTCGAGGCCGTCGCCGGGAGCCGACTCGACGAGCGAGGGCTCGAGCAGGAACAGCGTCTCGTGGTCGGGGAACGCCTCGACCTCGCCGGCGAGGAAGTCGGCGACCGCCGCGAGGAAGTCGGCCTCGTCGCCGTAGTGTTCGTCGGTCGCGAGGTCGAAAAGGGAGTACGGACCGGGGAGGACGGCCTGCAGATCGTCGGTCAGTTCGGCGGTTGACTCGAGTTCGCCAGCGACGTCGCCCGAGAAGTCGAGGTCGTCCTGGACGACGGGTTCGCGATAGAAGTTGTTGTTGTCGTAGTAGCGGACGATGCCGCGTGTCTCTACGGCGTCGTGTACCGCAAGCGGGTGGGCGAGCATGTCGTCCCAGCGCAGCTGGCCCTCGACGACGCGGTCGAGGCCCGCCTCGCGCTGGAGCTCGACGACTTCTTCTCGAGCCTGCTGGTAGACGTCGGTGATCTCCTCATCCTCGTCGCCGCTGATGAGGTCGTGTTTCTGGTGTCCCTTGAGGTCAGAGAGGTCGTCTTTCGCCCAGTCCGGGAGTGGAAACAGCCCCGGCGTGGTCGAGACGTATTCGGTCATACGTGTCCCCGGCTAGGCTATGCCGATGCTTAATATTTACCATCTGCTCGGATACACGAGAGTAATTATCAGGGGAGGGACGGATCGAGGACGTGGTTCACCGGACGAGTTCGAGCACGGTCAGCGTCTCGAAGGGGAACGACTCGTCGGCGACGGCGACGGCGCTGAACCCCTTCTCGCCCGCCCGTTCGACGACCTCGTCGACGCCGGTGAGACTGCTGACGAGCAGGTAGACGACGCCGTCGGGGGCGAGGACGCGCCCGACGGCCGCGAGAAACGGGTCGATCACTTCCCGCCCCGACTCGCCGCCCGAGAGCGCCCGTTCCATCCAGTCGTCCCACTCGGCGTCCTCCTCCGTCGGGAGGTACGGCGGGTTGAACGCGACCGCATCGAACGCGTCGTCGACGAACGGCGAGACGAGGTCCGCGCGAACGGCCTCGAGGCCGCGCTCGCGCGCCTGCCTGCAGGCGTGTGGATTCACGTCCGAGGCGATCACGCGCGCGTCGGTCTCGGTCGCGATCCGGTCGGCCACGTACCCCGACCCCGTCCCGACCTCGAGGACGAGGCCGTCGTCGATTCGCCGACACGCCGCGTCGGCGAGCAACTGCGAGTCTTCGGCGGGCTGGTAGACGTCCGTCTCGAGTCCGCGTCGATCTGCGAGATCCATTCTAGTTTCCCTCCTGTGCGGTCGGTGACGCACTCGTCGTCGCGGTTGCGTCGTCGGTCCGCTCGTCCGTCGTCTCTACGTCGCCGGATTCGTCGGCGAGACGAAATCCACCCGTCTCGGCTCGACCGGAGAGCTCCCGCTGTGGGAACGGGATCTTGATCCCCGCCTCCTCGAACGCCGCCTTGATCTCGCCGATCGCGGCCGTTCGGGCCCGCCAGCGACGGCGGGCGCTCGGCTTGTCGATCCAGAACCGGACGCCGAGGACGACTGCCGAGTCGCCGAACTCTTTGGCGACGACCTGTGGCGACGGAACCGACATCACCTCGTCGACCTCGTCGATCGCCTCCATCGCGAGTTCGGCCGCCCGGTCGACGTCCGTCTCGTAGTCGACGCCGACCTCGACTTCGATCCGGAGCCGACCCTTCTTCGTCCGATTCGTCACCATACTCGAGTCGACGACGTCGTTCGGCACCACGACGAACTCCCCGTCGAAGCTCTGGATGTGCGTGTTGACGATCGAGATGTCGGTGACGATCCCTTCCCGGCCGTCGATCTCGACCCAGTCGCCGATCTCGAACGGGCGGGCGAACATCAGGACGAAACCGGCGAGCATCGCGCCCAGGGTCTGTCTGGCGGCCATACCGACGACGATACCGAGGAAGCCGGCCCCGACGAGCAGGCCGCCGAGGTCGTCGATCCAGATACTGAGGACGAACACCAGCGCGGCCGTCCAGATCACGACCTGCGAGACGCGGTGGGTGATCTCGTGTTGGTGTTTGGTCACCGAGGACGACGACTCGAGGACCTCCCTGAGCAGCCGCTGCGCGAATCGTGCGACGATGTACGTCCCGACCAGGACGACGGTAGAGACGACCAGTTTGGCGACGAACTCCCCGCCCAGGTCGTAGGTCGCGGAGAACTGCTGGAGCGTGTCGGTCTGTCCCCACACGCCCAGCGTGATCGCGATCGAGAGGACGAACGTACCGACGAGGACGATCGTCGTCACGACGTCCGCGTACAGCGGTCGCGTTCGCTCGTTGAGCCGACGCTGCAACGACTGGGACGACAGCAACACGAACAGCAGGAACCCGACCGCCGCGAACGTCACCGCGAGTCGCTCGTCTGTCGCCGTGAACTGCTCGGAGAGCCGATCGAACGCGGCGAGCGTCTCGAGCATCGGGATCACCGTCGGTTCGCGGATCTGCAGACGGTGTCGCCGGCGGTCCTCCCGGTCGTCGGCAGGCGACTCGCCGGGTCAGGCATCGTCGTCACCCTGCCCGACCGCAGCGGCGAGTGCGGCGAGTTCGGCGAACTCGGCCGGCGTCACTGCGTCTGCCCGTTTACGAAGCAACTCCTCGTCTGCCGCCTCGACGACGGCGTCCGGCTCGTCGAGTCCGGAAATGTGTGCCGTGTTCCGGATCGCGTTTCGCATCGTCTTCCGGCGCTGGGTGAAACACGCCTTGACGAACCGCAGGAAAAACGCCTCGTCGTCGACCTCGTACTCCGGGTCGCGTGGGAGTAGCCGGACCACCGCGCTCCGGACGGCAGGCGGCGGCGAGAACGCCTCCTTCGGGATCGACTCGACGATCTCGGCGGCCGCGTAGTGCTGGGTCGAAACCGACAGTCGACCGTACTCCGCGGTTCCTGGTTCGGCGACCATCCGCTCTGCGAACTCCTGTTGAAACATCAATACGAGTGGTCGCTTTTTCGGGAGCAGTCGGAACGTGATCTCGCTCGAGACGCCGTAGGGCAGGTTCGAGACCGACGCCGAAAAGTCGGGAAGGTCGACCTCGAGGGCGTCGCCCTCGATCACGGTCAACTCACCGGCTGTGATCTCGTCGGCGAACTCCTCGCGCAGAAACGCCGCGAGGTCGCGGTCGCGTTCGACGACCGTCACCTCGTCGGCAATCGCGAGCAGCCGGTCGGTCAGCGCGCCCGTTCCACCACCGATCTCGAGTACGTGAGACGTGTCGGCGTCGACCTCCTCCAGATACGTCGGGAGGCGATCGAGCACGCGATCGTCGACGAGAAAGTGCTGGTCGCGCGCCGGATCACCACGGACGCCGGCACGGGCGAGTAGCCCGTCTGGGTCTCTCATCGAGCGCGAGTAAGCAGTCGGACGGTGTAAACGCACCGTCTCGTAGTCGCTCGAGCGCGCGCGACGATGGCTACTGTTCTTGCTCGCGTCGTCCGACGAAGGTCTTGTACTTCAGGTCCTCCTCGCGCAACTCCTCGAGGATGCGCTCGACGAGCACCTCGGCGGGATCGTGCAGCCCGGAGACGCGCTCCTCTAGCTCGTCGAAGCTCTCGAAGGGCTTGCGCTTTCGTTCCTCGAGGATGCCGTTTCGCAGCTTCTTGCCGATCCCCGGAAGGAGATTCAGCTGGTGGAGCCGGAGCGTGATCGGCTGGGCCTCGTTGTAGAAGTCGATGAACCGGTCTTCTTCCTCCTCGACCAGATCGTGAACCACGTACTCGAGTTCCGACTGTGCACCGGAAGAGAGGTCGTCGTACTCGACTTCCCGGCAGTCGGAGACGACCTCCCGTTCTGACTCGGGTTCGACGACGACGCGCGTCCCGATGGTGAGCCGTTTGTCCTCGTCGAACGCCATCTGGTAGAGCGTGAAGTCGTCGACGTCCATCGCGTATCCTGCTGGCGACTTCTGGTACTGGGGCCGTCCGTCGTCCGACAGACCATGGGCCAGGTAATCCAGCACGACCGCGCGGCGTTCGTCCGTCCCGCTGTCGGATTCAGTCATTGATCCTGAATACGGCGACCGTGTACTTAAATAGTCTGCCCAGTCTCAGGCGTAGCGGGCGACGATGTCGAGTATCTCGTCCAGTTCGTCACCTGACAGCGAGTACCGCTCCTGTGCGTAGACCGCGCGCAGTTCGTCTCTATCCTGCGGGAGCAGGTTCGTGATCTTGTAGGCGGTCGGTTCGTCGACCTTCTCGAGTCCCTGCAGCTCCTCGACGAGCTGATCGGCTTCCTCGGGCTCTAAGAGGGCGAATCGATTGACGTGTTCGATCGCCCGCGCGAGTTCGTACCGCAGTTCGCGGTCCTCGTCGAGTGCGCGTTCGGTCTCGATGTCGGCGAGCAGTTCCTTCGTTTCCGAGACCGTCAGGAACTCCTCGTCGACGATCTCTTTGAAGATCGTCATTCCTGAGCGCGCAGGTGGGCCGCGGTCACGATCAGCGTCTTCTCCTTGCCGCCGTCGTTGACCTTGACCTTGAACGCGCTCCCCTGTTTTCCGACGACCTCACCGGTCTGGCCGTCGAAGCGGGGGTGGTAGCGGCCGTCCGAGACGCTCGGGTCGATCTTGAGGTGGACCTTCTGGCCCTCCTCGTAGTCCTGGATCGCCCGCTGTGGCGGCGACGTACCGCGCTCTCGAGGTTTGTTCGCGAGTTTGTTCCGGGTTCCCTGGCGAGGCCCATTAGAGTTCGGCATAGTCGTACGGCCCTCTTGTCCGGTGACGGTTATAAAACGCACGTTCTACGGCCGTTCTCATCTCCGTCGGGACCACCAGTCGAACGTACCCGACAGTATAACCTCCCTCCATGCTGTCACCACGGGTATGGACGACCAGTACCGGATCGAAACCCGCTCGATCCACGCCGGCCAGGAACCCGACGAGGAGACGGGCGCGCTGATGACGCCCATCTACGCCAACTCGACGTACGAACAGGACGCCCCCGGCGACCACCGCGGCTACGAGTACTCCCGCACCGGCAACCCGACGCGGACCGACCTCGAGGCGAATCTCGCCAGCCTCGAGGGGGCTGACTACGGCCGCTGTTTCGCGAGCGGGATGGGATCGATCAACACTGTACTCAACGTACTCGAGGCTGGCGACCACGTCGTCACCGGTAACGACGTCTACGGCGGCACCCACCGCCTCTTCACCCAGGTCTACGAGGACTACGACCTCGACTTTTCTTTCGTCGACATGACCGACCTCGAGGCGATCGAGGCGGCGTTTCGCCCGGAGACGGAGTTGCTCTGGCTCGAGACGCCCACCAACCCCCTCATGTCGATCGTCGACGTCGAGAGAGCAGCCGAGATCGCCCACGACCACGACGCCATCTGTGCCATCGACAACACCTTCGCGACGCCGTACCTCCAGCGCCCGCTCGAGCTGGGAGCGGACGTCGTCTCCCACTCGCTGACGAAGTACCTCGGCGGTCACTCGGACGTGATCGGCGGCGCGCTCCTGACGAACGACCCCGACCTCGACGAACGTTTTGGCTTCTACCAGAACGCGGTCGGCGCGACGCCCGGCCCGTTCGACTGCTTTCTCGTCCTCCGGGGGACCAAGACCCTGCCCGTCCGCATGGACCGCCACTGCGAGAACGCCCGTACCATCGCCGAGTGGCTCGACGACCACCCGGACGTCTCCCGCGTCTACTACCCCGGCCTCGACTCTCACCCCGGCCACGAGATCGCTCGCCGGCAGATGGACGACTTCGGCGGCATGCTGAGTTTCGAACTCGACGCCACGCTCGAGGAGACGAGCGAGATGGTCTCGAGTACGGGCGTCTTCACCCTCGCCGAGAGCCTGGGCGGTGTCGAGAGCCTGATCGAACAGCCTGCGCCGATGACCCACGCCGCGATTCCCCGGGAAGAACGACTCGACGCTGGCCTCACCGACGGCCTCGTCCGAGTCAGCGTCGGCATCGAGCACGTCGACGACCTGATCGCGGACCTCGAGGGCGCGATCGAGGCCGCACTGTCGTAGCCGCACGCGGGAACGGTCCGCTGCCGTCGAAGGGGTGGGACAGGCCGTCGAATGGGTGGGGACAGATCGGTCCCATCTCCTCGACGCACCGCCTGCGTGTACGGTATCCGAACCGTTCACGAATCGACGGACCATCAAGTACTATGTTAACGTGGTTCGTAGAGGCGTCCATGACGCTCCGGGACCACCTCCAGAACCAGCGGCCGCAGTACATCCTGTTGTGGGCGCTCGCGGTGACGTTCGTCGTCCTCGCGCTTGCAGGCATCCCGCTGTTTGGTCTAGAGCCCACCATGTTGGCTATACTCGCTGCAGTCTTCGCAGCACTCACAGCGGAATACAGTCGACAGGAGACCTGCAACTCGACGTAGTTTATCGACGTTCGGTCGAAAACGCGTTCTTCGACACCCGGTCGGCCAGCCGCGACATCGGGATCACTCCTGGACGATGTGGCCGTCGAGGTAGGACTTCGTCTTGTCGTTGGTCGACTGAACGCGCTTGAGGAAGGTGACGACGCGGTCGCCGTCCTCGCGGCTGTCGTCTTCGATCTCGAGGGTCAACCCCTGATCGCGGAGGTGTGCGAGCAACGCGTCGACGGTCGCCGGGTCGGCCCGGACGGTGTGGCGTTCGCCGACCGCCTGGTCGTCGGCGACGGTCTCTATCGTGTCGGTCATCGACAGCAGGATGGCCTCGCCCAGGTCGTGGGCCCGGTCGCGTCGGTCGTCTTCTGACTCGTTCCACTCGACGGACTGGAACGCCTCGCGGATGAGTCGCCGGAACATGAACGCCTGCCCGTAGTCGAACGGCAGCGAGAACGCGAACTCGAGGTCGCCCTGGTTCGCGGCGGCGGTCGTATACTTCAGCTGAGTCGTGCCGTCGGGCGACTTCATCACGACGCCCTCGCGATCGTCGGCGTCTAGGTCCCGAACGACCCGACGTGCCTCCTCGGATGCGTCGTCGACGTCGAAGGTGCCGAACAGGCGAGTCTGAGGAACGTCGAAGGCGTCGTAACGCTCGCGGCGCTCGGCGACGGGGAGCGGTTCGCCGGATTCCCGGTCGCGCCAGTCGAACGCCCGAAACGCGAGCGAGTCGACCTCGGGGTAGTCGTGGGCAGTGTAGGGATTCTCCGGGCCGATCATCTCGCCACAGACCATCGCCTCGGGGTGGGCCTCGAAGATCGGCTCGAGGTCGACCAGTCGCTCGAGGATCCGCGTCGTGAACGGACAGACGATGCCGCTTCGCGTAAACGCCAGCACGTCGCCGTCGATCCGGGCGACGCGAACGTTGTAGCCGTTGAGCTTCTCCTCGAGGACGACGCGGTCCTCGAACTGTCGCGGGACGCCCTCCGAGAGGACGAGCGTCCGCGAAATCTTGGGAAAGCCCCGGACGACCGTCCCCGCGATAAGGACGGTTCCCTTCTCGACGCCGCGCCGATAGTCCGGGACGTGACGGTACTCGCGTCCCTCGTAGGACCGGGATTTGAGGTTGTCCTCGAGCTGCTCGAACGCCTCCACTCCCATCCCGAGCAGCTCGTGATAGTCTACGGTCACGGGCTACGTACACCGCGTCGGGATAAGAATCGTCGGGCGAGGTCGGCGACAGTATACCTTTGTCGTTCCGTGACGAACGTTCACTATGTCCAGTTCCCCGTTCAAACAGCGATTCGTGCTCGACACCTCGCTGTTTCTCACCGAGGAGATCCGCCGGGAAGACGAGTCGGCCGAGGAGGCGATGCTCCGACTGCTCGATCTGATCTCGCAGGCGCGACTCCACCTCGGCATCTCGTGTTACATGCCGCCGACGATCCACGACGAACTCACGACGATGCTCGACGACCGAAACGTCGACGACAAGGTCTACGCGAAACTCAACACCTGGGTGATCCGCAAACACCCCGACCGGTACGACGTCACCATTCCCGCCAACGTCGTCTACAGTTTCGTCGACGAGATGAGCGACCGGGTCAACCGCGGCCTGCGCGTCTCCGAGGAGGCCGTCCGGCGGGCCGAGGCCTCGATGGACGAACCGCTCGACGAACACGACTACAAAACGGAAGTCGACGCAGTGATCTCTGACCTCCGCGAGAAGTACCGCAGCGCGCTCCGTAGCGGCGTCCTCGACTCGAGAGAGGACTTCGACCTGTTGATCCTCGCCCGCGAACTCGAGGCCGGCGTCGTCACCGAGGATCGGGGAATCATCGCCTGGACCGAGGACTTCGGACTGCGATACATCTACGGCAAGGAGTTTCCCGACCTGCTCACCCAGTACCTCGAGGCGGTCGACCTCGAGTCACGGACGGGCGGTGAGTGATACTACTGGACAGAACGATTTTCACTGACCGTTGTCCGTCAGTACGAGCAGCAGCTACGTCGGAAATCCGGGGTCGGTGAGGAGAGAGGAGGCCTAGATGCGGCCGACGTTCTCGACCGAGACGCTCTCGACGTCCTCGACGCCCGAGAACGACTCCTCGACGGTTTCGGTGCCGCCGGCGTCGTCGGGAACGATGACGGTCGGGTAGAGGGCGGTCAGCCCGAACGCGACTTCCTCGCGCTCGACGCCGTTGATCTTCGCGCCCTCGGGGAGGGAGCTCTCGAGGCGCTCCTGGAGCGCGTCGAGGTCGATCTCGGGGCTGTTCGGCATTACTTTGAGTTTGGCTGCGACTTTTCCCATGGTTTACGGTCCGGTGAATCCGCAGTCGGGGCACTCGTAGAGGTTGCTCTGCTTGCGACACTTCGCACAGCGGTAGATCTGTGCGCCACAGTCGGGACACTTGAACGCGGCGGCGTTGGTCCCCGCGATGTTGATCCCACAGGAGACACAGGAACGCGTCCCTCGTTCGTCCGTCGTACTCATACACCCACGTTCCGCCCGGGCGCTTTTAACCGTTGTCTTTCGAGAGCAGTGCCGTGCGTCGGCGTTTCATATAGCGAGGTGAGTATTGATCGGATACGAAATCTTATCGGCGGCTGGCCCAAACGGGCGCAGCGACGACGAACGAGAGCGTCGGTGACTACAACTCTAGATGTCCCTTACTGCCGCCTTCACGAACGCCGTGTTGCCGATTCTCGGCATCGCGGTGGTCGGATACGTCCTCGGGCGCGAAACGGAGATCGACGTCGAACCGCTGAACACCGCAGGACTCTACGTCCTCGTCCCTGCACTGGCGTTTCACAGCCTCGCCACCACGAATCTGGGCGGGGAGGCGATCGGAAAACTCGCCGTCGGCGTCGTCGGTTACGCCCTCGTGATGATGGCGATCGCGTGGACCGCCGGTCGCGCGGTCGGCGAGTCGGGAACCATCCTGAGCGCGCTCATGCTCGCCGCCGCCTTTCCCAACTCCGGGTTCGTCGGCATCCCGATCTCGGAGTTCGCCTTCGGGGAGGTCGGTCGGACGACCGCCGTGTTGTATCTCACGATCCAGAACGTCGTGGTGTACACGATCGGCGTCTACGTCGCTTCTCGAGGGACGGGAGAAGGCGGGCTGTCGGCCGTCACCGAGATCTTCCGGCTGCCGCTTCTGTACGCAGTCGTCGGCGCCGTCGTGGTCCGTGCCCTCGGCGTCGTGCCGTCGCCCGAGACGTCGATCATGGAGACGATCCAGCTCGTCGGCGACGCCTCGATCCCGGTGATGCTGCTTATCGTCGGTATCCAGCTCGCCAACACCGACGTGAGTGCCGTTTCCCGATCCGCGACGCCGTCGGTGCTGAAACTCGCCGTCGCACCCCTGATCGGCACCGCTCTCGCCCTCGTCCTCGCCTTCGAGGATCCCACGGTCGCGCGGGTGTTCGTCCTCGAGTCCGCGACGCCGACGGCCGTCATTCCCCTGGCACTGACGATCGAATACGCGAGCGACATTCGAACCGAGGGAATATCCGCGCCAGAGTACCTGAGCACCGCCATCTTCACGACGACAGCGGCGAGCGTCGTCGTGCTCACAGTGTTGATCGCCGCGTTGCAGGCCGGCGTGCCGTTCTGACCGTCGCGGACCGGTTCCTCATACTGTCGGACAACACGGTTCACACGCCGATCGCACGCGAGATCTCGTCGCCAGCGGCGACACACTCCACGCCGAAGCCGACGATATATTCACTCGGAGCGAGACGAGCCGCTATGAGCGAACGCGAGACGCAGCCGAGAAAAACCGGTATCGCGCTCGTGACGGGCGCAGCGAGTGGAATCGGACGCGAACTGACACGACAGTTCGCCCGACATGGCCACGACGTCTGTCCCGTCGACCGCGACGACGCGGGACTCGAGGCGCTCGAGGCCGACCTCGCGTCCGAACCCGGGAGCGTCGTATCGTCGATTACGGTCGACCTGACGGCGTCGGACGCCGTCGCGCGCGTCGAGGAGAGGGTCGCCGAGACGGGGCGCGTCGTCGACACGCTGGTCAACAACGCCGGCGTGCCGGTGTACGGTCGGTTCGGCGAGACCGACTGGGGCGACGAGCGGTCGATGATCCGGCTGAACGTCGAGACGGTCACGGCGCTGACCGATCGCTTCGTCGACGACATGCTCGAGCGCGGTTCCGGCCGGGTCCTCAACACGGCGTCGCTCGCGGGCGTCGTTCCGACGCCGACGGCCGCGGTCTACGGTGGGACGAAGGCGTACGTCCTCTCGTTCTCGCTCGCGCTCGCCGACGAACTGGCAGACGACGGGATCACGGTGACGGCGCTCTGTCCGGGCGAGACGGAAACGGCGTTCATGCGCCGCGGGGGGATGGAGCGGTCTGCGGTCGCATGCGGCGAGTTGCTGGATCCGGCGATGGTCGCCGAGGCGGGCTACGAGGGCCTGATGGCCGGCGAGCGAATCGTCGTGCCGGGACGGCGCGACCGGTTTCGGTATCACGTCTCGAAGTTGCTGCCCCGACGCGTCGCCGCGTGGCTCTCGCGTCGGACCTGGTCCGGATCTAGACGGTGAGCAAGAGCGGGCCGATCAGGACGCCCATGAGGTGGACGCGTCGAACGCGAAGGCGGATCGGAACCATCCCGATCGCGGCGGCGACAGCGAAGATCACGACGCCGGCGATGCCGGCGAACAGGAACGAGAGGACGACCAGGAGTGCGAGAATCGCGAGCGAGAGCCGCCAGTACCGTAGCTGGCCGACGACCTCGAGGTAGTAGTCGCCGACGGCGATCGTCAGAACGAACCCGAACAGTCCCGCGAGAAGGACGCTCCCGACCAGTACCGGGATGTTCAGCGGTGCGTTGGCGTTCTCGAACGCGACCATCACGCCCGTTCGCGGCTGGCCGATGGCGACGAGCGCGACCAGTGCGAAGATCGTGTTTGCCGTATCGACGCCGCTCGTGGCCACGACGTACCCGCGGTCGCCGCTGCCACCCGGAATCGCGAGCAGGACGGCGACGGCTGCGATCGCAGCCGAGATGCCGGGAACGTAGCCGACGACTGCGCCGGCGACCGCTCCCGCCGCGGCGGTCAGTCCGACGAGTGGCTTCGACATCGTCACTGCGGCATCGTTCTGGGGTGGCACGCCACCGCCGCGAATCGCGTCGATCAACACCGGCGCACCGAACAGGCCGGCGAAGATCGGCGCGAGGACGCCACCCGCCTCGAGCGGGGCGTCGGGCGAGAGGTCGAGCGTTACTGCGCCGAGGGTGGCAGCGAGCCCGAACGAACAGAGGCCGCCGCCGCGTCTTCGCCAGCTCGGTTCGGAGAGGACGAGACCGACCACCACGGCCGCGAGCACGAGCGAGAGGTTCGAGCGGACCGTCGGATAGACCGCCGTCACGCCCCACGTGAGCGGCACGGCCAGCGGAACGGCGGCGACGACGGCGAGGAGACTGCCGAGCGCGGAGAGACGAATCGCCTCGTATCCCCGGCCCTCGAGGACCAGTCGGTGGCCCGGCAGCGCGGTGACGGCCGTCTCGGCGTCGGGAACGCCGAGCGCCATCGCGGGAACGGCGTTCACGAAAGTGTGAACGACGCTCGCCGAGAGCATCGCGACGCCGACGAAAAGCGGTGGGCCGGGAATCGACGGCGCGACGCCGGCGAGCAAGAGCGCGAAGTTGTTGGCGTGCAGGCCGGGGATCAGACCACTCACCGACCCGAGTGCCGCTCCGGCGAGCACCCAGGCGAACACGAGAAGCGTTAGCTCCAGATCGACGACGACCTCGACCGACTGGGCGTCCATCGGACGGTCTGGACGCGCCATCGGATATATATCCTCGGTGTCGTCGGCGCGCTCCGCGGCCCCGTTCTCACGTGGTATGAGGGTGCGTAGCGGTGGTGCGTGGCGGACGCGATTTTTATCTGTTCGCACCCAGTATTGTGTTCCAGATGCATACTAACGACGGGTTCGACTACGACGTGGCAGTCGTCGGTGGCGGACCGGCAGGATTGACGAGCGCGCTGTACACGACGCGACTCGGTCACGACACGCTGGTCGTCGACCGGGGCGGCGGTCGTGCAGCGATGATGACCGACACCCACAACGTCATCGGCGTCACCGAGGAGGTCTCGGGCAACGAGTTCTTGCAAACCGCCCGCGAGCAGGTACAGGATTACGGCGCGGACGTCGAACGCGGGTTCGTCGAGGACGCGGAGACGCTCGGCGACTCGGTAGACGACGGCTTTGCCATCTCGACGGGCGACGAGACGTACCGGGTCCGGCGGCTCGTCCTCGCGACTGGCTTCTCCGACGAGCGTCCCGATCCGCCCTTGCCGCCGACCGGGCGTGGCCTCCACTGGTGTGTCCACTGTGACGCCTACATGTTCACCGACGAACCGGTCTACGTGATGGGAACGGGCGAGGCCGCCGCCTACGTCGCGATGATCATGCTGAACTTCACCGACGACGTGGACCTGTTGACCCGCGGCGACGAACCGGAGTGGAGCGACGAGGCCGACGAGATGCTGGCGAACCACCCAGTCGACGTGATCTCTGCCGAGATCACGGGCATGAACAAAGACGACGACGGCTGGCTCGAGTCCTTCGAGTTCGAGGACGGACAGGTCCGCGAGTACAAGGGCGGCTTCCCGATGTACGGGTCGGAGTACCACGCCGAGCTCGCCGACGCGCTCGCGCTCGAGCGCAACGACGACGGCACCGTCTCGGTCGACGACCACGGCCGCACGTCCGTCGACGGCGTCTACGCCGTCGGCGACCTCACGCCCGGCCACAACCAGATCCCGGTCGCGATGGGCCAGGGTGCACAGGCCGGCATCGCCATCCACATGGACCTCCGGGAGTTCCCGCGCTCGCTCGAGGAACTCGAGGAGACGGGCCCCGTAACGGAGGCGGAGGTCCCCGCGCTCTCGCCGGAACTGCTGGAGACTGCAGTCTCCCACGAGGGCCACGCGGCCGGTCCGCGTGCCGACGCCGACGAGGAAGAAGCGGCCGCCGACGACTGATACCGTCGGCCGCGAGTTATAAGATAACGTTCTGCATACCGGCTGGTATGCCTTACAAAGCACCGCGCGTGCCGTTCGTGGACTCGAGAGAGAAACTCCCGAAGGATCAGCGCCACAACTACGATCGGATCGCCGAGAGCCGTGGGGGGATCAGCGGTCCGTTCGGCGTGCTCCTGAACAGCCCCGAAGTCGCTGGACGGACGGGTCATCTGGGAGCCTATATCCGATTCGAAAGTGTTCTCCCGGGCGACGTCCGGGAACTCGCGATCCTCACGACGGCGCGGGAACACGACTGTGCGTTCGAGTGGGCATATCACGAACCGATCGCACGAGAAGAGGGCGTGAGCGGATCGATAATCGACGTCGTCAAAAACCGAGACTCGGTCGACGACCTCGACAAGCGGGAGGCGTCGATCGTCCGGTACGGTCGGGAACTGTTCAGCGAGAACGCCGTTTCCGACAGAACGTTTCAAATCGTGAACGAGTGGCTCGAAGAGACGGGCGTCACTGAACTTACGGCGACGTTCGGTTACTATAGCATGATTGCTGTCGTACTCAACGCGCTCGAGGTCCGTCCGGACGAGGAAGCGCCGTTTCCCGTGTAATCATCGAGACCACCGATCGTACGCGAGCCGTGATCGGACACTGTCGTTCGATAGTCTCTTGCCGGTAGCGACGCTGTCGCTACGTCTCCAGTACCAAAAAATCGAGGCTGTCGAAATCGGCGTCGAGCGACTTAGCCGAAGAGTTCGCCGAGGCCCTCGCCGCTGGCGTCGTCTTCTTCTTCCTCGTCGTCGTCGGTCGTGTCTGGGACGTCGCTGGTCTCTTCGACGTCTTCTTCTTCCTCGTCGGCCTCGGCAGCAGCGCCGCCGGCGGCAGCGCCGGCCGCGGGGACAGCTGCGGCCTCGGAGACGGCCTCGTCGATGTCGACGTCCTCGAGTGCGGCGACGAGCGCCTTCACACGGGACTCCTCGACGTCGACACCGGCGGCCTCGAGGACGCCGGTGATGTTGTCTTCGTTGAGCTCTTCGTCCGTTTCGTTCAGGATGAGTGCAGCGTATACGTATTCCATTGGTAGTGTCCTCCGTTATCCGAACATCGCACCGAGGCCTTCCGCGCCACCGTCGTCGTCTTCGTCGTCGTCGTCTTCGTCTTCGTCGGCGGCTTCCTCGGTCTCGTCTTGGTCGTCGGTCGATTCGTCCTCGTCGGGCTCGGCCGCGGGAGCGGCCGGTGCCTCGACGTCCTGGAGTTCCTCAGGCAGCGCCTCTTCGTCGTCGATCTGTGCAGCGAGCGCACGGAGCTGGGCGTCGGCCTTGCTCACGAGATCGGGCATGAGGTCTTCGTCCTCGATCGCGGCCTGCAGACCGAGACTCTTCGCCTCGCCTGTCGCTTTCGCGATGAGCGTCGACGCGGTCTGTGCGGTCGGGTAGCTCGCGTTGATCGAGAGGTTCTGTGCCCGCGAGGCGGCCGTCGCGACGTCGCTCTCGTAGGCCTCGACGTCGATGTCGAGGTCTTCGGGATCGAAGAGGACGCCGTCGGAGAAGACGGCACGAAGGTCGAGGCCAACCTCCTTGGGTTCGATACCGAGTTCGTTGAGGACGTTCGCGAGGTCCTGTGAGACCTCTTCGCCGGCCTCGAGGACCGTCGAGTCCTCCATGACCTGGATCGAGCCCTCTTCGATGCGGGCGTTCGCGCCGACCTGCTGGAGGTCGCCGACGAACGGCCCCGGATCGACGCCGGTGTCGCCTTCGGGAATGACGATGTCGTTCGGTGCGACCTCGCCAGCCCCGATCGGCGCTGGCGTCTTCGACGCCTCGAGTTCTCTGTAGAGCGCGAACGGGTTGTCGTTCGTCGCGATGAGGCCGACCTGTCCGCCGACGTGCTCTTTGAGATCCTCGAGTCCAGTGGCATCGAGTGCACGCTCCTGGAGCGTGTTCCGGCTGACGCGCAACTCGGCGATGCCGTGTAGATCACGGCGCATCGCCTGGAGCTGCTTCGAGGGGATGCCGGTGATGCCGACGACGCCGACGCTCTCGTAGCTCTCGATGAGCTCTTCGAGTTCGTCGACCTCCTCTCGCTTCCACTGGGGAAGGTTTTCGGTCTTGCGTTCGGCTTCGGCGCTCATTTAGGCCACCTCCACGGAGGGGCCCATCGTCGTCTTCACGAAGACGGAGTCGATGTTCTGGGGCCCCTTCTCGAGGTCTGCGTGCAGACGGCGGAGGATGACGTCGATGTTGTCGGCGATCTCCTCCGCGCCCATGTCCTCGGCACCGACGCGCGTGTGGAACGTACGGCGGTCGCGGGACCGAAGCTGCACGGTGTTTTTCATGCGGTTGACTGTCTCGACGACGTCATCGTCCGGACTGAGCGGGTCAGGCATCTTCCCCCGGGGACCCAGGATCGTACCCAGGTGCCGGGCGATGTCTTGCATCATCTCCTCTTCGGCGATGAAGAAGTCAGTCTCGTCGGCCAAGTCCTTGGCCTCGTCGTCGTCCAGATCGGCCACGTCGTCACCGGAGAGAACCTGATCCGCGACCTCTTCGGCGCGGACTGCGGTTTCGCCCTCGGCGATGACGACGATCTGAGTATCCTGGCCGGTTCCGGACGGCAGGACGACTGATTCGTCGACACGGTTCGACGGTTCGTTAAGGTCTAGGTCGCGCAGATTGATCGCGAGGTCGACCGTCTCGGTGAAGTTCCGATCTGGCGACTCCTCGAGTGCGCGAGTCACTGCTGTTTCGATATCCGAATCTGCCATCGTTCACCTCCGTAGTACGCAGGGTGTGCTCCTACGGGTCAGTGAAACAGGCATCCGCCTGTCTCCTTTGAACGAAGACGCATGGCGAACTTAAACCCGTCGAAGGGCGGAGACGAGAACGCGAGAGACGGGGTCAGGAGACTGGATCCAAAACCACTTCGTGGTCGTCCAGGGCTGGATAAACCGGTCCACGCCTCGATCGCACTCGACGGCCACATCACGGACGACCGGTCGCGAGACGCGTCGAGTGTTCACTGACGGTCGTCCGATACGATCACTCCTCGGTCGTACTCTGAATCTGTAACGGTTCCTCGTCTTCGGTTCGCATCCACTCGAGTTCGAACTCGATGCTCCGTTCGACGCCGCCCTCGTCGGGTTCGTCTTCGATCTCGAGTTCGAACTCGACCGTCTCGGGTGGGTTGACGACGACCGTCTCCGGCCCGACCTCGAACTCGAGTTCGTCCGTGCCGCGGAGACTCTTGGCGAAGTCCTCGAGGTGGTCGGCGATCTGATCGCGGGTGAGGTCGCGTTCGTACTCGAATTCGTCTTCCTCGGACATGCGATCTCTCCTACCACGGCCGCCGACGTAAAGTCAATCCCGACACGCTCTACGGTCCCTGGTGAGTCGCTGACAGGGGAGGTCATGTCCTTCGACTATAATTTTTATACGTCGTGAAATGAATCAAAACCGAAATTTACTTTGGGTAGACGATGTATGATACTGATATGTGGCCATTAGAACTAAGTATTTTGACGGCAGAGCGAGCGGTCGACACTGCCGCGTACGCCGGGTTTCAGGGTAGCGTAATGGGGTTTTACGGCGATTTTAGCGCCATCGAACGCGCTGCGTTTCACTTCGGCGTGACGCTGCTGGTCGGACTGGTCGTACTGGGACTCGTGCAAGAACACGGGCGCCAGACGGTCGACACGAGCCAGCGAAGCCCCGTAATCTCGACCATCGTCGGCGTGCCAGCGGCGCTCGCGCTGTCGTCGCTGCTTTACTTCGGGTACCTGCTCGCCGACTCGAGTCTGGGCGTCTTCTTTGCGGTGCCACTCGTCGTGCTCGGACTCGCGTTTCTTCCGACGTGGACCGCACTCGGGTTCGTCGCACTGGGGGGGTACGTCTCGCGTCGATTCGGCAGCGAAAAGCTGTCGGTCTGGTTGCTCGTCGGCAGTCTCACGAGTGCCGTCGGCGCACTCGCAGCGCCGTACGGATTCGTGATCGTGGCGCTCGCGGCCGTCGTCGGCGTCGGGGCTGGCGTGCGATCGATCATCGGCTCCGACGGCGTCGGCCACGGCGAGGAGCGAGTCGTTCCACCCGCGAACAAGATTTGACTACTGACGCGCTGTCTCGTTGAGAAACGGAGAAAGACGTTTCCTCGCGATTCCTGTAGTAGATAGAGATGGGTACGTTCGCGAATCGGCTCGAGGGATCGTCGCTGACGCCGTTGCACTGGTTCGCTATCCTGCTCGCGGCGACGAGCGGCCTCGTTCACCTCGTCCTGGGAGTCGGCTTCCTCCCACATCCGATGGGTGTCACGTTCGTCCTCGCAGCCGGCGGGTTCTTCGGCGCGATCGTACTGGTGATACTCGACGTTCGCCGGCAACTCCTCTACTTCGTCGGGATCCCCTATACGGGCGTCCAGATCGTCCTCTGGTACGCCGTCAACCAGCCGGGGTCGGTCGCCGACCTTACGACTGCTGGCGTCGTCGACAAGATCGCACAGGCCCTCTTGATCGTCGCCCTGGTAGTACTCTACTACCGTGGCACGTGATCGCCCACACCGCCGCTATCGGGAACGCGAACGGAACTCGGAGCCGTCCGTGCTCGGACCAGCACGGCGGTTCTCCGGCCGACTGTCGGTCGTGATCCGGGAGTACCTCGGCCGACCGCTACAACGGCGAGTTCCGCTTTGGGTCCTCCGGGTCTACCACCGGTTGCGACGTGCCGGACAGCCAGCGAAGTACACCGACGCGGACCCGTTCTCGCTTCGGTGGGTCGACCCCGCGACGATCCAACGCAGTATCCTCGAGACGGCACCCGACCGTCCACAGTGGGGACGCGTCCAGGGCGGTGACTGGGACCGCAGGTGGGAGCCGTTCGGTGAACGCCCCGTTCCGCGAGCGATCGTCGAACACTTCGAGGACGGACGTCCCTGGCGGAAGACACCGCTGTACGACCACTTCGCCGACCAACTTCGCCGATTCAACTCGGCGTGGGACTACACGTCGATGGAGGCGTTCGATCGCCGGTGTGAGGAGATCGAAGCGCTCTACCGGTCGATCCGCGAGCACGGCTACCGCAGCCAGCGCGAACTCGCGGCTCTCGAGGACGCGGCCACCACTCGCGTCTCGCCGTTCGACGAGATTGCCGTCGACGTCGGCCGGGACGGCGAGTTCCTGTGGCGGTCGTACGGCCAACACCGCCTCGCGATCGCGAAACTACTCGAGATCGAGTCCGTACCCGTCGTCGTTCACCGTCGTCATCGACGCTGGCAGGCGGTTCGTAACGCGGTGCGCCGCGGTGCCGCTCCGACCCGCGACGGGACCCGACGACGTCTCGACCATCCCGACCTTCGGCCGCTCGTTCGCGGGCGTGGTGAGACGCCGTGAGCGAGGCGTCTTGGCTTCCCGGAACTCGCCGCGTGCGGCGGCAGTGGTCGCTCGCGGTGACGATCTGTGCGATCGTCGGTGTCGGCGTCGGCGCCGTCCTCCACCAACTGTTCCCGGCGGTCGTCTCGGGCGGCTTCCTGCTCGCGACCGGCGGCGTCCTCGTGGTCGAACTGATCGTCTTCGGCTGGCTGTTCGAACAGGTAGCCGACGCGAGAGACCCGCAACGACTCTCGGTCGCGACCGCGATAACGATCGGACGCGCGGGCGTGCTCGCGGCGTTCGCGGGCTTTCTCGCGTCCGGTCGGCCCAGCGGCGCACTCGTCTGGTTCCCCGGGACGCTGTTCGCGACTGCCGCCCTCCTCGACGGAGTCGACGGAGCCGTCGCTCGAGCAACGAACTGCGTCAGCGAACTCGGGGATCGACTGGACCGGGAGGTCGACGCGCTCATCGTCCTCGTCGGGGCCGTATTCGCCGTCGCCGAGGGGGTCGCCCCGGTCGGCTACCTCGTCGTCGGTTTCGGACGGTACGGCTTCTTGCTGGGCATCTTATGGCGGCAGCGACGGGGGAGACCGGTCGAGCCGCTCCCGCCGAGTCTCGTCAGACGTGCGATCGGGACGACGCAGTTCGTCGCCATCTGGCTGGCGCTGCTTCCAGTGCCGGGCCGCGACCTGTCGCGGACGCTGACGATGGTCGCGGCGATCCCGTTTCTCCTCAGTTTCGCCCGCGACTGGCTGGCGATCACCGGGCGACGATAGCAGAGCTCGGCGTTCCAGGCGTCGACCGCGATGGGGTCGACGTATCAGTCGTTGCAACCCGGACAAATGCCCAAGTAACCGCGCGTGGAACCGTGGTCACAGTGACAGGACATCACCATCGTTCCGGGACCGGCGAACGGCCGATCGCCTCGCGGCTCGAGGGCCGATGACGGCTCGCAGACTCCGCTTTACCGGCCCCGAGAGCGTCGAGGTCGAACGACGGGCGGTCCCGGACCCCGGCCCGTCGGAGGTTCGCGTCGAGACCGACGTCTCGGCCGTCAGCGCGGGCACCGAGGGACTGATCTACCGCGGGGAAGCGCCGACCGATCTCCCCTCCGACGAGACGATCGACGCACTCGAGGGCGACCTCTCGTTTCCACTCACCTACGGCTACGCCGCGGTCGGTCGGGTCACCGCCGCGGGAGCCGACGTCGACGACGAGTGGCTCGAGCGTCGCGTCTTCGCGTACAATCCACACGAGAGTCACTTCGTCGCCGACCCAGAGACGCTCGTTCCGGTTCCGGACGGCATTTCGACGCGGACAGCCGCACTGTTTGCCAACGCCGAGACCGCGGTCACGCTCGTCCTCGACGGCCAGCCGGCGATCGGTGAACGGGTGGTCGTCTTCGGACAGGGCGTCGTCGGCCTCCTCACGACGGCGCTGCTGGCCCACTCGCCGGTCGAGACGCTCGTCACGGTCGATCGACTCGAGCGTCGGCGGTCGGTCGGCGAGACGTTCGGCGCTGATCGGGCGGTCGATCCGGCAGACGACATCCCGACGAGGATCGAGTCGATCGCGGGCGGGCGCGCCGACCTCACCTACGAGGTTTCGGGCGATCCCGACGCGCTGAACGACGCCGTCGCGACGACCGGCTTCGACGGCCGCGTGATCGTCGGCTCCTGGTACGGGACGAAGTCGGCCGACCTCGACCTCGGTGGGCGATTTCACCGCGACCGGATCGCCGTCCGGAGCAGCCAGGTGAGCACCATCGCGCCGCGACACGAGGGACGGTGGTCTCGCGAGCGCCGCCACGACGTCGCCTGGTCGTGGCTCCGTCGACTCGACCTCGAGGACCTGCTCACCCACGAACTGCCGATCGAACGGGCCGACGAGGCGTATCGGCTGCTCGAGGATCGACCCGACGAGGCGATCCAGGTACTGTTGACCTACGAGTAGCGCTCGTCGGTGCGAGCGCGAGCGACGCCGCTCGGTCACCTATCAGCGTGTGAGGGGACACCTTGGCGTTAAGACGCTGGCTGCCGTGTGCGGGAGTATGTACTCGGTCGGCGTCTCCCGATCGTTCGTCGCCCAGCACTATCTGACGGTGCCGGATCCCGGCCCAGAAGGAACCCTCCACTCGCACCACTACACGGTCGAGGCGACCTTTCGAGGACCACGGCTCGACGAGTTCGGCTACCTCGTCGACATCGACGACGTGAACGCAGCGATCGACGACCTCGTCGAACGCTATCGCGACGAAACGCTCAACGACCTGCCCGCGTTCGAGGGGTTGAACCCGAGCGTCGAGCACTTCGCCCGGATCTTCGGCGATCGGCTGTGCGAGTCGCTCGAGCCGGAGACGGCGACGGAACTCCGAGTCGCCATGCGAGAGGACGACGTCGCACGCGTCGTCCACGAGCGGGCGCTCTAGAGGCGATGCACGTCGGACTCGTCGTCTACGGCGGACTCGACCGGACCTCCGGCGGATTTCGGTACGACCGGAAGCTGGTCGACTTCCTCCGGGCGCGTGGCGACGACGTCGAGGTGCTCGCGTTGCCGTGGCGGACCTACCCGCGACACCTCGCCGACGCGTTCTCGAGGTCGCTTCGCTCGCGGCTGAATCGGCCGTTCGACGTGCTGTTACAGGACGAACTGTGTCACCCATCGCTGTGGCGACACAATCCTCGACTCGATCGGCCGGGTTCGATCGTCGCGGTCGTCCACCACCTGCGTACCGACGAGCAGACGCGACTACCCGCGCTCGCTCGAGCGATCGAGCGGCGGTACCTCGAGGGTGTCGACGCCGCGATCTGTCCGAGTCGGCACACGCGCGATCGAACGACCGATCTCGCGTCGGTCCCGACGCTGGTCGCGCCGCCCGGTGGCCGGGTCGGCGACGCGGCCCTCTCGCCGCAGGCGGTGACGGCCAGGGCAGAGCGCGGTCCGCTTCGCGTCGCGTTCGTGGGGAACCTGATCCCGCGGAAGGGGGCGACGACGCTGCTCTCCGCGCTCGCTCGCGTCGACCGCGAGTACGGGTGGCGACTGACCGTCGTCGGGAGCCACGACGCCGACCCGGCGTACGCTCGAGCGGTCCGGAATCGTGCCGTCGCGCTCGGAGTCGCCGACCGCGTCGCGTTCACGGGCGACGTGCCTGCGAGCGACCTCGAGGCGATCCTCGAACGGAGTCACGTCCTCGCCGTACCCGCCCGCCACGAGGGGTTCGGGATGGTCTATCTCGAGGCGATGGAGTACGGCGTCGTTCCGATCGCGAGCGCCGTCGGCGGTGCCAGCGAGGTCGTTGCGGACGGGCGAAACGGGTTCCTCGTCTCGCCAGACCGGCCCCGTCGGATCGCCGGCCGTCTCGAGGCACTCGCCGGCGACCGCGACCGTCTCGGATCACTCGGCGTGGCGGCGCTCGAGACGGCGGCCGACCGCCCGAAGTGGGACGAGACGATGGCGCGAGTGCGATCGTTCCTTCGCACGCGCGTCGAAGCCGATCGCGATCGCGACGACGCGTCCGTCGCGAGCGGAGAGACGAGAGGGACGCGAACGGTGGCGGGTGACTCGCCGTGACCGACGCTGTCCAGGCGTTCCTGGCGAGCAAGCGGACCGTCGACGACCGCGCACTAAACCGACGCGTTCTCGAGCAGTTCAGTACCGGGCTCGCGAGGCGGCAGCGAGACGGATCGGGGACGGCCGAGCCGGTTCGGATCGTCGAGTTCGGTGCTGGCGTCGGCACGATGATCGCCCGCCTCGCGTCGTGGGGGCACCTCCCGGATCGCGTCTCCTACCGGGCGATCGATCGCAACGAGGAGACCATCGCGTACGCCCGCGAGCACCTTCCGGCGTGGCTCGAGGACGCGGGATACGAGGTGAGCCGATCCGACGACGGCCTGCTCGCCCGGTCGGGGAAGCGACGGCTCGAGGTACACCTCGAGGTCGGGGACGCGCTCGCGGTGACCGGCGAGGAGACTGCCGCAGACGCCGTCGTCGCGGCGGCGTTTCTCGACGTCGTCGACCTCGAGACGGCGCTTTCGGCGGCGCGCGAGCAGCTGGCCGACGACGGACTACTGTACGCGCCGATCACGTTCGACGGCGGGACGACGTTCGTGCCACCCCATCCGCTCGACGAACGGGTCGAGCGACTCTACCACCGGCACATGGACGAGGTTCGCGACCAGCCGGGGAGTAGCCAGGCAGGACGCGACCTGCTGACCGCGCTACCTGACGCGGGATACGACGTGCTCGCTGCCGGCGGCGCAGACTGGATCGTCAGACCACGCGAGGGCGCGTACCCACACGACGAGTCGACGTTTCTCGAGTCTCTACTCGAGACGATCGACGGGGCGCTGGCCGACTACCCCGAGACCGAACTCGACGCCACGAGCCGGCGGCAGTGGCTCGAGACGCGACGCGACCAGCTCGAGCGGGGTGAACTCGTGCTCGTGGCACACCACCTCGACGTCCTCGCTCGCGCGTAACGTCGCGAAACTCGACATGGACCTGACTACGCTTTCCGTCCTCCCCGCCGTACTCGCCACATGTCTCGCAGGCGTTCACGCGTTCGCCGGCCGGGCGAGCCGCCTCGGCGAGGTACCCCGCAGTCAGTGGCTGTCCGTCGCCGGCGGTGCGGCCGTCGCCTACGTGTTCGTCCACCTCCTTCCCGAGGTTGGCGAGGCTGCGCGGACGGTGGTCGAAACGCTCGCCGTCCCGGTGACGCTGCTCGAGCGACACGTCTACGTCGTCGCGCTGGTCGGCTTCGTCACGTTCTACGGCCTCGAACGGTACGCGGCCGTGGCCTCCGGTCGGAAGGGAGCGGGGGGAAGGCGCATCGACGCCGGCAGCGAACGCACCCGATTCTGGATTCACGTAGGATCGTTCGCCGTCTACAACGCCCTCATCGGCTACCTCCTCGTCCACCGAGAGGCTCCCGGCGCGCTCGGCCTCGTCCTGTACGCGACCGCGATGGGGCTACACATGCTCGTCAACGACTACGGACTACGGGGCCATTACGGGGACGCGTACCACCGGGTCGGGCGCTGGCTGCTCGCGGGTTCCGTCCTCGTCGGCACCGCCGTCGGTTATCTCACCGTCGTCCACGAGGCGGCAATCGCACTCGCGCTCTCCTTTCTCGCCGGCGGCGTCGTCCTCAACGTCATCAAAGAAGAGCTGCCGGCCGAACGCGAGAGTCGGTTCGGCGCGTTCGCGGCCGGTGCAGGGAGCTACGCGGCGTTGTTGCTGGTCGTCTGATGGCGTCTGCCGTACCCGCATTGCCAGAGAACGACAGAGGAAAAACGAACGCCGGTCGCCGTCGGTCGGAGCCTCGGACGTTACTCGACGAGGACGTCGTCGAACTCGCCCGCGTCGACTTTCTCTTTGAACTCGCGTGCGTTCTCGCCTTCGATGGTGACGCCCATCGAGGCGCAGGTTCCGACGACCTCCTTGGCCGCGTTCTTGGTGTCGTAGGCGAGCAGGTCGGTCTGCTTCTGCTCGGCGATCGTCTTGACCTGGTCGATCGAGAGGTCGGCGACGAAGTCCTTCTGGGGTTCGCCGCTGCCGGTCTCGAAGCCAGCCTCGTCTTTGATCAGTGCGGCCGTCGGCGGAACGCCGACGTCGATCTCGTAGGAACCGTCGTCTTCGTACTCGACGGTGACGGGCACTTCGGTGCCGTCGAAGGCGGCGGTCTGCTCGTTGATGTCGTTGACGACCGCCTGTACGTCGACGGGCGTCGGTCCGAGCTCGGGACCGAGCGGCGGGCCAGGGTTGGCCTGGCCACCCGGAACGAGCACTTCGATGGTTCCAGCCATACCCGATAGAATCCCCGCGCGAGTTTTAAGGGTTGCTTTTTCGGGCAGTCGTCATCGACGACCGGACGGATTCGAACGACGGTCGGCGACCGCTGCGAGCAGCGTGTAAATCGTTTCAGTTGTTACTGTAGTTACGCGACGGTGTCGTCGCGCCACTCGGCGAACGACTCGAGGACGTCGTCCTCGTCGAATCGCTCGATACAGGGGACGTCGTGCGGGTGGATCTCCTGGACGTGGTCGACGAGGTCGTCGTACGCGTCGTGGGTCGTCTTCACCAGCAAGAGGGCCTCTTCCTCCCGGTGGACCTCACCCTCCCACCGGTAGGTCGACCGGATCGGGAGGTGGTTGACGCAGGCGGCGAGTCGTTCCTCGAGGAGCGTCTCGACGATGTCGTCCGCGGCGGGAATCGGCGCGGTGATGTAGACCGTCGGCATGGTCGTCGGCTACGAGAGACGCGAGGAAAAACGTGTGGAGAGATCGTACCCGTGCGCCGCTACGGTCGCCGGTCGAGTAGCCGGACGATCGATCGCAGAGTCGCCGTCAGTGGCCGTCGAGTGGATTGAACGTCCCGTTGATGTCCCACTCGTGGATGCAGTGGGGATTCCCGGTCAGCTTCTCGCCGTCCTCGCGGACGAGTTGCCAGGCGTCGAGTTCTTCGTCCCATCGCTCGCGTCGGCCACATCGTTCGCACTCGCGTACAGTCGGTTTCTTCAGTTGTGCGCTCATTATCGGGTATGAGAACTGGACACATATAACCGTGTTCGTGTCCGGCAAGGTCTGCCACCACGGCGCACTCGTGCGATCTCGAGTGACGACCCCCGACGCTCAAGGCCGATGGCGTAGAAGTCGGTCACTGGACGAACTGGAGACGAACTCGAGCGACCCCTGCCGACACACCACGATGGCGTTCGTCCGACGGAGACACGCCATGCCGACGCGCCGACGGACCGTTACGACGCTGTTCGCTGGACTGAGCGCCTGCTGTGCCGGCTGTCTCGACGAGGAGGCCGATCAGGACGAGCAACCGACCGACGACGAAACCGGCAACGCCACCGACGGCGGTGGCAGTGCCGACACACCACCCGAGGACACGACCATGCAACTCGACGCACCCGACATCGACGACGGCGAATCGATCCCGACCGAGTACACCTGCGACGGTGCGGACGTCTCGCCGCAACTCGAGGTCGACGGCGTCCCGGACGACGCCGCGGCGCTCGCCATCGTCGTCGACGATCCGGACGCTCCGGCGGGCGTGTTCACCCACTGGACGCTCTGGAACCTCCCGCCGTCGACGACCGAGGTGCCGCGGGAGGTCCCGACCGAACCGGAACCCGCCGACCTCGAGGGCGCACGGCAGGGCGAGAACGACTTCGGCGAGGTCGGCTACCGGGGGCCGTGCCCGCCGGAGGGCGACGGGCCACACAGGTACCGGTTTACCCTCTATGCACTCGAGTCCGAACTCGCCCTCGAGGGCGGCGCGACGGTCGACGAGGCGACCGACGCGATCGACGGCGAATCGACGGCGTCGACGACGCTCGCCGCGACGTACGAACGGTGACCGACGCGTCGATTTCACGTCCGGCCCAGGGGCGACGGCCGTCGCCGGCCAGGAGGCCCGCTATCCCGATCGCTCCCTGAGTCGTCCGATCCGTCTCGCCGGCGACGGCTCCATGCGAACGATCTCCTGGCGACGTGACCACGTCAGTGGACGATCGTTGATCGCACACTGCCACTCGAGTGCGTCCACGACAGCGTCCGTCCCGACTCGACTCGCCGCGTACGCGTCGCCGCGGTAGACGAGCCGTCGGCCCTGCCAGAGGGCGACGAGGCCGACGATTCCCGCAGCGACCGAGACGAGCCACGACCGCCCCGGGAGTGACTCGAGAGTCGGCGCGACCACGCCGAGCACCAGGCCGATCGTGATCGTGAGGCGACTCTCGAGGTGGAACGTCCGGGCCCGCCCGGCCTGGAGTGCCAGCAGCGCACGCAATCGGTCGTCGTCGGCACACTCGAGCAAGTAGTCGGTGACGAACAGGTGGCGTCGAGGGAGGGGAAGTCCCCGGAGGACGGCGAACGCGTGGTTCGCGTCGCTCGCTCGCAGGATTCGGACGCCGACACCGTCGAGACCCGTCCGCTCGAGGAGCGCGGCGATCCGCTCGCGCTCGTCGTCGTCCGGCCGTCGCGTCGGTTGCAGGAGTCGAACCACGAGCGGCGTCGCCCACAGCAGCGAGACGACCATCCCGACCGACGCCACCAGGACGACGACGCCCGCCGGGAGTGTGGCAAGCAGCGGGTCGACGACCGCACCGAGCGCGAGCAACAGGACGACGAACAGCGCGACGAGGCCGGCGACTGACCGCGCCAGCAAGAGGACGACGCGAGTCGGGGACACCGTGAGGTTCCGGAGATCCACCACGACTGGGAGCGCACCGAGGTAGGCGACGACCACCGCCAGTGCGGGCGTCCCCAGCAGGAGAACGAGTGCGAGCACGTTACCGACGATCGTCTCGCCGAGGGGAACCCACGCGACGACGGCGTCGACGACCTCGAGCCAGCCGGTCGCGGTCATCGTGATCACCGCGAGGACGTACGTCACGGGTAGTCCGACTTTCAGTGCCAGACGAAGCCGGGCCAGTGCACGCGTCCGGTCGCCACCACGTGCGAGTAGCCGTCCGTACCCGTAGTAGACGAGCGAGACGCCGCTCCCGACGCACGCGAGAGCGAGGAGACTCAGGGCGCGTTCGATCAGTTGCACACGCCGACTGTCTCGTCGATTGATAGAAGACGGTGTCGATTTGTCGAACGGGCTACACTGTTGATCCTCGAGACAGGATACCGTCTCCACGTCCACGCAACCGGAGACGGTCGCGGGCGCGCGCCCGTCAGTACGTCGCGTCTTTGATTTCCGGATCGAGGTCGTCGAACTTCTCGAGGTATTCGAGGCGTTCCTCGCGGAGGGCGGTGGCGGCCTCCTCGTAGTCGTCGACGTGGTCAGGGACGTAGTACTCCTCGACGTCGAGTCCGGGGACGCCCTCGGGGATCGTCAGACCGGTGCGATCGTCGTCGGTCCACTCGACGGTGCCGCGTGCGAGTTCGGTGAGGATCGTCACCGACTCGGTGACGCCGACGTCTTTCGACTCGTCGCCGAGGTAGCCAGTGTTGATGACGTAACAGTCGACCTCGAGGTCGGCGATGAGGTCGCGGAAGTGGTTGCCTTCTTCGCCCTCCGAGCCGATGATGAAGGGGTTGGTGCCGACGACGCGGATCGACTCGCCGGCGCGGGAGGGGTCGCCCGCGCTCGTCTCGATCGACTCGCCGAGCATGAACGCGACTGCGGCTTCCTCCTCGTCGAGTTTCGCCACCGGCGGCATCAGTGGGTTGCGCGTGATGAAAAAGACCTGGTCGACCCGGTCGAGGTCGATCTCGTCGTCGGCGCTCTCGAGTTCCGACCGCTGGATCACGGCCCGGGAGTTCGAGGTGTACCGGTTTTCCTCGAAGTGGACGGTGCCGTCGTCGTCGACGGCGACGTTCTCGAGGACGGCCGACCCGTCGGTGGCCGCCTGGTAGAGCGCCGGCTGTTCGTCTTCCTCGAGGCCGATCGTCTTGATGTACAGCCCCTGTCCCTCGCTCCCGGCGACGGACCCGTCGGGCAGGAGTGCACAGACGTCGTCCTGGAGCATGACGGCGTCTTCGGGATCGTCGAGCCAGAGGCCGTGGGACGTAAGCGTCGACTTGCCGGTCGCCGAGAGGCCGAGGAAGACCTGGCCGACGATGCGCATGTCGCCGTCGCCGTCGCGAACGCGGACGCGCTTGCTCCCGGCGTGGAGGCCGAGCCCGCCGAGTTGCTTCGTGCGGTACATAAACAGGCGCAGGAACGACTTCTTCGCCTCGCCGGTGTAGTCGCTGCCGAGGACCGCAGTGAATCCCTCCTCGGGAAGGATGCGAATCGCCGTCTCGTCGTAGTCCGGGTCCTGGACGGTCACGAGGTCGGGTTCGCGACCGTCCGTCGGTTCGAACAGGTTGGCCCACGCGAGCGCGATACGAGCGTACTCCGTCGGAACGAAGAGCCGACAGCAGAACGTCGCGTCGGGGTGGCGGCCCATGAGCCGGTCGACACAGAGCATCTCGCGCTCACCTGCGGCGTCGGCCGCGTCCTCGAGCAGACGCCGGTCGGCGTCGGTGAACTCGTCGTCGATCGCGTTTTTCGTTCGGTCGGCACTCCGTGATCGGAACTCGCTGACGTACGACGGCGATCCGTACTCGGTCGTCGTCTCGTCCGCGCTCGCGAACTCGCGTATTTCCTCGAGCGAGGGATTGTAGACGATGTTCGACGCCGTCTCTGGATCCGGAAGCCGTCGTGTGAGCGGCCGGGGTTCCGTCCCGGTTTCAGACATACTAGAGCAAGCATCATCCCGGTGCATAAACGTAGAGGATCTCCGCGCGTGTATATGGTAGTATAACGCGTCTCACACCCTCGTATGACACTGTATAACCGATCTGACTATCGAGGTAGGCGTGCCGTAATCAGTTTTGGATCACCGTACGGACGCGTCGCAATGACGGGGTCGGTAGCGAAGGTGACGCCGCCGACCGCCGGGCCGGACGGCGAATCGACAGAGCGAAAAGCCGACCCGGAGATCGTTCGACCGACGTGATCAAACTGGTCAACCTGCTCGTCCGGAAGGAGGAACTGACCCACGAAGAGTTTCTCGAGCGCTGGACCGGCGACCACGCCGACCTCGCCCGCGACCTGCCGGGGCTTCGCAAGTACACGACGTCCGTGCCAAGCGACCCCGAGAAGGCCGGCTACGACGGCGTCGTCGAACTCTACTTCGAGGACTCGAGCGCGCTCGCGGCGGCGTTCGACTCGGAGGTCGGCCGGGCCGTCCAGGCCGACGCGGCCGAGTTCGTCGACACGGAACAGGGGCCGACGCTGGTCGTCGAGGAGACGGTCCAACTCGACGAGACCGAGTGATCGGGGCCACCGCGGCCAAGCCCCGCTGGAGACGGAACGATTTTCACCGAGTGCTTCCTCCGGGGAGCCGATGGCTCACCTCGAGCGGATCCTCGTCTACCCTATCAAGTCACTCGACGCGGCGGCGGTCGAATCGGCGACGATCGTCGAGAACGGCGGCCTCGAGTGGGATCGCCGCTACGCAATCGTCGATGCCGACGGCGAGTACGTAAACGGCAAGCGAGAGCGGCGAATCCACCGGTTGCGGGCCGCATTCGACCTCGAGCGTGGGACGGTCGCACTCTCCGAGTACGACGGAGACGGGGCCCGGCAGACGATGGTCGACCCGCAGACGTTCCACCTCGAAGACGATCGTGGCGCGCTCGACTCGTGGCTCTCTGCGTTTTTCGACCGCCCGGTCGAACTCGTCCACGACGACGAGGGTGGGTTTCCCGACAACACGAGGGCGACAGGTCCGACCGTGGTCGCCACGGCGACGCTCGAGGCGGTCGCCTCGTGGTACGACGGGATCGACGCCGTAGAGATGCGCAGACGGCTCCGCGCGAACGTCGAGATCGGTGGGGTCCCCGCGTTCTGGGAGGACCGTCTCTACGACGATCCAGGACGAGTCGTGCCGTTCGAGATCGGCGACGTGCGATTCCACGGCGACAGCCCGTGCCAGCGGTGCGTCGTCCCGACCCGGCATCCGGACACCGGCGAGTCGACCCCGGGATTCCAGGAGACGTTCGTCGAGCGCCGGGAGGCCACCTTACCCGAGTGGGCGACCGAGTCGCAGTTCGACCACTACTTCCGGCTGATGGTCAACACGCACGTCCCCGAATCGTCGTGGGGCGACCGACTCGAGGTTGGCGACGCGGTCGACGTCTGCGATCCGATCGACGCCCCCGAATCGTCGTAACGTCACCACGACCACGGCCGGTGCGGCCGCCGACGTCGATCGAGTCCGTTCGCTGTCGATTCACCCGACCATCTGCGTCTCGGCATCGAGCGCCGTCGCCGTGTAGTACGCCGCCCCGTCGGGGACGGCGACCTCGAGGTCGCCCGTGGAGACGCCTGCTCGTTCGCTTGCCAGCGCATGGGTTCGTTACTTTCACACGGATTTCGTAGGGGCGATCGATGACCGACGTTCAAAAGCTCGAGACCGAAGACCAGTACCACCACGTTCGATTCCGCGCTCCGGATCGCTTCGACGAGATCCGGACGCCGGACTGGGCGAAGAACGCGGCGGAGTCGGTCAGCGAGGGGAGCGAAGTTCGGACGGGGAAAGTCAAAGACGGCGACGACTGGGAGGTAGAGAGCGTTCTGATCCCGAAAGAGGTCGACGAGGACGAGGCGCGATCGGACGCGAAACAGATCGTCGAGAAGATCGAATCCTGAGCACAGACGTCGCGTTCGACCGGGTCGGCTGATTTTCAGTTCTGGTACTCAGGGCCAAACTACCAATAGGGCCCCCCGTTTCTCCGCGGTCATGGTAAACGGCCTCGACATCGGAACGGGGGCTCTCCGATCGGCCAGGGACGACCTCGACGGCCCCGCCGTCGACGCGGAATCGCCGGTCGTCCTTCCGACCGACGGCGCGACCCTCGAGGCGGCCGGACTCGCTCCCGCCGACCTCCGTTCGATCGACGACCAGGACGCCACGTACGTACTCGGTGACGACGCGACGGTCGCGGCCGACGCGACCGGCGGCGACCTCGAGTCGCTGCTCTCGCATGGCTTTCTCGCGGTCGAGGAGTACGCCGAACCGGCACTCGAGGCGCTCCTCGAGGACCTCCTCGACGACGCGATGGGAAACCGACTCTGCTACACGACGCCGGGAACGCTACTCGACGCCGAAGAACCGGCACGAAGACACCGGGACGTGCTCGAGGAGATCCTCGAGCGACAGGGCTTCGACGCGACACCGGTGAGCAAGGGCTTCGCGATCGTCTACGACCAGCTCGCGGAGGACAACTTCACCGGACTCGGCGTCTGCATCGAGGCGGAGGCGACGAGCGTCGCGCTCGCGTACTACGGCGTGCCCGTGCTCGCCTTCTCGCTCGCGAAGGGGAGCGAGTGGATCGTCGATCGAGCAACCGAGGAGACGGACCACTCGCGATCGGCGGTCGCCGCGACGCTCGAGGAGTTCGCGCTCGATCCGAAGGCTGCAGCCGGTGGCGTCGAGAGCGCGCTGGCGCGGGCCTACGACGCACTCGCCGAGGAGTTGATCGACGCCATCCGCGACGAAGCCGAAGAGGCAGACCTCCAGCACGGGATCGCCGTCCCAGTCGCCATCGGCGGTGGCCAGGCGATCGAGGGAGTCGAGTTCCTCTTCGGCGGACGGTTCGACGCGGCGACGCTCCCGTTTTCAATCCGCGGTGCCAGGCTCGCGGACGAACCAGCGGAGAGTCCCGTTCGGGGTGCACTCGCGGCCGCACGGGACGACGTCGACGCCTACGAAGCCGTCACCTGGTCGACGGAGCCGGACGACGAGGGAGCCGACGCAGCCGGCGTGGACGCGAGCCTGTCGTTCGACGAGGGAGAACTCGACTTCGAAGACGAGGAGCCGACCGATCCCGGCGACGACGCCGTCGAACAGCTGTTCGACCGGCTCGCGAACCGCGACGAGGAGATCGAGTCCGTCACCGAGGAGGTCGAAGCCCTCTTCGAGGACCTCGAGGAAGTCGAGCGACGCACCGCCGCGGCCGACGAGGTCGAAGACCTCGACGAGCGGATCGAGCGGTTCGCCGCCGACCTCGAGGACGTCGCCGACTCACACGCGACGACCGACGAGGTCGCGGCCCTCGAGTCGGGACTCGAGGAGCTACGCGACGCCCTCTCGGGACTCGAGGACGACCTCGACGGGCTCGCTGCGAACGTATCGACGGTCGAAGACGCCGCTGCCGACGAACGAGCCGACCTCGCGGCCGACGTCGACGAGATCGAGTCGGACGTCGAAACGGTCGCCGAACGAACGAACGGTCTCGAAACGGCTCTCGAGGACCTCGAGGCAGATCTGACCGACCTCGCGGCCGACGCCGCGACGGAGACCGACCTCGCGGACGTCCGGGACGACCTCGGCTCCCTCGAAGACGACCTCGAGCAGGTCGACGACGGTCTCGAGCGAATCCGCACGCGTGTCGAGGGGCTCGCCGGCCGGATCGAGGAACTCTCCGAGCGGACGGACGCCCGCTTCGAGGCCGTCGAAGCCGACGTCGACGAACGGATCGACGACCTCGAGTCGACGGTCGACGACGAAGTTACGTCGCTCGCAGACGATCTCCAGGCGCGATTCGCGTCCGTCGGGAGCGACCTCGAGGACGTCCGCGACGCGCTCGACGAACTCGCGGCCGACGCCGCGACGAGCGCCGAGGTGGATGCGCTCGAGGCCGACGTCGCAGACGACCTCGACCAGGTGCAGGCCGGCGTCGAAGACGATATCGACCGACTGCAGACCGGCGTCGTGGACCTCGAGACGACCGTCGACGACCTCGAAGGCGAGGTAGCCAATCTCCGGAATCGGGCCGCTGACGCCGGCGACCTCGAGTCGCTCGCGGCCGACGTCGAGACGATCGCGGATGCACTCGACGCGCTCGACGACCGCGTCGACGAGACCGAAGCGTCGTTCGAGACCGACCTCGACGACGTGACGACGTCGCTCGAGAACGACCTCGCAGATCTCGAGGAGACGATCGCGTCGGTTGAGGCGAGGGCGGCGGGCGAGACGCAACTCGCGGCAGTGTGCGACGACCTCGAGCGAACCAACGACGCGCTCACCGACCTCGAGGACGAACACGAACGTCTCGAGACGACGGTCGCGGTGCTCGACGACCGCGTCGAAGCGGTCGAATCCGACCTCGAAACCGAGACGGCGGCGCTGTCGACGGCTATCGACGAGGTCGACGACGACGTCGACGCCCTCACCACCGATCTATCGTCACTCGAGACTGCGGTCGACGACGACGTCGACGCCCTCACCACCGATCTATCGTCACTCGAGACTGCGGTCGACGACGACGTCGACGTCCTCGGAACGCAACTCGACGACCTGGCAACCGACCTCGAGGACGTCCGCGGTGACCTCGAGTTGGTCGAATCCGCAGTGCAGTCCGCCGCGAGCGAGCGAGCAGTCGAAGGCCTCGAGACGGACCTCGAGGACGTACGAGACGATCTCGAGTCGGCATCGGACCGACTGGCCGACGTCGACACGTCGGTCGAATCGCTCGAGTCGGGACTCGAAGACGAACGCGAGCGGCGCGAGGCGGTCGGTTCGGCCGTCGACGAGGTCGACGACCGGACGATCGGCCTCGAGACGCGTCTCGGCGAACTCGAGTCGGAGCTCGAGGCGGTACGAGGCGACCTCGAGTCACTCGCGGCGGCCGACGACGAGGACGCACTCGAGAGCGTCGAGTCGGACCTGGCGACGCTCGAGCGTCGCCTCTCCGAGCTGTCGGCGACGGTTCGCGACCTCGAGGAAGACGCCCTCGACGCGGATCGCGTTGCCGCCGTCGAGGCGGACGTGGCAACACTCGAGTCGGACGTCGACGACCTGCAGCCCGCGATCGACGACGCGGCCTCCACAGCGGCACTCGCGAGCCTCGAGACGCGCGTCGACGACCTCTCGACGTCGCTCGAGACGGCAGCCGAGGGACCGAGTGACGCCGACCTCGAGGCGTTCGACGATCGGCTCGCGGCGCTCGAGGCGGCGGAAGACGAGCGCGAGCAGGCTGTCGAAACGATCGCCGACCTCCGCGAGGATCTCGAGGCGGTTCGATCGAACGGCGACGGACTGGCGACGCCGGTGCTCGCCGGCGGCGGTGGCGCTGGCGTCGTCTCCGGCGGCGTGGTCGCGCTCACCGGGAGTTCGCAGATCGGCGTCGTCGCCGCGGCGCTCGGCGTGCTGTTGCTCGTCGTCGCGTATCTCGCGTCGGATCGATAACCGTCGCCAGGCTCACGCCCTCGACGCCGTCATTCGTCGACGATCCCGTCGTCTTTGACGTTCGGCGAGCCGACGACGAGGAGTGTGCTCTCCTCGCGAGCCTCGAGTTGTCGCCAGGACTCCGGCGGGACGACGAGACAGTCGTGACGCGATAGCTCGACGACCTCTCGGTCGCCGTCGTGTTCGATCGTGGCGTCGAATCGACCGTCCAGGACGACGTAGAGTTCTTCCTGCTCGTCCTGTCGGTGGGAGACGTTCGACTCGCCAGCCTCGTACTCCCAGACGTTCGGGCGCATCTGCTCGGGGCGGAGTTCGTAACCGATCGCCCGGAGCGTCGGTCGCTCGTCGTCGACGTCGCGCTCTTCGACCTCGTCGATCGTGATACGTGAGTACATATCCAGCCGATTCGACGGGGCAGGGTAAAAACCTGCACTGTCGTCGTCGCTGGCGACGGTCGTTCGAGTGCGATCGACGTGTGAATCGTTTTGCCAGCAGTATCACTCCGCCGGGACGTACTTGTAGCCGCCGCCGTCCGTCTCGCCCTCCTCCGGGTTCGGCGCGCGTTCGGCGACGTAAATCGCTCCGTCGTGGACCCGTGGCGTGCTCGTGACCACACCATCGTGGTCGACGTGCCAGACCTCCTCGCCGGTCCGCTTGTCGACGGCGTAGAGTGTCCGATCCTTCGACCCGAAGACGATCCGGTCGGCACAGACGACCGGACAGCCGGTGAGCGCACCGTCGGTCGAGAATCGCCAGTACACCTCACCCGTGTCGGCGTCGAACGCGTAGAGCGTTCCGTCGTGACTCCCGGCGAACACCGCGTGAAGCGTCGGATCGACGGCCGGCCCGGTCATCGACAGCCCGCCGGTTTCGAACGACCAGTCTTCGGTCCCGTCCTCGAGGTCGACCCGGTAGACGTGGCGGTCCCACGAACCGAAGAACGCTCCGCCGTCGTAGGTCACGACGGGACCCTTGATCTCGCCGTTCGTCCCGTTCTCGGGCGTCGTCTCGAACGTCCACGCCAGTTCGAGCGTGGTGGCGTCCCACCCGTAGAGGACGCCGTCGTTCGCACCGACGACCAGCCGTTCGGCCGCGGGGTCGAGCGCCGGCGTCGAGTGTGGGTGATCGGTGGGCCGACGCTCTTCGTCTTCCCAGCGGATCGTGCCGTCGTCGGCATCGACGGCGAAGATACTCCCCTCGGGGTCGGAATACTCGACGGCCATGAAGACCGTCCCGTCGGCGTAGAGTGGACTCGAGCCGATCGAGCCGCCGAGTTTCGTCTTCCACACCCGGTCGCCGGTCGCCGCGTCGAAGGCGTAGAGGACGCCGTCGTACGCGCCGACGTACACCCGGCCGTCGGCGATTGCGGGCGTGCCGTGGACGCCCCGTCCGTCCATGTCGGTCTCGGCTCGCCAGCGAACGTCGCCGTCGGCAAAGAGCGCGGTCACGTGTCCCGTATCGCCGGGGAGAACGACGCCACCGTCGGGGTGTGGGACGGAGCTCGCCTTCGCGGCCGTGTGCTCGCCGGTGTTGACCTCGGGCACTCGCCACTCGCGTTCGACCGCGTCGGGTACGGTCTCCTCGGGGTAGTACCCCCAGCGCTCGAGCGAGTGACGGAACTGAACGACGCCGTCGGGGATCGTCTGGGTCAGCGCGGAGCCGTCGTGGTCGGGAATCGGCGTCGACGTCCCGGATCGCAGTTCGTCGAAACCGAGACAGCCGGCCGTCAGTGAGAGCGCAGTTGCGCCGGCAGCATGTAGCAGTCGGCGGCGAGAGGGGGAGGGAGTCGTGGGCATCGTCTGTGGCGTCTCACCACGAACGTATCAATGTTCGTCACCGCTCGCACTCGAACGACCGTCGCCAGCGGCGACGGGCCCCGAGACGCGCTCGAGTGTACTGACTGGTGTCCGGCAGTATCAGGCGAGGAGTTCCGTCAGGTCCGCCACGTCGTGCTCTTCGAGCGTCCTGATCGTCTCGACGATCTCGTCGCGTCGCGTCTCGTCCAGGTACTCGCCTGCGGTTCGATCGAACTTCTCCTCGAGGTCCGCCCATCCGATCGGATTGCGCGGGTGGCCGTGGAACGCATCTTTCTCGATGCGGAACGTGGTCCCGTCGTCCATCGTCACGTCGATGACCGCGGGCATCTCGCCCGACTCGAAGCGGTCGGTGAGTTCCGGATCCTCGGTCACTTCGACGGTCCGGAGCAACTGCTGGACGTCGTCGGCGCGAATTCGTTCTGGTTCGTACTGCTCGAAGCCGAGTTCGCGGTCGATCAGCGCCACCGCGAGCATGTAGGGGAGCGAGTGGTCGGCCTGCGCTCGACTGTCGACCTCGTAACGGCTCCCCTCGCCGCCGCCGATGATGAGTTTCGCCCCAGCGAACGTCTCGAGGCGGATCTGGGCGACGGCGTCCGGATCGATGGCCTCGCTCTCGGCGAGTTCGATGACGCCCTCGACGGCCGACTGCGCGTAGGTCTCCGCGACGTACCGTTTGGTCATCACGTCGTGGACGCGCTCGCCGGGTGACAACTCGAGTTCGAACGGTCCCGAGATCACGTCTTTCCACCCCTTCTGTCCCTCGAAGAGGTTTCGCGGCCCCTCCATCCCGTTTTTCGCGAGCATCGCCGCGTAGACGGCGTTTCGCGCCGCGTTGGCCGACGCGACACCCTTCCACTCGTTGATCCCTTCGGTCCGGGTCACGCGCAGGGCGTTGTGACCCGTCCCCGCGATGGCGATCGCGTTTCGCGTCTGCTCGCGGTCGAGTCCGAGGAGTTTCGCCGCTCCCGCGGCGGCGGAGACGACGGTGTGAGTGACGTGGTCGAAGCCCCGCTCGCGAACCGGCGCGTTCCAGGCGAGTTCACCCTGGATCTCGTAGGCGATCGCGAGTCCCGCGAGCAGTTGCGCGCCGGAGCGGTCGGCGTACTCCCCGGCGGCGAGGATAGACCCGAGGTTGTCGCTGGGATGGGGCGTCTCGCCGGGCGCGAGAAACGAGTCCATGTAGTCGAGGTACCGCACGAGGGCGGTGTTGTGCGTCGCCGCGCCGACCGGCGACGCTCCCGCGTCTCGTCCCCACAGCGTACAGGGGCCGTCCGCCTCGAGGTCGGACACCGTTCGAAAGACGACCTCGGGCGGCTCGGCGACCTCGGCGGCGATCGCGATCCCGACCGAGTCGAGTACCCGTCGTTTCAGCGCGTCGCGGACGTCGTCCGAGAGGTCGTCGTAGTCGGTTTCCTGGACGAACGAGGCGAGTTCGAACGTCGACGTCATGGTCGTCGCTTCCACGGACGGCGAAAAACAACTTCTCCAGCCTCGAGCGGACAGTCACGCTCACGGTACTGTCTGCGGCGGCGATCGGTGTGACCGCGAGTCAGGAGTCGATCGGAACCACGTTGTGCATCTCGCCCCCGCATCGTGGACAGGTACTCACGAGTGCATCGTCCGGCGTCTGCCGGAAGCCACACCGGACGCACTCGTACTCGAGTCTCACGGCGTCTCCCATGTACGACCGTTCGTCCCGTTGTATGTTAACTATTTCCACTATCCCAGGCTACGACGACGGTTGCGGGCCATCCCGACGCATGGCCATAAAGATAGTCGGTCTGATAGGTCGACGAGACTCGAGGTCAGGATCGGTCGGTAAGCAAGAGCGCAGCGGCCAGGACGGTCGCCCCGGCGACCGATGTCGCGAGCAACCAGAACGCCGGCCGGAAGCCGACGGTCTCCGAGAGGTAGCCGACGATCGCCGGGGCGATGGCACCCGCGCCCATCAACAGCGTCCGAACGATGCCGAGGCTGCCGCCCGCGATAGATGGCGGGACGGCCGACATCAGGTATGCGCCGCGGACCGGCCGGAAGCCGTGAGAGCCGAGGCCGACCGCGACGAGGGCGACGCCGAACACCAGCGGATTCCCGGTATCCGTCAGCGACACGAGCGCAGCGAGCGCCACCGACGCCAGTCCGAGCGTGAAAACGATGACCGGCAACGTTCCGATCCGATCGCCCAGTTCGCCGGTCGCGACCTGGACGAGACTCGCCGCGAACAGCGCGCTGTAGAGCAGACTCGCGGTTGCGGGGGCGAGTTCCGCCGCTTGCGTGAGATACAGCGGCGCGAACGCGACGAACCCGTTGTAGGTAAACGAGAACAGCACCGTGGCGGCGACGAAGACGGTGAACCGCCACTCGCGGAACAACTCGAGATACCGTCGGAAGTCCGTGTCGGCCGCCGCGTCGACGCCCGGCGCTCCAGTCGTTTCGTCGGGCAACCGTTTCGGGACCCAGATGGCAAACGCCACCGCCAGCGCGATTCCGACAAGTCCGGCGACGAAGAACAGGGCTCGCCAGCCCGCGTCGAACAGCAACGGGGTACTCGAGAAGAAGACGACTGCGGCGGGGGCGGCGACGCCACCGAACGCGCCGAACGTGTCGAGAATACCGAGTGCACGTCCCGTTCGCGCGGGGTAGGCACGCGAGAGGAGGCGGACGGCGACGGTCTTGTGTGCGCCCGTTCCAGCACCCATGACGAGCATCGCACCGACGAGGACCGGAAACGGCGACTCGAACACGACGGCGAACGCGGCCAGGGTCGCGACGAGCACGCCAGCGACGATCACCGTGACCGATCCGAGTCGATCCGCGAGCAGTCCGGACGGAAACTGCATCACCGCGTAGACGAGCATGAGGCCGGTAAACGCCGTCCCGAGGACGGTGTTCGAGACGCCGTAGGTCGCCTGCAGCGGTTCGAAAAGCGGTGGAAAGGCGTAGCGGAGGAACTTCGCGAGAAACCAGATCGACGCCGTCAGAAACAGGGCGTCGAATCGACCGAGTCGACGAAGCGTCAACAGTGACGGTCGAGCAGGAAGCGACGTTCGATTCACGCCCGTCAAACGACGACGGGGAAACGAGAATGCTCCGATTGCGATCGATCGTCGGTGTTCATACTGCCGGACAAAACGGTTCAGCCATCGATCGCACTCGAGACGCTGTCGTCGCTGACGACAGTCGTCGAGACGCGATCGAGTAGTCACTGACTGTTGTCCGGTAGTATCACCCCTCGACGTCCCAGTCCCGAAGCTCGTACGTCGTCTCCTCGTAGCGCTCGCCGCCGATCACCGTCTCTCCCGTCTCGACGGATTCGAATCCTGCCGTCCGGTAGAAGGCGTCCCCCAGGTCGTTCTCGGCGAGGACCATCGCCCTGATCCGGTCGGCCGCGCGGTCGGACGCTTCGCGGATCGTCCGTCCGAGCAGTTCCTTGCCGATCCCCTCACGCCGCGCCTCCGGGTGGACGTACAGCCGGAGGATCGTCGCCTCGCCGCCGGTGACGACGGCGTGTGCGAACGCCACGGGACCGTCGTCGCCGTCGTCGGCCTCGGCGACGAGCAGGATCGACCCCGGCGCGTTGAGTTCTCGCTCGATCGCGTCGCTACCGTACCACTCGTCGACTGCCTCGTCGGCGGCCGTCTCCCGGCTCAGAATGTCGGGGTAGTCGGCCTCCCACGACGCGCGGGCGATCCGTTCGATCGCCGCGACGTCGTCTCGAGTTGTCTCACGGTATCGCATACCACGTCGTTCGATATCGATCGCAATCGGTCTTTCCCACGGGACCCCCGCCGAGATCGGCCGCGCGCCGACGGTCGCGCGACAGCCGAAACCGACGTGACGGGCGATCCGCCACCACGAGAAGAACAGGTTCTTTTCCCAACCCGCCGAATTCGGGATATGGGATTCCACACGTTCCCGATCGACCGGGCCGACAACCTCGAGGACCCGTCTCGATACCGCTTTTGCTCGCGAGAGGAACTGCTCTCGCTGCTCGATCCGGGATCCGACTACGCCGTCGCCGACCTCGGTTCCGGAACGGGATTCTTCACCGACGACGTGGCACCGTTCGTCGGAACGGCCTACGCCGTCGACGTCCAGGCGGAGATGCACGATTTCTACCGCGAGAAAGACGCCCCCGAGAACGTCGAGTTCGTGACGGCCGACGTCTCCTCGCTGCCGTTCGACGACGATCACCTCGACGGCGCGTACTCGGTCGTGACCCACCACGAGTACGCGACCGACGACGCCATGTCGGAACTCGCACGGGTCCTCCGACCGGGTGCGCGACTCGTCACCGTCGACTGGTCCGGCGACGGCACCGGCGACGACGGTCCGTCGCTCGACGAACGGTTCGGCCTCGGGGAGACCGTCGACCAGCTCGAGCGAGCCGGATTCACCGTCGTCTCCGCCCGGAATCGACCCGAAACGTTTGCCGTCGTCGCTCGACGATAACGTATTTCGAGGCCAGATACCTCGCCAAAATAGAGTCGATAACTCGAGTTTCTATACATACGTTCTGAAGGAACCCCTATAGACCTACGGACGTTGTTTTCCACCATGGCACCTGCCGACCCGTACACACCGAGTGGAGCCTACTACGAGTGTCACAGCTGCGGCTACCGGGGAACGGCGGCGCACACGCCGGGGTCGTGCCCCAAGTGTAGCAGCAGTGTAAAGAACATCGGCGTCCCACAGGAGTAACGCCAGTCGATCACGAATCGACTCTCTCCTCGACCGTCGTCCGGTGTTTTCGCCGCCCAAAAGCGGTCCGCTCGAGCGGACGCTCATACGACCGGTCGACAGTCCGCACACACCCGATTGCGTCTCGAGTGCGACGCCGTCTGAACCGTATCGTCCGGCAGTATCACTCGAAGTCCGGGAGGTCCTCCGGCGGTTCGTAGTTGGCCTCCCAGTCGATGTACTCTTCTTTCAGGACCGTCGAGACGATCTGTCCCAGCTCCGTAAGTTCGGCGTTGATTCCCGAGACGGTTCCCCACGAGTCGAGTTCGGGGTGGTAAGACCGTTCACGCCAGTCTTCGGGAATCCCCGGCGCGTGGTAGCCGACCCGGTCGGCAAAATCGTCCCAGAAGAAATCAAATTCGCCGAACAACTCGAGGTCGCGGGCGATCTCGTACTCTGCCTGTTCGAGGTCGGCACGCTCGGCCCACTGCTGGAACGACTCCTCCCAGGCACCGTCTTCGAGGAACCCCTGGAGTTCCTCACGACGGTAATCTACGTCCTCGCTCCCGTCGCCGACCGTCGCATCCTCGTACTGGTTCGGATCGACGAACGACAGCTCCGGCGGATCGGGGGTTTCGACCTCGAGTCCCATGGGTCGTCGTTGGCGCGGTTCGCGGATAAGAATTCGCACTACGGTCGCGACGAGAGACGCCGCGAGACGCGGGAGTTCGATCGATTTTATTGCAGGTCGCGCAGTTGCCGCTCGAGTCGTCCGAGTTGACGCTGCATGTACAGCAGGTAAGCGAACAGTGCAACGAAGATCGAGCCGTATCCGGCAAGAAGGAGCGGCTCCATCGTCAGGCCACCTCCCCCTTCTGGAAGACGACTCGATCCTCGAGTTCGTGGAGTCGGATGCGAACTGCCATCAAGTAGACGTAGAGCAACCCGAGCGCAATAAGCGACACGACCAGCGTCAGCGGGTCGATGTTCGCGCTCACGCCGGAGTTGGCGATCGTCGGTTCGTGGAACGTCGGCGTCCACAGGCGGCCGGCGGTGTAGGTGATCGGAACGGTGACGAACGCGACCGTCCCGTAGACCGCCGCGAATCGCTCGTCGCTGCCCCGTTCGGTCGAGGCGTACACGACGAGATAGCCCGCGTAGATGAACCACACCATGAGAAACGTCACGAGTCGCACGTCGCTCCACTCCCACCAGGAGTTCCAGACGATCCGGCCCCACATGCTTCCGGTGATGAGCGTCAGCGTCGCGAACAGGAAGCCGAGTTCGCCGCCGCTGTGGGCGAGTCGGTTCCAGAAGCGCCCCTCGTACTTGAGATAGAGGACGCTCCCGACGAACGTCGTCGAGAGGGCAAACGCCGTGAGAAACGCGAGCGGGATGTGCCAGTAGGCGATGAGATTGATTCCGTGTTCGATGCCGTACATCGTCCGCGAGGCAAAGCCGAAGACGAGAGTGAGCGATACCAGTCCGGAGACGAACGCTCCCCACCGCACGACCCGACTCCACATGACGCGGTGAAGCAGGGCAATTAGAGAGCCGAGACGTCTCGAGAGTGCACGCATACCGCCACTCTTGAAAGAGGCAGACTTAACGCTTTCCAATGGCGGTCAGACCAGCGCTGCCAGCACGGCCTTGTCGAGTTCGAAGAGCAGGCCGATCCCCGTCACGACGAGGGCGTAGCCGCTCAGACGCCGCACCAGCGCTGGGCGGTTCAACGACCGGACGCGTCGAGTGAGCCAGCCACTCGCTCGCTTTCCGCCGTACGCGACGATCAGAAGCGGGATCGAGAATCCGACGCCATACGTGAACAGCAACGCCGCGCTCTGTGTCGTGTTTCCGGACGTTCCGACGAACGCGAGGACGCTGCCGAGGACGGGCCCGACGCACGGAAGCCAGATGACCCCGAGGAACGTCCCGAGGACGAACCCGCCGACCAGCGGGTGGTGTGTGTCTTCGACGGACGTGGTAAACCGGGTCGCCGGACCGGTGATTCTCGAGGCGCGGGTCGTGTACGCGGCGTGGAGGTCGTCGTCGGCCATGATCGCGCCGAACGCGATGATCATCGCCACGAACGGCAGGCGAAACGTGTCGGGCGTGACCGAACCGACCAGTGCGGTCACGACGCCGAGTGCAGTAAACGACGTAATGCTTCCGGAGACGATGGCAAGCGGGCGGAGCCGGTGACCGACGCTGCCCGCGAGCAATGGCGGGAGCATCGGGAGACAGCAGGGCGTAAGCGCAGTCAACACCCCCGCGACAAAGACTGCGGCGATCCCTGGAGAGTCAAGCATCGACTGGGTACGTTTCGGGACGGGCTAAAAGAACGTGACGGATTACGAGAGGCGACTCGCGTTTCGAGACGCCGCTCTTACAGCCTAGATCGACTCCTCACGGAGCGGCTGGTCGTAGCGGTCGACGTCGTCCGGAATGTCGTCCTCACTGAGTTCCTCGGTTCCAGTCGGGATCCCGGCCAACTCGAGTTTCTTCTTCATCGGGTTCATCTCGTACCCGAGTTCTTCCTGGTTTCGCTCGTAGTAGACTGCTTCCTCCGGCGGACCGGTGACCGGCCAGTCTTTTTCTTTGCCGACGAACTCGGGGCGGTCGTGGCCGTTCATGAAGCCGGCGATGTCCTGGACGTCGCGCCAGTCGGACACCGTGTGGGGAGCACCGTACGGCATCGCCTCGCGGATGAACGCAGACGACGTGTAGATGCGACCCATACCGGCACCGTCGTTGAAGGAGTCAGGACCCCAGAGTGCCGTACCCTGGCCCTCGACGCCCTGGCCGTCCGCACCGTGACAGGAGGCGCAGTTCTGGAGGTAGAGTTCCGCGCCACGGACGGGGTTGACCTCTTGGACCGGGACGCGTTCCTCACCTTCTGCCTTGTTCAGGTGCGACCAGTAGGGCTGGCCTTTCACCGGAACGCCCTCGCTCAGCCACTGCATGTAGGCCTCCATGGCCTGCATTTCGCGACTGTCGTAGGCCGGCGTTCCGTTCTCGGAGTCCTGGGAGTTCATACTCCGGTCGAAACATCCCATCAGTCGCTGACGGGTGTCGCGCATCCGATCGCGCCGGTTGGTCCACTCCGGCAGGTCGGCGTGCGTCCCGACGAGCGGGATCATGGTGATGTCCTGTCCGGGCAGACCCTGGGACATGTCCCGGTCGCTGCCGCCGTGGCAGCTCCCACAGGACAGTTCGTTGCCGACGTGGTCGGGCATCTCCGCGGACGTGTTCTCCATGAGTTCGCGCCCGTAGATGACCAGCTCCCGTTCGTTCTCGTTCTCGGGGAGCGTCGAATTGTTCATCGCCTTGGGAACGAACTTGATCTCGTCACCGGCCGTCGCGTTCCGGTAGACCATCTGGTCTTTCGACTCGTTCTGGCGGAGATCACCGTCTAACACGTTACGATCCGGCCACTGCTCCGGGGCCTCGACCGGCCCACCAGCGCTAGCACCGTCGTCGTCTTCCATCACTGCCGGAGCCGAACAGCCAGCTAGAGCGACCAATACTACTGTCGCGAATAGAAGCAACTTTCGATTCACAGTGTGGATACACCCCCGGTGGATGGTTCCCACATGCCTTCGATTAATGGCATCGATACCTCGTAGTGCGAACCGATAATTAAACATTTATGGTCGGCGGACGGCGACCGTCGTAGTAGACTCGAAAGTATGGGGATGACAACAGCTATCCTACCCACATCTACGCGATGACGTTCGTGACGCCACGAAAGTTACTCACGATTATGCTTCTCGTTACAGCCCTCGGAATCGGCTACTACTCGATGAACGCCGCGCCAGTCTTGAGCGACGAATCACACACCTACCACGGAGACACTGCGTGGAAGACGGACGTAGAGGAGGCTCGACAGGTCGCCGCCGAGGAGAACAAGCCGCTTCTCATCTACTTCTGGACGACGTGGTGTACCTACTGTGAGAATTACAACAGCAACGCGTACACCGATCCGACGGTTCTCGATCGACTCGACGACTTCGTCCTCCTCGCGATCAACCTCGACGACGGGAGCCCGGAAGCGCGCGAACTCCAGCAACGGTACAACGCGAACTATCCACCACAGCACGTCGCGATTACGCCCGACGGTGAGGTGCTGATCGAGATCAACGGCTACGCCGAAACCGACTCGTTCGTCGCGTACCTCGACGAGGCCAGATCGGAGTGGGAGGAACGATGACGATCGGAACGGTGCTGGTCGCGGTCGCACTGCTCGCTGGACTGGCAGCGACGGTCGTGTTGTTCCACAGTTACCTGCGTCGTGACGACCGGTACGTCGACGCCGTAACCCCGCTGATCGGAGCGACCGCCGGGTTGCTGGTGATCGCCCTCGGCTATCTCACGTACCAGTTCGTCGTCACCGACTACTCGAACGCCTATGTGTGGAACAACACGGCGAACTACATCCCGGTTCTCTACCGCATAACTGGCGTGTACGCTGGTAACGAAGGATCGGTCTTGCTGTGGGCGGCGTTTACAGCCGTCGTAGCCCTCTGGGCGGCCGTCGTTCGTGGGCTAGACGGCCGTGACACGAAACTCGTCCAGGGGATCACGATGGGCATCGTCACCTACTTTACGGCGATGCTGTTCGTCGACAGTCCGTTCCGGTCGATCACCCAGGAGTTCCCCGAAGCGGGCGAGGGGTTCGTCCCCCTCGACGGAACGGGACTCAATCCGCTGTTGATCGACCCGTACATGGCGATTCACCCACCGATCACGTTCATCGCTTACGCGCTGTTGACGATGCCGTTCGCCATCGGCGTCGCACACTTCGTCTCGACGATCCGTGGCGACGGTGGGATCTTCGCCGAGTGGATCGGCAGCGTCACGCGCTGGCTTCGAATCTCGTGGCTGTTTCTCACCGCCGCCATCGTCCTGGGATCGCTGTGGTCGTACACCGTCCTCGGCTGGGGCGGCATCTGGGCGTGGGACCCCGTCGAGACTGCAGTGTTGATTCCGTGGCTGTTCCTCACGGCGACGCTCCACGCCGTCATGAACTACCGGTCCCAGTCGACGTACGCGACGCTCGCACCCGCGATGACCGCCACAACGCTGGCGCTCGTCGTCTACGCGACGGCCATCGTCCGAAGCGGCGTGTTCCGCAGCGTCCACTCGTTCGCCAACGACGGGATCGGTGGTGCGTTGCTGATCCTGCTCGCGGCGACCGCGACGCTCGGCATCGGCCTCCCGTTCGGTTACTGGCTGCTCAGGGAGCCAGAGAAGGACGTCGACGACTCGCGGACGTGGCTCAGCCGAACGAACCTGTTGCACCTCGCCGTCCTCGGCGTCGGACTGCTCGGGTTCGTCTCCGTCTGGGGACTCACCTTCCCCGTTCTCAACAGCTACGTGACCGGCATAGAAGTCGAGGTAACGGGACGGTACTACAACCTCTGGAGCTATCCGATCGCGATCGGTGTGTTACTGTTGCTCGGCTTCTACATGGACTACGACGTCCAGGGGAAGCGTCGCGCGCTGATCTCGCTCGCCGTCTTCACCGCCGCGACGATCCTCGCGGCACTGGTCGCCCCGAGCGAAACCTGGACGCTGTCGGACGTAAGCGCGAACGACGCGCTGTTCTACCGCATCGTCGGCAGCGCGAGCGCCCTCTCGGTCGTCCCGCCGGCGGCGTACGTCTGTCTCACCGTCGTCAACCGCGCACTCGAGCTCGTTCCCGGCTCGCCGAACCGGAACTTCCAGCTCAAACAGGCGGGGATCGCGATGATTCACGTCGGCTTCGCGCTCCTCGTGGTCACGCTGGCGTTTTCCTACCTGTTTACCGCCCAGTCGTCGCTGGTCGTCGCCGACGCCCAGAACGAGGCGACACTCGAGGACGCGCCGGTTCACGACGTGCCGGGCTCTTCGTACGCCGTCGAAGTCACCGACTACCGCGACTACCGGCTGCCGGAAGATCCCGACGTGCGAAACGTCGCGCTCTCGGTCGAGCAGGTGATCGATCGCGGCGAGGGGATACACGAGACGAGACAGCCGGTCTACGGGACCGTGACCCAGGTGAACCAGGGACCGGAGGCGACGGTGATCCAGCTCGACAACTCGAGAATCTGGCTCGGCGTAGTCGGTGAAAGCGGCGAGACTGTCGACGTCTCGGAGGGCGATCGGGTCGTCGCGGTCGGCACCGTCATGTGGGACTTCCTCCCGGAGATGCAACAGTCCGACGCGGTCGTCGTGGCCGAACCGGCGAACGTCGGTCCGGTCACCGATCCCCCGCAAGCGCTGGATCAGACGCGCGTCGAAGGAAGTTCCGCCGGGCTCGTCGTCTACGAGGACGGCAACCGGATCGCGAGCGGCGAGGCCGGACAGGAGCGCTACGTCCAGCAGGGCGGAATGGAGGTCCGGAACGTCCTCGTCGATCGTGGACTCGCCCACGACACGTACGTCATCGCGGCGGTCGACGACGGGACCGTCTCGCTGACGATTCGGCAGATCCCACTGATGACCGCGATGCGTGCGAGCGTCGGCCTGTTGCTCCTGGGAATGGCCTTCGTCGTCCTGTTCGACCCCGCCTACGGCCTCGTTCGATCGTGGCCGCGAACCGCCCGCCAAACGAACGCCGTCGAAACATCTGATTAATCGATGTCGAAACTCCCACTCGTACTCGCCGTTCTCGTATCGCTCGTGATCGTCCCCGGTGCCGTCGCCGCAGACGTTACCGGAACCGTGACCGTCGCAGACGGCTCCGCCGACGGCGACGCGGTCACCGTCGCGCCGCTCGACGACGGCTTCCAGACCGTCGCCGATCCAGTCGAGACGACCGTCGGCAACGGATCGTTTAGCTACGAACCCGTCGACAACGCCTCGATGTACTACATTCGCCTCGAGCACGACGACACGTTCCACTACGCCCTCGTCAGCGAGGGCGATTCGCCCACGTTCACCCTGAACCAGACGGTCTCCGGCGAACTCGTCGACGAGAACGGCTCGCCGGTCTCGAACGCCACGATCAACGTGACGAGCCAGTCGGGCCCGCCCGTCGATCAGGTGAACGCGAGCGACGACGGTACGTTTACCGTCGGTCCGCTACAACCAAACCGGGAGTACCCGCTGCGCATCCAGGCTAACGGGGCCGTCTACAACCGAACGCTGACGACCGGAAACGACACGGAAGACGTCACGTTCGAACTCCCGACCCCGACGTCCGACCGGGACGTCCTCAGCCTCGGTGGCGGACAGCCCGCGAATCACTACCTGCAGGTCGGGCCGACGAACAACGGAACCGGACTGTTCGTCATCGACGTCCTCTCGATGGAAAACGGTGCCGACCGGCCGTACGTCGGCGACGTCGACGTGAACGTCCCCACCGACGCGGAGGTCGTGACGGCGATGGTCGGCAACCAGCGGGCCCCGGTCGAACAGGCGAACGGAACGGCGACGGTCGACGCGTCGATCGGCGAAGGCGAGACGACCGAAGTCGCCGTCTTCTACCGACTCGAGGGCAGGACGGTCGAGAAGACGGTCGATCACGACGTCGAACAGTTCGCCGTCGCGTTCGCGGAGTACGACCTGAGTCAGATCGAGTCTTCCGACAACCTGGTCGAAGGCGACGCACCGATACCGATCCTGACAAACGACGCGCCGCTCGAGGCGGGTGACCAGATTTCCGTGACCGTCGATTCCGACGGCGGCGACACCATGTCTGGAAACGAGTCGGTCGGCGGGTCGCAAAGCGACGACCTGCCGCTCGGGCTGTTGGCTGCAGGATTCCTCGCCGTGGTCGTCGGCGGACTGGCTGCGTATCGATACCTGTAGCCGTCCACTCGCCCTCGATCGAACCGTCGGAGAACGAATTTCGAGTTTCGTCTTCTCTCGTATCCATCGAACCGCGTGGCGTAGTATCGGAGATTCACCAACTGGTCATACTGCTGGACAACACGGTCCAGACATCGATCGCACTCGAGACGCTGTCGCCAGCGGCGACAGACGGCGAGACGCGATCGAGTATTCACTGACTGTTGTCCAGTAGTATCAGCCTCGGATGGCTCGACTGACCACGGTTACGGTCTGGCCGAGAAGAAACGCGAGAGCGGCGGCGAGAAGGTAGAAGTACGCGGTTCGGATCAGGTAGTAGCTGAAACCGGCCATCGGCAATAGTCCGTCGACGAGGTCGAAGAGTACGACGGCAACGTACCAGACGAGAATGAACGGGTAGAGAACCGGGTAGTACCACTGATACTGTGGCGCATTTCCACCGCTGTATCGCGAGACGGCGTTCCCGTGCGCGTCGACGGTCCCGCCGGCGTAGCCGTAAACGACGTCCGGCGTGATGAAGTCCATGAAGATGGGAAACAGGACGAAAAACGCGAAGATGGCCAGCACGTAGCGGTCCGGGCGAAGGATCCGGTAGAACCTTCCGTCGCTCATCACCGAGTGTTTGGTCCGTCTCCTCCTTAATGGTGGATGTCGGTGATTCTCCGAAACGTGGACGGGCCTGTTAACGACTGTTAGCGTTCGACTACGTACTCGAACGTCGCCAGCCCGGTGAGAAAGAGGACACCGTCGTAGACGAGCAAGAGCTGCAGCCAGCTCGCAGTCGGGAGCCCGTCGGTGATCGCGCGCGTGAGTTCGACGCCCGCGAGCAACACCGGGATGACGAGCGGGACGAGCAAGAGCGGCAACAGGAGTTCACGGAGTCGCGCTCGAGTCGTCATCGTCGCGATGAGGACGCCGGTCGAGGTGAATCCGAACGCGGCCAGGACGACGACGAGCAACAGCAGCGGGATCGACGCGGGGTCGACGTCGAAGCCGAGGAACACGACGGTACAGCAGAGCGTCACGAGCGCGACGGCCGTCGTGAACGCGGTGTTGCTCACCACCTTCCCGACGTAGATCGCCGACCGATCGACCGGTACGAGCAACAGCCCGTCGAGTCCGGCGTCGGCCTCCTCGGAGGCGGCGCTCTGGCTCACGCCGAAGGTGCCGGCGAAGACGAACGCGATCCAGAGCGCGCCGCTGGCGACGACGCCGACGTCCTGGAACGACCGGGCGAAACTGAACGCGAAGATGACGACCACCAGCAGCGAGAACACGACCGCCGTGTTGAGCACCTGTCTCGAGCGCAACTCGACGAGGAGGTCCTTGCGCGCGACCTCGAGGACGACGCGTCGGTAATCGCGGACGGCGTCGATCATTGCGGTTCGGCCAGGCCGATCGCCCGTTCGTACACCGTCCGGAACGCGTCGGCGTCTCGGTCGTCGGTTCGAACGTCGCGGACGACGTCGCCGTCGACGAGGACGAGCGCCCGATCACAGACGTTCGCCCCCCGCTCGAGGTCGTGCGTGGCGAGCACGACGGTCCGGTCGTCGAACTGCTCGAGGATCCGTCGGAGGTCGGCGGCCGAGCGCTGGTCGAGACCGGTGTAGGGTTCGTCGAGCAACAGGACCGTCGGATCGTGCAACACCGAGCGGGCGATCGCGAGTCGTTTTCGCATTCCGTGTGAGTACTCCTCGACGCGCGTCGAGGCACGCGTCCGGAGATTTACCTGCTCGAGGACCCGTTCGACGCGGTCGGTACTGACGCCGCGCAATCGGGCGTGGAGGCGCAAGTTCTCGCGGGCGGTGAGCGTTCCGTAGACCATCGGGCGGTGTCCCACGACGCCGAGTTTCCGGCGGACGTCGGTCGCGTCGGGAGTCACCTCGGCACCGTCGATGCGGATTCGTCCCTCGGAGGGCGCAGAGAGCGTCGAGAGCATCTGCATCAGCGTCGTCTTGCCCGCCCCGTTAGGGCCGAACAGCCCGACGTGCTCCCCTGATTCGACGGTGAAACTCACGTCGCCAACGGCGACGGTCGATCCGAGCCGTTTCGTCACGCCGTCGACGTGAATCGATCCCATCTCAGGCGTGTTCTTCCGGTGGCTCGGCGCCGTCCTCCTCGTGTGCTCTGACCGAGAGTTCAGTGGCCCGGAGCGTATCGCCGTCGACGGTCCCTTTCGCGACGACGATTCGGCCTTCGGCCATCGTCTCCGGCATGGTTCCGTCGTAGACCACGTCGACCGACGTGTTGCCGTCTTCGACGGCGAAGGTCAGTCGGCCGTCGGCCTGTTCGAGGTCGGCCACCTGTCCTTCGAGGTTGACCCACTCACCTTCGTAGTCGCCCTCGTCGACCGACGTCGGCGTGACGAACTCCGCGGAGGCGCTCATCACCGTCGTTCCGAGGACGGCGAGGAGTAACACTACTCCCACGCCGGCGAAGAGTAGCTTATTTTTTCGTCTCATAGCCCGGTATGACCGGCAGGCGCATTTCAATCTTCTGTGTTCGGACCGTCACTACCCTCGGTCTATTCGATGGTCACAGCTAGCACGGCGAGTCCCGTTCGTCGGGGACCCAAACGCTCAATCGACCCGAGGCCGTCGATTCGCGTGATGACCCGATACGAGGCGGCGATCCTCGACGTCGACGGGACGATCGTTCGCGGCGACCGGTTGCTTCCCGGCGCGACCGAGGGACTGCGGGCACTCGAGGACGCGGGACTGTCGTGGCTCCTGTTCTCGAACAATCCGACTCGAAGCCCGGACCACTACCGGAAGCGGCTGGCCGAACACGGGATCGACGTCGATCTCGAGCACGTCCTCACGTCCGCCACGGTCACGGCGGAGTATCTCGCCGCGAATCACGACGACGACGCGGTGTACCTCGTCGGCGAGGACCGCCTCGAGTCGATCCTCGAGGAGACCGGCCTCGAGGTGACGACCGATCCGACCGAGGCGACGCTCGTCCTCGGGTCGATCGACCGGGGGTTCACCTACGAGCGCCTGCGATCGGCGCTCGAGACGCTCGAGGGGGACGTCCCGTTCTACGGCACCGATCCGGACGTGACGATCCCGACCGACGACGGCGCGATCCCGGGATCGGGTGCAATCCTCGCCGCGATGGAGGCGGTCGCGGGTCGCAAACCGGACGCAGTCTTCGGGAAGCCGTCGTCGGTCGCGGCGAGTGCGGCCACGACGAGACTGGGAGCCAGCGCAGAGGACACGCTCGTGGTCGGCGATCGACTCGACACTGACGTCGAACTCGGTACTCGCGCCGGGATGACGACCGCGGTCGTCCTGACGGGCGTCACGACCCGGGCGGACCTCGAGCGGTCGGCCGTCGAACCCGACTACGTCCTCGACTCGCTCGCCGAGGTCGACTCGCTGCTCGAGCGCTGAACAGTGTGGGGATCGATGGCACACCGAACATAACTATTTGAACGACCCGCGAGTTCGACCGAGCATGCCGGAATTTCGTACGCCGCCGCCGCTCGAGCGCGGTGACAGGGTCGCGATCGTCGCACCCGCGTCGAATCCCGCACCCGAGGCACCGCACGTCTACGAACGCGGTCTCGAGCGCCTCCGGACCGTCTTCGACCTCGAGCCGGTCGAGTTCCCGACGGCCACGAAGGATTCGGCGTACCTCTACGAGCATCCCGAGGAACGGGCGAAAGACGTGATGGACGCGTTCGAGGACCCCGACGTCGGTGGCGTCGTCACGGTCATCGGCGGCAACGATCAGGTGCGGATCATGGATTTCCTCGAGCCCGACGTGCTCCGGGACAATCCAACGCGGTTCTACGGCTACAGCGACAATGCGCACCTCTCGTTGTTCCTCTGGACGCTCGGCGTCGTCTCCTACGCCGGACCGAGCGTAATGACCGAACTCGCGATGGACGGCGAGCTGTTCGACCTGACCGTCGAGTACACCAGGCGAGCGTTCTTCGAGGAGTCACTCGGGGAGATTCGACCCGCAGCGGCGTTCACCGACGAACCGGGCGACTGGGAGGACGAGGACGCACTCGAGGAGCCTCGAGAGACGGAGCCGAACCCGGGCTGGACCTGGGCCGGTGGCGACTCGCGCGTCGAGGGTCGCGTCTGGGGCGGCTGTCTCGAGATTCTCGACCAGGCGTTTCTCGCCGCGAAGAATCTGCCGGATCCCGACGCGCTGGAGGGGACGGTCCTCGCACTCGAAACGTCCGAGGAGATCCCGGACGCAGACTGGGTGGCCGGCGCGTTGCGCGCGCTGGGCGAACGTGGGCTGCTCGAGCGGTTCGCCGGCGTCCTCGTCGGCCGCGCGCCCGCTCGGTCGCACGTCGAAGACCGTCCGCCGGCGTGGCGCAAGCGATATCGACAGCGCCAGCGGGACGCGATCACGAGCGTCTTCGCGGAGTACAACCCCAACGCGCCGGTCGTCCTCGACGTCGACTTCGGCCATACGTATCCGACGATCCCGATCCCGATCGGCGGGCGCGTCGAGATCGATCCTGGAACGGAGACGATTCGATTTCGCTGACGGGGCTACCGACCGCCGTTTTCGCCCTCGAGCGCCTCCCGTCTGAGCCGTTCGCCCTCCGCCGAACTGACGGTGAGTTCCGGAACCGGGGTCGGAGATCCGTCGTCGTCGATGGCGACGAACGCGAAGTACGACTCCGTGGTCTTCTCCTGTTCGCCCGTTCGGAGGTTCTCGCGGTAGACCCGCAGGCGAACCTTGATACTCGTCTCGCCGGCGTCGTAGACGTAGGCCGTGATGAAGGCGGTGTCACCGACGGGGATTGGCCGCTCGAAACTCATCTGGTTGACCCAGGCGGTGACGCAGGTTTCGCCCGAGAACCGCATCGCTGACATCGCGCCCACCTCGTCCATCCACTTCATGACGTTGCCGCCGTGGGCGGTCTCGAGCATGTTCGCGTGGTTCGGTTGAACCATCTCGCGGTTCTCGATGAACGTCTCCATCAGATCGGTCATCGACGGTTCTTCCCGGGGAACTGCAATCAGTCTTCCCGTCTGCTGGCGATTTCGCCGGTCAGTGTGATAGCGCCCCGCAGTTCGATACTGGTAAAAGTCGTGGGGTATTTAACGCCTCTAATGAGTGACGCAGGCGACGCGAGCGTTCCGGAGCCACCCGATCCACCGGAGCGCGAACGAGGTGACGTCCACGTTCTCGGCACGGCACACGTCTCACAGGCCAGCGTCGACGAGGTCAACGAGACGGTCGACCGCGAACGGCCGGACGTCGTCGCCGTCGAACTCGACGAAGGCCGGTACCGCCAGATGCAAGGCGGGACGCCGGAGGACGTCGAGGCCCACGATCTGCTGAGCGGCAACACCGTCTTTCAGTTTCTCGCCTACTGGATGCTGTCGTACGTCCAGTCGCGACTGGGCGAGCAGTTCGACATCGAACCGGGCGCGGACATGAAAGCGGCCATCGACGCCGCGGAGCGAAACGGACTGGGCGTCGCCCTCGTCGACCGGGACATCCAGGTGACGATGCAACGCTTCTGGGCACGCATCTCCCTCCTCGAGAAACTGAAGATGGTCGGCGGCCTCGCACTCGGAATCACCGACTCGCGGACGCTCGGCTTCTCGTTCGGTGCAGGGTTCGGAATCTTCGGTGGACTCGTTTTCGCGGCGTTTCTCGCACCGCTGGTCGGCTTCGGCGACGTGTTCGCGCTCGGCATCTCCGATCCGACGACGCTGCAGTACGTCGGTGCCGCTGGCATCGGCCTCCTCGTCGGCCTCGCCGCCGGCATGCTCTTCTTGCCGTCGCTCGAGGACGCAGGACGGTACGCGGGCGGCCTCGTCAACGGCTTTTCGATACGAGTCTTCTCCGGGGCCGTCCTCGGCATCGTCGGCGCGCTCGTGCTCGTGACGACGGGGACGTTCGTCGGCCCGTTCGACGCCGGAACGTTCGAGAGTGCGGGCTATCTGACGATTCGGGGTACCGTCGGCGTGCTCGCCGGCCTCGGATTCGGCGTCGCCGTCGGCGGTGTCCTCGGAATCGTCTTCGATGCGGTCACCGACGACGTCGAGGACCTCGACGAGATCGACATCGAGGAGATGACCGACGGCGACGTCGTCTCGGCGATGATGGAGGAGTTCCGCCGCTTCAGTCCCCGCGGAGCGAACGCCCTGATCGACGAGCGCGACGCCTACATCGCCCACAAACTCCACGCGCTCCGCGAGCAAGGCTACGACGTCGTCGCCGTCGTCGGTGCCGGCCACAAGGCGGGGATCGACCGCTACCTCGAGAACCCCGACACGCTCCCGCCGCTCGAGTCGATCACCGGAACCGACTCGGGACGGCGGTTCTCGCCGCTGAAGATCTCGGGCTACCTCGTCATGCTCGGGTTCGTCGCCTTCTTTTTCCTGTTGCTCATGGCCGGCGTCCAGAACACGTTCTTGCTCCAGGTGTTTCTCGCGTGGTTCCTGTTCAACGGCATCTTCTCGTTTACGCTCGCCCGGCTGGCGGGCGCACGGTGGACGAGCGCAGGCGTCGGCGGCGCGGTCGCGTGGCTGACCAGCATCAACCCCCTGCTCGCGCCGGGCTGGTTCGCCGGCTACATGGAACTTCGACACCGCCCGGTCAACGTCGGCGACATCCAGGCGCTCAACCGGATCGTCGACGACACCGAGCAATCCCTCGGCGAAGCGCTCGAGGCGATGTTCGACGTGCCCCTCTTTCGGTTGATCATGATCGTCGCGCTGACGAACGTCGGGAGTATGATCGCGACGTTCCTGTTCCCGATCGTCGTCCTCCCGTGGCTCGCCCCGGAGATCGGCGGGATCGACGCGCTGATGGGTGAACTCCTCCGCGGTGCCAGAAACAGCCTCGAGTTGCTGCGGGAGGTGTTCCTGTGAGCTACCGAACCCAGTCGCCGTTCTCGTTCACCGAGAAGGAACTGTTCGACCTCGCGCTCGCGTGGGTGACGCTGAGCGTCGCGTTCGCCCTGCTGTTGAGTCCGATCCACCTCGGCATGGCCTCGGTCGGGAGCTTCCTCACGATGATCGCGCTCAGCTTCGTCACCGTCGGCGTCGGCTTCCTGGCGCACGAACTCGCCCACAAGGTCGTCGCGATCCACTTCGGCCAGGTCGCCGAGTTTCGCGCCGACTACCAGATGCTCTTTCTGGCGATCATGAGCGCGCTCATCGGCTTTCTGTTCGCCGCGCCCGGTGCCGTCTACCACCGCGGACGGCTCACCTACCGCCAGAACGGGCTGATCGCACTCGCCGGGCCGCTGACCAACCACGCGCTCGCGGCGCTTTTCTTCCCGCTTTTCTTCCTGCCCGGCATCCTCGGCCAGGTCGGCCAGATGGGCGTCTGGATCAACCTCTTTCTCGCCGCGTTCAACATGGTCCCGTTCGGCCCGCTGGACGGGCGATCGGTGCTCGAGTGGAACAAAGCAGTCTTCGCCGCCGTCTTCGTCCCGAGCGTCGTTCTGGCGGGGTACGTGATCCTGTTCGTCGGGATCTGACGTCGCCGACCGGCCGCCCACGCCGTCGGTTTTTACTGTACCGTCGTCGATACCAGTCGTGATGTCCAGACCGACCATCTCTCACGACGACGGCACGATCTACGAGTTCACGCCGGACCTCGAGGGCGTGCGCACCGTCGAGTCGGGCGACCGGGTGACGATCGAGACGATCGACAGCCTCGAGGGCGAACTCCAGTCGGCGGCGGACGTCCTCGAGTCGGTCCCCGAGGAGGTCAACGCCGCGACGGGACCGATCGACGTCGAGGGGGCGGAGCCGGGTGACGTCCTGGCCGTCGAGATCGAGGAGATCCGGATCGCAGAAGAGCGGGGACGGGTCGTCACGATCGACGGGTTCGGTCTCCTCGACGGCGACGACGCGATCGACGCCCCGCGGACGGTGCCGACGCCGGTCGACGACGGGTCGCTGACGTTCGGCGACCTCGAGGTGCCGATCGAACCCGTCGTCGGGACGATCGGCGTCGCGCCCGCCGGGGAGTCGTACACGACGCTCGTCCCCCACGATCACGGGGGCAACCTGGACACGACCGACGTGACCGCCGGCAACACGATCTACTTCCCCGTCTTCCAGGCGGGCGCGATGCTCGCGATGGGCGACTGCAAGGCTGCGATGGCCGACGGCGAGATGTGTGGCACCGGCTCCGAAATCGCCACCGAGATCGACGTTACCCTCGAGGTCGTCGACGATCCCGCGACGCGGCTCGAGCGGCCGCTGATCGAGACGCCAGACGCCTGGAAGACGGTCGCAAGCGCCGAGACACTCGAGGAGGCTTGCAAGCGGGCGAATCTCGACGCGATCGAACTCCTGACGGCCGAACACGGCGTCGATCCGACCGAGGCGTACATGTTCTCGAGTCTCGTCGGCGGCCTCGAGATCAGTCAGGTCGTCGATCCGCTGGTGACCGTCCGCAACGCGATTCCGAAGGCGTACCTGTCGGATCCGCTCTGAGCGGGTCGGCGTCGATCCCGAGGCCGGACCGGTGGCCTTTTGCTCGCTGCCCGAGGCTTCCCGGATATGAGCGACTCTGACGACGGCGAGGGACTCACCTACGCCGAGACCGGGGTGGACATCGAGGCCAGCGAGGATGCGACGGCTGCGCTACTCGAGGCCTTCGGCAGCGATCTGACGACCGAGTACGCCGGCTTGCTCGACATCGGCGACCGCTACCTCGCGCTGGCGACCGACGGCGTCGGGACGAAACTGCTCGTCGCCGAGGCCATCGAGGACTTCTCGACGATCGGCATCGACTGCATCGCGATGAACGTCAACGACCTCGTCGCCGCGGGGGTCGAACCGGTCGCGTTCGTCGACTACCTCGCGATCGACGAACCGGACGACGACCTCACCAACGAGATCGGCGAGGGGCTCGCGGTCGGACTCGAGCAGGCCGACCTCACCCTGCTGGGCGGCGAGACGGCGGTCATGCCGGAGGTCGTCGAGGGGTTCGACCTCGCCGGAACGTGTGCCGGCCTCGCCGGGAAAGACGAGATCTTCGAGGGTGAGGCCGCAGTCGGCGACGTCCTCGTTGGCTTCCCCTCGAACGGCATCCACTCGAACGGGCTGACGCTGGCCCGCGAGGCGGTCACCCGGAACCACGAGTACACCGATGCGTTCCCCCACGACGACGAGCGGACGATCGGCGAGGAACTGTTGCGCCCGACCCGGATCTACACGGATCTGCTCGAGCCGATGCACGACCACGGCGTCCGCGCGGCGGCCCACGTCACCGGCGGCGGCTTCACGAACCTGCTGCGGATGGGCGACCGCAAGTACGTGGTCGACGATCCGCTGCCAGCACAGCCGGTCTTCGAGTTCGTCCAGCAGGAGGGCAACGTCTCCGACGAGGAGATGCACCGCACGTTCAACATGGGCACGGGCTTCGTCGTTTCCCTCCCCGAAGACCGCGCCGAGGACCTCGTCGCCGAGACCGACGGTCAGGTGATCGGCCGCGTCGAGGAGGGCGCGTCCGTCGAGATCCGCGGCCTCTCGCTTGCCTGATCACGCCCGAACGGCGTCGGCGACCTCGCGAACCGTCTCGTACTCGCCGTCAGAGTAGGCGATAAAGCGGACGTCAGAAAGCGTCTCCGGGTCGTACGCAGCGATCTCCTCTGTGATGATCCGGGCCCCGTCCTCGAGGTCGAACCCCGCGACGCCACAGCCGAGTGCGGGAATCACCAGCGACTCACAGGCGAGGTCGTCGGCGCGCTCGAGTGCGTTTCTGGTCGCGTCGCGGATGCTCTCGGCCGTCGCCCGTCCGTCACCGTAGTGGGGCATCGCGGCGGCGTGGATCACGTACTCGGCGTCCAGGTCGTAGGCGTCGGTGACGGCGACGTCGCCGAGGTCGACGGGCCCCTTCTCGATCGCCTCCTCGTTTATCGGGCCGCCGGCACCGCGTCGGAGTGCGCCGGCGACGCCGGAGCCCATCCGGAGGCTCGTGCCGGCGGCATTGACGAGCGCGTCGGCTGACTGTGCGGCGATGTCACCTTGAACGACGTCGAACTCCATACGCGCCAGTACCGGACGAATCCCAATGAACGTTGGTCGTGACGAAGGACCCGTCGGCCACCCGACGATCGGCTCAGTCAGTTCGAACCCAGTCGCCGTCTTCGGGAATTTCCGGGAGGTCAGTTTTCGCGACGCCGTAGAACTTCTCGCGGCCGATTGGCGTCTGGAGACGGAGGATGCAGGTGTAGTCGGTCGCCTCGAACGCAGTGAGCGACCGGTTCGATCGGCGGTGATCCAGGGCGAACAGCCGCGTCGCGTCCGATTCGACGGTGACGCGGTGGCCGAGAGACCAGCTCAACGACTCGATACGGTCCTCGTCGACGTCGAAGAGGCTGGCGATCAACGCTTTTCCTCGGAGTGGTCTCGTCGCCCCATGTGAGCACCCCTCGTGTGAACTCATACTCCAATCGTGGGCGTCATCAATGAAAAAAGATGCTATCCGCTCGAGCGAACGCGAACCGAACGGATCGGGTGTCGACGCGCTCTCAGCTGGCGTGATCGTCACTGTAGAGAGAAACTGCTAAACGAACGACCGGATAACGTCGGTGTATGAGCCAGACCGTACGGATCATCGGCGCACCGATGGACTACGGGGCGAACCGACGCGGCGTCGACATGGGGCCGTCGGCGATCAGGTACGCGGGACTGTCGGACGAACTCGAGGACGCGGGCGTCGAGAGTACGGATTCGGGTGATCTGCTCATCCCCCGGGCTGAAGAACGTGATCCGGACGCAGCTCAGCCCCGTGAGGGCGAGGCGAAGTTCCTCCGCGAGGTCGAGGAGGTCTGTACGCGCCTCGGCGATCAGGTCGCAGAGACGCTGGCCGAAGGCGCGTTCCCGCTCGTGCTGGGCGGCGATCACTCGATCGCGATCGGGACAGTCCACGGCTCGTCTCGCGAGGCCGACCTCGGCGTGCTCTGGTTCGACGCTCACGCCGACATCAACACCCCCGAAACCTCTCCCAGCGGGAACGTCCACGGGATGCCGCTGGCGGCGGTCCTGGGACGGGGAATCTTCGACGAGCTATCGTGGGCGCGTGCGCCGGGTATCCGCGAAGAGTCGGTCGCCTACGTCGGTCTGCGGAGCATCGACGAGCGCGAACGCGAACTGATCCACGACAGCGACGTCACGGCGTTTACCATGTCCGACATCGACGAACGCGGCATCACCGCCGTCGTCGAAGACGCCCTCGAGGTCGTGACCGACCACACGGATGGCGTCCACGTCAGCCTCGACCTCGACTGGCTCGACCCCAAGACCGCACCCGGGGTAGGGACGCCGGTTCGCGGCGGCGTCACCTACCGCGAGGCTCATTCGGCACTCGAGGTCGTCTCCCAGCGCAACGAGCGCGACGGCATCTTGCGCTCGATGGACGTCGTCGAGGTCAACCCGATCCTCGACGAACAGAACGAGACGGCGACGCTCGCGGCCGAACTCGCGGCAAGCGCGTTCGGCAAGCGCATCCTGTGACTACGTCGTCGGACGGATCGATTGCATCGCTCGTTTCGACGAACGTCCGCCGAAATAGCGTGTGTGAACTGAACGCATGCCTCCCGCAGTTTCAACACCTTTGTATCGGATGGTTTCCGACTGTCCACCATGACAGAGAACGTCGTCGTCCTTGGCGCTGGATACGCTGGTGCCGGTGCGATAGCGAAACTCCAGTCGGAGCTCGGGGGTAACACACGGCTAACGTGGATTTCTGAGACGAACTACCACCTCGTTTTGCACGAGTCTCACCGCGTCGTTCGCGATCCGTCCGTCCGCTCCGACATCACAATTCCGATCAACGAGATCGCAGCGCCGACGACGCAGTTCATCCAGGATCGCGTCGTGAACCTCGACGTCGACGACCAGATCGTCGAACTCGAGGATGGCGACGACGTCGAGTACGACTACGTGCTCGTCGCGCTGGGGAGCCAGACCGCCTACTACGGCATCCCCGGCCTCGAGGAGCACTCGCTGACGCTCAAGAGCTTAGACGACGCACTCGAGATCCACGACGCGATCAAAGCCGCGAGTCGGGAGGCCACCCGCGGCGAACCCGCACAGGTCGTCGTTGGCGGTGCCGGGCTCTCGGGCATCCAGACCGCCGGCGAAGTCGCCGAGTTCCGCGACGCGAACCGCGCTCCCCTCGAGATCCACCTCGTCGAAGCGCTCGACGAGATCTTCCCCGGCAACGATCCCGAGATCCAGCAGGCGCTGCGCGACCTGCTCGAGGAAGCCGGCGTCCGGATCCACACCGACGACCCGATCACGGAGGCCGAAGACGGCGTCATCCACTTCGACGAGGGCGACCCGCTCGAGTACGACGTGCTCGTCTGGACCGGCGGTATCACGGGACGGGACGCACTCGAGGAGACCGGCCTGGAGAAAGAGCACAACCGCGTCAACGCGAAGGCCAACTTCCAGACCAGCGACGAACGGGTCTTCGCGATCGGCGACTCGGCGATCATCGACCAGGGCGACCAGCCCGCACCGCCGACGGCGCAGGCGGCCTGGCAGGCCGCCGAGGTCGCCGGCGAGAACATCGCCCGTGCGATCGAGAACCGACCGCTGAAGACCTGGGAGCACGACGACAAGGGGACCGTCATCTCCGTCGGCGACAAGGCGGTCGCTCACGACGTCGAGATGCTCCCGGTCGACACCTTCGGCGGCTTCCCCGCGAAGAACCTGAAGAAGTTCATCGCCGCCCGCTGGATCGCCGACCTCACTTCCTGGAACCGCGCCCGCAAGTGCTGGTCGTCGCTGTAGACGCCCGCTGAATCACGTCTAGTTAGCCCCGGAATCCGAGTCGTCTCCGTCTCGCGTTTTCATCGGCACCGCGGGAACGCCAGCGACTGTCTCGCCCGGCGGAACGTCGCGCGTCACGAGCGAGTTCGCCGCCACGCTCGCACCTTCGCCGACCTCGACGCCCGGCAGGAGTATCGCGCCGGCACCGATCATCGCCCGTTCGCCGACGACGACCTCGCCCGTGCGGTACTCGTCCTGGAGGAACTCGTGACAGAGGATCGTCGCGTCGTAGCCGACTATGGCGTGGTCCTCGAGGGTGATCAGGTCCGGCCAGAAGACGTCCGGAGTCGCCTCGAGACCCCACGAGACGCCCTCGCCGACCGTCACGCCAATACGGCGCATGAGCCAGCGTTTCAGTTTGAGACTCGGCGAGATGCGCACGAGCCAGACGACGACGTAGTTGATCGCCACTCGCAGCGGGCTTCGAGCCGTCGTCCAGTGTGCAAGCGAGTTCGCCACGCCGGGCGTCGGATGGTGAGTCACGCGGTCGTGTCGGGTGTCTGCGTCGTCGGTCACTGGTCGTGACCTTCGGGACGAGTCGATATGAAAGTGATCGAAGCCCGCGTCGCGCTATTGATTCAAAAACCGTAGTGGATAGCTATCGAATTCGTAGCAATGGTTCAGTCACCGCGCAGTTCCGCCATGTGGTCGATCCGCTGCTGGACGAGATCGGCTTTCCCGATGTCGTGGCGCATGTGCAGGCCCTCGTCGCCGGCGACTGCAAGGGCGTCTTCGGCGATCTCCTCGGCTTCGTCGAGCGTGTTGGCGATTCCGACGACGGCAAACGAGCGGGAGGTCGTCGTGTAGATGCCGTCGTCACGCTCGTCGACGCTGGCGTAGTACAGCAGCGCGTCGCCGGCACTTTCTTCGTCGACCTGCACTTTCGCGCCTGCCTCGGGGTCCGTCGGGTACCCCTCTGGCACGGCGTACTTGCAGACCGTCGCCTGGTCGGCAAACTCGAGGTCCGGCAGGTCCTCGCCGTCGCGGGCCGCCGTGAGCACGTCGAGGAAGTCGGTCTCGAGGACGGGGAGAGTGTTCATCGCTTCGGGGTCGCCGAAGCGGGCGTTGAACTCGATGACCTTCGGTCCTTCTGCGGTGAGCATGAACTGGCCGTAAAGGATGCCCTTGTACCCCTCGAGGGCGTCGACGGTCGCCTCGAGGATCTCGACGGCGGCCTCGTAGTCCTCCTCGGACATAAAGGGCAGCTCGCGGGTCGCGTCGGAGTAGCTACCCATCCCGCCGGTGTTCGGTCCCTCGTCGCCCTCGTAGGCGCGTTTGTGGTCCTGGACGGCGGGTGCGGTCCGGATCTCGCCGTTGGCGACGAACGCCTGGATCGTCAGCTCCTCGCCGATCAGTCGCTCTTCGAGGACGATTCGCTCGTAGTCCGACTCGCGGATGTACTCCTTGCCTTCCTCGGGGGTGACCTGGTCGCCGATGACCTTCACGCCCTTCCCGCCGGTGAGGCCGGCGGGTTTGATCGCGAGGTCGCCGTCGTACTCGTCGATGAACTCACAGGCCGCCTCCACGTCGTCGAAGGTCTCGTAGTCCGGACAACCGGGGATGTCGTTCTCGGACATGAACCGCCGCTGGAACGCCTTGTCCGTCTCGATCCGGGCCTGCTCCTGGCGCGGACCGAAGGCGTAGACGCCCGCCTCCTCGAGTGCGTCTGCGACGCCTGCGTCCAGCGGGGCTTCCGGACCTACGACGGCGATCGTCGCCTCGACCTCCGCGGCGTAGTCGACGACAGCCTCGGGATCGGTCTCCTCGAGCGTCTCGAAGTCGGTCGCGATCCGGGCGATGCCGGGATTCCGGTTGCCCGCACAGGCGTACAGGTCACACTCGCTATCCTCGAGCGCGCGGGCGATGGCGTGTTCGCGTCCGCCGCCGCCGATCAGGAGCACGTTCTCTCGCATAGTCGAAAGCGGAGCACACGATAGTGTAAAGCTTGCCCTTTCTCGAACCCAGGTTACCCACGTTTGTGCATAGCTCCGCTCGAGGCGCGAGCGGTGGCACCCACGCGAGCGCTACCGCTTGTGGACGACCATCTCGACGGGATCCGTCGGCCGTAGCGTGATCACCGGTCGGATCGAGAGATCGCTCGACGCTGGCTCGAGTCGCCAGCAGGACGCGATCGTCGCCAGAACGAGTCGCGCCTCTACGGTCGCGAACCGGTGCCCGATGCAGTGGCGAGGGCCGCCGCCGAACGGAAAGTAAGCGTACTCGGGCCGATCGCGCTCCTCGAGCCACCGGCCGGGACGGAACGTCTCGGGGTCGTCCCACCAGCGGCCGTCGCGGTGGAGGATCCACTGTGGCAGAAAGATCGTCGAGCCGCCGGGAACGACGTACTCACCGAACGCCACGTCCTCGGTCGCTTCCCGGGCGGTGGCGTGCGTCGGCGGATACAGTCGCAACGCTTCGGAGACGACCGCCTCGGTGTACTCGAGCGCCGACAGGTCCGCGAGAGTCGGAGTCGCGCCGTCGAGGACCTCCTCGAGTTCGGCGTGGAGTCGGTCCGTCGCGTCCGGGTGAGTGCCGAGCAGGTGCCAGGCGTACGTAAGCGCCAGTGCGGTCGTGTCGTGGCCGGCCGCCAGCAGGGTCACGACCTCGTCGCGGACCGCCTCGTCGGTCATCCGCTCGCCGCGCTCGTCCTCGGCGACCAGCAGCGTCGAGAGGAGGTCGTCCCGGTCTGCGGCGCTCTCTCGCCGTTCGTCGATCAGGTCGTAGACGATCGCGTCGAGGCGCTCGCGCCCGCGCTCGAACCGCCGGTTCGCCGGCGTGGGGAGCCACCCCGGCAGCCAGGTATTCACCCCCTCGAACCGCCCCATCACCAGTTCGAACGCCTCGCGGATCTCCGCCTCGCGCCCGCCGAGGTCCGTGCCGAACAGCGACTGGACCAGGATGCCGAGGGTGAGACGGCGCATCTCCTCGTCGACCTGGATCGTCTGTCCGGGCACCCACCGCTCCGCCGTGGCCGCCGCTTGCCGTCTCATTACCTCGGCGTACGCGGCGATCCGATCCGGACGGAACGCCGGCTGCATGCGCGTTCGCTGTCGTCGCCAGTACTCGCCGTCGCTCACCACCAGCCCGTTCCCGAAGATGGGCTCGAGTCGACCCTGCCCCAGTTCCGCCTTGCGAAACCGGTGGTCGTCGGTGACCAGCACCCGTTCGACGTGGTCCGGATGGGCCACCATGTACGTCTCGCCGGCGACGTTAGTGTAGACGACGTCGCCGTACTCCCGGGCGCAGGACTCGACGAACGCGAGCGGACCGCGGAGGTACCGGTGGAGGTTCCCGACGACCGGCAGTCCCGACGGTCCGGGCGGTCGTCTCCCGGCCACGACGTCGGTTTCGGTTATCGTGTTCGACGCCATCGTTCGAACGTCGACGCCGGGACGGATCGTCTTTCGGTCGGACTCACTAGCGTCTTCAGGAGGGCTACGGGAAGCGCAGCCGAGAGATCGCCGCCAGCAGCGGGCAGATCACGAGTAGAACAGCGGCGGCCGCCGCTCCCCGCCGTGCTCGTCCTCGGGCACGTAGGCCTCGAGAGCGTCCTTGCTCTCGTTTCCGAGCAACTGATCGAACACGTCGACGGCCGCCTGTCGGTGGAGCGGCTGGTTGTCGTTCCCACACTGGTCGTCCATCACGCAGGCCGGACAGCCGTCGACGCGACCGCAGTCACACCCCGCGACGTGCTCTCGAGCGCGAGCGGCCACCGCCTCGAAGTTCTCGTAGATCGCCCGCGAGAAGCCCAGGCCGCCCTCGATGCCGTCGTAGACGAACCAGCCGCTCGCAGGTTCCCGCTCGAGGGCGTCGGCCTGCGCTTTCACGACGGCTTTCGCCGCTGCGAAGCTTCGCGCTCTCTCGCTTTCCTCTCCGTGCTCGTCGTCGGACGCGACGGCCAGGTGCGAGTCGATCGTGAGCGTGGCGAGCCCCCCGAGGTCGCGTTTGTCGAGGGTCAACTCGAGCGGTGCCACGCCGATCGTCGCGTGTTCGGCAGCGTGGAGCCCGCCCGCGTAGCCGACGTGGGCAGCGTCTCCACCGTCCATGTCGGGAACGCACCAATCGCGGTACTTCTCGAGCAGCGCCCGCTCGACGTCGGCGGGGACCTCGAGCCAGCACAGCTGGGTCTCGATCTCGAGTGGTGGGTTCTCGGTCGAGATGCCGGCCGTTTTCGTCGTCCCGCCGTGGACGGCGACCTCGTCGTAGACCCCGTGGTAGACGAGGACGGTGCCGTGGCCGTAGTGGAGGGTAAAGTCGCCGATCTCGCGGGAATCCTCGGAGACGGCGTCGAGAACTGTCACTTCGCTCCGCGATCGGGTGTAGTAGTCGACGTCGACCGGCCAGACGACCACGTGCGGGTTCGGTGAGTCGTGGACCACGTCAGTCACCTCGTACTGTCTGCCCTCGTGGAGCCTGATCGCTCCCTCGTGGAAGTCCCGGAGCACGCGCTCGCGTGCGAGCGGTTCCATCTCTGGGTCGTGGCGGTCGTCAACGCCGTCGGCGAGTCGGACCTCGTACTCCTCGCTCGCCGTCGCGTACAGCGAGACGTCCGTCTGTGGACGTGGCGCTCCGGTGTAGGAGACGCCCGTCTCGAGATGTCCCCGCACCTGTCCGGCTCGCCGCCACATCTCGACGGCACGCTCCAGGCGGTCCCGTGAGGCGAAGGTCCCGACGTCGTCCTCGTCGACGGCGAGTTCGTCGGCGGCACAACGGAGGTGCTGGGAGAACACCGCATCGTTACCGGGGTCGACGACCGCGTCCTCGACGTCCTCGTCGAGCAGATAGTCGGGATTCGAGACGACGTACTGGTCGAGAGTCCGGTGTTCGGCCACGAGCACCGACAGTGCTCGCTTCTCGTCTCTGCCCGCCCGGCCGATCTGCTGCCAGAACGACTGTCGCTGTCCGGGATAGCCCAGCTGCACCGTCGCGTCCATCTCGCCGACGTTGATGCCGAGCTCGAGGGCGTTCGTCGAGGCCACGCCGTCGAGCGTTCCCGTCTTCAGCCCGTACTCGGTGGCGTGGCGTTTCTGCCGGGAGTGGCCAGCGTGGTAGGGCTCGAGGTCTCCCCTCGAGTGTGGATTCGCGTAGTAGAAGTCTCGATCCGAGCGGTGCTTTGTCGCCCGTTTCACGGAGAGTTCGGCGAGTTTCCGCGAGGGAGTAAAGAGCAGCGTCTGGGCGTCGTGGTAGGTGAGATGCGAGAAGATCCGCGGGGCTTCGACGGTCGCGGGCAGGCGTTCGTAGTCGTCGTCGGGCGTCCAGTCGCCGTTCGAATCGGCCTCGGCCTCGAGTCCCGACTGATCGTCCTCACGCACTCGAGGCGGCGGGTTCCACAGCACCAGGTCCCGCGGCCCCTGCGGCGACCCGTCCTCGGCGACCACGGTGACGGGTTCGCAGGTCAGTGCCTCGGAGTGCTCGCCGGGGTTGCCGATCGTCGCGCTCGTGAGGACGAACTGGGGGGCCGCGCCGTAGTACTCGAGTACCCGCTCGAGTCGGCGGAGGATCCAGGCGACGTGCATGCCGTGGACGCCTGTGTAGGTGTGTGACTCGTCGATCACCAGGAGGTCGCAGGCCCGGAAGAACCGGGCCCACCGGTCGTGGTCGTGGAGGTAGGTGTTCACGCCTGCGAAGTTCGTGATGATGACGTCGGCCTCCTCGCGGATCTGCCGGCGGGTCTCGCCGCGTTCGGTGTCGCCGTCGTAGACCCTGACGGTGACGTCGACTCCGAGATCGGCGAAGACGTCGTTGAGTTCCCGTTCCTGGTCACGCGAGAGGGCCTTCGTCGGGTAGCAGACGTAGGCCGTCGACTCCTCGCCGCTCGCGCGTGCCTCCAGTACGTTCCTGGCGATCTGAAGGGCGTAGACCAGCGTCTTCCCCGAGGAAGTGCTGGTCGCGACGCAGACGTTCTCCCCCGCAGCGAGCGCCTCGAGTGCCGCCGCCTGGTGGGTGTAGAGGTCGTGCTCGAGCGCTCCCGCGAGTTCGGGGCGCAGGACCGAGCGGTTGGGAACCGTCGCGGCGTCCCGGCCTGACAACTCGAGGACGCTCACGTCGCCCTCGGCGTGGTAGCCGGGGAACGTCTCGAGGAGTTCCTCGCCCGTAACGGGAATGTCGTCCGCTCGTTCGGTCCGTTCCTCGTTCTCGTCGTCGCGTTCGCTCGCCATACTTAGAAGTCACTCAGTCCGGTCTGGCCGGTCTTTCCGCCCGCTCTCTCGCTCGTACTTCCCGTACTCCCGCTCGAGGCGGCCGACAGCCGTGGCGCGTCCCGGAGCCGTTCGTAGACGTGCCATAGTGCCCGGCAGTCGTCCTCGCAGTAGGCCTCGTGGCGGTCCCACTCGAGTTCCGCGCCCGTCCACCTGAACCGTTCGTAGGCCGCCGCCGTGGCCGCCCCGTCGAGTCCCGTCCCGGCGTGCTCGTAGCCGAGCGCGGCCGCGACGTCCGCCAGCCTGTTGGTCCGTCCGGGCAAGAGTGCGTTCGTCTCGCGGACGGCCCACAGATAGCAGTCGAGTTTCGGGATCCGCTCCCATTCCTCGGCGTACCCCGGCAGGTAGCGGTTGATAAAGGCCCCGAGGTGGCGATAGTCGAAGCGCCAGCCGTTCCAGGTGAGCAGCGCCCGGTCGGGGTAGACGCCGAGTAGCCAGTCGAGAAACGCCTGCAACACCGAGCGCGGATCGTCCGGGTTCGAATCCTCGAGAAACGCCCGATGGCTGTCCTCGAGCGGATCGTAGACGCCGACCTGCCAGACGATCGTCGGCGAGAGACCATCGGTTTCGATGTCGAGACACAGCGGCGGCCGCTCCCAGTTCTCGCCGGGCAGCGGCTCGTCGGTGAGTCGTCGCGGCTCGCCAGTCTCGAGCACCTCGGCGTGAGCCAGCATCCGTTCGGCGCGATCCCGGCCGATCCCCGGCAGCGAACGGAGCGTCTCGAGGTCGGTCTCGAGCAACCGAGCGCGAGTCGTGATCCCCTGGTTCTCGAGCCGGTCTGCGGTCTTGGGTCCCACTCCCGTCACGGCCTCGATTCCGAAGGCGTCAGCGTCGAGCGTTTCGACGGCGACCGCACCGTCGCGTGACAGCGAGAACCCGGAGATCGACCGGGCGTCGCCGTGACTCTCGACCGGGCCGGTGCCGTGAATCCTGACCGAGACGACGTCGTCGGTATCGAGGTCGGCTTCTGCGATCGGGTCCCGTCCGACGCCGAGTGGTTCGCCAGTTCGCTCGAGGTGCCACGTTTCGTCGTAATCTGCCGGCAACCCACCGGTGAGCACCGTCACGCCGCTTCCGTCGGCCGGGACCGCCGCTGCGAGTTCGGCAGCGTACTCGAGATGCGTCTCGAGGGCCGTCGGCCGGACGGTCGTCGTCACGTCGTCGCAGACGAGCACGACGTGGTCGACGATAGAGAGCGCACTCTCGAGTGCGTCAACGGCCTCCTCGAGTATCGTCCCGCGCTGGACGGTGACGATGGGAAATCCATCGAGTTCGTCGCGCGTTACGGGGCCGGCGTCGGCCAGCGGCGGGTGGACGACGGGCCCGGCGAAGACCCGGCGTGCTCGAGCGACCGCCCGCGGTTCGCGACGGGGGCCGGGGATCACGATACCGTCGGGGTCGAAGTAGCCGCGGGCGTCCTCGAGCGCCGGAATCGGCCGCTCGAGGGCGACCGACGGCGGGAGGGCGAGCAGTCGAACGCCGTCGCGTTCGGCCATTGCGACAGGCGTCGCTGGGGATCGTAAAGAGCGTTCCGCCATCGGTGCAAGAGGTTCGCCTCGCCGATGCTGGCGATAGTTACTCGTCGGTTCTGGCGACGGCTACGCGTCCGGGTCGGCGAGCATCTTGCGAATCGCGACGGCCATGTCCTCGAACGGGTCCATCTCGATGCCGTCGCTGGTGACGATCACGCCGTGGTCGTCGACGATGACTCGACTGATAAACCCCGCAGAGAAGACGCGAATCGTGAACTCGTACTCGCCGACGTCGGGTTCGAGGTCCGGCTCGGTCGCGAGTCGATTGTACGTCTCCTTGTCCTCGAACCCGACACGTTCGTTCTCGACGAACGTAGACTTCGCCCTGCGCAGTGCGTCCTCGTCGCCCTCGTAGAGGTCCGACCGAACGTACAGGAGTTCGAAGTCGTCGGGGGTGAAGTAAACGACCGATCTGAGCGAGTCGCCGACCGTGACTCTGCAGGTGCTGACGAGCGATTCCGCGAATTCGTCGGTGACGAGTTCCGCCATGTGCCGTAGGCAGGCTGTCAGACGGCATCAACTCGCTCCCTACTTTCGAACAGATTGCGTGGCTTCATATGACCTCGAACGAAACGCCAGTACGATGCGACAGTACCTCGACCTCGTCGACGCGGTCCTCTCCGGGGGAACGTACAAACCGAATCGGACCGGCGTCGACACCATCTCGTCGTTCAGCCAGCACTACGAGGTCGACCTCGAGGAGGGGTATCCGCTCTTGACGACCAAGAAGATGGACGGCTACCGGTGGAACTCGATGATCCACGAGGTCTGCTGGTACCTCTCCGGGGAGGAACACATCCGGAACCTCCGCGAAGAGACGAAGATCTGGGACGCCTGGGCCGACGAGGAAGGCCGCCTCGACACCGCCTACGGCCGCTTCTGGCGTCGGTTCCCGGTTCCGGAGGAGCCGGCTCAACTCGAGGGCGAGTCCTGGCCCGACGACGCCCACCAGTGGGTGACCGTCGAAGACGACGGCCGTCGGACGTTCGATCAGCTCCAGTACGTGATCGACACGCTCGCCGACTCACCCAACTCGCGCCGACTCGTGGTCAACGCCTGGCACCCGGCCAACGCCGCCGTCTCGACGCTGCCGCCGTGTCACTACACGTTCGTCTTCAACGTCCAGGGCGACCGGCTCAACTGCCATCTGACCCAGCGTTCGGCGGACATCGCCCTCGGCGTCCCGTTCAATATCGCGGCCTACGCGCTGTTGACCAAAGTCGTCGCCCAGCAGACTGGCTTCGAACCCGGCACGTTCGCGCACACGCTCGTCGACGCCCACGCCTACTGCGGCCGGGGCGAACGCGGCGAGTGGTACGGCGAGAACCTCGAGGCCCTCCAGCGCCGACTCGCCGACGTCACGGCGCGCGAGGAGTACCTCGAGGTCAAAGACTGGCTCGAGAGCGAGGCACCGCCCGAGGCCGAGGGCGACGACCGCCTCGACCACGTCCCCGGCCTGCTCGAGCAGCTCTCGCGGGAGCCACTCGAGCGGCCGACACTCGAGGTCGCGGACGTCACGATCGACGACCTCGCCTACGAGGACGTCGACCTTCGCGGGTACGACTCCCACGACGGGATCAGGTTCTCGGTGGCCGAATGAGCGGGTCGATCGACGCGGGCCTCGAGACCGACCACGAACTGGTCGCCATCGTCGCGGTCGCCGAAAACGGCGTCATCGGCCGCGACGGTGAGATGCCCTGGCACCTTCCGGAAGACCTGAAACACTTCAAGCAGGTCACGACCGGCCACCCCGTGATCATGGGCCGGGTCACCTACGAGAGCATCCTCGAGGGGCTCGGCGAACCCCTCCCCGGTCGGACGACGGTCGTCCTCACGAGCCGCGACCTCGAGACGCCCGAGAACGTCGTCACCGCGAGCGATCTCGAGGAGGCGCTCGAGGCGGCCGACCGCGCCGCCGAGAAGCGCCACGACGGTGCCGATCGGATCTTCGTCGCCGGCGGGGCGACCGTCTACGAGCAGCTTCTCCCGGCGGTCGACCGACTGATCGTGACCGAAGTCCACGACAGCCCCGAGGGAGACGCGTACTTCCCGACGTGGGATCGCGAGGCGTGGCGAGAGGTCTCTCGAGACGAGCGCGACGGATTCGCGTTCGTCGAGTACGTGCGTCGGTAGCCTTCCGGCGTCGTTACTGCGTTACGGCCGCAACGGGAGTTCGCCGCGGCCGTTGTTCCGCATAAACTCCCGGTTCCGGTCGGGCCACGTCGCCAGTCGATTTCTGAGCAGGTCTCCGTCCTCGGTTTTCGGATCGGGGCCACCCAGTTTGGCGCTGAGCGTCAGGATCGCCCAGCCGCCGTAGCCGAGAATCACGGTGACGCCGGTCAGAACGACGATCGAGACGACGAGTCCCACCAGTCGCTCGAGAAACGGCTCGTCCTCCCGTACTGGATCGGGACCGGGTGACATGTGTGTGCCGTATGGCGGTATAGCTGTTAACTGTATGGGACGTTCTCAGACAGAACGCCCGTACCGGCCAAAAAAGCTGTCGCGAGCGCGGAGAGGAAGCGGCGTCGGATTCCACGGACGCCGTGCATGGTTCTTTTGCCACCGCCGTCCGTAGGTCCGCACATGGAATCTCCGACCCAGCGAAATCGCCTGGACGAGGAGGAAAGCCCCTACCTGCGCCAGCACGCGGACAACCCCGTCAACTGGCAGCCGTGGGACGAGGCGGCCCTCGAGGCGGCCCGCGAGCGCGACGTGCCAATCTTCCTCTCGATCGGCTACTCGGCGTGTCACTGGTGTCACGTCATGGAAGACGAGAGCTTCGCGGACGAGACGGTCGCCGAGTTCCTGAACGAGCACTTCGTCCCGATCAAGGTCGACCGCGAGGAGCGCCCGGACGTCGACAGCATCTACATGACCGTCTGCCAGCTCGTGACCGGCGGTGGCGGCTGGCCACTCTCCGTGTGGCTCACGCCCGAGGGGAAACCGTTCTACGTCGGCACCTACTTCCCGAGAGAGCCAAAGCGCGGCCAGCCCGGCTTCCTCCAGGTGCTCGAGAACGTCCACAACTCCTGGGAGAACGACCGCGAGGAGGTCGAAAACCGCGCCGCCCAGTGGACCGCGGCGGCGACAGATCGCCTCGAGGAGACGCCCGACGCCGTCGCCGCGAGCGAACCGCCGACGAGCGACGTCCTCGAGTCGGCGGCCGACGCGGCCCTCCGGAACGCCGACCGCGAGTACGGCGGCTTCGGCTCGAGCGGGCCGAAGTTCCCCCAGCCGTCGCGGCTGCACGCGCTCTTCCGGGTCGCCGACCGGACGGGACGCGACGAGTACCGCGAGGTCGCCGTAGAGACCCTCGACGCGATGGCGTCCGGTGGACTCTACGACCACGTCGGCGGCGGCTTCCACCGCTACTGTGTCGACCGCGACTGGACGGTTCCCCACTTCGAGAAGATGCTGTACGACAACGCCGAGATTCCGCGGGCGTTTCTCGCTGGCTACCAGCAGACCGGCGACGACCGGTACGCCGAGGTCGTCCGCGAGACCCTCGCGTTCGTCGACCGGGAGCTGACCCACGACGAGGGTGGCTTCTTCAGTACGCTCGACGCCCAGAGCGAAGCCGAGAGCGGCGAACGGGAAGAGGGTGCGTTCTACGTCTGGACGCCCGAGGAAGTCCGGGACGTCCTCGAGGACGAGACGGACGCCGACCTCTTCTGCCGTCGGTTCGACGTCACCGAGTCGGGCAACTTCGAGGGGGCGACCGTGCTGAACGTCGAGACTTCGATCGGGGACCTGGCTGCAGCGTTCGATCTCGAGGAGAGCGAGGTCGAGACTCGACTCGAGTCCGCCCGCGAGGCGATCGTCGAGGCTCGCGAGCAGCGTCCCCGGCCGAACCGCGACGAGAAGGTGCTCGCGGGCTGGAACGGGCTGATGATCTCGGCGTTCGCCGAGGCCGCAGTCGTCCTCGGCGAGGACGCGTACGCCGACAGCGCGGTCGACGCCCTCGAGTTCGTCCGCGACCGGCTCTGGGACGCCGACGAGCAGCGACTCTCCCGCCGGTACAAAGACGGCGAGGTCGCCGTCGACGGCTACCTCGAGGACTACGCCTTCCTCGCTCGCGGTGCGCTGGGGTGTTACGAGGCCACCGGCGAGGTCACTCACCTCGCCTTCGCGCTCGACCTCGCGCGGACGATCGAGTCGGAGTTCTGGGACGACGATCGGGGGACCCTGTACTTCACCCCCGAGAGCGGCGAGTCGCTCGTCACCCGCCCGCAGGAACTCGACGACAGTTCGACGCCGTCGTCGGCGGGCGTCGCCGTCGAGACGCTGCTCGCCCTCGATCACTTCACCGACGAGGAGTTCGAGACCATCGCCGAGCGCGTCCTCGAGACTCACGCCAACCGCCTCGAGTCGAATCCACTCCAGCACGTCACGCTCTGTCTCGCCGCCGACCGGCTCGAGGCGGGGCCACTCGAGGTGACGGTCGCGGCCGGCGAGGTGCCCGATACCTGGCGCGATCGGTTCGGCGAGGCGTACCTGCCGGACCGGCTGTTCGCCCGTCGACCGCCCACGGAATCGGGACTCGAGGCGTGGCTCGAGCAACTCGAACTCGAGGACGCCCCGCCGATCTGGGCCGGTCGAGAGGCCCGCGACGGCGAACCGACGCTGTACGTCTGCCGGTCGCGAACGTGTTCGCCGCCGGTCCACGACGTCGACGACGCCCTCGAGTGGGTGGGCGAGGTCGGGTCGGACGACGGGGAGTGACCTCGTCAAAAAAGGGCGACTAGGCGGTCTCGAGCGCGTCTTCGATCTGCTCGGCGAGGTAGATCGCCGGTGGGAGTCGCTCGCTCTCGACGAACCGGGCGATCTCCTCGCCCTCGTCCGGATCGTCGGGGGCGTGCTCGACGACGACCGTCGGGATGTACTCGACGTCGAACGCCTCGACTTTCGGCCCCTGTTTGTCGTGGTCGACGGGAATCTCCTCGACGCGTTCGCCGGGGACCTCCGCGGCTTCGAGCGCCGCCGCGAAGTCGGGAAGCAGCGCCCGGCAGTCTTTACACCAGTCGCCACCCCAGACCCTGTAGACCAGTTCGTCGCGGTGTGCGGCGAAGACGTCGACGGTGTCCTCGTACGACGCGGCGTCCCACGTCGGGTTCGGCCGCATGGTTTCGAGACTCATGGACTCGAGTTACGTCGGGAGACGCTTAATCGACCCGTTTGTGACACGGCATTCGAGAACGCGGGCCGATCCGCCTACGACATCTGCTCGCCGTAGCTGCCGACCCGTCGTTCGCCTGCCTCGGCTAACTCCGTCACGACTGACTCGATCGTCTCGATTTTCGAGAACTGCTCTTCGATCGCGTCGGTGACGTCGTCCAGATCGTCACTGATCGACCGTGCCTCGTCGTCGATCGCGTCGATCAGCACGGCCATCTCTTTTGCGTTCGCGGCCTGCTCGTCGACGAGCGAGGAGAGGTCCCCGACTTCCGTCGTGAACTCGTCGACGCGCTTGCGGATCTCGTCGAGACTGTCGTCGAGAGCCGTGATTTCGTCTACGCTCTCGGCCACGCGTCGCTGGTTGTCCTCGAGGGAGGATACCGTCTCGTCGGTCTGCTCTCGGACCGATTCGACTCGCGCGTCGATCTCGTTCGTGCGGTTCTTGATCTCCTCGGAGAGGTACTTGAACTCGTCGGCGACGACGTTGAATCCCTCACCGCCACCGGATCGCTTGGCCTCCAGGTTCGCGTTGACCGCGAGCGTCTTCGTCTCCTCTGCAGCGTCGGCGATCGTGTCGACGAGGTCGTCGATCTCGTCGACCGTCTCGTGGAGCTCCTCGACGTCCCGGTGAACGCGCTGGCCGACGTCGCTGACGTCGGTCATCGCCTCCAGTGCCCGTTCACAGCGCTCCTCGCCGGTTTCGACCTGCTCTAGGATCTCGTCGTCACGGCCGGCGATCGCGTCTGTCGTCGTCGCGAGTTCCTCGATCGAGCCGCTTACGTCCTGCATTTCCGCCGCCGCCCGTCGCGTCTGCTCGGACTGTTCGTCGACGGATCGATTGATGTCGTCGACGCTCCGGGCGATCGCCTCGCCGGCCGTCGAGATGTCCTGCATCGCGTGTGAGACCTGGCTCGTGACGTCCCGTTGGTGCTCCAGCAGGCCCTCGACGTTCGAGTAGGAGTCGATGTACGTGTCGATCGCGACCTGCATGTCCAGATTGAGGACCTTGAGTAGCGAGTGGAGTTCGTCGATGCGCTCGTCGATGCGCTCGGAGAGTTCTCCCTCGAGTTCCGAGATCGTCGTGTCGAACGCCTCGTCTGCGTCGTCGTCGTCGTTGCGACGTCCGAGAAGCGAGGAGAGCCGTCCGCCACTCTCCCGGTCGTCGTCCCGGAGTTCTTCTTGCCGTTCGATCGCCTCTCTGATCGCCTCAGAGATGTCCTGTTGGATCTGTTCCGAGATGATCGGAAGGAGCAGGTTGTAGTAGACGCCGTACTGGCCGACGTAGTGTTTCATCGGCATGTCGAGCATGTCGTGGAGCTTGCCGATGCGGGCACGATTCTCGAAGTACTCCTGGTCGTACTCGCCAGTCGCGAGCGTCATCAGGTACATCTTCTGGGACCACTTGAGCTGCTCGACGCTTCGCGGTGACCGCTCGAGGACGTCGAGTACCTGTGGATTCTCCTCGATCTTTTCGTAGAACATCTCGGCGACGTCGTCACCACGGAGGTTGAACGTCTCCTCGTACCGTCGGAGTCGTTCGACGTCGTCGTCCGTAAAGTCGATGAACTGCTTTCGCCACTCGATCTCCTCTTCGGTGAGTCCAATTCGCTCGACCAGGTCCTGTGCGTCGACGCGGCTACTGTATCCGACTGCACCGAACTGTTGGGAGTCCCCCATGTAAACAATCAAAAATAAAGAATCTCACGAGTAAGTATGTGATGGCCACGTGCGCAGATGTGGGGCAGTCACCGGGACCAGTGAACGACCCTCCGGCACGACCTGCCGGGGTCCAGTACGGGTTTACGTGTCGGCTTCCAAGGAAGGGGAAATGAAAGGAAGCATCCTGGACACTATCGGGTCTCCGCTCGTCCAGGTGGACTCACCCGAGGGGGCGGCGGTCGCCGCCAAGATCGAGTCGTTCAATCCCGGCGGATCGGCCAAAGACCGCCCCGCGATGGCGATGGTCTACGCGGCCGAACGCGACGGGATCCTCGAGCCGGGCGATCGGATCGTCGAACCGACCAGCGGGAACACCGGCATCGGCCTCGCGCTCGTCTGTGCCGCCCGCGGGTACGACCTCACGATCGTCATGCCGGCCTCGAAGTCCGAGGAGCGTCGCCGGATCATGGCCGCCTACGGCGCCGACCTCGAGCTCGTCGAGGGGGACATGACCGACGCCCGCGAGCGGGCGGACGAGATCGAAGCCGAGGGTGCAGTACAGCTGGGGCAGTTCGAGAACCCCGCGAACCCGGAGGCACACTACCGGACGACCGGCGAGGAGATCGTCGAACAGGTCGGCGACCGCGAGGTCGACGCCTTCGTCGCGGGCGTCGGCACCGGCGGGACGCTGTCCGGTGTCGGCCGACGGCTCCGCGAGGAGTTCCCCGACGTGGAGATCGTCGCGGTCGAACCCGAACGCAACCCCGTCCTCTCGACCGGCGAGTCCGGGCAGGACGAGTTCCAGGGGATGGGGCCCGGATTCGTCAGCGACAACCTCGACGTCGACCTGATCGACGACGTCGAGACGGTCAGACTCGAGGACGCAGAGGAGGAGTGTCGCCGCCTCGCGCGAGAGGAGGGGATCCTGATCGGCCAGTCCAGCGGCGCAACGAGCCTCGTCGCCCAGAAAGTCGCCCGCCGGATCGCAGATCCCGACCAGTCCTGTCCTGAGCCCGCGAGTTCGTTCGAACGACAGTTCGGCGACCCAGCGGAAGCCGACGACGAATCGGGCGACGACGCGGAGGACTGTCCGCTCGTCGTCACCGTCTTCTGGGACAGCGGCGAACGGTACCTCTCGACCGGGCTGTTCGACTGATAATGATGGCTGTGACTGGGTGCCGACGCAACCGCACGATGGTTCGCGGTTGCTGTGGTAACGACTCACAGCCATCGTTATGATACGGTCTGCTGTACCGATTTCCCGGTGCAACCGCGACCACTCTGCGGTTGCACCGGAAATGACTACAGCAGCCGTATGATAGGTACGTCGATCGGAGAGAACGAAAGGCGCGTGCGCCGACCGATCACGGCGAGAACTCGGATTCCGTGAGCCGGACGACGAGCGTGTCCTCGACGTCCCGGAGGTCGTACTCGGGCACCTCGCCGTCGGTGCGGCGGACGAAAAGCGGTTCGACGAGTCGGTCGGTCGCGGGTGGCACCGTCGTCGCCGCCTCGCCGCTTTCCGCCGTCTCGGCGTCCGTACCAGCGTCGGCGTCGCCCGGGTCACCGCCGGCGTCGGCTCGCTCGACGCCGTAGACTTTCAGGAACTCGCCGGTCTTCTCGGGGTCGACCTCACCGTTTCGCAGCGACTCGGCGAGGTCGCGCGAGAGCCACTCCGATTCGCTGACGCTCGGTTCGCGGACGAGCGCCTCGTCGACGAACCGGACGAGGTACCACTGGAGGTCGTTGAGCAGCGACACTGCGGCCCCGACGCTTACCGTGCGGACGGCCAGCGCGTTCTCGAAGGGACGCTCGAGGTCGTAGGTCGCGAGCGCCTCGCGGGAGGTCTCTCGAGAGAGGAGTTCGTACCGCAGGTTCACCTCCGGGGAGCCGATGAGACAGACGCGCGTCACTGTGCTGTACTGTGTGCGTCGTGGTAATGTCGTTTTCGTCTCCAGTCGCCGTTCAGCGACGCTGTTGCCGTCGCCGGGACAGCTATCAAAAAGTCACAGTTCGATCAGCGTCGCGTTCGCCGCCGCCTCGTCGGCGCGCTCGAGTACGTCGTCGGGTTCGGCCTCGAGGAGTGGCTCGAGTCGCGCGTTCGTCTCGGCCTGGTCGGGGGCGATCCGGTTGCAACCGGCGGGGATCGTCGAGTCGGTGAAGGTGTCGATCTCGCGGGCGCGAGCGACGATATCCTGTTTGTCCCAGGTGAGCAACGGCCGGTGGATGGGGAGGTTCGTCGCGTGACTCGTGACGCCGAGGTTCTGGGCGGTCTGGCTCGACTTCTGGCCGACGGCCTCGCCGGTGACGATCCCGCTGGCGTCGACGCGCTCGGCGATTCGTTCGGCGACGCGGTAGAAGAAGCGTCGCAGCGAGAGCATCCGCCCCTGTTCCATCGTCTCGGCCAGCAGGGAGACGGTGTCGCCGCCGGGGACGCGGTAGACGTCCATCTCGAAGTTCGGCGCGTACCGGGCGAGCGAGCGGACGGTCTCGTACGCCCGCGCCTCGTGGTCGGGGCCGCCGTAGTCGCCGAGGTCGACGTAGACGGGGATCACGGGACTGCCGCGTCGCATCAGTTCGTAGGCGGCGACGGGCGAGTCGATCCCGCCGCTGACGAGCGCGACCATGGGTGCCTGCGAGCCAAGCGGTAGGCCGCCTGGTCCGTCGACCGTCTCGAGGTAGAGGTACGCGGCGTCCTCGCGGACCTCGACGCCGAAGGTGAGGTCGGGATCCTCGAGGTCAACTTCGGGTTCGAACTCGTCTTCGACCGCCGCCCAGATGGCGTCGCCGCCCTCGTAGGCGACGTCCTCGCTGGTGAAGGGGAGGTCCTTGTCGGCCCGGCGGGCGTCGACGGCGAACGAACCCCCATCGTAGTGGGCGCGGGCGGTCTCGGCGAGCGCCTCGCTGATCGCCTCGAGTTCGGGCGATACCGTGAGGGCGGCGCTCGCGGAGACGACGCCGAAGGTGTCGGCTGCGACCGTGGTCGCGTCTTCGACCGCGTCCTCGGTCGTGTGGATCAGGGGTCGGTTCCAGCGCCGTTCGACGTCACCGGGGACCGATCGGTCCTCCAGGAGGGCCTCGAGGTTGTCGGCGAGCATCCCCACCATGTACCGCTTTACCTGCGTGCTCTTCGTGTTCACGTCCCCGTGACGGACGAGAACGACGTCAGCTCCTGGTGGGTGCATATAACGGGAATAGTCGGTCAGGGTTATAAGGGGATTACGAGGTGGCTCTCATCCGAGCGACTCCGGAATCGTCGGACTCAGCCGGCCAGTGTGGACGTAGATGCCGACGACGAGCACCAGGCCCGCAAGGAGGGGGACGAGCGCGCTGATCGCGTAGACGGTCTCGAAGCCGAGTCGCTGGACGAGCGGCAGCGAGACCAGCGGCCCAAGTCCGCCGCCGACGTCGCCGAGGACGTTGTTCGTGCCCATCGCACGACCCATCCGCTCCTCGGGCGAGAGGTCCGCGAGGAGGGCGGTCAGCGGGCCACCGACACCACCCTGTCCCGCGCCGATCAGGAAACACGCGACTACGAGAAGTTCGATCGACGAGGAAACGGCGAGGGTGGCAAAGCCGACGCAGGTCGTGGCGAGAAAGGCGAGCAAGACCGGGACGCGAGCGCCGACCGTGTCGCTCAACACCCCGCCGCCGAGCGTGAACGTCGCGCCGGCGAGGACGGTTACGGCCATCAACATCCCCGAGGAGCCCTGCGAGTCGAGACCGAAGACGGTGATCTCTCGAGCGCCGAGCAGGAGGACGAGCGTCGAGAACAGCACACCGATGTACGCGAAGTAGAGCCCGAAGTTGACGAGACCGACGGTGAGTGCGGGGACCGTGCGTTCGACGTCCCACGGTTTGACCGACTCTTTCGCGCCCTCGACGTGGGTCTCGGGGACGATCAGGTAGGCGACGACGCTCGCGAACGCGGCGAACGCGGCGGCGAGGACGAACGCCTCCGAGTTCCCGTAGAGGTCGCTGACGACGCCGCCGAGGACGAGTCCAGCCGGGAAGCCGAACGTGATTCCGGCACGGACGATCCCCATACTGGTCCCGCGCGAGTCGGCCTCGCTGACGTCTGCCGTGATCGTATACGCTGTCGCGAAGACGAACGCACTGCCCAGCCCCCAGAGGATCCGGGCGAGGAGGAACCAGACCTCCGGTACCGCCGAGTTGATGGCGATCACGTACCCGAACGTCGCGACACCCTCGATCGCGAGGCCGGCGACGAACGGCGTTCGGGTGCCGATCCGATCGACGAGTGCGCCCGCGGGGGCGTTGCTCACCAGCCTGACGAAGCGGTTGGCACTCAGGATGATGCCGACCAGAAACGCGGAGATCCCGAGGACCTCGCCGAGGTTCGGCAGGATCGGGAAGACGACGCCACCGCCGAAGCCGACGAAGAATGTACTCGCGACGACCGCGTAGACCACGCGTCGCGGGTTCGGACTCGAGTCAGACACCGTCGACCCCTCGCTGTGATGTTTCGAATCGCAATTCGTCCGCTCGGTACCACGCGAGGTGGTTTGTGTCTGTCGAACCCGGAGCGCGGAGAGGAGTCGTCGAATCGACCGCTCTCGATTCGTTGTCAGAACGTCGTCAGTTCGCCGTCGACGACGCGGCGGGTGATACCGGTCACGTCGGCGAGTTGCTGGTCGACGATCGCCTCGATCTCGTCTTCGACGTCGGCGACCGAGACGCCGTCTTCGGTGACGACGTGGACGTCGGCGACGTGGGGCTGGTCGATCGGGCGGCCGATCTGGGAGAGCAGGCGGACCCGCATGTCGCGGATGCCGTCGACGTCGTCGACGACGCTCTCGGCGATCTCCGTCGACAGCAGGTTGTAGATCTTCCCGATGTGGTTGACCGGGTTCTTGCCGCTGGTCGCCTCCATCGACATCGAGCGGTTGGGCGTGATGAGGCCGTTCGCGCGGTTGCCCCGGCCGACGGAGCCGTCGTCTCCGTTCTCCGCGGAGGTACCGGTGACGGTGAGGTAGATCGAGCCCTCCTCGTAGTCGTCTGCCGTGTTGACGTGAACGTCGATCTCGCGGTCGGTGTACTCCGCGGCGACGTCGCGGACGTACTCGCGGACGGACTCGACGGCCTCGACGTACTCGTCCATGTCCGCGACGTGTTCGTCGACCATCGCGGCGGCGACGGTGACGTCGATCTGGTCGCCCTCGCGTTTGCCCATGATCTTCACGTCGGGGCCGAGTTCGGGGTGGTCGGCCGCGTACTCGCCGTTCAGTCGCCGCTCGGCGTTCAGGACGATCTGCTCGGTCTCGGTCAGCGGCGCGTGGCCGACGCCGAAACTCGTGTCGTTGGCCATCGGCACCGTCGCGCCGTCTTCCCCGAAGACTTCCTGGAGGTCGCCGCTTCCCTCGCCGAGTCGGACGTCGACGACGACGTCGGTGCCGTACTCGAGTTTCGGGATGTGCTCGTCCAGATACTCGCGTGCCGCCTCGAGGGCGATCTTCTCGGTCGGGATGGTCGTCCCCTCGTAGCGTTTCGTGGCTCGACCGACGATCAGCACGTAGATGGGGTCGACGACCTCGCCGCCGCCGAACGCCGGTGCGGCCTCGCCAGCGACCAGTTGCGTCTCGTCGGTGTTGAAGTGCAAAACCGTACCGACGCGGTCGATGTACTCGCGTGCGAGCGCTCCCGCGACGCTCTCTGCGATTCCGTCACAGATCGAGTCGGGGTGGCCGATTCCCTTTCGTTCGACGATCTCGATCCCCTGGTCCTCTACTGCTCGCCGGTCGATCGGCTCGACTCGGATGTTCCGCTCGGTCATTGCCGAATCTTGAGTCGGCGTGGTTCTATAACTTGCGAAAAGCTATGTCGAGCGAAATATGTCTCAGGATAATACATCCGGGCGAGCGAGCGGCACCGACTCAGCCCTCGAGTGCGAGCTCGAGGTACGACGTCCGGAGCTGTTCGTCGGGGTCCAGTCCGAGCCGCTCGAGGACGTCGAACGCGCCGTCACGAGCGGCGTCGATCTCGTCTTCGTCGGTTTCGGTTTCGACCTCGACGAACTCGCCGACGCCGTCGACGACGTCGAGCGTGATCGTGTATCCCTCGAGAGCGAACCGTTCTCGCGTCTTCTGGACCGTCGCCGCGGGGTCGAACCCGAGGTTCGCGAGGATCGCGGCCATCTCCTCGGCGTCGTCGACCCCCGTCTCGACTTCCTCGCGGGTCTTCGAGTCGTCGTCGACCAGCGGTCCCTTGTAGGTGATTCGTACGATTCCGTCGCCGCTGTCGTCTCGCCTTCGTTCGCGTCGAATCCGTAACGCCTCGTCGGTGTCCGGAAACGAGCGGTGGGGCGCATCGTAGTAGGTGTCCTCCTGAACGACGGTCGCGAGCGGGTCGGCCTCGAGTTCCGCCAGTCGGTCGCGAACGGACTCGAGTTCTGCAGGGACTTTCACTTCGACCTCGTACATATCAGAGGCCACGGAGAGCGGCCGTAAGTATCGGTCGTTCCCGCTGAGCAAAAACGTCGCCCTTAAATGTCGACGGCGGGACCTACCATGTATGACCGAGGAAGAGGAGGCCGAGCAGAAAGCGCAGGCCGATGACGTCGACGAAGAAGTCGAAGACGTAGCCGACGAGACCGAAGGGCTCCAGCCCGGCGACTTCGTCGAGATCGATTACACCGCCCGCACCGTCGAAGACGGTCAGCTGGTGGACACGACCGACCCCGACGTCGCCGAAGAAGAAGGCGTCGACGACCAGGGTCGCGAATTCAAGCCACGAACCATCGTGCTCGGCGAGGGCCACATCTTCCAGGCCGTCGAGGACGAGGTCATCGGCGAGGAGGCCGGCGCCTCCGGCACCGTCACGGTGCCCGCCGAGGAGGCGTTCGGCGAGTACGACCCCGACGATGTCGAGACGATCAGCGCAGAGAAGATCGACGAAGACGACCGCTACCCCGGCGCACACATCGACATCGACGGCCGCCACGGCCACATCAGCACGATCGTCGGCGGTCGCGCCCGCGTCGACTTCAACCACCCCCTCGCCGGCGAGGACGTCGAGTACGACTACGAGATCACGGACGTCGTCGACGACCGCGAACAGCGCGCTGCAGGGCTGTTCGAGATGTTCCTCGACGTCGAACCCGAACTCTGGATCGAGACCGAGGAGGTCGAAGAGGAAGTCCCCGTCGAACCCGACGAAGATGAGGAGGACGCCGAACCCGAGTTCGAAACCGAGACCGTCGAGAAAGAGACGCTGTACGTCGAGTCCACGCCGCAGTTGACGATGAACCAGCAGTGGATGTTCTCGAAACAGCAGATCGCCCAGGACGTCATCGACAAGGTCGGCGTCGACCGCGTCATCGTCCAGGAGGTCATCGACGGCATGGGCGGCATGGGCATGCCCGGCATGATGGGCGGTATGGGCGGCGGCGACATCGAAGACGCACTCGAGGACGCCGACGTCGACGCCGACGAGATCGTCGACGAACTCGAGGGCGACCTCGACGAGGAGTAGGAGTAATCGGCCACCCGCGGCACGGACGACCGCGAGCAGTGCAGGGCTGACGTTTTTCGCCCGGCGACGGCGCACGTCGTCGCCGTTCGACTCCGACAGCGACGCCGATTCGCTGTGTCGATTCGAACGAAACGACCTCGCCACGGACTCCTCGACGAGGGCGAGTCCGGGATCTTCGACGTCCTGTCGACGACCCTCGAGACGACCTCCGCCTACCAGGTTCAGAAACTCGAGGGGATCGACGTCTCATAATGATGGCTGTGACTGGTTACCGACGCAACCGCAAGACGGCCCGCGGTTGCGTCGGTACAGACTCACAGCTATCGTTATCAGAGACGCAGTCGGTTGTGGCCATTCTGTGCTCGTGGCGCGATCGGGATGCTCGCAGCGACTAACCTTTCGAATGACACTTACTGTGAATTATCAAAAATTGGAAGCCTGAATAATAGTATTATAGGAACTTTTCGAGACGTATCCGACTGACCGCCAGAAGGCTATTACGTCAGCGTGACCGCTGTGACAGACGCACTGTCACTTCCATTGACGATGAACGCAACGTCGTCGACGACGAACGGAGGGAAAAACGGCACGTAGTCCCACTTCGCTTCAGTCAGTCCCGAGTCGGAATCCGGGTCCAACACGTGGACGGAGTCGTCGAATCCCATTACGTACAGCCAGGAGTCCGTCGCCGTGATTCCGTAGGGGATCGCCGATCCGTACCAGCCCTCGGAATTCGGATCGGCGTCGACCGTCCAGAGACGGTCGCCCTCGAGCGTTATCGCGTGTACGACCCCGTCACGATCCATGACAAATATGCGATCGTCGTTGATTACCGGGTTCGTGATTATATACGAGTCGTCGATCTCGTATTCCCATCGCCGTTCACCGGAATCCGCATCGAACGCGTGAAGATTCGTATCGGTAGGTCCAGAACGTTTGGCGTCCATATCCACGAGAACGAGATCGTCGACCAGTGTGAGGTAATCACCGAATCGACCATCGGTCGATTGTTCCCACACGAACTCTCCCTCGTGATCGATGTGAACGATCCGATCTACGAAGACGATCCCGAAAACACCGCGATCGTTGACTGCGATCGGATCGGTGGTACCACTTTCTTCGACAGACCACATCAACTCACCATCGTCAGCTGAGTGTTTCCAGAACCCCTTGCTTCCATAGTAGAGGGACCCGTCGTATAGTGTTGCGGTCCCGCTATACTCTGCATCCTGTTTCCACTCTACTTCGCCTGTTTTCGCATCGTATGCGACGATACCGTTCTTTCGCCCATATACGAGTTCGCTATCTGCTGCGCCAAGTCCAGCGATATCCACCTTACTCCACAGTGCCTCCCCCGTCTGTGCATCGAGAGCCATCCCCTGAAATCCTCTCGGTGAGAAAAAGAGCCGGTTGTCAGCCATCACTGGCCTGGTCATGACACTGGAACCACTCCACTCCCACGCGAGCTCGTCCGGTCTCGATCCGGAGTCGACGCCCACGTGTCCAGTACGTTGCGCGTCTCCATACTTCATCGGCCACTCGGTACCGATCGGATCGAGATCGGTCGTCTTCTCGTCGGGCAGGTCGACTGTCTCGTCGTTGTCCGAAACACCAGTACAGCCCGCGAGGGCTATCGCACCAGTCACAGCGAGGAACCGCCGACGGGAGGATCTGTGTCTCATCTCTGCTCAACTTCCAGTTCCACCAATATATTACTAATGCATATTACCACCACCCGTAAACTGCTGGATTTCAGCATCGGCTTGGCTGTCTTGCGACGCGGTCAAACGCACACCTATCCTCGGCTGGATCAATCGCCAGGCCAAAACTAGTAGGTCCGCTGTTCACTACAATGTGGCTCTATTGCTAACTACCTATCAGCTCACTTTTTTAGCATTCAGTATAGGCAAATCCATAGCTGGTTTCGAGGCTTTTGTATATGTTGTAGCCAATTATGTCGCGTACGGTGAACTCACCACCTGCAGTCCCTATACTATCCCAACAATACGGCATTTCATAGAAGGGAGTAATACTCCCAGCTCCTAGAGTCTCTGATTCATCACGGTTATCATTCCATTTCCACCGAATGTCTACGAGATCTGAACTTGAATAATCAGTTCGTGAAATATCTGGTACAGTGTTCGTCCATGAGATAGATGGAGCACCATAGGTGAGGGTAAAATCCTGAGAGTACTCCCCGTCACGGGATCCCGATGGTTCTCGTGAAGACATTGACTTGTCGCTTGGCCAGTCATGTGTAGCATTAACCCGATGGCACTCCCAGTAAGAGCTAGAATCACACGAATTGGGGCCTGCTCCAGGATAGATATTGTGCTGAGACGCTAGTGCGAACGTAGATTGATATCGGTGCATTTCGAAGAAATTGTCGAACTCACCATAAGCGGAGCCATCACACTTTTCGATGTGATCATGGACATACCGACTAGTAGTCCAGTTGTCTGATTCGAAGAAAGATGATCGCTCATCCCGATACATTGTAACATAGGAGTTTCTCGAACCAGCTATCTGGTTCGTTGAGTTTCAGTTCAAGGAAATTGAGATACCGTTGGAGATGATGTTTTGAGACACCTCTGAACTTCGCCAGCCACTGGCGAAGGAAGCTGTGGCGGTTCTCACAGGTGTTCGTGTGGGCATCGCCGATGACGTAGGTGTCGGAGTGGGTGACGGCCAGATGGCCGTCCACCCCCTCCTTCTCCTCGATCTCGTCGTAGATTGTGTAATCATCGGTACAGAGGATGACGCTTCCATCACCGTATTCAGCGATGTCTTCGTCGGCGTCTTGGAGATCCTTGCAGACGAGAAACCGAACTCGTCCGTCATCCCGACGGACGAGTGTCAACACCGGTGGTTTGTCTGATTCGAATCGTCCTCGTCCCTTTTTTTGAGTCCGCGCTTGCGCGGACTCTGATCCTCGTCTTCGATCCCTTTCTCACCAGCTGTTACGTAGATCTCGTCAGCTTCACAGACATCGTACAGCTCAAATTCATCGATCTCCCGCTCACATCCTGGACTTTGTGAACGAAGTTGAGAACAGCTTCGTAGTCTCGGCCAAGGTCACGAGCGATCTGAGCGGTCGGCTCAGATCGCATCTCCTTGACGATATAGAACATCTCTTCCAGTTCGAAGCGATGTTGGCCGAAGATCGTGTTTGTGAGGTCGTTGAAGTACGTCTCACACCCCTTGCACCAGTACTGCTGGGCGTCTTTTCCGGTTGTTCCGCGCTTGACAACGTCGTCACTCTCGCAATGGACACACGTCACCGTCTCGCCGAAGCGGGCGAGACGGAGACGTTCAAAGCACCGCTCACGTGGTGGAAGGAACACTTGCGCAGACTTCTCGTCCATCTTGGAAGACACTTGGAGAGTAAGGAAAATTGATGTTACGACTTATCGAGATGAGCGAAGATGATTTATACTCTTCACCGTCCTTCCGTTCACAGTCGTCATCGGAAACACAGTCGTCCGGAGAGACACTGTACTCTGATGGAGAGACACTGTCACCATCCTTGAGGAACGCCCTCGCACGGTCGTGTATTCCAGCAACATCATCATCGCTCTCGCGTGCTTTTCTGATCTCTCTTCTCAGAATGCTATTACGTTTATGCTTCGGAACGTCTTCGTCGAACTCGAGTCCGAAGTTCTCTTCCGTGTAATACGAATCTGGCCGACCGTATCCAAAGTGCGACCACATAGCACCATTGTCGTCGACGTACTGTGCGTACGCGAGAACTTCACGCGATTCCTCGAGGTTTGGTTCCACTACGATCTTATCCTCGTCGTCGACGTTCTCATGGCGGTCGAATGCATCCGCCTGGATGTCTTCGATTGCGCCGAGCTCAACTGGATCGCCAGGCACACCGAAACGAATTGCAGATCCTTTTTTTCGTGATGGATTGCTTGCTGCCACAGTCCCGGTCGTAGTGAGACTGGTAGCTGCAATTACTCCAAGGACTTTGCGCCGTGACATGCCATCATGTGAATCAGGCATACATGTAAGTTTTTCAACTTGATTAGAAAAAGACCTAATGTAAATTATCAAAAATTGAAAACCCAAATAATAGTATTATAGGAACTTTTCGGGACGTATCCGACTGACCGCCAGAAGGCTATTATGTCAGCGTGACCGCTGTGACAGACGCACTGTCACTTCCGTTGACGATGAACGCAACGTCGTCGACGACGAACGGAGGGAAAAACGGCACGTAGTCCCACTTCGCTTCAGACAGTCCCGAGTCGGAATCCGGGTCCAACACGTGGACGGAGTCGTCGAATCCCATTACGTACAGCCAGGAGTCCGTCGCCGTGATTCCGTAGGGGATCGCCGATCCGTACCAGCCCTCGGAATTCGGATCGGCGTCGACCGTCCAGAGACGGTCGCCCTCGAGCGTTATCGCGTGTACGACCCCGTCACGATCCATGACAAATATGCGATCGTCGTTGACTACCGGGTTCGTGATTATATACGAGTCGTCGATCTCGTATTCCCATCGCCGTTCACCGGAATCCGCATCGAACGCGTGAAGATTCGTATCGGTAGGTCCAGAACGTTTTTCATGCATATCCACGAGAACGAGATCGTCGACCAGTGTGAGGTAATCACCGAATCGACCATCGGTCGATTGTTCCCACACGAACTCTCCCTCGTGATCGATGTGAACGATCCTATCGAAGACGATCCCGAAAACACCGCGATCGTTGACTGCGATCGGATGGGGGGTATCATTCTCTTCGACAGACCACATCAACTCACCGTCGTCAGCTGAGCGTTTCCAGAACCCCTCGCTTCCATAGTAGAGGAACCCGTCGTATAGTGTTGCTATCCCGCTATGTTCTGCATCCTGTTTCCACTCTACTTCGCCTGTTTTCGCATCGTATGCAACGAGATACGAGTCGAACTGCCCCACAATGTTCTTTCGCCCATATACGAGCTCCCCATCTGCTGCGTCAAGCCCAAAGATATCCTCCTTACTCCACAGTGCCTCCCCCGTCTGTGCATCGAGAGCCATCGCCTGAGATCCTCTCGGCGAGAAAAAGAGCCGGTTGTCAGCCATCACTGGCCTGGTCATGACACTGGAACCACTCCACTCCCACGCGAGCTCGTCCGGTCTCGATCCGGAGTCGACGCCCACGTGTCCAGTACGTTGTGCGTCTCCATACTTCATCGGCCACTCGGTACCGATCGGATCGAGATCGGTCGTCTTCTCGTCGGGCAAGTCGACTGTCTCGTCGTTGTCCGAAACACCAGTACAGCCCGCGAGGGCTATCGCACCAGTCACAGCGAGGAACCGCCGACGGGAGGATCTGTGTCTCATCTCTGCTCAACTTCCAGTTTCACTAACATATTACTAACGCATATTACCACATCCTGTCGACGACCCTCGAGACGACCTCCACCTACCAGGTCCGGAAGCTCGAGGAGATCGACGCCGCTCGCCAGAACTTCACGTCGATCTACCTGCAGGTCGAACGCTCCGAACTCTCGAGGTTCCTCCGCCACGTGGGAGTGCCCGCCGTCGGTATCGCCGTCGCCGTCACCGCGTTGCTCGTCCTGACGGGAAGCGACGGTCCCGTTGTCTCGAAACCGATCCAGCGGGCGTCGTTCTCGATCGCGATCACGGTGGGCGTGATCCCGGTCACGGTGCTGTTTTCGTACATCCGCCGTCCCGCGACGGTCACGGAACGGACGGCGGCGGTCATGCCGTTTATGACGCCAGAGCAGGAGCGTTGATACCTGCTGTCCCTGTTTTCGGAAAACCGCAGGACTGCACACGGTTGTACCGGAAACGACGGACGGCAGACGTTATCAGGCGATGTCGCGGCTGGTGTCGATCTCGACTCGCTCCGACAGCTCGAGTTTGATCGCCTCGGTCGGGGCACCGCCGCGGCGGTACTTGGGGATCGTGAGGTGGTTCTCGAGTTCGGTCGCGTTGACGGCCGTCCGGAGGTCGAAGACGGCGTCGGCGAGGTGGAGGGTCGTCGACCGGTTCGCTGGTTCGTCGTCGCCTTTGAGACAGTGCAAGATCGCGATACTGCGGGTCTCGAGCATGCGCTCTTTGAGGTCGTTGAGAAAGTCGACGTACTCACCGCGGTCCGTGCGCTCGAGGACGTCCATCGGGTCGACGATGAGGTTGGCTCCGTCCGGGAGCGCGCCGATCAGCCGCCTCGTCTCCTCGAGTGGCTGCTCGCTGTTGACCTGTCGGACGGTCGGACTGCCGACCTCGGCCATCGACTCGTCGATAGCCGTTCGAATGGCGCTGTCCGATCGCTGAGTCGAGAGATACAGCGTTCCGCGGGCGGCCGTCAGTTCGTACAACAACAGCTCCGACTGGCTGGCCGGCTCGGCAGTGTACGCCACGACACAGCCCGGCGGGAGGCCTCCGTCGAGTTTCCGATCCAACACGTCGATCCCGGTCTCCAGCCGACCCACCATACGATTGTGAGTAATTCCCGCACGCCGTTGATAACTCTTTGCCTTGAGCGCCGCTGCGACGCCGTCGTACGCCGCTCTGGCCGATTCCGCCTCGAGTGGCGACGGCGTCTCGGGGACCGTCTCGATCACCGACACGTCGAGTCGCTTCTCGATCGATCGTGGAACGGTCGCCGTGTCCGTGCGGGTAACGATCGTACCGCCCACGGGGACGCCGAGTCGGCGTGCGACGTCGACGGTCTTTCTCGCGGCGGCGACGCTTCGGTCGGTCCCCGTCGTCACGACGACGGCCACGTCGGCGAACTCGAGTGGTTCGGTCACGTGCGGTCCCACGCCGGACGGGCAGTCGAGGACGGTCTCCACGGAGGCCGACTCGAGCCGACGGAGACGGCGTCCGAAGTCGACGGTCTCCGACTCGGTCGGCGCGGGGACGACGCCGACGGTCGCCTCCGTTCCCGGAACTGTCCGTCGAGCGAGGTCGGTCACGTCGGATTCGTCGTCGATCGTGGCGATCGTCGGCTTCCGGTCGACGTCCGCGAGGAGGTGCAAGTTCGGGAGCTGTCGGTCCGCGTCGACGGCGACCGTCGGACGTCCAGCACGTGTGAACGCGTCCGCGAGGCCGATCGTCGTCGTGGTCTTTCCACAGCCGCCTTTCGCACCGACGATTGCGATCATAGCGAGGCTGGCCGCGTCATCCGTCTTGAACGTCAGGTCTGACGGACACCGAATGGAGAGATTCAAGGGCCACGGGAGAGCCCTAGCGAACAGATGCGCCACGATCACCTCATCACGAGCAAACAACTCTCGCGTGCGGACATCGAGACGGTCCTCGACCGCGCAGCCGAGATCGACGCGGATCCGGAGGCCGTAGCCGGGAAGTACGCAGGAACGCTCCTCGGCCTGCTCTTTTTCGAACCGAGCACGCGGACGAAGATGAGCTTCGAGACGGCGATGAAGCGTCTGGGGGGCGACGTCGTCGACATGGGCTCGATCGAGTCCTCGAGCGTGAAGAAAGGCGAGACCCTGGCCGACACCGTCCGCGTCATCGAGGGGTACGCGGACGCGCTCGTCTTGCGCCACCCACGACAGGGAGCACCGAAGATGGCGAGCGAGTACGTCGACGTGCCGCTCGTCAACGCCGGCGACGGGGCAGGCCACCACCCGTCACAGACCTTGCTGGACCTCTACACCATCCGCGAGAACGCCGGACTCGACGACCTCACCATCGGCATCATGGGCGACCTGAAGTACGGGCGGACAGTCCACTCGCTCGCGTACGCGCTGACGAACTTCGACGCCCAGCAACACTTCATCAGCCCCGAGAGCCTCCAGTTGCCCCGCGAGGTCGTCTACGACCTCCACCAGGAGGGCGCAACGGTCCGGGAACACGACGATCTAGACGACGTGCTCCCCACTCTCGACGTCCTCTACGTCACCCGGATCCAGCGCGAGCGATTCCCGGACGAAGACGAGTACCAGAAGGTCGCCGGCCAGTACCAGATCGACCTCGAGACGCTCGAGGCGGCAAGCGACGACCTGACCGTGATGCACCCACTGCCACGCGTCGACGAGATTGCGCCGGACGTCGACGAGACCGACCACGCGTCGTACTTCGAGCAGGCACACAACGGCGTTCCCGTTCGGATGGCGCTGCTCGACTTACTCCTGGGTGATTCTGCATGAGCGACTCCAACGCCAACGACCACAAACTGCGGGTCAGCAAGATCCGCGACGGCACCGTCATCGACCACATTCGCGGGGGACAGGCGATCAACGTCCTCGCCATCCTCGGCATCGACGGCTCGAGAGGCGAGGAGGTCTCCGTGGGAATGAACGTCCCCTCGGATCGACTCGCCCGAAAGGACATCGTCAAAGTCGAGGGCCGGGAGTTGAGCCAGGACGAAGTCGACGTCCTCTCGCTGATCGCCCCCGACGCGACGATCAACATCGTCCGCGATTACGACGTCGAGGCGAAACACCGCGTCGAACGTCCCGACGTCGTCGAGGGCGTCCTTGAGTGTCCCAACGCGGACTGCATCACTGCGACGGACGAACCGGTCACGAGTCGCTTCGAGGTCCTCGAGGACGGCGTCCGGTGTGACTACTGCGGAACGATCGTCCGCGAGAACATCGCCGAGTTGATCCGCGAGTGACCGTTCGCGACGGTTCTCGAGTCGACCTCTAGAAAAGTCTAAGTGCGTACCGCCCGACCGTTTATCCGTACATGTCACGTACTGTTAAAATACTGGTCGCGCTGGTCGTAATCGCTCTCCTCTGGAAGGTCGTCGGCGGTGGCTCCTCCGACGTCGAAGTCGAGTACGAACCAGCGGAGTAGCGGGGGATTCCGAACGCCTTACTCTCTGCGGTCTCTACGCTCGTCTATGTATGGCGTCGTCACGCGCAACGCCGAGGAAGTGAACTGGAAGGAGTTCGACCGCGGGTTCTACGAAGTCAAAGACGTCACCGGCCGGTCTGCGGATCCGGTGCCCGATGCCATCAACATGGTCTCGTGTTTCGGTGACAACGCCGCCGCCGACGCCGACCCGTCGCTCGTCCCGGTCGACGACGAGGGACGACGCGCGACGCGCGAGCAACCGTACTTCGACTGGGCGTACATCTGTCCGTCCCGCGAGGAGTACCGCGAGGGACTCCTCGAGATCATCGACGACTGCGCCGACGCAAACGAGGACGTTCGCCTCGACGACGTCGGCTTTCCCCGGGCCGAGTACTGTCACTGTGAGGTCTGTGACGAGCGGTTCGAAGCCAGCGAGTACGACGACCGCCTCGAGTGGCGCGCCAGCGTCATCACCGAGTTCGTCGAGGAGGCCGTCGAGCACGTCCCGGGTCGCGTCTACCTGACGCTCTACCCCGACCCCTACCCCGGCCACCTCTACGAACGCGCCGGCCTCGACCTCGAGGCGCTCGAGGAGGTCGTCGACGAGTTCGTCGTCCCGCTGTACGACATGGCCTACTCGACGACCTACTGGCTCGAGGTGATCGCGAGCGGATTCGAGAGCGCACTCGAGACGCCGTTTAGCATCGAACTGTACGCGGTCGACGTCGACGTCGACGACCTGATCCACGCAGCCGAGGTCGCCGACGCCTACGGGAAAGACGTCTTCTTCGGATACGAGGCGGGGAACGCCAGAGCGGCGATTCGCCGGATGCGCGCCGACAAGCGCGAGGGTGTCAGCTACGGCGATCCGGACGAGTAGCGCCGGTCGTCCGTCAGTTCCGTGCTCGCCACGCGAGCAGGTCGTCCCGATCGCGCGTGTCTTCCGGCAGTTTCGAAAACCACCGCGCGACCGAGATCTCGCCGTCGGGGTCCGTGACGTCGGGTTCGAACGTCTCTGCCCTGGCAGCGAAAATCGGGAGGACGCCCCAGGTTCGGTACCCCGACGCGTCGAGTTCGATCCTGGTAACCATCGCGAGGCCGTCGTATCGCGCTTCGACCCCCGCCTCCTCGGCGAGTTCGCGGCGTGCCGTCTCGGCGAACGACTCGCCGCCGTCGACGCCACCGCCCGGGAGCACCCAGAGGTCGACGCCCTCGTGGCGAACCAGGAGCAGTTCGCCCGACTCGCGGTAGACGATCGTGTGCGCGCCAAACGGTGCACCGGTCCGCCGAATGCGCTCGACGAGGGTGCGAAACCGTCGCCGTGAGACGCGCTGCGTTCGGTCGCGTTCGACGAACTCGTCGTACCTGGCCTCGAGGCGTCGGTACGCGTCCTCGGCGCAGCGGGACGCTTCGTCGGCCCGAAGCGTCAGTTCGTCGACTGCCATCGGCCTGGCCAGGCGTCGCAGTCGTCGGGAGTTGATCCGGACTGATACTGCCGGACAACACGGTTCAGCCATCGATCGCACTCGAGACACTGTCGTCGCTGACGACAGCCGTCGAGACGCGATCGAGTAGTCACTGACTGTTGTCTGGTAGTATGAGACGAAGTGAGCGGGAACGTGGACATAGTGGCGCGTACGCCGGACGACCGGAATAACGCTTCGGTCGTAACAGTCACTCGCAGTGTCCTCTCGAGCGGGCGTCGAGAGGCAGGAACGTCGCTCGTGTGCGCACACCGTTTTGTCCGTCGGAACCGTACGTCGGAACCGATGTACGAACGCATTCTCTTCCCGACGGACGGCAGCGAGACGACGGAACACGCACTCGAGCACGCGATCGATCTCGCCGACCGGTACGACGCCGAGTTGCACGTCCTCTACGTCGTCGACGCGACGATCTTCGCCGACGACGTCGACACCGGGGCGATCGTCGAGGAGTTCGAGACCGCGGGCGAACGGATCGTCGACGACGTCGCCGGCCAGGCGCGTGCGACCGACCTCGAGCCGGTCACGACCGCCGTCGTCCGTGGAACGCCACACCGGGAGATCCTCGCGTACGCCGACGCACACGACGTCGACCTGCTCGTCATGGGGACCCACGGTCGGGCGGGGATCGAGCGGTATCTGCTGGGAAGCGTCACCGAAAAAATCGTTCGACTCTCCGAGGTGCCCGTGCTGGTGGTCAGCCGGCCGGAGACGTGATGACCCCGACCGTTACCTGACGACGGTGACGGGAATCGGCGCGTGCCGGACGAGTCCGTTCGCGACGCTCCCGAGCAACGATTCGGCACGCTCCGAGAGACCGCGGTGGCCGACGAAGAGCCCGTCGTGGACGTCCGGATCGGCGTAGTCGACGATGCTCTCGACCGGTTCACCGTAGAGGAGTTCGGTCTCGACGTCGAGTCCGGATTCGGACGCCACCTCCGTTGCGTCCTCGAGGATCGATTCGCCGCGCTCTTCTGCGTTCTCGACGTTCTCGAGGATCAGTCGGCGGTCGGCGTCCGACAGCGAGCGGATCGGTTCGACGCCCTCGGAGTAGACCCGTGGCGTGACGACGTGGAGGACGGTCAGGTCGGCCCCGGCCGCGTCGGCGACGTCGATCGCGTGGCGAAGCGCCTGGTCGCTCTCCGGCGAGCCGTCGGTTGCGACGAGAAAGTGCACTGGTGAACACCTACCTATCAACTAGTCGATTGACTTATAAAGCTCTGTTGGGGCCTCGAGTCGGCCGATCTCCCGGGCGCGTCGCGACCACCCGTGGTCGATCTTTTATCCACCTGCGTATCGTACGACGGCCGACCATGGCCAACGCGCTTCGATTCGGGCTGACGGGCGACGTGATGCTCGGCCGGCTGGTCGACGACCGTCAGCGAGATCGGAACGTCGGTGCCGTCTGGGGGGACGTCCGCGAACGCCTCCAGTCGCTCGATTGCCTGGCGATCAACCTCGAGTGTACGCTCTCGACTCGCGGACAGCCCTGGACGAGGACGCACCGTCCCTTTCACTTCCGCGCCGATCCCGACTGGGCCGTCCCCGCGCTGACGGACGTGGACGTCTCGTTTGCAGCACTCGCGAACAACCACGTCCTCGACTTCGAGGAACCTGCCCTCGAGGACACCCTCGACGAACTCGAGGAGGCGGGGATCGCCCACGCGGGAGCGGGCCGAACCGAGGCGGCAGCGTTCGAACCGGCGACGATCGAAGTCGGCGGGCTGACGGTCGCGTTCGTCTCTCTGACCGACAACACACCGGAGTACGCGGCGGGTTCCGACGAGCCGGGGACCGCGTACGTGCCGATCCGGGACGACCAGGAGGAGACTCGAGAGCGAGCAGCGCGGGCGCTGTCGGATGCACGGGCAGCAGAGCCGGACCTGCTCGTGGCCTCGCTACACTGGGGGCCGAACATGGTCGAGGAACCGCCACCGGAGTTTCGCCAGTTCGCACGCTTTCTCGTCGACGAGGGCGTCGACCTGATCCACGGCCACAGCGCGCACGTCTTCCAGGGAATCGAGGTCGTCGACGGCGTTCCAGTCCTCTACGACTGTGGCGACTTCGTCGACGACTACGCAGTCGATCGACAGCTACACAACGACCGGAGTTTTCTCTTCGAGGTCCGACTCGCTCCCTCTGGAACGATCGAGTCGCTGCGACTGTTCCCAACCCAGATCGACAGCTGCGCCGTCTACCGGGCCAAAGAGCCGGCGGCGTCGTGGTCACGCGAGCGGATGCGCGACCTCTCCGAGCCGTTCGGTACGACGTTCGAGCGCGACGACGAGGAACTCGTCCTCGAACTCGAGTAGCAGGTCGCCGACGTCGAAAGCGTCGCACCTTTTAGCACACCGGACCCATCCTGTCACATGTCGCTCCCGACAGTACTCGAGGAGGCCGACGGACCGCGGGCGATCGACACCCACGCCCACCAGCCGACGAGCGAGTTCCTCCACGACGCCGGCGGCGAGATGATGCGAGACGCCGCCGACCGCTTCGGTGCCGACCTCGAGACCGACACCTACGAGAACATGATCGAGGAGTACCGCGAGGTCGGCGTCGGCCGCACCGTCTTGCTGGGGTGGGACGCCGAGACGAACACCGGGAACCCACCGGTCCCGAACGACTACGTCGCGGAGGTCCGCGACGAGTACGACGACTTCTTCGTCGGTTTCGGCTCCGTCGATCCCCTCAAAGACGACTGCGTCGAGGAGGCGATCCGCTGTGTCGACGACCTCGATCTCTCGGGGTTCAAGTTCCAGCAGATCGCCCAGGGCTTCGATCCGTCCGATCCCGAGCACGAAGAACTGTGGGCGACGATCGAGGACCTCGGCGTGCCCGTCGTCTTCCACGGCGGGAACTCGACTCTCGGGGCCTGTGCGCCCGGCGGGCGCGGCCTGCAGATCAAGTACGGCAACCCGATGTTGATCGACGACGTGGCGGCGAACTTCCCCGACCTGCAGATCCTCATCGCCCACCCCGCGTTCCCCTGGGAGAAAGAACAGCTCGCCATCTGCCAGCAAAAGGGCAACGTCTACATGGACCTCTCGGGGTGGATGCCCCGGTACATCGACGACCAGGTGCTCCACTACGCGAAGTCGCTGCTCAAAGACAAGGTCATGTTCGGCACCGACTACCCCATGCTCGAACCCGAGCCGTGGCTCGAGCAGTTCGCCGAACTCGACCTCTCACCCGAGGTCCAGCGAAAGATCCTCTGGGAGAACGCGGAGTCGTTCTTCGACCTCTAGGCTAGTCGAAGACGCCGACGACGGATCGACCGACCGAGGGGCGACGCGAGAGCACGAGCGCCGCGAACGCGACGGCCAGTAGCGCGAGCGCGTCGAGGTGAAAGCCCGTCACGAAGACGGCGACGACCGAGAGCGCGAACGCGACGACGAACGGCAGTGTGTGGCGATCGCCGTATTCCTCGAAGAGCGCTGACGTCGCAGCGAGGTAGACGAGGCCGACCGCGACGCCCGCGAGGACGTCCACGAGGTAGTGGACGCCGAGCAGGACCCGCGAGAGCGAGACGGCCGCGACGACCGTCCCCGCCGCGAGGTAGCGCCGACGGGCGGTCCCGACCGACAGCGTTCGCGCCAGGCCGACGTAGACGACCGTCGTGACGAGCGCGTGACCGCTCGGGAAGCCGTAGCCGCCGGCGTGTGCCGTCGACGCGTACAGCGGCCGGAGCACCGCGGGCAGTTGCTCGAGCGCGACCAGCGCCTGGTCCGGTCGCGGATACGCGAACAGATACTTGAGGACGTACAGCAGGCCGATCGCGCCCACGGTCTGGGCGACGAGGACGGCAACCTCCTCGCGTCGGGTGCGCAGGTAGAGCCACCCGAGCAGTACCGAGACGAACCAGATGTCACCCAGCTGGGTGACGAGCGCGACGATCAGCGCCGCCCACTCGGGGACGAACTCCTGGACGCCGAACTCGCCGATTGCCCTCGACATTCACTCGCCACTCTGTGAGCGAGCGTCATGTACCTGACGCAGACGGGTCGCACTCTCGCGAGCGCTCGAGTCGATGAACTCGCTGGATCGGACTCGAATGTCGGTCTCTCCAGCCGGGGGCTCGCTTACGAGGACAGGTCGTCCTCGTCGTCCTCCGCGCCGGCGTCCCTGGCGCGGTCGTCTGCAGGTTCTGTCTCGCGCAGCTCCATCTCGTCGGGTTCTTCCGACTCCGCTTCGGACGGCACCGAGTAGCGGAGGTCGTCACCGCGCTCGAGGCCGACGTCGGTGTCCGTCCGGCCGCGGTCCGCCTCGGGGTCGACTCGAGCGTCGGTTCGCTCCGACGGGTCGGTCGGTTCGACCTCGGCGTCGGTGCGGTCGCCCACGTCCTCCTCTGGCCGGAGCTCTGCCTCCGGTTCCCGGTTCGTCACCTCGGTCGGATCGACCTCCAGTTCTCGGGTCGTCCCCGTCTCGCGACGTTCCTCGCGACTGATCGCGTCCTCGGGGTCGACCCCGTGTTCGGACTCGAGGTCGCCTACACCGGGCTCGCGGCGATTCGGGTCGAAGACGCCGGATCTGCTGTCCGGGGTGGCCTTCTCGTCCGTCGCAGGACCGCTTTTACCATCTCTCGTCGATCGATTCGCTTCGGGTGGTTCGCTCCCTTTCAGCCGGACTTCGTCGTTCGTAACTCGTTCCACGGCGTCCTCGTCGAGGACGTACGATCGGGTCGACGGCTTCGACCAGCCAAGCGCCGCTTTGATCGTCTCGGTCAGTCCGGTGTCCGGATCGACGCGAACTGCGTCGCCTTCGACGGTCGCGACCGTCCCGATCCGCTCGCCGTTCGCGTTCACGACTGGCTTGCCGACGTCGTCGTCCGAAAGTCGTGCTGACATGGCACTAGAGACTATGCGACCGGTGCCAAGCAACAGGTGCCTGCACAGGCCGGTCGAGCCGATGCGTCGTCGTGACTCGCCGCAAAAATAGAACTCGTTCCGGCTTACAGCCCGGTATCCGTCCCGCCGACGTTGGAGAGGTCGCCCTTGAGTCGGATTTCGTCGTCTGTGACGCGGTCGACGGCCTGTTCTTGCAGCGGGTACGTCTCCTCGTCCATCTCTTCCCAGCCGAGTTTCGCCTTGACCGTGTCGATCGTCCCCGGATCCGGCTCGATCCGCGGCGTCCCGTGTTCGATCGCCGAGACGATGCCGATCTGGTCACCGCTCTCGTTCACGACTGGCTTGCCGACGTCGTCGTCGGTGAACATTGCGGACATTGCATCTGGGCCAAAGCGGGACTCGGCAAAACCAGTGTGGCCTGCAGATGCGGGGCCGACAGCGCGCTCGAGAGCCGACGGCCGAACCGACGCCGCTACACCGTTTTCCGGCCGGTCGCGTCGATCGTCGAGCGTGCGAGCGATCATAACGATAGCTGTGAGTCTGTACCGCCGCAACCGCGAACCGTCCTGCGGTTGCGTCGGCAACCAGTCACAGCCATCATTATCAGTCGAAGTCGGGCTTTCGACCCTCGAGGAACGCCTCGACGCCCTCCTCGTGAGAATCGGACATGTACGCCTGCACCTGCATCAGGTTCTCGTAATCGAGCGCCTCGGACCAGTGACGGCCGAGGTTCTCGTGCATCGCCTGTTTCATCAGCCCGATCGTCTCCGTCGGTCGCCGGCGCAGCCGATCGACCGTCTCCGCGACGCGCTCGTCGAGGTCCGCGGTCGCGACAGCCTCGTTTATCAGGTCGAGTTCCGCCGCCGTCTCGGCCGAGACGAACTCGCCGGTGAACGCGAGCCGCTTGGCGGTTCGCAACCCGACGAGTTGCGGGAGGAGGAACGTCCCGCCCGTGTCCGGCACGAGGCCGACCCGGACGAACGCACAGGAGAACGTCGCCTCCTCGTCGGCGTAGGCGAAGTCCGAGAGCGCCACGATCGCCAGCCCCGCGCCGACCGCGTCGCCGTTTACCTTCGCGACGATCGGTACGGGACACTCGAACATCTCCTCGACGACGCGGCCGAACGTCTCGCCGATGCGCTCGTACGCCTCCTGCGGGCCTTCCCTGCGTTCGGCCATCGCCTGGATGTCGCCGCCGGCACTGAAAGCATCGCCCTCGCCCGTGAGGACGACGGCGTGGTGGTCGTCGGGGTCGGCGCTCGCGACAGTGTCGGCGAACTCCGCTGCCGTCTCGGTCGAGAACGCGTTCATCACGTCCGGTCGATCGAACGTGATCCGCAACACCCCATCGTCGTTGTCGACGTGCATGAGACGAGGGTAATCGTCACGAACCTTAACTCTGATCGTCCGTCCGTCGTCGCTCCTCGAGTCGCGTGGCACTCCAGGGACGTGCCACTCGAGATCCGTCCTCGCCACGCGTTCCGACTCGCGCGTCGAGAATACGGGCCGGGCGCGATTTGAACTACGCCGAGACATTCCGGGTCGCTCACTACGTTCGCTTCCCGGGCTGTGACTCGTCTACTTCAAATCGCTTGTGACCGTTTTGCCACTCACGAAGTTGTTAGTCGCAAAAGCGGGCCGGGCGCGATTTGAACACACGGTCGCAGCAAAGCTGCTCTCTGCGTTCAAATCGTGCCTGCCGGTTCACTCACTGGTTCGCTACGCTCACCAGTTCGTTGCACGGGCCGGGCGCGATTTGAACACGCGACCGTCTGATTAAGAGTCAGACGCTCTGCCTAACTGAGCTACCGGCCCTACACCTGCACTTTTCCGGCGGGCGTTGATATAGGTTTTGTTTAGAACGCGGCCTGCGAGGCCACCACAAACCCATCACGTCCCGTGGTCTTCTTCACGACCGCACAAAAACGTAACAGTCTTCGGGAGCGTTAAGTGCGCTGGGTTCAACCGATCGCTCACATGAGTACGGGGGCTACGATCTCGTCGATCTCCGACTACGCCATTCTCGGGTGTGGCAGCGTCGGCTACGCCGTCGCGGAAGAACTCGCCGAGGAGGGGAAAGACGTCCTCATCGTCGACCGCGACGAGAGCCGCGTCGAATCGCTCCGAGATCAGGATCTTGACGCGCGCACCGCCGACATCCGCCAGAAGGAGGCCGCCGAACTGGTCGCCGACCGGAGCGTCGTCCTCATCCTCGCGTCCGACGTCGAGGCCAACAAACAGGCCGTCGAACACATCCGAAACGAAAACGGCGATCAGTTCGTCGTCGCTCGAGCGAGCGATCCCGTCTCCGGCGACGAACTCGAGGAACTCGGCGCGGACATCGTCATCAACCCCTCTGCCGTGATCGCCGACTCCGCACTGCGGGCACTCGAGTCGGGGGAACTCGAGTACAACGCCAGCAAGCTCGCGGAGTTACTCGAGGAGACGTCGGGGCGGCTGGCGATCGTCACGCAGGACAATCCCGATCCGGACTCGATCGCCAGCGCGGCGGCCTTGCAGGCGATCGCGGATCACCTCGACGTCGAGTCGGACATCGTCTACCTCGGCGACATCGGCCACCAGGAGAACCGAGCGTTCGTCAACCTGCTCGGGATCGAACTCCTCCAGTGGGAGGAGGTCGACGACCGGTCGGTCTACGACGTAGTCGCGCTCGTCGACCACGCCACCTCCGGCGAGATGGACCTCGAGGTCGACATCATCGTCGACCACAACGAGCCTGCGGAAGGGTACGACCCGGCGTTCGTCGACATCCGGCCGAACATGTCCTCGACGTCGACGATCATGACGAAGTACATCCAGGAGTTCGACGTCAACGTCTCCGAAGAAGTGGCGACGGCCCTGCTCTATGGCATCCGTGCGGAGACGCTCGACTTCAAGCGCGATACGACCCCCGCCGACCTCACCGCTGCCGCCTACCTCTACCCGTTCGCGAACCACGACACGTTAGAACAGGTCGAGTCCCCGTCGATGTCGCCCGAGACGCTCGACGTCCTCGCCGAGGCGATCGCCAACCGCGACGTACAGGGCAGTCACCTGGTCTCGAACGCCGGTTTCGTCCGCGGGCGCGAGGCGTTGACGCAGGCGGCCAACCACCTGCTCGACCTCGAGGGAGTGACCACGACGGCGGTCTTCGGCATCGCAGACGAGACGATCTTCCTCGCGGCGCGGTCGAAAGACATCCGAATGAACATCGGCAACGTCTTGGAAGACGCCTACGGCGACATCGGCGAGACGGCGGGTCACTCGACACAGGCGAGCGCCGAGATTCCGCTGGGCATTTTCACCGGCATCGAGATCTCCGACGACACCCGCGAGACGCTCCTCGAGCTCACCGAGGAGGCGGTAAAGCGGACGCTGTTCGACGCGATGGGCGTCGAGGGCGGCGAAGGGTCGAACGGGAGCTAACCGAGAAAACAGCGCGACGGTCGTGGTCGTACCCCCGATTCATACGGTCTGCTGTCCCGATTTTCCGCAGCGACCACCCGACGGGACGCGGTCGCTTCGGGACGGACGGACAGCGGTCCGTATCAGGCGACGATTTCTTCCGTTTCTTCGTCCGGTTCGCGAACGCGTTCGACCACGTCGTTGACCAGGACGATGTCGCCGACGGCGCGCACCCACCTGTAGGGGACGATGACGCCGACGTGGTCGGCGTTGTCGGCGAACAGTTCCGAGTTCAGGCCGCCGAGTGCGAGTCCGGTGACGGCTTCACCGTCGACGTCCAGGCGCAGATCTTCGACTTCGCCGACGAAGACGCCGTTGTTCGAGTAAACCTCCCGTCCGACGAGCGACGTGATTTCCTGTGGTGTGTCGTCCATATCTGGCTCCACGACTGGCAAACTATTAATTCTTGGTCAGACGACGTTCAGCGAATCGTGAACGTCGTGCGTTCTCGCCGAGATCCGGTCCAGCGGGCAGTCTACGGCGACAGTCAGCCCACCAGGCGACGGTCAGTACCCGTTTCATCCTGCAGTTTCATCGCTCCATCTAATTAAATGGTGGAAAGTGTTATATACTATAATTCACTCCTTGACCGAGAGTGCGAAAGATGAGGGTATATCGGTGGATAGCGTGTATTCGAACGCCGGGGTGCCTCTGACAACCGGCACATTGTCGGCGGGTCGCCTGCCCTACGACCCGCTCGCAACTACTGTACTCACCAGACGCGTCGTTGGGCACCAGCCGGACGGCCGATTCGTCCATCGAGCACCGTTCGAGCGTCGTACTCGACGAAATCGAACGCAGACGCTTCGTGCGGATGGGTCGGCGAGTTGAACACTCAACCGCGGAGGATGGCCTCGACGTTCGCGTGATCGGACAACAGTGACTCCATCTGGTCGACCGTCCGTTCGTCTCGCGTCCGGCCGCTCCGAACGACGTCTTCCGCGCGTTCGATCGTCGTGAGCGTATCCGTCTGAACCATCAGGATCGGTACCTCCTTCTCCGCGGCCTTGCCAAGGACGGCACTCGAGGGTCGGTGGCCGCCGGTGAGGATGAGACAGTGAATGCCCGGGGCCTCGAGTGCAGCCGTGTGAACGTCGGCGCGATCGCCGCCGGTGATGACCGCGGCGTTTTTGGTCCGCCGGAAGTGACGCAGGGCGCTATCGCCGCCCATCGCGCCGACGCTGAACCGTTCGACGTACGCGTCGAGTCCCTCCTCGACGAGCGCCGTCGCACCGAGTTCGTCCGCCAGTTCGGCGGCGGTGACGCCGGCCAGCGTCCGCTCTCGCGGCAGGACGCCGTGGACCGTGACACCCTTGCCCTCGAGGAAGGGCACGACGTCGGTCTCGAGCTGGTCGAACGCGGCGTCAGCGACGTTGTTGAACAGGACACCGTCGAGACGGTCGCCGAACGGCCGGGCCGCGGCGAGGACGTCGTCGACGTCCGCCGGGGTCTCGTACGGCGCGATCAACAGCGCACGAGCGTCGAGCAGTTCGGCGACGTCAGGGTCCGTGAGGTCGACGATACCGCCGAGGTCGAGCCGTCCCCCGCCTTCGAGGAACATCCGGTCGGTCCCGTCGGCGAGCGTCTCGAACGCCTCGCGGACGCGCTCGCTGAGGGCGTCGGGATTCTCGCGGCCGCGGATCGCCTGCTCGATGAACGTCGGCGAGTAGACGACGGGCTCCAGGTCCGCGACGTCCGCGTCGAGTTCGAGCAGTTCGCGGGCGAGCAGCGGATCCTCGTCCAGGGTCTTGCCGACGGTACTCTCGAGTCGCGTTCCCTTCGGTTTCATGTAGCCGACGCTGTCGCCGTCCTCGCGGGCCAGTCGTGCGAGTGCGAGCGCCACCGCCGTCTTGCCGGTGCTCTCTTCCAGTGACGTAACGAGTGTGTTCATAGCTTCTCCGTGTCGAGTGTGATGACGAGATCGAGTGCCTGTACGCCGTCTGCGCCCGCGACGAGCGGGTTCACGTCGAGTTCGACGATCGCCGGGAAATCCGTGACGAGCTGGGAGAGTCGCTGGATGGCCTCGACGAGCGCGTCGACGTCGGCCGGCTCGCGACCGCGCGCGCCGCGCAACAGCGGTGCCGCCTGGATTTCGTCGACCATCGCGCTCGCCTCGTGCTCCCCGATCGGTGCCACGCGCACCGAGGTGTCCTCGAGGATCTCGACGAAGATGCCACCGAGGCCGAACAGCAGGAGGGGACCGAACTGCGGGTCGCGGTTCATCCCGACGATGGTCTCGGTCGTCCCCTCGAGGTCGACCTGTTCTTGCACCTGGACGCCGAGCAACTGCGCGTCCGGCTGGTAGTTTCGCGCCCGCGAGACGAGGTCCTCGTAGGCGTCGTACACCTCGTCGTCGGGAACGCCGATCTTGACGCCGCCGATGTCCATCTTGTGTGCGATGTCCGGGCTGACGATCTTCATGACAGCGTCGCCCTCGAGCGACTCGGCGACGGCGACCGCGTCGGCCGGATCGTCGACGACCTCGCCATCCGGGATCGGGATGCCGTAGGTCTCGAGGAGGTCCATCGCCTCGACGCCAAGCCGGTTGTCATCGCGCTCTTTCGCCTGTGCGAGGATCTCCCGTGCGCGGTCGCGGTCGACGTCGAACGTCGTCGGCTCGTCGACTTCACGGTGTCTGACGTCGCGGTACGCCGAAAGCGCGTCGAGACCCGAGACGGCCCGCGCGGGGTCGAAGTAGTTCGGGATCCCGCCTTCCCGCAAGATCGCCGCCGGCGCGTCCGTCCGCTCGCCGCCCATCAGGCAGGGGACGATCGGCTTGCCGTGGATCTCGCTTTCCTCGACGACGATCTCCGCGAGGTCCTCGTACTCGAGGACGGCCGTCGGTGCGCTGACGACGACCGCGGATCCGACGTTCGGGTCCGAGAGGACGACGTCGAGTGCCCGTTCGAATCGCTCGACGTCGGCGTCGCCGATGACGTCGACCGGGTTGTAGACGTTCGCCTCCTCCGGCATCGCGTCGGCGAGTTCGTCGACGGTCTCGTCAGTGAACGAGGCCATCGACAGCCCGGAGTCGCCGACGGCGTCGGTCGTCAGCACGCCGGGGCCGCCCGCGTTCGTGACGACGGCGACGCCGTCCGTCTCGGGGACGTCAAGTCCCGACAGCGCGCGGGCGTAGTCGAACAGTTCCTGGACCGACTGGGCCCGGAGGACGCCGGCCTGCTCGAGTCCGGCCTCGTAGGCGCGCTCGCTGCCGGCGATCGCCCCCGTGTGCGAGGACGCCGCCTGCGCGCCGGCGTCGGTCCGCCCCGCCTTCACGAGGACGATCGGCGTGTCGTCGACGACCTCGCGGGTCGCGTCGACGAACGCACGACCGTCGTCGATCCCCTCGAGGTAGCCGATGACGACGTCGGTTCCGTCGTCGTCGCCCCACTCGCGGACGAAGTCCGTCTCGTCCAGGACGGCCTTGTTACCCAGCGAGACGACGTCGCGAAAGCCGATCTCCTGATCGTTCGCCCAGTCCAGGACGGCCGTGACGAACGCACCCGACTGGCTCATAAAGGAGATCGACCCCTCGAGTGCGTTCTCGGGTGCGAACGTGGCGTTCATGCCGACGGGAGTGCTCATCACGCCGAGGCTGTTGGGGCCGACGACGTCGAGATCGTACTCAGCGGCGAGTTCGCGCAGCCGCCGTTCTCGCGTCGCGCCCTCGCCGCCGGTCTCGCTGAAGCCAGCGGTGATGACGACGACCTGTCCGATCCCTTCCTGGCCGATCTCCTCCAGGACGTCGACGACGACGGGCGGCGGAACGACGACCACCGCGAGATCGATCGCCGGCGCGCTCGCGACGTCGGGGTAACACGTCATCCCGAGCAGTTCGTCGCGGTCGGGATTGACGGGGACGACCTCGCCCTCGAAGTCCGAACGGAGGTTCTCGAGGATCGCCCGGCCGACGGATCCCTCGCGGTCGGTCGCGCCGACCACGGCGACCGTCTCGGGTGCAAACAGTTCCGATAACCTTCCCATCGTGTGAGACCTCACTTGCAGACGAGTTAAAACCACGCCACCGGCCGCTGAGAGGTCGCTAAACGAGAGTATCGACGGCGACGAACCACACCGAAGTCACGCACCCGCGGCGACGGCGCTGTCCCGATCTGCGATCGCGACCGCGACGAGGTAGAGCACGATCGCGACCACGACGATCGAGCCGCCGGGCGCGAGTCCGTAGAGGAACGCGGCCGTAATACCGACCAGAACGGAGACCTCGCCGAGGATGATCGAGAGGTACTGGGCCTCGCGGAAGCTGTCGGCGACCGCGGAGGCGGCGGCGACCGGAACGACGAGCATCGCGGTCACGAGGATAATCCCCAGAATCTGCATCGCGCCGACGACGACGACGGCCGTGAGCAGGATCAACAGCGTATTGTACGCCGATACGTTCAGCCTGGCGACGCGGGCGGCCTGCTCGTCGAACGTGATGAAGAGGAACTGTTTGTAGTTGAACGCCACCAGCACGACCACGACGACGCTGACGACGCCCATCAACTGAGCGCCGCTCTGGGTGACGGCCGCCATCTGGCCGAACAGGTACGCGTCGATGCTCACGCCGCCGAACCCGCGTCCGAGGCTGATGACGATCGTCCCGATCGCGAAACTCCCCGTGAGGACGATCGCGATCGGCACGTCGCCGTGTGCCGCGGTCCGACTGGACAGGTACTGGACGCCGAACGCACCGATGACGCCCGTGACGAGGGCAGCGAGCAGTACCGAGACGCCCCAGTTCGTCGCCGATCCGAAGAAGATCCCGAAGGCGACGCCGGCGAACGCGGTGTGTGCGAGCGTCTCGCCGATCAGCGCCATCTCGCGGTGGACGACGTACGACCCGATCAACGGCCCGACGATGCCGACGAGCACGCCCGTCGCGACCGAGTACCAGACGAAGTTGAAACAGAGCAGTCTGGTCCCGGCGACGCTCCCGAGGGTACACCCGCCGTCGACCAGTCGGGTAGCGACCAGGCCAGCCGCCGAACTGTACTCGGCCAGCCCGCGAGCGGCCAGAAACGCGAGCATCACGACCGCGAGCACGCCCACTGCGAACACGCCGAGTCGCTCGAGACGGAGACGAGTGTCGTACTCCATGGTCAGTGGTCGTGGTGGACGATTTCGCTGTTCGGTCCATAGGCCGCCTCGAGCGCATCGCTCTCGGCGAACGAACTCGCCGACCCGTGGTGGTACAGCGTGCGGTTGATACAGGCGATCCGATCGGCGCGATCGGTGACGACACCGAGGTCGTGCTCGATCAGAATGATCGTGATTCCCCGATCGTTAAGGTCGCCGAGAAGGCCGTAGAACTGCTCTCGCGACCGGGCGTCGACGCCGACGGTCGGTTCGTCCATCGCCAGCAGGTCGGCCTCGGAGGCCAGCGCACGTGCGATGTACGCTCGCTGTGTCTGTCCGCCAGACAGCCCGTTGATACGGCGGCTCTCGAGGTTGCGGACACCGACCGTCTCGAGTGCCTCGTCGACGGCCTCGTGGTCGCGGTCCGAAAGACGGCGGTGACCGGCGTGGGCGAACCGGCCCATCGTCACGACCTCGCGAACGGTGACGGGCATCGTCGAACCCGCGTCGGTCGACTTCTGGGAGACGTAGCCGATCCGTTCGCCGTCGGCGAACTCGTCGACGGGGTCGCCGAACAGTTCGACCCGGCCCTCGTCGGGCGAGAGGACGCCGAGCATCAGCAACAACAGCGTCGTCTTGCCGGATCCGTTGGGACCGACGAGTCCGAGGAACTCGCCGGGTTCGACCGTCAGGCTGACGTTCTCGACGGCAGGCTGGTCTCCGTATCCGAACGTGACGTTTTCCATCCTGACGGCTGGCTCGGACTCGTGCTCGAGGGTCGCCGACGCCTCGGTTGCGTGGTCGTGGCCGGGCGTCGAGTCGGCTACGTGGTCGTGGTCGTGGTCGTGGTCGTGGTCATGATCGGAGTCGTCGTGGCCACCACCGGTCGTCTGGTCGTTCATCCGGTAATGTGCGTCAGCGTGTAGATCTATCGTCATACGTGTGACTCTGTTCGCGATCTCGAACTCGAGCGTCCGCGTGGCTTCGAAACGATTTCGGCTCCAATTCGGCGTGATCGGGTCGCTCGAGAAGACGGTCCGAAACGAGTTCCCGTCCCGACGAGGTGCGCTCGTCGGCCGTGTGTCGGACGAGACCAGGAAGGTCTCACCGGCGGTCCGTGGCGACGGGAACGGTCCATGTAAACGTGGTTTCTCCGGACGGATAAAAGAATTATTATCGGTGGTTGAGTTATTAATAACGGCGTGCTCGAGCGGTTCCGGGCGCTGGCCGTTCGGCCACGCGACCCGTCGACCGACGTGGCGAGCACGCGCTGCTTTCACTCCTCGGCACCGAGCGCCTTCCGCAACGCGGGGAGGTTGACTTCCTGCATCTGGTCGACGTATCCCCAGCCCTCGTCGTTCCACTCCTGGGTGGTCGACGTGAGGGTCGTCAGTTCTGCGATCTCCTCGGCGTGGCTGTCGGCGACGAGCGTCCTGGCGAGGTTGTCGTCCTCGAACGTGCCTTTCAACACGTAGTCGATCTCTTCGGCGTCGATCACGTCGATCAGGTCGACGATTTCGTCGGTGCTGGGCTCTTCGTCCGGGGAGACGCCGACCGGCGTCTTGAACTCGATGCCGTATCGAGCACCGATGTACTGGTAGGAGTCGTGACCGGCGAGGACGGCGACGTCGTGGTCGGCGTTCGCGACGACCTCCTCGAACTCCTCGTGGAGCTCCTGCAGTTCGGCCTTGTACTCCTCGGCGTTGTCGCGGTAGTACGACTCGTTGTCGGGGTCGACGTCGACCAGCGCCTCGGTGATGGTGTCGACCATCGTCTGGGCGTGGACGGGATCGATCCACGCGTGCGGGTCGTGCTCTCCGTGGTCGTGGTCGTGTCCGTCGTCCTCGCTCTCGTGGTTGTGTTCTTCTTCGCCTTCGTGGTCGTGCCCGTCGTCCTCGCTCTCGTGATTGTGCTCTTCTTCGCTCTCTTGGTCGTGCTCGTCCTCTCCCCCATGGTCGTGTTCATCCTCGCTTCCGTGGTCGTCGTGACCGGAAACCCCCTCCGCGAGGAGCGTTACACTCGTCCCTGCGCCGCCGGAAACCTCGAGCGTCACCGAACCGGTCTCGGTCTCGACGACGTGGTAGGCTGCGATGCCGTCACAGCTCTCGACGCCGTGTTCGTCGTGGACCGCGTGGCCGTCGACTGGGGCGAGCGCGTCCTGGAGGTTGGTAAAGAAGGCGTAGGTCCCGGGCTCACCCTCGAACGTGACGTAACCTGTCTCCGACTCGAGCGTGACTGCGTACGGCTGGTGGGTCTGTGAAAATGCCGGCGCGTCGCCCTCGGCAGCGGTCGCCGAAAGCGGCTCTCGCTCGTCGCCTTCCATGTGGCCACAGGCGTGAGACAGCGCGTGGTCGTCGAGTGCGCCATCGTCGTCGTGATCGTGGTCGTCCTCTGTCCCGTGATCGTGGCCGTCGTCGTACTCGTGGTCCCACTGAAGGAGGTCGATGCCCTCGAGTGCGTCGACGGTCCGGACGTCGTGGTCGCCGTCCTCGACGTTCGCGACGAAGTCCTGGGCCCAGGCGAACTCGGGCGAGTCGAGGTAGACGAACAGGTCCGAATCAGCGACCTTCGGCTGGAGGTCGGCACTGGGCTCCCAGCCGTGTCCCATCGCGCCGACCGGCACCGGGTTCTCGACCTGGAACTCGTCGCCGCCGACCGCGTTCGTGAACTCCGCCAGCGCGAACAGGATGGCGTAGCCGTCGTCGTCGCCGCCGCTCGAACCGGCGATGTCACCGAGGCAGCCGGCGAGCGATCCCATCGCCACTCCAGCAGTTCCCGTCAGCACCGAACGTCGTGACAGATCCATACTCGGGAATACGAGTCGTCGGGTAAAAGTGTTATTATTCTCTAACCCATAGTTATTAACTAGTGCCACTCCACACCCGCTCGTTGTTAACGTCGAGTGGCGACGACCGTACCAGTCGGTGGTCATCGCCGATCGACACGGACGTAGCGATAGCTCTCGTCGGGTACGACGCCAGAGAAATCGACGCGTCGACCGGGGTCGCGATCTCAACCGGTGACGTCGACCGGTTCCGCGTCCGCGTACGCCCGCAGTTCGGCCGGGTCGATCGGGAACACGGCCTCGGGCGTCCCTGCGGCCGCCCAGACGGTGTCGAACTCGAGTAACGTCTCGTCGATCAGGACGGGGACAGCCGTCTCGTGACAAAATGGCGGGACGCCGCCGATAGACCAGCCGAGCGTCTCCTTGATCCGGTCTGCATCGGCCATAGAGACGTCGTCGGCCGACACGTCGAACTGCGCCCCGAGTGCGGCTTCGCTCACGCGATTCGCCCCGCTCGTGACCGACACGACGAGGTCGCCGTCGACGTCGAACGCGAGCGAACTCGCGATCTGTGCGACGTCGCAGCCGACCGCCTCGGCCGCCTCGGCCGCCGTCTTCGTGCCCTCGGGAAACTCCTCGACCTCGGGGTCGAACCCGTACCGTTCTCGCGCCCGCTTCGAAAACTCCTCTGCGCGCGGATGCATCGGGCTGTCGATCGTTCGCACGGTGCGAAAAGGTACCGGTCGCGGTCACTCGAGCGAGACCGCAAGCCGGACGTCCTCGAGCCGTCGGTATCGCGGCGTCGACTCGCGGACGACCTCGAACGCGTCGACGCGGACCACCAGCCTGCCTGGGTCGATCGTCGCCCGGAGGACCGGGCCGCGACTCGTCACCGCGACGTACGGCGGTGCGGCGACCGGCGACGCCGGGAGGGCGTGTCCCGTCGCATCGACGGCGTCGACGAGGACGTTCGGCAGGCGAGCCAGCACTCCCATCGATTCGAGTTCGGTCCGTAGCGGATCGACGACGTCGGCGCGGTCGGTCGCCGCGTCGCCGTCCCAGGACGCGGTGACGCGGTCCGCACAGGCGTCGATCCCCTCGAGTACCGTGTCGTGGTCGCGTCGAATCCGCCGTCGGGCTGCTCGCGAAGGTTCTGACACGGGCGACGGTGTGTGGTCGATAACCAAATGTGACTCGACTCCTCGTCACTCCCGCTCACGTCGATCGCGAACCGTCCCGATCGAGAGCGTCGTCGTCCGTTCGCCGACGTACGACAGCACCGCTCGCCACCACGGCTTCCGTCGTCGCTCGAGTCGCCGTCGGAGACGCTCGTTCTCGCGGTCGAGGCGCGTCCGTTCGCCCTCGAGGTCGGCGATGCGGCTCTCGAGTGCGTCGGCTCGCTGGCGTTCGGCTTCCAGTTCCTGTCGTGCGAGTCCGTAGGCGCGCTCGAGCTTTTCGTGACGTCGTTCGAGGGTTTCGGTGCGCCGTTCGAGGCGAGTCGTGGCGAACGTGTCCGAGTCACCAGGCTCGTCGGTGTCGACGTCCGGGAGCGAGAGCCGACCGCCTACAGTCGCGTTGACGACGGCACCGACCAGCAACACGAGGCCGCCGAAGTACAGCCACGTCAACACCAGCAGGATCGCGCCGATCGCGCCGGCCGAGTCGGAGCTCGAGGCGACTGCGACGTAGACCTGGAAGAGCGCCTGAAGCGCGGCCCAGCCGACCGCCGCGACGACGACGCCCGGGAGGACCTCGCGGACGCCGACGTCGACGTCGGGGAAAACGTAGTACATCGGGAAGAACGCGACCGAGAGGCCGACGACGAGCAAGAGCGGGTTGAGCACGCCGACGAGCGCGTTGTCCGGGAAGACCGCGAAGACGGCGCTCGCGACCGCAGCCGCGAGCAGCGCCAGCCCGAGCGCGACGAAGACCACGAGTCCGTCTCGCAGCTGGTCGAGGATCGAGGATGTCGCCGTCGTGTCGTAAATCTCGGAGAACGCCGTGTCGAGCCCGCGAAAGATCTTCAGCGACCCCCACAGAAGCGTCACCAGACCGATCGCGGACGCGCCGGTGGTAGCGACCGAGCCAGCGATGGCCTCCTCGAGGAACTCACGTCCGCTCTCGGGGAGAAATCCCGCCGTCGTCTCGGCGACGCGAGCGGCGAGCGCGTCGTCGCCGACGATCGAGACGAGAAAGAAGACGAGCACGAGCAGCGGGAGCAACGAGATGAACGCCTGGTAGGCGATGCTCGCCGCCATGAACGTGACGTTCTTCCGTGTGATGCCCCGTACGACCGCCTCGACGAACGAAATCGCACCTCGGGAGTCGGTGGCCATGTCGTGGCGACGACGGCCGTCGAAATAGCTCGACGGCCTGCAAGCGACCGGTCCACCGGTCGACGCTCCGCCGTCGACGGTTCACTCGTCCGTGGCAGCCGTCAGGAACGACTGCACCGTCTCGCGGTCAGGAAGCGCAGTCATCGCCCCCGCAGCCGTCGTCGCCGTGGCCGCGACGGCGCTCGCGAACGCGAGGGCGTCCTCGAGTTCACGGCCGTCCCGGAGCGCGGCGACGAGTCCGGCGACGAACGCGTCGCCCGCGCCGGTCGTGTCGACGACGTCGACGTCGAAGCCGTCGTGTGCCGCCGTACCGGCCCAGGGTGAGTCCTCGGAGGCGACGGCGACGGCACCCTCGCTCCCCCGCGTGACGAAGACGGTGTGTGGACCGGCGTCGGCCGCGTCTCGAGCGAGGTCCATGGCCGTCTCGCCGTCGAATCCGAGCGTCTCGAGTTCCTCGCGGGTCGCCTTGAGCACGTCGACGGACGAAAGCGCCTCGCGAGCGACGCGGGCGAACGTCTCCTCGTCGGGCCACAGCTCCGGCCGTGCGTTCGGATCGAACGAGACCGTACAGTCCCGGTCGGCGGCGCGCTCGAGCAGGTCCAGCGTCGCCGCCCGCGAGGAGCCACGCGAGAGCGTCACGCCGCCGGCGTGGACCCACTCGCGGTCGGCAAGCACGTCGTCGTCGATCGTTCCCGACTCGAGGCGGGTGTCGGCGGTGTCGTCGCGGTAGAACGAGAACGTTCGATCACCCGTCTCGTCGTGAGTGACGAACGCCAGCGTCGTCTTCGCGTCCGGATCGCGCTCGACGAACCGATCGGGAACGCCGTTCTCCGCGAGGATCGTCTCGAGGTAGCGACCGAACGGGTCGTCGCCGACCCGCGTCCAGAACAGGGGCGGTCGCTCGAGTCGGGAGAGCGCGACGGCGACGTTCGCCGGTGCGCCCCCGGGTCGCCGTTCGAAGCCCTCGACGGCAGCGAGCGGTCCGGGCCGTTCGGGGAGAAAGTCGACGAGCGTCTCGCCAGCGACCAGTACGTCGTGGGTATGGGTCATGGGCGCAATTTGACCGGTATCGGGTAATGATTGCTGCTCTTCGGCCGCAGGTCGTGGGGCTGTCCGCCGGGGAACATTTTTCGTCTCCCGTTCGTTAGCAGTGGTCGTGGAATCCCCGTTCGACGTCCTCCTGATCGATTCGGATGCGGACGACGAAGAGATCGAGCAGGCGTACAGACGACGAGTGAAGGAGACACATCCTGACCACGGCGGCTCCGCAGCGGAGTTTCAACTGGTCAGAGCGGCCTACGAGGCGATCAAGGCGGGACGGTACGGCGAACGGTACGACGCCGACGGCGAGAGCGAGGATCGGTATCCGCGAGACCAGTCTCGAGTCGAGTACCTCAACTACGAAGTTCTCGACGACTACGGCTGGGACCTCGACGACGACGACCTCTTCGAGAAGTCCTCGGCCGAAGGCCTCGACTCGACGGATCGCGGTCGGCTCCTGGTCCAGCCACGCGAGACGCTCCTCGAGGCGGCCGAGAACCGCGGGTTCAGGTGGCCGTACGCGTGTCGAGGCGGGGCGTGTGCGAACTGTGCGGTCGCGGTCGCGGAAGGCGAGATGTCACAGCCGGTCAACCACGTCCTCCCACCGGAGATGGTCGACCGAGGCATTCGGCTGTCCTGCGTCGGCGAACCGATCACGGACGAGTTGAAGGTCGTCTACAACCTCAAACATCTTCCCGATCTCGACGAACTTCGACTGTCGCCGCGGCCGTTCGAGCAGGCGTACATCGACGAGTAAGCGGAGAACGAAGGAGAGTCGACGAGAACGGATCGAGTGTTCAGCGCCGGGCGTTTACAGCACGATGCTCTTCTTGCGCATCATCGCGTGGATCGAGGCGTCGATCCCTTCGCGACCGATGCCCGAGTCCTTGTTCCCACCGAACGGGACGTCGCCGAGGCCGTGTGAGGGGGCACCGTTGATGTTGACGGAACCGGCGTCGACGCGTTCGGCGACGTCCATCGCGCGGTCGTAGTCGCTCGTGAAGACGGCGGCGTCGAGTGCCAGATCGGAGCCGTTTGCGATCTCGAGGGCCTCCTCGCGATCCTCGAAGGTGGTGACGACGGCGAGGGGCCCGAACTGCTCTTCGTCGATGAGGCGGGCGTCGTGGGGAACGTTCGCGAGCAGCGTTGGTTCGAAGAACTGCGACTCGAGTTCGTCGGGGATGCCCTCCGGAGTGTGGCGTTTCCCGCCACGGACGAGGTCTGCACCCTTCTCGACGGCGTCTTCGACGAGTTCGTCGACCCAGTCGGCCTGCGATTCGCTGATGAGCGGACCGAAGGCCGTGTTCTCGTCGAAGAGGTCGCCCGCCTGCCACGCGTCCATCTCGGCGTCGAGTCGGTCGACGACCTCGTCGTGGACGGATTCGTGGGCGAGCACGCGCGAGACCGCCGAGCAGCGCTGGCCGGCGTACTTGATCGAACCCTTGGTACAGGCACCGGCGACCAGGTTCAGGTCGGCGTCGTCGAAGACGATCGCCGGCGCGTTCCCCCCGAGTTCCATGTGTAGGTTGACCATCCCGCTCTCTCGAGCGACGTGTTTGCCCGCGCCCGACGAGCCGGTCATCGCGATGGCGTTGACGCGGTCGTCGCCGGCGAGGACGTCACCGATGTCGCCTGCGTTTCCGGGGACGAAGTTGAACGCACCCTCGGGGATCCCCTCGACGCCGCTGACGACGTCGGCGAGGATCGCCGCCGAGATCGGCGTCTTGCTCGCCGGTTTCAGGAGGACACTGTTGCCCGCGGCGATGGCGGGGGCGACCTGCAGTGCCGTCGTCGCGAGCGGGTAGTTGTACGGCGTGATACACAGGACCGCACCGATCGGTTCGTGTTTCACGATGGCCTGCCACCCCTCGTGGCCCTCGGTCGATCCCTCGCGGAACTCGCCTTTGCTGACGATGTTTCTGGCCTCTTCGGCGGCGCGACGGAAGCGCTCGGCCGCACTTTCGACCTCGCCGCGCGCCGAGGAGATCGGCTTTCCAGCTTCGCGGACGATGACCTCGGCGAGTTCCTCTGCCCGTTCCTCGAGGCCGTCGGCGATGGCCTCACACCACTTCGCGCGCTCGACGACCGTCGTCTGTCGGAGTTCGGGTTTGATTTCGTCGGCAGCGGCGAGCGCCGTCCGAGCTTCCTCGGGACCCGCCGCCGCGACCTCTGCGAACGTTCCGCCGGCTGCGAGATCCGATACCGGTAGCGTTCGGTCGGCCTCGAGCCACTCCCCGTCGACGTACATCCGCTCTCTCCGCTGTGCGACTCTCGTTGCCATAGTCGTACGTTCGCGTTCCTCACTGAAAGTATTTACTCAAGGATGAAAAAACACTCCGAGCTTTGCTAGTGTCTTTCAGAGTAACGTGTGGATGTGGCCTATTTCTGACAGGAACGTACGAGATAGTGGCAGAATGAAAAGAAATATTCCTATATCGCGAAGGAAAATTCTTGCATGGTCAGGTTTTAAGTGAGTTAGCCGCGTAGCTAGAGTCGAGATGAGCACTCAGAAGACCGTCCGTCAACAGGCCGACACCGTCGAGGAGAACAGTCTCCGCCTCGAGCAGGACAAGGCCGAGCAGATCGTCGACGCGCTGAACACCGAACTCGCCAACGCGTACGTCCTCTACCACCAGCTGAAAAAGCACCACTGGGTCGTCGAGGGAGCGGAGTTCCTCGATCTGCATCTCTTCCTCGAGGAGGCGTACGAACACGCCGAGGAAGGTGCAGACGCCATCGCCGAGCGCGCCCAGGCAATCGGCGGCGTCCCCGTCTCGGGACCGTCGAACCAGGAAGCGCGGGCGACCGTCGAGTTCGAGGGTGAAGACGTCTACGACGTCCGCACGATGTTCGAAAACGACCTCGAGATGTACGGCGACATCATCGAGTCGATGCGCGACAGCATCGAACTCGCCGAGAACCTGGGCGACCACGCCACGGCGGAGATCCTCCGCCAGATCCTCGTCGACGTCGAGGAGGACGCCCACCACTTCGAACACTACCTCGAGGACGACACGCTGGTGCTCGAGGAAGCGACGCACTAAGACGGTCGGTCGGCAGTCGACTCCGGAGCGACTGTAGCGTCTTGCAGTCGTCCCAGAACACAGCACGACCGACAGTGCGAGACGGTCGAGCGAGGACGATAGTGCGACGGACGTTCGCTTTTCTGACCGCGGTCACGGAATAATCGTGGTATCGTCCTCGCCGTGGTTCCTACGTTTCACGCCTGTAGCTCGTCTGCCATCCAGATACCTGCTGACATACCGAAGATTCCAAGTCCGAAACCAAGGATGCCAGCGCCGAGATGATATTCAGCGCCAATACCTTCTGCCAGTGAGCAGACACCGAACGTCGTAACTCCAGCGAACACCGCTGATGCCATTCGAGTCTCGCTATTCGAACCCCACAGCAGAGACGGGTATCGAAGCAGGATCGCGATGGCGACCGCGAAGACCTGAAATATGCCAGTGAGAAGAATTACTGAACGATACGTAGTTGCGACTCCAGCGGTGATGGCACCAGCGGCAACGAGAGCGATCACGTACCGTACGAAGCGATGCATGTCGACGTTTCTTCATCAGACTCCGAAAGAGGTGTCGATGATCGGACGTGATTCGCGTTCGTCATCCAGTTTGTGCCATCTCACGCCGAGAAACAATCCAATAACCTCTGGGTGACTCGAGCAGCCCATCGGCGCGTCCCAGTCGAGGACTCGTCGACCGTCACCAGTCAGTGTAGCGCCGGCTGCGAGAGAACTGTATGCTACTTCGGCAGAAAGAGCCGGGGCGAAGCTAGGGCTCGAGGTCGACGACGACGTCGGTCGCGATCCAGCCGTCGGTGTTGTCTCGCTCGGTGAACACGACTTTGCCGGGGCGGGTGACGTGGCTCGTCACGATCGACTCCGGCTGTTCTGGTTCGTCGACGGAACTTCGATTCTCTCGGGCAGGGACGTCCATCGATGTGAATTAGGCGGGCCTAAAAATAAAAGAGTTTTGGTCAGCCTAACTCCGGGGGGAGCCACTCGATGCGGCGGTGGTCGTCGCTCTCGAGTGTCTTCGAGAAGTGACGACGGAACCTTTAGGGATCGATGGGCGCTAACTCAGCGTACGATGATGCTGAGCGACGTGATGGAAGACTACCTCAAGACCATCTACCAGCTCCAGCGCGAGGAGGACGACCGGATTCGGACGTCCGAGATCGCCACGGAGCTCGACGTCACGTCGCCGACCGTCACCAGCATGCTCGAGAAACTCGAGGAGCGGGGACTCGTCGACCGAGAGAAGTACCGCGGTGTGACCCTCACCGAGGAGGGAAAGACCGTCGCACTCGAGGTCGTACGCCACCATCGCCTGCTCGAGGCCTACCTCACCGAACATCTCGACTACGACTGGTCCGAAGTCCACGAAGAGGCAGATCGACTCGAACACCACATCAGCGAGGACTTCGAGGCGCGCGTCGCGGCCGCCCTCGACGACCCCGACGTCGACCCACACGGCTCGCCGATTCCGGGTGCCGACCTCGAACCGCCGACGGCGTCCGACGCGGAGTCGGTCACCCAGTTCGAGGAGGGCGACGTCGTCGTCGTCGAGGAAGTCGCCGACCACGACCCGGAGGTCCTCTCGTATCTCGCAGACCACGGCGTCGAACCCGGCGTCGAACTCGAGATTCTCGAGGTCGCCCCGTTCGGGATGATCACCGCCCAGGCGATCGGTGCTGACGGTCCGGTCTCGTTACCCGCCGACGTCGCACGCCACGTCCGCGTCGCGTCTCCGTCCGGCGTCGAACACTGACCGCCGACTCGCCGTCACGGCCCGCACGGATACGTCAGTCGACCACTGACACAGTTTTCGAAACGATAAGTTCTAACTACCCACCAGATAAAGGTCAAAACCCAGCAGATGCCCGGTGGACCCGCCGGGTTTAAGGAAATCTATTACGAAGGACTACCTATGTCATCCATCGAACTAACCCCGAGCCAGAAGAAAATCTTGCGCGCGCTGACGAACCTTCACAAAGAATCCGAGGACGCGATCAAAGGCGAGGACATCGCCGAACAGGTAGACCGCAACCCCGGGACGATTCGCAACCAGATGCAGAGTCTCAAGGCACTCCAGCTCGTCGAAGGCGTACCCGGGCCGAAAGGGGGGTACAAACCGACCGCCGCAGCGTACGAAGCACTCGAGATCCAGCGGATGGACGAACCCGCGTCCGTCCCGCTCGAGCACGAGGGCGACCCCGTCCAGGACGTCATCGTCGAGGAGATCGACCTCTCGAGCGTCCACCACCCCGAACTCTGCCGCGCAGAGGTACACATCCAGGGGTCGATGAGCGACATCCACGAGGACGACAGCGTCGTCGTCGGCCCGACCCCGCTGTCGAAACTCGTCGTCGAGGGAACCGTCGACGGAAAAGACGACACGAACAACATCCTCATCCTGCGGATCGACGACATGCTCGCGCCGGCAGAGGAGCCCGAACACTAAACGGCGCTACCCGTCGGCACGGTTTCCCGCTCGAAAAGCCGCTGCGATAGGGAAAAACGGCTCGGGGCGTTTCTCGAGGTTACGCCGCTTCGTCTCCGTCCTCGTCTCCATCTCCCGCCGCGGCCGGGAGGACGTCGACGCTCGCGACCGCGTCACCTTCCTCGACGTCCATCACCGTCACACCCTTCGTATTTCGCCCGACCGTCGAGATTTCGCCCGCTCGCGTACACATGATCTGGCCGTTCTCGGACATGATGACCAGCGAGTCGTCAGCCGTCACGGCCTTGACTGCGGTGACCGGGCCGTTGCGGTCGTCCGTCTTGATGTCGATCAGGCCCTTTCCGTACCGGGACTGGGTTCGGTACTCGGAGAGCAGCGTTCGCTTGCCGTAGCCGTTCCGGGTCACGGTGAGCAGCGCCCGCTCGTCGCTTCCGTCGGTCGCGACCAGTCCCGCGACGGCGTCTGCGCCCCCGAGTTTGATGCCGTTGACGCCGCGGGCGTTACGGCCCATCGCTCGTACCTCGTCTTCGGCAAAGCGGATCGTCATCCCCTGCTCGGTCGCGATCACGAGGTCTTGTGTCCCGTCCGTGACCTCGACGTCGACGAGTTCGTCTCCCTCCTCCAGGCTGGCGGCGATGATCCCCGTCGAGAGGATGTTGTCGAACTCCTCGCCGGCCGTGCGTTTGACGTAGCCGTTCTGTGTGACCATCGTCACGAACTCGTCGTCCTCGAAGGCGTCGGTGTCGACGATGGCCGTGATGTTCTCGGCCGGATCGAGATCGAGGATGTTGACCGCGGACTTCCCGCGGGCGGTCCGACCCATCTCGGGGATCTCGTAGGTCTTCAACCGGTAGACGTTACCCTGGTTCGTAAAGCAAAGCAGGTAGTCGTGGGTGTTCGCCCGGAAGACCGTGGCGACGCGGTCGTCTTCTTTGACGTCCGCGCCGATGATCCCCTTGCCGCCGCGACGCTGTGCGTCGAACTGGTCGACCGGCATCCGCTTGACGTAGTCGTCCTCGGTCATGACGACGAGGACGTCCTCCTCGGGGATGAGGTCCTCGTGGGTAACCGTCCCCTCGTCCTCGACGATCGAGGTCCGCCGCTCGTCGCCGTACTCGGCTTTGACCTCGCGCAGTTCGTCTTTGATGACGGCGAGCAGTTCCGCCTCGCTCTCTAAGATCGCCTCGAGGCGCTCGATCTCCGCCTGGACGTCCTCGTACTCGGCTTCGATCTCGGCCGCCTCCATCGAGGTGAGGCTGCCGAGTTGCATCCTGACGATGTGTTCGGCCTGGGGCTCGGAGAAGTCGAACGACTCGCGCAAGGCCGCTTTGGCTGCCGAACGGTCTTCCGACTCCTGGATCAGGTCGACGACGTCCTCGACGTTCTCGAGTGCCTTCAGCCGGCCCTCGAGGATGTGAGCGCGCTCTTGGGCCTCGTTCAGATCGTACTCGCTGCGCCGGCGGACGACCTCCTTGCGGTGGGAGACGTACTCCGCCAGGGTCTCTTTGAGCGTGAGCACCTGCGGCTGGCCGTCGACCAGCGCGAGGTTGATGACGCCGAACGTCCGCTCTAAGTGATTCTCGAGGAGCTGGTTCTTGACGACCTCGGTGTTCGCGCCGCGTTTGAGTTCGATCACGACGCGGACGCCGTCGCGATCGGACTCGTCGCGCAGGTCGGAGATACCCTCGATCTTCCCCTCGTTGACGTCGTCGGCGATGCGCTCGACCAGCCGGGCCTTGTTCGCCTGGTAGGGAAGTTCCGTGACGACGATCCGCTCGCGGTCGTTTTTCCACTCCTCGACTTCGAACTCGGCGCGCACGCGGATGCGCCCGCGGCCGGTCTTGTACGCCGAGTAGATCGCGTCGCGGCCGACGATGTTCGCACCGGTCGGGAAGTCGGGGCCCTTGACGTGGTCCATCAACTCCTCGACGGTCGCGTCGGGGTTGTCGATGAGTTCGATCGTCGCGTCGATCACCTCACCGAGGTTGTGCGGCGGAATGTTCGTCGACATTCCGACCGCGATCCCCGAGGAGCCGTTCACCAGCAGGTTCGGGAACGCCGCCGGGAGGACGTCCGGTTCCTGGAGGCGGTCGTCGTAGTTCGAGGAGAAGTCGACCGTATCTTTCTCGATGTCCTCGAGGAGTTCCTCGGCGATGGAGGCCATTCGGGCCTCGGTGTACCGCTGGGCTGCGGGCGGGTCGCCGTCCATCGAACCGAAGTTCCCCTGACCGTCGACGAGCGGGTAGCGCATCGAGAACTCCTGGGCCATCCGCACGAGCGTGTCGTATATCGCCTGGTCGCCGTGAGGGTGGTAGTCACCCATCGTCTCCCCGACGATCGAGGAGGACTTGCGGTGACTGCTCCCGGAGGAGACGCCCATCTCGTTCATCGCATAGAGGATGCGCCGGTGGACGGGCTTGAGACCGTCTTCGACCCGGGGGAGGGCACGGCCGGCGATGACGCTCATCGCGTAGTCGATGTAGCTTTGCTCCATCTCGTCTTCGATGCGGACGGTCTCGACCGTCCGGGCCTCTACGTCTGTCGGGTCGGGTACCTCTGAGCTCATATCGTACTCACCTCAGATGTCGATCCACTCGGCTTCCGGCGCGTTCTCCTGGATGAACTGCTTTCGCGGCTCGACGGCGTCGCCCATCAGGACGGAGAACATCTTGTCCGCCGCCGCCGCGTCTTCGATCGTGATCTGCTTGAGAATGCGGTTGTCGGGATTCATCGTCGTCTCCCAGAGCTGTTCGGGGTTCATCTCACCGAGCCCCTTGAATCGCTGGACCTGCGTCGGGTTGCCGTCGCAGACCTCCTCGATGATCTCGTCGCGTTCCTCGTCGGTCATCGCGTCGTAGGTCTCGCCTCTGTACCGGATGCGGTACAGCGGCGGCTGGGTCGCGTAGACGTAGCCGCCCTCGAGCAGCGGCCGCATGTGTCGGTAGAAGAACGTGAGCAACAGGGTTCGGATGTGTGCCCCGTCGACGTCGGCGTCGGTCGCCATGATGATCTTCTTGTACCGGACCTCCTCGACGTCGAACTCGTCGCCGATGCCAGCGCCGATCGCGGTGATGATGTTTCGGATCTGGTCGTTCTCGAGGATGCGATCCAGCCGGTGTTTCTCGACGTTGAGCACCTTCCCCCGGATGGGGAGGACGGCCTGGAATCCCGGATCGCGGGCCTGCTTTGCGCTGCCGCCTGCGGAGTCGCCCTCGGCGATGAACAGCTCGGCCTCGTCGGGGTCGCGGGTCTGACAGTCGGCGAGTTTCCCCGGCAGCGAGGTGGACTCGAGGGCCGACTTCCGGCGCGTGAGTTCCTCGGCCTTCTTTGCGGCCTTGCGGGCTTTCGCCGCCTCGACTGCCTTGGCGACGATGGCCTCGGCGGTGTCGGGGTGTTCCTCGAAGTACGTCCCCAGTCCGTCGTGGACGGCGCTCTCGACGATTCCGCGTACCTCCGAGTTGCCGAGTTTGGTCTTCGTCTGCCCCTCGAACTGCGGGTCCGGGTGCTTGACGGAGATGACCGCGGTGAGTCCCTCGCGGATGTCCTCGCCGCGCAGGTTCTCCTCTAGGTCGTTCAACAGGCCGTTCTCGTTTGCGTAGTCGTTGACGACTCGAGTCAGCGCGGTCTTGAAGCCGGTGAGGTGGGTCCCGCCCTCGCGCGTGTTGATGTTGTTCGCGAAGGCGTGGATCGACCCTTGCAGCTCCTCGGTGGCCTGCATCGCCACCTCGACCTGGATGTTCTCGTCTTCGTCCTCGAAGTAGATGACGTCCGGGTGCATCGCCGCCCGGGTCTCGTTCAAGTACTCGACGAACTCGCGGATGCCGCCTTCGTACTCGTAGGTCTCCTCGCGGACGCCGTCGTCGACGCGCTCGTCGCGGAGGGTGATCCGGACGCCGGAGTTGAGAAACGCGAGTTCGCGAAGCCGGTTCGAGAGCGTCGAGAAGGCGAACTCGTCGGTCTCGAAGATGTCGTCGTCCGGCCAGAACGTGATCGCCGTCCCCGTCTCCTCGTCGGGTTCGAGGTCGCGAACGCGCTCGAGGTCGCCCTTGGGTTCGCCGCGGTCGAATCGGTGGTGCCAGACCGCGCCGTCACGTCTGACCTCGACTTCCAGGCGCTTCGAGAGTGCGTTGACGACGCTGACGCCGACGCCGTGGAGACCGCCGGAGACCTGGTAGGACTTGTTGTCGAACTTGCCGCCGGCGTGGAGGACGGTGAGGATCACCTCGAGGGCCGGCCGATCGTACTCTTCGTGGGTGTCGACCGGAATGCCCCGGCCGTCGTCTGCGACGCTCACCCCGCCGTCGTCGTGGATGGTGACGGTGATGTCGTCACAGTAGCCAGCCAGTGCCTCGTCGATCGAGTTGTCCACCACTTCGTAGACGAGGTGGTGGAGCCCTCGAGAATCCGTAGAACCGATGTACATCGCCGGGCGTTTTCGCACGGCCTCCAGGCCTTCCAGAACCTGGATCTGTCCGGCGCCGTACTCGCTTTCCTGGGACATGAGAAACCTGTTTCCGGGTAGTGTACCGGGGGTAATAAAACTCACGTACGCGCGCTCGCGCGTAGCGATTTTCCGGACACAGCAGCATACGCGGCACGCTGTGTGGGATTCGTCGGACGACAACCGCCGCTAGTGGTGGCAACCACTTTCACTCCGGTAGCGCACACCTTTTACCCCCGCCGCTGATACACAGGGACGATGACGTCGTTCCAGTCGACACTCGGCGACGAGCCGGGGATCGCCGAGGAGCTGGCAGAGAACCAGCGTGCGATCTCCATCGCCGAGTTCTTCGAGAAGAACAAGCACATGCTCGGCTTCGACAGCGGCGCTCGAGGTCTCGTCACGGCCGTCAAGGAGGCCGTCGACAACGCTTTGGACGCCGCCGAAGAAGCCGGTATCCTCCCCGATATATATATCGAAATTAAAGAGGAAGGAGACTATTATCAGCTAATCGTAGAAGACAATGGGCCGGGGCTGACGAAGGAATCGCTTCCGAAAGTATTCGGCAAATTACTATATGGGTCCAGGTTTCATGTGAGAGAGCAGTCACGTGGCCAGCAGGGGATCGGGATCTCCGCCGCCGTGCTCTACTCCCAGCTGACAAGCGGCAAGCCGGCGAAGATCACGAGTCGAACGCAGGAAGCAGACGAGGCACAGTACTTCGAACTCATCGTCGACACCGACGAGAACGAACCCGAGATCAGCGTCGACGAGACGACAAGCTGGGACCGCCCCCACGGCACGCGCATCGAACTCGAGATGGAGGCGAACATGCGCGCCCGGAGCCAGCTTCACGATTACGTCAAGCACACGGCGGTCGTCAACCCCCACGCCAGACTCGAGCTCCGGGAACCCAAGGCGCACTTCAAGTTCGAGCGGGCGACCGACCAGCTCCCCGAGGAGACAGAGGAGATCAGACCCCACCCCCACGGAGTCGAACTCGGGACCGTGATGAAGATGCTCTCTGCTACGGACTCACACTCGATCTCCGGCTTCCTCCAGGAGGAGTTCACGCGCGTCGGCAAGAAGACCGCCGACTCGGTCATCGACGCCTTCCGCGATCGCTACTACGGTCGCGAGATGAGCTGGACGACGCCGACGGGTAGTGAAGACGCCAACGTCGCCACCGCCGTCGAGGCGGCGACGGCGAACAAGGGAGCCGAGGCGACGACCGCCTTCGCCGAGACGATCGCCGAGGCGGTCGCTGACGCCGACCGGATCGCACACCACGAACTCCTCGAGGTCGTCGCCTCGAGCGCGGAGTCAGTCACCGAGGAGTACGGAACGACGTTCGGCGACACCGTCCAGGAGAACGCCGCCGAGGCGGCCTGGCGGACGATCGCCGGCCTCGAGGTCGAGGAGGGAGACGAACCCCACGCGGACGAAGAGCCGCGAACCGTCGCCGACCTCTACGAACTCACAGACGAGGCGACGAGCACTCGCAAGGACGACGAGGTCGTCCACGCGTTCGCGACGCGACTGGCGGGCAAGTTCGAGGACGCGGACGACTCGCGGCACCGACTCACCTGCGGTCGACTCCGGGAATACGTCGACCGCGCCGCCGACCTCACCGAGGAGTACGACGACGTCGCATTCGGTGACACCGCCCGCGAGAACGTCACCGACGCCGTCTGGGACGTCATGGTCACCGTTCCCGACGATCCGCCGCTCGTGCGCGAACTCGCCGACGACCGGGACGCCGCGAGCGACCTCGTCGACGCGATGCGCGCGACCGACATCATGGCACCGCCAACGCGGTGTCTCTCGCCCATCTCGGCAGACCTCATCGAGGCGGGCCTCAAAAAGGAGTTCGAGGCGGACTTCTACGCCGCCGCGACTCGCGACGCCGAAGTCCACGGCGGCGACCCGTTCATCGTCGAAGCGGGGATCGCCTACGGCGGCGACCTCGAGGCAGAGGGCAGCGTCGACGTCCTCCGATTTGCGAACCGCGTGCCGCTGGTCTACCAGCGCGGAGCGTGTGCGACGACCGACGTCGTGAAGTCGATCGGCTGGCGCAACTACGGACTCGACCAGCCCGGCGGCTCCGGCCTGCCCAACGGTCCGGCCGTGATCATGGTCCACGTCGCCTCGACGAACGTCCCGTTCACAAGCGAGTCGAAAGACGCGGTCGCGAACGTCCCCGAGATCGAAGACGAGATCGAACTCGCGATCCGGGAAGCCGCCCGCGAACTCAAGAGCTACCTCAACAAGCGCCGTTCGATGCAGAAACGCCGGCGCAAACAGAACGTCCTCGGCGAGATCCTCCCCGAGATGGCCCGGAAGGTCGCGGAGGTCACCGGCAACGACGAGCCGAACATCGACGACGCGCTGGCCCGCATCATGAACAACGTCCTCGTCGAACGCAGCGTCGAGGCAAACGGCGACGGCCAGGCCGTCGAGATCGTCGTCGAGAATCACTCGAGTACGAACGAGTCGCTCGAGCTCACCGACATCGTTACCGCCGAACCGACGCACCTGAGCGACGGTGCGACCGTCGTCGAGATGGACGGCGAGTGGTTCGTCAAGTGGGAGACAGACGTCGGAAGCGGCGACGAGGCCGTCCTCGAGTACGAGGTGGCCGACGACGCATCGTTCGACCTCGACGTGAAAGGGGTCGAAACCGAGAAACTCACCGTAACTGATCAATGAGCGCAGACAACGACCAGCAGGCCAGAGAGCAACTGATCGACCTCGCGGCGCAGTTTTACGACCAGTTCGAACTGGGAGAGATCCCGCACATGTCCGTGCCGACGCGGACGAAGAGCAACATCGAGTACGACGAGGAGAAAGGCGTGTGGGTCTACGGCGACCGCACCTCGACCCGGTCTGCGAACTCGGTCCGCGGCGCGCGGAAGCTTCTCAAGGCCGTCTACACGATCGAGTTCCTGGCGGACCAGCTCGAGGAGGAGCGCTCGTCGACGCTGCGTGAACTCTACTACCTCTCGGAGAGCTGGGACAACGAGAACGCCCAGTTTTCGGACCAGGACGAGTCCAACGGACTGATCGAGGACCTGGAGATCGTCTCCGGCGTGACCCGCGAGGACTTTCACATGCGCCCCGAGGAGTCCGGCGCGACGATCATGGGGCCGCTGCACCTGCGCGAACAGACCCGTCGTGGCGAGCGCGAGATCCACTGTCAGAAAGACGTCGGCGAGGGGGGCTACCAGATCCCGAACAACCCCGACACGATCGACTTTCTCGACAACGACGCCGACTTCATCCTCGCAGTGGAGACCGGCGGGATGCGCGATCGACTCGTCGAGAACGGCTTCGACGAGGAGTACAACGCGCTGATCGTCCACCTCAAAGGGCAGCCCGCGCGGGCGACCCGACGGATCACGAAGCGACTCCACGACGAACTCGACCTGCCAGTGACGGTCTTTACCGACGGCGACCCGTGGTCGTACCGCATCTACGGCTCCGTCGCCTACGGCTCGATCAAGTCCGCACACCTCTCGGAGTACCTCGCGACGCCGGAAGCACAGTTCGTCGGCATCCAGCCGGCGGACATCGTCGAGTACGACCTGCCGACCGACCCACTCAGCGACTCCGACAGGAACGCCTTGGAGAGCGAACTCGAGGACCCGCGCTTTCAGACCGACTACTGGGAAGAACAGATCGAACTCCAGCTAGACATCGACAAGAAGGCAGAACAGCAGGCACTGGCGTCTCGCGGCCTCGACTTCGTGACGGACACCTACCTGCCCGAACGCCTCGACGCGATGGACGTGCTCTGATCGCGACGGAAAACGAGCCCGCAGGCGCAGGCGCGGTCAGCCGATGAACCCGAGGCGAACCGCCGCACCCATCGCGCCGAAGATCAACACGAGCACCAGACTGACGACGTAGTAGACGTGCCAGGCCCGGGAGGGGCGGAACGGCTCGGGCAAGTTCTTCTCGACGACGTACCAGTTGGCCGGATAGAAGAAGATCTCCGTGACCGCGAGGATCGCGGCGACGTAGAGCAACAGCGTCACGGGCACCTCGCCGAGCGCGACGACCGTCGCACTGCTGACGACGACGACGCCGACGACGACGAGTTTGCGGACGCGTTCGCTGTCGATGCTCTCGTCCTCGAGTGCCATCGGGAGGATGTCGCCCGTCGCACGTGCCGACCCGTCGAGGAGCGTGATGACCGTCGAGTAAAGCGCCGCGAACGCGCCGACCAGCATGGCGTAGTACGACCAGTCGCCGAACGACTCGCTCAGGATGTTCCCGATAGCGAAAGCGAGGTTGGCGTCCGTCGGCGGGTTCGGATAGAGGACGTTCGACGCCAGGATCACCATCGCGACGATCAGCAGGAAGCTGAACACGTAGCCGATGTTGAAGTCGCGTCGGCCGGTCTTGATCCACGCCCGGATGTAGTCGTGGTACTTCGGATCGTCGGGGTCGAGCCCCTTCTCGTGGAGTTCACTCGCGCCTTCGCCCTTGGCCATGCTCCAGCTGCCGATCAGGATGCTCGTGCTGAAGCCGGTCGGCGCGAAGCCCGCGGCGGCGGCAAACAGGCCGACGAACACCGGCCCCGTCAGGTCTGGCATCGCGAACGTGGTCTCGAGAACGACCTCCTGTGACGGCGGCCCGACGACCACGCCGAGCAAGACGAGTACGCCCAGGGCGACCGTAAAGCCGATCAGCGCCTTCTCGAGCAGGCTGTATCGAGAGACCAGGACGAGCACGCCGGCACCACCGACGAACGTGACGTACGCCCAGGCGGCGGTGAACCACTCGGGCGTGAGTGCGGCGACGAACGCCGCGGTGCTCATCCCCACACTCGCCGTGATGAACGTGTACATGACCGTGAACACGAGAATCGTCAGCCATAGCGCCCAGTTTTTCGGCCCCGGAAGGTCGCGGTACCCCTCGATCGGGTTCGATCCGACGCCGTAGTTGTACCGGATACCGAGCTCCCAGGCCCCGTACTTCGCGAGGTAGATGAGTCCGAACATCCAGATCGCCGCGAGGCCGAAGGTCCCTCCGAGCGTCGGTGCCAGGACGATGTGGCTCCCGCCGATGCTGATCAGCGCCCAGAGCATCGACGGCCCGAAGTGACTCTCGAAGAAGCCACGCCAGTCGGTTTCGGGATACTCGAGGCTCGCCTCCCGACCGACGTCCTCCGCTCGCTCGCTAGCCATCGACACCACCGGTCGTTCGTCTCGCTGTACCCCCATCAGACGACGTCTCCGCCGATCGTGGCGGACGTGTCGTGACAGTCGATCCCATCGTGAGTGTGCAAAGATGCGCAACGGGGGACTTATAATTACACTACTCGGACGGCGGCGGGCCGAAGACACCCCGGTCCTGCGGGTCCTGCTGGTCCTGCGGGCAACCCGCCGGTCTCATAATGGTGGCTGTGACTGGTTGCCGACGCAACCGCACGATGGTTCGCGGTTGCAGCGGTACAGACTCACAGCCATCGTTATCAGGGGTTCTCGAGTGCGACCGGAACCCCGCGTCTCGCGACGTCGACGACGAACGCCTCCTCGTCGGTCTCGAGCGCCTCGAACGTGTCGTAGTGGATCGGGACGACGAGTCCGGGGTCCATCCGCGCCGCGAGGTCGGCGGCCTCCTCGCGATCCATCGTGAAACTGCCGCCGATCGGCGACAACAGCACGTCGACGGCCAGTTCCTCGTGGAACTCGAGGACGTCGGTGTCGCCGGGCCAGAAGGCGGTGACGCCGTCGATCGTCACGCCGTAGCCACAGCCGAACCCGCGCGGGTGGATCGGCTCGCCGTCGGCGGTCGTGTGCGGTCCGTCGGGGTGGTTGTACGCCGGCGTGGTAAACAGGTCCAGCGGGCCGACGGCGAAGCTCTCGTCGGCACGGACGCGCTCGACAGTGTACGGAAGCTCCTCCGGCGGTTCGACGTCGCGGTCGATTCGATCGGCGTCGACGGCCTCGTAGACGACCACGAGCGCGTCGTCGCGGGCGACCCGCCTGATGCCGTCGGGATCGTAGTGGTGGTCGTGCGTGACGAGAATCAGGTCGCCGTCGCCGGCGTCGTACCCCTCGAGTACGCCGTAGCGGCCGGGGTCCATGTAGACGACGGCACCCGTCTGGCCCTCGAGTCTGACGGTCGCGTAGCCGAGCCAGTCGACGGTCACCGCGTCGAATCTGACGGTCATGCCCCGACGTTGGCCGGAGAGAGCGAAAAGCGTTGTCTCGCGTTCGGCGTCTTACGGGATCCGAACCGTGTGCTCGAGCGTTCCCACGCCCTCGACTTCGATCTCGACCTCGTCGCCGTCCTCGAGCGGGCCGACGCCCTCGGGCGTGCCGGTCGCGATGACGTCGCCGGGCTCGAGCGTGAGGTAGGTCGTGATCTCCGCGATCAGCTCGGGGATCGAGAAGATGAGTTGCTCGCGGGAACCGTCCTGTTTCAGCTCGCCGTTGACCCTCGAGCGGACGAAGGCGTCTTCGGGGACCTCGTCCGGCGTCGCGAGGACGGGCCCGATCGGTGCCGCGCCGTCGAAGGCTTTCCCGCGCACCCAGTTTTTCTCTTGGCGCTGATCGTCGCGGTTCGAGACGTCGTTCACGCAGGTCATCCCCGCGACGACGTCCATCGCCTCCGATTCGGGAACGTGGCGACACTGCTCGCCGATCACGACGCCGAGTTCGGCCTCGTGGTCGATCCGCTCTTTCCCTTCCGGGACGGTGACGGTGTCACCGTGGCCGGCCAGCGTGTTCGGCGGCTTGAGGAACAACAGCGGCCGGTCGGGGACGTCGGAGTCCATCTCCGCCGCGTGGTCGGCGTAGTTGCGGCCGATGCAGACGATCTTCGACGGCTCACACGGTGGGAGGACGTCGACCTCCTCGAGGTCGTAGGAGTCGTTTGCGAAGTGGACGCGGCCGTTCTCGAGTTCGCCACGGCGAGTTGCACCTGCTGGATCGCGGAATCGAACGTATCTCATGCGCAGTCGGTCGCGCTCCGGGTGCAAAAGCGTTGAGAAGGCGGCGATGTCTCGGGTCGTGCGTGACCGCGTGCCACCCCGGCCACGGAACGGAACGCTTTTTACTAGCCCCCGGCAACGAAAGACTGTAATCGCCCTCGAGGCGTGACCGCTCCGTTGGTGTAGTCCGGCCAATCATTTCGGCCTTTCGAGCCGATGACCTGGGTTCAAATCCCAGACGGAGCACTTTTCGGCGAACAAATCCGTGAGCCGAAAATGCGACCCTGGATTTGAATCAGACCAGTCGCGCGCAGCGTAGCGAGCACGTCTGGGCGTGGTTCAAATCCCAGACGGAGCATTCTTCTGAGAAACGAAGTGACGGAGAGGGAAGCGCACGCTCTGGGATGCGACCCTGGATTTGAAGTAGAGAAACACGAGCGATAGCGAGCGTTTCGCGTGGTTCAAATCCAAGACGGAGCACTACCGCGACCGAGTTTTCCGAGGGAACGAAGCATAACAGCACACTCGAGAACCAGGCAGCTACGACCGAACTCGAGCGTGGCCCAGTCGTTCTCGACGCTCGCTCGACACCGTCTCGAGGGCGGCGTATGTATCGTTGTCCAATGGACTCTCCTACAGGAGAACGAGGCTATAAGCCGACGTCCCGCATTACCGCGATAGTGTATGTCACACAAGCGAGCTATTATCGCTCTCCTGTTGATCGCGTCGCTTCTCGTGGCGGTGCCGGTCACACCGGCACTCGCACAGGAAGACGAAGAAGCAGGCGAGGACGAAGAAGCGGAGAGCGAAGGGGGACTCGAGGGGATGATCGAGGGGTTCGTCGAAGCGCAAGGGCTGGTGGGAGCGATACTCGTCCTCGCTGGTGGTGCGGTCTTGCTTACGGTCTGCGTCGAGAAACTGATCAGCTATCTCACCCGTGCGGCGTTCGGGTTGCAGCTGTCGCTGTTCGCGCTCGCGATCATCTTCACGGGGTTCGAGTTCGACGACACGATCCTCGCGCTCGTCCTGTCTGCGGGCGGACTCGAGAGCGCTGCGCTCGGGACGGCGCTCGGCACTGGACTGGCGATCATCGGCGTCACACTCGCACTCGCTGCGATCGTCAGGCCGTTTCCCGTCGATCTTCCGACCGATTACGTCGTTCTCTTCGCGCTGGCACCGCTGTTGTTGGTTCCGTTCGTCCTCGTGGGGACGCTGACGTTCGTCCACGGCGTCTTGCTGCTCGGTTCGTTCGTCCTGATGTTCGGCTACCTCATCGTTCGCGAGTACCAGCGCGAGACGCCCGTGTTTCGAAATACCGAACTCGGGAGGGAAGTGCAACCAGACGGCGGCGTCGCCATGCCCCAGTCGATCTCGGAGATCCCCGAAGATCGCCTCGTCGGTGGGCGCTCCGCGTCCGGGTGGATCTGGATCGGCCTCTCCGTACTCGCGCTCGCCGGGATCGTCCTCGGAGCGATGCTTCTGGAGGCCGGATCGGAGGTCGTCGTCGACGGGTTCGGCATCGAAGAGACCGTCTTCGGTGCGACCGTCCTGACGGTGATCCTCACCTTCGAAGACGTCATGCTGACGATCGAACCGGTTCGCCGGGGCGTCCCCGAGATCGGCGTCGGGAACGTCATCGGAAGCGTCCTCTTCTCTGTGACCGGAAACGTCGGCGTCATCATGCTGTTGAGCGACCTCGAGATCTCGAGTTCCGTGCTGACGTTTCACCTCCCGGTAGTGATCGCCGTGACGGCCCTCGCCGCGTACTTCCTCTACGAGGGGCACCTGAAGCGGTGGCACGGCGTCCTCCTCGGTGGGCTCTACGTCGCCTACTGGCTGGTCGCGATCGTCGTGTTCGGTGGAGTTCCGATCAGCGGCTAACCCCGGGCTCTCCACGCCGGGTCGAACTCAGATGAATGCCAGCGGGAGCATGATCGAGACGCCGATGGCGACGCCACCCAGTAATTCGAGTTTGCCGCCGTTTGGCAGCCCTTCGCCGTGCTCGAGCGCCTCGGGGATGAACTCGGTGAGCACGAGGTAGATCATCGCTCCGGCGGCGAAGCCAAAGCCCAAGGGCAGGAAGTCCCGGGCGAGGCGGACGAACGCGAACGCGATGACGGCCCCGACGGGCTGGGGGAGACTCGAGAAGACCGCCCACCAGACCATCTTCCACTCGGAGACGCCCATCGCTCGCAGCGGGATCGAGATCGCGGTTCCCTCGGGGACGTTGTGGATCGAGATCGCGACCGTCATGAAGATCGCGAGTACAGGAATCGTAAACCCGAGAAACTGCGGACCGGTGCCGAGGTTGAGGTCGGCAAACGAGACGCCGACCGCCACCCCCTCCGGGAAGCTGTGGACGGTCAGGACGCCGAGGATCAACAGGAGTTTCTTGAAGTCGGCTTCTCCGTACTCGCGAGGGTCGACTTCGGCGTTCGTGATGACGTTGTGGGCGACGACGACGAGCACGACGCCGACGGCCATCCCCGCGAGAATCTCCGCGGGGCCGCCCTCGGCGAGGCCCTCCTCGATGAGTCCGAACACGGACGCAGAGACCATGATGCCGGAGGACAGTCCCCAGAGAACCACGTTGCCGCGGTCGCTGATGGAGTCGAAGAAGAAAAACGGAATCGCACCGAGTCCGGTCGCGAGAGCGGTGACGAATCCGGCGACGAACACCAATACGAGGTTCTCGACGAATCCCATCTCTGGTTCAACCTACGAATCGTGCGTATATATCAAACAGGGATTAGGTCGCCCAAAATCGGTTCAGACGGCGAGTACCGAGTCTTGCAGTCGTCCCGTGCTGGATCGGCCGAGGACGCTACAGCGGGAGAACGGAGACGCCGAAGGCGTACTCCGCCACGATATCGGCTGCGAACAGCAGAAACATCGCTGCCGCCGCGCGGTGAACCCACACGAGGTTGAAGTAGTGTGCGACCCGGTCGAACACGAGCGCCGTCGCCAGGCTCACGGGAACGATCGCGAGCATCTCGCCGACCCAGATCGCGGGGTGTGCCCCGTACTGGACGGCGAGGCTGATCGTGACGAGCTGGGTCTTGTCGCCGAATTCGGCAAACGCCATCGCCGAGAACGACGAGAGGTAGCCGGTCGTCGACGACGAGATAGCATCCGACGCGTGCTCGAGTGTGCGCTGGCCGCCGTTCGCGACGGAGTCCGAATCGCCGTTGGTGGCGGGTTCGGACGTCGACGCGTCGGCAGTCAGGTCGTCGATCCGCGAGTACAGAATCCAGATCGCAAACGCCACGAACAGTCCCGCGGTGATCACGTCGAGGTACAGTTCCGGGAGTGCTCCCTGAAGCGCCTGGCCCAGGTAGATCTCGAGGAGCGTCCACCCACCGAACGCCGTCGCTGCGCCGGCGACGACCGCGTACGGGTTGTACTTCGTTGCGAGCCCGGCGATCACGAGCTGGCCTTTCTCGCCGGGGAGCGCGAGAAGTTGCAACACGAAGGCCGTCACGAGGACGTCGACCCACGTCGCCATTGGGGAACGTAGAGACAGCAGACGAATGAGCGTTTCGAGTGGTATCGGGCCGACTCCGACCCCGGCCAAGCGTCGCTCGGACGCAACTCGAGCGGCGACGACGTGACAGAGGGATACACCCATGGGGACCGGAATAGAAGACGTAGACAGTGTCCGATCCAGCACACGCTCGAGACGCGACCGAGGTTCTGGACGACCTCGAGACGCGATGGGACGGGCTGTCTCCCGAAGAAGCCAGTCGACGACTCGAGGAGTACGGCGAAAACGACGTCGTTCGGGGCGAAAAGCGGACGTCGCTCGACATCTTCGTCGCCCAGTTCGACAGCGCGCTCATCTGGGTGCTCCTGGGTGCCGTCGTCCTCTCGGTCTGGGCGGGAAACACCGTCGACGCTGTCCTGATCAGCATCATCGTCGTGGCGAACGGAATCTTCGGCTTCATTCAGGACTACCGGGCCGAACGAAGTCTCGAGTCGCTTCGGGAACTCGCCGCGCCGACGGCGACGGTCCGCCGAGACGGCGAGGCGACCGAGGTCGACGCCACGGAACTCGCCCCTGGCGACGTCGTCCTGTTGCGCGGCGGCGACGTCGTTCCCGCCGACGGCAGGCTACTCGAGGCGACCGATCTCGTGGTCGACGAGGCCGCACTCACGGGGGAGAGCGTGCCGGTCTCGAAGTCGTCGTCGCCGGTCGATCACGAGACGCCGCTCGCCGAACGCGAGAGCATGGTGTACAAGGGGACGAACGTCGCCCGCGGCAAGGGCGTCGCCGTACTCACGGCGACCGGCATGGAGACGGAAGTCGGCGCGATCGCGGAGGAACTGGCGTCGACGGCAGAGACGCGGACACCGCTGCAGGAGGAGCTGGACGTGCTCGGCCGCAACCTCGGAATCGGCGTGCTCGTGCTGGCTGCGCTCGTCGTCCCGCTGTTGCTCGTTCGAGGGGTCGGGGCGATCCAGGCCGCGCTTACCGCAGTGTCACTCGCCGTCGCCGCGGTCCCAGAGGGACTGCCGGCAGTGGTGACGCTCACCCTCGCGCTGGGGGTCCGGAAGATGACCGAGGCGGACGCGCTCGTCCGGCGTCTCCCGTCGGTCGAGGCGCTTGGCTCCGTGGACGTCGTCTGTACGGACAAGACGGGGACGCTCACGAAAGGCCAGATGACGGTCAGCAGGCTCTGGCTGAACGACACCGTCGTCGACGTCCAGGATCGAGAGGGCGAAGCCACCGATCGCGAGGAACTGCTCTTGCGGATCGCGGCGCTGTGTAACGACTCGACGGCCGACGAGGGCGGCCCGACCGAGCGGGCGCTCGTCGAGGTGGCCGAAAAGCGAGGACTCGACGTCGCGACGCTCCGCGAGGAGCACCCGCGGACCGACGAGGTCCCGTTCTCCTCCGAACGAAAGTGGATGGGGACCGTCCACGACGACGTGGGCTACGTCAAAGGTGCACCCGAAGTCGTCGTCTCGAACTGCGATCGGGTGCTCACCGCCGACGGCCCGACGGCGATGACCGACGACGCCCGCGACCGGATCGAGTCGCGGGTCCAGGCGTTCGCCGACGACGCCCTCCGCGTGCTGGCGATGGCGTACCTCGAGGACCCCGACGACGGCGAGGACCTCGAGGACGGACTCGTGTTCGTGGGGATCGTGGGCATGATCGATCCGCCCCGCGAGGAGGTCGCCGACGCGGTCGCGGCGACGAAACGCGCCGGCATCGCCGTGAACATGGTGACCGGCGACAACGTTCGGACGGCGAGAGCGATCGCAGAATCGCTGGGCATCGGGACGTCGGTACTCGAGGGTCGCGACCTCGAGGCGATGGACGACGAGACGCTTCGCGAGCGCGTCGAGGAGGTCGACGTCTTCGCCCGGACCTCGCCCAGCCACAAGGTTCGGATCCTGCGAGCACTGCAGGCGAACGGCCACGACGTCGCGATGACAGGTGACGGCGTCAACGACGCGCCGGCGCTGAAAAACGCCGACATCGGCGTCGCGATGGGGATTCGCGGGACCGACGTCGCCAAACAGGCCTCCGACATCGTCCTGATGGACGACAACTACGCGACGATCGAGCGCGCCGTCGAGCGCGGCCGGGCGATCTTCGACAACATCTGGAAGTTCGTCGCCTACCTCCTCAGCGCGAACGTCGCCGAGGTCGCGCTGGTCTTCATCGCCTCGCTGTACGGCTACCTCATCCTCCCCGCCGTCCAGCTACTGTGGATCAACCTGATGACCGACGGCCTGCCGGCGCTCGCCCTCGGGGCCGATCCCGCAAGTGAAGACGTGATGGACCGACCGCCACGCGAGCCCGATCAGGGAATCGTCGGCAAGCCGATGCTCGGGCTGATCGGCGGGATGGGGACCGTGACCACTGTCGTACTGCTCGCGCTCATGATCTACACTCTCGAAGGAGCCCCCGAGACCACGCCGTACACGATGACGATGGTGTTCACGGGCTTCGTCTTCCTCGAGCTCCTGGGGCTGTACGTCATCCGCTGGCTGCGCGACACGCCGATGCTGTCGAACCCGTGGCTCTCGGTCGCCGTCGTCACGTCGATCCTCCTTCAGCTGTCGGTACTGTACACGCCGCTGAATCGGTACTTTGGAACGGTTCCGCTCGGACTCGAAGACTGGGCGCTCCTCGTCGGCGTCCTCGTCGTCTGTCTCCCCGCCTATCTCGGCGTCGCGACTCTCGTCAGACGCATGGTGCCGAACGCGCCGGCCAATCGATGAGCGTCCAGTATCAATAAGAGCACCCGGGTCGAATCGGAGGACGTCGTGACCGTACCGATACAGCGGCTCGTTCTCGATCTCCTGAAACCGCACGAACCGGGCATCGTCGAGTTCGCAGAGACCGTCGCGGCGTGTGACGGCGTCGACGGCGTCAACGCGGTGCTGGTGGAGACGGATCGCGAAGTGCAGAATCTCAAACTCACGCTCGAGGGCGACGCGATCGACGCCGAGGTCGTCGAGGAGACGGTCGAGGAACTCGGCGGGACGGTCCACTCGATCGACGAGGTCGTCTGCGGCGAGCGCGTGATCGAACAGAGCGAAACGCCCCAGGACCGCTGAGCTGCGACGATGGCCGACATTCGCGAACTGCTCCGCAAGGAGGACGTCAGGTCGATCTCGCGGCGGTACTTCATCTCTAACGGCTTCGACGGCACGCTGACGAGCATCGGCGTCATCGTCGGCGCGTACCTGTCGGGCGTCCCAGACGGCCTCACGGTGTTCAAGATCGGCCTCGGGGCGGCCGTCGGGCTGGGAACGTCGGGCGTCTGGAGCGTCTGGGAGATCGAACGGGCCGAAAAACAAGCCGAGATCGTGCGGATCGAACGTGCCATGCTGACCGACCTCGAGGACACGAAAGTCCAGCGAGACCAGGTCGGCGCGCGGAAAGTCAACGCGGTCGCCAGCGGCATCGGTCCGCTGATCGGCATCATCCTCCCGCTGCTCCCGTTCTTGCTCCACGAGATCTACCTGTCGCTGCTCGAGGCGACGCTCGTCGGCATCGCGATCGGCGTACTCGTGTTGTTCAGCTTCGGCGCGTACCTCGGGTCGATCTCGAAACAGAACTGGATCGTCGCTGGCGTCCGCATGGGACTTGCGGGACTCGTCGTGGCGTTTCTCAACCTGTTTCTCCCGGGTTGACAGTTCGATACCCGATCGGTTCGCCATCGAAAACGAACGACGGTGATCGAACCACGGTTAAGGTAGACGCGAACGCTAGTGGCAGTATGTACGACCGAATCCTGGTCCCGACCGACGGGAGCGAGACGGCCGACCTCGCCGTCGACCACGCACTCGAGGTCGCGTCGCGCCACGACGCGGAATGCCACGTGCTGTACGTCGCGGACACGAACGAACCGAGTCTCGTTCGAATCGAGGGGAGCGTCCGCGACGTCCTCGAGAGCGAAGGCGAAGAGATCGTCACGGCGGCGGTCGAGCGAGCGAGAGAGCGAGGCGTCTCCGTACGAGACGACGTCGTCCAGGGCCACCCGGCGGAGGCGATCTGTGAGTACGCGACCGCGTACGAGATCGACCTCGTCGTGATGGGTGCCCACAGCGGCGACCCTGGACAGCACCGACTCGGGAGCGTCACAGAGCAGGTGATTCGATCCGCCGACGTGCCGGTCCTGACGGTCCGTGAACCGGGGGCGTTACCGTCGTACGAGACCGTCCTCCTGCCGACCGACGGGAGCGACGTCGCCGCGAGCGCGCTCGAGGTCGCCGTCGAGGTCGCCGACCGAAACGATGCGACGTTGCACGTCGTCTCCGTCGTCGACACGACCGGGATCGGGTTCGACGTGCTCACGTCTCCCGCCGAAGCCATCGAGGCGACCCGGACCGTCGTCGACGACGCCGCAGAGCGCGCCCGGGAAGAGGGCGAGGGGGTCGACGTCGTGACGGCAGTCGAACGCGGCTCACCCTGGCGGGAGATCGGCACGTACGTCGACGACCACGACGTCGACCTCGTCGTGATGGGCACGCACGGCCGTGGCGGTATCGAGCGCTACCTCCTGGGAAGCGTCACCGAGAAGGTGGTCCGCACCAGTCCGGTCCCGGTGGTGACCGTTCGATCCGGCGATCGAAATCTCGAGTCAGACCAGTAACGGACCGCAGGGTCGACCGGCCACGAACGGAAGCACTCGAGTTCGTCGCGAGCCAGCGATCGGAGATCGAGTGGGTCTCCGCTGCACCTGGCGACAGCCACACCTCGTCGAGCGGTCGTTTCTCTCGAGATACGAATCGGCCACGGAGTACCATGCTGTTGTAATACCGACGAATGGTTGGCTTCTCGGTGCCAGAACGGCCGATAGAGCTAAAGTATCGATGTGTAAATATATCGGTCGAACGTATGGGGAGGGAGTCGCTAGCTGAGATCGAGTTTCTCGTCCGCTCTACCTGTCGGGTACGAATTCTCGAGGCACTGACCGAATGCGGGTCCCTGACCAGTGCGGAGTTACGGCGAGAGATCGGCGTCGTTCGGACGACTGTACAGCGAAACCTCGACGCACTCGAGGAACGCGGGCTGGTTCACTCGGTCGCCGACGGATACGAGATCACGATCGCGGGAGAACTCGTCGCGACGGGCATCGGCGAGATGACCGAGACGGTGGCGTTTATCGAGCGAGCGAAAGCCGTGTTGAGCCAACTTACTGAGGCAGACGTTCCCCTGGACGTCGATCCGCAGGCGCTGGTCGACGCGACGGTCGTCGAGGCGACGGCCGCGAACCCGTACGCGCCGGTCGAGAGTCATCTGAAGACGCTGACGACGACCGCACGCACGAGAGCGGTCCTTCCCGCGACGTCGGCAGACGCACTCGAGACGGCGCGGTCGGCCGCCGAATCGGGAGCCACCGCGGAGATCGTCCTCGCTGACGAGGTCGTCGAGACGGTGCAGTCGACCCCGACTCTTCGCGAGCACTTCGAGTCGCTGGCCGACCTGGAGAACGTCACGATCTACCAGTACGACGGCGAGGTTCCGTACTACCTGGGCATCCTCGACGACGCCGTCCAGATCGGCGTCCACGACGAGGCCGGCATTCCGCAGGCGTTGCTCGAGTCGACGGACGACGACGTCAGGGAGTGGGCGACGGAGCGGTACGAGGCGTACAGGAGAGACGCAGAGCCCCTCGCGTAACGCTGGCGATCCGTGCACGGCGTGCACATCGTGTGTGGAATACACTGATATGGCGCTCGTACGTGATACTGCCTGCGGTAGGTGGTGGGGGGTGGCTCGGTCCCGCGTCACGGAACGGGGGTGCACAGATAACGTCAGCCGGACGTGAACGGGACCGCTTTTTCGTACTGCCGGCAAAAGGGTCACACACTGATCGCACGTGAGACGCTGTCGCCGGTGGCGACAGCCGTCGAGTCGCGATCAGGAGTGTACTGACTGTTGTCCAGTAGTATTACTGACTGTTGTCCAGTAGTCTCAGGCGCGCGTTCTCTCGTGTCGACGCACTCGAGCCGGTCGCTGCGACGGCTCCGCCGTCGGCCCAGTACGGACGAGGTCGTATAAAAGAAGCGGAATGAGCGCGAGACAAACTGGCAGGATTTAAGCGGGGAGGAATCCGCCTTTCGAGTGCGCATGAAACTGCACGAGTATCAGGCGAAGCAGGTCTTCGCCGATGCCGGAATCCCGACGCCGGAGTCGAAATTGGCTTCGGACGTCGACGGCGTCCTGGCCGCGGCCGAGGAGATCGGCTACCCGGTCGCGATCAAGGCGCAGGTACAGGTCGGCGGCCGCGGAAAGGCCGGCGGGATCAAACTCGCCGAGGACGAGGAGGAAGCCCGTGAGGCGGCCGACGCCATTCTCGGGATGGATCTCAAAGGCTACTACGTCGACCGCGTGCTGGTCGAGCAGGCAGTCGACTTCACTGACGAACTCTACGTCGGAATCACGATGGACCGCGGCGAGGGCAAGCCCGTCGCGATGGTCTCGACGAAAGGCGGCGTCAACATCGAGGAGGTCGCCGAGGAGGACCCCGACGCGATCGCGCGCGAACACGTCGACCCCTCCTTCGGCATGATGCCCTACCAGGCACGCAAGGCCGTCTACGACGCGGGCGTCGACTGCGACCTCGCTCGTGGCGTCTCGAGCGTCCTCTCGACGCTGTACGATCTCTGGGAGGAAAAAGACGGCAGCGACGCCGAGATCAACCCGCTGATGGTCACTTCTGACGACGAGGTCATCGCGGCCGACGCCGTGATGAACATCGACGAGGACGCGCTGTTCCGCCAGCCCGAACTCGCCGAGATGGAAGAGGAGGCCGCCGGCGGCGACGAACTCGAGCAGAAGGCCGACGAGTACGGCTTCGACTACGTCCGACTCGAGGGCAACACGGGGATCATCGGCAACGGTGCCGGTCTCGTCATGACCACGCTCGACCTCGTCGACTACTACGGCGGCGAGCCCGCGAACTTCCTCGACGTCGGTGGCGGCGCGAAAGCCGATCGGATCGCGAACGCACTCGATATGGTGTTTTCCGACGACAACGTCGAGAGCGTCGTCTTCAACATCTTCGGCGGCATCACTCGCGGCGACGAGGTCGCCAAAGGGATCAACGAAGCACTCGAGCAGTTCGACGAGATCCCCAAGCCGGTCGTCGTCCGTCTGGCCGGCACCAACTGGGAGGAAGGTATGGAAATTCTCAACGAGGACCTCGTGACGGTCGAACAGACCCTCGAGGATGCGGTCCAGCGTGCTGTCGAGTACGCTGAGGAGGTGAACGAATAATGAGCGTACTCGTCGACGAAGACACTCGCGTCGTGGTACAGGGCATCACTGGCGGCGAGGGCAAGTTCCACGCCCGCCAGATGATGGAGTACGGCACCAACGTGGTCGCCGGTGCGGTCCCCGGCAAAGGTGGCCAGGACGTCGACGGCGTCCCCGTCTACGACACCGTCGACCAGGCCGTCGAGGAGGAAGACGCCGACACCTCGGTCATCTTCGTCCCGCCGGCGTTCGCCGGTGACGCGATCTTCGAGGCTCTCGATACGGACCTCGATCTGGCAGTCGCCATCACCGAGGGTATCCCGACCCAGGACATGGCCAAAGTCAACAAGCGCCTCACCGAGACGGACACCCGTCTCATCGGCCCGAACTGTCCCGGCCTCATCACCCCCGGCGAGTCCAAGCTGGGCATCCTGCCCGGCAACATCTTCGAGTCGGGTAACGTCGGCCTCGTCTCCCGCTCGGGCACCCTGACCTACCAGGTCGTCGATAGCCTCACCCAGCGCGGAATCGGGCAGACTACCGCGATCGGCATCGGTGGCGACCCGATCATCGGCACGAGCTTCATCGACGCGCTCGAGCTCTTCGAGAACGACCCCGAGACGGAAGCCATCGTCATGTGCGGTGAGATCGGCGGCGAGGACGAAGAGCAGGCCGCGGCCTACATCGACGAACACGTCGACACGCCCGTCGCCGGCTTCATCGCTGGTCGCACGGCCCCGCCAGGAAAGCGCATGGGTCACGCCGGCGCGATCGTCTCCGGCTCCGGCACCGGCACGGCAGAGAGCAAGATCAACGCCCTGAACGACGCGGGCGTCCCAGTCGGCGACACTCCCGAGGAGGTCGCCGACCACATCGAAGAGTTCCTGTAACCGGCTCTCGTCTCTCCGTTTTCGGTTCTACGCTGGCTGGTGGTTCGAGATTACCTGCCGGAGCGTCGCCTCGTTTTGCATGCCGACGAGTCGTTCGACCGGTTCGCCGTCGACGAAGAGCACCAGCGTCGGCAGTCCCTGCACGCCGTGTTGCTGGGCGAGCCGCTGGTGGGCGTCGGTGTCGACTTTCGCGACGGTCGCCGTCGTCTCCGCGGCGATCGTCTCGAGCGTCGGCGCGAGCATCTGGCAGGGCCCACACCAGTCGGCGTAGAAGTCCACGAGGACGATCGGGTGACGGTCGACGACCTCCTGGAAGTGCCCCGATCCCGTCACCGAAACCGGCGTGTCGGGACTCGAGGCGGCCTGCTGTTCGCGCTCGGCGCGCTTGCGCAGCTCTTCTCGCTTCTTCTCACGAATCCGCTCGAGTTCGTCGGTCTCGTCCATACGTGAATGTATTACGGCCGGCCGAAAAACGATTCCGACACCGGTCCATTAAAAAATGGCCCCGAGTTTCGCGCGAAGCCAGCCGAAGAACCCGGACGGTCCGTCGTCGTCGGTTTCGTCGGCATCGGCGTCTTCGTCCGCTTCGGAATCCGTTTCGGCCATCTCGTCGGCAGACGAGTCGTCGGTCTCGTCCTCGAGTGTGTCGGCTATCTCGTCCTCGAGATTGCTCGACGCGTCGTCCTCGATCGACTCGTCGTCGACCACGTCGTCGACGCTCGGCTCCGGTTCGAGGTCGTCCGTCGACTCGCCTTCGTCGACGGTCTCACTCGAGAGTTCGTCTTCGGTCGCCCCCTCATCGGCGAGTTCGTCCGTGAACTGCTCGACGTCGTCTGATTCGGCCGTCGACGCCGCAGCTGGCTCCGTCTCGGCGTCGGAGTCGGTCGCCGTCGTCGATTCGTGGTCGTCTGCAGACGACGCCCCTTCCGTGTCGCTGTCGATCCAGAGGAACTCGTCTTCTTTCGTCCGCCCGGTGAGGAGCAACTCGTCGAGTGCTGCCTCGTCGACGAGCGCGTCGTCGAGGTCGGATTCGTCCTCGTCGGCGTCTTCGTCGGCGCTGGCGATGATCTCCTCGGGACTCTCGTCGACGAGGACCGAATCGGTATCGAGCGTCGCGTCCCCTTCGGCGCGAAGTTGGTCGAATACGTCGGTGGCCGTCCGGTCTTCGATCCCGTCGTCTTCGGCGCTCGTCTCGGTGGCCGATCGATCGTCCTCGTCGATTTCGAGGGACTCGTCCTCGAGGTCGCCAAAGAGCTCGTCGGCGCTGGGACCGAGTTCCACCATCCCCTCCCCGGATTTCTCGTCCGTCGTACTGTCGGTCATGTCCTCGCTTTTGGCTTCTACACCGGCCAAAAACTTTAAATTTTGGTACGGTCACTCAACTGAACCATTATGTGTTCGACGAGCGGGCGAAACGCGCTCGTAGAAACCGGCGTCGTCAGCGGGTTTCTCGCCGAGATCGGAACCACAGACCACACGAGAACCGTGATCGGCGAGCGTTCCGGTACTGCGAGTCGACAGGAACCGAGCGTCAAGGAGAACGGTGACCTGCTCTCACCCGCGGGCGGTCGTTCACAACTGGACTCGACAGGTCGAGGTCGTGTGTGAACGGCCGCGTCGAAGCCGTCGGCACAAGCGCTATTGCGCCGGGCAGTGAACCGACGAAATCACGATGACTGGAATCGAGTACGACGACTTCCTCGACCTCGAGTACGAACCGTCGGAGACCGAGCTGGTCTGTGAGTTTACCGTCGAACCGGGCGAAGGGATGTCGATGGAGAGCGCGGCGAGTCGCGTCGCCTCCGAATCGTCGAACGGGACCTGGGCCGCCCTCCACGTCGACGAGGACGAGTTCACCGACCTCGGGGCGGTCGCCTGCGGAATCGACGGCGACGAGATCACCGTGGCCTACCCCGCCGACCTGTTCGAGGAGGGGAGCATGGCGCAGATCCTCTCGTGTATCGCGGGCAACATCATGGGGATGAAGGCTGTCGAGACGATCCGACTCGAGGACTGTCGCTGGCCCGAGACGATCGTCGAGGGATTCCCGGGCCCACTGTTCGGGCCAGACGTGGCGACGGAAAAACTCGACGCGGACGACCGCCCCGTGCTTGCGACGGTGCCGAAGCCGAAGGTCGGCCTCTCGACGGCGGCACACGCCCGCGTCGGCGAGGAGGCGTGGCTCGGTGGCGTCGACCTGCTGAAAGACGACGAGAACCTCACCGACCAGGCGTTCAACCCGTTCGAGGATCGCCTCGCCGAGAGCCTCGCCGCGCGCGACCGCGCCCAGGAGGAGACGGGCGAACGCAAAGACTACCTCGTCAACGTCACCGGGGAGACGACGGAGATGCTAGAACGGGTCGACCTCGTCGCCGAACACGGCGGCGGCTTCGTCATGGTCGACGTAATCACGTCGGGCTGGTCGGCCGTCCAGTCGGTCCGCGAGCGCGCCGCCGACCACGGTCTCGCGATCCACGCCCACCGCGCGATGCACGCCGCCTTCGACCGACTCGAGTACCACGGCGTCTCGATGCGCGTACTCGCACAGATCGCCCGCCTCTGTGGCGTCGATCACCTCCACACCGGCACCGCGGGACTGGGCAAACTCGAGAACGAGGACACGCCGGGGATCAACGAGTGGCTCACGTCGGACCTGTACGGGCTGAATCCCGTCCTGCCGGTCGCCTCCGGCGGCCTCCACCCGGGCGTCGTCGACCAGTTGCTCGAGGCGCTGGGGACGGACATTATCGTCCAGGCCGGTGGCGGCATCCACGGCCACCCGGACGGCACTCGAACCGGCGCGAGGGCGCTCAGGCAGTCCGTCGACGCCTCGATGGCGGGCGTCCCGCTCGAGGAGTACGCCGACGACCACGACGAGCTGGCGACGGCCCTCGAGAAGTGGGGCGCGGAGACGCCGCGGTGAGTGCGATCGGTTGACGATCGAGCCGGCGTCTGGCTCATCGACCTCGACGTTCGGCTATCGGACCGTCGCTGTGGCCCGAACGTGACGAAATTTGTGACGTACCACAACGATTATAGTTACGTCAACCAATCGCTAGGCCGTGGTTTACGAGACGGGAAATCGGACGGTAGACGACGCACTCGAGCGGGTGTTCGCCGGCGAGCAACTCGATCGAACTGACGGGTTGGCGCTGATCGCCCAGCCTGTCGAACCGCTCGCGGAGGCGGGAGCCGCCGTTCGCGATCATTTCGGCGACGGCACGGTCGACGCCTGCTCGATCGTCAACGCGAAGGCGGGCAACTGCGCGGAAGACTGCGGCTTCTGTGCGCAGTCGGTCCACTTCGATACGGGCATCGAGACGTACGACTTCATCGGCCCGAAGGCAGTCCTCGAGGCCGCGAAACGCGCCGAACACGACGGCGCCCAGCGATTCGGCATCGTCGTCGCGGAACGGGGCGTCTCGAAAGAGAAGCGCCCCGAGGAGTGGGCGGAGGTCCTCGAGGCCATCCGGCTGGTTCGCGAGGAGTGTGACCTCGAGATCGACGCCTCGCTCGGCATCCTCACCGAGGAGGAAGCCGCGATTCTGGCCGACGAGGGTATCCAGCACTACAATCACAACATCGAGACCTCGCCGAACTACTTCCCCGAGGTCGTCGGCACACACGAGTTCGAAGACCGCGTCGCCACCCTCGAGGTGGCCAGGGAGGCCGGCATGGACCTCTGTGCGGGCGTCATCCTCGGGATGGGCGAGACGCCCACCGATCGGGTCGACGCTGCCATCGCCTTACAGGAGATCGGGATCTCCTCGCTGCCGGTGAACGTCCTCAACCCCATCGCCGGCACCGAACTCGGCGGCGAGACGCCGGAGATCACGACCGAGGAGATCGTCAAGACGGTCGCAGTCTACCGACTCTTGCACCCGGAGGCTCGAGTGCGCCTCACCGGTGGCAGGGAGGCGAACCTCGCCCCCGACGAACAGCATCTGCCGCTCGAGGCGGGTGCGGACGGCATCCTCACCGGCGACTACCTCTCGACGGAGGGGCAGTCGCCCGGCGAGGACATCGAGATCGTCGAACGCGCCGGGCTCGAGCCCAACCGATCGGTAAACGACTTCGATCCCGAGGCCGTGAAAGCTCGCGGTCGGGACGACCCGGTCGAGCCCGCCGTCGGCACCGTCGAGAGCAACGCCAGCGTAGAATCGAGCGACGACTGATACTGCTGGACAAAACGGTTCAGACATCGATCGCACTCGAGACGCTGTCGCCAGCGGCGACAGACGGCGAGACGCGATCGAGTATTCACTGACTGTTGTCCAGTAGTATGACGACAGCAGACGACACGACACGCCATGGACGACGTCAACTTCGCAGTACTCGGAACCGGCGGTATCGGACGACGAACGCTCGAGGTCAGCCAGCACAAAGACGGCCTGACCCCCGTCGCGGCGTGTGACCGCCACGGCGTCGCGGTCGACTTCGACGGACTTGACGTCGAGGAACTGCTCGACGCCACCGAAGGGAATATCGACAACGAGGTCGCAGCCGATGGCGGCGCGGCCACAGTCAAACAACACGGCGAGGACAAAGGCGTCGTCGCCTCGGAGCAGGCCCGTCCCACGGAGGACGCGATCGGCGACGTCATCGACGTGAGTGAGGAGATCGACGCCGTGCTCGTCGCCCTGCCGAACTACGAACACGACTTCATCCCTCGAGTTGCGGATCGGTTCGTCGACGCCGACTACGAGGGTGTCCTCGTGGACGTTCTCAAGCGTTCGCGCGTGATCGGGATGCTCGACGAGCGAACGGCGGCGTTCGAGGAGTCGGGTATCACGTTCGTCTGTGGGGCCGGCGCGACGCCGGGTTTTCTCACCGGCGCAGCGGCGATCGCCGCCCAGTCGTTCGTCGAGGTCGAGTCGGTCGACATCTGGTGGGGCGTCGGTCTCAAGTCGGGTTACGAGGACAACCGCGGCACCGTCCGCGAGGACATCGCCCACCTTGAGGAGTACGACATCGAGACCGCCCGCGAACTGGGCGACGAGGAGATCGAGGAGATCGTCGACGAACACGACGGCGTCATCGAGTTCAACGACATGGAACACGCCGACGACGTCCTGCTCGAGCGTGCGGGCATCTGCGACGCCGAGGACGTCACCGTCGGCGGAATACTGGACGTCCGCAGCGACGAGAAGCCGACGACGACGACCGTCCGGGTGACGGGGACGACCTTCGACGGCGAGACGGGAACGAACGCGTTCGAACTCGACGACGCGACGAGCATGGAGGCAAACGTCAACGGGCCGGCGCTCGGCTATCTGAAAGCCGCCGTCCGTCGGAACCGGGCCGGAGAGTACGGCGTCCTGGGCCCCACAGAGCTGATGCCGGGATTCTAACCGGTCGCCGCACCTGACACTCGTGGGAGCCGGAACGAGACGAATCGTGAGAGTCAAATCACGGGGCTGTGACGAAAGAAGCGGATGGAAGACCGTGGGTTCGATCTCGAGGAACGCGTCGCCACGCTCGAGGAAGCCGACCTGAGGCGGACGCTCGCGCCCGCCGACCGCGTCGCAGAGCGGGGCTACTTCGCGCCGCCGCCGGAGGGCGGCCTCCCCGTCCTCGACGCCGAGGAGGTGCTCGTCTTCGCGTCGAACAACTACCTCGGGTTGACGGGCGATCAGCGGGTACAGAACGCCGCTCGACAGGCGGCCGCGACCGTCGGGACCGGTGCCGGCGCGAGCCGGCTCGTCACCGGCGATACGATCGTCCACCACGACCTGGAGCGCCAGCTGGCGGAGACCAAAGGGGCGGATCGCGCCCTCGCGTTCTCCTCGGGGTACGCGGCGAACGTCGGGACGATCACCGCACTCGAGCCGGACGTCGTCTTCTCGGACGAGTTGAACCACGCGAGCATCGTCGACGGCTGTCGGCTCTCCGGGGCCGACGTCGAAATCTACGACCACTGCGACGCGTCGGACCTCCGCTCGAGGCTCGCCGCGCAGGCCGATCGACCCGGAGCCGACGACGAGTCGTGGCTCGTCGTCACCGACTCCGTGTTCAGCATGGACGGCACCGTCGCCCCGCTCGCAACGATCTGTGACGCTGCCGAGGAGTTCGGCGCGTGGGTGATGGTCGACGAGGCCCACGCGACCGGTCTCTACGCCGACGGCGGCGGCGTCGTCCAGGCCGAAGGGCTCGCAGATCGCGTCGACGTCCAGCTCGGGACCCTCTCGAAGGCGCTCGCGAGCCAGGGCGGCTACGTCGCCGGCGACGACGCCCTGATCGAGTATCTGGTCAACGACGCCCGCTCGTTCGTCTTTTCGACCGGTCTCGCGCCGACCGCGGCCGCCGCCGCGAGCGAGGCGCTACACGTCGCCCGTCACGGCGACGTTCGCGAACGCCTCTGGGAGAACGTCGCCCATCTCCGGGACGGCCTCGAGACGATGGGCTATACGGTCCTCGGCGACTCCCAGATCCTCCCCGTCCTGGTCGGCGACCGCCGCGACGCACTCGACCTCGCGGACGGGATTCGCGATCGCGGCGTTCTCACGCCGGCGATCCGTCCACCGACGGTTCCCGAGGGGACGAGTCGAATCCGCGTCGCGCCCACGGCCACCCACGACCAAGACGACGTCGTCGCCTGTCTCGAGGCGTTCCGCGCTGCCGGCGAGGAGGTCGGGATCCTGTGAACGGGCGTCCACTCGCCGTCGTCGGCACCGGCACCGGCGTCGGCAAGACGGTCGTCACTGCCGGGGTGACGGCGTGGCTTCGCGAGGAGGGTGTCGACGCTCGAGCGATAAAACCCGCCCAGACGGGACATCCGCCGGACGACGACGTCCACGTCGTCGCGACCGCCTGTGGCGACCCCGACGCGTCGACGTGTCTCCAGTACCTCGAGGAACCGCTCGCCCCCCGCGTCGCCGCCGAACGCGGGGGTGTGGCACTCGCCTACGACGAGTTGCTGGCCGACTGCGAACGCGAACTCGAGACATGCGAGGTCGGTATCGTCGAGGGAATCGGCGGTCTGCGCGTCCCGCTTGCGGGCGAGCGCGAGGTGATCGACCTCGTCGCAGACCTCGAGTGCGAGGCGGTGCTCGTCGCCCGGTCGGGACTCGGCACGCTCAACCACACGGCGCTCTCGGTCGAGGCACTCCAGCGTCGCGGCGTCGACGTTCGCGCGATCGTCCTCAACGAGTACGCCGGCGAGACCGTCGCCGAACGGACGAACCCGGCGGAACTCGAGCGGATGACCGGGCTCCCGGTCGAGACGGTGCCGCCGCTCGCGACGACCGATCCGAACGCCGTCGCGAGTGGCGTTCGCAAGGCGCTCACACCGGCCGTCGTTCCGGTCAGTACTGGCCGAGAGTAACTCACACCGTCGGCGTGGACCGTTCGCGTTCGGCCGCCGGATCGGTCGTCGGCTCGTGACGGTCGACGACGTACGTCGCGAGTTCCGACTTCCGATGTTCGACCTCGAGGTGGACGAGGAGACGTGATTCGCCTTCGTACGTGTCGTTACACAGCGGGCACTCGTGGGTCACGACCATCACTGGTCACCATCGAGTACTGTCACCCCGTGTCATCGTAATAGTGTCGATCGTTCTACATCTAGACATGTCGTCGAGCGACCCTCGAGCACGTCGACGGCTCCAGGGTCGCTCAGAGAAAGTCCGAAAGCCCCGACTGGTTGTCGTCGGTCGCGTCCTCGCCACGATCGTCGTCGTTCGGTTCGTCGCTCGAGGCGTCGAGCGTCTGCTGGTCGGCACTGTCCGACGCCTCGTCGCTCGAGTCGGCGTCCGCTGTGTCGTCGCCGTCCGACCCAGAACTGTCGAAGAAGGCGTTTCCAGACCGTTCGACCGTCTCCTCTATCTTTCGTTCCACCGCTTCCTCGACGATCGACTGCACTTTGTTGGTGTCGGTACCGCTTCCAGTGACGAACGAGACGTCGTCCGCGTCGAAGTCGTAGGCGGCGGCCATCCGGATCGTCAGGTCCCGGTTTCGGCAGTGGTGGGTCAGTTCCGAGAGGAACGGGACGATCTCGCGGCGCGCGGTCGCGACGCTCGTTCCCTCGCGTTCGGCGATCCGTTCGGCGATCGAGTCGCGGGTGTCGCGCGTCCCGCGGGTTCGGCCGAGTTTCGACCAGTAACTCGGCGGGCCGTAACGGGTCCAGCCGCCTTTGGGTTCGCGACGGGAGGCGGCGACGCCCGCGGTCATGTTGTCGGTCGCGTACCGCCAGAACGAGTAGTCCTGCGTCGCCCGGACGCGTCCCAGCCAGCGGTCGGCGTTCGAGAGGAAGCCGTAGGCGTCGGCCAGTTCCGCCCCCTCGTAGTCTTTGGGGACGTTATCCTCGATCCAGTTGAGCAGGTCGTCCGGCGTCTCGTCGACGTCGTAGGACGATCGCAACGCCCCTTCGGCGTCTTCCTCCTTGATGAGCGCGTCGAGGAAGTCGAAGATGCCCTCCGTGCGGTCGCGCTCGCCCGTGACCACGTCGTCGACGGTCAGTGTCTCTGCCTCCTCGGCGATCGCCTGGAGGTCGTTGACCGCCGATCGGAGGTCGCCGGAGGTGGAGTCGGCGATCTTCTCGAGGGCTGCCTCGTCGTACTCGATGCCCTCGCGTCGGCAGATGTCCCGCAGGACGGGGACGATCGACCGTTTGGAGACGTCGCGAAACTCGATCGTCTCGCAGGCGTTTCGCAGCGACTGGCTCATGTCGTAGAACTCGTTTGCGACCAGGACGATCGGCTGGCTCGCGTTCTTGACGACCTTCGTGACCTCCCGGGAGCCGCCGTAGTCCGCAGAGCCGTGGAAGTTGTCCGCCTCGTCCAGGATCACGAGTCGGCGGCCGGCCTCGCCGCCGGTGAGCGTGCCGCTTTTCGAGGCCTCGCCGGCGACCCGCTCGATGACGTCGGCCTTCCGATCGTCGCTCGCGTTGAGTTCCATGACCGGCCAGCCCATGTCGTTGGCCAGCGCATGGGCGGCCGAGGTCTTGCCGACGCCCGGACTGCCGTGGACGATGACCGCCTTCCGGTGGTCGTCCCAGGTCTCGGCCCACTCTTTCAACTGGTCGCGGGCCTTGTTGTTGCCCCGCACCTCCGACAGCGTCGACGGGCGGTACTTTTCCGTCCAGTCGGTCATTGCATCGTGGTAGGGATGAGCCGCGTTTAGTGGTTGCGGAGCCTCACTCCTCGTGCTCGTCGACCGTCTTCAGGTCCAGACGGGATGTGACATCCTCGTACGTCTCGTCGCTTGAGACGATGGTCTCTCCATTCGATTCAACGAGGTGAAGTGCGTCGAACGGTGTGAACCCGTGGTCTTCCACATATGTCGCCGCCGTAACGACCGTCTCCACATCACCACGTACCTCAACGAGGTTGGCGGCGTTCGAAACGACGCGTTCGGTATCACGTTCCTCGCGGTAGGCGACCATCAGGAGTTCGATGAGCGTAAACTGCGATGTCCATAACACGTCGCGGTGCTCTCGGTATACCGACTCGACAGCGTCGCCGAGCCAGTCATCGTCCTTAATCAGCGCGAGAAGGAAATCGGTTTCCGCATACATCTATCGTCCGGCCTCATCGAGCGCTGCTTCACGTGCTTCTTTACAAAGTTCGCCGGCCGACTTCTCGACGTCCGCGAATTCGTCCCTGAGTGCCTCGAGCGGGTCGTCGGCGACAGGAATCAATTTGAGCCCATCAGGAAGCTGCACGACGTGATATCGGTCCCCGTATCGCTCTCGGACCTCCTTTGGGAGCGTGAGACGACCACGGTCGTCCAGCGCTACGTCTGACATACCTTGATGTTCGGTGGGCGAAAATAAAAACATTCCCCTAATTTATCGGGATACCCATCAGTGGGTGCAGCTACCGAGCTCGTCCACTCGTTCGCAAATAGCGATTACCACACTCGGTACATCGAATCGACATCATATTCTATTGACTTTTCCGTCCAGTCCATTACCGTATTTTTGGCGCGACCGGCGTTTAGTGGTTGCGGAGCGTCACTCGTCGAGTGCCGTCTCACGTGCCCGCTCACGAAGTTCGTCGGCCGATTTTTCGACATCGGCAAATTCGTCACTGAGCGCTTCGAGTGCGCTGGTCACGCCTCCACCGTCACGTCGTCTGCCGGGTGCGGACGCGGCGCGTCCCGGCGGAGGTCGGTCGGCCCCCACCAGACGAGGACGGCGACGACGACAAGCGTCGTCACCGCCGTCTCGTAGAGATCCGCCTGGGGTGTGACCTCGAGTAACTGTCCCGTGGCGTTACCGACGAAGTGAAACAGGATCACGCCGATCACGCTGCGGTTCGTGTTGTTGTACAGCCACGTGTAGAGGACGGCACCGACGAGAACGTTGTAGCCGAAAAAGAGGGGGTCGGGCGCGAAGTCCCAGCTGCTGAAGTAGCCGACCATCGCGAAAAGCGGCGCGTGCCAGAGCGCCCACGCGACGCCGAGGACGAGGCTGGCGGTCAGCGCGCCCCAGCGCAACTGGAGGCGGTCGAGCCAGTAGCCGCGCCAGCCGATCTCCTCGTGGAACGGACCGAGGAGGAAGATGGGGACCAGCGTGACGACCAGCGCGATCGGATCGGCGAGCACCGCGAGCAGCGGTCCGGCGTCGATCGGCTGTGGCTGTCCGTCGATCACCGCTGCCATCGCGGCCCCGACGACCGCGAGCGCCGGCCAGAGAAAGAGGACGACCAGGCCCCACCGCGTCGGGATCCGCCGCAGTTCGATCAGTCGTCGCCAGAGGTCGACGAGTCCGGTCCGTCCCTCGACCAGCCACGACATGACGACGCCGCCGATGGTCACCCCCAGCCCGCCGACGATCAGGAACACGATGCCGGGAAACCGGAAGGCGTGCCAGCCTGCGAGGATCGGGACGCCCCACCAGGCGAACGTCCAGCCGTGGGAGAAAAGCAGGAATCCCCAGACGTCGAATCCCGATCGGGTCACGAGCGTATCACGGCGCGTCATCGCGTCTCCTCGCTCCGGACGGTCGCCACTCGCTCGAGCCCGGCCCACGAGTCGGATGGTCGACACATACCAGAGTGTGATCGTGGGTCGACCGATCAGATACCCTCGAGGATGGTCGCGAGCGCCGTCGCCGCCTCCCTGAAATCCTGGATGGTGACGCCGTCGGTCGTCGCGAATACCCCCTCCGTTTCCGTCGTCACGCGGAGCAAGAACCCCTCGTCGAACACGCGGATCGTGAACTGGTAGTCGCCGAGTTCGGAACCGCGGTAGGCGGTGTGGGCGTCGAACCCGATCGACTCGTAGTCGACGAACCCTGCGAGGTCGGCGTCTCGCTCCAGATCCGAGCGGAGGTACAGCTGGTCGAACTCGTCTCTGGTGAAATACGTCAGCGAGCGCAGTTGATCGCCGACCGCCGTGCGGCAGGCGCTGATCAGCTGGTCGGCCCGCTCGTCGGCAATTTCGTCGGTCATCGCCTGTCGTTTGGCGTGCAAGGTAATAACACTCGAGGTAACGTCCCGCCCTCGCCGGACGGACAGTGGGTGGCTGATCGCCCGCCGGGAGAGGGTCATAACGATGGCTGTGAGTCTGTCCCGCCGCAACCGCGAGATGGTTCGCGGTTGCGTCGGCAACCAGTCACAGCCACCATTATCAGTCCCCGAAGGTGTCGATCAGTTCGCCGTCGACGTACCGACGCTGCCGATAGCCGAGCGCGTTCGTCAGCATCGTGTGTCCGAGGAACGTCGGCGTGTGCTCGAGCAGGCCGAACGGATGGAGGTTTCGCTGGCGTCCTGGCGGGAGGAGGCCGCCGATCACGTGGATCGCACCGTCGTCGGTCGGGAGCGTCCCGGCGGCGACCCATAGGACGGGATCGGCACCGAACGGGTCGTCGTAGGCGATCCCGGCGATCGATCCGCCAGCGTCCTCGAAGGCGTCCGGATCGATCCCCGTCGTCGGCGCGTAGCCCGGCACGTCGATCGGATAGCCAAGCGGTGCTGGCTTCCAGAGCTCTCGCTGGATCGGCCGCGTCCCGGCGAGCAGCGGGTGGTCGGCGTTTTTCTCCCCGAGGAACGAACTGAACGCCTCGAACTCCGCGACGTCGTCGGGCTCGAGGTCGCCGGCCGCGGCGGTTTCCATGACGCCGAGGAGGTGGACGCCGCGGTCGGTCGCAACGAGCGTGCCGCCCGCGTCGACGAACCGATCGAGTTCGGCCACGTACGCGTCGTCGTCGATCCCGTCGTCGTGGTTGACGACGACGTTGTCGACGGCGAGCCGACGGCTTCGACCCCGGAAGAGCCCGCCGTCGCGGATCTCCTCGACGGAGAGTCCGTCGATAGACTGTGGCCCACCGTGGCGACCGCGAGTGCGACCGTTACTACGCCCCGGGCCCGTGGTGTACTCGGCGTAGGCGTCGTAGTACTCGAGCGGCGTCACCTCGTAGGCGCGTTGCTGGTAGCCGATCGCCTCGAGCGGATCGACCGTCTCGACGGCGTCGCCGCGCTCGGTCAGCAAGACGGCGCTGCGGACGGTGACGGACGCGTCGCGGTCGCTACGGAGCGTCTTCAGTTCGACCGTCCACTCGCCGGGTTCGGGGTCCTCGATCGTCCACTCGACGCCCGGTCGCGGCTGTGGACCTGACCCGGCGAGGGGGTTGTACTGGTGGACCGTTCGTCCGGTCGGATCGACCAGCCGTGCACGGACGAACTCGCCGTGGTCCGGATCGACCGAGACCGAGAGTTCGACGGCGTGCGAGGAGACGTCGACGTGAACGTCGCGAGGACGGGCACCGAGCGTGACCGACGCCGAGTCGACGACGCGGTCGGCGTCGACGGGCTCGAGATCCGCAGACGTTCGTGTGAGGGCGTCCGTCTCGACGTACGCCGTCGACGCGCCGTCGGTCTCGATAGTCGCCTCGACGTCCCTGGCCGTGTGCGCCGCCGTCGCCCGGATGATCTCCTGGTAGCCGACGACGTGGAGCTCGACCAGTTCCGGCATGTAGGGGATGCGATCGAGGATCGCGTTGTCCCAGCCGATCTCGTGGGCCATCATCGTGATGCCGAGTCCGCCCTTCTCGGGCGGCTGGCTCATCCAGCTGATGAGCGTCCCGGAGGTCGTGTACCCGATGGTGTCGAGGATCGTTCCGTAGTCGAACGCCTCCTCCGGCGTCGGCAGCACGCTCCCGTCGAACCCGCCCTCGTCGCCGATCCGCTCGTTCAGATCCTCGAAGAACGCCTGCCGTTTCGGCTCCTCGAGCAGCGGCCCGAGCGCCGACTCGAGGCGCGTCTTCGTCGTCCGGTTGAGGTGGTAGAGGTCGTGATACTCACCGTGGTCGTACTGGTCGTTGACGATGAGCCCGAAGATCAGCTCTTCGGACCAGTACATCCCGTGGAGGTCCGTTCCGTACTCGAGGTTCTCGTAACTGCGCATGTGCTCGGCGATCGCCAGCGAGTCCGGGACGTTCGTAACGTACTCCTCGGGAACGTCGTCGTCGACGCCCGGATCGTCGTCCCGGAGGTTCGCCCCGTCGGGCTCGGCGGGGTACCGACCCGAGTCGATCCAGCCGACGGTCGGGTACTGCCGGTTCGGGTCGTTGCCAGCGCCGGTGGTACGCGTGAACGACGGCTCGTCGCCGTACTCGGGTCGGCGGGCGACCCATCCGTCGGGATTCGCGTAGAGGAACAGGAGGACGACGTCGTCGAGCAGCGCCTCGAGTTCGGGCTCCTCACCGGCGAGCAGTCGCTCGACGAGTCGGGAGCCGGCCTCGACGCCGGAGCGTTCGTCGCCGTGTATCGACTGGACGAACAGCACCTTCTCTTTCTCCCGAAAGCTATCCTCGTCGGTGACGTCGTTGGTGACCTCGGCGACGTAGACCTCCTTCGGATCACGCTCGTCGAGAAAGAGGTTATCGTACCCCGGACTCTCCCCGACCGCGCGGAACCGCAACCGATCCGAGTGGGCCGACTCGAGTCGGCGCATCCCGTCGATCAACTGCTCGTAGTCGACGAAGTCGACGCTCTCGTAGACGTCGGGGAAGACGCCCCGTTCGTACTGTCCGAGCCTCCAGAACGGGTTCGAGCCGGGGGAATACTGGAGCTCCGTCACCGACTCGACGTCCGCAACGGCGGCGGCCTCGTCCTCGGTCAGCCTCGCCCACGCCGCCGGTCGTGGCTCGGTCGTCGTCTCGGGGTGAAGTCCGAGCTCCTCGAGGTCCCCAAAACCCGCCGCGTCCTCGAGTAAGATCAGCGAGGCGACGGCGAAGTCGGCGTCGGTGTGGTTCAGGACGAACTCGTACAGCGACGTGAACGTCTCCGACGTGGTCTCGGCCGAGACGGCACCGGGGACCGCGACCGCACCGGCCGTCGCCGCCGAGAGCCGGACGAACTGCCGTCGAGAGAGGGGACTCGATTGGAACCTGTGCGCTGGAACGGATACTAGCGAGTCCTCACCTGTCATCGTGACCGAATGGTAGTGCCATTCGATGCCAACAATCACGTTCTACTAGTTATATCTAATCGTGATAGTAAATTTAGAATACACGATCCGGTGAGATCGTCAGATTTCGTCGACGACGTATTCACGCGTCATACAGTCTGCTGTGACGATTTGCCGGTGCAACCGCAAGGCGGCCGGGTTGCACCGGAAATGACTTACAGTCGTCCGTATCAAAAGACGAGGAACCGGAACGTCCACAGCGCGACCATCCCGACGCCGATCGTCGCGAAGACGTTCTCGGTCCGCCAGGCGACCGCACCGGCGACCAGGCCAGCGAGCAGTCGTTCATCGAGGAGCGTCGCCTGGATCGTCGGACCGACGGTGACCAGCGCGGGAGCGACGAGCGCCGCAAGCACCGCCGGCGGGACGAATCGAAGTGCCAGCTTGATCCGCGGCGGGACGTCGTTTATCTGTCCGAACAGATAGATGAACGACAGTCGGATCGCGAACGTGGCGATGCCGATCGCGACGATGGCACTCCAGATCGCGATCGGACCGTGTTCGGTCATCGCGGGACCTCCTCCGACAGCACACCAGCCGCGATACCCGAGAGCGCACCGACGAGGAGACCGAGGTTGAACGGCAAGCCGGCGGCGACGACGGCGACGATCCCGCCGACGGCCGCGGCGACGGTCCGCGGACGGCTCTTCATCGCCGGAACGAGGATCGCGAGGAAGACGAGCGGGACGGCAAACGAGAGTCCCCACGACTCGGGGACGCCGGCACCGACGACGACGCCGACGAACGTCCCGACGATCCAGACGGCCCAGATACTTGCAGCGACGCCGAGGTAGTAGGACCGTTCGTCCCTGTCGTCCTCGTCGCCGTACTCCGCGATCGCCATCGCGTACGCCTGGTCCGTGAGAAAGTACGCGAGAAACGCACGCGTCCGCTGCCGGTAGTCGGCGAAGTACGGCGCGATCGACGCCGAGTACATCAACATCCGCAGGTTGATCACGACCGCGGTGCCGACCACGACGACGATCGGTGCGGTTTCGCCGAGCAACTCGAGGGCGGCCAGCTGGGAGGCACCCGCGAAGACGAGGAGCGACATCCCGACTGCCTGCCCCGACGTCAGCCCCGCCTCGGCGGCTGCGATACCAGTGACGAGTGCAAAGGGGACGACCCCGAGGAGGAGTGGTAACGCATCACGAACTCCTGCCTTGAGGTCTCTGTTCATGTTTCCCATCGTGTGGTCCCGATCAAAATGGTGTCGAAGCCGGAACGGGACCTGCCGTCGTTCTCGTCGCCGGTCCTGACCCGTCGGAATCACTCGAGGATGGCGACCAGAACGGCTTTCGGTGCCGTCGCCGTCTACGCCGGCATGAGCGAGACCGATCGGTTCCCGATCCCCGCCACGGCCGGCGCGATTGCCGGCGCCGGTGCGTGGCTGCTCGGCTATCTCGTTACGTACCTCGTGACGATCGACGAGATCGGGAGCAATCTGCTGGCCCAGGGGCTCCAGCTTTTCACCGCCGACGCCGCCGACTGGAAGCTGGTCGGCTGGTTGTTCTACAACGCACACAACGTCGCCGTCCGCATCCCACGTGGCCCGTTCACGCCGAGCAACGGGAACTTCGTCGCGGCCGACGACGGGATGTTGTGGATCCTGTATCTCGTCCCGCCCGTATCGTTGATCACGGCGGGAACGCTCGTCACGTGGCGTCGGCGGACGGCACTTCGATCGGCCGCCAACGCGGTCGTCGGCGGTTCGACGATCCTCGTCGGCTACCTCCTGCTCTCGATCGTCGGCGTCACCGCCTTCTCGGTCGGTCTCGGTGGCGAGACGCTGCGTCCGGATCCGATCACCGCCGTCCTCCTCGCGGGCGTCGTCTACCCGCTCCTGTTCGGCTCGATCGGCGGGCTCCTCGCCTGGCTCGTCGCCGACTGATACCAATCGCCCGACCGATCACTCCGTCGCGCTCTCGAGCGGTCTCGCGACCATCTCGCCCCAGTGTTCGAAGCCGTATCGCTGGTAGAACGCCCTCGCCCGATCGTTCTCCCGGTCGACGTCGAGGACGATCCGCTCGAGCGGGAGGTCCTGTTCCCTGGCGGCCTCGAGTGCGGCGTCCATCAGGTCGTCGGCGACGCCGGTGCCGCGGAACTCCTCGACGACGAACAGTTCGTTCACCACGGCAGCGTCCCAGATCATCGACAGCGTCTCGGGGAGGACGAAGATGTAGCCGACGAGGTCGCCCTCGCGCTCGGCGACTGTGACGGTCGTCGGCTGTTCGGCGACGCAGCGGTCGACCCACTCGAGGTAGCGCTCGCGGTAGGCGTCGGTCAACTTCTCCTCGTAGACGCGCTCTTTCTCGTCTCCGCCGGTCGCGCTCCCGAGGCCGCGCTCGAACGCTCGCTTGAGCGTCCACAGCGCGGTCCGGTCCGAGTCGGGGTCGTACGGGCGAGTCTCGACGTGCATACCCGTCGTTTCGACCCGGCAGTGGTGTGTCTGCCGATCTCGAATCGATCACCGGTAGTACTCGAGACACCGGTACAGCACCGTCCCGTAGCTGGCGAGCATGACGACGAACAGTTCGCCCGACGACGCGACCGGGAAGATCCGTTCGGTGTCCGGTTCCGGATCGCCACGCGTCGGATCGAATCCCGTCGCGTAGTGCGTGTCGCCGGTCGTTCCGCGGATCGCCGAGTCCGAGACGGCCGGCGTCCCGTCTGCGGTCGTCTCGAGTTCGAGGAACGTCTGGACGAGACCGCGCTGGTCGGTAAGCAGCATTCGTCCGGAGAAGTCGTAGAACCGGTCGTGTACGGGCCAGAAGACGTTGACGCCGTTGAAGAAGGCGTCGAGCGAGACGTGGGCGACGAGGACCGTCACGAGGCTCACCCAGGCGACGCGGTAGCCGTACTGTCCGAATCGAGTGCGGACGACCGACGTCTCGCGGAGCCAACCGTCCCACAACAACAGGAGGCCGGGAATCGTCACCACGAAGACGTTGTGAAACGCTGCGCGATGCGTTCCCGGGACGTAGATGCCGACGAACGTGTCGAGGTCGACGAACGCACAGGCCACCATCACCACGAGGATGGCCCTCGGGTCGAACTCCTCGCCGAGCAGCGCGGCCCCCAGCAGTCCCGCGAACGCGACGTGGACGGCAACTGATGGCATGGCACACGAACTAGGGGCGAATCGACTTGACTGTTCGGGCGCGATTCGCCTCGAGAAGCCGGGATTCGATCGATCGGGTGAGTGTCACGACGGCGAATATCTCCGCCGTTCGAGTGGACGCCGCGGCTCCGCGTCACACTCACCAGTGAGAGACCGTCTCCGGTAGCTACTTGAGTCGACCGGTCGAGCGAACGCACATGGGAGGACGTGGGCCGAAGCGGGAGCTCGCCGAGAAGATTGCCGGGGAGATCACGCTCAGCGACGATCCAGGAGCGACGCTTCGCAAGTGGCGGACCGACTTCGACGTCTCCCAGACCGACCTCGCCGCCGAACTCGAGGTGTCGTCGTCGGTCATCTCCGACTACGAGAGCGGTCGCAGGGAGAGTCCCGGGATCGGCGTCGTCAGACGACTCGTCGAGGGACTGCTCTCGATCGACGAACGCCGCGGCGGCGGGCGCATTCGCCAGTACGGACGTGTCCTCTCGGCTGGCTTCGAGAGCGACGTCGTCTACGATCTGCGCGAGTACGCCACGTCGATGCCGCTCTCTAGGTTCTACTCGACCATCGACGCGACGGAGGTCACGTCCGGGACCACGGATCAGATCAGCGGCCACACCGTCATCGACAGCATCGAGGCGATCACGCGCCTCTCGAGCGAGGAATTCTTCCGCCTCTACGGGCAGAGCACGAACCGCGCGCTGGTATTTACGGGCGTCACGCGCGGCGAATCACCGCTCGTGGCGCTGCGGGTCGTCAACCCGACCCCGAACGCGGTCGTCCTCCACGGACTCGAGGAGGACGACCTCTGGGACCACGCGAGGGACCTCGCCCGCATCGACGGCTACTCGCTGGCGATCACGACGGCCCCACTCGAGGAGATGCTCGAGAAACTGGTCACGCTCGAGTGAACTGCCGTCCCGTTCGGGCTTCGTTCCGGCTAGTCACCTCGCCAGGGAGGGGCCCGGAGTTCGTGTAACGACTCGAGGACGTAATCCGGACGAGGACTCGGACGGCGATCGGCATCGGCCAGCCACGCGGCCCGGAGCCCCGCTGCTCTCGCCCCTGCGACGTCGACCGAGGGATGGTTCCCGACGTACACCGCCTCCGCGGGGCTCGTCTCGACGGCCGTCAGCGCCCGCCGGAACGGTTCGGGGTCGGGCTTCGCCGGCGTGTCGTACCCGGCGAACACGACCGTCTCGAAGACGTCGGGGAACGCGAGCGTGCGGAGTTTGTGCCGCTGTAGCTCGGGATGGCCGTTCGTGACCAGTCCCAGTCGATACTCGGCCTCGAACGTGGTGAGCACCTCGTGTGCACCCTCGAGGGCCACGAGGTCGTCGGGGTCGCGTTCGTCGTGGAACGCCCGGTTGAGACGTTCACCCAGCGACGGGTCCAGGTCGTGCTCGTCACAGAGGGCGGTAAACGTCCGCTCGTAGAGGTCGAACCCGTCCGCGCTGGCCGGGAGGAACTCGAGGTACCGCTCGTGGAAGTCCGCCATCTCGAAACGTGGCTCGAGGCCGAGGCGGTCGAACGCCGCCTCGAGGATCTCCGATCCCGGCCGTTCGTAGGTACAGAGCGTCCCGTCGAGATCGAAGAGGACGGCGGACGGCGTGGACATACGAGCAGCTACGGCCGAGGGCTGGATAACGCATTCGCCCGGTAGAGTGAACGTTCGGTCGGGATATTCGGGACGAGAATCGGACTAGGCGATCTGGTCTTCGTACTCGTCGGCGGTGAGCAGGTCCTCGAGTTCCGACTCGTCGTCGGGGTCGATCTCGAGCATCCAGCCGTCGCCGAACGGGTCGTCGTTGACGCGCTCGGGCGCGTCGAACAGGTCGTCGTTGATCGCGACGACCTCGCCGCTGACGGGCGCATAGAGGTCGGAGACCGCCTTGATCGATTCGACTACGCCGAATGCCGCTTCCTGTGTCACGTCGTCGCCCTCGTCGGGAAGTTCGACGAAGACGACGTCACCGAGTTCGTCCTGTGCGAAGTCGGAGATGCCGACGCGAACGACGCCGTCTGTTTCGAGTGCCCACTCGTGTGATTCCAGGTACCGCCGGTCGTCTGGTGTCTCGAAGCTCATTATACTGTGTCGACGAAGGGTGTGGTTTCAACTCTTGCCTTTTTCGACTGGCCGCGGACGACGACTTGCAGCGTCGTGCCGGGCTCTGCGTACTCGACGGGGACGTAGCCCATGCCGATCGACGCCTCGAGCGTCGGACTCATCGTCCCGCTCGTGACGGAACCGACGACCAGGCCGTCGGTGTTCGTGATGTCGTAGCCGTGACGGGGGACGCCGCGGTCGATGAGCCGGAAGCCGACGAGTTTCTCCTCGACGCCCTCCTCACGGGCCTGCTCTAAAGCGTCTCGGCCCACGAACTCCGTGTCGAGTTTGACGGTGAAGCCGAGTCCCGCCTCGTAGGGATTTCGCGGATCGGACTCGTAGTCGAAATCCTGGCCGGCCAGCAGGTAGCCGGCCTCGATCCGGAGCGTGTCCCGCGCGCCGAGTCCACACGGCTGGCAGTCGAACGTCGACCAGACCGTCTCGGCCTCGCCCCACGGAACGATAAACTCGAAGCCGTCCTCGCCAGTGTAGCCGGTTCTGGCCGCCCAGCACTCGACGCCGTCGATCGTGACGTACCGCGCCTCGAACCGTCGGAGGTCGAGGATCGACTCCTCGACGGCGTCGCCGACGAGGTTTGCCGCCTCCGGGCCCTGGACCGCGAACATCGCGTACTCGTCGGTCCGGTTGTCGACGGTCGCCTCGAGGTCCCACTCGTTTCGATGGTCGACCCAGCGTTCGTGCATCGCCTCGTCGTTGCCGGCGTTTGGCACGAACAGGTACGTCTCCTCGCCGTCCTCGTCGGGGAGTCGGTAGACGATGGTGTCGTCGACGATGATCCCCTCCTCGTCGGTGATCGTGGCGTACTGGGAGTCACCGACCTCGAGTTGCGTCACGTCGTTGGACGTGAGTCGTTGCAGCAGCGTCGTCGCGTCCGGCCCGGTGACGTGAATCTCGCCCATGTGCGAGACGTCGAAGATGCCGGCCGCCTCGCGGACGGCAACGTGCTCCTCGCGGATCGAATCGAACTCGACGGGCATGTCCCAGCCACCGAACTCGGTGAACTTCGCCCCGCGCTCGTCGTGTAACCCACGTAACGGCGGCGTCTGAAGCGGCATACTCGAACCGACACTCTCGGGGTAGTAATGTCTTTTCGTCAGTCGGACCGGTTCGAGCGTCGGACCCGAACTGACGGACGCGTCCGGTGGCCAACTCGAGACATCGCGGCTCGGCGGTAGCTGGCCGTCTCTTCGGCACGCTTAATTGGCTTCTGCCTGTACGAACCTGCGAATGGAGACCCTACGGGAGCGGCTACCGAGACGGCTGACGAAACCAGAACTGGCCGTCTTCGTCTCGGGCGTCGCCAGCATGGGACTCGAGATCCTCGCCGGTCGAATCGTCGCCCCCGAGTTCGGAAGTAGCATCTACACGTGGGGGAGCATCATCGGCGTGTTCCTCGCCGCGTTGAGCCTCGGCTACTACGTCGGCGGGAAACGCGCGGCGATCCGTGCGACGAACGAGCGGATGGCCCTGCTGTTGCTCGCGACGGCGGCGTACGTGGCGGCGCTGATCTTCGCGGGAGACCTGTTGCTGTCCTCGATGTCGGTGTATCCGCTGCCCGCACGCTACGCATCGCTGCCGGCGATCACGCTCCTGTTCGGGCCGCCGACGTACCTGCTCGGGTTCATCAGCCCCTACGCGGCGGAACTCTCCGAGAAGCGCGGCGTCGGACAGGTCTCGGGGCACGTCTACGCCCTCGGGACGATCGGGAGCATCGTCGGCGCGTTCGGGACGACGTTCGTCCTCATCCCGTCGCTGAGCGTCGAGTTGATCGGACTCGTCTTCGGCGTCCTGCTTGTCGCCACCGCGCTCGCGATCACGTTGCCCTCGCCGTCCCGAAAACCAGCGGTCGCCGTCGCCGTGGTCGCGCTGTTGCTCGTCGGTGCCGTCGGCGCGCCGTCGATGGGCTACTCCGTCAACGGCGAGATCGTCTACCAGACCCAGACGCCCTACCAGGAACTCGAGGTCGTCGACCGCGGCGACACCAGGACGCTGCTCCTCGACGGGCAGCGCCACAGCGCGATGGACCTCGACGATCCGAACCGACACGTCTTCGAGTATACCCGCTACTTCCACATGCCGTACCTGATGACCGAGGACGTCGATCGCGTCCTGTTCGTCGGCGGCGGCGGATTCACGGGGCCGAAACGCTTCGTCGAGGAGTACGACGCGACCGTCGACGTCGTCGAGATCGACCCCGAGGTGATCGACGCGGCCGAACAGTACTTCGGCGTCGAAGAATCGTCGCAGTTGAACGTCCACAACGGCGACGGGCGACAGTTCCTCGAGCAGACAGAGGAGACCTACGACGTGATCGTCCTCGACGCGTACAAGCGCGACAAGGTCCCCTTCGAGATGACGACCGTCGAGTTCATGCAGTTGACCAGCGACCGCCTCTCGGACGACGGCGTGCTCGTGGCGAACGTCATCTCCGCGCCCAGCGGCCCCGCGTCGCAGTTCTACCGGGCCGAGTACAAGACGATGGCGCAGGTCTACCCGCAGGTCTACAGCTTCTCGACGGCGACGCCGGGAGTGGTCCAGAACATCGAACTCGTCGCGACCAAAGACGATCGCCGGCTCACCGAGTCGGACCTGCACGAGCGCAACCGGCAGCGCGAGATCGGCCTCGACCTCGGCGACGAGATCGACACCTACGAATCGCCGCCGCCGACCGACGACGTCCCCGTCCTGCGAGACGACAGGGCCCCGGTCGACAGCCTCCTCGAGCCGATGGCCGGACAGCGCTACGTCGTCGAGGAGACCACGACGGCCAGCGACGGCGACGGTTCCCGGGAGCGCGCTGCGCGCGTGACCTAGCGGGTCAGGAACGAATCCAGGACCGCCGTCTCGCTCGAAGAGGCGTCCCAGCGGCTTTCGTCACACCTATTTTCGGACCCTGATTACGATGCCTCATGTTCGATTCCGTTCGCGCCCGTCTCTGTTCTGACGACGAGCAAACCGTCGGTCTCTTCGTCGACGGGCCGAACGTCCTGCGCGACGAGTTCGACGTCGACCTAGACGACGTCAGGCAGGCCGCGATGGACCTCGGTCGCGTGGGCGTCATCCGGCTCTACCTCGACGAACACGCTACGCCGGGACTGATCCAGGCGGCCGAAGCACGCGGGTTCGAGGTCGTCGTCACGAGCGGTGACGTCGACGTGAAACTGGCCGTCGACGCGACCGCCTTCGTCACCGACGGGACGCTCGACACGCTCGCGATCGCCTCGCGAGACACCGACTTCAAGCCGGCGGTCGAGCACGCGGGCGCCGCCGGGGTGAAGACGGTCGCGATCGCGCCCGGCTCGTACGGCCGCTCCGACGCCCTCCGGAACGCCGCCGACGACGCGATCACGCTCGATTCCTGACCGTCCGCGATCGAAGCCGGTGCGTTTTCCACCCGTCCGGTCGCATCGTCACGTATGGACGCAAACGACCTCGGAACGCCGGTGCTCGACGATCACCTCCACCTCGATCCGGACCACGGCCGCGGGCTCGAGGCGGTCAAAGACTTCGCGCGCGTCGGCGGCACGCACCTGCTCGTCGTCAACAAACCCTCCTGGTACCTCGGCGTCGAGGCCGACGACGGCGAGGACTTCCGGCCGGTGTTCGAGCGAACGATCGAGGTCGTCGAGGAAGCTTCGAAACTTCTCAGGGGACGTGCGTGGGCGATTCTCGGCGTCCACCCCGGTCTCGTCTCGCGACTGGTCGACGAGCGCGGCTACGCGCCCGCGGAGGCCCGCGAGATCATGCAGAGTGGGATCGACGTCGCCGCGGAGTACGTCGACCGCGGCGAGGCGCTCGGCCTGAAGTCGGGACGGCCACACTACGACGTCGATGACGACGTCTGGGCCGCCTCGAACGACGTCATGCGCCGCGCCTTCGAACGCGGGGCCGACCTCGAGTGTGCCGTCCAGCTCCACACCGAGGCGAGCGAAGATCTGCGCGAGGTCGCGGCGTGGGCCGAAGACGCGGGACTGCCGGCACACAGGGTCGTCAAACACTACGCCGCCGGCCGCCTCGAGGGGCCGACGCCGAGCGTGATGAGCGAGAAGGACCGCCTCGAGGTGGCGGCCGAGCGCGGCGAGCCGTTCCTGATGGAGACCGACTTCGTCGACGACCCCGACAGACCCGGCGCAGTGCTCGGTCCGAAGACCGTCCCCCGGCGCGTCTCGTGGTTACTCGAGGAGGGGTACGAAGAGGCCGTCCGAAACGCCCACGTCGAGACGCCGAAACGTGTCTACGGAATCGACACCGAGGCGACGCTGGCGTAGCCACTCCTGACGGCTCGAGTCGACGAGAATCGGGTCCGTCGTCGTCTCTGACGATCGATCACGACGTTTTCGGGATCGCACAGGTAGAGAAAGGCATTTCAAGCGGCCGGTGTAGGTTGCTGTATGAGCAATCCCCCGACCGAGTTCTACTCGGAGGAACGCTGGCAGAACTGGATCGACCGCATCAACGACGAAGACATCGATCCGGAAGACGAATCGTCGGCGCGCCTGCTGTTGAACCTGCAGGACGACACCGCGATCGCCATCGCAAAGATCGTCGCCGCCTACGACGACGGCGAACTCGACCAGGAGGAGGCCCTGGAAGAGATCACCGACGTCCGCGAGATCGTCTTGGACGACGTCGACGTCGACGACGAGGAGAAACGCCTGCTCGTCGACGGCGTCCAGACGAGTCTCGTCTGCGTCTTCTTCGCCGCCGAGGAGTACGTCGCGAACGGCCCCGCCGAGGAAGGAAGCGTCAACGACTACATCGGTGCCGCGGCGGACGCCGAGGCCGAAGAGGACCTGGACGCCGCCCTCGGCTACGCGGCCCAGGCGGGCACGCTCATCGTCGACGGCGAGGAACTCGACATGACGATGGCCGAAGAACTCGAATACGGCCTCGTCACCGAGTGGATCAACGGGCTGGACAGCCTCCAGAGCGCGATGAGCGATCCGGAGGTCGTCGAGGAAGACGAATAACGGGGATCTGATCTCTTTTCGCGCCCGACCGACTGCCGATGCGGAGTAGCGACGCTCCCGGCCGCGTCCGGACACGTTCGAAGCATCGAACGCGGCAGGGACGGCCCCCGTTACGTCCAGAAGGTTCGACGGTCGTCGAAACCGCGAACGACAATAACTTGTAGCCCCTCGAGCCGTGTATCGCGGGGACCCAGAGCCTATACGATGCGCGTAACTGGATCTGCGTGGGACGAAATCGTGGTCGCGGCGCACTCGTGATCGCGACCGACACCGCGCTCTACGCTCGCGGTAACGCCGGCGAGGTGGCCCAGAGTGAAGGGACGATCGCGATGTAGATCGCCGAAGAACCGACGGGAGCGAGACGTTTCTCCTGTCGTAAGGTGACTACGAGGTCACCGCCGATGCCGACGGTCACCAACGGGTCGGTCACGCTGGGCAAACGGACCATGCTCGAGACGACGGTCGAGAACGTCGGCGACATCGAGGGCGAGCAGGACGTCGGGTTCCGGGCCGACGATGAGTGGATCGGGACCCGGTGTCGAGGTCGGCAGCGAAACGCTCCGACTCGAGTTTGACTTCGAACTGACCAAGGTGCACGCTGGCGACGCAAGGAGCATCGGTAGCGTCGAGCTCAAAGACGCAAGCGTCGACAGGGATATCCAAGAACAACAGGAGTCGTGCTGAACGAGGCCAAAACGTAGACCACGACCTTCGAGTCGGGTTCGCCGTGCGGTCATCTCGATGGGCGTGACGAACCCACTCGGGATTCTCGAGGAGATTACAGTAATTCAGCGAATCAGCACCGGCTGGGAGAGACAGGCAATGATCGAATCCCATCGAATGTCCTCGGGTAGAGCAGTCTACTACTGGACTACATATTTCACAAGGGTATTTATACTCGAGATCTAGTACTCGAGTTTAGATATATTCATCAGTAGTTTTTTATACATATATAGTCGAATATCCAATGATATGGCTCGGTCCCCCAATGGACTATCGGGGCGGTTCTCGGACGATCGTGCCTTCTCCCCACAGGTTGGGCTGGTACTCTTGTTCGTCATGGTCTTCGCTGGAGCGACCCTGGTTGCCCTCACCGGGATGTCACTTATCGACGCCCTCGAGGGTCAGGCTACGAGAGAGCAAGCGGACCAGACGTTGCAGGTGGTCGACAAGGAACTGTCGACCATGATTCACAGCGGGGAGGAAGAAACCACGATAGCGATCGACTCCAGATACGCAGAGGACTACGATATCCGCGACGGAGGGAACCTCTCGGTCGTAGTCACGAACCGTTTCGGTGATCGCTGTTCGCAAAACACGACGCTAGGAACGCTTCAGTACGACGGTGGTGAGGATCTGATCGGCTATCAGGCTGGAGGGCGCTGGCAACGAACCGGCGACAGTAGTACGATGCTCTCGTCCCCGGACATACGGTACGTAGAGCGAACGGACGGAGAAAATACGGTCTACTCGCTCGATCTCACACTGCCGAGCGTTAGTGGCGAGATTTCAGGGGGAGAGAACATAGCTCGAGGAACGAGTTTCGACGATGGAGCGGAGCTACAGTCGTGTATACAGGACGACGACTTTGGCTACCCATCGAACGTCACGCTCGAGGTCGAAGACACGCCGTTTCACGAGGCCTGGTACGACTTCCTGCGCGAGGAGTTCGACGCGGAGGGACACGACAAGGTCGTCTACCACGAGCCGGATAATCGAACCGTGCGCGTCGAGGCACCGCTCGGCTCCGACCGGCCGTTCGCCGACTACGTCGACCTCGAGCCGACGATTTACGGCGGACTGTACGTCGAGGGGGCGTCCACGGGGAACACCCAGTTCGACCGAGAACTAGCCATCGACAGGTACGACAGTCGATACGATACCTACGAGGGTTCGGATAGCAAAAACAAGACGAGTGACTTCTTCCTCATCGACAGTGACGACAGAGTCAAACTTCAGGGGACTGGAAACGGGAATGGGAACGGGCCGAAAGCCGACATCGAAGGGTGGCTCGTCGTCAACGACGAATTGCAGGTGTTGCCTGGCGCGAACGTGACGCCGCCGCTCGCGTTTGCAGATGTGGAGAAGGAACCGTCCGGTACTCCAGGATCCAGTGACGTCCACGTCAACGAGGGGAACGTGACCTTCGACTCGATCGCTCCCATCAATGACGAGATCGAGCAAGCCCACGAATATCTCGAGAACGAAAGCGCGCCCGGAACAGGGACGGTCAAGAACGGCATGTACTACAAGGACGGTCTGTACAAACTCGATGGAGGGACGATCAATACGTCGGACGGTGACGTTCATGTTGCCGTCGACGGAGACCTCAATCTCACGGACGTCACCGTCACCGGAGACGGACAGGCCCACTTCTACGTCGACGAGGATATCGACGTCAAGGACGTCGAGGTTCCAAACGACCGCGCCTCTGCACTGTGGATCTACGGTACCGACTCGACTGGCGGGTCGGTTGGCGGGGAGTTCGGCGGCGTCGTGTACGCACCCGGTAGCGACGACCTCGAGATCGACGACGGTACCGAGGTGTACGGTGCGATCGTCGGCGGAAAGTACGACAAGATCGGAGACGGCGTCGACGTCCACTTCGACGAGTCGCTTCGGACCGACATCCCGATCGAGGAGGATATCGAATTCAAGATCGGAGGTGGAACCAGGGATCCGATCGACGTCACGTTCGTCCTCGACCGCTCCGGCTCGATGGACTGGAACGACCCAGACGGTATCCGCGTCGACGCGACCAAGGATTTCATCGGATTACTCGACAACTCCGAGTACGGGGACAAAGCGGGCGTGTTCGAATTCAATACGGGCGGGAACCAGCTTCATGAATTGAGTGGCGACCTGACGTCGGTGAACCAGAGCGTTGTCGCCCGGGAGGATGGCGGAACGGATATGTCCGCCGGAATGGAACTGGCGCTCGACGAGTACGACGACGGGGACGACCCCGACCGCGATCGAACTATGATTCTCCTGAGCGACGGGGAGAACGACTGTGGATGGTTCTGTGACTCCGACGAACTCGACGAACAAACAATGGATCTGGCCCAAAACGACGCCAACGACAAGAATGTCACCATCTACACGGTCGGTCTCGGAGACCACGTCGACGAAGATTTGCTCGAGGACGTGGCTGACGCCACCGGCGGAGAATACCACCACGCCGATAACGCGGAGGAACTCGAGGACATCTTCGCGGAGGATATCGGCAATGCCATCGTCGAGGATCCACCCGAGCCCAAAGTCGTGAGTGTGAAAGCGGATGGGGCCGGCGACAATTACGCGATTCGCGTCGTCGAACAGGAAATCGAGTTCGATTGACCTCACCTCACGGCTGAAGGGCAGTCGTCTCGAAATTCTGTGATACGACTCCGGCCGGGTCGTCCATTTGTGGGCGACACTGCTTCCAACGACCGCATAGTTCGACGAACGACGAAACAGGGAACGACAATATCATATGAGCCGACTCGTATATACGAACCATGACAACTGTCGGAATCGAGGCCGTCGAAATCTGGACCGGAAATCTCAAACTCGACTTGCCGGGGACGTTCGCACCACAGAAGGGCGAAGATCCGGAGAAGTACACGAAGGGGCTGGGTCTGAACGCGAGTTCGTTTCCCGACAGTTACGAGGACATCGTCACGATGGCGGCGAACGCCGCCTATCGGCTGATGGACCGAAAGGGGCTGGAACCGGACGACGTCGGGCGGATCGACGTCGCGACCGAGAGCGCCTTCGACAACTCGAAACCGGTTTCGACGTACGTCGCAGGCTGTCTCGAGGAGGTGTTCGACGGCGACTTCCACCACGCGAACAAAGGCGAGCGCAAGTTCGCGTGTATCGCAGGGACCCAGAGTCTGGACGACGCGTGTAACTGGATCCGCGCGGGACGAAACCGCGGTCGCGGCGCGCTCGTGATCGCGACCGATACGGCGCTGTACGCTCGCGGCGACGCCGGCGAGGCCACCCAGGGTGCAGGTGCGATCGCGATGTACATTACCGAGGATCCGTCGCTGGTCGAGCTCTCGATCGAGCAGGGCTACGGCTCGGCCGACGAGACGGACTTTCTCAAACCCAACCAGCAGTTCCCGAGCGTCGACGGCAAGCGCTCGGTGCAGGTCTACCTCGCCCGCATGCGCGAGGCACTCGAAGATTACGAGAGCGTCGCTGGCGACACCCACCCCGACGACTTCGCGTTCATCCCGTTCCACACGCCGTTCCCGGGGATGGTTCGGAAGGCCGCGCTACTCGGCTACCGACACATGACCCGTGACACGGCAATCGAGGAGGAACTCGCCGAGGAGATCGGTCGCCAGCCCCGTGCCGAGGCGTTCGACGACGACGAGGGGTTCCACGACGCCCTCCGGGAGTACATGGACGCGCTGAAGGGGACCGATCGGTACCAGGAGTGGTACGCACGGACCATCGACCCCACGCTGACGATTTCCCGCGAGGTCGGCAACTGGTACACCGGCTCGGTCCACGTCGCCCGCGTGAGCGCGTTGAAACACGCCCTCGAGAACGGTGAAGACGTCACGGGCGAGCAGTTCATCGTCGGCTCCTACGGCAGCGGCGCACAGGCCGAGATCCACGCCGAGACGGTCCAGGACGGCTGGAAGGACGAGATCGCTTCGTTGAACGTCGACGAACAGCTCGAGGCCCGGTACGAACTCACGTGGGAGGACTACGAGGAGATCCACGACGCGCACAACCACGAGATGGACGTCGACATCGAACCGCGCACGGCACCCGACGGCGAGTTCGTCTTCGACGGCTGGGGCCGGATGGGCGAGCGAAAGTACCGCTACGTCGACTGACGATCCGGCTTCGACGCCTTACTCGAGCGATCGTCGATCTTCTCTCTCTCCTTCTGGTTCTCCCCGTCCGTTAAAGCCGTAGACTAATCCGTCGAGCCGTCGCAGCTAGGGCCGTGACAGATTCCCCCGAACCGCCGAGATGGGTCGTCGAGCAGCCAGCCCTGACGGCTCTCGCCTTGCTCAGCGCCGCTCTCGCGCTCTTCGTCGCCTTGCCGTACCTGCAGTACGTCCTCTTCGGTGGCGTCCTCGCGTATATCCTGCTGCCCGCACAGCGACGACTCGAGGAGTACGTCCGGTCGACGATCGCGGCGTTCGCCCTCGTCGTCGCTGCAGTGCTCGTCATCCTCGCCCCACTCGTCTACGTTCTCAGAGTTGCACTCCAGCAGTCGACCCAGCTCGTAAGCGCCGTCCAGGAGGGGAACCTCGATCTCGAGATGGTCGAACGGGAGCTTGCGGCCAACGGCTACGCAGTCGATCTCACAGCCATGTACGAGTCGTATCAGGGTTCGATCACGACCGGCGTCGAGCGAGTCGCGAGAGGTGTGATCGACGTCGTCGGTGGATTGCCGGGGATCGCGATCGGGTTGACCATCACGCTATTCGTCTGCTTCGCACTGTTACGGGACGCCGACCGACTCCTCGAGTGGCTGTACCACGTGATGCCGATCGACGACGAGGTCCAGCAGGAACTGTTCGCGAGACTGGACCGGCTCATGCAGGCGTCGGTCGTCAGCAACGTTGTCGTCGCGGCCATCCAGGCGGGCATGCTCGGTGCCGGACTGTTCGTCCTTGGCATCCCCGCCGTTGTGTTGCTCACCGTCCTGACCTTCGTACTCACCCTCCTCCCGCTCGTCGGCGCGTTCGGCGTCTGGCTCCCCGCATCGATCTACCTGGTCGCGGTCAGCCGCCCCGTCGCTGCGGTGGCGCTCGTCGCCTACGGCCTGCTCGTCACCGTTTCGGACACCTACCTTCGTCCCGCGCTCATCGGCCAGACGAGCGCCTTCAACTCCGCGATCGTCGTCGTCGGCATCTTCGGCGGCCTCATCGCGTTCGGTGCCGTGGGGCTGTTCGTCGGCCCCGTCGTCGTCGGCAGCGCGAAGATCACGCTCGACCTCTTCGCTCGAGAGCGCACCGAACGGGGAGCCGGGACTGACTCGAGTGTCGCGGACGCGGCCGCCAGAACCGAACCATCGACCGACGCGGGTGCCGCCGGGTCAGACTCGTAGTCGCCCTCGAACGACCCGCTGGCCGTGGATGGCCGAAACGAGTGCGTTCATTATCCCCTGTCCACTAGATGTGAGTATCGTGTCTCGGATCGAACGCAGCGATCGGCGTGGGCGAGGATCGAACGGATCACTCGACCGAGACCACTGCTAACTATGCACGGATCACACACGACGGGGAGTCCATACGCACCCCACACGGACGACGACACCGCGGCGATGCTCGAGGCGGTCGACGTCGACTCGGTCGACGACCTCTTCGACATCCCGGGGGACGTACGGTTCGACGGCGAGTTCGGTATCGACGCCAGAACCGAAGCAGAGACGCGCGAGCTGGTCGAGGGAATCCTCGAGAAGAACGAGGACCTGACCGAACTGCTCGGACGCGGCCACTACGGCTACTACGTACCGTCGCTGGTCGATCACCTCTCTGATCGCGCCGAGTTTCTCACCTCCTACACCCAGTACCAGCCGGAGGCCTCGCAGGGCTTCCTGCAGGCGCTTTTCGAGTATCAGTCGCTGCTGGTCGAACTGACCGGCCTCGAGGTCGCAAACTGCTCGATGTACGACGCGGCAACCGCCCTCGGCGAGGCGGCGACGCTCGCAGATAGGGTTCGCGACACGGACGGCCACCGGGTGCTCGTTCCCGACCTCCTGCTCGAGGGGCGACGGAGCACGCTCGAGAACTACGTCGCCGGCACGGACCTCTCGGTCGAGACGTACCCGACCGACGACGCCACCGCCGACGTCGACGCCCTCGCCGGGGAAATCGACGAGGACGTCGTGATGGTCTACGCGGAGAACCCGACCGTCCGCGGCGCGATCGAGGAGAACCTCGCGGCGATCGGCAAACTCGCGACCGACGCGAACGCGCTGTTCGTCCTCGGCTCGGACCCGGTGGCGCTGTCGCTGCTCCAGCGGCCCGCAGACGTCGGCGCGGACGTCGTCGTCGGCGACGCCAGCGTCCTCGGACTGCCGACGAGCTACGGGATGGGGCTCGGACTGTTCGCTACCCGCGAGCAGTACCTCAGGCAGGTTCCCGGCCGACTCGTCGGCGCGAGTGAAGACGCGACCGACCGCCGGGCCTACACGCTGACGCTCCAGACCCGCGAACAGCACATTCGCCGCGAGCGAGCCACGAGTAACATCTGTACGAACCAGGCGTGGGTCGCCCTCCGGTCGGCGATGCACGCCGCGGCGCTAGGTCCGTCGGGACTCGTCGACCTCGCGAAACGTGGGGTGACGAGAGCCGAGGAGCTGGCGGCACGCGTCGACGACATCGTCGGCGTCACCGCGCCGGTCCACGACCGCCGACACTTCCGGGAGTTCGTCGCACACGTCGACCAGCCAGCCCGGGCGATCGCGGACGACCTCGAGAACCTGGGCTACGCGGTTCACGTCGTCGGCGACCACGAGATTCAACTCTGCGTCACCGGCGTCTCCGACGCGACGGTCGATGCGTTCGTCGAGGACCTGACGGAGGTGGCACGATGACGGGCGATCGAACGCGATACGACCAGGCGCGCTGGACGGACGACGGGCAGTACGAACCGCTCCTGTCGGAGAAAGACCGGACCCGCGTCCAGATCGACGAAGACGACTCGCCGCTTCCCGACGATCTCACGCGCGACTCCCTCGAGTTACCCGAACTCTCGGAGCCAGAGCTCGCTCGCCACTACACCCGGCTCTCCCAGATGACCTACGGAATCGACAGCGGGCCGTATCCGCTCGGGTCGTGTACGATGAAGTACAACCCGAAGTTCACCGAGGACGTCGCGGCCCTGCCGTCAGGGGCGGTCCACCCCGACCGCTCCGAACGATCGCTCCAGGGCACCCTCGAGCTCTGCTACCGGCTGCAGGACTACCTCGGCCGAATCGGCGGGATGGACGCCGTGACGCTTCAGCCGCCCGCCGGTGCCGCGGGCGAGTTCACCGGGATCCGTGTCGCGGCGGCCTATCACGAACACAACGGGGAGGACCACCGAAACGAGGTGATCGTTCCCGAGAGCGCCCACGGGACGAACTTCGCGACGGCCGCCCTGGCCGGCTACGACGTCATCTCGTTGCCCAGCGACGAGGGCGGTCGGGTCGACCTCGAGGCGCTCGAGGCCGCCCTCTCCGAAAATACGGCGGCACTCATGCTAACCAACCCCAACACGCTGGGGCTGTTCGAGCGCGACATCGTCGAGATCGCCGAGATGGTCCACGACGTCGGCGGCCTGCTCTACTACGACGGGGCGAACCTGAACGCCCTGCTCGGGCGGGCCCGCCCCGGCGACATGGGCTTCGACGTGATGCACTACAACGTCCACAAGACGTTCGCGACGCCCCACGGCGGCGGCGGACCCGGAGCGGGGCCGGTCGGCGTCGTCGACGACCTCGCGCCGTTTCTCCCCGCACCGCGCGTCCGGAAGACGGCGACCGAGTACGAACTGTTCGAACCCGAGCACACCATCGGCCACGTCCACGGCTTCCAGGGCAACTGGCTCGTCCTCGTGAAGACGTTCGCCTACATCGCTCGCCTCGGTGACGAGGGGCTGACCGACGCCAGCGCGAAGGCCGTCCTCAACGCGAACTACCTCGCGAGCCAGATCGAGTACGACGTGCCATACGAGCCGTTCCACCACGAGTTCGTCGCCAGCGCCGGCGACCAGGACGCCGCCGACGTCGCCAAACGGATGCTCGACTACGGCGTCCACCCGCCGACGACGAAGTGGCCCGAGATCGTCCCCGAGGCGCTGATGACCGAACCCACGGAAGTCGAGAGCAAAGAGACGCTCGACCAGCTCGCCGCGGCGTTCAACGCCGTCGCAGGCGAGGACGACGAGACGCTCGAGACCGCGCCGGAACGGTCCTCTGCCCGCCGGATCGACCAGACCAGCGCCGCGCGCAACCCCCGGCTGTCCTGGCAGGCACTCGAGGAGGAGTGAGCGGTCGGCGTCGGAGGTCGGTTTCGCGCGGCAGCTCCCAAACTGCGTATCTCGGTATGCGGTTTATCGACTGAGACCCAAGTCGGGCATACCCCGGCAATCGGTCGATCGGCGACTCGAGCAGCATCTCACGGCTGGGAGAGTGTGCGACTCGACGCTACCCTGTACGGAAGAGAATATTTAGGATCGGTCCTCGTAGCACGAGATCGATGTCCCACCCCCACCGGATCGCTCCCGAAACCCCACGCGTACAGCAAACGCTTCGACTTCCGGTATCGAAACTCGAGTCCCTTCGGGAGTGGGCGACTGACGGGACGGGACTTGCGGCGGCGGCTCGAGTGCGAGATGCCAGCGGCCGCATCGCGCTCGTCGAGAACAGCTGGACGAACGGGTGGTTCTTACCCGGCGGTGGGGTCGAACCGGACGAACGTCCATCCGACGCCGCTCGACGGGAAGTTCGTGAAGAAACGGGACTGGACGCCGCTATCGAGTCCCCGCTCGTCGTCCTCGACCAGACCTACGTCTCCGAACGCGACGGAAACGAACAGTTTTCGGCACGATACGTGATCTACTCGGCCTCGGCGGAGGGAGAAATACCCGACTCCTCACAGCTGGGGGTGACCGACGACGAAATATCGGCGGCACGGTGGTTCGAGACCCTTCCAGAGGACCTGCACGACGGAGACCTTCTCCGGCCGTATCTGTGAGCGAACGACGCTTCGACGACGTTCGGCGAGGATCGACGCAATCCCCTCCGCTCCGGTAAACAGTGAACGGAAGCCGCTCGAGACGGAGCCGGCAGTATCCCTCAAACGACGACGTCGATCGGAGAAACAGACGCGACGACGTGCGAGCCGGATCAGGCGCTCGCACTCGAGTCGATCCCGTCGATCTGGACGAACCCGTAGTCGCAGTCGGGGCAGTGCCACTTCACCTTCTCGCCGAGGTGAAGCGTCGTGCTCGCGGCACGGTAGAACGTTCGTTCGCCGCCGCAGTTCGGACACTCGTGCTCGAGTTCTAGGGCCATATCTCGAGTCGGTCCCGAATCGAGTTTAACGTACTGATTTCGACGAACCTCGCCGATCCTCGCGCGGGCGACGCAAGTTAGATAAATCATATACTGCGATACAAAATTAGGACGTTCGGGTCCCGGCGTGGCGAGTGACCGCCCACTCGACATTCGTCGGGTACGGCCGCCCGGTCGCGAAGGGTTCGAACGACGCGGACAGACCGGCGCGTTTCAGCGGCGATCACCGGGGTGACGAACTCCAGGCATAGGCGAGTCGGGCCGGCGGTGATCGCCGCCGACGGCGGAACTAAGTGACGAGCCTCCCTCTCTCCGAGCATGACGATCTACACCGGCCGCGGTGACGAGGGGAAGACGGATCTGCGGGACATGACCCGCGTCTCGAAAGCCAGCAGTCGCATCGAGGCCTACGGTGTGGTCGACGAACTCAACGCCCTCATCGGCACCGTCCGACCGACGGGCTACGAGGACGTCGACGAGCGACTCGAGGCGATCCAGAACCACCTCCACGTCGTCCAGGCGGATTTCGCGAACCCGGACGCAGACGAGGACGACCCGGTCGTCCGGACCGAGCACGTCGAGACGATCGAAGACTGGATCGACGAGTACGACGAGGAACTCGAGCCGCTGACGTCGTTCATCCTCCCGACGGGAAGCGAACACGGCGCTCGCCTGCACCACGTCCGGACCGTCTGCCGTCGCGCCGAGCGGCGAGCGGTCGCGCTCGCCAGCGAAGAACCAGTCAACGAACAGGCGATCGAGTACCTGAACCGGCTCTCAGACGGCCTGTTCACGTTCGCCCGCGTCGTCAACCAGCGCGACGGCGAACCGGAAGAGGAGCCGACCTACTGATACTACCGGACAACAGTCAGTACATACTCGATCGCGTCTCGGCTGTCGGCAGCGACGACAGCGTCTCGAGTGCGATCGATGTCTGAACCGTGTTGTCCAGCAGTATGAGCCGAAGCGACTTTCTCCGGTGCGATCACGCGTCGGACGCCGCGTCGACCTCGAGACCGACGATCGATCTGTCGAGGAGGTCCGCGTAGCCCGAAAACGAGAGTTTCAGCGTCGGCACGCCGGGGAACGACAGCGTCTGGACCGTCAGCAGCGGGCGGTCGACGTCGACGCCGAGTTCGGACAGCGTCGCCTCGAGCGTCTCGAACCCCGCCGCGACCGCCGGAATCGGCTCGTCGGCTGCAGCACCCGCGATGGGCATCGGGAGGTCGGCGACGACCTCGCCGTCTCGCACGATGGCCCAGCCGCCGCCCAGCGAGGCGACGTGCTCGACAGCGAGACTGGCATCGTCCGGGTCCGCCGCCACGGTAACCAGTCCCGGCAGTTCCCACGTGTTCGTCGTCGCGACGGCTCCAGCCTCGAGCCCGAAGTCGGTGAGAAAGCCGGTGAAGCCGCGGTCGTCGGTCGACGGATCGCGGTCGAGCAGCGTCGCCGTCAGCACGCCGTCGTCGGGAGCGGGAACGTACCGCCCGTCATCGACATCGGGTTCGACCGTCGTCTCGGTCGTGAGCAGTCCACGACCGACCGCCATCGCGCGAACGGAGCCGTCCGGCGCAGTCTCGACCGACGACGTGAACCAGTCCCGGTCGGTGGGGACGGCGATCGAATCGGAGACGAAGTCGGGGTACGACGCCTGCGGTTCGACCTGCGGGCTGCCGTTGGCGACGACGACCGATCCCTCCACGAGGACCGTCTCGACTGCCATCGACTCGAGGTCGTCGACGACCACCATGTCGGCGTAGGCGCCGGGAGCGACGACACCGCGACCGGCGAGTCCGAAGTGTTCGGCCGGGTGGCGGGTCGCCATGTCGATCGCGATTTCGGGATCGACGCCGGCGGCGATCGTTCGCCGAAGGACCTCGGCCATCCCGAAGCCGTCGACCAGATCCGGGGGCCAGACGCCGTCGGTCGACAGCGAGACGCTCGTCGGGTCGACGTCCTCGTCGTCGAGCGCCTCGAGGACGGCCTCGAGGTCGTCGCGAATCGAGCCACAGCGGCCGACGACGTGGACGCCGTGTTCAGCCCGTTCGACGACCTCTTCTGGGGAGATAGCCTCGTGGTCGTTGTCGACGACGGTCGCGAACGCGCGAAGTGAGTCGCCGCGACACCCAGCCCCGTGCCCGACGATGCTGACGTCGGCCGCTCTCGCTCGCTCGTACAGTGCCTCGACCGGCGAGTCCCGACCGACGACGTGGATCCAGTCGATCTCGCCGACGCCGACCACGCGATCGTGATCGAGGAGACTCGCCAGCGCCTCGAGTTCCGCGTCGTCGGCCCGTCGCGGTTCGAACGTGTCGACGAGCGACTGCGGTGGGATCGTGAGAAACGCAGAGAGCGGCAGATCGGCGGTGGCCTCGAGAAACGCCTCGACGCCCGCCGCGCCGAAGAGTCCGCCGAGCGCCGACGCCTCGGTGACGACCGACGTCGTCCCCGTCGCGAGGAGGTGGGGCGTCGTCCGCTCGACGACGGCGTGGATGTCGGCGTGGGTGTGTGCGTCGATCAGGCCGGGGACGACGACGCCGTCGGTCGCCGAAATCACCGTCGTCTCGGGACCGACGACGTCGCTACCGTCCTCGAGGATGGCGGCGATGCGCTCGCCGACGATCGCGACGTCCCGCTCGAGGAACGTCCGTCGGTTCGAACAGTAGACGCGACCACCCTCGACGACGAGATCGGCTGGCGCGTCGCCGAGTGCCACGGGCTGTAGGTCGTTCATAGTCGCCGTTTGTCATGCGGGTTCGTATGTGATGTGGTTGTGTTCGCGTCTGCGGACGCGGTCGCGCTGCTCGAGTATGTCGAGATGGCCCACCGCCTCGCTCATCCCGCCGAACTGGTCGCCGATCGAGAGATCGTCGAACAGCCCCTCCATCACCTCGTAGGCGGTCGTCTGCCCGTCGAGGAGTCCGAGCACGGCGTCGGTCCGTTCCTCGTGTGCCGCGAAAATGGCGTCGATCCGCTCGGTCGGTCGGTCGATCACCTCGCCGTGTCCCGGGAGGAACCGATCGAAGCCGCGGTCGCGAAGCCGCTCGAGCGAGTCGTTGAACGCGGGGAGGACCCGCGGCCGGTCGCCGCCCGGCTCCGTGGGCGGCTGCAAGAGCGGGTTCGGCGTGATTCGACCGAGCACGTGGTCGCCGACGATCGCCACCCGATCGCCGCCGTCTTCGTACGAAAAGAGGAGTTCGCCCGGCGCGTGGCCGGTCACCGCTTTAGCAGTCAGCGTCGTCGGACCGACCTCGATCTCGTCCCCGTCTGCCAGTACGCGATCGACGTCGCAGTCCGAGACGTACTGGCGGAAGGCGTTCGTGAGGTCGGCGATCGCCGACGCCGTCGCCTCGGGCATTCCGTGGCGCGGCAGGTGCGTCCGGAAGTACGACTGTTCGTACTCGAGGCGAGCCCCGAAGTCGGCGAGTATCGCGGCCGTTTCCGGGCTGGCGAAGACGTCGGCCCCCCTGTCTCGAAACCGCCTCGCCAGCCCGCAGTGATCCGGGTGCGGGTGCGTGACGAGCACCCGTTCGACGTCCGCCGGCTCGAGGTCGCGATCGGCCAGCGTCGACCGAACCGTCGACCAGGCCTCGTCGGTTTCGGGGCCGGGATCGACGATCGTCCGGGCCGCGACGTAGACGTTGACTGGATCGACCTGGAACGGAGTTGGAACCGGACGACGCTCGAACATCGTCGGTACCTCTCGGTCCGTCCCGTTAAGCGTTCGCAAACGACGGGTCCGTCGCGACGAGTTAATCCACGCCTCGAGTCGATCGACTGCGTCGCCGAGCGAGTAGACCGACCGTCCCGGGCGCGAGATATTCTGTTTCCTGTGAAAGGACTTTATTTGGTAATGACATAGAACGAGACAGAACAGCCATGAATAAACCTTCGAAGACGCCCTGTACTGCCTGAAGCGGGCCGGCGAACACGCACGCATCGGCGTCGAAGAGACACTCGAGGCCGCCGAAGCGAAACTCCGGGCGTGGACCGATCGGGAGAAAACGCCGGAGCCGAGTCGCGTCGAGACGCTGCGCGAGGACGCCGCCGAGCTCGAGCAGCGAGACTCGAGCGGCGATCGGGAAAGCACGCGGGAAACTCGAGGCGTATCGAACAGACCGGTAGCCCGTCGCTCGGTTTTCGAAAGGAAGTCTTAAGTCCCATCGACGGGTATCGTCGCGTGCGGGTTGGTGATCTAGTCCGGTTATGATACCTCCTTCACACGGAGGAAGTCGGCAGTTCAAATCTGCCCCAACCCACTACTTCTGTCGCGAGCAACTCCGCGATCGACAGGATCGTGACGTTGGACAGATTTGAACGAGACGAGACGCGCGCAGCATCGCGAGTGCGTCTCGGGGTGGCTCAAATCTGCCCCAACCCACTCGTTTGTTACCTGCAGTCAAAGGACCGGACTCCCGTACGGTCATAGCCGACGTCGTCCCGAGTACATCGATGGGACCATCTGCGACCGCTCGAGTCTCACCGAGCCGTCCGAACGGGTAATGGCTCGCATCCAAGGTGTCCGGTGTGGTGGTTTCGGTCAGTCTTCCACAGTTGTTTCAGAAGCGTCACGTGTCGAACTTTGGGGTGATTCGGGGTGGTCGGTTCTGTCGTCGGCGTCCGGGATCTGCCGTGGCAAGAACGTCGATGCGACAAGCAAGAGCAGCACGAACAGGACGAGGAGGAGCAGCGCCGCCCGTTGCGCGTCGAACATCGCAGCCTCGAAGATTTCCTCGAGCAACTGTCGTTGAGTCGGAGTGAGCTGGTTCAGGAACTGTTGCTGGGTGGCTTCTGTCGCCGTCTCTGCTGCGTCCTCGAGCGCGATCACCAGGTCATTTCGTTGCTCCGCTGAAACGGTCTCGTGTTCTGCTCGTAGTACTCCATCGACGACGCTACCATAGAACTGTCCGAGAAAATACGAGCCGACGACTGCCGTCCCCAGGGAGAATCCGATCGAATAGCTCACGTTCAGGACTCCGGATGCCTCGGCGGAGTACGCGGTCGGGATAGCCGACATCGTCATATTGGTGATCTGTGCCAGTATGAGTCCGACGCCGACTCCATAAATCGCCACTGGGAGAGCCATTCTGCTGATCGTCTGACCGGGGCCTGTCTGCTCGTACAGCAGCACCAGCGCAAAGCCGATACACACGATACCGACCTGGATAAGCGTCTTTGGCGAGATGTACTTACGCAAACCGGGCGTAAACGTCGAAAAGAGGATCGACGCGATAGAATACGGTAACAACGCGAGCCCAGTTTCGAAGGCGGTGTATCCGAGTACTGCCTGGAGATAGACCGGGAAGATAAAAAAGAAGCCAGCCGAGACGATCGAGCGCATGTTGTATGTAAGAACACCGGCCAAAAACGGGCGGTTCGTCAGTACGTGCAGCGGAACGAGCGGCGACTTCCCAGCACGTTCCATTCGGCGTTCGTACTGAACGAACACGGCGAACGCGAGCAGTCCGACTCCGAGAAACCAGACCGCTGGCGACGTTCCAAGCGGATTGAACTGTATTCCGTCGACAACAAACGGCCGCCGTTCGACTACCCATCCATACTTCCCGCTCAGAACGAACCCGGTGACGAGCGACGTCGAACCGACGATGGACAGCGCTGTCCCACCTTTATCCAGTGAACTGGGCGTTTCTGACAGTGGGTTCGGACTCACGTACTGAGCGAAGAAGAGAATAACCCCCACACCGACGAGCTGGAGCGCAAATCCCCATCGCCAACTCGCGTACGTGGTTAGTGCGCCACCGATAATCGGTCCAATAGTCGATCCAACGCCGCTCACGCCAGCCAGCAGTCCGAATGCCGTCGCCCGGTCGTCGTCTTCGTAACTGATTATCAGTACAGTGAACGTCAGGGGAAATATCACAGCGGCCGCGGAACCCTGGATGAGCGACCAGCCGACGTAGAGGATCGTCGTATTCCAGCTAATCGACGCCACCAGCGTCCCACCGGCATAGAGGATCAGTGCGACTGCCAGTACACGCCGAATACTATGCCGAGACGGCAGCGTACCGGCTGGGAGAACCAGCGCAGCTGTCACCAGTGAGTAGAGTGCGACCGCCCCCTGAATCACGGTGACCGTGGTGTCAAACTCGTTCACCATCGTGGGGATCGCCACGTTCATCAGAGATGCGTTGAGGACCACGATGAACGTCGTCAGACTCACGGCGATTGCTGGACCCCAGTATCGTACGCTCGTCTTTACGTCCGTAGAGAGACGAGAACTCCCGTTGGGAGTAGACCCATCTGGGGGCATGCAGTTGTCTAACACTGTTGATCCTCAAATAGCATGGACACCGGAAGTCAACGATAATGCCCGGCATTCGGGACGAAGAGGACGTCAGTTCGGTTCGTTAGAGGCTGATAGTTGCCAGATCCTGCTCCTTACCGAAGTAGTTGTCTACGCGAACACGTCTCGGCATGGTTCGAATCTGGCCCCACCCCGCTGGACGAGATCGAGCAGCGTGGCTGCAGGTGTCGTTCGTTCGAAAAGCCGCGAGCGGCGTCGTGATACTACCGGACAACAGTCAGTGAATACTCGATCGCATCTCGACGGCTGTCGGCAGCGACGACAGCGTCTCGAGTGTGATCGATGTCTGAACCGTTATGTCCGGCAGTATGAGCAGCACCGAGTTCCGACCGAGATGGTCAACACACGACGTTTCGTCGCCTGCAACTCGAGTGCGGTCCGGGCCAACGGTTCTTCGATGCGAACGAGCGCGCCGTCTCGCGATTCCGAAGCGACCACGCGAGAATCGTTGGCTCCCGCGAAACGGCGTCGAGAACGGTCTCGAGCGGCGCAACGGCGGAAATCCGTCTTGATCCAGGTTAACGAGCGGTTGTGTTTACGTGGCGATGGTGTCGACGTCGTTCCGATGCGGAAGATGCCACAGACAACGCGTCGTACCGTACTGACAGCCGCCGGAACGGTTTCGCTGCTCGGTCTCGGTGGAATCGCCACCGGGAGTTCGTCGCCGGTCGTGGACGCCCCGATTCCGGCCGATTCGGACGCACGGACGTACCCGACGATGGGAAACGCCGACGCCCCCACGGCGACGGTCTACAGCAATTTCAAGTGCCCGTACACCCAGGAGTTCGTCCTCGGGAATCTCGAGGCGATCGTCGACGAGTTCGTCGAGACCGGACGACTCGCGATCCAGTTCTACGACCTGGCGTACGAACCGGGCGATGCGTCGACGTACTACATCTCGAGTAGCGATCCGCGTATCGCGGCGTTCGCCCTCGGCGTCTGGGACGAGGACCCGAACAGTTACTGGCAGTTCTACGTCGAGACGTTCGAGGACCTGCCCGGGGGGTACATCGACTACGACGAACTGGCGTCGCGAGCCCAGTCGGCCGGCGTCTCGAGCGTCGACCAGATCGTCGAACGGACTCGAGCGGGGACGTACGACGACGCGGTCGAGCAGGTCGCGACTGCGGCGGCCGACGACGGCGTGACGTTTACGCCGACGCTGGAACTGGCTGGCGAGACGACCGCTCCGCACCACGACACGCAGTCGATCCTCGAGTGGATCGAGACGCGACTCGAGGACGAGCCGACCGAGACGAGTGGTGGCGGGGACGAATCAACCGAGACGGACGGTGACGAGGACACGGCGGAGAGTGACAGCACCGAAGATACGGACTCGGACGCGGACTCGAGCGAGGGCGTCGACGAGTCGACGGACGAGACGTCGAGCGACGGTGGCGACGAGACCGCAACCGGCGACGCAGACGTGAACGAGTCGGAACCGGTAGCGTCCGACGAAGACGAGTTCGAGTGGGTGAGCGAGCCCGAAGAGCCGACCGCAACCGGCGAAACGTGTCCGTGATGCACTGACGAGAGCCCGTGTAGGACGACTGTCGACGGCCTGTGGCCACTCTCCAGGTCGAATTCTACTGCACGGCGCGACCGAGACCAGCCGACTGGATGATGCAGATCGACAGACCGTCAGAGAACGTCTTATGACGCTTCGCGAGTAGAATTGCGTCGAATACTACGACCAGACGGGGAATCTACCGGCTATCCGATCGGGGACGGATGTCTCTCGAGGGAGACCTCGACGCGAGCGACCTCGAGGGAGACGCCGAGTAGCGTCGATCACGCTCGAGTCGCGTCACCGTCGTCGAGCTGTGCGGCCAGGATTGCCGTGTGGACTGTCCGCAGGTCGGCCTCCTGGATCGTCGCGGCGGCCCGAAAGCGTTCGCGGGCGCTCGCCACCGTCTCGGGTTCGGCGGCAAGGTGGACGAGGACGAACGCGTCGGGGTCGACCCGCCGGGCCGCCTCGAAGTCGGCGGCGTCGTACAGGGCAGCGAAATTCTCGACGACCGCCGAGACGAGCGCGTCGGTCGCGTCGGCCCCGGGATCGCCGACGGGAACCGTCGACGCGTCGGGATCGAAGTAGCTCTCGAGGTCGACGACGCCGCCTTCCTCGTAGGCGAACTCGGCGAGCGAATCGGCGATCGACTGCGGAACGTACACACCGAACAGTTTGTATCGGTCGTCACCAGTCATCGTTCAGTAGTACGACGGCGACGCCACTCAAATGTACGCCCGAGGACGGCCCCACGCGGCGTAGCGTCGCACCGACCGCACGAGTGGCCCGGACTCGAGGGCCGTGTGTCGTCGACGGTCGATCGGAGATCTGTCCGCGCGTCGCGTTGCACGCCGTGCAACCAGTGTACACCATGCAATTCGACCTGCAGTTGGGACGGTTTCACCAGATGTCTCTTTACTGCCACCAATCGTACCGGCTTCATGGCAACAGAAGATCGCCACGGACACAGCCACCACGAGCACGCCCACCACGAACACGGCGTCGAGGGACCGGGGTACGCGACCCCACAGGCCGCCATCGAGGAGTCGACTCCCGAAAAACTCGCGTACGTCGCAGCACTCTACACGGGGACGGACGTCGACGCGTCTGACTTCGTCGCGGTCGTCGACGTCGATCCGGGATCGCCGACGTACCGGGAGATCGTCGACCGGATCGAGATGCCGACTCGAGGCGACGAACTCCACCACTTCGGCTGGAACGCCTGTTCGTCGTCCTGTCACGTCGAGGGACTCGAGCGCCAGTACCTCGTGATTCCAGGGAACCGCTCCTCGCGCATCCACGTCGTGGACACGTCCGACCGTCGACACCCGGAGCTTGTGAAGGTCATCGAACCGGAGGAGGTCCACGAGCAGGACCTCTCGGGGCCACACACCGTCCACTGTGCTCCCGGCAGGGAGATCATGATCAGTATGCTGGGGAACGCCGACGGCGAACTTCCGGGTGGCTTCCTCGTGCTCGACGACGACTTCGAGATCGAGGGGCGCTGGGACGCCCCCGGCGAAATCGAGTTCAACTACGACTTCTGGTACCAGCCGCGACGCGACGTCATGGTCTCCTCGGAGTGGGCCGCACCCGCGACGTACCAGCCGGGGTTCGACCTCGAGGACGTCGAGGCCGGCAAGTACGGCCACAGCCTGCATTTCTGGAACTGGGGAGACCGGACGGTCGAGCAGACGATCGACCTCGGCGAAGAGGGGATGATCCCGCTCGAAGTTCGGTTCATGCACAACCCGGAGGTCGCCCACGGCTACGTCAACGCTGCACTCTCGTCGAACATCTTCCACTTCTGGAGGGAAGACGGGGAGTACCACGCCGAGAAGGTCATCGACTTCGAGGGCCGCGACCTCGAGGGATGGGACATGCCCGTGCCGGCGCTGCCGACGGACATCCTGCTCTCGATGGACGATCGGTACCTCTTCGGTGCCAACTGGTTGCACGGCGAGGTCTGGATGTACGACGTCAGCGATCCGGCGAACCCGCGCGAGAGCGACTCGATCTCGATCGGCGGATACTTCGGCGAGATTCAGGCGGTGCAGGATCGAGAACTGATCAGTGGACCACAGATGATTCAGTTGAGCCTAGACGGGAAGCGGCTCTACTGGACGACGTCGCTGTACTCTACGTGGGACGACCAGTTCTTCCCCGAGGAGGGAGAGAGGGGCTCAGTGATGCTGAAAGCCGACGTCGATCCCCGGCGGGGGACGATGACGCTGGACGAGGAGTTCCTCGTCGACTTCGGCAACCTGCCGGACGGGCCGGCTCGCGCCCACGAGATCCGCTGGCCCGACGGAGACTGTACGAGCGATGTCTGGCAGTGAGGCGACGACGCGCGAGGTAACGCTGACGTGGCGGGACGGCCGCCGGGAGACGGTCCGAGCGACGGAAGCGCAGACGATACTCGAGGCCGCCGAGGCGAGAGCGGTCGGCCTGCCGTTTGGCTGTCGAACCGGAGCGTGTGCGACGTGTACCGGGCGGGTCGCAGACGGGCGAGTCACCCACGACAGGGAGCCGCGTGCGTTGAAGCCGCGACACCTCGAGAGAGGGTACGTGCTGTGCTGTATTGCCCGGCCGCGAACCGACTGCCGAATCGAAGTTGGCGCGGACGTCCGAACCGCGATGGTGTCGAACCCATGGAAGTGACCGACCGGATCGATCGACGAGAGTCGCCGACTCGCGAGAAGCGACCGCCCAGTCGCGCCGGCGATCGGGGTGACGTGTGGCCGTCGACAGCTCCGTCTCGAGTCCTCACTCGCGTCGTCCTGTTCGCTATAGGGCTGGTCGCCGCCTCCGCGACGGTCAGCGCCCACACGGCTCACGATACCGGTGGCGCTGGCTCCGGCGTCGCGTTCGCGATCGTCATCGGGCTCCCGATCGTCGCCGGACTCGTCGGTGGCGTCGTCACCGTGCGACACCGAACGCGGGCCTACTCGAGTGAGACGTCCCGACGGTCGAATCTCGCCTTCGGCGTCTTCCTCGTCGGCCTCGCCATCGCATCCGTGATCACGGCGCTCACGATGGGTGTCTGGCTGTCGATCGCGGGCGTCATCGCTGGCGTCATCGCGGCGCTGTGGTTCGCCACGCGAAGCAGAAGGGCCGCGGGACGCTGTCGGGGTCACGCCGAACTGACCTTCGGGGGACTCTTCGTGCACCGGCTGCTGGAGGGGCTCCTGGTCGGTGCGCTCTACAGCACTGGCGCGGCCATCGGACTGCTCGGCGCGATCGCCATCGCCGGTCACACGACGCTCGAGACGGCCGCCGTCGGCGGGGTGTATGCGCCGTATCGGCTCCAGGGGCTCCTCGCCATCGCCCTCGTCCAGGTCGGATACGCCGTCGGCGGTCTCTTCGGAGTCGGCGTCGGTGAGACGGTCCCGCCGTCGGCACGGATCCTCTCGCTCGCGTTCGCGGGCGGGGTCCTCCTCCTCGTGGGGAGCGGTGAAGCGAGACGCTCGACGACGTCTCGATCGAGCCCGACGATCGGAGAGACGGACGAAGTCGGTGGCGTCAGGTAGGACCGGCCGTTCGTGTTCCTCGGTTCTCGAATCGATCGCCGACCGCAGTCACGGGCCGAGCAACGTCTCGTCTACCGGGACTGCGTCTCGCCGATACGACTCGAAACGGGACGTCGCCCACGCGTGTACCTCCTCGTCGGTCGTATCGATCGTCGCGTGGGGAACCCCGTCCTCGTCGAACAGACACAGGTTCACGACATCGTCGGTGACGACGACGACGTGGGGGAAGGGACTCCCGGAGCGGTACACTCGAGCCGAGTCCGATCGCAACAGCTCTCGAAGGTGAGACGCGAGCGTCGGGTGGCTGCCGATGGCGGTGAGGACTGGTTCCTCGACGATCAGATCCAGTTCCTGGCCGCCGTCGGTGACCGCGCGCCAGCACGTCTCGAGACAGTCGGGGAACATCGAGTACGACGTAATCTGCACCTGCTCGGCGGCCTCGAGCCGCTCGGCGAGGTGGTTCGTCGGGGCGAACGCGTCCTCCTTGCTCGAGCGAACGACGTCGGCCCCGGCTAACCGGGCGAGGTCGAACCCGTACCCCTCGGCGGGGAACCAGGAGACGATTCCCTGAAGTTCCCGCACGACGCGCAGTCGATCGAGCAGTTGCAGGAACTCGCTGGCGACGAACGCACCGAGTTCCGTTAGTTCGTATTCGCACCCGGTGTGATCGACCCAGCCGCGCTGCTCGAACGTGGCAAGCGTTCGACTCAGGGTCGCACGCGAGAGGTCGGCCGCAGCCGCGACGTCGCGTCGTTCTATCGGTTCCGACCGGGAGGCCAGAACCTCGAGGACGCGAACGCGGTTCGTAGACCGTGCGAGAACGTCGATGACCTCGAGTTGCGGTTCGATCCCGTCAGTCTGCATCGTAGTGTGTGTCACTATCTCCCACCCATCGAACAGAGCGTATGCTGTGACGGCGTAAGTAGTCATCCCACACCCGCGAAGAGCATTCGTTTCACCCGTCCGGCTTCATCGAAACTCTCAGTTGACGATTGGTTTGGTTTACATCAGTAGTCAACACGGACAAAGACGTTTAATACCAATCGACAATCACACGAGATACATTCATGGATAATCAGGCATTCGTTGGACTCGCATGTCTCGTCGGCGGTGTACTCGGGTATCGGTACGCCTACGAGTTAGCACAGTTGAACGAACGGCTGGATGCAATCGGAAGCACGACGTCGTGGGATGCGGTTGAACCAGCAAACTGGAAGGTTATCCTCTATCAGTTCGGGAGCATCGTCATCGCAGGCGTCGGTGGGTTGGCCCTGCTCGCGGGACTGTTCTGAAACGGCCCCGCTATGAGGGATGCACGTGGGAGCGGTAGTCGATCCACAGAAAGAGGTGTCCGACGAGTGGATTTCAACGGGATCGGCCGTCGATCAACGACCAGTTCGTCGCGACGAACCCCGCAGTCGTCACGAAAAATCCCAGCAGCGTAACTGCCGTCACGACCTCGCCGAGGATCGACCATCCGACGACGGTAGCGACCACCGGACTGGCGTACGACGTCAGACTGCTTCGCGCGGGACCGACCTCCGCGAGCAACAGGAGGTAGGCCACGTACCCACCGACGCTGACCACGACCGCAAGGTAGAGCACCGCCACGACGGCACCCGGTTGCCACCGAACGGTCCCGACGGGTTCGGCAAGTCCAACGCTCACGAGATGGAGGACGAGTCCACCCAGCAGTGCACCCCAGCCAGTCAGTGCCGGCGTCGAAAGCGTCGTCTCGAGGAGACTGAGCAGGACGGTCCCCAGGCTCGAACAAACTACCGCACAGAGCACGAACACGACGCCCATTCCACCGTCGATTCCACCGGGGGACGGATAGACGAGGACGACGGCACCGACGAGTCCGAGCCCGACGCCGAGGGCGTCCGTCCGGGACAGGCATTCCTCGGGAACGAGGGCGGACGCGACGAGTGCGGTCAAGACCGGACCGAGACTCATTACGATCGCTGCCGTGGACGCCGTCGTGTACTGCTGGCCGACGAACAGGAAGCCGATCGTGCCAGCGAAGACGAGGCCACCCAGAAGGAGGATGGCGGCCACATCCGCTCTCGCCTGCGGATACCACCGGCCGCGCGTGACGGCGTACGACAGCAGGATCGCCGCAGAGAGGTCGAAACGGACTGCAGCGAGAAACGCCGGTGGAACCGTTTCGGTACCGACTCGAATCGCCACGTATCCACAACCCATCACGACGGCCGTCGCCACGAACAGGAGACAGGCCCGGTACCGAACAGCGAGCGCGACGACGAATCGCCGAACCACACCCGAGGCGTCGAAAGAAAGTGTCGTCATCCCGGTTGGAGGGAGGACGACAGACGCACTATAATTCACCATCGGTACGTGTGGCAACAAAAGAGAGCCCCGGCAACCGGTGAGCGGTATCTCACCAACCGAGACGATTCTCAGAAGACTCCAGGACTGCGGTCGAATCGAAGATTCGACGGTCAGTCGATCGCGACGTCGTCCAGCGACCGGATGGGATCTGAACGACTCCGATACGTCTCGAAGACGCGTTCGGCCCACCCGCGAGCGATCGCGGAATCGGTGTCGACGAAGACGCGCATCGTCCCCGTCTCCTCGTCGTAGCCCGCGACCCCGACGCGATCGTCGAAGATGGCGAGGCCGTAAGGAAGCCGTTCGCGCGTTCGCAGTGTGAGATGTCCCGCGTCGACGGCCTCGCGGACCCGATCCGGATGCGTCTCGAGTAGGCTCTCGACGACGTCCGGCAGGTAGATGAGCTCCGCCTCGACTCCGTCGAAGAGGTGGTCGGACGCGTCCCCCGACGTCGGCGGGATCACGTGCATCGTGTTGAACCCGCGAAGCGTCTCGCTCTCTCCTAACAGTTCGACGAATCGAGAAACCGGCGCGTACGGATCTTCCGGCGTCGCCGTGGTCACCCTCCCGTCAGCGAACGGGGCGATGACGAACTCCCGGTGGACCTCACAGATGGACTCGAGCAGCGGCGCCAGCGCCGTCGCCGCGCGGAGATCCCGCTCGAGGTGCAAGACGGCGTCGGCGTACGCCTGGCCCTTTCCCGTCAGCGTGAACCGGCCGTCGACGCGCTCTGCTAAGTCGCGCTCCGCGAGCCAGCGAGTGAACCGATGGCTCGTCGCGCGGGAAATCTCCAGCCGTGCCTCGAGATCACGCCGATCGAGCGGCGTCTCGAACAGCGCCTCGAGTACCTCGCGGTGACGAACGACGTCGACGAGGTCGTCGGTCTCCATCCGCGACGTGAGTTCGTGTGCCGAGACCGAGTTGTCCTCGATCTCGAGTGTCGTCTCCAGTATTTCGTCGAGTACTGATTTTGTCATCTGAATCGATAGCCGTCATGCGACTGGGCGTACATTCGCGTCTCAGCCGCTTATCTGTGTCTCAGCCCTTGAGACACTACTCCGATAAAGGTATCAAAATCAGAGAATGACTATACGGTCCGTGGCGACCTCCGGACGAGTATGAAAGCAGAGACGGACGCCATTCGAACCGACAAATCGGACGCGACGGTGCCGTGGGACTCACGAACCGTGCAGGTCGTTCTGGTGAGTACGGCACTCGCACCGCTGGGCGTGCCGCTCATCAGCCCCGCACTCCCCGTGTTCCGCGACACCTTTGGTATCTCCGACGCGCAGGCGAGCCTCCTGGTGAGTTCCTACTTCCTCGTCGGAATCGTGCTCTCGCCGTTCATCGGCGTCCTCGTCGATCGGCTGGGTCGCAAGCGGGTCCTCGTGGGCGGACTGATCTCGTTCGGGGTGATCGGCGGCGGAATGGCCGTCGCACCGACCTTCGAGGCGCTGCTCGCACTTCGCATCGTGCAAGGGAGCGCTGCCGCGGCGATCTTCATCACGACAGTGACGCTCGTCGGCGACGAGTTCGACGGCGTCCAGCGCAACGCGGTACTCGGCGTCAACGTCGCCGTCCTGTCCGCCACCGCGGCGCTGTTTCCCGTCGTCGGCGGCGCGCTCGCGACCGTCGCGTGGAACGCGCCGTTTCTCACCTACCTCGCGGCAATTCCCGTCGCGCTGTTCGCGCTGGTGACACTCGAGGAACCCCAGCACGACCGCACCAGTCGCGGCACGGCGTACCTCACGGATGCCACCCGAGCAATCGCGACCGTCCCCACGCTGGCGCTGTTCGGCGTCGCGTTCCTGACGGAGTTTCTGCTGTTCGGCGTACTCTTCACCGCCCTTCCGTTCCTGCTCGCAGCGGCCCTGGCACCCGTCGTGATCGGGCTGGTGATCCTTGCGTCGGAGGCCGCGTCGATGATCGTCGCCGCAGCGAACGGGAAACTTGCCCGCACCACCTCGAACGAGCGACTGATCGCAGGCGGATTTGCGTGTTATGCAGTCGGATTCGCCGCGATCTGGCTCTCATCTGGACTACTGTCCGTCGTCGCCGCAGTGACGATCGTCGGCGTCGGGGTAGGATTGTTGATGCCGGCGGTCGACGCTGCAGTGAGCGACCTGGTCCCTACCGACCAACTCGCCGGCGCGATGAGCCTCCGGAACAGCACGACATTTCTGGGACGAACCGCCGGCCCGTTCGCGTTCACAGGACTGGCGATCCCGGCCGGATACGGGTACGAGACCCTTCTGCTCGGTGCCGGAATCGTCGCGCTAATTGCGACTGGCGTCGCGGCTCTCCCGCAGACTCGACGCCTCGTTCAGACGGTGCTCGTTCCCGAAAGCGCCTGAGCGGCCGACCGGTCGCACTCCTCATACTGCCGGCCAAAACGGTTCATAAATCGATAGAGCGTCGGCACAGCTGCTCGCCACTCGCGACCGGACTCCAGTCTACGGAAACCGATGCAAAGCGACTGCTGCTTGGCTTTTCAACCGTTCGCGGATAAATGAAAATCGCCACACAGCATCGCCACTGTGTGGGGTAATGATGAAAACCACGACCAGCGAACGCTGGCCGTGATCAGTATGAATGGTCGGCGGCGAATCGGTGTTCCCAGAGGGTCGCCCACTCCAGTAGTGACCGATACGCAGGCGAGCTTATCTTCCGTGTTCGGGATGGGTACGGGAGGTACCTCGCCGCTGTGGCCGCCGTAACGCCGATCGACGGAATCGAACCGTCGTCACACCTGGCCAGGATCGGTGGAAAACCGTGTGTATGTGTAGTCCAGTTAGCGCCTGGACCCGTTCGCGGGTCCTGTGATCCATGCGAAATGAATGGTGGCTCGACCTGTTAGTGCTCGCGGGCTCAACGCCTCGTTGCCTTGGCGCGTACACCCCGAGTCTATCGAACTCGTCTTCTACGAGTGGTCTCGGTGGTTCCTCGTTTCCAGGTGGGTTTCGAGCTTAGATGCGTTCAGCTCTTACCCCGTGGTGCGTCGCTGCCCGGCACGTGCTCTCTCGAACAACCGGTACACGAGTGGCACCCATTCGTAGTTCCTCTCGTACTATACGAACGTTCCCGTCAGGAACCATAACACCCCCAATAGATAGCAGCCGACCTGTCTCACGACGGTCTAAACCCAGCTCACGACCTCCTTTAATAGGCGAACAACCTCACCCTTGCCCGCTTCTGCACGGGCAGGATGGAGGGAACCGACATCGAGGTAGCAAGCCACCCGGTCGATATGTGCTCTTGCGGGTGACGACTCTGTTATCCCTAAGGTAGCTTTTCTGTCAGCAATTGGCCGCATCAAGCAGCCTAATTGGTTCGCTAGACCACGCTTTCGCGTCAGCGTCCGTCGTTGTGCCGGACACTGTCAGGCTTCCGTATGCTCTTGCGCTCTTTCCCGGGTCTCCGACCCGGGTGAGGAAACCTTGGGGCGCGCTCGATATCTTTTCAAGCGCGTACCGCCCCAGTCAAACTGCCCGGCTACCAGTGTCCTCCGCCAGGAGTGAGAGTCGCAGTCACCATCGGGTAGTATTTCAATGTTGCCTCGGTGGCCCGCTAGCGCGGGTACCTGTGTAGTGGCTCCTACCTATGCTGCACAATGGCGACCACGTCTCAGTGACAGCCTGCAGTAAAGCTCTATAGGGTCTTCGCTTCCCCTTGGGGGTCTCCAGACTCCGCACTGGAATGTACAGTTCACCGGGCCCAACGTTGGGACAGTGGCGCTCTCGTTGATCCATTCATGCAAGCCGCTACTGAAGCGGCAAGGTACTACGCTACCTTAAGAGGGTCATAGTTACCCCCGCCGTTAACAGGTCCTTCGTCCCCTTGTACGGGGTGTTCAGATACCTGCACTGGGCAGGATTCAGTGACCGTACGAGTCCTTGCGGATTTGCGGTCACCTATGTTGTTACTAGACAGTCGGAGCGCCCGAGTCACTGCGACCTGCCCCTTTCCGGGGCAGGCATCCCTTATTGCGAACGTACGGGACTAACTTGCCGAATTCCCTAACGTCGGTTATTCCCGACAGACCTTGGCTTTCGCCGCCACGAGTACCTGTGTCGGATCTCGGTACGGACAGTGTGCTCGCCTTTTCACGGGCTCTAGGTTGACCTGACTTGCGCTATCCAGCCATTCGGTCGCTTCGTGCCGTTACGGCTTCCACGAACTTCGACTGTTCGACCGGGCGATAGCCCGGCTCAGGCGGCCCCAAAGCGTCGGCTTTGGATGCACACTGGCATAGGAATATTAACCTATTTCCCTGTTGTCTCATTCGAGTTGCGGTGAGACTTAGGACCGGCTAACCCTCAGCTGATTAGCATTGCTGAGGAACCCTTACTCGTTCGGCCGTCGGGGTTCTCACCCGACTCACGCTGCTACTATGACCAGGATTTTCGTTACTGCACGGTCCACACGAAATCTCTTCCGTGCTTCCGCCCGAACAGAACGCCAACCTACGGGATCATCCTTTGACGGATGCCGCCAGGTCTCGGTGGTGGACTTGAGCCCCGATCATTTTCGGCGCCCCGAACCTCGGCCGGTAAGCTGTTACGCTTTTCTTAGAGGGTAGCTGCTTCTAAGCTCACCTCCCGGCTGTCTAGGGCTCGGGACCACCTTCGATCGCACTTAGTCCACACTTGGGGACCTTAACCCAGCTCTGGGTTGTCTCCCTCACGGTACACAGGCTTACCCCGCATACCGGACTCCCTGCGTCAAACGGCGTCCGTAGGTTCGGAGTTGGACAGGGAGGCTCACTCCTCTCGGAGTGAGGGCTCCCAATCCGTCGCTCTACCCCACGGACTACCTCGGCAGAGGTCATGCTTCGACATGTTTCGGTTGGAACCAGCTGTGTCCGGATTCGATGGGCCTTTCACCCCTAGACGTAGGTCACGCGAGGGTATTGTAGGACACCAACGCTATCGGGCCTCCACGTGGCTTTCGCCACGCTTCACCCTGCCCACGCCTAGATCATCCGGTTTCGGGTTGTGCCCGATTGACTCCCCGCGCTTGAACACGGCGGCCCTCGCACAAAGTGCTGCGGCCCTGTCGGTTTCCCTGCGCCTTCCCCGATACTCGGGTTAGACTTGCCAATCAGGCACACTCCCTGGTTCGTTTTTCAAAACGTACGACAGAACATCGGCTTCCTGTACTTCCTACTGCACCCTCGCGGGTGGGTCGTTTTGTACAGGACCTTGTATGCCCTGTCGCTCTATCGCCAACTGAGTTCACGCACTATTTCACCTCCCTGTTGGGGGTGGTTTTCAGCGTTCGCTCACGCTACTTGTTCGCTATCGGTCTTGAGGAGTGTTTAGTCTTCGCGGTCGATGCCCGCGAGATTCACGAGGGATATCCAACCCCCGCTACTCTGGAGCTGACGCGTCTCTTACTCAACGACAGTACGGGACTGTCACCCTGTTTCGTGCTCCGTTCCAGGAGACTTCGTGTCGCCTTTCGGAGAGTGAGAGTCAGTCCGAACACCACATTGCCCGAAGGCTTCGGTTTGGACTGCGTCGCGTTCAGTCGCCCTTACTAACGACATCGCGGTTGCTTTCTTTTCCTGCCGGTACTGAGATGTTTCAATTCCCGGCGTTCCCCATTGCGCGAAGCAATTGCGGTGGGGATTCCCATTCGGAGATCCCAAGTTCTTCCCCTCCGTGCGGGTCCCTTGGGCTTATCGCAGCTTGGCACGTCCGTCATCGGCTCTCAAGCCGAGCGATCCACCAGTTGGCACAGTAGCCACGTTCGTCGGATCAAAGTGACCCGGGAACGGGTCCAGTGGACGCCTGGACTACACGTACACACGGTCTCATCTGCAACACCAGTAGACGGCTGGCGTGCATTGACCCTTCCCAGCCACGTTTACACGGACTGGTGCATCGGTTTCGTTCGGATTCAATCGTCGGGCCGTCTCCCACTTAAGGGATACGATCCGAGATTTCCTCCGAGAGATGGACCCACAGGGATTCGAACCCTGGGCATCCTCCTTGCAAAGGAGGCACTCTACCACTGAGCTATGGGCCCACCCTCGTCGAGCCAATCGGGGCCCGACGAGGAGCAAGTGTTAGCCTCGACAGTTCAAAGGTGCCCGGTCGGCCACTCGCTGGAGTGGTGACCGAACGTGGACCGCTGGTGGGCCGGGGCGACGCCCCGGTCCCGGTCTGTGGAGGTGATCCAGCCGCAGATTCCCCTACGGCTACCTTGTTACGACTTAAGCCCCCTTGCGAAGCCCAGATTCGACCCCGGAATCGGGGCCTCATCCGGACCTCACTCGGGTGCTTTGACGGGCGGTGTGTGCAAGGAGCAGGGACGTATTCACCGCGCCCTTCTGAGGCGCGATTACTACCGAATCCAGCTTCATGAGGGCGAGTTTCAGCCCTCAATCCGAACTACGATCGAGTTTCGGAGATTAGCGTCACCTTTCGGCGTAGCATCCCACTGTCTCGACCATTGTAGCCCGCGTGTCGCCCAGCACATTCGGGGCATACTGACCTACCGTTGCCCATTCCTTCCTCCAGTTTGGCACTGGCAGTCCTCCTAATGTACCCATCAACCACGTGGGTCATGCTGGCAATTAGGAGTGTGGGTCTCGCTCGTTGCCTGACTTAACAGGACGCCTCACGGTACGAGCTGACGGCGGCCATGCACCTCCTCTCAGTAGCTCCAATAAGCTCATCACACTGATCTTCACGGCTACTGTCGGTGCTGGTGAGATGTCCGGCGTTGAGTCCAATTAAACCGCAGGCTCCTCCGGTTGTAGTGCTCCCCCGCCAATTCCTTTAAGTTTCATCCTTGCGGACGTACTTCCCAGGCGGTCTGCTTCACGGCTTCCCTACGGCACAACACTGGCTCGTAGCCAGTGTCACACCTAGCAGACATCGTTTACGGCTCGGACTACCCGGGTATCTAATCCGGTTCGTGACCCGAGCTTTCGTCCCTCACCGTCGGATCCGTCTTCCAGAGGCGCTTTCGCCACCGGTGGTCCGTCCAGGATTACGGGATTTCACTCCTACCCCGGACGTACCCCTCTGGTCTTCCGGTCCCAAGCCAGGCAGTTTCCGCCGGACGCCCGCACGTTGGGCGTGCGGATTTCCCGACGGACTTGCGTGGCCGGCTACGGACGCTTTAGGCCCAATAATAGCGGTCATCACTTGGGCTGCCGGTATTACCGCGGCGGCTGGCACCGGTCTTGCCCAGCCCTTATTCGTGTACCTCCCTACGGTACACAAAAGCGAGGACGATATGCCCTCGCACTGGGAGTCCCCTTATCGCACTGGCGTGCAGTGTAAAGGTTTCGCGCCTGCTGCGCCCCGTAGGGCCCGGTATCTTGTCTCAGATACCGTCTCCGGGCTCTTGCTCTCACAACCCGTACCGATTATTGGCACGGTGGGCCGTTACCCCACCGTCTACCTAATCGGCCGCAGTCACATCCTGTCGCGCCGGAGCGTTTCGAGCTCGCGCCACTCCAGGCAGCGAGCCGTATGCGGGATTAGCCTCAGTTTCCCGAGGGTGTCCCGCTCGACAGGGTAGTTTGACCACGTGTTACTGAGCTATTCGCCACGAGTCTGAACTCGTACGACTAGCATGGCTAAATCGGACTCCAATAGCAATGACCTCCGGCAGGATCAACCGGAATGCTATTCCCTGGCGGAGCCAGGGAGGTTTGGCGGTGAATGTAGGTACACACTCACACTATGGGTCCACGTTCGGCGACTCCAGATCGAGAGACCGATCAGGCGTCACCGAACTGTCGAGGCTAACATCAGATCCCATCTGTACGGCGGACCGCAGGGGTGAGATCCTCATTTCCTTCGGACGTATTCGTAAGCCCCGAGGAGTACTTAACCCCTTCGGAGCGGACGTCCAAGATGACGGAGCGAGTTGAACGCCCCGTCGATCACGCGTTCGTTGCGTTTACATCCGAGTGCCCTCGTACACTTAAGGGCATCGGATCGATCCCCTGCCGGAAACCGCATCCGGCGAGGGCTTTTGCGTTCCAATCTGAACGGCCAAAAGTATATAAGGGCGTCGGATCGAATCAGGTCGGCAAAACCGACCAGATTACGTTCCGAACGACCTCACATACTGACAGCCCCAGATCGGGGCACCACCGGACGGCGCCCGGTGGCGCGTTTGCATCCCTATCTCAACGGTCGGGTATGTATAAGGCCGTCGGATCGGCTCCGTGGTGGGATTGATTCACTTTGGCATCGTGGAATGTCGCGTCGATTGTCCCATATCCGGTCGTTCGGACGGCGGTAGCGCCATCGTCGAATACATCGTCGAGTTTTGTCGCGAGCCGACATCGGCATAATCTCTCTCGTCGTTACTAGCGTCATCTGCAGCCGTATCCGCGTCGCCGTCATCACCAGCCATCCCTTCGAGTCGGCCACGCAAATCTTGAACTTCGTCACCGAAGTCACCAAGTGCGGAACGCATCGTCGATTGCAGGCCCTCTTCTCGTCCGTGCTCGTCGGTGCGATCGGCGACCACGGTCCGAAGCTCCGCGAGCGATTCGCCGCAGTCGCGATCGATACCGTCCGAGAGCCTCGCGAGTTTCACCAGCACGCGGAGGTCCTCGACTCCACTCTGCTCGCCACCGGCGATCGCCTCGGGGATCGTCTCCGGACGGCTCCCGTCAGGCAACTCGGCGAGATCGAGCGCCTCGAGTAACGCCCGAGAGTCCGCCGTCTCGAGCAGGTCGGCGGCGTCGTCGGCGGCCTCGAGCAGTCGGTGGCCGTCTTCGTCCGCTAACGCGCCGACGAGGTCGTCTTCACTCGCGTCTCCGTGCAAGGGGAGCGAATCGACGCCCGCTTCGGCCTCGTCCAACAGGTCAGTCACGCGTTCTCGTAGGTGATCGGTCTCGGTCATGGCTACTGTGGCTGTGGCTTCGGATTACCCCGCAACTTCCGCGACGATCTGGTCGGTCATCTCCTCGCGGCTGAGATCCGCGTCGACTCCTACGTCACGGGCGACCGACTGGAGATGCTCGTCGGACATTACCTCGAGGAAGTCCTCGAGCGTGTCGCGTCGGAGGTCGTCGAGGTCGTCCGCTCCGACGTGATTCGACGAGTCGTCTGTCGGTTCGTTCTCGGCCACTTCTTCACCGTCACTTTCGCCTCCTTCGTCTTCGCCTTCGTTATCCTCGGCCTCGGCTTCGTCGGCGGCCGGTTCGTCCGCTTGCGGTTCGTCGTTGGCTCGCTCGCCGTCCCCGGTGAGTGCGTTCGCTGCCGCGCCGGTCAGCTGATCGCCGGCATCCCTCTCACCGACCCCCCGAAGGAGAGAGGCGAACGAGTCGCTACCGTCGAGTTCGTCGAGGGCGTTCCGAGCACCGCGTACCGCCGCCGATTCGGCGTCGGCGACGAGTTCGCCCAGATCGCGGCCCTGCTCCAATCCGTCAGAGATCGCCGCGTGTATCTCCCGTCCGACCGCTTTGCCCAGTTCGCGGCCGATCTGGGCACCGAACTCGCGGCCCAGGGAGGCGCCGATAGATCCCGTATCGAGCTGCTCCTCGAGATCCCCGTCCCCGAGCAGGTCGTCGACGGCGATCTGATCGGTCACTTCCTCGGCGACGGCATCGACCAAGCTGGTATCGTCGCTCACGCGAGACACCTCGTCGATGAGGAGACGGCGATCCACGCCGGTCGATTAGCACCGAGTCGCGTCGGACGTTCGACCGAGGTCGCCGTCTCGCTCGGAGCTAGTATGCTGTTCATCGTATTACTCCGAATCTACGTCTTCGGGCTCCGTCTGTTCTCCCTCGCGTTCCGTTTCGGTCTCACCGCCGTTCGACGCCGCCTGTTCGTCCGCCGGAGTCTCGACGGAGCGTGCTTCTTCGGTTTCTTCTGGCTTTTCTTCCGCTTCTGCTTCTTCCGTCTCTGCTTCTTCCGTCTCTTCCGGTGTTTCTTCGGCTTCCGACTCCTCTTCTGCCGTCTCTTCTGTGTCTTCCCCTTTTTCGGCTTCTTCCGAGCCCAAGAGCTCTTTCACCAGCGTATCTCCGACCGTTTGTCCGACGGCTTCGCCGATTTTTTGGCCGACGATCGCGCCGATGATCCCGCCGATCGCCGCCCCGAAATTCTCGCTCTCGTCGAACTCGCCCTCCCATCTGGTCCCCTCGAGTAGCTCGTCGGTGTCGATGTTCTCGGCGATTTTTCCGTAGTCGATCTGTTGAACGACGGAGTCGCCGCTCATGATTCTGCCTCCGCTTGCTGTGACTCAGGCTGTGACTGGGCGGGGCCTTCGCTCGCCTGCTCGGCGACGTCCTCGCTGGCCTGGGATCCAGACTGGTCGAGAAGCTGTCGAATCAGCGCCTGCACGCCCTGGGCGATTACTTCTTCGAGAGGGATGCTCGAGACGGCACGATTGACGCCGCTTCGGACGCTTCCGGCGATCGAGGACAGGATGCCGCCGCCGTCCGATCCGTCGCCCGATCCGAACAGCCCGCCGAGAGAGGATCCGAGTCCCCCAAGGAGGGAGCCGGACGTGCCGTCGAACAGCGACGACACGGTCGACAGCAGGTTCCCGAGGAGCCGGTTCGATCCCGGATGGGCCGACACGTCGAGGACGACTTCGTTCAGGTCGACCTCGAGTCCGAGCACGTTCAGGAACAGCCCCTCGAGATCGAGGTGCAGGATTTCGGCCTCCTCCCCCTCTTCTTCGGCTTCTTCGGCTTCTTCACCCTCTTCTTCGGCCTCTTCACTCTCTTCTTCGACTTCCTCGCCTTCGATCTCCTCGGCCTCCTCCGACGCTGCTTCACTCCCGTCCGTCTCTTCTACCGGCGTTTCTTCTGAATCGCTCGCTTCTGCGTCGCCGTCCGATTCGGCGTTCTGGTCCGAACTCTCGTCGACTTCGCCGCCATCAGGTACGAGCCGTCCGCTGGATTTCGACTGCTCAGACGCAATACGAATCGTATCCGGAGTACGATAGCGCATCTCCGGCTGTCCGGAATCCGTACGTTCACTACCGCTGTCTTTTTTTGATCGGTTCCACATATGATAAAACCAATATAGGTTACGGTCCACGTCGGTGTGCAAGTTGGGCTTGCGTGTGCTACGCTCACACGTTCTCGTGTAACCGTTCACGGCATTCGCAATCGCTGACGACCGAAGCGAACGGGACCGCTCGTCACCACGCGATGGCCTACTCGAATACGGTGTGGTCGATCCGGTAGCCGTCCTCGAGCGATTCGACCGCGTCGACGGCGTACAACCGAATGTTGCGCTCCATCTTGGTCATCACGGGAACGTCGTAGTGCTCGGCCCGGTACTCGAGGTCGTCGCCGTCGGCTCGTCGCTCGGCGACGAACGCCCGGTGGTCGGCCAGTCGCGTTCTGGCGACCTCCTGGGAGAGTTCGTCGACCGTCGAGACGCGGTCGTCGAAGACGGAGACGAACTCCGCCTCGAGCTCGCAGCCGATAGAGTTTCGTCCGGCGCACATCGCGGCGAGCGACGTCGTCCCAGTTCCCCAGAAGGGATCGAGAACGGTGTCGCCATACGTCGAGTACATACAGATGAGGCGATAGGGGATCTCGAGTGGGTACGCCGCGGACCGCTCCCGGAGGTCGTCTCGCTCGAGCGCCTGGAGTTCGCCACGGACATCGGTCCAGACGTCGGAGAACCAGCGGTTTCGTTCCTCCCAGAAGTACGCCGCCTCGTAGCGACAGTCGGCACGGGACTCGAAGCGCCGGGACGAGGAGCCGTTCCGGAAGATGAGCACGTACTCGTGCTCGAGGGTGACGTAGGCGTTAGGCGGGATCATCCCGCTGCCCATGAACTTCGCGGCGCTGTTGGCCGGTTTTCGCCAGAGAACGTCGGGCAACGGGTCGAATCCGCGCCGTTCGAACGCCTCGACGATCCGGGCGTGGTTGGGATAGACGCGAAAGCTCCCGTCGAGGGTGCGCGTCGCGTCGCCGACGTTGATACAGGCGATGCCGCCGTCGACGAGGACACGCTCGAGTTCGTCCCAGACGCGATCGAGCTGGGCGTGCATCGCCTCGAACGCTTCTCGACCGTCGCCACGCTCGAGGGCGTCGCCAACGGTCGGATCGAGATCGATAAAGAGGTCGTCCCAGAGGTCGATCATCGGGTACGGCGGGGAGGTGACGACGAGTTCGACCGAGTCGTCGTCGACTTCGGTGAACGCTCTCGAGTCGCCGACGATAACGCGATGGGACGTCTCCATTGCACCACACTGTCGCCGTCGCCCCCTTAGCTTCTTCGCCAGACGCCGTGGTGGGCGCCCACTCAGACGATCACTCCTCGGTCGTCTCCTCTTCTTCGTCCGTGAACTCCTCGCCTGCTCCGGCTTCGGACTCCTGTTCGGGAGTCTCTTCGCCAGCCTCCTCCGTCTCTTCGTCGGTACTCACAGCGGGTTCGAACTCCTCGATCGGTTCCCACTCTTCCTGTTCTGACGACGAGAAACGACGACGAAGGAGGGCAATTCCGGCGAGAATTCCGAGTGCGAGGAGAATCCGCCGAAGGCGGCTGCCACCTGACTCCGCCTCTGTCTCGTCGTCGGTCTCTGTGCTTTCGCCCGTGGATTCCGCTTCTGTGGACTCGTCTGTCTCTTCGGGGCCGTCGATGACGGTCGGCGTCTCGAACTCCTCGATCGACAGTTCGTCGGACTCGACGATCTGCTCGCCCCGGCTTCCGATGAGATAGCCCACCGCAGCACCGAGTCCGAGGACGGCACCCAGCAGCGGAAGCTGGCGTTTCCGCGCCGGACGGCTGCCGTCGGCCTCTTCGACTGCCTCGAGAATCGACTCTCGCATCGGTGACTCCATGCCGATGCCGACTGCCTCTTTCACGACACGCTCGGACAGATTTTCGTCCGGTTGGTCAGTATCGGGCATATTGCGGTCGAATACATCACTGTAAATAGTTCTGTCCAACGTTTCGATCAGTTCGGTCGAGCAGTACTCTGTTACCAACATCATAATACGGTCGTTCCGTCAGGGAAATACGGGACTAATCGGGATCTGTCGAAGTCCATTTCGACGCTCGAGAGGGGAAAGTGACCGGTTGGGTATGTGTTTGTTGTCAGAGAGGAATTGGCACGCCGAGCGCCTCGAGTGCGGTGAATCCGTGGAAGCCAGAACCGAAGACGAGCGCGGCTGGAACGACGCCGGCGAGCGTCGCCCGGATCAGCGACGTCTCGTGGACGACCTGGAGACCGACGATCAACAACACGGCCCCGTACGTTGCACAGATGAGGCGGAGTCCAGGAACCGGAATGCCGGCGAAGACACACGGTGCAGTCGAGTAGGCTATCACCTGCACCGTCTGGCTGATTCCGGCCCGGTCGGGGACGAACAGCGCGAGAAACAGGGTCTGGACCGCCGAGACGAGGTGTAACGAGAGCGGTGCGACGAAGAGGACGACCAGACTGAGCCAGAACGCACCCTCGAGCGGGCGGGCGATCGGCAACGACGGGTACGCGCCGTCGACGAGGAGGTACCGCGACGTCTCGGAGACCAGGACGACGGCCATCAGGAAGACCAGCCCCGGCGCCTGATCGCCGGGTGCGACGCCGACGCGGAAGAACCGCCACGGCCGAACGAGCACTTCGAACCACGCTCTCACCAGCGCTTTCACGCCGCGGTCGCGTCCACCGCTCGGGTTCTCTATCCACTGTGTCATTCGAATCGATCGGACCGCAGTGTCGCGGTTTCGACGTCGCGTCTCGGTTGCATCGATCTCCGAGAAGCCGATCTCGAGAGGGGGAGAGTGGTCGGTTCCGTCGCGATCACGTCCATCGGATGGAACCGGGGAAAGCGTTGCTTAAATCGTTTGCCAATTCCGCCGCGGCTGGCTGTGGCCCCGGTTGTCCGATCGGGAGCGAATAACAGTTCCATAACGAAACGGCTCGAGTTCGAAGCGTCGGTATGAGCGTCATTCGCCGGCCGGGCGTCCTCGGCCGAACCACACAGCGGCGGCTCGTCGGTGCAACTGCTGCGCTCTCTGCGGCGACGGTCGAGACGGTCGCGGTCGTCTCGTGGTTCGTGCTCGTCGTCGAATCGCGGACGGTCTCGACCGCCATGGCCGGACTCGGGATCCTCTTCTGTGGATCGCTTCTCAGGACCGGCGTCTTTGGCATGGCGACCCGAAGCATCGGGGACCTGCTTCGCCCGCAGCGACTCGTCACCGCGATGGTGCTCACCGGAAGCTGGATCGTCTGGCTCCTGGTCGCCGAGTGGGTCGGGGGCGTCGGTGGGGTCGTCGCCGCTGCGCTCACCCTCGCGGTCGTTCTCACCGGCCAGTTCACCCTGGAACGCTACGTCTTTCGGTTCGAGCATAGATACGACGGCGATTCGCTGCTGACTAGTGTCGCGAACCCCGCGACGTTGGTTCCGGGAGCGCTCATCGCTCTCGGTGCGACGACGCTGCTCGCAACGGCGTGGTTCACCGACTGGTCGTTTACCACAGCCCTCTTCTCGGTTCGCGAGATGAGTCTCTTCCTTCGAATCCAGGCATACCAGCTCGGTGCCCTCGCGTTCTGGCTCGTCTCCCTTTTCGCACAGCAACACCGTCTCCGGCGGATACTCGAGCCGTGATCCGCCACCGGTCACCGTGCGCCGACGTTCTGGCCGCTCTCGAAGGAGTCCGGGTCCGGTTCGATCGTCGCGTACTGGACCGCTCGCCGGCCGAGCGTCGCCACACGCTCCTCGAGGCTCGTGTCGACGAACTCGCCGTCGTCGAACGCACGGCTCGCGTTCGGGATGGCTGCCTGGTGTGGAATTACCCACGCGTTGAGCGCCCGGCAGACCGACCGCATGTGCTCTAGGGTGGTCACCGGAAACGCACCGCCGGAGACTGCGAGGAGGCCGACGGTCTCGTCTTCGAACTCGTCGAAGCCACAGTAGTCCAGTGCGGTCTTCAGCGGCGAGGAGTACGATCCGTGGTACATCGGCGATCCAAGTAGTATTGAGTCGGCCGCGCGCACGCGAGCGGTGAACGCTTCTGCCTCACCCGCGTCCTCGCGGTCGACGTCGGCGTCGTAGAGCGGGAGGTCCCACTCGCGCAGGTCGAGCAGTTCGGTCTCTGCGTCCAGCCGGGCGGCTTCCTCGAGTGCGCGCTCGAGGGCGATGCGGGTGTAACTGCGCTCGCGAAGACTGCCACAGATCGCGACGACGCGAACCGCGTCGTCGACGTCCTCCGACGGCGGGTCGGCTTCGGTCATACCGTTCACCTCGTGGTCGGGCCTGAAAACCGCTGTCCCGACGCCACACGTCAGCGCCGGAGCCGGGCGACCGTCTCGCCGTCTCGCATCTCGAGTGAGACCAGGCCGTCGTCGGCCAGGTCCGAGAGGAGGTCGCGGAGCCACTCGCGGCCGTTCTCACCGTCTGGAGTGTAGTCAACTCGCACTCGCGGCCCGAGGTCGTCGAGTGAGAGTTCGTCGTACTCTTTGAGTATCGAAATCGCACGGCCACGCATCTGGCGACGGCTTCCTTCGAACGTCGGCTGGGTGGGGACGTCGGGAGCGGTGAAGTCGCCGGTCGCGTAGGCGTCACACCACTCGCGCCAGGGACAGCCCGCCTCGTCACAGCGGGGCCGCTGGCGACAGGCGACGCCACCGAGTTCCATGATCGCGTTGTTCCAGACGCGCGATCGCCCGTCCGGCATGAGGTCGTTCGCCGCCGTCTCGAAGGCCGCGTCGTCGTCCGGCACTCCGAACGCCCGATAGCAGACGCGTTTGACGTTCGTGTCGACGACGGCGTCGCCGGTGTTGAACGCGAAACTCGCCACCGCGTTCGCCGTGTACGGCCCGACGCCCATCAGTTCCTGGAGGCCGTCGGGCGTCGTCGGGAACTCGCCGTCGAACTCGGTCTCGACCTGGTGGGCCGCCTCGTGGAGGTACTTCGCCCGGTTGTTGTACCCGAGGCTGTGGTCCGTCCAGAACCCGACGACGTCGGCGCGATCCGCCTCGGCGAGCGCCGCCGTCGTCGGCCACCGCTCGAGAAACTCCTCCCAGGCCGCTTCGACCCGCTCGAGTTGGGTCTGCTGGCTCATCACCTCGCTGACGAGGATCGCGTACGGATCGTCGGTTCGTCGCCAGGGAAACGGCCGGTGGTCGTCCTCGTACCACGCGATCAGCGCCTCACGAACTGCCTCGAGGTCGTCGGGCAGCGTGGGCTCCTCCCGTTCGCTCATCGGTCGCCCTAGCGAGCGTACCGTCTTATACGTCCGGAAGTTCGCCGTCCGGCGCGCGCACGTGAAGACGATAGTAGAGTAGCAGGGTGAGAATACCACGACAGAGCAAGAGCACCACGAGCACGAAAGGCATATGCGGCCGGCTCGATACCTCCAGCGTATGGGTCTCGACGACCTCAACGACGAGATACAGGACGCGTACGCCGACCTGGGTGACGAACTCGAGGTCTCGCTCGATCGCGAAACGCGAAACGAACTCGCCTTGCTCGAGACAGCACTCGATCCCGAGGAGACTGACGAACTCGTCCGCCGTGCGATTCACATGCTTTTCCAGACGGCGGTCGACACGGGGAACCTGGATTTCCACCTGCGGTCGGGCTACGACGTCACCTACGACGAGTACCTCACGGGGATGACCTTCGACGAGATGACGGGTGCAGACCAGTACCCGACCAGAGACGACGAGCGTCGGTACCAGTTCTAGGTGCCGTACCGGCCGGGGAACGGTAGCCCGCTACGTCGCCTTCTCGGTGACGTCGTCGATGGCCTCGAGGAGAAGGTCCGCTCCGAGGTCGATCTCGCGTTCGGTGACGTCGAGCGGCGGAAGCAGTCGCAGCGTCTTGTAGCCACAGCCGAGCGTGAGCAGGCCGCGTCGCATCGCCGCCTCGACGATCGCTTCGCGTCGCTCTTTGGTGTCGAATTCGACGCCGAGCATGAGTCCGCGTCCACGGACATCGACCACGCAGTCGGCGTCGGCACCCACGATTATCTCACGGAGCTGCTGGCCCCGTTCGCGGACGTTCGCCAGGAGGTTTTGTTCGCGGATGGCGTCGATGGTGAGCACGCCCTGCATCGCGGCGACGACGTCGCCGGCACCCCAGGTCGAGGAGAGTCGACCACCCTCCGCCGGGAACACGTCAGAGCGAGAGATCGTCGCGCCGACGCGCAGTCCCTTCGCACTCGTGATGACGTCCGGCGTGAGCTCGAGGTGATCGACGGCCCACAGTTCGCCGGTACGGCCGAGCCCGGACTGGATCTCGTCGGCGATCACGTTCAGGCCGAAGCGATCGCGGAGGGCCTCGAGGTCGCGGGCGAACTCGGGGTGGGCGGGCCGGTAGCCGCCTTCGCCCTGGATCGGCTCGAGGATGAGGAAGGCGACTTCGTCGGGGTCGACGACGCCCCGTTCGGGGTCGAGCTGGTCGGCGACGACGTTGCCGCCGGGACCGTCGGTACGCCACTCGCGCTCGTACTCCCGGTCGGTCGAGGGGTACGGAACGCTGACGACGCCCGGCACTTCGGGGTAGCCCGTGCGGTGAACCGTCTTCGAGCGGTTGAGCGAAAGCGCACCGAGCGTCCGGCCGTGAAACGCACCGTCGGTCGTAAACGCACGGTGGCCGCCGCTCGCGTAGCAGATCTTGATGGCGTTCTCGATCGCTTCGGCGCCCGAATTCGAGAGGAAGACGGTGTCCATGTCGTAGTGATCGGTCGCGTCGACGAGCCGATCCATCAGCTGGGTCGGGCCGGGAAACTCGCTGTCTTCGGGCGGAAAGCCGCCGCTGACGTAGAAGTCCTGGCCGGCGATCTTGAGTGGATCGACGAGATCGAACTCGCGGAGCTTCTCGACGATCGTGGGGTTGTTGTATCCCAGCGGCGCGGCGGCGACGTGGCTCGTAAAGTCCATCAGGACGTTCCCATCGACGTCGGTACAGAACGGGCCGATCGCCTCGGCCTGCGTGTCCCAGACGAACTCGTAGACGTAGGTGCTCGGGGCAGCGAACTCGTGGTGGTAGTTCACCCACCTTTCGGCACGTGCACCCGGAATGGAGTCCACTTCGGGTTCGACCGTGTCTCGATCCATACGACACGTTCGACGACTGGTCGATTAAAATATTCGTTATGGTTCGGGCAAATCTTAGAGGACGACCGCGACGGAGGCGACCGCCCCGCCGACGAGCAACACACCGCTGTAGACGGTGACGCGGTAGCGAAACTGCGTGTTCGTCGACGTCGCTGCGAGTATCGCCTTGACCACGATGCTCGAGACGGTCGCCAGGAGGACGGCGATCGTCGCCTCGGGCGCTGTCAGCTGTCCCCCGCGGTAGAGGACGACCGCCGACGTCGTCGCACCGGCACTCGAGACCAGGCCGCTCGCGACGGCGGTCGCGTAGAAGCCGAGTGTGCCGAACCAGGTTTCGGCGAGCGACCCGAACACGAGAACGACGAGGAAGACGGCCCCGAATCCGAGGGCGTTTTTCATCGAGAACGGACTTTCGAGGTCCATCGACATCGGCTCTCGCCAGTCTGCCGTCGTGCCGGCGATGACGAACGCGAGGACGATAACCGCGCCAAGCGGGATGATCGCCTCGAAAAGCGGCGAGACGCCGTTTCCGACCGTAAACGCGACGGCGATCGTGAGGTTTCGGACGGCCATCGCGGCGTCGGCGAGCAAGATTGCGGCGACGGCGTAGGAAGCCGCCTCCGGACGCTGTCTGACGTGGTCGAGCATCGTTCCGACGACGGCTGTCGAGGAGGCCAGCCCGCCAAAAAAGCCCGTGACGGCAATCCCTCGACCACCGTACGTCGAGACGATCGCGTAGTTGACGATGCCGATTCCCGCGACGGCGACGACCATCAGCCAGATGACCTGTGGCTCGAGTGGAATGGACACCTCGCCGACCTCCAGGGTCCACTCCGGGGGGAGAAGCGGGTAGATGACGAACGCGAGGATGGCGAACTCGGTGCTCGAGCGCATCTCCTCGCGTGAGAGTCCCCAGGCGAACTCGTGGAGTTCGCGTTTGAGCACGAGCAGCAGCGACGAGAGGACGGCGACGGTCACCCCCTCGAGGATGAACCCCGCGGCGACCATCGCGCCGACGCCGTAGGCGACGAGCATCGTGACGGACGTGGTCAGTGAGAGACCCGTGTCCTCCTCGCCGGTGAGTCCCTGTACCGCGAGCAAGACGCCCTGGACGATGACCAAAACCCCGCCGAGAACGAGGAGGCTCTCACCGACCTCGGTCTCGAGGACGAGGATCGTAAAGACCGCTGCGAGCAGACTGATGAGTGAAAACGTTCGGATGCCCGCGGACTTTTGAGACCACTCACGCTCGAGTCCGAGGAACATACCGAGTGCTCCGGCCAGCGCGATTCGAACGACCGTCTCTTCGAGCGGTGGGTCGACGACCTGCAGCGTGACCTCGTTCACTCTCCGTGATTCTCCGTAACCGAATATAAATAACGTGCCAGAACAGTCGCCCCCTTATAAACGGCCGGCAACGACGCCGACGGCGGGCAAAGCCGGTTCGTCGCCATCCCATCACGCGAGAGGCGAGACCTCCGACTTCGTGTGTTCCGAATCCAGGGAGACGAAGACTGGCGATCACTCGTGGAGTCGTGTCCCGTCTCGAGGACAGTACTCGAACTCCGAGTCGGCCGTCCGGAAGCCACATTGAGGACAGGATCGGTAGTCGGGGGCGGTCCGTTCGCCGGCACTGCGGTCGGCGAACAGGAAGGGAACGAACGGCAGAAACAGCAGTAGCAGAACCGTATCGAAGTATACCCAGGCGCCGACGCTCACGGCGAGTCCGATGGCGAGTCCGACCAGTGCAGTGATCGTCCGCGAGGAGACCACTGCTACAGGTCGACGTACTGGGCTTCCCACTCCCGGCGGGCCTCGAGTTCCCTGCGTCCTCGTCGGGTGAGCGTGTAGAAGTTCGTCCGTCGGTCACGGCGACCCTTCTCGACTAGGCCTTTATCGACGAGCGTGTCGAGATTCGGGTAGAGCCGACCGTGGTGGATCTCTTTTTCGTAGTACTCCTCGAGTTCTTCTTTGATCGCCAGTCCGTGTGGTTCCTCCTCGCCAGCGATGACGTAGAGCAAGTCACGCTGGAATCCTGTCAGGTCGTACATTGGGTAAGTACCGGTCGTACTTACTGTCGGAATTTAATAAACATGTCGGGTCGTTTCGATCGAAACAGCGATATTACCATCGAAGACAGATGTATTGGTCGACTCCGAATGATAACGCTCGTGATTGATCGCCGGGATCGGTTACATAACCGCTAGATCATGTTTACTCTTCTGACCGTTTCGACGGGTACAATTAGTCACTAGTTGGATCTCTCGGATACGGCAGACGATCGGGCGAACGACGGTGTCCGAATTCAACGCAGTGTTCGGGCTAATTCGACCGAACCGTTAGCTCGAGGGAACGTCACAGCGAGATTCGCGTACGCTGCCGGAGAAGTGACTGGTTGATCGAGAGTAAACAGGAAAGCAGATCGCGCGACGTGAAAAGGGTCGCGCGATCGCTTGCCGCCCTGAATTGGTCCCCGCTGACGCTTCGGCCCTCCAAGCGAAGCGTCACGTTGAGAATTTCGCCGGTTGAACTTAAATGTACCGACAACGGCTGAGCACGTGATAGGTCTGCAGGCGTTCTGTCGGACTCCCGGCGTCACATATGTTCTTCCTCGAGGACCCACCCCAGCGCCCGCTTGTAGTACGTGAACATCCGCTCGACGCCTTCGTGACGCATCTCCTCGCTCTCGAGGTGTTCTTTGAGAAACTCGTACTGTTCGCGAATCTCTTCTTCGTCGCGCATACCTGCAGCTATCGAGCGATGGCCTAAAAAAGTCCAGTACGGATGATCGAGCGAATTTCGTCACCTGGACTCTCGGCGGCTCGTGGCCGTCAGTTCCGCTCCGGACGACGTTTGTGAACAGTCAGCGGCTGTCTGGCGACGAGTTCACACTCGAAATCCGGGTGTTCGTCGAAGTGACGGACGAGCAGATGACGTCTGCTGCCGGTCAGTCCCGCTCGCCCGACGTCGGTGGCGGTAAACCGGTCCGGAAGCCGATCGTAGAGGCGTCGACACTGCTCGAACGACTCGAACACCTTTCGGTGACCACTCGAGTCCGCTCGCCGGCGCTCGACGACGTACGTCCCGTCCTCACGGTGGCAACCGACCGTGTGGGAAAACTCGTGTTCGCACGCCAGTGTCGACGACAGTCGATCTCGAAGGGCGAGCGCGTCGGTTCTGGACAACAGGTACGTCTCCGAGCCGACTTCGATCCGGACACGGCCGTCCTCGAGGACGACAGTGGCGTCGTCACTGTCGGAGAATTTCGCGACCAGGAGTGTGGGAACTCCGCGTCATCGTACGTTCGACGTCCTCCTCTCGGCTCAAAAGCGTTCCGTTCAGTTCAGTGAACGTCCAGCTGGATCGTCACACGCACCGTGGAATCGGCCCGCCGACTCGCGTGAGCACGTTGCAAAACGGTGCTCGAGGAAGACGGTGGGCGTCGCGAAAGCCGATGGGACGTGGCCGTGGTGCCGGATTACGCGCCGTCGTCGCCGGTTTCGTTGTCCGTCTCGTTGTCGCCGGTTTCGTTGCCAGCACCGTCTTCGCCCAGCGTCAGCGTCACTTCCTCGTCGGCACCGTCGATCTCGACGTCCTCTTCGGCCTGCTGCCCGTCGGATTCGGCGGTGACGGTGTACTCTCCGTCCTCGAGTTCGGTGAACTCGACCATCCCCTCTCCGTCGGTCTCCTGCTCCATCTCGGTGCCCATCCCGTCTTCGGTGTCAGTCTCGTTGCCGGCGTCGGTCTCGTTGTCGGCCCCAGTTTCGTTGTCAGTGCCGGTCTCGTTGCCGACGTCGGTCTCGTTGTCGGCGTCGGTTTCGTTGCCGGCGTCGGTCTCGTTGTCGGCCCCACCGTCTTCCATCATGCCGGCTTCCTCGAGCATGACGGTGGCGCCCTCGACCGGTTCACCCTCGCTGTCCTCGACCGTCACCGTCAGAGTGTACGTCTCCCCGTCGGCCGTTTCGTTGTCCGTCGTCTCGTTGTCCTCTGGTTCGTCGTCCTCGGCACCGTTCCCGTCGCCGCCGTCTGCACATCCGGCGAGAGCGACGACACTCGTGGTTCCAGCGGCAGCTACGAACTTTCGTCGACTGAGTCGTCGGCATGACATATCTGCGAGTATCACGTTCAGATACGTTGCAGTGCGGCCTGCAACTGCCGCACATTAATCACCTATTGAGTATCCAGTAACATACGGAGAGTGTCCCGTCAGCGATGTATTTCTATCAGGTGATCTGTTACAGATGAGAGAAGCCCGACGTTTCCATCGTCACAACTTCGATCGACCCGGCGGAAGGTCGTGTGCTGCTCGGTGTTCGAGAATTTCGTCGTAGCGGAACGCACGAAGTCGGAGGTCTGACAGTGGCTTCGCCGTGCAGGTGAGGACGAAGTCCGCCTCCTCGTCGACCTCGTAGTAGCGTCTGGCGTCGCTCTGGTCGACGTCGCCCTCGAGCAACCGTGCGGCACATCGCGTACACCAGCCCTGCTGGCAGTCGGCCTCGAGCCACAGTCCTGCCTCGCGTGCCGCCGGAAGCACGTACTCGTCGGCACCGACGTCGATCGTCACTGTCTCGCCGGCGTGGTCGCTGTCGACGTCCTCGGGCACTTCGATCTCGACGATGTACGTCTCGGTCACGAGAAATCTGTAGGGTGGGAACCGACTTATACTACCGGACGACGGAGCTTTTGTGTCTGCTCGAGTATCCTCCCGTATGAAGATCCGCGGCGAACGAGAGTGTACCGACTGTGGGACCCGCTGGTCGTACTACGAGACTGGCAGCGTCGGCTGTCCAGCCTGTGGAAGCCTTCGAAGCGTCGGCCTCGACGAACGAACCGAACACACGGATCTCGAGGTCGAGTTCGACCTCACCGCCGTGCGAAACGACGTCGACGAGGCGGCGACGACCGACCTCGCCGAACGCGCCCGCGATCACGCACGCGAGTACGTTCGTCGCCGAGGATTCGTCCGCGGCGGGACCTTGCAACTGCTCGACGACGCGTATCTGGCCGCAATCGAACTGCTCCACGTCGCAGACGTCGTCGCCAGAGCACGCACGCTAGACGAGCGCGAGGAGCTGTACTTCCTCTCGCTTTTGGGCGATGCGGACGCCGGCAAGCGCCCACCCGTCGAGGAAGTCCCGACGACGCTCCGTGACGCGCGCGGGCTCGCCTACGCGAACGCCGTCCGCGAGTACCGGCGCGACGTCAGGACCTGGGTGGAAGACGGCGAACGGGAACTGGTTCCGCTCGAGCGATCGACGCTCGAGATGCTCACCGAACACGTCAAGCGGATTCGGATGCTCGACGGCGACGTCCCGCCCCGGACGGCCGAGACGCTCGTCGAGGCGACACGCGACCTCACGACCGGGCTCTGCGAAGACGACGACGAGGCGATCCTCCGGGCGGAAAACCGGCTCGAGCGCCTCGAGGACAGTCTCGAGTGATCTCGAATGGCAGACGCAGCCGGTTCTCGAGACCTCACGTTCGAGGAGTGCCAGACGTTCCCCTCGTGGATGGGGCCGGCGCTGATCGCCCTCTCGCTGCCCGCTTTGCTCGTGACGCCGATCCTGATCTTCGCCGACGAAGGCGTGACCCTCGAGTCGACGGCGATCGTCGTCGCGACCGTCGCCATCGTCGTGGCACCGCTGCCGTTCCTCTTGCGCTCGACGCTTCACACCGAGGTGCGCGAGGACGGCGTCTACTTCCGGTACTGGCCGTTCCATCGCTCGTATCGCCACGTTCCGTTCTCCGCGATTCAGGACGTGCGACGTGAGGAACGACGCTCCTACAGCTACGGACTCAGGTGGACGCGCTCGGGCTGGGAGTACGCGCCCGACTCGAGCGAAGGGGTTCGGATCTACCGAACGGATGCGAAACCGATCTTCCTGAGCTCCGAGCGGCCACACGACCTCCTGACTGCGATCGAGTCGGGACGGCGCAACCGGGATCGGCGAAGGGAGTAAAAGGGACGGATCAGGGCAGGTCGACGTCGACGTCTTCCTGCAGGCTCGCCGCCTTTACGGTGTTGTACAGCAACATCGCCCGCGTCATCGGGCCGACGCCACCGGGGACGGGCGTGATGGCGCTTGCTTTCTCCCTGGCGCTCTCGAACTCGACGTCGCCGACGAGTTCGTAGCCCTTCTCGGTGTCCGCATCCACCCGGTTGACGCCGACGTCGATCACGACGGCGTCCTCGCCGATCTTCGAGCCGTCGATCAGTTCCGGGACGCCGACCGCAGCGACCACGACGTCCGCGTTCCGGGTCTTCGCCGCGAGGTCGTCAGTCCGGGAGTGACAGACCGTCACCGTCGCGTTGCCGTCGTCGGCTTTCTGGAGCAACAGATTGGCGAGCGGTTTCCCGACGATGTTCGACCGACCGACGATCGTCACGTCCGCACCCTCGGTGTCGACGTCGTAGGCCTCGAGGAGTTTCTGAACGCCGTGGGGCGTACACGGACGGAAACGAGCCTCCCCCGCGACGAGACGACCGACGTTCTCGGGGTGAAAGCCGTCGACGTCTTTCATCGGATCGACTCGGCGGATCACTTCGCGATAGTCGACGTGGTCCGGCACAGGTGCCTGGACGATGTATCCGTGGACGTCCGGATCGTCGTTTAAGTCCCCGATCGCGTCGTACAGCTCCTCGGCGGACGCGTCCCCGTCGACGTCGACGTGCACGCTCTCGATGCCGACCTCCTCGCAGTCCCGCTGTTTCATGTTCACGTAGGTCTGGCTCGCGGGATCGTCGCCCATCAGCACCGTGGCGAGCCCCGGTCGCGCGCCCGCGTCGGCCAGCGTCTCGATCGCGTCGGTCAGGTCGTCGCGAATCTCGCTCGCGACGGCGTTGCCGTCGATGATCTCGGTCATGGTCGAACGAGTGGCTTCGATTCCCTTAAACACCCGGATTCGTGTATACCTTCACCTATTTAGAAGACCGATTATACACATTCATGGATATCTCGACGCGTCAGACGCGGCTCGTGAGCGCCCTCACGATCCGGTGTTTCGTCGTCGTCACTTTCTCGAGTAACCGCGTGCCGTCGGTCAGAATCGGATGTGACGTCGAAAGCGATCGGTAGAGATAGGCGTACATCGTCCACGGGTCGGTGAACTGTCGGCCGACAGTCTCGGAGCCCTGTATCGCCTCCTGGCGAGACGTGAGTTGCGTGTCGGTCCGTCGTTCGAGCTCTCGCAATTCGTCCCAGGCGTCCTCGAGTTCCTCGTAGGAGTAGTCGAGCGACGGTCGATCGTTGATCGACTCGAGGGTCGCCTCGACGCGCTCGAACGAGTCGGTGGCAGACTCGAGCGCGTCGGTTTCGCGCTCGAGCACCTCGAGGAATCGTTCGCGCCGATTTCGCGCTTCGGTCGCTCGGGCGACGACGAGCCGTTTGACCTCCGGCGTCCACTGTCCGCCGTCCGTAAGTACCGTCGCGACGGTTTCGTCGAACTCCTCGGCGACGTTCTCGGCAAGCGGCTCGTCGTACTCTTCTCGGTAGTGCGAAACGGACATGACTGTCTCTCGATAGGTTTCTCGAACGTCTCGTAACGCTCGGTCGTTCGACGACGTGGCGAACGAAGCCGTCACCGCGCCCGCAAGCGCTTGCTGGGTCGGCTGCTCTCGCGGTGACGAGACGTCGATCTCGGCGACGCGGCGTGCGAATCGATCGAAGGCCTGTGCTTCCTCGCGGGTGCGATCGTACTCTTCGTCGCACGCCTCGAGCGCCCGTGGAACGTACCACAGGGCCGCGACGACGATTCCGAGCGCACCGAGCCAGAGGAACACGAGCAGGTGATCGATCGTGCCCGCGAGCGTACACTCGATCCCGGAGCAGGCCGTCTCTGGCTCGAGCTTTGGAGAGGCCCTGGAGTAGTAGGTCGTCATCGGTCTTGTATGATACTACTTGTCATTGATTGCGGACCCAATAACCGTTACGAACGACAAGGTAGTTGCCGCAGCCTTGCGGTGAGTAGACGATCGAAAAAGGAGACTGGAACCGATGGTACCCGGCCAGAACGCTATTCGTACAGCGGAAACTCCGCACAGAGGTCGTCGACCGTCTCGCGGACGTCAGCTTTGACTGCGTCGTCGTCGGGTGCGTCGATGACGCGAGCGATGCACTCTCCGACCGTTCGGATCGCGTCGTCGTCGAACCCACGAGTGGTGAGTGCGGGCGTTCCAGCACGGATACCGCTTGGGTTGAACGCGGATCGGGTTTCACCCGGAACCGTGTTGGCGTTGAGGACGATGCCGGCCTCCTCGAGTGCCTCCTCGGCGTCACCGCCGGTCGTATCGGGGTGTGAGTCACGAAGGTCGACGAGCACGAGGTGGTTGTCAGTGCCGCCGGAGACGAGCGAGAACCCGTGGTCGGTGAGCGTCTCGCCCAGGACTTCGGCGTTTCTGATCGTCTGTTCGGCGTACTCCTCGAACTCGGGCTCGAGTGCTTCCTTGAAGCCGACGGCCTTGCCGGCGACGTTGTGCATGAGTGGGCCGCCCTGTCCACCGGGGAAGACCGCCGCGTCGACGTCGTCGGCGTACTCCTCGCTCGTCATGACGATGCCGCCGCGACCGGCGCGGATCGTCTTGTGCGTGCTCCCGGTAACGAAGTCGGCGACGCCGACGGGGGAGTCGTGGACGCCCGCCGCCACCAGTCCGGTGATGTGGGCGATGTCCGCGAGGTGAAGCGCGTCGACGTCGTCGGCGACCGCCTGGATGCGTTCCCACTCGACCTCGCGCGGGTACGCGGAGTACCCCGAAACGATGATGTCCGGTTCGAACTCCTCGGCGTGGTCGGCAAGTCCGTCGTAGTCGAGGTAGCCGGTCTCGGGGTCGACCTCGTACTGCTCGACCTCGTAGAGCTGGCCCGTGAAGTTCGCCGGGTGGCCGTGGCTGAGGTGGCCACCGTGGGTGAGATCGAGCGAGAGGATCTTGTCACCCGGCTCGAGCATCGCGAAGTAGACCGCCTGGTTCGCCTGCGTGCCCGAGTGGGGCTGGACGTTGACGTGTTCGGCACCGAACAGCTCTTTCGCCCGATCGATCGCGAGTCGTTCGACCTCGTCTGCGTACTCGCAACCGCCGTAGTATCGCTCCCCGGGGTAGCCCTCGGCGTACTTGTTCGTCAGAGCACTCCCCTGAGCGTCGAGGACGGCCTCGGAGACGTGGTTCTCGCTCGCGATCATCTGCAGCGTGTTCCGCTGGCGTTCTACCTCGCCCTCGAGGGCGTCAGCGACCGCCGGGTCGACGGCCCGGACGTGCTCGTGTTCCATATCTGGAGTGGAGTCTGGGCGATGTATAAGTGTACCTTTCTCCGGCAAATGGAGTCGAGACGGTACCCGGACACCACGCCGTCGGCGACGTTCGCTGCTCGACGTCGGGTTCCGACCGGGAATCTCGTCGGTTCGACGAGTACCGTCCGTACCGACGGCCGAGAGGGGCGATCCATCGACAGCGAGAACATTACCCTCTACCGATAAGTAGATCGTGGATAAACAACTAAAGTGCTATAATTATGGAATTATTCATTGTACAAACGAAGAAATGATCTGATTACCATTAAAAATAACCAATTAATGAGTGTGATCAGAAGTTGCGGCACGGTGTTGGCCAACAAAATTAAGTATTGGGCAGTCTTTTACTTCTGCATAGCCATGGACTCGAATTTATTAAACCACCAGATTGACGATATTCTCGAGTCGGTCCTCGAGGATACGACAGGGGACGTATACATGGTCAACCCATCGTGGGACGCGATCGAAGAGTTCGTCACCGTCGCGACCGGGTTCGACGGTGAGTTGCCGACCGTCCACATGCTCGCCGACGAGCGGACGCTCAAAGACGTGATGGACGACTTCATCGTGGCCAGCAACGCCGCCGACCTCATCGCGGACGACGTACTCGCGCTCCGAACGCTCGAGGAAGCGCCGGAGAACTCGCTGCTCGTCGCCGACGACGCCGTTGTCGCCATCGTCCACGCAGGCGACCGCGTCGGGGGACTCGTCACCGACGACCAGGAGTTCGTCGATGCCGCGTACGAGACCTACGCGGCGCGCTGGGAAGATGCGACGTCCTTTAACCTCCGGACACCGCCGATCTCGCGCGTGCGCGAGACTCTTTCGGAGGAGATCGGTCCCGACGCCGAGGAGGACTTCACCGCCATCCTCGAGTCACTCGAGACTGCCCGTGGAGACGGCGAAGGGCTCGACGAAGTCACCATCTCGCTGCTCGTCGCCGCGAAAAACGAGGCCTTGCTGTACGACATCAGCAAGTGGGGCGAAGACGTTGGCATCGCCAGCAAGGCAACGTTCTCACGTACGAAGACCAAACTCGAAGACATGGGGCTGCTCGACACCGAGAAGGTGCCGATCGACGTCGGCCGTCCCCGTCTCCGTCTGAAGATCGGCGACGACCGCCTGCGCGAGGCCGACAACGGCCAGCTCGCGACGGTCGCACAGTCGATTCTGAACTGACGACTCGAGGATCGAAACGTCCCCAACCGGTTGCCCTGCCCTCTTTCTCACTGTTTCTACCAGGCGTTGCGTTCATTTCACGACGTCGGCACTGCCGGGGCACCAGTCGTTTCACACCCCCTTCGGTTCCGTCGTTTCCAACGTATCGAAGGGGGTGTGTCCCACCCACCCCAGGTTTCCGACGTATTGGTGAAGAAGGTGGGGGTGGGGTGGAGTGGAGGAGAGAGGAGTGGAGGAGGGAGGAGTGGAGGAGGGAGGAGGGAGGGAGAGGTGGAGGAGGGAGGAGTGGAGGAGGGAGGAGTGGAGGAGGGAGGAGTGGAGGAGGGAGGAGTGGAGGAGGGAGGAGTGGAGGAGGGAGGAGTGGAGGAGGGAGGAGTGGAGGAGATATCGAGTGGGTAGTGGAAGAAGATATGACGATACGAGCGACGAGCGACGAGTGACGAGAAGAGGCGAGATGATACGAGCAGACGTAAAGAGGAGGATGGAAGTGGGAAGACAAAGTGAGTGAAACAAACCGATCCCTCGAGCAGCGCACAGTAAGCGAACACGACACCCCCCACGTTTCCGTCGTTTCCGTCGTTCCTCCGACGCCAGTTCTCGTCCCCGTTTTGACGTTCCACGATGCAGGCGCCGTATACTATACCGCTCTATAGATCTACAAACTCTATCCTAGATCTATAAGTACTAGATTTGAGAATAGTCCATTGGGTTAACTTCGTTTAAGGAATAAACGAATAGTAATTTCGTTTATTCAGCCGAAATAGAGGTTTCCAGTAGTCTTACCTCGAGTATGGAACTCGAGTTGAATCCGACGTAGACTGACGATCTCTGTCGCTGACTGACTCTCCTTCTGGAATCCCATGGACGCCCACGTCCGTTTCGTCTCCACCCACCCACTCTCGCACAATTACGACGGAAACCTGGGGTGGGTGGGACACACCCCCTCTTCACGGACTCATCCCACCAACTGTCGTCACAGTCACGGCATCGCACGGGACGTCGGAAACGCGGCGTGAATGGTCGAATACCGAACCTCCCTTCTCACTCTCTCATATGCCCGGTTTCGTGGTCGAAAACGTCGGAAATACGGTGTGATCAAATCCACTGGTTTTATCAGTCCACCTTCCGCTACCTCGTCGTAGTAGATGACGTCTGATTCCTCCCTGGACTCCGTCGACGATCCGTTGTTCCAGTCCGGCCACCGGATCTTCGCGAACAAGGATCTCCTGAAGATCGGTCACGTTCCAGAGGCCGACCGGATCGTCGGCCGCGACGAAGAAATCTCGAAGCTGGCAAAGCGACTGAACGGTGCCGTTCACGGTTACTCTCCCGAGAACGTGATGATCTACGGGAAGACCGGGACCGGAAAGTCGCTCGTCTCCCGTCACGTCTGCCAGCGAGCACAGAACGCCGCCCAGGATAGCGTCGACATCGGAACCGCGTACATCGACTGTGCGGAGGACAACACGGAGACCCAGGCAATCTCTTCGCTCGCCGCGAAACTCAACGACGAGTCGGTCACTGGAATCACCGTCCCGCACACGGGGTTGAGCACGTCGAAGTACTACAAACTCCTCTGGCAGACCCTCGATTCGCAGTTCGATTCGGTGATCATCATCCTGGACGAGATCGATCTGATGACCGACGGGAGCGTGCTGATGAAGCTGTCTCGAGCGGAGGAAGCGGGCAAGATCGACTGCAGTATCGGAATCATCGCGATCAGTAACAAGATTCAGTACGTCGACGACCTCAACGAGCGGGTCAAAAGCAGTTTCCAGCACAAGGAGTTGTTCTTCAAGCCGTACGACGCCAACCAGCTCCGCGAGATCATGTACAACCGCGACGACGCCTTCCAGGAGGGCGTACTCTCGGACGACGTCATCCCGCTCGCTGCGGCGTTCGCCGCCCAGGAACACGGTGACGCACGGAAGGCGATCGACATCCTTCGTCACGCCGGCGAGGTCGCCTACGAGTCCGGAGACGACACGGTTCGAGAGGAGCACGTCCGCCAGGCACAACAGCACGCCGAGAAAGACCGGTTTCGCGAGCTGGTCAACGGCGCGCCGACCCAGGCGAAAGCCGCGTTGCTCGCGTTGACCGAACTCACGGTCACCTCCCAGGAGGACGCGTTTCTCACGAGTCGCGTCTACGACGAGTACGAGCGCATCTGCAACTACCTCGACATGGACACCCTCTCTGTCCGTCGATTCCGGGACATTCTCAAAGAACAGGCCTTCCTCGGCGTCGTCGAGATCGAGAAGATCAACAAGGGGAGTGCGGGAGGAATCCACCTCCAGAATCGCCTCATCGAGGATCACGAAGTCGTTCGCGAGACGATCCTCGAGGACAGTCGGATGCAAAACTGGGCGGATCGCTAGCGTCGTCGCCGCACTTTCGAGACCTGCAGGATCCGCCGGAGCGCACAGTCGGACGTCGTTTCGAACGACGGAAACCCAGGGTGACACGCCGGAAACGTCGGAAACATGGGGTGGGGTACGCGTCCACATACGGTGCGATCGACGCGACTCTACGGAAACGGCGGAAACGTGGGGTGGGGTTGAAAAACGCCGGAAATACGGGGCGGTTCGCGAAGAAACGACGGAAACTCGGCGTGTCGGGAGTCTGCAGAAACGTCGGAAACGTGGGGTGGGTCTGACAAACGACGGAAATCCGGGGTCCGACATCCGGCCTGAAGTCACGGGCGAGAGTCACGGGCGAGAGTCACGATGCGAACGTGATGGCCCAAAGAAACGTCGGAAACGAGGGGTGCGGTCTGTGAACGATTATGCCTGTGACCACTCGAGTTCGAAGGCGACCCGGGATCGTCTCGAGCCAGCACAAATCGAACGCCCTCGGCCGCCTGTCCGGCGTTGCCCCCGTCGTCGGCCGACCAGCACTACTGGACGTCGATATCGCGACGGTGGCCGAGAGACGCAACGCCCAAGTTCCGACCGGGACTCGTCTCGAGTATGTACGAGGCCGTCCACGCTCGACCCGACGGCGACAGCACGGTCGCTCGAGTGGCGAAGACGGCCGCCGAATACGGTTTCGACGGCGTCGTCGTCTTGAATTCTTCTGACGCGCGCGCGACGTACGACGCGACGACCGTCGGGAACGAGTACGACGTCGACGTCGTCGACGGCGTCGAGGTCCGTGCGGACACCAAACGGGAAGCGAGCGGGTCGGTCGGAAACGTCCGCAGCACGCACACGGTCGTCGCGGTCGCAGGCGGGACCCCGGCGCTGAATCGCTTCGCCGTCGAGAACGACAAGGTCGACGTGCTCACCCATCCGATGGCGCGGGAGGGTGAGTTCAATCACGTTCTCGCCAGGGCTGCCGTCGAGAACGGCGTCCGAATCGAGTTCGATCTCTCCGGCGTCTTGCGCCAGAGCGGCGGGCGGCGGGTCCGGACGATCCAGTCGCTGCGCAAGCTTCGAGAGATCGTCGACTACTACGATACGCCATACGTGGTGAGCGCCGACCCCGCTTCCCACCTCGAGATACGGGCACCTCGCGAGCTATGCGCGCTCGGCGAACAGATCGGCTTCTCGAGTGAGTGGATCGAGTCGGGGCTCCGGGAGTGGGGTCGACTCGCCGAGCGAAATCGCCGCGTGCTCTCCGAGTCTTTCATTGAGCCGGGAGTCGAACGAGGACGGTATGAAAAAGAGCGTTGAGGAACACGCGGCCCGGTTCGACGAGAAGGCGAGCGAGTACGACGACTCGAAACAAGAGGAGTATCTGGCCTGCGCGAACCTCGTGATCGAACACGCGGCACCCGGCCCAGACGACGTCGTCCTCGATCTCGGCACCGGGACGGGAGCGATCGCACTTGCACTCGCCCCCGACGCGGCACGGGCCGTCGGCCGCGACATCAGCGACGGAATGATGGCCGAGGCGCGGGCGAAAGCCGACGACGAGGGACTCGCGAACGTCGAGTTCGCCTACGGAACCTTCCGCGAACCCGAGTACGGCGACGACGTCGATATCGTCACCTCGAACTTCGCGATGCACCACCTGAGCGACGAGGAGAAACGCGAGGCGATCGACGTCATCGCGGGTCTCGGCCCGCAGCGGTTCGTGCTAGGAGACGTGATGTTCTTCGGTGAGCCAGATCCCGGCGAACCGTTTTACAGTCCCGACGTCGATGACCCGGCGACGGTCGGCGTCCTGGCTGACGCGTTGACCGACGCCGGCTTCTCGCTGACCGCCGTCGAACGCGTCCACGAGCAAGTCGGCGTGCTCGTCGCCGAGCGTGCCCGCGACGCGACCGAATCCGGCGACGACAAATGAAACACCTCCCGAAACACCTCCGGCCCCGCTGGCGGTATCTCGCGGTCGGCATCGAGTCCTGGCCGGACGCGAGAATCGGCCGTCGGGCGTTCCAGCGGGAGGTCTGGTACGCGGGACAGAACCTGCTTGGCGACCCGGGAAGCGCCGACGCCGATCTCACGGTCGTCCGGTTCGACTTCGAGGACGGCGCCGGCGAGGCGCTGGTCAAAGTCCGTCACGGAGAACTCGAGGCGGCGAGGGCGGCGATCGCCTGTGTCGACGAAATCGACGGCTCGCCCGTCGGAATTTTCGTTCACGGTATCAGTGGCACGATCCGTGCCGCTGAAGAAAAGTATTTAGGACGCCGCGGGCAAGTTTCGAAGGAGAGAAACGTCGTGTTCGGGAACGAAGAGCGTGTCGCCGTCGTGCGTGATGGATCTGCAGACGTGCGACTCGATGACGCGTTCGCGGGCGCGACAGACCTCGATTTAGCGTGATACTATGCAGGGACAAGCCCAACAGCAGGCGTACGACCGTGGCATCACGATCTTCTCGCCCGACGGCCGACTCTACCAGGTGGAGTACGCCCGCGAGGCGGTCAAACGTGGCACTGCGAGCATCGGCATCCGGACGAACGGCGGCGTCGTACTCGCAGTCGACAAACGGATCCCCTCGCCGTTGCTCGAGGACTCGAGCGTCGAGAAGATCCACAAGGCGGACGACCACATCGGCATCGCGAGTGCGGGTCACGTCGCCGACGCCCGCCAGCTCATCGACTTCGCACGCCGCCAGGCGCAGGTCAACCAGCTCCGGTACGGCGAACCGATCGGTGTCGAGACGCTGACCAAGGACGTCACCGACCACATCCAGCAGTACACGCAGGTTGGCGGTGCGCGTCCGTTCGGCGTCGCGCTCATCGTCGGTGGCATCGAGAACGGCGAACCGCGCCTGTTCGAGACCGACCCGTCGGGGACGCCCTACGAGTGGAAGGCCCTCGCAGTCGGCGCCGACCGCGGCGAACTGCAGAGCTACCTCGAGGAGAACTACGACGAGGAGGCGGACCTCGACGGCGGAATCGCGCTCGCGCTCGATGCGCTCGCGTCGGTCAACGACGGGTCGTTGCTCCCCAACGAGGTCGGCCTCGCGACGATCGACGTCGAGACCGAGCAGTTCGAGCAGTTCGACTACGATCGGATCGAAGAGCACCTCGTCGAGAACGATCTCCTCGCCGAGGAAGACGAGGAGACAGACGAGTAACGATCCCGGCGTTCTTTCGGCGACACGCTTGCCGTTCTCCCGTCGAGTAACGCTCGATCGCGGACGGCAGCAGTTTCGACGCCGTCGATCGTTCTGCCCCGTCGCGACGACTGTTTCGATCCCTGTCGTCCGGCGAGATGCCCGTTCGGTAGATGCGTGGCTACCGTCGCCACGTCTACACAGGACGGGTGAGACGCTACCGTTTCGAGGTCGTTTGCGATCCGCGCGTCGGCGCGGACCATCGGGAAAAGGTCTTTTATTCACGCACGGCTACGTGCTGGTATGATATCACTCGACGAGGCGGTGACGGCGCGACTCGAGTCCCACGGGGCGCGCTTCGAAGTGCTGGTCGATCCGGACGCCGCACTCGCGATCAAACGCGGTGAGTTCGATGGCAACCTGGAGGACGTAATTGCCGCCGAAGACGTCTTCGAGGACGCCTCTCGTGGCGACAGACCGGCAGAAAACGATCTCGAGAAGGTGTTCGATACGACCGATCCACTCGAGATCATCCCCGAAGTCATCAAACGCGGCGAGATCCAGATTACGGCCGACCAGCGCCGCGAGATGCAAGAACAGAAGCGAAAACAGTTGATCAACCGAATCGCGCGCAACGCGATTAACCCGCAGATGGACGACGCGCCCCATCCGCCCGAACGCATCGAGAACGCACTCGAAGAAGCGGGGTTTACGGTCGATCCGATGGAGCCCGCCGAGAGCCAGGTCGATGATGCCCTCGATGCGTTGCGCCCGGTCATTCCGATCCGATTCGAGGAAGTGACCGTCGCGGTGCAGGTGCCTGCGGAGTACGCCGGCAGTGCACAGGCGAAGATCCGCCAGTACGGCGACCTGGAACGCGAGGAGTGGCAACCAGACGGCTCGTGGATCGGCGTCGTCACGTTCCCTGCCGGACTCCAGAACGACTTCTACGACGTGGTCAACGAGAACACGAGCGGCGAGGCCGAGACCCGGATCGTCAAGGACAAAGACGAACTTAGCACGCGGTAGGCTCGTTTTTCACCGGTCGACGCCCCGGTCGACCGCCGACAGCTTCGAGAACGCTACGCACGACGAAAGCCGACGAGGAAGCCGGCGGTGAAACCGGCTCCGATAGACAGCGTCGACACGAGCGACTCGAGGTAGCTCGGATCAGCGTACTCGCTGGTGCTCACGAGTCCTGCAGTGAGTGCGTCCCAGTCGACGATGATGATGCCCTGTGACTCGAGGTATCGGAAGACGACGAGCTGGACGCCGACGAGGACGGCGATGAGCTTCGCAATTTTCTTCGCGGCAAACCCCATGACGGCGCCGATGAAGGCACCACCGCCGAACTCAAAACCGAGTGCCGTTGGATCGAGTTCCATGAGTCCACGTTTTCGAGTCAGTCGTCAAGACCTTTGTGGTACTGTGACTGTACCGGTCGATTATGTTTTCGCCACGGGATTCAAGACGGCTGGTGCCGTACCCTGGTCTATGAGTGCCGTCTCGCGAACGGAGGTGATCGGTCGCCGTCCGTAACGTGGTTCGGAACGTGCCGCCCCAAGGAACCGCGACCGAACGGCCGGTGACCTGCGGGATCCGTCTCGAAGACGAAACGTCCCCGGGCGGCGGCGGTAGACTCTTCCACGTTCACTCACCCACATGAGAGCGATCATTGCAAAACGCGTCGACTCAGGAACGCCAGACACCGAAGAGATTCGCGACCTCGCCGAAGCCGCGGGTTACGAGGTCGCCGGCGAAGTAACACAGTCCAGAAAGGCCGATCCTGCCCTCCAGCTGGGCGAGGGGAAAGCCGACGAACTCGCCGACATGGCGGCCAGAGAAGACGTCACGACAGTTATCTTCGACAATCGACTCGGCCCCTACCAGACGTACAACCTCGGACAGAAGCTCCCCGACGGCGTCGAAGTGATCGACCGCTTCACGCTGATTCTGGAGATCTTCGGCCAGCGGGCCCAGACGCGCAAGGCGCAACTCCAGGTCGAACTCGCCGAGTTGCGGTACGAACTGCCACGCGTCGAGGCGAAGACGAGCCTCGCCAAACGCGACGAACACCCCGGCTTCATGGGGCTCGGCGAGTACGACGAGAGTCGCGAACAGGACATCAAAGCCCAGATCAGCCGCATCAGGGACGAACTCGAGCGGATCGAGCAGACCGAAGAACACCGACGCGAACGTCGCCGTGCGTCGGGGTTCGACCTCGTCGCGCTGGCAGGCTACACGAACGCCGGGAAGTCGACGCTGCTTCGCCAGCTCGCGGCGGACCTCGCGGTCGACGAAAACGAGCAACTCCACCCGGACCTCGAGGCGACGGCCGAGTCCGAAGATCGGCTGTTCACGACGCTCGGCACGACGACCCGCCGGGCAGAGGTCGGCCCGCGCGAGGTCCTGCTGACCGACACGGTCGGGTTCATAAGCGACCTGCCCCACTGGCTCGTCGAATCGTTCAAGTCGACGCTCGATTCGGTCTACCGGGCGGATCTCGTCTTGCTCGTCGTCGACGTGAGCGAACCGGTCGAGGAGATTCGCGAGAAGCTCGTCACCAGCCACGACACGCTCTACGAGCGCAACGAGGCGCCGATCGTGACGGTGTTGAACAAGATCGACCAGGTCAGCGAGGCCGAACTCGAGGAGAAGCGAGCTGCGCTGTCGGCGCTCGCGCCGAACCCGGTCGCCGTGAGCGCGAAAGAGGGGACGAACGTCGACGAACTGCTCGAGCGCATCGACCGCGAGTTACCGGACTGGGAGCGCGAACGACTGGTGCTTCCGATGACCGACGACACGATGAGTCTGGTCTCGTGGATTCACGATAACGCGCGCGTGGAGGACGTCACATACGGCGACGACGACGTCATCCTCTCGTTCGAGGCTCGACCGGCCGTCATCTCGCAGGCTCGCGCTCGAGCGAGCGACCTGCAGACGGCGGCCGCAGAGTCGGCCTGATACTGCCTGCTGTACCTGTTTCCGAAAACCGCCGGACAGTTCGGGGTTGCTCCTGGAATGACTTACAGCAGACGTTATGACGAGTTCGACGCAACTCGACGACGGTTCCCGGACGACGCCGACTCGACGCTCGCGGCGACAGTCGCGAGAAGTGACCAATACCTTAAATATAAATTCTCGACCCAAGTCTGTGAGACCATGGAACGAGTCGCGATCATCGGGGCGTCGATGACCCAGTTCGGGAAACGCGAGGAGTGGATCCGCGAGTTGCTCGTGGAGGCCGGCCTTGCCTGTCTCGAGGATGCGGGCGTCGACCCCGCTGACGTCGAGCACCTGTACGTCTCGAACATGGCGAGTGGCGAGTTCGAGGGACAAAGCGGCGTCGTGAACGCGCTAGTTCACGACCTCGACGCGATGCCGGCGTACACCCAGCGCGTCGACCAGACGAGTTCGAGCGGCGGTGCAGGGATCTACGCCGCCTGGCAGTCGGTCGCCAGCGGGGCAAGCGACATGACGTTGCTCGTCGGCGGCGAGAAGATGACTCACCGGACGACCGCTGAGGCGACCGACGTCATCGCGTCGCTCACCCACCCGGTCGAGTACAAACACGGCGTCACGCTCCCTTCCTTTGCGGGCCTGACCGCGCGCCACTACCTCGAGCGCTTCGACGCGCCACGGGAGAGTCTCGCGAAGGTCGCCGTCAAGAACCACAAGAACGGCGTCGACAACCCCAAGGCGCAGTTCCAGAAGGAGATCGACCTCGAGACGGCCATGGAGTCGCCGATCGTCGCCGACCCGCTTCGACTGTACGACTTCTGCCCGATCACGGACGGCTCGGCGGCACTCATGCTCTGTCCCGAGTCGGTCGCGAAAGAGTACACCGACGAGTACGTCGTGATCGCGGGCGTCGACGGTGCGACCGACACCCACGTCGTCCACGAGCGGGAAGATCCGACGATCATGGGTGGCGTCGTCGAGAGCGGCGAGGGTGCCTACGAGATGAGCGGCTACGGACCCGACGACATCGACGTCGCAGAACTCCACGACATGTTCACCATCCTCGAGTTCCTCCAGATGGAGGGGCTTGGCTTCGCCGAGCAGGGCGAGGCCTGGCAGCTCGTCGAGGAAGGCTATACCGAGCGCGACACCGGGGAGTTGCCGATCAACACCTCCGGCGGCCTCAAGTCGAAGGGCCATCCGCTCGGGGCCAGCGGCGTCGCACAGGCGGTCGAAATCTACGAACAGCTGATGGGCGAGGCCGGTCCGCGACAGGTCGAGGCCGACGTCGGCCTGACCTGTAACGTCGGCGGCTTCGGAAACTGTGTCATCACCACCATCATGGAGGCAGCACGATGACGATGGAAGCCTACCGCTACGAGAACGGATCGATCACCTACCCCGGCCACCCGATCGGACCGGACGGGAGCGAACCAGTCGAGACGATCGACCTGAGCGAGTACACCGCGGAGGTCGTCACCTGGACGACGAGCACCGCGACGCCGCCAGGCGTGCGCGAGCCGAACACGATGGCGATCGTCGAGTTCGACGTCAGCGAGGCGTCCGACGACGCCTCGAGCAGCCGGACGCAGTCCGGCGACGACGGCGAATCCGTCCGGGCGCTCGGGCAGGTGACGACCGACGACGTCGAGACGGGCGATACGGTCCGACCCGTCCACGTCGAGGAACTCCGCGAGCCCGGCGCGGGGATCAGAGAACCGGAGAGCCAGGAGTGGGACGGCTACCGGTTCGAACCGGTCTGATCACGACTCGTTCTCGCCGGTCTCGTCGTCCGGTTCGTCGCCGTCTGTCTCGTCACCGGCGTCGTCCGATCCGTACTGATCTTTCAGCGTCTCGAGTTCGGCGTCGACGTCGACGTCCGACTCGTCGGGTCGGTCGTCGGTCGAGTCGTCGATTTCGATCGTTCGGCCCTTCGTCTCGGCGTCGACCTCCTCACCGGCGTCTCGCAGTCGTCGATCTACCTCGTCGCGCAACTCGCGTGCGTCCTCGACGAGGTCGCGTGCCTGGCGGTTCTGTGGCAGCGCCCCCTCCCCGAGCGCCCGCTGGAGTTCTGCCAGCGCTCCGTCGAGTTGCTCGAGCGTCGTCTCCCGGAGTTCGGTCGCCCGCGTTCGGGTGACGTCGGTCGCCCTCCCGGTCCGCTCCCGAACGTCGCGGTCCCGGCGGACGAGCCTGAGACCGCGCTGGAACGCCTCGAGTGCCCGGACGTTCGCCTCGAGGATCGCGACGAGCGCGGGGATCGCGACCTCGTCGGTCAACCGGAGGAGTTCCCCCGGCGTCGGCGGTCGCAGTCGCGGCTCCGGACGCGGCTCGAGTTCGTGGCGGAGGTCGCGCAGCGTCTGTGTGAGTTCGTCGATGGATTCCGCGAGGTCTTCGTCTCGGTTGGCCATGCGTGACCTACGGACCGCGGATTCAAAACGATAATCGAGGCGTGATTCCTCGAGTCGGATCCCCCGCGCGATCGGTACGTGTCACGCGTTCGTCGGCTCGTCGAACGTGATCCAAGCGTTTTTGACGGGGCGATGCACCTGAACGAACGTGCGAATCGAGAACAGTTTCATCCCCGTCCGGGGCGTCGGTGAGAAGACGGAACGGGACCTGTGGGCACACGGCGTCACCCACTGGGACGAGTTCGACGGCAGCGTCGTCGGACCGACGGTCGCAGACCGCATCGAGTCGTTCATCGACGACGCCCACGCTCGCCTCGAGGCCGGCGACGTCTCCTACTTCGCCGACGCGTTTCCCACCTCGAGTCACTGGCGACTGTACGAGAACGTACGCGAGGACGCGTGTTTTCTCGACATCGAGACGACCGGTCTCGACGCGACCCGCCACGAGGTGACGACGGTCAGCGTCCACCGCGGCGGCGAGACGACGACCTTCGTCAGAGACCGCGATCTGACCGCGACGCGATTGCAGGCCGAACTCGAGAAGGCGTCGCTGCTCGTCACGTTCAACGGAAAGCGCTTCGACGTCCCCTTTCTCGAAACGTGCTACGACGTCGACGCCTCGTTACCCCACGTCGACCTCATGTATCCGTGTCGCAGACTCGGGCTCGAGGGCGGGTTAAAACGAATCGAACGGGACGTCGGCATCGATCGCGACCGACCGGACATCTCGGGTCGCGACGCGGTCCGACTCTGGCGCGAGTACGAGCGCGGCGACGACGGCGCCCTCGAGACGCTCGTCGAGTACAACCGCGCCGATACGGCTAACCTGGAGACGCTGATGGACGTCGTCACCAGTCGACTCCACGACGACGTGTTCGAGTCGGTGGCTGCCACCCAGCGCGGATGACGAGACTGCCCAACCGGCGACGTCGCCGATCAGTGCGACCGCGAAAGCTGGAGCTGGATTCTACGCGTTCTCGGTGTCGGTACGATCGCGGTGGCCGTCGATCGCGACCGATCTCCGTTGTGACGAGAACGGCTCCTCGTCCCTTGCAGTAGCCGAGACGGGGTACAGATGTGTGACCAGCAACTCAGTCGAGGATCTCGACGTCGCCGTCGCTCGTGACGACGACGTCGTATCCACAGTAGGAAAACGCTACTCGCCCGGAACTGCGAGGTGTCCCGTCTTCTCGAGGCGCAAACAGTGCGTCGAGCGCTTCTGGATTGAGAACGTCGTAAAGGGCTTCGTACTCCGGTGGTTCGATCTCGGTCGCCTCTACTCCTTCTCGTTCGGCAATTGCGTTAATGATCTTGAAACTAAGGGGAATGCTTTCGCCCGAACGTTCCACTGATAGTAGCATTGGAAGGTGGGTTCACCCGATCAGATATAAATCCTGTGGGCCCTCCTCGTAGCTAATGGGCTCTTTTGTGTTTTAATGCATATTTATATACATTGGGGGCTATTTTGGCGTCATCGATAGAGATATTCTTAGTACGGTCGTCTTATACAGAACTATTCAAGAAAGAGAAGAAACAGAAATAGAGACCGTTAGTAACTGATTACGGGCGTGGTGTCTTCCCTTTCCACGGAAAATACTCTATTGAACGATACTATCTCACCGATCAGTTCCAGCGAGCAAGTGGTAGCTAGTTCGCGACGTCAAGCCAGGGGCGGAATCGAACCCGGCTGCGAGATCGAGCGAAGTCTCGCGCGGTTCAAACTGTTGCCTTGCTGTTGCTCGCGAATTCGTTCGCGACAGTAAGCCAGGGCCGGGATTTGAACCCGGGAAGTCTCGATTACAAGTCGAGTGCATGAACCGCCCATGCTCCCCTGGCGCGATCCGTTGATTATTGCTCTTCCTTTGAGTGTGTATCGTTTTCGCTCCGGTCGTCGAGCGATCGCTCCATCGCCACGCGATGGGTATCGTACCCGTTGCGGCGATAAAAGCGCCGCGCCGCGTCGTTTTTCGCCATCGCCTCGAGCGTGACGACGTCGGCCCCTCGCTGGGCGAGTTCCTCTTCCGTCGCCTCGAGCAACGCCGTCCCGATTCCCCGTCCGCGATACGCCGGACGGACGTACAGGTTCGAGAGCAGTCCACGGGTCGCATCGAGCGCAAACGTCCCCCGCTCGAGCGAGAACGAGGCGAACCCGACGACGTCGCCGTCGACGCGAGCGACCAGCAGCCCGCCACCGACCTGGTGTGCGGCGAGCGTTTCACCGATCGTTTCGCGGTTCGCGTCCGGCAGGACGTGCGAATCGTGCTGGCGCTGTTCGCGGGCGAGGTCGACCCAGTAGTCGGTGAGGGTCTCGACGTCTTCTCGCGTCGCCGGTTCAATCACCGGCTGTTCGTCGGGGGCCATTCTCGAGCGCCGTAACGGCGGGAAGCGGTTCGGCGGTGAGCATCTTCAGGGCGGCCCCGCCGCCGGTGCTGACGTGGGTGAAGCCCTCGACGCCGAGGTGACGCAGCGCCGACGCGGTGTCGCCGCCACCGACGATGCTCACCTCGACGTCGGTCGCCGCACGGTACAGCTGGCGAGTACCCTTCTCGAAGTTGTCGTCCTCGTAGACGCCGGCAGGACCGTTGAGGATGACGGTGCCGGCGTCCTCGAGGATGCGCCGGTAGTACGTGAGCGTCGAGTCGCCGACGTCCATTGCTGCCTCTCCCTCTCGAGGCGGGAGGGCGTTGACGCCGATCTCGTGTCGCTCGCCGTCTCGAGCGACTGCGACGTCGCGCGGGAACGCGATCTGCTCGCCGTAGGCGTCGAGCAAGTCGGCAGCGCGGTCGATCTCGTCCCAGTAGCCCTGATCGTAGATGAAGTCGGAGCTCGCGTCCCCCAGGTCGACGCCGTCGGCGATGAGGAAGACGTTTCCAACGACGCCGGCGGTGAGGACGTGGTCGGCGAGCCCCTTCTCGAGGATGCTCCAGGCGACGTCGATCGAGTCGGGGACTTTCGCCCCGCCGAGGACGTAGACTCGCGGCTCGGGCGTCTCCTCGATGTTGCCGAGGACGTCGAGTTCGGCTTCCATCACGCGGCCGGCGTAACCGGGGAGGACGGTCGGAAACCCGACGAGCGACGGCTGTGAGCGGTGGGCCGCGGCGAACGCGTCGTTGACGTAGGCGTCCAGGACGGGTGCGAGCCCCTCGACGAGGTGGGTTCGAGCGGCACGGTCGGGTTCGAACTCCATGTACTCCTCGCTGTAGAAGCGGGTGTTCTCGAGGACGACGCACTCGCCGTCCTCGAGCGAGGAGACGGCGTCTCTGGCGGCACTGGAGAACGTCGCGTCGACGTAGTCGACGGGACGACCGAGGAGATCCGAGAGTCGAGCCGCGTGGGGTTCGAGACAGGAGAAGTCGTCGCCGCCAGGCCGCCCCTGGTGGGCGAGGACGGCGACGCGGCCGCCACGCTCTAGCAGTTCCGAGAGCGTGTCGACGTGTGCGCGCAGTCGAGCGTCGTCTGCGAGCGACCCGTCGTCTCCGATCGGACTGTTGACGTCGACCCGAACCCCGACGGTCGTCCCAGAAACGTCGAGGTCGTCGAGGGTAGCGATCATTACCGATCTGTCCACCGGCACGACCGAAAGGTCTTTCCATCGAAAAGGTAGAGTGCGTTATTTGTTGGCACGGAACCGGGGTCGTTCTCGTAACGCCGATCGTCCGCCAGTTCGGCGCAACTGTGACGCGCTCGCGGTCACGCCGGGAACCAGGCACGACTGGCAGTATCAGACGGTACGGCAGTCGGCACAGACGAGCTGTCCGTTCGACTCCCACAGTGACTCTGCCAGCGAGCCACAGGCCTCACAGACGCCTTGCGTCGTGTACTCGTCGCCACCGCTACCGTTGGGACGTAACTTGGCGTCGGTGTCGGTATTCGAGGGCTGGCCGATCGGTGGCTCCTGGGATCGCGACGGGGCGGTCGTTGCCTGGAACGACCCTGCAGCGGCGATCACGTCTCGCTGTGTGAGGACGCCGAGCAGGTTGTCGCCGTCGAAGACGACGAGATTACGGAAGTTCTCCCTGGACATCGTGTCTGCGGCGTCGGTGAGCGACCGGTCGGCGTCGATCGTCACCACTGGCGTCGACATGACGTCCTCGACGAGCGTTTCTCCGGGATCTCTCTCGTCGTCGACGAGACCGAGGACGTCCCACTCGGTCATGATGCCGACGGGATCCGACCCGCGAAGGACCAGGACGCACCCGACGTGCTCTGCGCGCATGAGTTCGACGGCACCGAGGACGGTGTCCGACTCGCTTGCGGCAACGTACTCTTTCGTCAGGACATCCCTGACCGACAGTTCCGGTTCCATGTGTGAACAATGACCACAGGGAGTCTAAAAACTACCTCCGGCAGGCTTATCAAATCGGCCGACGAAGGTTTCTTTTCGGTAGTTTCGACAGTTCTGTGACGGTCTCGTCTCCCGTCGTCTCACCACTCGAGTTCCACGCGAGAGCAGTCCGCCCGACAGGTCTCGAGGGCGTGTTTGGCGTCCATCCCGGCGGCGCGTGCAGTCTCCCCGCGGCCGACGCCGACTTTGAGTTCGACGCCGACCGACGCCTCGACGTGAGCGATGGCGTCCTCGTAGTCGTCTCGCTCGAGGTCGGGACAGACGGCGATGACGTTGTCGCCGCCGACGAAAAACGAGAGGCTGTCGTGGGTCCGGCGCATGTACTTCATGAGCGCGGCGTAGCCCTGTTCGATCTCGATGAAGCTGTCGAAGGCGTTGAGTTCGTCCGTGTACTCGCCGGTGGCGTCGTTGACGTCGAAGTGTGCGATCTGGACGTCGTCGTCGGTGCGGTGGTTCGCGTCGACGACGCGACCGTCGAGGATCTCGCGACGATTCGCGTCCTGGGCACTGCCGGCTTCCTGCAGGAGCGAGGTGGCGTCCGAAAGCGCCTGCGCGGGACTGGTTCCCGTCGCGACGCCGAGACTGAGCGTCACGGGATATCGGTTCCCGATCGATTCCTGGAGGAGGGCGTGATCGTCGACGTCGAGGCCGTTCGTGACGGCGATCATGTTGTCGAAGCGCGTGAAGAAGGTGTAGCCGTCACGGTTGCCGACGAACTGCGAGATGTCGGCGTACAGCCGCGACTGCAGCGTCTGAAGGTCTGCCTCCCGCCGTGGCTCCGGCGTCACCGTCCACGGTCCGTAGTTGTCGATTTGAACGAGCGTAACCTGCGTGTTCGTCACGGGTATCCAACGGTACCGTCTGTCTTCGTATAAGTGATACGTAATCCAGATTCGTGATGGCGTGTGCCGCCGTCGATTACGCTGGCTTTTTCTCGGGGTTCGCGCCCTCAGGGTGGTACTCCCAGAAGCCGCCTTCCCGCATCGCGTTCCCGACGGCCTTGTGCATGTCGGTGATCGTCTCGAACTCCTCTTGGTCGACGTACTCGAAGATGTCGCGCAGGGCGACGACCGTCTGGTGGTTGATTCGGATGGGGTCGTCGCCGTGTTCCGCGACGAGGTCGTCGCGCTCGAGCGGGAAGTCCTCTTCCTCGTCGACTTTCTTCGCGATGATCGCCATATCGTACTTGCGCATCCCTTCGCTTCCTTCCTCGCCGTCGGGATCGTGTGGCCAGTCCATACGCCGTGATGTGCGTGGCCACCGCAAAAACGTTACTCTCTGTCGGCCTGGCGATCAGTCGTCGGCGGCTGTCTCCGCGTCGGCGGTCTCGTCGCCGAGGATCTCCTCCTGGTGTTCGCCGAGCAAGGGCGCACGGCCCCGCACGCGCGGTGGCGTCTCGGTCATCTTGATCGGGTTGCCGGCGATCTCGACCTCGCGGCCGGCACCCGGCTGTTCGACCGGGACGATCATGTCGCGATCGTGGACGTGAGAGTCCGCGAAGATGTCCTCCGTGTTCTGGACGGGCGCAACCGGGACCCGTCCCTCGAGGGTCTCACAGATCGTCTCGGCGGTCCGTTCGGTGGTCCACGAGCTGATCTCCTCGCGGAGGTACTCGCGATTCTCGAGGCGGCTCTCGCGGTCGGGGTACTCCTCGGCGAGGTCCGGGCGGCCGATCTCCTCACAGAGGGCCGTCCAGTGGTTGGTCCCGAATCCGGCGATCACGACGTGGCCGTCGGCGGCCTCGAAGGCGTCGAAGGGAAACAGCGTCGGGTGGGAGTTGCCCTGGCGCGTCGGCGGTTCTCCCGTGTACGACTGCTGGTAGATGGCGCGCTCGGTCATGCTGACCATCGAGTCGTACAGCGCCGTGTCGACGTACTGCCCCTCGCCGGTCTGTTCGCGGTGGTTGACCGCCGCGAGGATGCCGATGCAGTTCAGCGTCGCGGTGAAGAGGTCGCCGATGCCGGGGCCGACTTTCGTCGGCGGGCCGTCCTCCTGACCTGTGATCTCCATGACGCCGCCGAGCGCCTGGGCGATGAGGTCGTACGACGGTTGGCCCTGTCGGTGGGTCTCGCCGGTCCGCGGGTCGCCGAAGCCGCGAATCGAGGAGTAGATGAGTTGCGGATTGTGCTCGCGCAGGGTTTCGTAGCCGAGATCGAACTTCTCCATCGTGCCCGCGCGATAGTTCTCGATGACGACGTCCGCTTTCTCCACCAGCGAGAGGAACGCCTCGCGGTCGTCGTCGTCGCCCAGGTCGAGCTCGATGCTTCGCTTCCCGCGATTGACGCTCTGGAAGTAGCCGCCGTAGGCTTCTTCGTCGGGATCGTCGACGAACGGCGGGTTCGGCCGGATGAAGTCGCCGCCGGGACGCTCGATCTTTACGACGTCTGCGCCCATGTCCGCGAGCAACATCGTACAGTACGGTCCGGCAAGCACCTGCGTCAGATCGAGGACGCGTAAGTTCGAGAGCGCTCCCATGCGTGTATCCCCACAATGCAGACAGGGACGCAAAAACCTTTACTATAGATCATGATGGTGTTCACACGTGACAATCTGAGGGTCCAAGGCTGTATAAGGAGTATTATCATGAAAAACCATTAGAGTTAAGGCCCCATTCCTCATGGTTGTCCATACAATGACCCGAACGGTCGTCCTCGGTGTGATCGGGTCCGACGCGCACGTCGTCGGGATCACGATCCTCGAGCAGGCGTTCAGTGCAGCTGGTTTCGACGTCGTCAACCTCGGCGTACAGACCTCCCAGGAGGAGTTCGCCGAGGCAGCGAAAGCCCACGACGCCGAGGCTGTACTGGTCTCCTCGCTCTACGGTCACGCCGAGCAGGACTGTCAGGGTTTCCACGACGTCCTCGCCGAGGCGGACGTCGACGCGATCACCTACATCGGGGGCAACCTCGCAGTCGGCCAGGACGACTTCGAGGAGACTCGGGCGACGTTCGAGGACCTCGGGTTCGACCGGGTCTTCGACTCCGAGACCGATCCCGAAGAGGCGATCGCCGCCCTGGAGCGCGACTTGCAGATCACGACGACAGAGTCGGAGCGTGTTACCGTTAATTCCTAGATGATACGAGACGAGCGTATTCCTTCCGACGAGCTACGGCGTATCGACGACGAGATCCGATCCAACTGGGCGACGGGTGCGGCCGTCGACTTCGACGAGGCGATTCGCTACCACGAGTCGCTTCCGGCCGAGAAGCGCTTCGCCGAGGTGCTCGAGTCCGCGGACAAACCGCTGTTGCAGCCCAGAGCGGGCGTCCCGCGACTCGACGACCAGATCGAGCTGCTCGAGTACCTCCACGGTGAAGGCGAGGCGGACCTCCTCCCGACGACCATCGACTCCTACACGCGCGACAACGAGTACGGGAAAGCCCAGGAAGGTCTCGAGAAGGCCCGGGAGACGGGCGAGGACACCCTGAACGGCTTTCCGGCCGTCAACCACGGCGTCGACGGCTGCCGAAACCTGATCGAGGCGATCGACGCCCCGATCGAGGTCCGCCACGGCACGCCCGACGCTCGGCTGCTCGCGGCGATCACCTTCGCGGGCGGCTTCCAGAGCTTCGAGGGCGGACCGATCTCGTACAACATCCCCTACACGAAAGAGCACGGCCTCGCCGAGACGATCGAACACTGGCAGTTCGTCGATCGGCTGGCCGGCGCGTACACCGAACGCGGCGTCCGGATCAATCGCGAGCCGTTCGGTCCGCTGACCGGGACGCTCGTCCCGCCCTCGATCGCGATCGCGATCGGTATCGTCGAGGGCCAGCTTGCGGCCACCCAGGGCGTCCGGTCGGTCACGCTGGGATACGGACAGGTCGGCAACGTCGTCCAGGACGTCGCCGCCCTGCGTGCCCTGAAGAAACTGGGCAACGAGTACCTCCCGGACGACGTCTATGTGACGACCGTCTTCCACGAGTGGATGGGCGGGTTCCCGCCGGACGAGGCTCGTGCCAACGGCGTCATCAGCCTCGGCGGGATGACCGCAGCGATCGCCCAGCCCGACAAGGTCATCACCAAGTCCCCACAGGAGTTCCAGGGTGTGCCGACCAAGGAGGCCAACGCCGCCGGATTGCGAACGACGAGACAGATCATCGACATGGCGATCGAGCAGAACATCGACATCGACGGTATCGACGAGGAGCAGGAACTGATCGAACGCGAGACTCACTGTCTCATGGACACGATCCTGAAACACGGCGACGGCGACGTCGCCTGGGGGACAATCAAGGCCTTCGAGTCCGGTGCACTCGACGTGCCCTTCGCCCCGAGCGACAGCGCGGCGGGTGCGGTGCTCCCTGCACGCGACGACGATGGCCGGGTCCGCATCTTCGAGTGGGCGGACCTCGAGATGGACGACGACATCAAGGAGATCCACCGCGCGCGACTCTCACAGCGGGCCGAGACCGAGGGACGACAGGAGTCGTTCCGGATGGTCGCCGACGACGTCGACGCGATCAGCGACGGGAAACTGATTGGTCGTCCCCACAGCGGCACTGGAGGTGTCGGCAATGCGGATTGAGGCCGTCCACGCCACGCCCGGCTTCTCGGGCTTTTACTTCGACGACCAGCGCGCGATCAAGCGGGGAGCGAGCCAGGACGGCTTCGCCTACGTGGGCGAGCCCGTCACCGAGGGCTTCGACTCGATCCGTCAGGCCGGCGAGGCCCTGATCGTCGACGTCGAACTCGAGGACGGAAGCGTGGTTCGGGGCGACTGCGCCGCCGTCCAGTACTCCGGTGCTGGCGGACGCGACCCGCTCTTCCAGGCCGAGGAGTACGCCCCCGTCGTCGAGGGACCCGTGGCCGAGGAACTCGTCGGCCGCGACGCGACGGACTTCCTCGAGAACGCGGAACTGCTCGAGGAGATGGTCGTCGAGGGCGACCGGCTTCACACGGCGATCCGCTACGGCGTCTCCCAGGCGTTGCTCGCCGCGGCCGCCGAGGCCGAGGGGACGACCCGGACGGACGTCTTAGCCGCCGAACTCGACACCGAACCCGCCGAGGAGCCGATCCCGGTGTTCGGCCAGAGCGGCGACGACCGCTACGTCAACGCCGAGAAGATGTTCATCAAGGGCGTCCCCGTCCTCCCCCACGGACTGATCAACGCCGAAGAGAAGATCGGCTCGGAGGGTGAGACCCTACTCGAGTACGTCGAGTGGCTCGTCTCCCGCTCGCAGGAACTCGGCCCCGACGGCTACGAACCGCGGATCCACATCGACGTCTACGGGATGATCGGCGAGATCTTCGGTGCGCCCTACGACCGCCCGGAGGTCGTCGAGTACTTCGCCGACCTCGAGGAAGCCGCCGGCGACCTCCCGATCCAGATCGAGGGGCCGATGGACGTCGGCGACCGCGAGGCCCAGATCGAGGCGATGTGTGAACTCCGCGAGGGACTCGCCGAGGCCGGCGTCGGCGTCGACGTCGTCGCCGACGAGTGGTGTAACACCTTCGAGGACGTTCAGGCGTTCGTCGACGCGGGTGCCGCCGACGTGGTCCAGGTGAAAACACCCGACCTCGGTGGCATCCAGCGAAGCGCTCGGGCCGTCCAGTACTGCGACGGGACGGACACTCGCGCGTACCTCGGCGGCACCTGCAACGAGACGGAGACGTCCGCACGTGCCTGTGCCCACGTCGCGCTCGCGACGAACGCGGCCCAGGTACTCGCGAAACCGGGTATGGGCTTCGACGAGGGGTACATGATCGTCGAAAACGAGATGCGTCGCACGGTCGCTCGCCGACGGCGTGGGCGACTCGAAACTGAAGACGAGGTGACTGCAGATGACTGACTGGACTGACCCCGAGACGTTCGCACAGGCACTCGAACAGGTCGAGACCAAAGAGAAGGGCAACTGCTTCGAGGACTTCGAAGAGAGCCAGATCATCGAACACGAACCCGGCCTCACGCTGACTCGCCACGGCAACGAGGCGTGGATGAGCCAGACGCTCAACCACGACCCCGCCTACTGGCGGCAAGACGTCGCCGAAGCCCGGGACTTCGAGGAACCGCCGGTCCACCCGGACTATCTCACGGCCGCCACCCTCGGCATCACCGTCGAGGACCTGAGCGAGAAAGGCGGCTACTTCCTCGGCCGAACCGACGTCCGGTTCCCGACCGACGCGGTGTACACGGGAACCGAACTCCACGTCGAAAGCGAAGTCGTCAACAGGGCCTCCTCGAGTTCTCGCCCCAACTACGGCATCGTCTCCTGGCGCACCCGCGGGAAAGACGCCGAGACGGGCGAGGTACTCTGCTCGTACGAGCGCACGAACATGATCCCGCGACGCCAGCCCCTCGAGACGGACGGGGGCGCGGTCGAAAATCCAGAAGAAGACGAACCCGGCCTCCCCAGTGAGTTCGTCACGCCCGAGGGCGGCTACTTCGAGGACTTCCTCGAGGCGCTCGAGGAAGCCGAGGGCCGCGACGCCGCGGTCGCCTACCGTCACGAACGCGGACGGACCCAGGACGACGTCACTGTCGCCTACCTGCCGCTCTCGACGCTGAACACGGCCAAACAGCACCACAACGTCGACGTCATGGCTGACTCGCCCTCGGGCGACATCGTCACCTACGGCGACGTGACCCGCTCGACCGCGCTCGGCCACGCCCGCTCGGACGAGGAGACCTACCGCGAGGTCGGCTTCGACGACGAGAAGTTCCACACCTTCGTCACGCCCGGCGACACTGTCTACGCCTTCACGCGCGTCCTCGACGCCGAGAACGATGGCGACGTCGCCGGCACCGTCCGCTTCGAGCACATCGCGTTCAACCAGAACGACGAACCCGTCTACTCCGGCACCCGGACGGCGGCGATCCGAAAGCGAGGCGAATAGGACCAGAAACACAACGATTAAACGTTAACTATCGAATCTACCAGATACATGAGCGACGTGAGACTCTGCCGAACCTTCCAGACCGCACCGGCCGCCGTCCCGAAAGACGACACGGCGAAGTACCTCCGCTCCGGCCTCGAGGCCGAGGGCTTCCAGGCTCCAGACTGGCTCGTGCCCGACATGGAAGACGGCACGGCCCCGGACATGAAAGAGCAGGGACTCGAGAACACGATCGACTTCGTTCCCGAGTACGACTTCCCGGGCGAGATCTGGCCCCGCGTCGAGTGGAGCTACGAGGACGAGTCGTTCCGCGAGCGCGGTCGCGACCAGATCGACCGCCTCGTCGCGGAGATCGGCGACGAGATCGACGGCGTCGTCGTCCCCAAGGTGGGCCGACTCGAGGACGTCGAACGCGCGGCCGCCGCGGTCGCCGACGCCGAGGCCGAACACGGCCACGCGGACGGCTCGATCGGCCTCTCGGTCATCATCGAGACCGGCCGGGCGAAGTCCGACCTGCGCGAGATCGCGAAGTTCGGCGAGGACTCCCGGCTCACCGCGCTCGTCTTCGGTCCCGTCGACTACGCGGCCGAACTCGGCGGTCGTGACTTCGGCGACGGCATGCCCCGCTGGGACGGCCTGCTCGAGGAACTCTCGAACGAGGCCAGCGCGGGCGACCTGCTCTCGATCGGCGGTCCGTTCGACGACCTGTTCAAAGAGCGCGCCGGCCTCACCTACTACAACGCCGACGCCTACGCCGACCAGGTCGAACACGAGGCGAGCCTGGGACTCGACGGTTCCTGGTCGCTGTACCCCAAACAGACGATCCAGGCCAACACGATCCACATGCCCACGCCCGAGGAACTCGAGCGCGACGTCAGCAAGATCGAGCGCTTCAACGCGGCCAAACGCGAGGGGACGGGTGCCGTGACCCTCGACGGCCAGATGGTCGACGAGGCCACGTTCAAGAACTTCCGCAACACCGTCCAGCAGGTTCGGACGATCCACGAGACCCGTCCCGCACAGACCGAAGAACGCTACGACGAGGACCTGCTCGAGCGGGCGCTCGAACTCGAACTCTCCTACGAGTAACCCGGTTCGCGAGCGGTTCCGTTCTACCGACCGTACTGCTTACTCGTCCCCCAGTCCGCCGAAGACGCGTTCGGCGTCGGCTGGCACGTCGAAGTCGTGGTAGCGTTCGCCACGTTCCTTCGAGAGGACGTCGAGGGCGGCTGCGGCACCGTCGCCGACGGCGATCGTCGCTTCCCACTTCTCGGGACGCACCATCGCACCCGTCGCGTAGGCGTCGTCGACGCTCGTCTCCATGTCCAGATCGACCTCGACGACGCCGTCGTCGTCCGTCTCACAGCCGAGGTCGGTGGCGAGTTCGCGGTTCGCCCCCGTCGCGAAGATCACGTACCGCGCGTCGTAGTCGCCGTCCTCGGTCTCGACGACGAACCCGCCGTCGGACGACGCGACGCCGGTGACCTGTTCGCCCTGGTGGCGGTCGACGCCGAACGCGTCGACCTGCTGGCGTGCCGTCGCCATGAACTCGCTGCCGCCGATCGAACCGACGCCGAGGTAGTTGAACAGGTGTGCCTTGTGCATCCACGTCTCGTCGGTGTCGAAGACTGTCGTCTCGAGGCCGTTTTTCGCGGTAAACAGTGCTGTACTCAGTCCGGCGGGACCACCGCCGACGACGATTACGTCGGTGTCACTCATTGCGTCCACCACTTATTTTCGGACAGCTAAATATCCTGTAGAAACAGTGGTGTAACCACGTGACACCCGTGTCATCGGGCGTGAAACTGTCTCTCACGCTACCGAGAGGTTACTGCTCGAGTCGTCGACCAGCGGTTCTCGCCGACCGCTCGAGCGAGTACTCGAGAGGTCGCCTGCTGCACTCGTCGTGCCCTCCCAGAGAAAACGGTGGGGATGGGATTTGAACTGCGCCCGAGAACCTGCGCGTCGTGCAGAACCTCGGTCTAATTCAAATCCCACCGTCTCGTTTTTCCGCTCATGTGCTCCTCGCTGCGCTCGTCGCAGTTGTTCGCGGAAAAACGGTGGGGATGGGATTTGAACCACGGTCGCAGCAAAGCTGCTCCCTGCTTCAAATCCTATCGAACCAATTTGCCGCTCGCGGAATTGCTCGCGGCAAAATACGGTGGGGATGGGATTTGAACCCATGAGGCTTGACAGCCACCTGCTCTCAAGGCAGGCGCGTTAGGCCGCTCTGCCACCCCACCTCGAGTACGCCTTTCACATCCCGTCAAAAAGCGTTGTCGGTCTATCGTCGGGCGAGCGTCGGTCCGTCCTCGACGACGAGTCCGAGGTCGTCGATCACTGTCGCCGTCGCTTCGGGGAGCGGCCGGCCGGCCGCGCTGCGAGCCTCGAGTCCGGCGATCGTCGAACAGAGGTCCGTCTCGGTGGCCACCGTCGGTAGCATCGGTGCGAAGCCGACGTCCAGTCCGGCGTCTGCACCGCGACGGGCGAGCGTCGACAGTTCGGGCGTCGCGTACGCGTCCTCGAAGTCGATCGGTTCGGCGAACGCAGCGAGGTAGGTCCGGCCACCCGGTGCCGGGCCGAGCACCACGTCGTTGCGTCGGATCGACATCGCCGCGCCGTCGATCTCGGTGCGTGCGACCAGCGCCGCGGTCGGCTCGAGGACGCCGACGCTCGTCGCGTCCTCGTTCTCGAGGAGATGTGTCACCGTATTGCCGACTCGTGCCGCCTGCGTCGATCCGACCTGGCGCTCGAAGCGAACCTCGTCGGTGCCGCCGAGGGCGTCGGCGGCCAGCGCGCGAATCTCGGCCTCGGGCTCGCCGCCGAGGGCGTCGGGCAGGGTCTCCTCGTCGCGGTAGTTCACGAGGAGGTCGCCGCCGCTCGAGGCGACGGCCCGGAGGACGTCTGCCGTCGCGGCTTCGTAGAGGCGCGTCGCGTCGTCGCTCGACAGCGACGTTTCTTCGACGAGCGAGGCCAGCACGAGTCCGTCACGAGGTGGATCTACCGGGACGACGACGATCATACGCTACGTCGGGCCGTCAGCGACTTCAACGCGGCGCTTTATCTCGAGTTCAGCGAGCGGGCGATCCGCCGGTCGGGATTTATGGGTCAGCCCGGTGACCGAACTGTATGATCGGACGAAAACTCCTGGGGTTGCTCGGCACGCTCGTCGTGGTCGCGATGGTGGCAGCGGGCGCGGTGGCGTTCGTGACGACTTACGGGCTCGAGGCGTCCGCCGGCGACCTGCTCGTCCCGACGCTCGTCACGCTGTTCGTCGTCGCCGCCGCCGTCTTCGGCCTGTTCGTCCTCGGGGCGCGGTCTGACAGCTGGATCCGGAGTCCGTACTGGTAGCCGTCACCGCTCGCGTCGACCCTTCGTCTGGCGGTAGTCCGACGCCATCAGCTCCGCGAATCCCTCGAGCCATGTCTGGGTCTGTGCGTCTGTCTGCTCGCGTGGGTCGATCATCGGGACGAGCTCGAATCCCCGTCCGCGGATCGACTCGCCGTGGTGTGTCTCGACGTCCAGATCGTCCGCGGGCGTGGTCGTGTACTCCGTCCCGATCTCACGGAGGGCACGCTGCCCGACGGGGACGATGATCTCGGGATTTATCATCCGTATCTCGGCGTTCAGGAACGGCTCGCAGTTGCCGATCTCGTCGTTGGTCGGCGGCCGTTCCGGATCGCGACACCGCGTCAGATTCGTCAGGTAGACGTTCTCGAGGTCGGGCCGCTCCGGGTCGGAGTCGACCGCACACAGGCCGAGGCGCTCGAGGAGTCGCCGGAGCGTCGTCTCGCCCTCGTCGACGAACGGAACGCCGGCCTCGTCCGCACTGGCACTCGGCCGCTCGCCCACGAACAGGAAGTCGGCCCCGACGTCGCCGTAGCCGTGGACGACCTGCGTGCGCGTCTCACAGAGTGCCGGACAGTTCCGACACTCCTCGTCCATGCCGAACGGGTTCGCCCAGGTCTGCTGGTCTGCGTCCACAGGTGGACCTCGGCCGGCGCGTACAAAATCGCGTCGACCGTCACCGCCCGAGGCCGCCGCGTTCGTTGACCTCGAGGATGAACTTCACGTTTCTGACGATCTCTTCTGGCGAGGTGTCCTCGTCTTCGTCGTAGAGGTCGCTCACCCGGTAGAGGACGTTCGCGAGCTGTTTGCTCTCGGAGCTGTCGCCGCGGACGTCGTCGGCGACCGTCCGCAGGAAGTCGACGCGCCCGGGGTCCGGTTCGAAGTCCGACCCCTCGTCGGACCCGGCGTCGGTCATCGTTCGTCGGGCTCGGCGGGCGGCGTCCGCTGCTCGACCGATCCGGAGGCGTCCCGACGGTGGACGACGCCGGTGTTGTTCGCGACGTTCGCGGTCAGTTCGCGGAACGCCTCGCCGGTCTCGTTCCCCTCGTCGAGGACGGTCGGTTCGCCCTCGTCGCCGCCCTCGCGGACGCTCGGATCGAGAGGAATCGAGCCGAGGAAAGGCAGGTCGTGGGCGTCGGCGAACGCCTCGCCGCCGCCGGAGCCGAAGATGTCGTGTTCGCTCCCGCAGTCGGGACAGACGAACGTCGCCATGTTCTCGGCGATTCCAAGCACGACGGTGTCGTGGCGGGCGAACATCTGCAGCCCCTTCCGGGCGTCGTCGAGCGCGACGTCCTGGGGTGTCGTGACGATCACCGCGCCGGTGACGGGCATCGTCTGGAGCATCGTCAGCTGCGTGTCGCCGGTCCCCGGCGGCAGGTCGACAACGAGGTAGTCGAGGTGGCCCCACTCGACGTCCTCGGTGAGCTGCGTGATGACCTTGTGGACCATCGGTCCGCGCCAGATGACGGGGTCGTCCTCGCCGACGAGGAAGGCCATGCTCATCAGCTTCACGCCGAACTTCTCCGGTGGAACCAGGGTCTCCTCTTCGGTCGCCATCGGTGGTTCGTCAGCGTCGACCATCCGTGGCACGTTCGGTCCGTAGACGTCTGCGTCGAACAGCCCGACTCGAGCACCGAGTTGCGAGAGCCCGGCGGCGAGATTGACGGCGACGGTCGACTTGCCGACGCCGCCTTTGCCGGACGCGACGGCGATGACGTTCTTGACGTTCGGCAACACCGACTCCTCGGCCGGCGCGTCGTCTCTGTCCGGAATAGTCGCGGAGAGCTCCGGTTCGATTCCATCCTCGGCGAGGGCGTCACGAACCTCGCCAGCGATCGCCGTCTCCGTCGGCGAGTACGGTGCACCGAGTGCGAGGTCGATCGTGACGTCCCCGTCGTCGACGGAGATATCGTTGACGAGTCCGAGCGAGACGATGTCGTCGCCGAGGTCGGGATCTTCGACGGTCCGCAACCGGTCACGAACGGCGGCTTCGTCCATGTCGAAGAGTGACACCGCACGGTCGAAAAGCGTTGTGTTCGTTCGTCTCGCTTACGGCCGGAAGTCAAAGCGCGGCCCGCCGTAGGTCGGCGGGTCCGGCTCGAGTTCGACTCCGCGTTCGAACCGAACGAAGTTGAGGTAAAACGGCCGACTGCAGCCCTCGACCGGCTCGCCCTCACGGTCGGTCGTCGGCCCGTCCTCGCCACAGATGAAGGCGATGCCGTCGGCCGACTCGAGATCGTCGTCGCCGGGGTCGGCGTACTCCCAGCCCGGCTGTGGGACGGTGGTGACGGACTTGTCCGCGAGGTCGGCGCGGCGTTCCACGCGCGTGACCGCGCCGCAGTGGGGACAGGTGTAGCTGACGGAGACTGTCATAGGCGACCGTAGGTGCTGGCGGGTCCTAAGGACGTTGCCTACGCGAGGCAGCTGTGGAGACGCGGCGGGTCCACCCGGAACACCTTTTGCCCACACGAGAGTTCACTCGAGTATGATCGACGAGACTGTCGAGGAGATCCAGGAGATGCAGACACACAGCTCCTCGGTGGTCGCCGTGAAGGCGACCCGCGCCCTCGAGGACCTGCTGGACCGGGAGTTCGCGACGGTCGAGGAGTACGTCCGGGCGCTCGAGCGCAACGGGACGGTGCTCAGGCGGGCCAACCCCTCCCACGCCTCGCTCCAGAATGCCGTTCGCGACGTGGTCGAGACGGTGTCGGCGGCCGACTGCGAGAGTGTCGATGAGGCCAAGGAGTTGACCGCAGAGCGGATCGACGAGGTCGTCGCCCGCGTCGAGTCCGGAAAGCGCCGGGCGGCCGAGAACGCGGTCGAGCACCTCGAAGACGGCGCGACGTTGCTCACCCACGACTACTCCTCGACGGTCCTGGAGGCGCTGTCGCTCGCGACCGACGCGGGGAAGACCTTCGAGGTTTACGTCACGGAGGCCAGACCGCGGTACATCGGGCGCAAGACTGCACGGACGCTCGCCGAGATGGACGGCGTCGACGTCACGCTGATCACCGACAGCGCCAGCGGCCACTACCTCGCCGACTGCGACCGGGTCGTCGTCGGCATGGACTGTATCGTCGAGGAGACGCTGTACAACCGGGTCGGCACCTTCCCGATCGCGACCACGGCGGCCGAACTCGACGTCCCCGTCACCGTCTTCGGCTCCGCTGCCAAGCTCATCACCGAGGGGTTCGTCTTCGAGAACGAGTTTCGACCGGGCAGCGAGGTGCTGCCCGAGCCGGCAGAGGGGTTCGACGTCGAAAATCCCGCCTACGACGCGACGCCAGTGTCCCTGCTCGAGAGCGTGATCACCGACGAGGGCCGACAGACGTTCTGATCGTTCGTTCCCGAATCTAGTTCGCTGTGTACGTTCTGAACGGCAGACAATCGTCGTCGTCGTACAGGCGTCATTTCCCTGTCAGCGCCGTAACTATTCTATGCGCCTCGTCCAGTTGTTCGTCCCGCGTGGCGACCGCGGGCGCGTCCTCGAGGTCCTCGAAGCGGAGGACCTCGACTACGCCGTCACGGAGGAAGTCGGTACCGGCGAGTTCGAAGTGATCGTCTCGATTCCAATTCCGCCGGCCGGCGTCGAACCCCTGCTCTCGCAGTTCCAGGACGCTGGGATCAGCGAAGACTCGTACGCAGTCGTCGTGGCCGCGGAAGCGGTCGTCTCCCGACGAGCCGGCGACCTGACTCGTCGATTCGTCGACGACAGGATCTCGCGAGAGGAACTCCAGTCACGCGCGAACGAACTCGCGCCGACCGCTCTGACGTACTTCTCTTTGCTCGTGTTGAGTACGGTGATCGCGACCGCCGGCCTGTTGCTCGACTCGGCGGCGACGATCATCGGTGCGATGGTCGTCGCACCGCTTATGGGACCCGCGCTCTCGGCGAGCGTCGGCCTCGTCGTCGACGACGACGAACTCACGTCTCGTGGGGTCGTCTTCCAGATCGCCGGACTGCTCGTCGCCGTGGCGACGGCCGCAGTCGTCGGCGCGACGTTGCGCGGAACGATCCTCCTCCCGCCGGGGTTCGACCCGACGACGGTCCCGCAGATTTACGAGCGGATCACACCGAGTCTCCTCGCGCTGGTACTCGCGCTCGGCTCCGGCGCGGCCGGCGTGATCAGCCTCACGCGAAACGTCGGCTCGGTGCTCGTCGGCGTCGCCATCGCCGTCGCGCTCGTCCCGCCCGCCGCGACGGTCGGCCTCGGAATCGCCTGGTGGCACCCCGCGGTCGTCGTCACTGCGGGCACCCTCGTCCTCGTCAACCTGCTCTCTATCAACCTCACCGCGTTGATCTTGCTGTGGCTCTCCGGCTATCGACCCCAGCGAACGGAGCGAGTCGATCGCGCCTACGGACGGCTCCAGTCTCGAGTGGCAGCCATCCTCGTCGCGATCGTCGTGCTCTCGGTCGTCCTCGGCGGTGTTACGTACGCCCTCTACCAGACCGAAGCGGTCGAACACGACGTGCAGGTCGAACTCGAGGCGATGAACGACGACCCGGTCTACGACGACCTGCGATTCCAGGAGGTGTCCGTCGAGTACGAACTCGTCGACGTCTACACCGGCGGGCAGCCGGCGGTGACGGTCCTCGTCGAACGACCGCCCGGCGAGGAGGAACCGCCCGACTTCGCCGACGACGTCAGGGAGCGACTCGAGACGGCGACCGGTCACGACCTCGAACTCACCGTCGAACTCGTCGACACCCAGCACAGCGAGTGACGAGGGTCTCCCGCCACGGTCGCCGGATCGGTCGGATCAGTCCCTGTCCCGATCCCGGTGGCCGAACGTCCTGGGTGCCCCCTCGGTCGGCGCGGCCCACTCGACGGCGTTGTCGAGTATGCGGCGAATCTCCTCGTGCTCGTAGATCGGGTACGTCTCGTGGCCCGGCCGGAAGTAGAAGATCCGGCCGCTCCCGCGGCGGTAACAACAGCCGCTGCGGAACACCTCGCCGCCCTCGAACCAGCTCGTAAACACCAGCCGGTCGGGCTCGGGGACGTCGAACGGCTCGCCGTACATCTCCGTCTCGGGGAGTTCGACGTACTCGCCGACGCCGTCTGCGATCGGGTGGCCGGGGTCGACGACCCACAGTCGTTCCGTCCCCTCGTCCTCGCGCCACTGCAGGCTACAGCTCGTCCCCATGAGCCGCTTGAAGATTTTCGAGTAGTGCCCCGAGTGGAGGACGATCAGTCCCATCCCCTCGAGTACCCGCTCGTGGACGCGGTCGACGACCGCGCCGTCGACCTCGTCGTGGGCCTCGTGGCCCCACCACAGCAGAACGTCGGTCGACTCGAGGGTGTCGGCAGTGAGACCGTGCTCCGGTTCGTCGAGCGTTGCCGTCTCCACGTCGTGGTTCGGCTCGAGTGCGTCGGCGAGTGTCGCGTGGATGCCGTCCGGGTAGACGGCGGCGACGTCGTCGTCCTCGCGTTCGTGTCGGTACTCGTTCCAGATCGTCACTGCGACCATAGTAGCAGATCCCTCGCCTCGAGGGAAAACGTAGCCGATCGACTGGTGCTACAATATCTTGTTACGGGACGTCAGACCGACATCCTCGAGACTGTCGTCGAGGGTAGCCGTCACCTATCGCCCGGTCGGCGGTATCAGTGTAATACTATCAAAACGAGTGACCTCTACACACGAGAATGGATTAATGGGTCACAATCCTTATCTTGATCGCTCCCTCCTTCTCAGGTAATGGGTCCCCGGTATCGCACTCGAACGACCGTGAAACGACGTATTGACTGCCAGTACACCGACCGACGCCGACGGAAATCGGAGGTTTCCGCATGAGTTCGGGGATCGGTATCGGCGTCGTCGGGCTGGGGGGAATGGGACAACACCACGCCGCGGCGCTGCGCGACCTCGGTGCCGACATCGTCGCTGGCGCGGACATCGTCCCGGAGCAGCGCCGTCGCTTCGCAGACGAGTTCGGCGCGGCGACCTACGAGGACCACGAGGCGCTCGTCGCCGACGACGCGGTCGACGCCGTCGTCGTCACGACGCCGAACCGGTTCCACGAACCGATCACCGTGGCCGCACTCGAGGCGGGCCGCGACGTCCTCGTCGAGAAACCGCTCGCACATACCTTAGAGAGCGCAGAGCGGATCGCCGACGCGGCGGCCGACGCCGACGGCTTCTGTATGGTCGGCTTTCACAATCGCCACGCCGCCTCGGCGGCCATGCTCGCAGAGCAGAAACGCCGCGGGCGCTTCGGCGAGGTGACCCACGTCGAGGCGAACTACGTCCGCCGACGCGGCGTCCCTGGCCCCGGGTCGTGGTTCACGAATCCCGACCTCGCCGGCGGCGGCGCGCTGATCGACATCGGCGTCCACGCGCTCGACCTCGCCCTCTACGTGCTCGACTTCCCAGAGATCGAGGAAGTCACTGGCGTCACACGAACCACGTTCGGCGAACGCGAGGAGTACGCCGACCCCGACGACTTCGGTGCGAACTGGGACGCCGAGGCGGAGACCTACGAGGTCGACGACTCCGTCACGGCGTTCATCCGCTCTACCGACGGCAAGACGATTACCCTCGAGGCCGCGTGGGCCAGCAACCGCGAACCGACGTCGGAGTTCGCCGTCCGTGGGACCGAGGCCGGCGCGCAGTTCGACATCGGGAGCACCGATCTCTCGATTCTCGAGGCTGGAACTGCGGGGGCAGACCACTACGCCGACGTCGAACTGACCGGCGACCCTTCGGTCACTGGACACGAAGAACAGGACGCGGTCTTCCTCGAGGCTATCGCCGCTGGCGAGGCCCCGTCGACGAACACTATCGAGGAGGCGCTGACCGTCCAGCGGGTCATCGACGCGATCTACCGCTCGAGCGAGACGGGGCGAACCCAGCGACTCGACGACCTCGAGCGCGAACGCGAGAGCGCGCCGACGCCGAAAGTCAAGTAGTCGACCTCGCTTCTGTCTGTTCTCTCTCGAGTCATCGCTCTCCGGAATCGATGCGACGGCGCGGACGCTGAAAACTGCAAGCTAGCCGACTGTCCGAAATCGTCGACGGGATCGACGGCTCTGACCGTGAAAACGTCGTGGTAGTGACTTTCTGTCCCTCGAGCGGACCGAGACGGCGGATGGAACGCGTCTAGATGACTTCCTCGAACTCGTTGTGGCCGTGGATGTCGACGCCCTCGTCGGTGATTTCACAGAGGAAGACGCCGTTGCCGGAGCCCGTGTCACGTTCGGCGGCGGACTTGATGCCGCGAGCCGCGATCGTCATCGCCTCCTCGTTCGAGAGATCGTCCTCGTACTCCTGCTCGAGCAGGCCGTAGGCGAGTTGCATCCCGCTGCCGGTGACGGTGTAGTCGTCCTCCATGACGCCGCCGGCGGGGTCGATGCTGAAGACGTGGCTGCCCTCTTCGTCGACGCCGCCCAGGATGGGGTGGATGGCGAAGAACGGGCCGCCGCGTGCGAAGTTGCCCGCGAGCGTCGAGAGCGCCTCCATGCTCATCTTCTCGCCACGACGGGCCTCGTAGAGGTTGACCTCGGCGCGGAGACTCGAGATGAACGACTGCGCGCCGCCGACGCTGCCGACCAGCGTGAGCGCGGCGGTCGGGTGGATCTGCTCGACCTTCTGGACGTTCTTGTTCGAGACGAAGCGGCCGCCGAGGCTCGCGCGCATGTCCGTCGCGATGACGACGCCATCGGCGGTCGTGATGCCGATCGTCGTGGTTCCCGTCTTGTTGACGTTCTCGAGGTCCGCCCGCGACAGGTCGTTCTGGGGGAGCGAACCGATTTCCGGCTCGTAGGGGTTGGCACTGTCCGCCAGCTGATCGGCCGTGCGGGAGAAGTCGGAGTCGTGCATAGGCGTTCGCATTGAGCGTCACTAACGGCCGGCACGGTATAAAACATCGGCGTTCACCACCGAGGTTTCCGCTACCCACAGCACGTCGTGGATGCGTCTCGCGCTACGAGCGGTGGCGTCGAGCGTTCGGAAACGAGCGGATCGAGAAAACAGGCGTGGCGGTAGTGGGCTTACTTCATGGTAGACTGGGCGTTCTCGTAGGCCTCCCCGATGCGCATGAGGAGGCGGTTGATCGGGAGCGTGAACCCGGCCTGGCGGGCGGCGAGCGCGATGGGCATCGCGACGATACCGATCGCGATGCTGAACTGGTACAGTGCGAACAGGGTCGCGCGGTACACACGGGATTTCATCAGCGTTCAGTCGAGGGCAGTCGGAGGTCGTATATAAGTCTTGTTGAAGCTGATAATCCATAATTATTGTACATCCAATATTGGGTCGGCGCAGTCTTGCGATTCAACTGTAGTTGTAGTAGCTCCAACTGCAGTCGGACTCGAGGCGAAATACGGCTATCCAGGCGGGACTCCACCCGGTCAATTCTCGTAACTTATGCTCATTATCCCCCTCACGTGCGCACTGTCGTGTGCCCGAGGCGACGGTCGTCGACCGTCGGCGTGTCGAACCGAACCTGAAAGACGAACCGCAAAGCAGGAAACCCCCCGGAACGACCAACGAATATGAGCAACTATCTCGTCGCGATGGAAGCCGCGTGGCTGGTCCGTGACGTCGAAGAGATCGACGACGCGATCGGCGTCGCGGTCAGCGAAGCCGGCAAACGACTCAACAACGAGGGACTCGAGTACGTCGAGGTCGAGGTCGGCGCGACCGGCTGTCCCGCCTGCGGAGAACCGTTCGACTCGGCGTTTATCGCGGCCGAGACCGCCCTCGTCGGGCTCGCACTCGAGATGGAGGTCTTCAACGCCGACAGCGAGGAACACGCCTCCCGCATCGCAAAGAGCGAAGTCGGCGGCGCGCTCCGGGACGTCCCCCTCTCGGTCGTCGAAGTCGTCGAGATTCCCGAGGAGGACTGACGCGGCGACCGCTCGCGGCGTCTGTGGCCACCCAAACACCTTTCTATAACCTGCGGTTATTGTACCGCATGGAGCTTCCGACGCCCGAAGACCTCAGACAGCGCCGGACCGACCTCGGACTGACCCAGAGCGAACTCGCCGACCGCGCCGACGTCTCCCAGCCGCTCATCGCCCGCATCGAGGGCGGCGACGTCGACCCGCGGCTATCGACACTCCGACGGATCGTCAACGCACTCGAGGCGGCCGAGAGCGACGTCATCCGCGCCGAAGACCTGATGCACGAGGAGGTCGTCAGCGTCGCGCCCGAGGATCCGGTCAGCGAGGCGGCGAAACGCATGAAGACCGAGGCGTACTCCCAGCTCGCGGTCATCCAGGACGGCATCCCGGTTGGTTCGATCAGCCAGAGCGACCTCGTCCACCTCGACGCCGAGGCCCGCGACGAACCGATCGAGAAACACATGAGCGAGAGCTTTCCGACGGTCTCGAAAGACGCCACCCTTGACGAGATCAGCAACCTGCTCGATCACTACAAGGCCGTTATGATCACCGAGGCGGGCGAGACGGTCGGCATCATCACCGAAGCCGACCTCGCGGCGCGGCTGTCCTGATTTCTCGCGGTCGCCGGCCGCTCTCGGCTGGCGTTGACGTTCCGCCGGCAACTCGCGAGTTTCGCGTCTGTCGTCGCTCCGGGAGCCATTCCCTTCGGCGCCGACCGGGTTCGTTTCTCGCTGCGTCGTTCTCGTAGCCTATTCTCGAGTGGTAGTAGTTAGTTATATAACTCGGGAATCGGTACTTCCGGTGACTATGGCGTTCAGCGATCGACTCCTCGAGACGGGAGCGGACCTCTGGGACGCACAGAAGCGACATCCGTTCGTGCGAGAACTCGCGGACGGCACCCTGGCTGAGGAGGCGTTTCTCCACTGGGTGCGACAGGACTACCGGTACCTGCTCGACTACGCCCGCACCTTCGCGATGGCCGGGACGAAAGCGCGAGACGAGGAGACGATGACGCATCTGATGGACGTCGCACACACGATCCTCGACTACGAGATGGACCTCCACCGGGAGTTCGCCGCCGACTACGGCATCGACCGCAGCGACCTCGAGTCGACGGAGAAAGCTCCGACCTGCGTCGCGTACACGAACTTCCTGGTGCGGACCGCCTCCGAGGGATCGCTCGCCGAGATCGCCGCGGCGATCTACCCGTGTGGACAGGGGTACCTCGACGTCGCCGAGCACATGGCCGACCGCGCGACCGGGGAACACCGGTACACGCCGTTCATCGAGAAGTACACGAGCGACGAGTTCCGCGAGGCCGTCGACTGGATGCGCACGTTCGTCGATCGATGCGGGGAGCGCTACCCCGGCGAGCACGAGGCGATGGAGGAGGCGTTTCTCACGAGTGCCCGCCTCGAGTACCGATTCTGGGAGATGGCCTACACGCGGGAGGGGTGGGACGTCGGCTCGACGGAGTACTAACGACGTCGGCAATCGTTGAGCACCGATCGACTCCCGCCGTTCACGGCGGGCGAGGACGTCACTCGTGGCCCGAGACGCGGACCGGCTCGTAGGGCTCCTCGAGGTACGCCACGTCCGACGACGACAGCGAGATCTCGAGTGCTTCGACTGCCTCCTCCAGGTGTTCGACGCTCGTCGTGCCGACGATGGGGGCGTCGACCCACTCTTTGTGCAACAGCCAGGCGAGTGCGATCTGGGCCATCGTCGCGCCGTGGTCGGCGGCGAGTTGTGCGACGCCAACGGCGAAAAAAGACTACGTGAGTCGGCGATCGGTGCGTCCGAAAGACGTCGCGACTCGAGTCCACGGACCGACGCCGAACCCGATCAGGCCGACGCCATGTTCCGACAGGACTCGGCGCAGTCTCGCACCACGTCGGCACAGACCTGACAGTGCTCGTGGTCGTGACGTGCACACTCCTCGGCACACTCCTCGCAAGCGCCGGCACAGGCCTCCGCGAGCTGGGTGCTGTAGTTGGAGTTGCGGGCCATGAAACGTGCGTGCATCGTCGCGAGGTCGGCGACGTCTCGACAGAGCCGGATGCATCGAGCCATCTCCTCGCCCTCGCCAGCACACTCGTCGGCACACCACTCGCAGGCCTGGGCCGCCTCGAAGCAGTCGTCGATACAGCGTTCGATCTCGTCGCGTTCGTCTACGTGGGGGATCTCCATCAGAGCCATTGCGTCTGCACGAACGGATCGACCGCTCTTTGTTATGCGGAGGGAAGCCGCGGCGCGTAATTAGTGAGGACCTACACGAGGACAGGTCGCGATCCGATCGCCGGGGAGTTCGAAGCGAGCGCCTGGCCAAATCGACCGCGACGGCGACGAGAGCGGTCAATCGAGAATTAACGGCCGAAAGACGCCCGGAATGTCCCGGTACCAGCCTTACAACGCTCGCGAGACTACCCGGCGTATGGTCGATACGCTACTGCACTCGACGAGCATCCCGTTTGCGATCGTCACGGGGACCTCGGCGGTCGTCGTCGCCTTCCTCTCGTGGGAAGCGCTCCGTCAGTCGCTGATCGGCCGGCTCGTCGCGTTGCTCCCGCTCTCGATGGCGCTCGCGACCGGATATCACGTCGCTGCGCTCGTGGGCCGTCCGGCGTCGGTTCCCCTCGAGGCGATCCAGAGCGCGGTCTACACCGCGATCGCCCTCCTCGCGTTATCGCTGGTACTGACGCACAGACGGATCCGGCGAGACGCCACAGGCCGATGAGCGGCCTCACGCTGTTTGCCGAATACAATCTCGCGGTCGGCGCACTCGCGGCCGGCTGTCTCGTCTACCTGCTCTTTCGGGCCGAACCGCGAATACGGGAGAACCGACGCTTCGGTTCGATCGTCGCCGGACTGTCCCTCTTCGTGATCGGTGGCCCCGTCGTCGACGTCGTCTCCCCTCGAGCCGTCCACTGGATCCACGGCCTGGCTGCAGCCTTCGTGGTACTCGGGCTGTACAGCCCGGTTCGAAACGACGTGCACGAACGGCACTCGACGACGCTTCTCCTCACCGACCCGACCGCCGTTCGCCGTCCCGCCGAGTGGATGGTGCCGATGGACGACGACGTCCTCGAACTGCTCGACGACTCCGGGCTGGTCGTCACCCCGGCCGTCGTCGCGCTCAACATCGACCGGAGCCGGGAGGAGGTGAATCGACGGCTCGGACGACTCGAGGAACACGGCCTCGTCGAGCGCGTCGCCCGCGGCAAGTACCGGATCACCGACCGCGGCGACCGATACCTCGGCGGCACGCTCCGGTTCGACGATCCGTGAGCGCGACTCAGACGATCGCCCTGCTCAGCGCGCCGACCACCGGCAACCCGAGCGCCGCGGCGACGGTCACGTAGACGGCCGGCGTCATCTCGAGGACGGCCCCCGTCGAACTCCCGAGCGAGAGAGCGAACGCGACCAGCACTAGCAGACCGAACGCGAGTGCCCCGCCGATCGCTCGTGGGAGCGTTGGCGAGAGCAGGCCGACGAGTGTGCCGCCGACGACCAGACCGAGCCAGTGGATCCAGGTGGCGACGAGCCCGAGACCCACCGCAGTGACGACTGCGGCCGCGTGCGCGCGAGGCACCGTTCGAACGCGCTCGAGTGCGTCGTCCGGACCTCGTTCCGTCTCGACGCCGGCGTCGGTGTGGCGTTCGGTCACCGGGATCCCTCCGCGAACCGAACGGCGACGTCGCCCTCGAGCGTCCGATCCATCGACCTGTACTCGCCGTCGACCCAGCGACGAAACTGGTCGTCGTAGTGCGGAGAGAAGTAGTCGCCCGAGTTACCGCCGGGGAGGATCGCCGACGCGTCCTCGCCCGGCTGGACGACCATCCGCCAGCTACTGCCGACGGCGTCGGCGACGCGATAGTTGTCGACGGTGGCACTCGAGCCGTCCGCTGGCACCTCGTCGTAGTCCAGAAACGGCGCTTCGCCGCCCAATGGGTGTGCGATCGCGCCCGTCGTGTTCCAGTCGCCGTACCGTTCCCAGTCCTCGTCGTCGATTTCGGCCGTCGCCTCCCGCAAGGCGGCGACCATCGTCTCCTCGCGCGAGCAGTCGGCGAAAAATCGGCTGTCCGCGGGCAGCGTCGCCAGCACCCAGTCGTTCGGGTAGTACGATTCGTCGAGGTCCGCCTCCTCGAACGTCGGCTCGAGGATCGCCCGTCGAAAGTGCGCCATCCACCGGGCGAAGACGAGCGCTCCCCTCGACGCGCGGTCCATCCGGTAGTCCCACGCCTCGAGCGCGTCGACCGCGTCCGCGAGGTCCTCGCTCGTCTCCGGGTCGGCCGCGACGGCCTCGAGCAGTTCCGGAACCAGTCGAACTGCGCGTTCGTCCCGGACGTCTCGCTGGAGGTCGCGGTGAAAATCGGGGTCCATAGGCTCGCCCGACCGAGCGCGCTCGTCGAGGACGTCGTAGATGCGAGTGCCGCGGTACGGCGGCGCGTAGTCGACGCCGACGTAGTGGTCGGGATCGTCCACCACGCGCTGGTTCGCCGTCGCGACGTAGTCGGGGTCGATCGCGTGTGGCTTCTCCTCGAAGGGGACGAATCCCTCCCACGACGACTCGCCGTAGGGGGTGAAGCCGTCCCACTCGCCCTCACCCGCGGAGCCGTCGAAGAGCCGGTCGCCCGAGACGGGATCGCCGTCGACCGTCCTGATCGGAAGCTTGCCGGTCGCGTAGTACAGCGTCCGGCCGTCGGCGTCCGCGTAGACGAGGTTCTGGGTCGGCAGGTCGAACTGCCGGGTCGCCTCGAGGACGTCCTCGAGGCCGTCGCTGCGGCCATACTCGTGAATCGCTTCGGTGGTCCGCGTCGCCGTCAGCCCGGTCCAGGCGACGCCTATCGTCTGCCCCTCGCGTTCGATCACCGGCCCGTGGACGGACTTTCTGACCGTCGTCGTCCGGTTCTCGCCGCCCGCGACGACGATTTCGCACGTCTCGGTCTCGAACTCGCGCCACTCGCCGCGGTACCGGTAGCGCTCGCCGTCGGCGTCGATCTCGTAGGTGTAGCAGTCGAGGACGTCCGCGCCCACGTTGGTAAAGCCCCACGCGCCCCGTTCGTTCGCACCGATGATCACGAACGGCACGCCGGGGAACGTGACGCCGCGGACCGCCGTCTCGGCGGTCTCGACGTGCTGTTCGTACCACACCGGCGGCGTCGACAGCGAGAGGTGGGGATCGTTCGCGACGATCGGCGTCCCGCTCGAGGTGTACTCGCCGGCGACGACCCAGCTGTTCGAGCCGATCCCGGGCGGGGACTCGAACTGCGAGAGCCACCCGGTCAACGCGGGATCGACGGCAGTTCGCCTCGATCCGTCGCGGTCGGGCGGGCCGTCGCCCGCACCAGCGTCTCTGAGGATCGGCACGTCGTGGTCCATCCGGTCGGGATACAGCTCTCCGACGGTGTCGTCGCCGAGTCGGTCGGCCACGAGCGCCCGTCGCAGTTCGCCGAAGTTCCCCGTCAGGGTCCACGAGATCTGCTTTTCCATCAGCATCGTGTCGACCGGCGTCCACGGCTCGGGCTCGTACCCGAGCAGTTCGAACTCGAGTGGCAGTTGCTCCCGCTCGATCGCCGCGTCGACGCCGTCGGCGTAGGCCTCGACGAGCGGACCGACCGACGTCTCGCTTGCGACGTCCCACGTCGCTTCGGCCGCGCTCGCAAAGTCCATCGCGACGTGGAACTCGTCGCTTTGCAGGGTCGCGGAGCCGACGACCGCTGATAGCTCCCCGCGCATGACGCGTCGCTGGAGGTCGAGCTGGAACAGCCGATCGAACGCCTGCACGTAGCCGACGGCGAAGTAGGCTGCCGCCTCGTCGTCGGCCCCGACGTGCGGGACGCCGTCGCCGTCGATCCGAATCGTCGCCGCGCCGTAGGGGCTCTCGACGGTCTCCGAGAGCTCCCGGTCGGCAGCGTCCCAGGCGGTCCCCGAGAGCGGTGCGAACGACTCGAGGAGGTCGCGAGCCGACGACAACGAGAGCCCGCCGACGCCCGCCGCGAGTGCGCCAGCGAGAACGGCACGCCTCGTGGTGTCGTCTGTCATGGAAGGAACGAAGTCCACCGAACAGTAATGTGTATCGGCCACCGCCGACGAGCGTGACGGCTTCGACGCGGGCAGGATCGTGCCACTGCGGTCGCGGGGACCGGCGTGGCGGTCTCTCCCGCCGGACCGGGCGACCACAGGATTACGTGTATGCCCGTCGGACGTTCCGGGGATGACGCGCATCCAGACTGCACCCGCGTCTCACGGGTCGCAACTCGAGGTCTCACACGTCGTCGACGCGCCGCCGGACGACGCCTGGGAACTGCTCGTCGACACCCACGAGTGGCCGGTGTGGGGCCCGTCGATCACGGGTGTCGCGTCCACCGACCGACGAATTCGTCCCGGCACGACCGGACGCGTTCGAACCGTCGGCGGGCTGTGGCTTCCGTTCGAAATCTCGAGTTGTTCGGACGATCGGAGACGCTGGACGTGGCGCGTCGCCAGAATCCCCGCGACCGGCCACCGGGTCGACGCGCTGAGCGACACGCGCTGTCGCATCGTCTTCGAACTCCCGACGGTCGCCGCGGGCTACGCGCTCGTCTGTACTCGCGCACTCGAGCGACTCGAGAACCTCCTCGAGTCGGCCGGCTCGATCGAATCACCCGCCTAGACCGGCCGGGGCGATCGACGCGTGGCTCACGCCCCCCGACCGTGTCAGCAGTCCGTACTAACGCCGTGTTACCAGGTGCGATACCGAACCACCTATACGCGTTCGCGAACGTAGAGCGGAGCAGGTACCATCGATGTCACTGGAACCATCCGAAAGCCGCCCCGACGAGACCCCCATCGACGCCTGCCCGGTCGTCGAATCGATCGAACAGATCGGCTCGCAGTGGCGACTGATCGTCCTCCACGAACTCGGCGACGGCGAACGCCGATTCAACGAACTCAAGCGATCGACCGGCGCGAACGCCCGGACCCTCTCGCGAGTCCTCGACGACCTCGGCGAGACGGGCTTCGTCGACCGCCGACTCGAGGAAGACGCCCCCGTCGCGACCTACTACAGCCTCACCGAGAAAGGCGAGTCGCTCGCCCCGGTCTTCGACGAGATTGCCTGCTGGGCCGACGAGTGGCTCGAGACGGACGAGTTCGCCGGAGACGACTAGCGGCTCCGACGTGCTGACCGCGCTGGTGCGCGCCGAGTCGCGGCGAACGACGTGTGAGCCGCGGCTCGACGTCGTGCGAGGGGTGAGCGAGTGAGCGAAGCGAGCGAGCGAACCGGCTGGGGAGGGTGTGGGCGCGTCGTCGATGTCGCCCGTCCGTCTGAACCCGACTCTCATGATTTCGAATCGGAATTCATTTTTACTAACTGTTCGACTCGACGGTATGGAATCGAGACGACAGTTCCTCCGACGAGGTGCACTCGGCGCGAGCCTCGCCGCACTCGGTGGACTCGCTGGCTGTCTGGACGACGGAACACCCGGCGAGACTGACGAGAAGGGCGACGGCCAGGTCGAGAAAGACTACACCGCCTGGCTGTACGACCCGGCGGAGTTCTTCGACCCCGACGTCACGATGTTCACCAGCGTCGACGTCGCGCGAGCGAAAACCCTCTTCGAGGAGGAACTCGACGGCGAGTACGGCCAGTTCGACGAGGAGGTCGAGCAACTCGAGGACCTCGACGGCCTCGAGGAGTACGACCGGGCCACCGCCATCGCGTTCGGGACGGCGGAGATGGACGCCGGTGCGTTCGGCGGTGGTATCGCACTCACCGGCACGTTCGACGTCGAGGCCCTCGTCGACGAACTCGAGAGCAAGGAGGACTTCTCCGAAGACGACGTCGAACGAGAGACCTACGAGGGCTACGAAGTGTACGCCTTCGAGGAAGACGGAATGCGCGGCGGGATGGCGCTGCGCGACGACGCCGTCCTCTTCGGCGCGATCCAGGGGGCCGACGCCGACCCCGCCGCGGCGGTCACGACGCTGATCGACGAACACGCCTCGGCCGACTCGAGTTACTACGACGCGAGCGACGACGCTGCGGCGATCGTCGACGCCCTCGAACCCGACGGTCTCTCGATGTCCGGCGTCGAACTCGATCCGACGGCGCTCGGCCTCGACGGGGGAAGTGGTCGGATCGAGGGCCAGATGATCGGCGAACTCGCCGCCGTCGGCTCCGCGACCGACGTCACGGACGACGACCGGGTCACGGCCGACGTCGTGCTCCGGTACGAGAGCGAGGACGCCGCCGACGCCGACGCCGTCGAGTCGCTGATCGACACGATGCTGATGGACGCCCCCGACGTCGACGAGGACGACTTCGAGGAACTCTCGGTGAACGGCGACGGCCGACAGGTCCAGATCTCGCTGGCGTTCGATCCGGAGGAGATCGCAGGTGACGACGCCGCCGTTGACCCGTCGTCGCTGTTACTCGTCGGCGCGTTTCCGGTCCCGGCAGTGGTCGGGGCGTTCGTCCTCGACCTCGGCCAGAGCGCGAGTGCGACTCCACAGGTCGGCGTCACTATCGACGAGGCGACGACGGCCGAGGAAGTCTCCGTGACGGTGACGTCGGTCGCGAACGCCGACGACGTCCGGATCGTGGTGTTCGGTGCCGGTGGCGTCACGGAGATCGACGACCTCGAGGCAACAGCCGGCTCGACGGTCACGCTCTCGGCGGCCGACGGCGACTACGAGCCTGGCGACACGATGCAGGTGATCGCCGAGCGCGACGGCACCGAAACGGTGATCGCGACGTACGACACGTCTCGCTGATCGATCGGCCGGGCGCTCGCCGACCGCTTTTTCGGCTTCTGTATCAGTCGTCGTCCGACTCGAGGGGCTGGCGAGGTCGCTCGTCCCCTGTCGGGTCTATCCGGGCGACTGCCTCGAGTATCTCCTCCGGCGTCGCTTCGCGCCCCCGCCGCCGGAGGTCGTCGTACAGCTGTTTTGCGCGCGACCCCGCGTAATTCCGCTCGTCGAACGGGCGCGTTTCGACGACGACCAGTCCCGACGCGTCGGCGAGCGACTCGAGGACGAGCTGGTTCCCCGTCCCGACCTCGAGGTCCGCGAGCACCGTCGCCTCGGCGTCCGAGAGGTGGTCCTCGAGGGTGGCGAGCGTCTCCTGGGACAGCGACGCGAACGGTTCGACGGTGAGCACGTCGGCCGCGAGTCGCCGTGCCGTCGTCGCCGCGGCGTCACCGCTCGAGACGGGGCCGACGGAGACGTCGACGCCGGCGGCCGCCAGTCGGGCGACGACGCCGGCCGCTGTCGGTCCCGTGCCGAGGACGTGGACGCGGTCGGGCGTCTCGAGGTCGTCGCCGTCGCCGTCGCCGGGGTCGTGGTCGCTCGAGAGTGCGGTGACGGTCTGCGTTCCCGTCACCGGGTTCGTCGTCACGGCTGCGGTCGCGTCGAACGCCCGCGCGATGGCGTCGGCGGTCAGCACCTCGTCGGCCGTGCCGCGCTCGAGGACGGTGCCGTCCGCGAGGACGATCAGCCGGTCGCAAAACCGTGCGGCGAGGTCGAGGTCGTGGATCGCCGCCACCGCCGTTTTGCCGTCGGCGACGAGGTCGCAGACGAGCTCGAGCGTCTCGATCTGGTGGTTGACGTCGAGACTCGCCGTCGGTTCGTCGAGCAAGACGACGGGCGTGTCCTGGGCGATCGCCCGCGCGAGCAGGACGCGCTGGCGCTCGCCGCCGCTGATCTCGTCGATCGGCCGGTCGGCGAACTGGGCGGTGCGGGTCCGCTCGAGTGCGTCGTCGACGAGGGCGCGATCGTCCGGCGTTGGCGGCGCGAACCGCGAGCGGTGTGGCGTTCGTCCCATCTCGACGACGTCCCGGACGTCGAAGGAAAACGAGAGGTGGGTGTCCTGCGGGACGACCGAGACGAGTCGGCTCGACTCCCGCGAGGAGAGGTCGTGGATGGGGACCCCGTCGATCTGGACGGTTCCTCGATCCGGGGAGCGGACGCCACTGATCGCACGCAAGAGCGTAGTCTTTCCGGCCCCGTTCGGGCCGACGAGGCCGACGAACTCGCCGGATTCGACGGTAAACGTCGCGTCCTCCAGGACGGGCACGTCGCCGTACGTCACGGAGAGCGAGTCGACGTCGATCACAGCGCGTGCACCTCCCGCTGTTTGAGCAAGTACAGGAAGAAGGGCGCGCCGAACGCGGCGGTGACGATGCCGACGGGAACCTCGGCGGGACCCGCCCGGGCGAGGGTGTCGGTCGCGACGAGAAACGACGCCCCCGCGAGGGCGCTCGTAGGCAGCAAGATACGGTGATCTGGGCCGACGATCAGGCGCATCACGTGAGGGACGACGAGGCCGACGAAGCCGATGACGCCCGCGACGGCGACGCCGGCGGCGGTGACGAGACTCGCGATCACGAGCAAGAGTAGTTTCGTCCGTTCGACGTCGACGCCGAGGTGGTAGGCGTCCTCCTCACCGAGCAGGAGGACGTTCATCTCGCGGGTGAACGCGCCGAGGACGGCGACGCCGAGGATCGTCACGGGGAGAGCGAAGCCGACGTCGCTCCACGTGCTGTTGTTGAGATGCCCCATCATCCAGACGACCGCCTGCCGGAGGCTATCGCCGCTGTGGACGAGCATGTAGGAGATCATCGCGCCGAGAAACGCCTGGATCGCGACGCCGGCCAGCAAGAGGGTCGCGACCGGCGTTCGACCGCCTTCAGTGGCGATGGCGTAGACCAGAAACGCGGTCGCGACCGCCCCCGCGAACGCCGACAGGTGAAGACTCTCGAAGGGGGCGATCGCCGGAAACGCGATCGCAGCGACCGCTCCGGCTGCCGCCCCAGTCGAGACGCCGATGATCGACGGGTCGGCGAGCGGATTGCGGAAAAAGCCCTGCATCACGGTCCCGGCGGCGGCGAGCGCGAACCCGACCGTCGCCGCGAGGGCGATCCGGGGCAGCCGGACGTCACCGACGATGATCTGGTGTGTCTTGGGGACGTCGAAGGCGAACACCGACGCGTACTCGAGCGTCGGGACCGACACGTTCCACCCAAAGACGGGAATCGTCGTCGGACCGACCGAGACGCCCGCCGGAACGACGACGGCGTTGAGTGCCGCCATCGCGACGGTGACCGGATCGATCCGCACCGAACCGATCGCTGCGCTGCCGACGACGACGCCGACGAGGAGGGCGATTAGTGCCCCCGACCACGCGACGATCCGAGCTGGTCGCTCCATCGATTGACAACCTCGCTTGCTTTAGTCAAATATTTGTTGGAGTGTCACGGACCGAGTATTCGATGCGAAAGTTACTGATCGTTTTGCTCGCTACGCTGGTTGCGACCGGGGCCGTCACACCGCTGGCTGCCGCCGATAACGCGGCCGCCGCGCAAGCAGAAAGCGACTGCGAGTACCCACTGACCCTGACCGACGCGACCGGCGAGGAGATAACGCTCGAGGAACCACCCGAACGGATCGTCACACTGGGAGCGAGCGACGCCCAGACGGCCTTCGAAATCGGTGCCGGCGACGCCGTCGTCGGGATGCCGCTAACCGCCCCGACCGAAGACCTCCAGACCGGCGAGCGGACCGACGTCACGGCCGCTGACGGCTTCGAAATCGACACAGAGGCCGTCGTCGAACTCGAGCCCGACGTCGTTCTCGCGGCGAACATCATCGACACCGATACCGTCGACCAACTCCGCGAGCTCGGTCTGACGGTCTACTACTTCCCCGAAGCCGAATCGATCGACGACATCCGCGACAATGTGGCCGTCACCGGCCAGCTGACCGGCGAATGTGCCGGTGCCCAGGAGACCGTCGACTGGATGGATCAGCGACTCGACCTGCTCGAGTCCGCAGTCGACGACGACGATCGTTCGCTCGCGTATTACCCGATGGGTGGTGGCTACACGGCCGGAACCGGCACCTTCCAACACGAGATCATGCTGACTGCTGGCCTCGAGAACGTCGCCGCGACCGCCGAAATCGACGGGTGGGGTATCATCAGCGAGGAAGTCGTCGTCGAAGAAGATCCCGAGTGGATCGTCTACGGCGACAGCTTCGACGAGCCGCAGGTATCGGAGGCCGTCCACGAGACGACGGCCTACCAGGAGGAGAACTTCGCCGCCGTGGACAACAACGACTTCAGTCAGCCCGGCCCGAACGTCGTCTTCGCGGCCGAACAGCTCCTCGAGACGGCTCACCCGGAGGCGTACGAGTCGATCAGCGACGACCTCGCGGAACTCGATTCCGAGTACGAGGATACCGATTCGACCACCGACGGAGCTGACGAAGGTGGTGAGGAGAACGAAAGCGAAAACGGGAGCGACGAGGAGGGGACAGAAAGCGACGAGAACGATGCGCTCCCCGGCTTCGGCGTCCCGGTCGCCGCCGCCGCGGTGCTCGCGACCCTGGGACTGCTGGCCCGGCGTCGGTAACCCGGACCGTCTCGTTTTGAAAAGCGTTTACTCGCCTGACCGCACAGGTTGGCGCATGGTCGAGAACGTCATCTGGCCCGCCTATCTCGATGCGACCCTCTCGCGGGCCGAGGGGCGGCGCGTGCCACAGGACCTGGCAGTCGAGGAGCCGACGGTCGACGAGATCGCGAAAGCCGTCCAGCAGATCGGCTACGACGCCACGATCGAGCGGGAGAAGTCCTACTCGCGCGAACCGTGGCGCGAACGCGGCCGGGTCGTCGTCCGCGGGGCGGAGGACTCGACGAAAAACGACCTCGTCCAGGCCGTCGCGGCGTACGTCGTCGCGATGCGAGAGTGATGTACCGGGTCGGCCAGGTCGTCCGGACCGCGCAGGGACTCGCCGTCGTCCGGTCGGACGACGACGACCACGCCGACGTCGGGACGATCGTTCTCGACGACTCGCTCGAGGAGGTCGGCCGCGTCGTCGACGTCTTCGGACCGGTCGACAGGCCGTACCTCGCGGTCACGCCCGACGACGACGTACATCTTCCAGGGCTGGTTAGCTCGACGCTCTACGCGAGATAACGGGCGACGGCGGGCGACGATCCAGTGGCGACAAATCGGAGAGCGCAACACCAATACGGTCGGACGGTCAACTCCGTGGCATGAACGATCGGACCCGGATCGTCGTCGCCGTCTGCGTGACGGTCCTCCTGTTTCTCGCCGTCCAGCTCGGCGCGCTCGCGCTGGTCGAGCCGTTCCACGAGGCGGAGTACCAGGCCGTCGAGGATCCCGAGGATCCGACGAACAGTCTGGTCTACTTCGGGATCATCCTCGTCGCGACGGCGTTCATGCTCGCCGCCTTCAAGTTCGGCGGCCAGATCCTCATCCGCGGGCTGATCATCGGGGTCAGCGTGATGCTCGCGTGGTTCGTCTTCGGCGAGGTCGTCCCACCGACGGTCACGTACGGTGGCCTGAACGTCGTCGCGGCTCTCGCCGCGCTGTCCGTCGGCGTCGGCCTCCTCGTCTACCCGGAGTGGTACGTCATCGACCTCGCAGGGGTGTTGATGGGTGCCGGTGCGGCCGGTCTCTTCGGGATCAGCTTCGGCCTGCTGCCGGCGCTCGTCTTGCTCTCCGTCCTCGCCGTCTACGACGCCATCAGCGTCTACAAGACGAAACACATGCTGAGTCTCGCCCAGGGTGTGATGGACCTCAAGATCCCGGTCGTCTTCGTCGTCCCGACGACGCTCTCGTACTCGTACCTCTCGACCGAGAGCACCGACGGCGTCATCGAAGACGGGTCGGGTGAGCGACGAGACGACGCCGAATCGGATCCGGCGACCGACGGGGAGGGCGACGGAACGTACGGAGACGCCAACGAAGCGCGCGACGAATCGACCGGTGACGAAGACGAGGGCGACCTCGAGCGCGACGCGCTGTTCATCGGCCTCGGCGACGCCGTGATCCCGACGATCATGGTCGCGAGCGCGGCGTACTTCGTCGACGCGCCGACGATCGGCGTGCCGGGAATCGCGCTCAACGTACCGGCGCTGGGAGCGATCGTCGGCACGATCGCCGGCCTGCTCGTACTGATGTACATGGTCCTGCAGGGGCGTGCCCACGCCGGCCTCCCGCTGCTCAACGGTGGTGCGATCGGCGGCTACCTGGTCGGCGCGCTCGCGAGCGGGCTGTCGATCGCGACCGCGCTCGGACTCTCGTAACTCGTCTCTTTTCGATCGTCGTCGAGAACCGGCGCACGGCTCTCGGTTCGTGCCAGCACTACAGTCACTACGCTTCGTGCTCGAGGCCTTTGATCAGCGTCGTGACGCGCTCTGACTCCTCCGGAACGTGGTCAGGGTAGACGCCGACGATGACGACGTGATCGCCGTCGTGTTTGAACGTGGCGACGTCGACGAGGACGTCTATCTCGGTCAGGTCGGAGACGGTCCCGTCGAGCAGCGAGAGGTCACTCGAGTCGGGTGCGACGTCGCTGGCGAGGGCGGCCTGGCCCTCGTAAGTCGTGACGGACTCCGACTGGTCGAGCGTCGCGACGTCGCGGCTGTCGACGCTGCTGTCGATCTGCAACTGCTCGTACTGTTCCTGGATGAGTTCGACGATCTCGTCGTCGTCCCACTTGTCCAGTGGGTTGAAGTCCTTTCCCGCGACGCCGACCTGTGGAGAGGTGATCGTCGCGAACACGGCCGCCTCGATAGAGCCGATTCCCGGGAACTCGACCGTCCGGTGGTACTGACTGATGTAGTTCGTTACCTCGACTGACTCGCTGGCGAACTCGCGCGTTTCGACCATCTCCTCGGTCCCCTTATGTTCGTAGTCGGCCGCTGCGAGTGCGTCCTCGGTGACCGTCGCGGGCGTCGACGCGAACGTCGTCAGGTCGTCGATTAGACTTCCGAGACAGCCAGCAGAGGCGACGACACTGCCTGCCCCGAGCGTCGCGACGAACCGTCGTCGATTCATACACGTGCCGAATTCGTTCGACCCTATAAGCTTCGTGGCTTTGGCTCCACGCGGTTCGTCAGCGCCTCGTCGATCGGCACGGAGAAACGGGTCCTGCTGCTCGAGAGTGGTCGTGGTTCGAGACCACTCGAGCCTTTGATACGGATCCCGAAGCACATCACTTCGGATTCCGTATCAATATCTCACCGGCCCGGCAGTCGGTAGGTCGGTCCCTCGTCGGTATCCTGCACCTCGACGCCGAGGGCCTCGAGTTCGTCGCGCAACTCGTCGGCACGTTCGTAGTTGCCGGCGTCCCGTTCTTCCTCGCGCACGTCGAGGACGAGTTCGACCACGTCGCCGGCCAGCGAGACGTCGCCGGTCGTCTCGCCGTCGAACGTCAGGCCGAGCACGTCGCCGAACTCCTCGAGCGTCTCGACCGCCCGCCGGAGGCCGCGATAGTCGTACTCGCTCGCATCCTCCTCGTGGCGGTTGATCGCCGTCGCCACCTCGAGCAGCGCGGACTGGGCCTCGCGGGTGTTGAAGTCGTCGTTCATCGCGTCGACGAACGCCTCGCGAGCGTCGGCGACGGTCTCGCGGAGATCGTCGTCTTCGCATTTCGTCCGGGCGTCCGGCGAGTCGAGTGCCGCCGTCGCGCGTTCGTGGGCGCGCTCGAGTCGCTCCCAGCGCTCTTCGGCCTCGGCGATCGTCTCGTCGCTGTACAGTTGCTGGCTGTTGTACGACCCTGCCGTGAGGAACGTTCGCAGGACGTTCGTCCCCCACTGCTCGACGGCGTCGTCGACGGTGACGAAGTTGCCCAGACTCGAGGACATCTTCTCGTCGTCCATCTGGAACAGCTCGCAGTGGAGCCAGTAGTTGGCGAACCGCTCGCCGGTCGCCGCCTCGCTCTGGGCGATCTCGTTTTCGTGGTGGGGGAAGACGAGATCGCGACCGCCGACGTGGAGGTCGAGCGTCTCGCCCAGGTGGGTCGTGCTCATCGCCGAGCACTCGATGTGCCAGCCTGGCCGGCCTTCGCCCCACGGGGAGTCCCAGGTCTGCCCTTCCGGCGGGTGGCCACAGACGCCGTCGTGGCGGTGTTCGCGGACCGCGTCGGGGTCGACGCCGTCGGCCTTCCAGAGCGCGAAGTCCGCGGGGTGGCGTTTCTCCGCGCGCTCGTCGGGATCGCCCTGGGACTCGATCTCCTCGAGATCCTGGTTCGAGAGCGTGCCGTACTCCTCGAAGGTGGTCACGTCGAAGTAGACCGATCCGTTGGACTCGTAGGCGTAGCCCTTCTCGACTAAGGTCTCGATCATCTCGACGATCTCCGGAATGTGCTCGGAGACGCGCGGGTAGACCTCCGCTCGAAGCAGGTTCAGCGAACGCATGTCGGCCAGCGTCCGCTCGATGTACGTCCGGGCGACGTCGGCCTCGTTCTCGCCCAGGTCGTCCTCGCCAACGCGGGCGACGATCTTCTCGTTGACGTCCGTGAAGTTCTCGACGTGCCGAACCTCGTAGCCGAGGTACTCGAGCCAGCGGTGCATCACGTCCACGTGGACCCACGACCTGGCGTGGCCGAGGTGGGGCGGATCGGAGACCGTCAGGCCACAGTAGTAGAGCAAGACGTTCTCGGGGTCCTGTGGCTCGAACGGCTCTTTTTCGCCCGTCAACGTGTTCGTCACGTGCAGGGTCATTGCCCGCCTCTACCCACGGCCGGAAGTTAAAGCGTTGGATGCCGTGTGCCCGGTTTTCATTCGACGCTCTTTGCCGCCGTCGAATCGGGCACGTCCTCGAGCGCCCGCTCTACTGCCCGAACCGCGTCGGCTCCGTCGAGGCGGTCGACGACGACCGCCAGCATCCCCTCGCCGACGCCCGCCGCCAGTACGGAAATCTCCTCGAGTGCGAGCGTCTCGAGTGCGTGCGAGAGCGCCGTCGCGCCCACGTTTCCGGTCGCGACGATCGCGGTCTCGTCGCCTCCGACGCCAGCGCCCAGCGCTGCGCCACCGACGACGAGCAGCGCGTCCTCGAGGTCGTCGACGGGACCGATTCCGCTTTGCATCCTCACGCGGGCGTCGCACGCTGTCGTCTCGTAAGCTGGCAGGTCGTCGGCGTATCGTCGCAGTGCGGTCGCGACGGCGTCTGTCTCCCCGTCGACGTCCAGAAACCGGGCGGCAGCGGTGAAGTTGACGACGCCAGCGCGCAGCGCGGCGACCAGAAACGGGTGTCCTGCGGCGGCACGGCGCGTCTCGGCTGCGAGTGACATGCCTGCGAGAGCGGCCCGAGACGAGATAAAAACGCTGGTCGGTGTCGCCGGGACCGCGGCGTTTTTGCCGCGAGCGGACGACTCCCGGAACATGAACCCCGACGACGTCGAACGACTCATCGAAGCGGGACTCGAGGACGCAGACGCCACCGTCTCGCGTGCACGCGGCAAACACGACGACGACCACCTCTCTGCGACCGTCGTCTCCCCGGCGTTCGAGGGCCTCCCGCTGGTCCAGCAACACCAGCTCGTCTACGACGCCCTCGACGAGCACATGACGACCGACATCCACGCGCTCGAGCTGTCGACGTACACGCCCGAGGAGTACGACGAACGGTCGTAGCGCCTACCCGTCAAGACTCGGCGCGAACGACTGGTCGCGGGCCACGACGGTGTCCGGCTCGAAGCGGACGAACCGCCACCGGTCGGGATCGAGGTCTGCGAACCGCGGGTCCCACCGCTCTCGCTCCGGGCCGAGGTAGCGCTCGAGGAGCCTGTGCGCCCGGCCTTCGTCGAACGGTTCGATCGCCGCTCTGCCCCGCATGCCGACGTGGTGGACGCGGCCCGCACGCGGACCGAAGTCGACGACCGCGAGCGCCGTCTCGGGACGTCGCCGGACGCGATCGGTGTAGGACTTGCCGACGCCGTCGGCGATGATCCAGACGGCCTCGTCTTCCCAGAGGTACCACAGCGGCGAGACTCGAGGGCGACCCTCGCTCGACGCCGTCCCGAGAAAGCAAAACAGCGGCCGCTCGAGGACCGTCTCGAGGTCGTCCTCGAGCGTGTTCTCGACGATCTCCATGCCGGTTCCTGTCGGGCGGTCGGCATAGTGCTTTGGTCGTCGCCGTCGCGTCCCGGTTCGATGCGGGACGACGATCGGAAGCAGGGTCTTTATCCATAATTGCTGATACGAGTCCCGTATGGAGACCCTCCACCCCCGCATTCGACTGCTCTGGATCGGTCGAGCAGCCCTCGGCGCGGTCGCGCTCGGCGTGGTGCTCGCGGCGATCGACAGCCAGTTGTACGCGCTGCCGACGGCCGTCCCCGTCGGGGCGGTCGCGATCGGGCTGGTTCTCGGCGTCGCCTACGCCGTCCGCCGCTACCGGCAGTGGCGATTCGAACTCCAGGACGACGCCCTCTACCTCGAGCGGGGCGTGATCACGTTCGTCGAGACGTCGGTCCCGTTCGTCCGCGTCCAGCACGTCGACACGCGATTTGGACCCATAGAGCGGGCGCTCGGGCTCTCGAGCGTCGTCGTCTACACGGCGGGCTCGCGAAACGCCGACGTCCGCGTACCGGGGCTGACGCCGAACCGTGCGCGTGCGCTGCAGGATACGCTCCGCGAACTCGCAGTCGAAAGCGAGACCGAGGACGCCGTATGAACCGTCTTCACCCACTGAGCGCCGTGACGAACGCCCTCCAGCGTGGGGGTATCGGGCTCTCGGTTCCGTTTTTCGTCAGCACCCTCGCGAGCGTCTTCGAGTTCGTCGACGTCGGCTGGGCGCTCGTTCTCGCACCGGTCGGGTTCGTCCTCGGTTCCGCCTACGGCGTCGCGTACTACTACCGGTTTGCGTACGAACTCACCGCGGATACGTTCGACGTGGCCTCGGGCGTCCTCTCGCGACGGACTCGAGAGATTCCCTACCGTCGGATCCAGAACGTCGACGTCGAGCAGGGCGTCGTCTACCGACTGCTCGGGATCGCCGTCGTCAACGTCGAGACGGCCGGCGGTGGCGATACCGAAGCGGTGCTGGACTTCGTCGGCGAATCCGAGGCGAAGCGTCTCCAGCGGTCGATCCGCCAGCGGACCGCCGAATCGGCGGCCAGCCGGCGAGCCTCGAGCACGGCGGCCGGTGACGACCAGCCCGCGGGAGCGGTCGTGGACGAGACGGCAGCCGAGCAGACGACTGGCGACGCCGAACCGACCGCACACCGTCCGACGCTGCTGTTCGAGCTGGCACCGCGAGAACTGCTCCTGTACTCGCTCGCGTCGGTCCGTCCCGCCGCCGCGGCGGGCGTTCTCTTTCTCGCTTTCTTCGCGAGCGGACCGATCCTCGACGCGCTCGTCGCGACCGCACAGCCGTTCGGCGGACCGGCGACGCTCGAGTCGGGCTCGATCCGAAGTTACGCGATCCTGAGTGCGGTGTCGTTCGCCCAGGGGGTAGTCGCCACCTACCTGCTGGGTGCCGTCTACACGTTCTTCGCCTACTACGGGTTCCGACTCGGCCGCGCGGGTGAGGACCTCGTCTACGAGCGCGGCCTGCTGCAGAACTACAGCGGCTCGATCCCGCTCGAGAAAGTCCAGACGGTGACGATCACCGACAACCCACTCCAGCGCGCGATCGGCTACGCGGGACTGTGGGTCGAGACGGCGGGATACGGGCCCGACAGCGGCAGCGGCAGCCAGTCGGCCGTGCCGCTCGCTCGAGCGAGACGGATCTACCGGTTTGCCGAACGGTTTTCCGGTCTCGAGAAACCGACGTTCGAGCGGCCGACGGCGGTCGCCCGGCGGCGGTACCTCGGACGATACGCGATCGTCGCCGGCGTCGTCGTCGCTGCTGCGTTCGTCGTCTCGCTCGTGACGCCGATCGAGCGGTGGTACCTCGCCGCCGTCGTCTTCCTCGCCGTCCCGCCCGCTGCACACCTCCGGTGGGTGAACCTCGGCTACGCCGTCGCCGACGAGCACGTCGCGATCCGGGCTGGCTTCTGGCGACGGCGGACGACCGTGGTACCATACTACCGGATCCAGACGATCTCGACCCGACGATCGATCTTCCAGCGACGGCTCGGCCTCGCATCGCTGGTCGTCGACACCGCGAGTTCGCGGACGTTCGCCCGGTCGGATCCGACGATCTACGACGTCGACCTCGAGGTCGCCCGCGAGATCCACGACGCATCACGCGAGCGGCTGCAGTCGGCGTTGCGCGATCGCACGAGTTCGGACGACGGCGGGGTTTCGGTGGCTTTTACCTGACCGGGCGTGACCCCTCGCGTATGGCAGACGGAGACGAATACCGAATCGAGGAGGACAGTCTAGGCGAGATGCAGGTGCCTGCGGACGCCTACTGGGGCGCACAGACCCAGCGTGCGGTGCAGAACTTCCCCATCTCGGGGATCACGTTTGGCCGCCGGTTCGTGCGCGCACTCGGCGTCGTCAAGAAGGGGGCGGCACAGGCCAACCGCGACCTCGGACTGGTCGACGAGGAGGTCGCCGAGGCGATCATCGAGGCCGCAGACGAGGTCATCGCGGGCGAACACGACGACCAGTTCCCCGTCGACGTCTTCCAGACCGGCTCTGGCACGTCGTCGAACATGAACGCCAACGAGGTCATCGCCAACCGCGCCGCCGAGATCATGGGCGCGGAGATCGGCGACCGCGTCGTCCACCCCAACGACCACGTCAACTACGGCCAGTCGTCCAACGACGTGATCCCGACGGCGATGCACGTCGCCGCCCTCGAGGCCGTCGAGAAAGACGTCATCCCCGCACTCGAGACGCTGCGCAAGGCGCTCGAGGAGAAAGAAGACGAGTTCGCCGACGTCGTCAAGACTGGCCGCACGCACCTTCAGGACGCGACGCCAGTCACGCTCGGCCAGGAGTTCGGCGGCTACCGCACCCAGGTCGAGAAGGGGCTGGCCCGCGTCGACAAGGTCCGCGAACACCTCGCGGAACTCGCGCTGGGCGGGACGGCGACTGGGACCGGTCTGAACACCCACCCCGAGTTCCCCGGCCGCGCCGCGGAGTACATCACCAAAGAGACCGGCGTCCAGTTCCGCGAAGCCGACAACCACTTCGAGGCTCAGGCCGCCCACGACGCGATGAGCGAGGCCCACGGCGCGCTGCGGGTCGTCGCCGGGTCGCTGAACAAGATCGCCAACGATCTTCGACTGCTCGCCTCCGGCCCGCGCAACGGCCTGGGCGAGATAGAACAGCCCGAGAACCAGCCCGGCTCCTCGATCATGCCCGGCAAGATCAACCCCGTCGTCGCCGAGGCCGTCAACCAGGTCCACAAGCAAGTCGTGGGCAACGACGCGGCCGTCTCCGCCGGCGCTGCCGAGGGCCAGATCGATCTCAACCTCTACAAGCCCGTCCTCGCGCACAACTTCCTCGAGTCGGCCGAACTGATCGCCAACTCGAGTGAGGTCTTCGCCGACCGGTTCGTCGCGAAACTCGAGGCGAACGAGGAGTACTGCGCCGAGCGCGTCGAGGAGTCGATGGCGATGGCCACCTCGCTGAACGTCCACATCGGCTACGACAAGGCCAGCGACGTCGCAAAGACCGCCCTCAAGGAGGACAAGACCGTCCGCGAGGTCGTCTTAGAGAAGGGCTACCTGGACGAGGAGGAAGCCGACGAGGTGCTCGACCCCGCAAAGATGACCGAGCGCGGCATTCTCGGCCAGGACGACTGAAGTCCGCCACGCGAGTTCCAGCTAGGTTGATCCGTCAGCTCCCAAAAATCGCCTACCTTTTGACGCGACCCCCTCGCGAACTGCCCCACTGACCGAGCCGTACGCCGTCGCCAGCGACCTCGAGACGGCGTGGTCGACCCGCCGGAACAGTGACCTTTTGGCTCCCGCAGCGGTATCCCCGCACATGACGACGCTCGACGAAGAGACGGTCATCGTCACCGGCGCGAGCCGGGGACTCGGCGCGTCGATGGCGAAACGGTTCGCTCGAGAGGGGGCAAACGTCGTGCTGACCGCCCGCAGCGAGGCCGATCTCGAGGCGGTCGCTGCCGACGCGGACGGCGAGACGCTCGTCGCACCCGCTGACGTCACCGACGAGCGCGCGGTGCGTGCCGTCGTCGACGCGACGGTCGACGAGTACGGAACGGTGACCGGCCTCGTGAACAACGCCGGCATCGGGCTGTTGACCATGTACGACGAACGCCGCGCCCTGCACGAGGTCGACGTCACGGACTTCCGGCAGATTCTGGACGTGAACGTGACCGGCGTCTTCCTGTTCTCGAAGTACGCTGTCCTCGAGATGATCGACGGCGGGCGCGGCAACGTCGTCAACGTCTCGTCGGGACTGGGTCGTCGGGGCGCAGCACGGTGGGGGCCGTACGTCGCCTCGAAGTGGGCTCTGGAAGGGATGACCCGGACGCAGGCCGCCGAACTCGAGGAGTACGGCATCACCGTCAACGCGGCCGATCCCGGCGGACGCGTCGAGACCCGCTTCTGGAACCACCTGCCCGACGCGGAACGGGCGGAGATTCTCGACCCCGACGTGATGAACGACGCTGCCACGTCCTTGCTCGCACAGGGGCCAGGCGGCGTCACCGGCGAATCGATGTCCGCTGCCGAGTGGGAACGGCGCCTGGAGTGACGGCACCGTTTCCAGCGACCCCGACTCGAGTCGGCACTCGATCACGTCGCCTGCTTTCGATCGTGCGAGTCTATCTCGTGGTGAGTGGCCCCGTCCGAACGTGGCAGATGATGGAGTACTCGAACTCGAGTAACAAGCAATGTCGATAGTTCTTTTTTGTCGACCGACGATCCCTAAATCGGCGGAGTGGAGCCGTATTACGTCATTTCCGACGGAATAAAAGAACCCAAGCAGTTTTTAGGGATGCTCGCGTCAGACGAAATATGCACACCTGTCGCAACTGCAACCAGTCGTTCCAGACGGAGCTCGCACTCGAGTTGCACCGAGACACCTGTGCGGAAGGACAGCTCTTCTGTCAGATCTGTGGAGACCGATTCCGAGAACGAGAGGCCACGCAAGACGGGTGGCACTACGAGTGTCCCAACGAGGACTGCGACGGCGAGGGGCTCCAGGAGGATTTGATCAACGTCGCTGACGTACGGGCAGCACAGCACTGACTTCTGTGGCCGTCTGCGATTTCGTCGCGTTCGCGTTCGTCTGGAGCGGCTGTCTCGCCGCCCTCGAGTGTCGGCCGTCTCGAGGTCGGCCAGCGACTGGCGGCGGGTGAACTCGAGCGCAGGCCGACGGGGTAGTTCCCCTTTCCGATCTTTTATTCGCGATCCTGTCGTCTCGAGAGACATGGAACGGCTCGATCCGCGGATCCGCGTTCTCTGGGTCGTCGCGGCACTCGTCCGGACCGCGGTCTTTGGCGGGGTTGTCGTCGGTGCTGCGCTCTACTTGCAGACGACGACCCTCCTCGCCGACTTCCACTCGCTGCTTCTCTGGGGCACCGTCGTACTGGCGATCGTTCTGGCGGTCGGTCGAACCGTCGTCGCGTGGCTGCGCTACCGCGTCTGGCGGTTCGAAATTCGGGACGACACCCTCTACATCGAACGGGGCGTCTTTACCCGCATCAAGACCGTCGTTCCGTTCGTGCGCGTCCAGCACGTCGACTCGCGGCGCTCGCCGCTCGAGCGAGCGGTCGGTCTGGCGACGGTGGTCGTCTACACGGCCGGATCGCGCAGCGCCGACGTGGCGATCCCCGGATTGACGCCGGCTCGGGCGGAGGACCTGCGCGAACAGTTGCGACGACTCGCCATCGAGAGCGGCGGTGAGGACGCGGTATGACGAAACTCCACCCGGCCTCCGTTCCGGTTCGCTCGCTCTCGCGAAGCCTGAGTACGGGGACGCTCTTTTTCTTCCTCGGCGTCGTCGCCTCGCCCGGCGGCCCCGGGAACGTCCTCGTGATCGGCTCGATGGTACTGTTCGGAATCGTCGTCGGCGTCGTCTACGAACTGGCCTACTACCAGCGATTCGAGTACGAACTCACCGCGAACACGTTCGACGTCGCCTCCGGCGTCCTCTCGAGGCGCGCCCGCGAGGTTCCCCTCCGCCGGGTCCAGAACGTCGACGTCAGACAGAACGTCGTCCAGCGGGCGCTTGGCATCGCCGCCGTCCACGTCGAGACCGCGGGCGGCGGACAGACGGAAGTCACCCTGCGGTACGTCGACGAAGCCGAGGCGCGACGGCTGCGACGACGGCTCCGTGAGGGGGCGAGCGAGGAGCGGCCAGAAACAGAGCGCGAACGCGAGGACGCCGGCGAAACCGAAGACCTCCTGTTTGCGATCCGACCGGACGAACTCGCAATCTTGAGCGTGTTCACGATCGACCCCGGGGCGAGCATCCTCGGCGGCATCGCCCTCTCGTTTGCCAGCGGGTTCGACCCCGCGACGTTCGTCCCGGCCGACGGCCTCGAGAGCGACCTCCCGGGGTCGGGGCTGATCGCGATCGGCTGGGCACTCTTGCTGTTCTTGCTCGCGGCGTGGGTCCTGAGCGCCGCGTTGACGTTCAACCGCTACTACGGGTTCCGGCTCACGCGCGTCGGCGACGAACTCCACTACGAGCGCGGCCTGCTCCAGCGCTACAGCGGGACGATCCCGCTCGAGAAGGTCCAGACGCTGACGATCAAGGAGTCGGTGCCGGCCCGCTGGTTCGGCTACGGCTCGCTGGCCGTCGAGACGGCCGGTTACGCGCCGGGACAGTCGGGCTCTCGCGGTGCCGAGTCGGCGATCCCGCTCGCCGAGCGCAGTCGCGTCGACGCGCTCGCCCGCTCGATCGAACCGTTCGGCTCGACCGACCTCGAGCGGCCGCCGTCTCGAGCGCGCGAACGGTACGCGGTGCGGTACGTCGCGGCCCTCTGTGCGATCATGGCCGTGGGCTACGTCCTCGCGACCTACACGGCGGTCGTCGAGGACTGGCACGCCGTCGCCGCGTTGCTGGTTCTCGTTCCGCCGGCCGCCCACCTCAAGTGGCGCAGCCGAGGCTACCGCGCCGGCGAGCGGTACTTCCTCACGCGAACGGGGTTCTGGCGGCGGACGACGAAGGTCGTCCCCTACTACCGGGTCCAGACCGCCGTCTACCACCAGACGATCTTCCAGCGTCGACGGCGACTGGCGAGCGTCACCGCCGACACCGCGAGTTCGGCCTCGTTTTTCGGCCGGCCGGCGACGGCGATCGACGTCGACGCGGACCGCGCGCTCGAGTTGCAGCAACTGCTGGCGGACCGCCTCCAGGAACGACTGCGAGTTCGCAGACGGCGGCGAACGCTCGACGGGTGGTTCGACGACGAGGTCGACGGCTCGTCGACGGGCGAATCCACGTCCGGCCCAACGTGACGTTTCCGTCCCATGCTCGAGGACGGGTCGCTTCCTCGACGCGCCGATCGATCGGTCGTGCCCGGCCAGACCGTCGACGCCACCGATTCCGAAACGCTGCACTTCCCACGTCGGTCCGTACTCTGTTCAGTGGTAATACCCTTCTATCGACGTGGAACGGTGTCACTCGTTTTTGCCCCCTACTTTCCACAGACCGACCGTGAGACACATGGCTGATCGACGAACCGTCCTTCGACTGCTGGGTGCGACAGCGGCAGTGACTGGACTGGCGGGAACCACGGCAGCACAGGACGACGACAACGAAACCGAAACGGACGACGGGGAAGACGAAGACGACCGCCTGCCGATCGTCCTCGGCGGCAAACAGGAGTACTGGCTCGGCGTCGCACCCGAGGAGATCGAGGGCGAGGAGAATCCGACGATGGAACTCGAAGACGGCCAGCAGTACGAAATCGTCTGGATCAACCTCGACGGACTCGAGCACGAACTGGTCGTCGAGACCGAAGACGGCGAGGAACTGGCCGCGTCCGACTCGAGCGAGGACGCGGGAGAGGCCGTGTCGACGACCGTCGACGCGAGCGACGAGATGGCCGAGTACTACTGTTCGTTCCACCCCGACTCGATGCGCGGCGACGTCGAGACGAACGGGGGATTCGATCTCTCGGCTGACGGGGACGACTCCGACGACGGGGACGACTCCGACGACGGAGACGATTCCGACGACGGAGACGACTCCAACGGCGATCACGATTCGGACAACCACGACTCCGACGACCACAACTCCGACGACCACAACTCCGACGACCACGACTCTGACGACCACGGGGGCGACTACTAGCGTCGCCCGCACCGGTACCGCTCGAGTCGACGCCGGATGCCACGCGACCAACTCGAGTCGCCGGGAGCGCTCGAGACTGGACGGTTTTTTACCCCTCGGCCTCCGAGTGCTCGCCAATGACCGAGTACGACTACGACGAGCTCGGACTCGTCGCCGGGCTGGAGATCCACCAGCAACTCGACACGGCGGCGAAGCTGTTCTGTAACTGTCCGACCGAGTTGCGCGACCCCGAGGAGTCGACGCGTCGGTTCACTCGTTACCTCCACCCCACCCGGAGCGAACTGGGCGAGATCGACGAGGCCGCCCTAGAAGAGAGCAGGGTCGACCGCGAGTTCGAGTACCTCGCGTACGACACGACCTGCCTCGTCGAGGAAGACGACGAGCCGCCGCACCGTCTCGACGACGAGGCGCTCGAGACGGCCCTCGAGATCGCCCAGCTGATGGACATGCAGCCGATCGACCAGGCCCACGTGATGCGCAAGATCGTCGTCGACGGCTCGAACACGTCGGGCTTCCAGCGGTCGACGCTGATCGCCGTCGACGGCGAGATCGAGACGAGCGAGGGGGCCGTGGGAATCGAGGACCTCATGCTCGAGGAGGAGAGCGCCCAGCGGGTCGAGGAGACCGACGACGGCGTCGTCTACAGTCTGGACCGACTCGGCATTCCGCTCGTCGAGATCGGCACGAGCCCCGACATCTCGACGCCCGAGCAGGCGCTCGAGGCCGCAGAACGGATCGGGATGTTGCTGCGCTCGACGGGGCGTGTAAAACGCGGGCTCGGCACCATCCGCCAGGACGTCAACGTCTCGATCGCCGAGGGAGCCCGCGTCGAGATCAAAGGCGTCCAGAGCCTGGACGACATCGACGACATCGTTCGCACCGAGGTCGGCAGGCAGGCCGAACTCGTCGAGATCGCCGACGAACTCGAGGCTCGCGACGCGAGCGTCGGCGACACCGTAGACGTGACCGAGGTCTTCGAGGACACCGACAGCGGCGTGATCCGCGGCGCACTCGACTCGGGCGGCTCGGTCACGGCCGTCCCGCTGTACGGCTTCGACGGCCTCGTCGGCCGCGAGATCGCCCCCGACCGCCGGCTCGGTACGGAGTTTTCCGATCACGCCAAACGCCACGGTGCGGGCGGTATCTTCCACACCGACGAACTTCCGGCCTACGGCGTCACCGAGGCGGAAGTCGCCGCCCTCCGTGAGGCCGTCGGCGCGGGCTCCAAAGACGCCGTCGCGATCGTCGCCGCCGCAACCGAGGTCGCCGAAAGCGCCATCGAGGCCGTCGCCGAGCGGGCCGAAAGCGCACTCGAGGGCGTCCCCGAGGAGACCCGCGGCGCGAACGACGACGGGACGACCCGCTACCTGCGCCCGCTGCCGGGTGCGGCGCGGATGTACCCCGAGACGGACGTCCCGCCGGTCGAACCCGACCCGAGCACGGTACCCGAACCCGAACTGCTGACCGAGAAGGTCGACCGCTACCAGGCGGAGTACGACCTCGACGCCGGCCTCGCCGAGCAGGTCGCCTACGGCGAGTACATGCCGCTTTTCGAGTCGGTCGTCGACGGCGGCGTCTCCGCGAGCGACGCGAGCGGAGGCTCGTCGGATTCGTCTGACGGCGTCGACCCGACGCTCGCGGCGACCACCCTCGAGTCCACGCTCACCGAACTCCGTCGCGACGACGTCCCGGTCGCGAACCTCACCGACGACCACCTCGAGGAGAGCCTGCGACTCGTCGACGACGGTGAGGTTCCGAAAGAGGCCGTCGGCGACCTGCTCTCCGCGCTCGCCGACGAGCCCTCGCTCACCGCCGAAGAGGCGGTCGAGCGCGAGGACCTGGGTGGCGTCTCCGAAGACGAGGTTCGCGAGGCCATCCTCGAGGTCGTCGAACGCAACGAAAAACAGGTCGAAGAGGAAGGAATGCAGGCGTTCTCCGGACTCATGGGCGAGTGCATGGGCGCGCTTCGCGGGAAGGCCGACGGCGATCTCGTGAGCCGACTGCTGCGCGAGGAGATCCAGAAGCGCGCCTGATCGCCTGGGGACGACCTCGAGCGTGAACAGTCGGCGACGTTCGTACGATCGAACACCGGTCAGCACGTACTCGATCGCGCCTGGTGGCTCGTCGCCGGCGGCGCCGGCCGTTCGAGTGCAATCGATATTCACTGACTGTTGTCCGGTAGTATATCAGTTGAGGTCGGCACGCGAGAAGTGCCAGTAGCCGACGGCGACGGGAACGACCAGCCACGCAAGCAGGACGACGACGCTTCCCCACTCGGTCAGGTAAAACGGGAGGTCGCCGCTCAGTCGATTGGTGAGCAACAGGGCGTCTCCCGACGCCTGCTCCATGGAGACGTCCTCGACGATGGTCGACCAGCCGATTATCGGCCAGAGGTACTGGTCGGTCAGCAGCCCCAGCGCGTCCCGGTACGCCACGAGCGGGTTCAGCCGTAACAGCAGGAAGTACCAACTCGGCGCATCGTAGCCCACGAGTTCGCCGGCGCTCAGGTAGTGGACGGCGGCGACGAACGGATGCCACAGCAGCACGAACACGACGTAGCTGCCGATCGCTCCGCCCATGGCCTTCGCGCGGTTCCCGGTCAGCGACGAGATGCCGACCGCGATCCCGGTAAAGGAAGCCGCGAGCAGCACCGTCAATCCGGCAAACGCGAGAAAGGTCCCGACGTCGGGAACGCCGAACAACGCGAGCGCCACCCCGAGGGTCACGAGACAGAGCAAGACCGCGGCGACCACCATGATGGCGACGCGGCTACAGAACTTGCCGAAGACGACGTCGCGGCGGTCGTGCGAGAGGCCGAACAGGATCCGGAGACTCCCGGACTGGCGCTCCCCGGCGATGGCCATGTAGCCGAAGATCAGGGCCGTGACCGGGATCAGCAGTTGGGCGCCGAGCGAGTTGAACAGTCCGAGGATCTCGACCCACGTCGCGTCGCCGAGGTCGTTCGTGCCGATGCCAAAGGAGATGATCGCCATCAGCAACACGAACACGCCAAGGATCGACCAGAGCATCTTCGAGCGGACGACGTCCTCGAAGTCCTTGCGCGCGACGAGTCGGTAACTCATCGATCCACCTCCACGCTCGCAACGTCGGCCGACCCCGCGGTCGTCGCCGACGGACTCGCTTTCGTGGCCTGGCCGTCGGTCGCCTTCAGATCGCCGTTCGTGTACGCCTCGAAGAGATCCTCGAGCGTCGGTTCACGAATCTCGAAGTCGAGCACGTCGACGCCGTTCTCGACGAGTCGGTGGACGACGGTCGCCTTCGCCGCTGGCTCGACGTAGGTCGCCGTCACCGACCCGTCCCCGAAGGCGACGTCGGTTACGCCTTCGATCCCCTCGAGGTCGACCGTCGGTTCGTCGGCGACGCGGACGACGAGTCGCGAGCCCGCGCCTGCGGTCTCCCGAAGTCCCTCGATGGTGTCGACCGTCACGAGCTCGCCCTCGTCGAGGATGCCGACGCGGTCACAGACCGCCGACACCTGGCTGAGGATGTGCGAGGAGAAAAAGACGGTCGTCCCGTCGGCGGCCCGCTCTCGTACCAGCTCCTGCATCGTTCGGATGCCGTGGGGATCGAGCCCAGTGGAGGGTTCGTCGAGGATCAGCAGGTCGGGATCGCCGACCAGGGTCATCGCCATCGCGAGCCGCTGTTTCATCCCCTTCGAGTAGTCGCCGACGTGGCGTCGTGCGTCCTCCTGCTCGAGGCCGACCCGCTCGAGCAGGCCGTCGGGGTCCTCGTCGCCGCCTTTCGATTCGATCGCGAACTCCAGATGGCGGTAGCCGGACGACCGTTCCCAGAGGTCGAAGCCGTCCGGAAGGACGCCGACTCGCTCGCGGACCGCGTCCGCCTCCACCTGCGCGTCGTATCCCAGAACGGTCGCGGAGCCGGCGGTCGGTCTGATGAAGTCTAGCAGCAGGTCGATGGTCGTCGTCTTGCCGGCCCCGTTCGGCCCGAGAAAGCCGAACACTTCTCCCTCGCGTATCGATAGATCGATGCCGTCGAGCGCGACGACGTCGCCGTAGCGTTTCGTCAGGTCGTGCGTTTCGATCGCCGTCATTCCACGTGGACCGACGTGACCTATTTAAATAGAATCGGATGCACGGTTTCTGGCCCAGAAACTGTGGGGAAACCGGGGCCGCCGTCGGCCGAAAACGCTGAATAGTCGGGCCGACGACACGACTGGTATGGACGGTCGCTTGCAGCGTCTCCTCGCCGATCCCGCCAGGTTTTTCGAGACCGCGTCACCCTCGCTGTCGCGGTCGGCCAGCGTGCCCGCAGCGATCGGCGTGCTGTGTCTCGGGGTGTTCCCGCCGGTTCAGTCGCTGTTGCGGTCGCCGATGATTCCCGACGAGGAGGTCCTCGGCGCGTTTCCGCCGATCCGGTACGCGACGGCGGGTTGGGAAGTATCCCTTCCGGGCCTCTTTGGGATCATACTCGCGACCCTGATCGTCGGTCCTGCGTTCTTCTGGCTCGTGTATACGGCGATTTTTCACGTGCTGTCATGGCCGGTCGCGAGCGAGCGCGGGTTCGGCCGGACTGCGGCGCTGGTCGCCTGGGGGTTCGTCCCTCTGCTGTTCGGCAACGTCGTCGTACTGGCGCTCCTGCTGGTCGCGTTCCCAGCGACGCCGACGGAACTCTGGAGCGTCGGGGTCACGCTCCCCGCCCGGATCTACGCGCTGCCGCCGGATCCCGGCCTGGCGTTCGTGGTGGCGAACGGCTTCTCGATCCTCTGTACGCTCTGGTCGGGCTACCTGTGGGCACACGCAGTTGCCGTCGCTCGAGGCGTGACGTTCCGACAGGCGATTGTCGTCGTGGCCGTCCCGGTCGTGCTCTCGCTCGGGCCGATCTGATACTATCGGACGTAACTGTGTGAAGATTCTCGCCACCCCGGGACGGCGAGAATCTTTCACGACTTACGTCCGGCAGTATGAGATCACCGCTCCTCGAGGTCCGGCCGTTCAGTCGCCCGGCGTAATAGTCCGAGGAACGTGTTGATCTCTCGCTCGGTCGGGTCCGCGCGACCGTACACGCGGCGGATCATCCGCATCGTCTTCTCGCGTTTCTCCACGGGGTGGTTGATCTCCGCGAGCAGGGCGGCCCACTCGTCGTACAGGCGCTCGACCATCGGTTCGGGGGCGCGAACGCGCTCGACGTCCGGCAACTGGGTTTCGGCGAGCGCGAGATCACGGAGTTCGTAGAGGACGATCGTCGCGGCCTGGCCGAGGTTGAGGACGGGATACTCGGCGCTGGCCGGGATCGAGCAGATCTCGTCGATCCGGGCGAGTTCCTCGTTGGTGAGGCCGACGCGCTCGCGGCCGAAGACGAGCGCGGTAGGAGCGTCGACCGTTGGGAGGCGGTCGGCGAGATCGGCGGGCGTCGAGAACGGGAAGCGGACGTGGCTGCGGTCGTCCTCGCCCGTCACGGCGGTACAGCCGATCGTGTGGTAGTTCTCGACGAGGTGGTCGAACGTGACCTGCTGGGCGTTCGGGAGGACGTCCTCGCGGGCGTGACCCGCGAAGCCGTAGGCCTCGCCGTCGGGGTCGAGTTCCGGCGGGTCGACGAGCAGGAGGTCGTCGAACCCGAAGTTCTTCATCGCCCGGGCGATGGTGCCGACGTTCCCGGGCGTCTGTGCGTCGACGATGGCGACGGCGGGCGGATCGCGACGGGTGGACGCACCGTCTTCCGGTCGGCCGTCACTCATTCGTCGCTGGGGTACTCCGAACCGAAGTCGACGCCGCTCTCTGCGATCTCCTCGTCCGTGAGACCGACGCGATCGGAGACGTCGCCACCCATCAGGTCGCCGTGTTCGTCCGGGTCGGGTTCCGGCGGCTCCGGGAGATCGTCTGGGTCGGTCGAGACGTACTCCATGCCCTCGTATCCCTCGGGTGCGCGATTGCCCTCGAGGAACCACTCGTAGAACTGGTCTTCGAACTCCTCGGTGCCGCGGTACGCCGAGCCGCCGTCCTCGCGGAACCAGTAGACGAAGTCGGGTTCGTGTTCCTCACAGAGGATGACCTCCGAGAGGGGCTCGCCGTAGACGTACCGGGCAGTGTTACACTCGTCTAGGTTCTCGTCACCGTGGATCAACCAGCAGGCGTTACAGGGCGCGTTGTAGATCGTGTCCAGCCGGATCATCCGCTCGCGGGCGTCCTCCGGCATCTCGTCGAGCGGGAGGAACTCGCCGTTCTCGTCGAGGATGTCGTCCTCGTCGAAACGCCAGCCGAGCATGCCGATGCTGACTTTGGCCATGTCCGTGTGTTTCGACCGAGCGGACAAAAAGAGCCTGTTCACGGTCTGGTCGTCCGCTGGCCGCCGCCAGTGCCCAGTTCGCCGGAACCGCGTCGTCTTTTTATCTCGCCTCCCCACTCGGGCGTATGGACAGCGTCGACGCGGCCGGGCTCGGGATCGGCGACCAGTACCCGCCCCGGATCATGGGCGTGTTGAACGTCAGCGAGGAGTCGCCGTACGACCCGAGCGTCTACGACGATCCCGGCGAGGCCGCCCGCTACGTCGACGAACAGTTGATCGACCAGGGAGCCGACGTCGTCGACGTGGGACTCGAGTCGGCGAACAAACGCTTCGAGGTTCTCACCGCCCAGCAGGAACTCGAGCGCCTCCACGTCGCCATCGAGACGCTCGAGAGCGTCTCCGGCGACGCGGTCTTCTCGATCGAGACGCGCTACGCCGCCGTCGCAGACGAGGCGCTCTCGCAGGGATTCGATATGGTCAACGACGTCTGTGGCTTCGCCGACCCTGAGATGCCGACCGTTTGTGACGAGCACGACGCAGCCGTCGTCAAGATGGCCAGCCCGCCGGACCTCGAACGACCGGGCGCGATCGAGGAGACCGACTGGGCCGAATGCAAGAGCGAGGAGTGGGTACGCGAGGCCGACTACGTCGACATGGTTTACGAGGCGCTGAAACAGAACGGCCTCACGGAGAAGACGATCGTCGATCCCGCCTTCGGCGGCTGGAGCGAGGCACAGACGCTCGCGGACGACCGCGAGACGTTCCGTCGCCTGCGGGAGTTTCGCGCGCTCGGCAAGCCGATGCTGGTCTCGATCAACCGGAAGAACTTCCTCGGCGAGATCGCCGACCGCGAGACCGACGAGCGCCTGCCGGTCAGCCTGGCGGCCACGTCGATGGCCGTCGAGCGTGGCGCACACGTGATTCGCACTCACGACGTCGCCGAGACGCGGGACGCGGCCCTGATCGGAGCGGCGTTTTCCGAGCAGTCCACGACGACTCGAGACGACGTCACGGTCTCGCGGCTGGACGTTGGGTCGACGAGGGAGCTGCACGCACACCTCGCCGAGCGGGACGTCGATCCCGAACTGGCGGCCGACTGGGTCCACCACGCCTTCGAGATCGACGGCCTGACCGCAGACGAGCGAGGCGTCCTCGAGCGCGTCGCAGGCGAGAGCGGCGCGGTGTGGATCGATCTCGCGAGCGGTCGGTCGCTGCTGGTCGGATCGACGGCGGCAATCGAGCGCGTGGCAGCCGGAATTCGGGACGAAGACGGCCGGCTGTCGGTGATCGAGGACGAACTCGAACGACGCACCCGGTAAGAGAAAGCTTATGCCGGAGGATTCGAAACAGGGGTGTGGAAGCCGGGCGGCCTCCCGGGTAGGGGTACTTTGGAGGCGTCCCCCGGCCCACAACACGGAATTATTGTGACGTCGAACTCGACAGTGACGACCATGACGCTCGACGGAGGGAGCTGAATGCAGTTCGACGAGTGGGAACCGGTATACGAGACGATCCTCGAGTCGTTCGGGTTCGATCGCACGGCGGACGAACGCGCGCGGGACGTCCTCGCCTCGCAGACGACAGCGTTCGACCTCGAGACGCTCTCGTCGATCCGGGGAGCGACTGTCGCCGTCGCCGGCGCGGGACCCTCACTCGAGTCCGGGGCCGCCCTCGAGCGCGCTCGCGAGGCCGACGTCGTCGTCGCCGCCTCGACGGCGGTCGACGTCCTCGAGCGCCACGACGTGAGCGTCGACTGCATGGTGACGGACCTGGACAAGAACCCGGGGACGGTTCACCGGCTCACGGAGACGGGGACGCCGGTCGCCGTCCACGCACACGGAGACAACGTCCCGGCAGTCCGTGCGGTCGTCCCCGACTGCGTCGACGAGTTCGTCCTGCCGACGACGCAGGCCGAGCCCCGTGGGCCGGTCCGGAACTTCGGCGGCTTCACCGACGGCGACCGCGCCGCCTTCCTCGCCGACCACCTCGGGGCCGCCCGTCTCGCGTTCGTCGGCTGGGACTTCGACGACCCGTCGGTCGACGCGATGAAAGCGCAGAAACTCGAGTGGGCAGAGCGCCTGCTCTACTGGCTCGAGTGCCGCCGCGACGAGCGCTTTGCCGTTCTCGACGGCCGGCGAGACGGGATCGACGCGGCGGCGCTGCCGCTCGAGTGATACGGTCTGCTGTAACGATTTACCGGTGCAACCGCAGGGCGGTCGCGGTTGCACCGGAAATGACTGACAGTAGTCCGTACGAGGGTGCTGGACGCTCGAGCTATAAGTGGTCCGTCGATGTCGTTCGGCCCGTATGTCTGCCGACCTGCCGACGAGAAACGAACTCGTGACCGGGATGGCCGTCGAAGTCGAACAGGAGAACGGTGACAGGATCGTCGGCAAGATCGGTGCGATCCTGTCCGACGAGCGCACGCACCCAGAGGGAATCCTCGTGAAACTCGAGTCCGGCGCTCGGGGCCGGGTCGAGGAGATCGCGCCGGAGACCTAACCCGTCTCACCTAACCCGTCTCGTCCGAGCGGCCGTCGAGTCGGGGTCGGTCACGGACGTTCGCGTTCGTACGTGACCGGATCGTCGCGGACACGCTCGATTCTCCCCGCTCGCTCGAGCCGCTCGAGGTGTGCCGCCGCCTCGCCGGCCCCGAACTTGACGTGGATTCCCTCGAGGTCGCCGAACAGGTCGCGGGCAACGTCCCACGGCGTCGCCGCCGTCCTGGACTCGAGTGCCGCGAGCACTCGGTCGGTTCGCTCCCGGTGGTGTGAGCGGATCGTCTCGATCCTGTCGGGGTCGACGGTCGTCCCGTGGCCCGGCAGGAGCGTCTCCGGGCGTGACTCGAGACACTCGAGCGTCCGGTCGAAGTCGGCGAGTGGATCGGTCGTCCGGGTGTCGCTGCCGCCGACGTTCGGCGTGTACGTCGAGAGGACGGCGTCGCCGACGGCGATCGCGTCGGCGGCGACGAAGGCGATGTGGCCGAGCGTGTGCCCGGGCGTCTCGAGGACCTCGAGGCCCGCGACGACGTCACCGTCGGCGAGCGGTTCGACCGGGAACTCGTCGGGCATCGGCGACGGCTCGTCGCCGGCGATCACGACGTCGACCGCGTCGTCGGGGACCCCCCAGCGTCGCATCGTCGCCACGTCGCGGCGGAGCCGTCGGTCCCGTTCGGCCGCGTAGTCGGCGATCAGCGCCGCGTCGTCGTCGCCCATCGCGAGCGTGGCGTCTGCTGTCTCGGCCAGCCGCGGCGCGAGTCCGGCGTGGTCTGCGTGCCAGTGGGTGACGAGGACGTGATCGATCGACTCGAGGGCGAGTCCGACGCGCTCGAGTCCCTCGCGGAGGTCGGTCCAGGCGGATTCGGTCGGCGGACCCGGATCGATCACGACGCCTCGATCCGGAAGTACGTACGCGCTGTTGGTTCCCTCGGGCGTGCCCTGCCCGACGGCGACGCGTTCGGCGGTCATCACCTCGAGCGTGGCACTCGAGGGTCGTCACTCCGGCGGTCTCGGTCGATCTTGCTATCAGACGTCGGGTGCCAGCGCCTCGATCGTCGACTCGAGTTCGTCTGTCGTCGCACCGCGGGGGAAGCTGACGGCGACGGCGTCGAGGCCGTCGATCTCCTCGAACTTCCGCAGCTGTTCGCGGGCGTGCTCGGGCGTGCCGACGGCACCGAGATCGTCGAGTAAGTCGTCCGAGATGAGCGAACACGCCCGCTCCTGGTCGCCGCTCGCCCACGCCGCCGCGATCTCGTTTGCCTCCTGTTCGTAACCCTGTCTCGAGAGCGATTCCCGGTAGTAGGTGCCCATCGCGCCGACGTAGAACGCGAGGTGCTGGCGGGCGAGTCGTCGGGCGCGTTCGCCGTCCTCGAGTGCACACGCCGTGATCGACAGCGTGGTGCGGACGTCCTCGGGGTCGCGGTCGCCGAGTTCGATCCCCCGCTCGAGGTCCTCGAGGCGCTCTCGCAGTCCGTCGGGCGTGAAGACGATGGCGTGCCAGCCGTCGGCGAAGCGCCCGGCGAGTTCGACCGACTTGGGGCCCATGCCAGCGGCGTCGATCGGGACGGGCTCCTCGGGGGGGTCACAGCGCAGACGGAAGCCGGCCAGCGAGAAGACGTCGCCGTCGTAGTTGAGCGTCTCGCCCGCCATGACCGTGCGCATGATCTCGAGGTACTCGCGGGTGCGCCGGAGCGGCCGCTCGAAGTCGGCCCCGTGCCAGCCCTCGATGACGGCGGGGCCGCTGGGGCCGATGCCAAAGCGCATGCGGCCGTCGGCGACCTCCTGTAACGTCGTCGCGGTCTGGGCCAGCAGCGCGGGCGACCGGGAGTAGATGTTCAGGATGCTCGGCCCGAGACCGATCTCCTCGGTCTCGTGGGCCATGCTGGTCAGGACGGTGACGGCGTCGCGGCCCCACGTCTCGGGGAGCCACGCGCGTTCGTAGCCGTACTCTTCGCCGAGGACGGCGAGGTTCACGAGCGAGTCGACGCTCGGCTGTGCTGCGACGGGCAAGTGGAGTGTACGATCTGTCATGAATTCGGTAGCTGGAACTGGCGAGAGCGCACACGGCGTCGGCGACGCGAACCTGCTCGGTCGTCCGTCACCGCGTCGTGCGAATCGTTCGCAGGCGGGAATACACAGTCAACGCTCTTAAAATTGTGTGGCGCGGCGTCCCGACGACGGTCAGGCGTACTGGCGCTCGAACTCGGCGACGCTCTCGTCGGTGCCGGCCAGGACGACGTGGTCGTCGGACTCGAGTCGGAACGAGTCGGGGTCGAACTCGGTGATCGTCTCCCCACCTCTCTCGACGGCGAGGACGGTACAGCCGGTCTTTGCCCGCACGTCCGCCTCGACGAGCGTTCGGCCCGCCAGGCCGTCCACGGGTAGCCTCGTCACCTCGATCTGCTGGCCGAACGCCAGCACCTCCTCGTCTTCTAGCACCGTCGACGCCATCATCCGGCCGCTGACCGTCGCCAGCGACTGGACGTAATCCGCCCCCGCCCGGTAGAGCTTCTGGACGTTCTCCGGTTCGGTCGCCCGGACGATGATCTCGAGGTCGGGATTCTGGTCCCACGCGATCAGCGTCGTGAAGATCGCGGTCGTGTCGTCGCCCGTCGTGACGATGATCGCCGACGCGTTCTCGAGGCCCGCCTCGGACAGCACGTCCGGATCGCGAGCGTCGCCGACGACGTCGACGCCGTCTTTCTCCTCGAGGTCGAGGACGGTCACTTCCGTCCCCTGATCGGCGAACGCGTTCGCCGCTGCCGTCCCGGAGTCGCCGTACCCGGCGATCAGGACTCGCTGTGGTGCCAGCTGCTGGATCGTCGACGACGCTTCTTCGCGTAGCGCCTCGATCTGCCCTGGCTCGCCGGCGACCAGCAGCCGCGTTCGTGCGTCGATCGTGGCGTCCGGATCGATCGGACTCTGGAACTCTCCGTCGAACCACGCGCCGATGACGTCCACGCCGAAGCGGTCGCGGAGCCTCGCTTCGCCGACGGCTCGTTCGCAGAGTTCGCTCCCCGGCTCGACGGAGAGTTCGACGAGTTCCACGTCGTCGACGATCTCGACGCCTTCATCGACCACGGGCGTCACCGCCGTCGGCACCTGGGCTGCGAGGCTCTCGCCGACGAGCTGGCGGGGCGACAGCACCTCGTCCGCGCCCGCGATCCAGTGATACTCGGCCAGTTCCCGGTCTTCGATCAGCGTCACCACCCGAACGTCGGGATTCGCCTCCCGCGCGGACAGCACGATGCTCGCGTTCGTGTCGTCGGCTGCGTCCGCCACGACCGCCGTCGCCGTCCCGATGCCTGCACGCTCGAGTACCTGCACGGATTCGGGATCGCCGTGGACGACCCGGTAGTCTTCCTCGTGTAACTCGGTCGCGACGTCCAGGTCCGGTTCGACGATGACGTACTCCCGGTCTCGTGACTCGAGTTCTGCGACGAACACCTCCACGCGCGACGTGTACTCACAGACGACGACGTGATCCTCGAGTCCCGACACCCGCTCCGGCGGTGACGGGGCGAGCGCGGTCTGCAGCCAGGGAACGGCGAACACGTCCACCGCCGTGAGGATCAGGCCGATCCCGGTGAGTTGTATCCCGATCACGAGCAGGTTCATCTGGGGGGACTGCCACGGCGAGTCCTCCCCGTAGCCGGTGGTCGTAAAGCTCTGGAAGACGATCTCCAGGGAACGATACAGCGGCTGTGGGCGGCCTTCCCACGCCGACATCCCGTAGTTGTACGTCAACGTGAGGACGACGGTCGCCGTAGCGACCAGCCCGATGTAGTACCAGGTTCGACGGGACTGCCACAACGCCATACGATACCTCACTCGTTCACCCGTAGAAACGTGTTGGTCAGTCGTATCTACTAGCCATCAGGTCGCCGGTGGCTCTATGTCCGCGTCCCGTCCACCTCGAGACGGGAATGGACCGATCGAACCGAGGCGACGACGCACGAGCGATTTCGGACGTGGAAACGACGATCGAGTGTCGACCGATCGGGGTCGTACGAACGCCGTTCGAGACGCTCGAGGACGCCCCCCGGCAGGGGATCGAATCTGACGCGAGAGGCGAGATCGTCCTGGACGACCAGTATGCACCCGGACTCGAGGGATTGACGGCGGGCGATCGCGTCGCCGTAGTCTGGTTCGCCGACCGGGCGGACAGGGAGACGCTGCGGGTTCGCGACGGCACCCGGGGCGTGTTCGCGACCCGGTCGCCGATGCGGCCGAATCCGATCGGGATCAGCCCGTGTCGCATCGAGCGCGTCGACCCGCCGCGGGTGGTCGTTCGCGGCGTCGACGCGCTCGACGGGACGCCGGTACTCGACCTCAAGATCGGACTCGAGTGATCGATATCCCGGATCAGAGGGTGTCCAAGATCTGGATGAGCGCGTACCCAATGGTGATGGACCCCACAGTGATTCCGATTTTCCCCAGTAGTTGATTTCGCGGCACGACGGTCGTCTGCGCTACGAGCAGTAGCGCCACTAGTACGATGAGGATGGAGAGTAGCCGATCGGTACGATCCGTCATACCTCGTCATCTTATACCAGAGATGTGAATTGTTCGATTCTTTTCCTGTACCATCGGTGCCTCGAGTCGGCGCTCTCCGAAGGACGGGCAGCTAAGTCCCCCCGCCGTCAACCGACGGACATGACCGAACGAATCCTGGTTCCGACCGACGGGAGCGACGGGGCGACCGCCGCACTCGAGCACGCGATCGACCACGCCGCAGACCGTGAGGCGACGATCCACGCACTGTACGTCGCCGACGTGACTCGCGACGAGGCCGTCGCGAGCGACTCCGAGGTACTCGAGGTATTCGAACAGCGGGGCTCGCGGTTCGTCGCCGACGCCGTCGACCGCGCGGAACGGCGAGACGTCACCGTCGTCGACGCCGTCGAACGCGGCACGCCACACGAGACGATCCTCGAGTACGCCGGCGCACACGACGTCGACCTGCTCGTCATGGGGACCCACGGTCGTCGCGGCTTCCAGCGGTTCTTCCTCGGCAGCGTCGCCGAACGGGTCGTCCGGATGGCCGACGTTCCCGTGCTGACGGTCAACGACACCGGGGCATCGATCCCCTACCCCTACGAGGACGTGCTCATCGCGACCGACGGCAGCGAGTGCGCACGAGTGGCTGCCACCCACGGCGTCGAACTGGCAGCGACACACGACGCGACGGTCCACGTCGTCTCCGTCGTCGACGCGAGCGCGACCAGTTACGACGTCGCTGCCGGCCAGTTACTCGAGGCGCTCGAGGTGGCCGCCGAGGAGACCGTCGAGACGGCGGCGACGAGCGCTCGAGAGGCCGGCGTCTCGACTGTTGAGACGGCAGTAGAGGTCGGGAGCGTCTCGAAAGAACTCACCGCCTACGCCGACGACCACGACGTCGACCTCGTCGTCACGGGAACCCACGGCCGGTGTGGCGTGGATCGGTACGTCATGGGGAGCGTCGCAGAACGAGTCGTCCGCACCGCGCCGTGTCCCGTATTGACTGTGAGCCAGCGAACCGACGAGTGATCAGAACAGCGCGTCCAGTTCTCCACCCGTGTCCACCAGTGCGGCGGTCTCGTCCTCGCTTCGCGCGTCGATCTCCGTCGTCGTCTCCTTGGCTTCGATGGCGACCTGCTGGAGTCGTTCGATCCGGTCGACGTCGGTGACGCCCGAGAGGAGGACGATCGAACTGACCTCGTCGCTGCCGGGAATGGGATAGTCGCCGCCCCGGACCTCCATGCTGCCGGTCTCCTCCTCGAGCCAGGTGCGACCGCGTTCGATTCCCTTGCGGTTGAGCCGTTCGGGCGGGCCGGCGGCGACCACGAGTGCACGGTCGGCGCTCGAGACCGCACACGGGAGCGTGAGCCTGCCGAGCGTCGCCTTGCGGACGAGACTCGTCATCCGGGTCGTCTCCTCGACCTCGGTTCCGGCGTCCGATCGGCCAAGCCGTGAGAGCAGTCCGCCGTCGCTGGTCTGGACCGCCTCGGTCGCGTAACCGATCGTGGAGACGCCGCCGCCCGAGAGCGTGTTGATGATCTCCGAGGAGTCGACGACGCTCTCGGCGACGTGTGTGCCAGATCCGACTTCGCCGGCGGCGAACAGTTTGCCGAACCGTTCGACGATCTCTCGGTTGATGCGGTCGTAGCCGCTTCCGACCGACTCGCCGGTGCGTCGCCAGTCGTCGTTGTCGAAGACCAGCAGGTTGTCCACCTCGCGGACGAACGTCTGGAACGACCTGGCGGCGTTCAGCGTGTAGATGCCACCTTCGTCCGTCCCGGGGAGGATCCCGAGCCCGTAGACCGGTTCCGAGTAGACCCGTTTCAGGTGTTTCGCGAGGACGGGCGCACCACCAGAGCCGGTGCCGCCGCCCATTCCGGTGACGATGAGAAACGCGTCGAGGTCGTAGACGGGGACGTCGTCGATCGCCCCCTGGATCTCGTCGATGTCCGCCTCGGCGATCTCCGCGCCGAGTTCGTTGTCCGCACCGACGCCGTGGCCTTTCACGCGTGCCCCGCCGATCAGTACCTGCTTTTCCGGGGGAACGTGCTCGAGTCCCTGGAGGTCCACTTTTGCCGAGTTGATAGCGATTGCGTCCTCGACGAAGCCACCGTCGATCGCTGCGTCGTACGCGACGAACTCGTCGACGACCTTCCCGCCCGCCTGTCCGAAGCCGATGAGTGCGAGTTTCATGGGTATCTCTCGTGTATCACGTCCGTAACCCGACGTAAGGAGCTGCTGTCGACCGGAAGGGATCGCACACGGATCGACTACAGTCCGATTTATCGGGTTTCGTGAACGCATTCCACACTGGATCGAATCCCGAAGACGGCCATTGTTATGACCGTGCTAGCTGGTCGTTAGGAACCCTGTACGCTCGAGACCAGCCGGTTTCGGACGTTCTCGCGAGACGCAAACGACGACAGGTTCGCGCGCTCGACGGTTCGGACACGCGCGGTGTCGTACGGCAATAAAGTCCGACACTGCGTGGTTGGTAATAACTCCCTTACGGTAGTCTGGCAAGCGCACGTTCTCGCTCGCACAGTCGAGTCCCTCGAGGCGGGGATTCGCGTCGCTGCGACGATCCTGCCGCTCGCGCGTTGCGCGGCGATGAGACGAATCCGCCGCTGGCCGCCATCCCTACGCTTTCGTTCCCGGGGACCCTCTCTCGAGTATGTACCTCCACTGGCACCGACGGGATCTTCGTGCGAGCGACAACCGTGGGTTGTCGACGGCGACCGATCGCGGCCCGGTCGTTCCCGTCTTCGTCCTCGATCCGACCGTCCTCGAGCACGCCTCGCCGCCGCGGGTCGCGTCGATGCTCGAGGCACTGTCGGCGCTTCGGGCGTGGTACCGCGAGCGCGATAGCGACCTCGTCGTCGCTCGCGGGGAGCCGAGTGCGGTCCTCCCGGAACTCGCCGACGAGTACGGCGTCGACGGCGTCACGTGGAACGCAGACTACAGTGGGCTTGCACGCGACCGGGATCGGGCGGTCACTGCCGCGCTCGAGGACGAGGGCGTCGACGCGACGTCGGTTCAGGATGCACTCCACCACGAACCCGGCTCGATCACGCCCACCCAGGGCGACCACTACTCGGTGTTCTCGTACTTCTGGAAGAAATGGCGCGACCGGGAGAAAGCCGACCCGCTCGAGTCGCCGCCAGCGGCCGATCTGGCCGACGTCGCGGGCGCGGACCTCCCCTCGCTCGCCGACCTCGAGTTCGACGAGCCGGCGGCGGCGCTCCCGACGGTGACGCCCGAGGCGGCTCGCGCGCGGCTCGAGGCGTTCTGCGACGAGGACGTGTACCGGTACGCCGACGAGCGGGACTATCCGGCCGCCGCCGCGACGTCGCGACTCTCGGTCCACCTCAAGTGGGGGACGATCGGCGTCCGCGAGGTGTACGCCGCGACCGAGGCCGCGAGAGCCGCGGCGACGACCGAGGCCGACCGCGATTCCGTCGTAGCGTTCCAGCGCCAGCTCGCCTGGCGGGAGTTCTACGCCCACGTCCTCGCGTTCAACCCCGAGACGGTCACCGAGAACTTCTCGGGATACCAGCGGGCGATCGAGTGGCGCGACGCTCCCGACGAACTCGCGGCCTGGAAACGCGGCGAGACGGGCTACCCGATCGTCGACGCGGGGATGCGCCAGCTGCTCGCGGAGGGGTACGTCCACAATCGCGTGCGGATGATCGTCGCCTCGTTTCTGACGAAAGACCTCCTGATCGACTGGCGAGAGGGCTACGACTGGTACCGACGGAAACTCGTCGACCACGACACGGCGAACGACGTCGGCGGCTGGCAGTGGGCCGCCTCGACGGGCACCGACGCCCAGCCGTACTTCCGCGTGTTCAACCCGATGACGCAGGGCGAACGCTACGACCCCGACGGCGAGTACGTTCGGTCGTACGTCCCCGAACTCGAGGGCGTCCCGGCCGAGACGATCCACTCCTGGCACGACCTCGACGACGACCGGCGGACGGCGGCCGCACCCGACTACCCCGTGCCCATCGTCGATCACGCCGAGCGCCGCGAACGGGCGATCGAGACGTTCGAACGGGCGCGTGGCGAGTGACGGGGGGTTCTGAGAGATTCAAGTTCGTGGGACGCGAACACACCACACGATGTCCAGCGACGGAACCCTCACGTTCGTGCCGAGCGTCCACTACTCGCCGACTCACCGCCGTCGCACGCGCGAGACGATCCGCAGGGAACGGCCGGACCTCGTCGCGGTCGAACTCGACGAACGGCGCTTCGAGCGACTCGAGTCTCGCGTGCGAGCGACGCCCGCCGACCTGCTGCACGAGCTTCCGCCGGAGATGGCGGTCACGTACGGCACGCTCCGGGCGATCCAGCAGACCGTCGTTCGGCTGTACGGCTTCGACCCCGGGAAGACCGAGATGGAGACCGCCATCGAGACGGCTGCCGAACTCGGAATCGACGTCGCGCTCGTCGACGACCCGATCGCGGAGACGTTCGACGCCCTCTCGTCTCGCGTGGGACTCGAGACGATCCCTCGGACGATGATCCGGGCGCAGTTCATGGGGCCGAAACAGCGGCTCGACCAGTTCGAACTGCTGACGCTGCCGTTTCGCGAGATCGAGAGCGGCGACGACGTCCAGCCGGCGATCGATCAGTTGCGGTGGCTGCTCCCCGAGGTCGCCGAGGTGCTGATCGACAGGCGCGATCGGGCGATGGCGACGCGACTCCGGGCGCTCCGTCGAGCGGGTCACGACGTGGTCGTGGTCATCGGGGCGGGCCACCACAACGGCATCCGCCGCGTCCTCGAGGAGCTCGAAGCCGCTGACGCGATGCCGGAGGTGGACGTTCCGATCAGGAGCCCGACGCGGGAGGTCACCCGAATTCCGATCGAGTAAGTCCCGTCGGGCCTCGGGCCTACTCGGCCCAGTACGCCTCGCCCGGCTGTTCTTCGAAGATCGCCCGCTCGAGCAGTCCGATCGCTTTCTCGAGACCCTCGCGCGAACTCGTCAGCGAGTCCTCGTGTTCGATGCTCAACGCGCCGTCGTAGCCGACCATCCGCAGGGTCGAGACGACGTCTTTCCAGTGTTCTTCGCCGTGGCCGTAGCCCACAGACCGGAAGAGCCACGAACGGTTCGGTTCGTCGTCGTAGGCCGTCGTGTCGAGGACGCCCTTCTCGCGGGCCTGGGCCTCGTAGACGCGAGTATCTTTGGCGTGGAAGTGGTGGATCGCGTCGCGCTCGCCGAGGTAGCGGATCGCGTCGGTGATCGAGATGCCCTGCCAGTAGAGGTGCGAGGGGTCGAAGTTCGCGCCGATCCGGTCGTTGGTCTCCTCGCGCAGGCGTGCCATCCCGTGGGGCTCGTAAACCAGCATGTTCGGGTGCATCTCGATGGCAACGTCGACGCCGTGGTCGTCGGCGTGTGTGGCGAGGTCGTCCCAGTACTCGAGGGCGACGTCCCACTGGTACTCGTGGGCCTCGGCGTGTTCGCTCGGCCACGGTGCCGTGATCCAGTTCGGTACCTCGTCGTTCGGTCCGCCTGCGGGCAGTCCGGAGAAGCACGTGACGGTGTCGACCTCGAGCTGGGACGCGAGCCGGATCGCCTCGCGAAGCTCGGTGTCGGCCGTCGCCGCCTGCTCCTCGTCGGGATGGAGCGGATTGTTGTGGGTCGCGAGGGCGCTGATCTCCATCCCGTACTCCTCGAGCAGGTCGTGGAGTTCGGCCTGGGCGTCCTCGTCGTCGAGGTACCGCTCGCGCTCGAGGTGGTCGTCGCCCGGATAGCCGCCGACGCCCGGTTCGACGGCCGAGACGGCGGTTTCGGAGAGGTACTCGAGTGCCTCTTCGAACGATCGGTCGTACAGCGGCGGGGTGTGCAAACCGATGTGCATACGACCGCGTACTACCCGGAATTGAATAAATCTTCGAGGTGGGTGAGCGTTCGACCGCCCGACAGGTTACGCTACGCCGCAGAGATGCCGGCCACGGCCGGTCTGTCCGCTCAACACTGGACGGAAACGCCCTCCTCGCTCGAGCGGTAGATCGCGTCGATGATGCGCTGGACCGCGAGTGCGTGTTCGACGCTCTCGCCGACGTCCCGGCCAGTCACGATGGCATCGAAAAAGGCCCGCTGTTCGTCGGTGTGCGTGTCGTTCTGGCGCGTCTGGATCGTCGTGTCCTCGAGGTGATCGGGGCCAACCGTACTCGCCGAGTAGATCGTGAGGTCGTTCTCGAGGAGGTCGAACCGGGCGGCTGCGTCGGTGCCGCGGACGACGAACTCGTGGTTGGCCGGTCGGTTGGTCGCCCACGCGGTCTCGAGCGAGATCGTCCGGTCGCCCGCACAGCGGACGAACGCGCTCGAGGAGTCGTCCACGTCGAACCCGTCGGGCCCCGCGTCCTCACCCCACATCTCGAGGTAGGCGTAGTCCTCTCGCGGGCCGAACTCGGATCGGGTGACCCCCGAGACCTCCTGGATGTCGGGGTAGCCAAGCAGGTACAGCGCGAGGTCGATCGCGTGGACGCCGAGGTCGATGAGCGCGCCCCCGCCGGCGATCGCTCGCCGGGTGAACCACGAACCTCGCCCGGGGACGCCACGGCGGCGCACGTAGTTCGCCTCGAGGTGCGTGACTCGGCCGAGTTCGCCGCGGTCGATCTGGTTTTTGACGATCTGGACGGCGTTCGAGAACCGGTTGTTGAAGCCGACCATACAGGTCGCGTTGGCGTCGGCCGCTGCGTGTGCGATTCGCTGTGCACTCTCCAGATTATGGGCGAGCGGTTTCTCGAGGAGGACGTGCAGGCCGCGCTCGAGGGCGTCGACGGCGTACTCCTCGTGGAATTTGTTGGGCGTCGTCACGACGACGGCGTCGACGGCGTCGAAGAGGTCGTCGTGATCCTCGTAGACGTCGACGCCGTAGCGCGTGGCGAAGCGTCTGCGCGCCTCGGCGGAGACGTCCATCCCGCCGACCAGCGGCACGCCGAGGTCGACGAGTCGCTCGGCGTGGTACTGGCCGATGTTTCCGAGACCGACGATGCCCGTTCGAACGTCGGTGCGATCTGTCGTCATCTGTGGCTGATTCGAGCGTGAGGGTCTGTCAGCGGGTGATACCGATGGCAGCCGGTCGGCGGCCGAGTTCGCCGCTGCGCTCCGCCGACGGTGTGTCCCCCGGAGTCGAGGGGAGGTGCTGGCCGGTCGGGACGGCTGCCACTGTTTCTTTTCACGTTCTCCCGTACGTTCTCTGCCCTCTTTGAGGTTCGTTCACTCGCGACGATACTATCTGACACCTGGAACGGTTTCGTTCGTCGAGACGGGGACGACCGGGGCGATCCACTCGAGTGCGGTCTGCTGTCCTACTCCGCTTCGGTGACGGTCGTTCCCGGTTCTCGTTCCGCGAGATCGCCGATGCCGTGGACGAGCGCTTCGCCGGTCGTCGAATCGAACAGGTGGATCTTGGAGCCGTCGAGGACGACGTCGACGCGTTCGTCCGCTTCGATGTCCGTGTCGGGGCTGACGCTCATCAGGAGCTGGTTTTCCATCGTCTCTTTGCTCTCCATGGTGCCGTCCGTCGTCTCGTCGAGCAGGATGTAGACGAAGATTTCGTCGCCCATCGGCTCCAGGACGTCGGTCGTCGCGTCGATCGATCTGGTCGGCCGGGCCAGCGAGTCCGCGTAGTCGGCGATGTGGACGTCCTCCGGTCGCACTCCAAGCGTGATCTCGTCTCCGACGGTCGCACCCGGTACCTGCGCCGGATCGAACTCGACGGCGAAGTTCTTTGTCCGAACGCCGTCGTCGACGAGTTCGCCCTCGACGAAGTTCATCGAGGGCGAGCCGATGAAGCCGGCGACGAACCGGTTTGCCGGCTCGTTGTAGCAGGTCAGCGGCGGATCGATCTGCTGCAGTTTTCCCTCGTTGAGGACGGCGATCCGGTTTGACATCGTCATCGCCTCGGCCTGGTCGTGGGTGACGTAGATGATCGTCGTCTCGAGTTCCTTGTGGAGGCGCTGGAGCTCCGTGCGCATGTGCACGCGGAGCTTCGCGTCCAGGTTCGCGAGTGGTTCGTCCATCAGGAAGACGTCCGGGTCACGGACGATCGCGCGGGCGATGGCGACGCGCTGGCGCTGGCCACCTGACATCTCGTCGGGCATTCGATCGAGCATCCCCTCGAGCTGGACGACGTCGGCGGCCTGCTCGACGCGCCGGCGGACCTCCTCGTCGTCGTACTTCCGGAGTCGGAGCCCGAAGGAGATGTTCTCGTAGACGTCCATGTGCGGGAACAGCGCGATGTTCTGGAAGACCATCGCCACGCCGCGATCTTTGGGTGCGAGGTCCGTGACGTCGTCGTCGCCGATGTACACCTTCCCCTCGGTCGGCCTGGTGAGTCCGGCGACTGCCTCCATCGTCGTCGACTTTCCACAGCCGGAAGGGCCGACGAAGGTGATGAACTCGCCGTCTTCGATCTCCATGCTCACGTCGTCGACTGCGGTGACGTCGTCGTAGCGTTTCGTGATGTGTTCGAGTCGTACTCGTGCCATTGTTTTACTCTTTGAGTGCTCCTGCGGTGAGTCCGCTGACGATCTTTTCCTGGGCGATCACCACGAGAATCGCGACGGGGATCACCCCGAGGATACTCGCGGCGGCCATGAGGTTGTACAACACCTGATACTGCCCCTGATAGGCGAGGATGCCGTCGAGGATCGGCGCCCAGTTTTCGGGTTGGCCGTCGGTCATCAGGAACGAGAAGAAGAACTCGTTGTAGACGGCGATGAACGTCAACACGCCAGCAGTCGCGACGCCGGGTGCCGACAGCGGAATAATGACCCGGAACAGCGCGCCCAGCCGGGTCGTTCCCTCGACGCGTGCGGCGTCCTCGAGGCCGTCCGGAATCTGCGAGTAGAACGTCGTGAGAATGAAGATCGCCAGTGGCATGAAGATCGCCGACAGCGGCGTCACCAGCGCGAAGGGCGTGTTGTAGAGGGTGCCGTCGCCGGTGACCGGCCTGAGGATCGCGAACGACGTGTTGAAGAGGTCGTTCAGCGGGATGAAGAACGCCGCCGGTGGGAAAAACGAGATGACCAACACCAGCAGCATCAGCGGCGTCCGGCCGGGGAACTCGAGGCGGCCGAACGCGTAGCCGGCGAGGCTGGCGATTATCAACACGAGGATCGTCGATCCCAGCGCGATCACGAAGCTGTTGAACATGTACACGTGGAACGGGATCACCTGGAAGACCTCGACGAACGCGCTGGGGTTGAAGCCGTTCGGCGTAAAGACGATGTCCTGAAGCTGACCTTCGGGCGTCAGTGCGACCATTAGCAGCCAGTAGAACGGGAATAGCGTCGTGAACAGGAAGAAAATCGCCGCGACGTAGAACATCGCCCGGTAGACCCGCTCCGGGTTGGAGATGGAGTTGGCGACCCACCGCTGGAACGGCCCGCGGTCGAGTTCGGCGTCGCGCTCGTCCGTGAGGACCGTGCCGCCGTCGGGTCGGCGAAGCGCCGGATCTCGTGATAGGTCATCCCTGCCACTGCCGGTACGGCTGGTGTCGCTCGACTCGGTGGAGTTCGTTGGGTCAGTGGAGTCGTTCGGATCAGTCATCAGTACATCCCTCCTTCGGTGTCGCGAAAGAGCAGTACGTACACGCCGATGATCAGGCCGATGACCAGCGCCGTCGCGAAGGCCACGGCGGCGGCCGTCGCGTAGATGCGCGTGCCGCCGAACATCGCCTCGACGACGAGACAGCTCAGCGACGGCACGGTCGTACAGCCTGCGGTCGACTCGATCAGGCCGTACACCCGCATCGCGTCCATGGTTCGGAACAACATTGCGACCAACAGGGCCGGCATTACGAGCGGGAGCGTGATCAGTTTGAATCGCTGCCACGGCGAGGCTCCGGCGACGCGAGCGACGTCGTACAGACTCCGGTCGACGCTCTGGAGCCCCGCAAGGATCAGCAGGGCCATAAACGCCGAGGACTTCCAGATGTCGGCCACGAGGATGATGATGAAGGCGTCCTGGCTGTTGGCCAGCGGCGTCCCACTGAAGATACCGAGACTCTGCATGAGGTCGGAGCCGAACCCGACCGTCGGCTGGAACAGCAGGAAGAAGATCATCCCCTGGATGACGATCGGCACCGCCCACGGGAGGATGATCGCCACGCGAACCCAGCGCCGCCCTCTGAAGTCCTGATCGAGCACGTAGGCCTGCCCGAACCCGATCACCGTCTCGAAGATGACGCTGATCACCGCGAACGCGAGCGTGACGAACAGCGCCTGCTGGAAGAACGGGGTGCCAAGTTCGATAAAGGGAAACGACGACGTCAGCCCGACGTCGAGGAACTGTCGGGCAAGTCGCGCATTCCCGGTGAGAATGTCGACGTAGTTCTCGACGCCGACGAAGCCACCCAGCTGCTCCAGTCCCCGCGTTTGATTTGCGCGCAGCGACATGACGAACGTCCGAACCATCGGATAGAACGCGATCAGCGTCAGCAACGCGAACGCTGGCAGCAACAGCAGATACGCGTATGCCGCTTCGCTCAGATTCTCCATCCAGTTGACGACGGCGTTGCCCGTCCGCTCTCGTTCGTGACTCGTTCCCCGTTCGCCGCCGGTCACCGTCCCGCCGTCGGCCACCGTTCTGTCGTCTGTCCCCGCTCTATCGGTGTCAGTTACCATTCGTTTGCACCTCCGATTCGCTCTGTTCGAGTTCGTTCGCGAGGTCGCTCATCGCCGACTCGGGCGTTTTCGTGCCGCGGTACGCCGCATTCACTTCCTGATATATCAGCGCCGACTGTTCGGGCCAGAGGTCCGTCGCCGGTCGCGCGATCGCGTTCTCGCTGGCCGACTGGACAACGTCGCCGTAGCGAGCGACGGGACCGACGTCGCTTGGATCGGCCTCCGCGACTAAATCGAGGTTCGGCGGGAGGAATCCCCCGAGTTCGAAGACCGTGAGCATCACGTTCCTGTTGGCGAACGCCTCGAGGACCTGTAGCGCCTCCTCCTGGCGGTCCGAATACGGGCTCACGGCCAGGTTCCAGCCGCCAAGCGCCGCGGTGGTACCACCGGTCCCCTGGTACTCGGCCTCCTCCTGGGAGACCGCGTACGGTCTCGTCATGACTCCGAGGTTCTCGCCGAAGGCGTCCTCCGTCCCCGTCTCCGCGATGGCGTACGACCAGTTGCGGTTCGAGACGGCTTCGCCGTTCGAGAACGGGCTGAGCGACTCTTGTTCCGTCCACTGGACGATCGGCGACGGACAGATCTGCGCGTACTTATCGAGTGTGTTGCCCTCCTGTCCTTCGATGAACGAGCGCATCATCCGAATCGCGTCGATAACCGGCTGCTCGTTGACGGTGATCGGTCGCTCTCCGGCGGTAAACAGGTTGTTCGCCCCGCCGTAGTACGCTCCGCCCCACGAGGTCATCACCTCGTTGAACGTACAGCAAGACAGTCCTTCGTAGGCAGCCGCCTGCGTCGTATACCCGTAGTTGAGGTCGGCTTGATCCCTCGCGTCGCGGACCGCAGTCGCGAACTCCTCCCAGGACGGTGGATCCGTTCCCCAGTTGCTGGTATCGTGTCCGGCGTCCTCGATCAGGTCTTTCCGGTACAGCGTGAACCCCAGGTCCGGGAACATGGGTAGCGCGTAGAGCTCTCCGGACTGGGGATGCCGTGCTGTCTCGAGGCTCGCCTCGAGGTAGTTGTCGTTGACGTACTGCAGCGTCTCGCCCGGGAGCCGCTCGCTCAGGTTGACCGTCTGGTTCCGAAGGATGAACGGAACCGTCCAGCCGCTGTCCATCATGTGGATGTCCGGTGGGGCGCGACCTGCCTCGAGCGCCGACTGGGCGGTCTGCATCCGCGATGCGGAATCGCTGACGACGGTCTGTATTTCGACGCGGATGTTCTCGTCGAGGCCGGCGTCCCACAGGGCCTGCTGAATCGAGGGGTCGTTGCCCTCGCTGTGCATGATCCCCGCGACGTCCGAGGCAGCGGTCATCACTACAGACCCCGGCTCACGGCCTCGACTGAGGCATCCGGCGACCGTTACCCCGGCGGCCGCTGCCGAGGTCGTCGCCGCTCCGAGGAACCGACGACGGGACAGTCCCTGCTGATCTTCACGACCTGTGCTATCTTGGCCCATCCTTCATAAGCAAAACTGCTTCTTGGCACATTAATTGTTAGCTTGCACGAATGTAATAAATGGTGACGGTCACGAGTATATACTGGTATAATCGTCGATTACGACGGCAGGAATCCGCCGACGAATCAATTCGACGACCCGTTGACGTCGCTCGTCGCGACGGGTCAAGTGATTGGCGCTATCGTGACAATTCAACTGGGTCACACGCTGCTCGCAGTGGCGCGGCCAGTACTGGCCGCCGAGTCGCAAGCAGGTGTGCAATGACGTTCAGCGGCTACTATCAGTAGTTGGTAATATAATTTATTATTTAGAATGCAGTCAAAAATTAGCTCGGAAACTTCGCTAAGTACAAGAGAAGGGCTACTCAGAGTTTGACTCCGTACTGAGCTTCGTAGACTCTCTTCAGTATGACGTAGGCAGCGAGACTTCCGAAGACCGCCATCATCAGTGCAGCCGTCTGCACGATTCCCTCAAGGAAGGACAGTCCAACGTAGGCCGTCACAACACCATATATCAGTGGCCCGCCGTACAGGATTGCCTGCAACTGGGTTCGGGGAACGTCTACCGTATCTTCCATAGAGACGAGAGATACTTGTCCGCTGGCACCTATATCATCTTGGGTTGAATATTTCAGTCACTAATATTCTATTGCCGACAACAACATAACGTATCCATTACTGACCGACGAGTTGACTCAGTAACGCCGCACCCCGACACACACAAACTGGAGTGCGATTAACTTACAGAGGGTGAACGGGTATTTCGGACTCTTTTCTGAATAATGAATCCGTATTACCGACTACTGCTATAGCTATCCGATCACCGGCTGCGCTCTGTCGTCTCGACGGTGCCGGGATTGCTCCGATCGTCACGGTACGGACAGCCAACAGCCCGTATCGGCAGAGACCGTCGTTCGGAGAACGCAACTGTTAGCTCGACGAGCAGAACGACAGACAGCAGACGGTTATTCCTCTATCGTCGGCGGTTCGTTCCGGCCGATGCGAATAATGTGCGCCTCGACGTCCTCGAGTGCAGCGACGCGGCCACCGACGGTGACTTCGCCCTCGGCGGTCTCGAGCGTGAGGGAGGCGACTTCCTCGGTCATCTCGAAAGAGATGTCGACGACCTGTCCTCGGACGACCCGTGGACTGCCGGTCTCGACGTCGCGTCCTTCGATCGTCGCGTAGAACTCCCCGCCTGCGTCGAGGAGGTCTTTTACGCATCGACGGATCGACGCGTACTGGCGCGGGTACGGTCGGCCGTCGCCGTCTTCAGCCAGCGTCTCGTCGGCGGTCGTCCAGAGGACGGTTCCAAAGAAGCCCGACACGAGGAATCCGAGCGCGGATCGGTTGAAGATGACGCCGTACCGGTCCTGATCGTCCCGGAGCGCGTCCTGGGTCGCGTAGATCGAGTACTCGCCGTCGGCGACGGCGACGACGGGCGTCGTGATACCACGGCGGGCGCGGGCGGTCGTCGCCACGTCGCGATAGTCGAAGTGGTCGGGATCCGGTGCCTCGGCCGCAGGCGTGACGATCAGGTCGACGCTCACCCCGTCGCCCGTGGCTCGAGAGAGTTCCGACTCGAACCGGGACAGCAGATCGGGCGTCAGCGAAAGCGCGAGTTCGTACTCCGCGGCGTCGATCACTTCCTCGAGGTACCGCAGGATCGTCGATCGCGACTTGACGAGCGAGACCGCCTCGGTGTCCCGCGCGGGCGCGGTGTAGCGCGCCTCGAGTTCGTCGATCATCGCCTCGAGGGAGGTCTGGACGTCGTCGAAGGCCTCGCCAGGATCGATCGCGACGATCTTCATCGGCCGCGACTCGCGGAGTTCGACGAGTCCGCGGTCGCTCAGGCTGCGAACGGTGTCGTAGACGCGGGGCTGTGGGATGTCGGTCCGATCGGCGATCTCGCTCGCTGTGAGCTGGCCGTGCTCTAAGACGGTGAGGTAGGCGTCGATCTCGTACTCGCCGAGGTTGAACCGATCCCCGACGCGCTCGACGGTCGAGCGGAGTTCGTCCTGGGACATACTCGTATCCACGCACTCTAGCGGTAAAACATTTATTATGTATTGAGTAGCACTGTATTTCGAAATCGGGTTGTCAGACAGCGATCGGGCGGCGTCAGAACCCTTAACCAACGCGGTCATGAGTGTGCGTTCATGCGCGGGGTCCTCTTACAGCAGGTCAACGAGACCACGGACGAGGCGGTCAACGAGACCACGGACGTGGTCGACAGGCACCTGCCGTTTTTCCCCGAGTGGGCCATTGAGCCGCTGCTCGCGCTGATCGTCTTCGTCGTCGGCTGGTACGCCTCGAAGTTCGTCGTCAGATTCGTGGGTCGGACCGTGGCCCGCCACGTCGAACGACCGAGCGTAACGCGGGCGATCTTGCGTGCCGTTCGTATGAGCGTCCTGCTGCTCGCCGCGGCGGCCGCGGCGAGCATCCTCGGCGTTGGCAGTTCCGAAATCTTGCTCTCGGTCGGGGTCATCTCCGCCGTGGTTGCGGTCGTCCTCGCGCCGCTGATCGGGAGCCTGATAAACGGTGTCTTCGTCCTCGCCGATCGCTCCTACGAGATCGGGGATATGATCGAGGTGGTCGACCAGGGCTACCGCGGGTTCGTCGAAGACATCACGATCCGGTACACGAAGATCTTCACGCTCGACAACACGTTCATCGTCATCCCGAACTCCGAGATCCACACGCGAGACGTCATCAACTACTCTGCAGAAGACGAGCGAACGCGCATCTCGGTCCAGTTCGAGGTCACCTACGAGAGTGACGTCGACGAGGCACGTCGTCTCGCCGAGCGCGCAGCGCGTGACGTCGACACCGTGATCTCCGGCGGGCCGGACATCCGGGTCGGCAGCGCACGCTACTCGGCCGCACCGACGTGTCTCATCGAGGAGTACGCAGACAGCGGCGTCTTGCTCACGCTTCGCCTGTGGGTGAAACACCCGTACAAGCTGCTCGTCGTCAAGTCGGCCGTCCAGGAGCGCATCCGAGACCGATTCGCCGACGCGAACGTCGAGTTCGCCTACCCCCACAGACACCACGTGTTCGACGGCACGAGCGGGCAGGCACGCGTCGCGGTCGGTTCGCCGCTCGAGGCCGACGGCGATCCCTCGCGCCGGTCGTTCGATTCCGACGAGCGAGACCGGTAGCGTCCCCCCGCCGTCGACCGAGGTCGGTCGGATACGATCCTCGGCTGTCGACTCGAGACGGACACTAGGCCGTCGTCCCCTCGACGGTGATAATCTCGCAATCGAGGTGGTTCCGGAGGTACGCCTCGATGTCCGGATTGTCCGTCAACCGCTGGAAGAGACGCCGCCACCGGCTCGCCTGCTTGTGGCCGACGACGACGACGTCGGCTTCCTCCGCTGCGACCTCCTCGAGGATGCTCTCCTCGACGAGAAATCCCGTCCGGACCACGTATCGCGCGTTCTCGAGTCGGCCGACCGCTCGTTCGACCTCCTCTTTCAGGTCCATCCGCGTCACTTTCCGGCCGTTCTGGTAGAGGTTCACGTGCAGGATCGTCAGCGCGGCGTCGCGCTCGCGGGCCACCTCGATCGCCTTCCGCAAGGTGCGTTTCGAGCGAGCCGACAGCGGATACCGGACCGGAACCACGACCAGCGTCATCACGAAAGCGAACGTGACCGGACCGGGTAAACCTTTCAGTTATCGCGTCTGATCTGCGAATCGACAGACGCTGTGCCGATCACTCTCGAACGTGGATAGCCACCGCTGGACACCGGGACGTCGGAGCCAAGACTCGCTTCTTTACGGAAAGACAGTCATTTATCGGGTGCAGACGTAGCCGCGTGCATGGAAGCGAGGTCGACCGACGACGGCGAAACGCTCTACGTCTCGCGGACGGAAGGTGATCGAGGATCCAAGGGGCCGTTTCTCGTCGCCTACCGATCACCCGAGGGGACGGAGCGATACGGCTGGTTCTGTACGAACTGCGCGAGCTTCGACGTTGCGATGGACGCGATGGGACGTGTCCAGTGTAATCAGTGTGGAAACTTTCGAAAACCGACCGAGTGGGACGCAGCCCACGAGTGATTCCCTCCCGAGTACCGTTTTTGCGGATCGTTCGACCGATCTCCCCGCAATAACTTCAACTGGTTCGTCGAACTCCCAGACTTTCGTCCAGGATTATCGGCATTATCTTGCCACGCAACAAGACTTATGTCGTCGCCCCGTGTATCATCCCACTGAATGGGTCCTGTTAACATGCGACTCGTCGAGCAGGCCAGGTCGATTTTCGCAGAACTCGGCTACACCGTCGAGGGCAACGGCCCCGAATTCAGAGCAGAACGCGCGTGGAAAGTCGTCTACGTGAATACGGTAAGCGATACGCGAGAGATTCCGTCTGGATCCGGTGAATTCCGCTGTTTCGTCGCACAACCGGAAGACGCAGACGGCCTCGAGCGGCGACTTCGCGAGACCGATCCCGACTACGAGTGGGCCGTCATCGTCGTCGACGGAGAAGAGTATCAGGTCGAACGCGCTCCACCAGGACCGAGAGTATCAGCGTAGGTGGCGTCGCGCCGCTGCGACGCCCGCCTCGGCGTCGACGTCCGCGCCCATCGACTCGAGGACGTCACCCAGCGCGGTCACGACGAACAGCACGTTCTCCGGCCGTGCGGAGTGGCCCATACAGCCGATTCTGAAGATCTCGCCAGAGAGGTCGCCGAGTCCGCCGGCGATCTCCAGGTCGTAGCGCTCGAGCAGCTCGGCACAGACCTCGCCGTCGTCGACGCCCTCGGGGACGCGGACGGCGTTCAGGCTCGGCAGCCAGTACTCGTCGGGGGCGTTCATCTCGAGCCCCATTGCCTCGACGCCCGCCTTCAGCGCACCGGCCATGCGTTCGTGGCGGTCCCAGCGCTCCTCGATTCCCTCCTCGGCGACCAGCCGCAGCGCCTCGCGGATCGCGTAGACGTTCGTGATCGGGGCGGTGTGGTGGTAGGCCCGCTCGTCACCCCAGTAGCCCTCGAGCAGGGAGAGGTCGAGGTACCACGACCGGGGATCCTCCTCACGGGAGAGCACCTTCTCCATCGCCTCGTCCGAGAGCGTCAGCGGGCTCGCACCCGGCGGACAGGAGAGACACTTCTGTGGGCCCGAGTAGGCCACGTCGATGTCCCACTCGTCGACGCGGAGTTCGACGCCGCCCAGCGAGGTGACGGTGTCGGCGATCACGAGCGCGCCGTGGTCGTGGGCCGCTTCGGTGAGCGCCGGCACGTCGGGCTGGCGGACGCCCGTGCTCGTCTCCGCGTGGACGAAGCCGAAGACGTCGGGTTCGTGTTCGGCGAGTGCGGCCTCGACGTCGGCGGGATCGAGCGGTTCGCCCCAGGGTGCGTCGACTTCGACGACCTCGCCGCCGGCGCGGCGGGCCATCGAGGCCATGCGACCGCCGAAGTAGCCGTTCGTCGGGACGAGCATCGTATCGCCCGGTTCGACCAGATTCCCGATGGCCGTCTCCATCGACGCAGAGCCGGTGCCGGAGACGGGAATCGTCCACTCGTTGTCCGTCCGGAAGGTGTACCGCAGGAGTTCCTGGACCTCGTCCATGATCTCGACGAACGAGGGATCGAGGTGTCCCACCAGCGGCGTGCTCATCGCGCGCAGCACGCGCGGATTGACGTCGCTCGGGCCAGGACCCATCAGCGTTCGTTCCGGTGGTGTCAGCTCTCCTACTCGTGGCGCGTCGTCGCTGTCTGCCATGCGGTCACGTGGTACCGGCATCACCAAAAGCCTTCACGACTCGGCGACCGTTTCGGGGACGACACTCTTCGCACGGGACGACAGCCGCTCGAGCGCGAACGACGCTGACTCGAGGTTGCACGTTCCGATCGAGGGGAGTCAGTCGACGTGCTGATGGCAGGTAATCGGTCGGCCGTCGACGTCTCCCTCCGGGGGTTTTTCTCCTTGCAAATCGTCGTGAACTCCTCGGAAAGCTGGCGAGCACCGCGCTCGACCGTGCCGTCTGCGACGTCAGCGAGCGCTCGCTCGAGGACCGCCTCGGCGTCGGGATCGGACAGGGGCGCGGGAACGCCGTGGTCCTCCCGGAGCGATCGATCGCCCGTCCGAAGGTCTTCGTCCGCGTCGGCTGCGTCGGCGACCGCAAACCGGAGGTCGAGCAGCGCGCGCCACTCCTCCCGTGGGAGGTCGTACTCGGGCGACGGTATCACCGCCGGACAGCGCGGGTGGAACCGACAGCCGGTCGGCGGATCGGCCGGATCGCCGACCTCTCCGGTCAGCGTCACCAGCTCTCCCCGGTCCCCGGGATCGAGTGCCGGCACCGAACCCAGCAGCGCCCGAGTGTACGGGTGGGCCGGCTCCTCGAATACCGTCTCGACGGGGCCGCGCTCGACCAGTTCGCCGAGGTACATGACGGCGACGCGGTCGCAGAACGACCGGACGACGTCGACGTCGTGGCTGATGAACAGGATCGAGAGGTCGAACCGTTCCTGGAGGTCCGCCATCAGGTCGAGGACGTCGTCCTGCACGCGTTTGTCGAGTGCGCTGACCGGTTCGTCCGCGACGACGACCTCGGGATCGAGGACGAGGGCACGGGCGAGCGCGAGCCGCTGTTTTTGTCCGCCGGAGAACTCGTGTGGGTATCGATCGTAGTGCGCCTCGGACAGCCCGACGAGCTCGAGCAGTTCGGTGACGATGGCGCGCTCTCGCTGCTCGTCGCGCATGCCGTGGATTCGAAGCGGCTCGCCGACCGCCTCGCCGACCGGCATTCGTGGGTTGAAACTCGAGTCCGGGTCCTGAAACACCATCCCGACGCGCCGACGGAAGTCGGTCGCTGCCCGGCCGTCGGCGGTCGTCACGTCGGTTCCGTCGAACCGGACCGTCCCCCCGGTTGGGTCCTCGAGTCCGACGAGGGTTCGAGCGGCCGTCGACTTTCCGCAGCCGGATTCGCCCACGAGCGCGAGCGTCTCGCCCCGTTCGAGGTCGAACGAGATGCCGTCGACCGCGCGAACGCGACCGACCTCGCGCCGGAACAGTCCCCGGGTTACCGAGTAGTGTCGTTCGAGGTCGTGAACCGAGAAGATCGCCTCACCGGTCATCGCTCGTCACCTCCCGCTCGAGTCGGCGACCGCGTACGACCGATGAATCGTGGCGCTCGTCGTAGTAGACGCAGGCGGCCCGTTGCCCGGTTCCCGTCGGACGTAACGGCGGCTGATCGCCGCGGCGGCAGTCGGGAATCGCGTGCGGGCACTCGCGGTGGAACCGACAGCCGACCGTCGGCGCTGTATCGTCGGCGTCGTCGACCCGTCGATCGGCCACGTCCTCACCACCGAACAGCGCCTGCGTGTACGGGTGTGCCGGCCCGTCGAACACGTCCCCGACGGAGCCACGCTCCATCACCTTGCCGTCGTACATCACGACGACGCGGTCGGCGAGCTCGGCGACCACGCGGAAGTCGTGCGTGACGAGGATCACCGCGAGTTCGAGTGTCTCCTGGAGGTCGGTGAGGAGTTCGAGCAGCTGGGCCTGGACGGTCACGTCGAGCGCCGTCGTCGGTTCGTCGGCGACGAGCAGGTCCGGTTCGGCCGCGAGCGCGATCGCGATGGCGACCCGCTGGCGCATGCCGCCGGAGAACTGGTGTGGATACTCGTCGACGCGAACCGACGGCCGCGGAATGCCGACGCGGTCGAGCAGGCCGACCGCTCGCTCGCGCGCCGCCGTCCCGGACGCGACGTCGTGGATCGCCATCGCCTCGACGAGTTGCTCGCCGACGGTGTACACCGGCGACAGCGACCGCTGTGGGTTCTGGAAGACGTGTGCGATGCGGTTTCCGCGAATCTCTCGGAGTGTGGCCTCCGGGAGCGTCGTCAGGTCGACCCCGTCGAACACCACCTCGCCGTCGACGAGTTCGGCCGGCGGCTCCTCAAGCAGACGGGTAATCGACTCGCAGGCGACGGTCTTTCCCGACCCGCTCTCGCCGACGATCGCCAGCGTCTCGCCGCGGAAGACGTCGAAGTCGACGCCGTCGACCGCTCGCACCGTCTCCCGGTCGGTTCGGAACTGCGTCCGCAGGTTCGACACCGACAGCAACGGTTCGGTCATCGGTCACCCCGCGGGTCGAGCGCGTCCCGCAGCCCATCGCCGGCGAGTTTGAACGCCGCGACGGTCGTCGTCAGGAAGACGGCGGGGACAAGCGACACCCACCACTGGTCCAGCGGATCGGCCCACGTCGCGTCGAGGCCGTGGGCGACCGTCATCCCCCACGAGTTGAGCTCCGTCTCGCCGAATCCGAGGAAGGCGATTCCGGCCTCCGTGAGGACGAGCACCGGAATCAGGTGTGCAACGGCGGGAACGACCGTACTCGAGACGTTCGGCAGGAGGTGCTTCCGGACGACGTACAGCCTGCTCGCCCCGGCGCTGCGGGCCGCGAGCACGTACCCCTCTTCGCGCCGCTGGAGCGTCTCGCTGCGGACCAGTCTGGCGATCCCACCCCAGCTTAGCAGGCCGAACGCGACGACGAGCAGGAACAGCGACCGGCCGAAGTACACCTTGAACAGCAAGTAGAGAAGGATCGCCGGCACGAACTGCTGGACGTCGACGTACGCCATCGCCAGGTCGTCGACCCAGCCGCCGACGTATCCCGCGACCACGCCGACGCCGAGCGCGATCGGGACGACGATCGTCGCCGTGATCATCGAGACGTAGAGGGCGACGCGGGCCCCGAGGACTGAGAGCGCGAGCACGTCGTACCCGCGGACGTCCGTCCCGAGTGGGTACTGCAGGGACCAGCCACAGCGTCCGTCGGCGGCGGTCCCGAGACAGTCGTGGACCAGAGACGCGTCCGACGTGAATCCGATCGGCGGCTGGAACTGGTGTTCGAACCGGATCCGAACGTCGCCCGTGACTAGCAGCCCGACGAGGCCGACGAGTACGAATACAGCGACGTACGCGCTGGCGATCAGCGCCGGACGATCCCGGCGGAGCCGTCGCCAGTAGCCGAGGACCCGCTTGCGGTTTCGCGCCGCAGGCACGAGGACGTACGAGACGAACACTGCCAGCGAGAGCAAGAACAGCCAGTCCAGAAGCGAGACCTTCCACTCGCCGACGAGGTAGACGTGAGCGTAGTTCCTGTCGTACAGGTAGAGCCCACCGAGGCCGACGAGTGAGCACAGGAAAAGAACCGTTCGAAGCCGCGGCCGGTGCCACCGATTCTCGAGGTCGTCCCAGTCGACGCGTTGAAACGCGGCGGTCTCTGGAGGGTCTTCTGGAGCGGGCATCGAGACTCTACGTTCACACTCTAGCGTTTCTCACAAATACTTATGTGATTTGTCAACAAGGGAGAGCCGATGCCCTCCCGACACCAGCTACGCGCCGGTTCCGGCGGTGAAACGCCGTGAGCCTGTACAGACGAATCGGTCGCCGAATAGCGCTCGGAGCCGTGGCCGGCTGGGCCGTGCTGACGATCGTCTTCCTCCTGCTCACCCAGACCCGGGACACCAACCTCGGTGGCCTGATCGGCGGGGCGATGATCGGCGCCGCCTTCGCAGGCAAGTCGCCGGAGGAGATGGCGACACAACGCGACGAGATCCGACGACAGTATCTCGCCGAACGTAACCTCGACGGCCCCTTCCTCGAGAACTACGTGCACTGGATGGTCGACATGGTCACCCTCCGGTGGGGACACTCCATCGAAACCGGCGACCTCGTGACGTCGCTCGTCTTCGAGTCGGTACTGCGGACCGCCGCGTACGTGCTGCCCGCGATGGTGCTTGCGGTCACGATCGGAATCACGCTCGGCGTCTACGCGGCGCTCCGACGCGGCTCCCGCGGGGAAACGGCGGGCCGCCTCACGACGTACCTGCTCTTCGGTCTCCCGAACTTCTGGATCGGCTCTCTCGTTCTCGTCCTGCTCGGGATCCCGGTCTCGGTCGGCGACGGCTCGGTGCTCAGCGAGCACCTCCTGCCCGTCGCGTTACTGACGACGACGCTCCTCGCCGGTCAGGTGAGCTACGCCCGCTCGGAGTCGATGGAGTACGTCTCCGCGGCGTTCGTCAAACTCCTCCGGGCGAAAGGGGCGAGCGACTGGCGGGTCGCCAGACACGTGCTCAGAACCGCCGCGATACCGCTGATCTCGCTGTTTTTCACCGAGATGCTCGCGGTACTCGTCCTCAGCGTCTTCGTCCTCGAGTACCTGTTCGGCATCGACGGCTTCGGGATGGTGCTGTACGACGCGGTGAACGCTCGCGACCTCCCGGTCGTCCTCGGCTGTACGCTCGTCGTCATCGTCGTCGGCGTCCTCGGCAACGTCGTCCAGGACGTCGGCTACAGCGTCCTCGATCCGCGCGTCGACACCGGTTCGCGACGCTGACTCGAGCAGCAGAGTCCTCGCGAAGTGCCGTTCTCTCTCTCCTGACCGATCGCTCTGGTCGAGACCTACGGAACGACCTCGAGCGGTTCCCGTAACCGCCAGCTGTCGGTCGTTGGGTCGAGCCGGTGTGGTTCCGCGCCGCGGTCGGCGAGGATGCCGGCGTGAAACAACATCGCCTTCAGCTGGAAGACGGTCGGCGCGTGGAAGACGTTCCCGTCGGCGAGTTCGTCCACCTCGAGGGTGCCCGTCTCGTCTAACACTCGAGAACGAACGTCGTCCGTTCCGCGGAGGAACAGTTCGACCGTGAACGTCGGATGGTGGACGTGAAGCCACTCGACGAGATCGACCAGCGACGGATCACGAATGCCGTCGTCGTGCATCGTCTGCAGTTCTTCGACGAGCAGTTGCGTCGCGGGATACGTCCAGACGACGCGTCTCGTGAGCAGCCCCCAGTTCGGCGCGAGGTCGCAGAATCGCTTCGGCGATCCCTGCCAGTCTTCGAAGACCGCCAGTGCGTCGTCGATCGACTCGTACTGGCTCAGCGCGAAGCGAACCACCTCCTCGCCGAGCGGTGTGAGGCCGATCCTGTCGGGGTGCTCCTCGATAAGCCCGAGGAACGCAGCCCCTCTCCGAGCGTCGTCCGTGGCGCGGACGACGCGCTCGGCGAGGACTGTCTCGGTCTCGTCCGGATGGGACAGCGCGAGCGGAACCGCGAGGTAGTTCTTCGGGTGGTTCAGACCGAACGACTTGTCGGCGACCCCCTGTGCGGTCGCCTGGAAGCGAATCGCCGTCGCCTCGTCGGAGGTTCGATTCCCGACGACGCGTGGAACCTCGAGCGGTTCGACGGTTCCACTGTGAGTGACGCCGAGGACGCCGACGTTCAGTTCGCGCGCGATCGTTCTTGTCGACTCCGAGATGGCCGCAACAGGGGCAGCGACGTAGGCAGCGTTCGCCTCGTGGAGGCGGTCGTACGCCTGTACGACGCCACGCTCGACGTCGACACCGGCGTCCGTATAGCCCTTCGCTTCGACGGCGATCAGCGGCGGCTGGTCCCCGAAGCGCTCGACTGCCAGCAGGTCGGACTCGAGGGTTCGCACACCGACGAGGTCGGGGTAGCCCGATCCCAGACGAACGTGGTTGAACGGCGCGAGCTGCTCGCGGACGGTCGGCGAGATGGGGCGGCCGGGAAGCCACTCGTCCATGGCGAACTGCGTGTCACAGACTGCATAGGCATTTGGCTCGTCGGCGGCGGGGAACAGCCGTCGCTTGGCGTGTGCGAGGACCTGCGGTTCGGAGAGCGATGCCGCGCTGGCCATGCATCGAAGTCCCACAGCGCCCATATGAAGATTCGGGATGCAGCCGTCACTCGAGCGACGACCCGTCGTCTGCGGTATACGTTTAAGTAATTGTGTGGTGTAGTGACATTTGCCATGGTCTTCAAGAAGATCACGCTGATCGGGACGAGTACCGAGAGTTTCGAGGCGGCCACCGACGACGCGATCGATCGCGCCGAGCAGACGCTACAGAACGTCCACTGGATCGAGGTCGACGAACTCGGCGTCGAGATCGCGAGCGTCGACGACCGGGAGTATCAGGCAGAAGTTACCGTCGCGTTCAAACTCGAGGACTAGCTACGTCCGGAAGGACTCGCCACAGCCACACTCGCTGACGACGTTCGGGTTCTCGACGTGGAACCCTTCCGCCTGGAGGCCGCTCTCGTAGTCGAGGACGCTGCCCTCGATGTACTTCAGGCTGGCCGGGTCGACGAACACCCTGAGGTCGTGGTGTTCGTAGATCGCGTCGTCCTCTTCTGGCTCCGTGTCGAACCGCATTCCGTAGGAGAGACCGGCACAGCCACCCTGCTGGACGAACAGGCGAAGCCCCGCCTCGCCGACGTCCAGTCCCTCGTCCTCGAGGAGGTCGAGCGCTTGCGCAGCGGCGTCTTCGGTGACCTCGATCCGGGGGCGCGTCTCCCCGCCCTCCATGCTGTCCGTACTCATATCACGTACTTCTGTCGCGAGCGTGTTAACCTTGACGCTCGAGAAAGATCCGATCGGTTTCAGTCCTCGTCGACGCGCTTGCGGACGCTCTCGGCGTGGGCCTCGAGTCCCTCGGCGTCGGCCAGCGTCGTGATCGTGTCGGCGAGGTCCGCGAGTCCGTCCGCCGAGAGCCGCTGGACCGTCGTCGACCGGACGAACGTCTCGACGGAGAGGCCGCCGACGACGCGTGCGCCGCCGTTGGTCGGGAGGACGTGGTTGGTCCCGCTGGCGTAGTCGCCCGCGGCGACCGGCGTGTGTGGGCCGAGGAAGACGCTGCCTGCGCTGTCGATCCGTTCCAGGATCGCCTCGTCGTCGTCGGCCACGATCGAGAGGTGTTCGGGCGCGTACTCCTCGGTGAAGAGGATCGCCTCGCTCATCGATCGGGCGAGGAGGACGCCGCTCCCGTCGCCTGCAAGCGCTTCGCGGACGATCTCGGCGCGTTCCCGGTCGTCGGTCTGTCGGTCGACCGCGTCGGCGACGGCCTCGGCGAGGTCTGCGTCGTCGGTAACGGCGACGGCGGCGGCGTTCGGGTCGTGTTCGGCCTGCGCGACGAGTTCCGCGGCGACCAGTTCGGGATCTGCCGTCTCGTCTGCCACGACGACGACCTCGCTCGGCCCGGCGAGGAAGTCGATCTCGACGTCGCCTCGCACCTCGGCTTTCGCCGCGGTCACCCACCGGTTTCCGGGACCGACGATCTTCTGGACGCGCGTGATCGTCTCGGTCCCGTAGGCGAGCGCGGCGATCGCCTGTGCGCCGCCGACGCTGTAGACGACGTCGGCACCCGCTGCGTGAATCGCCGCCAGCGTCACCGGGTTGATCTCGTCGGCCGGCGGCGTCACGACGGAGACGTGGTCGACGCCCGCGACGACCGCCGGCACGACTCCCATGATCGCACTCGAGGGGTACGCCGCGGTGCCGCCGGGGACGTAGACGCCGGCGCGGTCGATCGGCCGGAACCGCCGCCCGAGTTCGCGCCCCTCGTCGAACTCGCGTCGCCAGTCATCGGGAACCTGCTGTTCGTGGAACTCGCGGACGTTCTCGACTGCCGTCTCGATCGCCTCGCGGACGGCCGCGTCGATCTCGTCGTAGGCCCGCTCACACCGGTCGGTGATCTCGAGGTTGCCGACTTCGACGCCGTCGAACTTTCGAGTGAAGTCGCGGACGGCCACGTCGCCCTCCTCGCGAACGCGGTCGACGATCTCGCGGACGTCGCCGCGGACCTCGTCGATGCCGGCGTCGCGTTCGAAGAACGCGGTCCGCTCGTCGGGGCCGAGGTCGGCGATCTCCCGCACGTCGATGGTCATGGTGAAGGGTTCGGGTGGCCGTCGAAAAACGGTTTCTCTTCCCGGTCGTTGCCGTCGCCACCGTTCGAGACGAACGCGGCCTCTGTCGATCGATCCGTCGAAAAAAGGTCGTTCTCGGTCGGACGGAATTCCGTCGCGGTGCTCAGGCCGGGACTCCGGCGGGACTCGTCGCCCGCTCGAGCACGGACCGGCTCCGCAGCAGGAGGAACCCGAAGCCCACCTTCGCGGAGAGATCGAGCACCATGAACGCGGCGGTCTCCCAGTACAGCGGGATGAGCTCGAGGGTGCCCTCGGTGCCGACGATCCAGACGATCGGATACAGCAACCAGAGGGCGATCACCAGGTTCCGGAGCGTGGTGAACAGCTGGCGAACCTCTGCCGGCTTGTCGGCGGCCGAGCGCGAGAGCGTGCCGACGAGGATGTACAGCAGGGCGAGCAGTGCGCCAGTGCTGATGCCCCACCAGAGGATCCGATAGGCGCCGACGGTCTCGAGCGCCGCGATGGTTCCGGTCCCGATCATGAACACGTCGAGGCCGATCAGCGTCGCGATCGTGTTCCGGTTCGCGCCGGCGAGCAGCGCGAGGTCGAGCAACAAAAGCGGCGTCGTGAAGATCCAGTCGGCGTACCGCGCCCAGTAGATCGTCAGGGGCTCACCGTCGACGGTAACCGTCGTGACGCCGGTTCCCGTCGCCATCAGGAGGTACATCGCCGCAGCGATCGTCGTGATGAAGATCGTGATGACGTAGAACTCCTGCATCTTTCGATCGGTGACGTTCCGCCCTCTGCCGATAAAGTACAGCGTACCGATCGTCATTCCGATCGTACCGATCCAAAGCCATATCGATTCGGGGCCTACTGTGGCCATACTCCCCGTAAGTCTCGAGAAATCATACTCGCACTCCCTAACCAGTTGAACGTCTGTTAGGGCTTCAGTACATTCGTTATTTGCTGTATTTTATACGCCGATTGAGAAATCTTTATGTGGCCCATACGTCATCAACGGATCAACCGGTTCCCCTGACTACGCATGACCGACACTGACAGCGAGTCGCCCTCCGAAGACTGGATCGCCGACGCGTTGCTCGACGGGTCGACGTACGATCGACTCCGCGTGAGGCGATTTAGCTACTTCAAACAGCCGATTTCACAGAAACTAACGTGGATGTCCGGGTTGCTCGCCCTCGTCGCGCTCGTCGCGCCGATCGCCCTGACTCTCCCCTCGTCTGCGAGCGAGACGTTCCCAGGGCGCGATCCGCTCACCGCATCCCCGAAAGTCGTGCTCCTCGGGCTGTTCGCCGTCGTCGTCGTCTTCACCGCCGCTGGCAGTCTCACGGCCGTGGAACTGTACCGTCGCCGACTCGAGCCAGTCTCCGAAACTCAGGCGAAACGGCTTTTGAACCTCGAGGAACTCGCCTCGCTGATCGGGCTCGTTACGGGATCGGCGATGATTCTGCTGACGCTCGGCCTGTTCGCCGTCGGCTACGGTGGCGAGAGTGCGCTGGCGTCGTTCGCCGGCTCCGGCGGTGGACACCCCTTCGAACCGTCGGGAACGGGACTGTCCGTGGCGAGACTTGCGGTACTCTCGCTTACGGCGTCGGGAACCGTGTTCTCGCTTCGAACCCAGTTCGTCAGCTAGTCGCCGGCACTCGCGCTCATACGGTCTGCTGTACCGGAAACGACTTCCAGTAGTCCGTCTCACTCGGTGTCGATAGGGGAGACGCCGATCGACGAGAGCGTCGCCCGAACGAACAGGTAGGTTCCGAGCAGGAACCCAGCGATCCCGATCGGCGCCGCGAGCGTCTGCGCTACCCGGTAGGGCAGGACGAGCCGGCTAAAGCCGAGGACGACGAAGCTCAGGACGACGAGGCCGAACGCGACGACCGCGAGCCGAACGAATCCCTGCTGGTCCATACGCGAGGTGGGACGTCGGGGTGTTAATGACTGTCGACCGAACGTGAACGACGGTTCGATCGCCGGCCCGCCGTTCAATCGGGGAGCCGACCCTCGAGCGTCCGCTGGAGGTCCTCGGTCTGTTCGTCGAGACCGTCGCTAATGCGAACCTCGTAGGGGTCGGGATCCTCGAGTTGTCGATGTTCCTCGGGGAGTCGGCCGACGTTCTCGACGGCGGTGGCCCGGACGGTCTCGAGGTCCGGGAAGTCGTAGACGCGGTCGCCATCTTCGACGACGGTGACGAGCAGTTCGTCGCCGGGGAGGTCCTCGTCTCGAAGGCCGACGACGTCGCCCGTGAACCGATCGCCGTCCGTCGTCCGTCGCACGCTCTTTGCACCCGGGTAGGTCACCTTGCCCGTCGAGAGTTTCATCGTCGGCTGCATCTCGCCGTCGCGTTCGACGGCGACGAGTTTGTAGACGCCCTCGACTTTCGGCGCGTCCGTGCTCGTCACGAGTGCGGTCCCCGGGCCGAACCCCGATCCGACGCCGTCGCTGGCGAGGAACTCACGGATCGCGTACTCGTCGATCCCCGAGGAGATGAACTGGTCGACCTCCGGGATCACCTCGTCGACTTCCTTCGAAAGCGCGGCGAGGTCGCCCGAATCCAGCCGAACGCCGCGGACGTCGACGCCCCGCTCCTCGACTATCTCCTTCGTGATCTTCGCGCCGTTGACCGTGTCGTAGGTGTCGATCAGCAGGATGCTGTCCGCGCCGTACTCGTCGACGAACGTCTCGAACGACTCGAGTTCGTCCTCGAAACTCTGGACCCACGAGTGAGCCATCGTCCCGTACACCGGGACGTCGAACAGTTCCCCGGCGGCGACGTTCGACGTGCCGTCGAAGCCGCCGACGTACGCGGCCCGGGCAGCTTTGACCCCCGCGTCGGTGCCGTGTGCTCGTCGCGACCCGAAGTCGACCAGTTGCTGGCCGTCTCCCTCGCGCTCGATCACGTCGCGCATCCGCATCGCTTTCGTCGCGATGAGCGTCTGGTAGCCGATCTGGTTGATGACGGCCGTCTCGAGCAGTTGCGCCTGGAGGATCGGTGCCGTGACCTCGAGCAGCGGTTCGTTCGCGAACACGGGCGTCCCCTCCGGGAGTGCGCGAACCTCGCCGGTGAACTCGAAGTCCTCGAGGTGGGCGAGGAACTCGTCGTCGAACCCCTGTTCGGCCAGGTATTCGATCGCGCGATCGCCGAACGTAACGTTCTCGACGTAGTGGACGGCCTGCTCGAGGCCAGCGGCGAGCATGTAGCCGCGGTCGGGCGGCAGGTCACGGAAGAACAGGCTGAACGTCGCTGTCGGATTGTGCCCCTGTTCGTGGTAGGCCTGCATCATTCGCAACTCGTACAGGTCGGTAAACAGCGCCAGATTGTCGGGGGTGACGTGGCCGAACTCCGTCGACATGGATCGTCGATTCGCGTTCCAGTTTCATCAATCGTCTGTCGATCCTTTCAGCGTGAGAGCCTCGACGGAAGACGCGTTTGTTCGCCTTTGGCGTAGCGTTCGATACGCGGCTTTCGAACGTGTAGACACCGTGCAGGTGCAAAATACTTTATTTAACCTCCGGTAAAAATGTGATTCACGAATTAATGGCAATTCTTAGACAAGAAGGTTTATAGTCTACTGCCAGAGTTGACCGACGTATGGGACGCAAGGATCCGGTACGAAACCGGGACAATGAGCCCCGAAATAACGAAATGCTACCGAATACGCTTACAGTCGTTGGACAGGGTACACCTGCGAGTTTCGAAGTGACGTTCGACGGAGAGTTCGAACCGGAAGAGCCGGGTGCGTCGGACGCGATGACGATCGTCTCTGGCACGACTGCAGAGGGAACCATCGAGAGTGGGACACAGCGGTTCCGGTTCTCTGGAGACGTAGCCGACGTCACGATCGTCAACCGCGGCGGCCTCGCTCCCTCGTCGGTCGTCGATCCTGAGATCTACGTCGAAGACTAGTTCGTTCTGGCCGATCTCGAGTTCTGTCGCGATTTCTCACTGTCGGTGACAGTTTTCCGGACCGACGCTGTACAGAGCCAGTAGCGAGTATAGAACGCGCTCGTCGACGCCGTCGTCTACGTACCGGAGACGTATCTACGGTCGTTCGAAATGTCGCCCGGAACACTAACGTCCAGCCTCATCCCGTGGCGGCGTGCCGCGTCGGCTGGCTAACCCTCGTGCCGGGCGGGAGACTCCGTCAGGAGTCCCCGAGTCAGTGGTGTCGCGCGCCCGGGTTCGCCGTTCTGTCATCGCACCCGAACGGGTAGGCTCGGACGGGGACTTGAGGCACGCACCAGAAGTAGGTGACGTGGCGTGAAAACGCTTTCTCGTCCGGTCGTCGAAGCGATCACCCGGAGACCGACGGCGCGGTCGCGTTCGCCGAGTCGGCGTTCTCCTCGAGCCACTGCTCGTACTCCTCGGGTTCGAGCGCGACGACAGTGGCGCGCATCCTCGAGTGGCCCGCGCCACAGAACTCCGTACACGTGGCGTCGTACTCGCCGGGTTCGTAGACGTGGGTCCTGATCCGTGTGTACTCGTTAGGGAAAGCGTCCTGTTTGATACCCAGATCCGAGACGAAAAGCGAGTGGATGACGTCGTCGGACGTCAGCCAGATCGTCACGTCCTCGTCGACCGGGACGACGATCTCGTCGCGAGTCGTCACGTTCGCGTCGGGGTAGGTCGCTTCCCAGCCCCACCGATACGCGAGGACGCGGACCTCCTCGTCGTCGGTGTCGGGCAACGACTCGAGCCCCCGTTCCGCCTCGTCGCCAGCGAAGTCGGTCGGCTGTGCCGGCGAGACGTACGGGCTCACGAGCACGGAGTAGCCGGAGACGCCGACGAAAAGCAGGATGATCGCGGTCGCGGCCGTCCAGGTGATCTCGAGTGCCGGATCTTCGGTCGTCGGTCTCGGGTCGTCGTTGTCGTGGAACGTGACGGCGGCGTAGACGAGGATTATCAGGACGAAAAGCGAGAGCGGGAGCGCGACGTACAGGAGCTGAAAGTTGAGCCCGTCGATGAGATCGCGGTTCGTGGCCTGGGCGGCGACGGGAGAACTGAGCCAGAGCGTACAGAGCAGGGCCGTCGCGACCACGAGTAGCGAACGACGTCGCATCGTCGTGGCTTTCGTCGCGAATCTTGAAATACGGCTTTCGTTACGACGGTGAGTGTCGTCGGCTCACGACATTTCAGAACGCGTCGATTGAGGTTTATTGACGTCGGCGGTGAGGGCGTTTCTATGTATCGTCGAGTTCGTCGCGACGGGCGTCTCCGGGTGGGACGATGACCCGGGGGCTCGTCGAGATGACGCTGCTGTTGACCATCCTCTCGAGCTGTCTCTTGCTCGTGATCTACGCTCGTCGCCGGCAGGTGTCGGCCCAGCCGGACGGTGGGTATCCGGTCATCGGCGAGCGCGGGGTGTCCGTCTCGACGGCGCGTGCGGAGGCCGTGCGCTGGCTGATGACGACGAACCACCGGGAGATCGGCCTGCTCTACATCGCCTTTGGCACCGTCGCGGCGCTGTGGGGCGGGGTCGACGCGATGATGATGCGGACCCACCTGCTGACGCCCGCGGCCGACATCTGGACCGAGCAAACGTACAACGAACTGTTCACCATGCACGGGCTGACGATGCTCATCTTCTTCGTCGCGCCCGTCTTCTTCGGCATCGGGAACTACTTCCTCCCGCTTTTGATCGGCGCCGACGATATGGCCTTTCCCCGACTGAACGCGGTCGGGTTCTGGATGCTCCCGCCTGCGCTCGTGCTCGCCCGGCTGGGGATCCTCGCCGAGGTGACCGGCAAGGTGCTCTCGCTGGTCGTTCCGTCGGAGTGGATCTCGTTCCTGCTGGCCCTTCGCGAACCGGCGATCGGCTGGACGCTGTATCCGCCGCTCTCGTCTGCGACGCCGGACCCACAGATCAACTTCCTCCTGCTCGGACTGCACCTGAGTGGCATCGCGACGACGATCGCGGCGATCAACTTCATCGTCACGATCGCCTACGAGCGCGCCGACGACGTCGGCTGGGGCGACCTCGACATCTTCTCGTGGAACATGCTCGTGACCAGCGGTATCGCACTCTTTGCGTTCCCGCTGCTCGGCAGCGCCCTGCTGATGTTACTCTTCGATCGCAACTTCGGGACGACGTTCTTCGCGACCGAAGGCGGCAGTCCGATCCTCTGGCAACACCTGTTCTGGTTCTGGGGCCACCCCGAGGTGTACATAATCTTCCTTCCTGCGACAGGGCTGATGAGTCTCATCTTGCCGAAGTTCGTCGGCCGTCACCTCTTTGGCTTCAAGTTCATCGTCTACTCCACGTTCGCGATCGGGGTCCTCTCGTTCGGCGTGTGGGCACACCACATGTTCACGACGGGAATCGATCCCCGCGTCCGTGCGAGTTTCATGGCGACGTCGGTCGCCATCGCCGTCCCGAGCGCGATCAAGGTGTTCAACTGGATCACGACCATGTGGAACGGCAACGTCAAGCTCGCGGCGCCGACCATCCTCTGTGTCGGCGGTATCGGCATGTTCATCTACGGCGGCATCACCGGCGTCTTCCTCGCCGTGATCCCCGTCGACATCATCTACCACGACACGTACTACGTCGTCGGTCACTTCCACCTCATCCTCATGGGCATCATCCCGCTGATGATGTTCGCGGCGAGTTACTACTGGTATCCGATACTCGCCAGGCGAATGTACGACCGTCGACTTGCGATCTTTCAAGCTACCCTCCTCGTTGCTGGTTCCGCACTCACCTTCGCGACGCTCGTCGTCATCGGCTTCCTCGAGTTGCCGCGCCGTTATGCCACCTATCCGCCGGAGTTCGTTCCGCTGCAGGTCGTCGCGACGGTCGGCTCCTACCTCATCGGACTCAGCGTCCTGTTGTGGTTGTACAACATGCTCTGGTCGTATTTTCAGGGTGATCCGCTCGAGAACGCCGATCCCTGGGATCTCAAGTCGACGGGCCAGTTCACCCGCGAGTGGCAGTGGCTCGAGGACAAACTCGAGCGCGAGCGTGGGATCGAGCCGGTCGAACCCGAGGAGGTCCGTCCCTCGTACGTCCCGCCGACGGAAGTCGAGAAGACGTTCTCACAGCAGCTACTCGAAGTTGGACGGCGCGTCGGAAGCAACGCGATCGTGGGGGCTGCCGGCGGTCTCGTCGGAACGCTCCTCATGTCGGGCGTGCTGTTCGTCGCCGTCATCATCGGCGTTTTCGATCTCGTCTCGTTCGCCGATCTCGCCGGACTCGTCGGCCTGTCAGCAAACGTCGGACTCGGCTACCTGGTCTTCCTCGTCGGCGGGATGACGGTCTGGCCGCTGCTCTTTCTCACTCTCGGCGAGTACCTGCCGGGCGAACTCAACCTCGTCACCGGGCTCGGATACGCGACCGTCATCTCCACCGGGTTCGCCATCGCGTTCTACGCCGGTCAGACGGACCTCGAGTTAGTCGGCTACCTCGTGTTCACTCTCGTTGCCCACTGGACGTACGGCCTCGGGCTCGCCGGCACGCTCGAGTACCTCGGCGTGTACAGATCACCCCGTCGGAGGAGTCATGAGCAGGACTGACGCCGACGCCACGAGCGACGAGGAGTCACGGATCGTCGTCTACGCCGTCCCGTTCGTGGGCGTCCTCCTGATTGCTGCCGGCATCCCCAGCGCGATTCTTGGCGGTTACGTCGTCGTCCAGGACTCGCTCGGCCTCTGTAGCGATCCGGACGTTACCGTCACGCCGCTCGAGGACGAGGAGGCCGACACGCCCCGCGAAACCGTCGAACGGCTTCCCTACGACCGACTCTCACCGGCGGAGCAGGCGGCCGTTCGGGAGGCGATCGACGGTCCGACCGACGACGCGACCGTCGAGGGCGGTCTCGAGAATCGGGACACCTTGCGCGAGGGCGTGATCGTCGACGTCGACGGGCGGTCTTACTACGTGACGATCGCCTCGCTGAACTCGTGTCTCGAGGCCGAGCCCCTGTTGTTCCCGATCGGTGTCGTCGCGATCTTGCTCGGGATCGTCGGGGTACTCACGCCACCGATCTACCGGCGGATGGCGGGCTTCGAAGAGCGGATGAAGCGGCGCCCGCCGCGGGAGTGATCGATCGTCGCGGTGGTGGCGCGGCGCAGACGGTCGTCAGACGGCCGCGCCGCCGTAGAGCACGAGCACGAGAAAGAGCCAGACGGCGTCGACGAAGTGCCAGTAGAGCGAGACCGTCGCAACGGACGTGTCGCGCTCGGTGCCGTAATCGCCGCGAAGCGCTCGCCAGCAGAGGATCGCGATGGCGGCGACGCCCAGCGTGACGTGGAACCCGTGGAGTCCGGTCAGGCCGAAGAACGCGCTCCCGAAGATTCCAGACGAGAGCGTAAACCCCTCCCGGACGACGAACTCGTAGTACTCGTAGACCTGTCCGGCCAGGAAGACCACGCCGAGGACGAGCGTCGTCCCGAGGAGGCCGAGAAACCGCCGCCGACGGTCGTGGTCGAGCGCCTCGTGAGCGTAGTGAAGCGTCACGCTGCTCGAGACCAGGACCACGGTGTTGACGAGGACGAGCGAACTGAGAAGTGGCGGCAGCTCCTGGGGTGGCCACGTGCCAACGCGAATGAAGAAGTAGTAGACGAACACCGCTCCGAACGTCGAGACGTCGGTGACGAGAAAGAGGGCCGTCGTGCTGACGTATGACTCGCGGGACTTGCGGCTCGTCCCCGCTCGCGCCGGCACGAGAAACGCCTGCTCGAGCCAGCCGGCCAGGCCGACGAGCAAGACGACTGCGCCGACGCCGGCCAGGCCGATCCCCACGGCGGGCGGTACGGCGGCGACGATGCTCCCGAGGAGGTAGATTCCGAGCCCGGCGTAGAGTCCACCCGCGCCCGCGGCAGCGACCAGCGGCCACCGGCTCCGGTGGTCGTGCTCGTCGTGATCTGCGTGGTCGCCAAGGCCGGGTCGGGATTCGCCGTCCGCATCCTGCCGGCCGACCACGTCGGACCTCGACGTCTCGGTCGCGTCGCCAGGGGGGTCGACGCCGTTTCCCATACCGACGGTACGACGGCGAGTGGCAAAAAAGCGACACCGCTCGCGGTCGCGACTAGAGCGCGTACTCGTCTTCCCGGAGCTGGACGTAGTTTCCGTTTCGGTACGTGAACTTTCGGCGCTTGTAGGCGGCGACGAGTTTCGTCGCACCGACGCCGGCGGAGTACTTCTTGCGCAACAACGACCCCTCGAAGTCGCCGGCGGTCATCCCGTTGACGATCTCGAAGGCGCGGTCCCAGTCGTCCGGTTCGTACTCCGCGACGATGTCCGCAAAGGAGACGTTCCGGAGAATCTCGTCCCCGATCGCGCGCTTCCAGACGTCGTTGTAGTGCTCGAGGGAGTCGGTCGCGGCGAGGCGGCCGGCAATTTTCCCCGACCGAACGGCGACGTGGTAGCCGCCCTCGTGGAACGCCGAGGTAGTGCCCATCGCACCACCGGCGACCGCGATGTTCGCCTGCACGGGCGAGTCGATCGGCCGCGTCGAGGAGATCGGATACGTCTCGGTCCCCTTCGATTTCCCTCGGTCTTCGACGATCGGGAAGTCCTCCTCGACGTCGTACTCGTCACCGTACTCGAGTTCGAGCAACCGCTGTACGTACTCGGACCCGCTCGGCAGCTGCTCGTCGGTCGGCTCCAGGAGCTTGTACGATTCGGGGTGGGCGACGTCCTCGAGACGCATCCCGATCGGCATCGTCAGGCCGACGCGGGCGACGGTGCCGTCGTTGGGGAACACCCACGGGTAGGCCGTCTCACCGGGCATGTATCCCCACCAGAACTTCAGCCGGTTCTCCTCGAAGACCTCCTCGGGGAACTCGCGGTACTCCTGGTAGGCGATGTGGTTCGCCTCGGGCGGCGAGAGGTACTCCGAGACGCTCGTCCCCGGCGGGGTGAACTGGTCGAGCGCCTCGAGCGTGATCCGGCGCTGTGGGCCGTCCGCGAGGACGACGTACTCGGCCTCGATCAGTTCGCCAGACGAGAGGGTGAGCGTGTGGGTCGGCCCCGAGAGGTCGGTCTCGAGGTCTTTGACGCTGGTGCCGACGCGCAGGTCTACCCCGGACTCGGTGGCGCGCTCGTGGAGCCAGTCGTCCATGCGGGCACGGTTGAACGTGTACCCAAACCGGTCGTACGAGGACTCGATTCCGGTCGAGGTCAGTTCGACGCTCGCCGTCGGCCCGACGAAATCGACCGCGTCGAGTTCCTGCAAGACGACGTCGTCCGGCAGCTCCCGGTAGTCGACGTCCATGATGTCGACCCAGTAGTCGAGCATTCCGGCGGCGTCGGTCGAGTCCGGACCGAGGCCGTCCCGGTCTTCCCGCGGTACGCCCTGCTCGAAGAGGACCGTCTCGGCACCGTGGGCTGCGGCCCGCTCTGCCGCAGACGTCCCCGCCGGGCCACCGCCGACGATCGCGACGTCAACGCGCTCCATACACCGTAGAGACTCAGCGATACCTATTAAACTGCCTGAAAACGGTTCAGTCTGTTTGAGCTGTCGTTCACGCTTGCCGAGAAATCGATCGCAGACGCGCCGGCGTGCCGGTCGGGATCGGATGCACGCTCGCCGACGCTCTCCGCCGCGTGACCGCTCGGTTTTTTCTCGCCGTCAGACACACTGTCGACCATGACGTCGACCGAACACCTGTCCGTAGAGACCGCCGAGGGCGTCGGACGGATCGTGATGGACCGACCGGAGCGACACAACGCGATGGACGAAGCGATGGCAGCGAACCTCGCGACCACCATCGACTCGCTTTCTGCCGACGACGACGTTCGATGTCTCGTTCTGACCGGCACCGACGGAGTGTTCAACACCGGTGCAGACCTCTCGACGTTCGACGGCGACGAGACGGACGCCGACCGACTGGACGCGATCGCGACGCCGCTCCACGCGGCCGTTCAGGCGCTCGTCGACGCGCCGAAACCGGTCGTGACCGGCGTCAACGGCGTCGTCGCCGGCGGCGGACTCGGCCTCGCGCTCGCCGGCGACGTCGTCCTCGTCGCGGACGACGCCCGATTCGAGTACGCCTACCCGACCATCGGTCTCTCGGGCGACGGTGGCGCGACGTGGTTTCTGCCACGACTCCTCGGCCTGCGACGGGCGCAGGCGTTCGCCTTACTCGAGGAACCGATCGACGCCACGGCGGCCGTCGAACATGGTCTGGCGACCGACGCCGTCCCCGCCGACGAGTTCGACGACCGCCTCGAGGCGACGGCCTCGAAACTCGCGTCGGGGCCGACGCTCGCCTATGCGGAGATCAAGACGCTGTTGCACGAGAGCGGCCAGAACGACCTCGAGACCCACCTCGACGCGGAGAAAGACCGAATCACGGATCTCGCCGACACCGACGACTACGCGGCCGGTCTCCACGGTTTCCTCGAGAAGGAGTCGCCCGAGTTCGAGGGCGAGTGAGCCGCTACAGCGCGTCGAGCACCCGCTCGAATCGCTCTGCTACCTCCTCGGCGATCGGCTCGAGGTCGGGATTCTCGGCGATGCCGACGAGCCGCTCGGGGTCGACCGCGCTCACGACGACGTCCCCGTCGTCCGTCTCGTAGACCGCGACGTTACACGGCAAGAGCACACCGAGGTCGATCTCGTCCTCGAGTCCCTGGTGGGCCAGCGGCGGGTTGCATGCCCCGAGGATGCAGTACTGGCGGAACTGTTCGTCGAGTTTCTTCTCGAACGTGGCCTGCACGTCGATGTCACAGAGGATCCCGAACCCCTCCTCCGCGAGGGCGTCTGTCGTCTGCTCGACGACCTCGTCGAACTCTCCGTCGATTACGCGTTGTGTCGTATACCCCATACCCCACAATATCGATCCTCCTCGTAATCACTATTGTGGAGATCGTTGGTTCGGTGTGACTCAGGCGGCTGCGACCCGGTTGAAACAACATGCTGCAGGTCGAGGAAGGGGGCCAACTTCACTCAAATCGTCCCGGCTAGTCGGTTGCTTTCGATCGACTGGTATCAGTCAACTTCTGAAGGTTATCGAGCAGAACCAATCCCGGCTGCCATCCTCGACGAAGCGACCGGTGATGATGAGTATGTATCGCAGCCCGGCTGAGAGCCCCAGAGAGGGTCTGCACATCGTTCTGCGCACCCACGCTTCTAGTGATCTGTCCTATATAGCTCCCAGAGGTCTCTGAGAACCGTCCCGGATTCCTCACTGAGGGTTCCGAATACGTCCCAGATAACTCCTAGATTTCCGCGTCACTCTAGAACCGTACTGGAGTATTGGAATCAACCAGAATTGTTCGATCCCGGAACCGCTTCAGTCAGTGGCCTCCGGTAAAACTGCTCTCTGGTTTCGGCCCTTTCCAAGCTGTGGTACTTGCGTACTCGGCGGCTCGCTCTGTGTCTGTCTGTACTAGCATATTTTCACTCTTGTGTTCTTTCGAGAAGATGTATCTGCAGCTGTTCAAACCGCTGCGTTGAAATCCCTATCTAACTAACTAGATCTCTCAACCGCCTTCTCCACATGTGAACGTGAGCACCGGCGTACGTTCTCTCGAGTCGGCGGTCGTCGGTCACTTCGAATCAGAATTGAATTCACGACGCCACTGTCGGTAGAGCGCGGTGCTAAAGGCAAGAAGAATTACCGCGATGACAAGGTTGCGAAGTAACGGTCCAGCTTCTTCGCTGAGGTATAATTGCAGGACTCCGACGCCGACGAGGAGGATAACGACGAGTACTGCCAGGACCATCATTACCGTCGCTGTTCCGAAACGATCAGCGTCGGTCATGCAGTGGCCCTCTCCCGTCGTGTTTGTCGGCTTCTCATGATTCCACTGAACGAGTTACCCGGTAACGACATTATTGGTCCACTCGTAGTTGGGCTGGTGGGTCGCGACGACTCATACTGTTGGACAACATGGTTCATACATCGATCGCACTCAAAACGCTGTCGCCAACGGCTCCAGACGTCGAGACGTGATCGAGTATCGAATCGAGTACCATGACAAGGAACGATTCTTGGTCTCGATTCCTGCAGTATCAGCGACCCGATTGATAACTCCAATCAATGATGCGCTTTGGTACGGATTTCCTTCGCGATTGAGCCAGATGCGATCGGTGTCGTTGTATGCTTCAATCTGCTCTCGCTCTTCCAGCCACGCCTCGAGCACTTCTGCCGTATCATGTCGAAGGGCGACTTCCCAGTTGTCACGACTTTTCACGGCATCGTTCTTGGGGATTTGGAGGACTGCTTTCTGTGGCCGGAACCAAGAGGTGGATGCCTTTTCGACCTCGGCTGGTCGTAGTCCTGCATCGAGCGAAACCCAGACGAGAGACGGAATCTTCCATGAGTTCGCGTCTCCCCAGTCATCCGAGCTGATCTCGTGCTTCGGCTTGCCGAGCCGTTGTGCCAGAACTTGTTTCCAGTAATCGAGTTCCCCCGGTTCAATATCCTCGAGTTCTGGGACCTCTCCGTGCTTTAGCGATGCACTGCGAATCTTTCGTCGTTCCTCGCGATCGAGGTAGTCTTGTGGATTCGAGTTGGTGGTGGTGAAGGTCACATCCGGCTTCCAGAGATCTCCATCGTGCTCGTCGTGCCGCCACTTGAACAGCCGTTTGACACACATGACGTGCTTCTTTTTATCCGAGGTGCTGGAGTCCTTGTACTTCCGGAGATAATCCACGTATGCATCAGCATGGTCGTGGGTAATGTCAATTGTGAATCCATTAGTCTGATTTTGCCAGACCCAGCGATAGAACATGTCCAGCCTGTCTGCTGTCATCTTCACTGTTCGGCCGCTATATCCTTCGAATTTGTCCAGATCCTTCCCGCAGTTCGCAAGCCAGCGAATGAGTTTCTCTCGATGTTTGCGATAGAGTTTCTGTTCGCGGGCGTTCAACATTTTCTTCGTCGGGTTGGTCAAGATTGTTGGCTCGTTGTAGTCTTTCATAGCTTGCTCTCCAGTCAGACGACGAGTTTGGGTGCCCAACCGGCAAATTCGATTGTTGACTGGTTGCTTTTAAATGTTTGAAGTATTCTGGTAATTCAGTTTATCTTATGATTACTATTAGGACTGGTAAAGGGCAGTACGGACTACTGATAACGGAAACTGACGCAGCACTTTCGCAGCACTCTCACTCATTATCTAGCTGATGATTATTGATCGAACGATCTACAACAAAAACAGCGTGACCTGAGCAGCCACACTTGAGACGAGTTTGATTGCTCACCGGGGCAACTTAACCGGTTTTCGAAAAGTGAAACCTGCCGGTAGAAGGTCTGAGAGTGGAAGAATGCTCCGACGGGGATTTGAACCACGCCCAGACGTGCTCGCTTCGCTGTGCGCGACTGGTCTCATTCAAATCCAAAGGCGCATTTGCTGCTCACGGGTTTGTTCGCAGCAAAATGCTCCGACGGGGATTTGAACCCCGGTCATTGCCTCGAGAGGGCAATATGATTGGCCGGACTACACTATCGGAGCCCGTCTTGCCTGCACTCTTTCGTTGCTCGCTGTTGTGTTTAAGGGTTCCGTTTCGAGGCGGCAGTGTATCCCACTGACACGCACGGAGTCGGTCATTCCTCGAAGGGAGACTTGGTGGCTTCGGGTTCGAAGCCGTCGAGGCTGATGATGTTCTCGCGGCCGACGCGGAGTTTGCTGATCGTGCCTTCCTCTTCCATATCCGAGAGGAGCATGCTGACTTTCGACTTCGACCAGCCGGTCTCCTCGACGATGTTGACTTGCTTCATCCGGCCGCCGTTGTCGCGAATGAGTTTGACGACCCGGTCCTCGTCGGTCATCAGGCTCTCGTCGGGGAGTGTGGGGGGCTGGTCCGCCTCGGAATCGACAGCCCCGTCGGGTAACCGCTGTGAAGCGGCGTCCGGCGCGGGGCCGTCGTCTGGCGAGTCGTCGGTCGACGCACCGCTACCGAACCGATACCAGGCGAACCCGCCGAGTCCGAGGGCGACGACGACCAGTCCGGCGACGAGCCATGTCGACGAGAACAAGTCGGTCAGAGACGAGTTACCATCAACCTGGCTGTCGCTCCCGTCGCTTCCTTCCGGCACGAGGACGACGCGGGGTTGACCGTCGGGGAACTCCCGTTCACCGTTCCACGTCACCGAACTCGCGCTCTCGAGCGACGTCCCGAGGTACTGACCCTCGGGCTGGGCGCTCTCGAAGACCAGTCCGTCGCCGGGTCGAACGACGAACGACTGGTCGGGGCCGATGTAGAGGCCGCCGTCGAAGACGTCGCCGACGGTGACGGACCCGTCGTCGTCGACGGTTGCGAACCCGGTCCACGTAAACGACATCTCCACGTAGCCCATCGGATTCGGCCGGTAGTTGATACCCGCCGACCGATTGAAGTTCGTCGCCTCCATCTGGCGGTCGGTCTGGTTGGAGCCGGTGGCCGTAAGTGCCTGGGCCTGCTCGGTAAAGCGGACGTAGAGTTCGGTCTCTTCCTCTTCGAACTGTTCGGCGAACTCTCTGTACTCGTCCGTTTCGTTAGAGTCAGAAGACGTGTTTAGCTGCCGTTCGTGGCGGAACGTCCACGTCGAGTCCCCGTTCTCGGAGACGGTGACCTCGAACGTCGTGCTATCGAACTGCTGTGACTGGACTGCTGTGACGCGTCCGTTCGTCTCGAGAGACGAAGCTGAATCAGGCGTGAGCGTCGCAGACGAAATATCTGCGGTGGTGTGACTCGCTCCCGGGAGTGATCCACCTGCACTGACGACAGAGACGGCGAGAATCAGCGCGACGATTCCTGCCAGAACCGACCGATACATTCGTCCTACACTACGTGCCGTGGCTAAAAGAGCTTGTGAATTCAAACCAATACTGTCACGAGCGTTTAACTATCGTGCCGTTCGCGACGACGGTAGCGGGCCGCTGCCACGCCGTCACGTCCTCGAGTGGGTTCGCATCGAGAACGAGGAGGTCGGCACGGAACGCCGGTTCGACGAGTCCGACGTCGTCGAGATCGAGCAAGGAGGCGGCGTCGACCGTGGCGGCCTCGAGTGCGTCTTCGGGCGAGAGACCGTGATCGACCAGTCGCTCGAGTTCTTCGGGAACGGCAGCGAACTCGTTGAACGGCGTCCCGGCGTCCGTCCCCATGGCGATCGGCACGTCTGCCGCAAGTGCGTGGTCGAACGCGTCGTCGAAGGCCTCGAGAGAGCGGTCGGCTTTCGCGACGGCTTCGGGCGGGATGCCGGCATCAGATCCTGCCTCGACGATGCCGTAGAGCGCGTTCGCGGTCGGCACCCAGTAGGTCCCGTTGTCGGCCAGGCGCTCGGCGGCGTCGGCGTCCATGAACGTGCCGTGCTCGACGCTGTCGAATCCAGCCTCGGCGGCGTTGACGATCCCTTCGGCCCCGTGGGCGTGGGCGGCGATCGGGACGTCCGCCGCCCGAGCGACGTCAGCGGCGGCCTCGAGTTCCGCCCGCGTCAGTTCGGGCACGCCGGTTCGGCTGCCGGTCGTGAGGACGCCACCGGTGGCGATGCACTTGAGGACGGGCGCGCCGCCTTTGAGCTGTTCGCGGGCGGCTTTCCGAACGTCGGCCGGGCCGTCGGCTTCGCGGGCGAACCAGTGGCCGTGGCCGCCGGTCATGGTGACGGCCCGTCCCGCCGCAAGCACTCGCGGACCGGCGATCGTTCCCTCGTCGACGGCGCGGGCAGCGTCGATCGCCATCGTCCCCCAGCTGCCGAGGTCACGGACGGTCGTCACGCCAACCTCGAGTAGCGTCTCGAGGTTCGCCGCGACGCGGTAGGCTCCCGCGTAGTCGTTTTCGGTTCGATACGTCGAGACGTCGGGGCGGCCGTCGAAGGCGAGGTGGACGTGAGCGTCGATCAGGCCTGGCGTGACGAACTGTCCGGAGACGTCGATCTCGCGGTCGGCGTCGTCTGGAACGTCGCCGACAGCGGTGATGCGGCCGTCCTCGATGGCGACGTCGGCGGTCCGCGTCCCGGTGGCGTCGACCACCGATCCGCCGTGGAGTACGATCATGCAGAGTAGTTCCGCCCGACGGGCAAAAGCGTCGTGGCCGACGAGTCGAATCGAGCGACGGACGTGACTAACTGCCGTCAGGTCGATCGAACGCCAGCAGCCTTCGATACGCACAAAGCACGCGCCGCCGTACCGGTCGCCATGATCACGAATCTCGCGCAGGGAGTGACCGCGTTCACGAGTAACGCCTTTCTCGTCTCCGGCGAGCGGACGGTTCTCGTCGACGCCGGTGCGAACTTCGACGTCGTCACACCGCTTCGCGAGCGCGTCGACGACCTCGAGGCGGTCGTGGTGACCCACACCCACCCGGACCACGTGGGGAACCTCGCCGCGGTGAAAGACGCCTTCGACGTCGACGCGTGGGGGTACGATACGGCACAGGAGGGTATCGACCACGCGATCGAAGACGAGGAGGCGGTCGCGCTCGGCGATCACGAGTACGTCGCCTTGCACACGCCCGGCCACAAAGACGACCACCTCTGTTTCTACGCTCCCGACGCGGAGATCCTCTTTGCCGGCGACCTGATCTTCCAGAACGGCGGCTTCGGCCGAACCGACCTGGCCGAGGGCGACCGCGCGACGCTGATCGAGAGCGTCGACCGCGTCCGAGAGCGCGTCGATCCCGAACTGGCGGAACTGCACGCGGGCCACGGGCCGAGCGTCACGAACGAGGCCTACGGACACGTCGAACTCGCGGCACGGATGGCGCGTCAGGCCTGATCAGACGTCTCTCGCCGCGGCGAGCAACGCGTCGTAGGCGTCCCCGTAGGCCGACGCGATCTGGTCAGGATCACTCCGCTTGTCGCCCGTGAGCGGCGACAGCGGGACGCGCTCGAGTGGATCGAGGTACTCGATCACGTCCGGGACGCGCTTCTCGAGTGTGCCATCGTTCGGACTCGAGCGGGCGACCTCGCAGGCGCGACAGTAGCGGTCGCCGCGGTAGATCCGGGCGCGACCGGGTTCGACGACGGCGACAGCCGCGATGGCAGCCGGGTCGAGCGACTGCAGCGGGAGTGCGACGTCGCCGTACGACTCGACGACGGCGAGTGGGGTCGATTCGATTTCGGCGGCGAGCGCGTCGAACGCCGGCGCGTACCGCTGCTCGACGGCGGCGTTGAGTTCTTCGACGCTCTCGACACGGGCGGCGTCCGAGAGCGGGAGGGAGGCGGCGACAGCCTCTGGAATCTTGGCGGTCGCGTTGACGACGAACTCGTCGTCGCCGTCCGGGTTCGTAATCCGGTCGACGACAAACTCGCGGTCGCTCCGGCCGAGCAGTCCGTTGCCGCCACGCGGCGCGGGCCGCCAGAGCCGATGGACCGGGTTGAGGGCTTCGGGAGCGCGACCGTTGTTCTCGGCCTTCGATAGCCGATGTGCGTCCTTGCCGTAGAGCCGACTCGACTCGAGCGCCCGCAGACAGTCGTCGTGGTCGAACCAGTAGTCGTTTCCCGCGCGCGGTTTGTATCCTGCCCCGCCGGTCCGGGCGAGCAAGCCAGCGGAGAAGGTCGTCTTCCCGGCGTCGACTCGGTCCGCACCAGCGACCAGGAGGATCATTCTTTCAGACCGTAGTAGCCCGGTTCGTCCTCGCTGCGCGGTTCGCCGACGACGAGATCGTCGGCGTTGGTCATGATCCACGGGATCGCCCAGTCGAGGAGGATGTCCTCGGTCTCGGGATCGAGTTCGGCGTCTGGCTCGAGTTCCTGCAGGAGGCGGGCGATCTCGTAGACGGTGTACATCCGGTCGTCATCGAACAGTTCCTCGGCGGTGTAGAAGTCACACGGATACAGCTGGTCGAACTCCGACTTCGGGACTGGCATGCACGTCGGTACTGCCGTGACGGGCGTAAACGGTGTGGTTCGAGACGACGACCTGTCGTCACACGTCGCGACCGCCTGCGACTCACTCGAGCGCGTCGGCGAGCGCCTCGATCGGGTGGGGCGGCCGGTCGTACCCCTCGAAGTCGCCGACCTGGGTCCGACAGGACGCGCCGGGCGCGACGACGACGTCGTGGTCGCTCTCCTCGACCGTCTCGAGGAGAAGGTTGCCGATGGCCCGCGAGAGGTCGTAGTGGTCTGCCTCGTAGCCGAAACTGCCGGCCATCCCGCAACAGCCGGTCTCGAGCGGGTCGACCGCGTAACCGGCCCGCCGGAGGACGCCGACGGCGTGGTGATCCCGCCCGAGAGCCTTCTGGTGACAGTGGCCGTGGAAGGCGAGCCGGGAGTCAGGAGCGTCGAACGCAATCTCTTCGTCGAGGCGGTTCCGGTCGAGGTACTCGAAGACGCCGAAGGCGTTCGCCGCGAGCGTCTCGGTGCGGGCGTCCGACAGGAGCGACTCGTACTCGTCTGTGACCATCGAGGCGTCCGAGGGTTCGACGAAGACGATCGACCAGTCGCGCTCGAGGTAGGGCTCGAGATCCGCGAGCAGCGCCCGCCCCCGGTCGGCCGCCAGATCGAGCATTCCCTGGGAGTGGGCAGCCCTTCCCGTCGGTCCGAGGTCCGGAATCGCGATGTGGACGCCCGCGGCCTCGAGCACTGCGACGGCCGCCTTCCCCGGCCCGGGATCGGTGTAGTTGGTGTAGGTGTCCGGAAACAGCACGACGCGGTCGGTCGCAGCCGAGGGAGACACCCGCGGACCGCCCCGCTTTTCGAACCAGGTGGAAAGGGACTCGCGTCGGAACTCGGGGAGCGACCGATCGGGCGCGACGCCGACGACTCGTTCGAGGACGTCTCGAGCGGCGGGGAGTTGCGACGCGTAGTTCGACAGCGGGGCGAGTGCGCTGCCGAGCGCGGAGAGGCGATCGACGTTCGCGAACAGTCGCTCGCGGAGGCTCGTCCCCTCTCGGTCGTGGTACTGGTGTTTGACCTCGACTTTGAGCTTCGCCAGGTCGACGCCCGTCGGACAGTCGCTCTTGCAACCCTTACAGCCGATACAGAGGTCGAGCACCTCGCGCTGGAACCGCTCTGTATACAGTTCCTCGGGTGGGAGGTCGCCGCTGATCGTCGCCCGGAGCAGGTTGGCCCGCCCCCGGGTCGTTGCGATCTCCTCCTCGCTCGCGCGGTAGGTCGGACACATCACGTCGCTGCCCGTCTGCCGACAGGTTCCACAGCCGTTACAGAGTTCGACGAGGTGCGAGAAGCCGCCGTCGTCATCGAAGTCGAGAGTCGTCTGAGGCTCGAGCGAGTAGTAGTCTGGACCGTACCGGAGGTTCTCGCGGATGTCCGTCGGATCCTCGTCGCGATAGACGACCTTGCCGGGGTTCATCCGCCAGTCGGGATCGAACGCCGACTTCACCTCCTTGAACGCCGCCCAGAGGTCGGAACCGTAGAGTTTCGGGTTGAACTCCGTTCGGGCGAGGCCGTCGCCGTGTTCGCCCGAGAACGCGCCGCCGTGCTCGAGTGCGAGGTCGGTGACGTCGTCGGCGATCGAGCGCATGGTCTCGACGCCGTCTTCGTCTTTCAGATTCAGGACGGGACGAATGTGTAAGGTCCCGACGCCGGCGTGGGCGAAGTACGCGGCCGTCGTGTCGTGGTCGTCGAGGATCTCCTGGAACCGGTCGACGTACTCGGCCAGTTCTTCCGGCGGGACGGAGGCGTCCTCGACGAACGGGTACGGCTTCGGGTCGCCCTCCATGCTCATCAACAGCGGAATGGCGGCCTTCCGGAGCTTCCAGAGCCGTCCCTGTTTCTCGGGCGTGAACGCGGGAATCGCCTCGAACGCGCTCCCGTCGTCGACCAGTTCCGTGACCGCCCCATCGATCGCATCCGGCAGGTCGGAGACGACTTCCGAGTCGTACTCGAGCATCAACGCCGCTTTCGTCCCCTCCGGGATCGGTTCGGCGTACCGGGCGTACTCGGTCGACGCTGCAGCCAGCCGAAACACCTCGTCGTCCATCAACTCGACCGCGCTTGCCTCGAGCGCGAGCGCCTCGGGGACGGCCGCGAGTGCCTCGAGCAAGTCGTCGTAACAGCAGACGACGAGCGCCGTCTCCTCGGGGCGGGTGACGAGCGACAGTTTAGCCTCGACGACGACGCCGAGCGTGCCCTCCGCACCGACGATCAGCTTCGAGAGGTTGATGATCCGATCGCCCTCTCCATCTTCGCCGTCCTCTCGAATTACTTTCTGCAGGTTGTAGCCGCTGACGCAGCGTTTGAGCGTCGGATACCGGTCTTCGATCTCCTCGGCGTTGTCCTCGACGATCGACCGAACGGTCCGATAGATCGCTGCCTCCCGGTCGTCCTTCTCGACGATCCGCTCGTACTCCTCGCTGTCGAGGACGACGTCGCGGGTGTGGATCACCGACCCGTCGGCGAGGACGACCTGCAACTCGTCGACGTAGGCGTCCGTGATGCCGTATCGGACCGAGTGTGCGCCCGTCGAGTTGTTGCCGATGCCGCCGCCCACCGTCGCCCGGTTCGAGGAGGCGGGATCGGGCGCGAACTTCAGCCCCCACTGTGCGAGGTGGTCGTCCAGGTCGTCCTGGACGACGCCGGGTTCGACCCGCGCCGTCCGCTCGTCCGGATCGACCTCGCGGATCGAGTCCATGTGTCTCGAGCAGTCGAGAACGATACACCCCTCACCGACAGCCTGGCCCGCGAGCGACGAGCCGGCCCCGCGTGGCAGAACGGGGACGCCGTGGTCGCTCGCCGCTCGAACCGCCGCCTGCACGTCCGCGACGTTTCGCGGGAAGACGACGCCCGCCGGCTCGGCGCTGTAGATGCTTCCGTCGGTGGCGTAGCAGACCCGCGTGTACTGATCGAACCGGACGTCGCCTTCACAGGCTGCCTCGAGGTCGTTCGCCAGTGATTCGTACTCGTCGGGTACTCTCGACGACCCGATCTCGATCGACTCCGTCCCGTCGGGCTCCTCTACGGCCATGTGTAGACAACTCGTGGCACGGCGGATAAATCATGCCAAAAACATCACAATCGTTGATGCTTCTCCCGACGTGGGCCGCTCGCGTTCGTCGACGATACCGCCGGCTATCGCTCTCCGCGTCGACCGTGCCAAAAAAATCGAAGGTGTACTGGCTCGTCGCTTACTCGAAGTGGTCCAGACACTTCTGGTACTCTTCTGCGGCCTTGTCCCAGTTGACGACGTCGAAGAAGGCGTCGATGAAGCTGCCGCGGTCGGGACCGTAGTCGTAGTAGTACGAGTGTTCCCAGACGTCCAGCGCGAGGATGGGGTGTGAACCCCAGAGTGCGCCCTGGTCGTGCTTGTCGACCGCGACGTTGCGAAGCTGTTTCGCGACGGGGTCGTAGACGAGAAGTGCCCAGCCGCTAGCAGCGCCCGCTGCAGCCTCGAACTCGCCTTTCCAGCCCTCGTAGGAGCCGAAGTCCTCCTCAATGCGGTCGGCGAGGTCTCCTTCGGGTTCGTCGCCGCCGTCGGCGGACATGTTCTCCCAGAACAGCGTGTGGAGGTAGTGTCCACAGCCGTTGTGGGTTACATTCGAGAGCGCACCGGGGGTCGAGCTAAAGTCGCCCGACTCGCGGTTCTCCGCGAGCGTCTCCTCGGCGCTGTTGAGGCCGTTGACGTAGCCCTGATGGTGCGTGTCGTGGTGCCAGGTCAGTACCTGCTCAGAGATCGACGGTTCCAGTGCATCGTAGTCGTACGGAAGTGGTGGTAGTTCGTGGTCAGTCATGGTGACACCCTGTTTCTACGTCGACCGCTCACCTGTTAAATATTGAGGATGGGAATGATAACACACCACATAGGATGGGGTGACGTACTCGTCCCGGTTTGACTTGCGATCGAACGGTGAGAACGCGACGCTCGAGTGGTCCGAGAACTACGAGAGTTCCTTGTGCTGGGCGTGCTCGAGCCACTCCTCGAGCGACGGCTGGTTCCAGTAGCGAACCGTCTCGCTACGCGAGTCGTACTCGAGGACGCCCGCGTCTTCGAGTTTTGGCAAATGCATGTGCTGGAGCGACGTGACGACGTGCGACCGATGGTCGTCTACACTGTCTCCGTACTCTTCGAGCGAGACGACGTGATCTGCGATCTCGTCGACCGTCGCGACGCCGTCCGACGAGCCGTACAGATAGTAGAGTGCGTACCGCCGGCGTTGATCCGCGAGGATGTCGAACACGAGGTCGAGAGACGGAGTTCTCGCCGTCGCTAGGGCTGTCGCCTCTCGCTTCCTTTCACGCATCGACTGACCACCTACCGTAAGTTACCATTCGAAGCCACCGATTCCATCTACTACAGCAGGCGCATTAGATGTTACGTATATCTAGTACAGTATATGTAATAATCGTTCTATCGAATTCATCAATCCAAAAATCGGCCGCGAGACGGCCCAGAACGCCAGTCAGTCGGGTCAGACTGGAATCATCCCAGCCGTCGCTATCGATCGAAGCGCATCGAGAGAACGGCGTTCGTCGGAACGAGCCGTCGAGTCGAGAAACCGACGCGACGAGTTACTCGTACAGCCAGTTCGCGTCGTGCTGATCGTAGTCGATCAGTTCGTCTTCGTCGAAGTGAATCGCGATCTCGCGTTCGTTCGCACCCTCGTCCTCGTGGTCGGCCGCGTGGACGACGTTCCGACCGAGATCGAGTGCGTAGTCACCGCGGATCGTGCCGGGTTCGGCCTCGAGCGGGTCCGTCGCACCGATCATCTGGCGGACCTGCCGCGTGGCGTCCTGTCCCTCCCAGACCATCGGCACCACGGGTCCGGAGGTGATGAAGTCGACGAGACCGTCGTAGAACGGCTTGTCCTCGTGTTCGGCGTAGTGCTCTTCGGCGCGCTCGCGGGGCATGTTGACGACCTTGATGCCGACGAGCTTGAGTCCGCGCTCCTCGAGTCGCGAGATGACCTCGCCGACCAGGCCGCGCGCGAACGCGTCGGGTTTGACCATCACGAAGGTGCGCTCGTGATCGCTCATTCTTCGTCGTCCTCCGCGTCGTCCTCGTTGTCGGCGTCAGCCGTCTCGGCTTCCTCGGCCTCTTCGGCTTCCTCGGCCTCTTCGGCTTCCTCGGCCTCTTCGGCTTCCTCGGCCTCTTCGGCTTCCTCGGCCTCTTCGGCTTCCTCGGCCTCTTCGGCTTCCTCGGCCTCTTCGGTCTCTTCAGCAGGCTGTTCCTGCACTGGACCCTTGTTGCGACGGCCCTCCTCGGTCCACTCGAGGTCGCGCGGTTCGCGCCCGAGTTTGTAGTTTTTCTCCGCCTTCGAGTCGACGAAGTGGAGCACGGTACCGTCGGTACGGACGTACATGATGCCCGTTCCGGGCTCGATCTCTTCGCCCGTGTAGTCGCAGGTTCGCTTCTCGACCATCTTACTGTCCTCCGATTGAATCTGCCTCGCGGGCGGTCTCGCGCAGCTGGAGGACGTCCCCCTCGCGGACCGGCCCGAGGCAGTTACGGGTGATGATGCGACCTTTGTTCTCGCCCTCCTGGATCCGGCACTTGACCTGCATGGCTTCACCGTGCATGCCGGTCTTGCCGACGATCTCAATGACCTCGGCGGGCGTAGAGCCGCTTTCTCCCTCTTCAGCACTCATGTTCGGTCACCTCAGCGAAGGTCCTCGACCTTGCCTGCGATGTCCTCGACGTCGCCGGAGGCTTCGCCGGCGTCGACGATCGCGGCCGCGGCCGAGCCGACCTCGAGACCGGCGGCGTGACCGACGTCGTCCTGCGTCTCGACGAAGACGTACGGAATGCCTTTCTCGTCTGCGAGCTCGGGGAGGTGCATCACGATCTCCTCGGGCGTGACGTCTTCGGCGACGTAGACGAGGTCGGCGTTGCCGCGCTCGATCGCCTTGGTCGTCTCGTTGGTTCCTTTCTTTACGCTTCCGGTGTCTCGTGCGACCTCGAGCGCCTCGAGGGCGTCTTCCTGGAGGTCGGCTGGGACTTCGAAGTTTACGTATACTGACATTGGTTGTTCACCTCTCCTACGCGCAGGCTCGCGCTCCCCTGCCCGACCGGGGCTGCAGTGTGACCCCGGGCCGGAGTGGTCCGGCGGAGGTCCTGTAGGGCTAGGAGCATCATCAACCCCGCGTAGGGTGTACGACTCCGTAACGTTCGCCACCTTAAAAGCGTGTCCAAATGCTCGAGAGAGTGCCAACGGTCCGCATTCGGACCGAACTCGGCCACGTCGAGCACTGGCGACCGACGTCGGTGATCAGAGAGGGGCGCGAACTGCCTCCTCCGGGCTGTTTTCGACGATTTCGCGCTCGTCGTCGCGTTCGCTGGCAGTGACCCGGTGGTAGACGGTCGCCTTCGTGACGCCCTGGAGCGTCGCGTTCGACAGTGCCGCACCGAGAAAGAACGTGCCGCCGACCAGCGCGTACAGCGGCAGCCAGAACCCGGCAGCGACCATCGCGCCCGTGATCACCGAGCCGACGGTGGCGAGCGCCCAGCTCGTCAGTCGGAGTCCGAGCAACGCACCGACGACTGCACCCCACGAGTTGCCAAGGTGTCCGGCCGACGTCTGGAACATCGACCGCCAGGTCGCGTCGTCGAAGAGGACCGCGGGGACGATCAGAAACGTCGCCGCGGACCAGCCCAGTTCGACCGCTTCGCCGACGATGCGCCCGCCGACGCCACCCTGCTTGTCCGCGAGGTTGCCGAAGACGACCCCGATCGTCGACGTGACGAGCGACCAGAGAAACAGCGTCCGCCAGTTGTCGGCCGCGGCTGACAACCCGGTCCGAAGACTCGTCTCGACTCCCCGATGGTAGTCGTAGGTCTCGTGAACGAGCGCGGCGACGAACAGTACCAGCACGTACGCGATCGCGACGTAGGTGCCGAGGAGGACGACCGGCACGACGAGCCAGCTGATCGGCCACACGGCGTAGAGTGTCGCCAGGGCGGTACCGAAGAGCACCAGACTCACGACCCCGCCAGCCAGCGGATACGCGAGCAGCCACGGGTTCTCGCCGAGCACCGCGAGGCTCTCCCTGAGCAGGTCGAACCCATCGGAGAGGCGGTCGAGCTTTCCCTCGAGTCGCTCGAGCATCGAGACGTACCGCAACACGTTCGCCATGGCCCGTCTGGGCCCGGCATCGTATAAAAATCCGAGGCGTCGACGCGAGGTGGCCGTCGATTCGGGGGGATCTTACCGTCGGGGAGAGAACATCCATCCATGGACGTCGTCGAGGTGGCAACCGATCTCCGCCGGGAGGCGACGCGCGTCGACGAGCGACGGCTGCTCGTTCTCGCGGGCGACCGAGAACAGGGGTACGAGCACGTAGAGCGGATCCTCGACGCTCTCGAGGTCGGGATCACCGACACGACGCTCGTCGGCCCCGAGGATCGCCTTCGATGCGAACACGTCCCGGGACGGAACGCCGACCGACTCCTCGGGACGACCCGCGAGGTCGTGATCGTCGACGGACACGAGGCGTGTCGCCCGAACGCGCTCGGCCAGGTGACCGGCGTCGTCGACGGCGGTGGCCTCCTCGTGGTGCTCGCCCCGCCGCTCGAGGCGTGGCCCGACCGTCGCGACGCGTTCGACGAGACGCTCGCCGTCCCGCCGTTCGACCTCGCGGACGTAACCGGGAACTTCCGTCGGCGGCTGGTCGAGACGCTTCGCGCACACCGGGGAATCGCCATCGTCGACGTCGACGCCGGCCGCCTCGAACGAGACGGACTGACCGATCCCGCACCGCGACTCGCCGGGTCGCCGATCGAGCGTCCCGCCGATCGGCGGTTCCCGGCAGCAGCCTACGACGCCTGTTACACCGCCGATCAGGTCGACGCGCTCTCGGCGCTCGAGTCGCTCGCCGACGCCGACCGGGTGGTCGTTCTCGAGGCCGACCGCGGCCGCGGGAAGTCGAGCGCGATCGGGCTGGCCGCCGGCTGTTTCGCCGCCAGCGGCGAGGACGTCCTCGTGACGGCACCCGCGTTCCGGAACGCGGCTGAGGTGTTCGCCCGGGCGCGAGAACTCCTCGAGACGCTCGAGATGTCGACAGACGAGCCAGCCGATCACGTTCTCGAGTCCGACGATGGGTGCATTCGTTTCGTCGAACCGGCAGCGGCCGTCGAGAAAGCGGCGTCGGCCGACCTCGTCGTCGTCGACGAGGCCGCCGCGCTCCCCGTCCGACGCCTCGAGTCGCTGCTCGCGGCCGACCGGATCGCCTTTGCGACGACGATCCACGGCTACGAGGGTGCCGGTCGTGGGTTCTCGGTCCGGTTTCGCGACCGTCTCGCGGAGAGCGACCACGACGTGTGCGAGCAGACGCTCGCGGAGCCGATCCGGTACGCCGCGGGCGATCCCATCGAGGCGTGGGCCTTCCGCGCCCTGCTGCTCGACGCCCGGCCACCGGTCGACCCGCTCGTGACCGACGCACAGCCCGAGACGGTCGACTATCGGCGACTCGAGCCCGACGACCTCCTCGCCGACGAACGGCTCCTCCGCGAGACGTTCGGCCTGCTCGTGCTCGCACACTACCGCACCGAACCGAACGACCTCGCTCGGCTGCTCGACGCGCCGAACGTCGACGTCCGGGCGCTGGTCTTCGACGGCCACGTCGTTAGCGTCGCCCTGCTCGCTCGCGAGGGGAACCTCTCCCAGGAAACGCGGGCGACGATGTACGAGGGCGGCCGCGTCCGCGGGAATATGCTCCCGGACGTGCTCACGAGCCAGCTCCGCGACGAGAAAGCGGGCGACCCGACCGGGGTGCGCGTCATGCGGATCGCGACCCACCACGCCGTGCGCTCGCGCGGCCTTGGCTCGCGGCTGCTCGAGTGCGTCCGCGAGGAGTTTCTCGAGACGGTCGACTGGCTCGGCACCGGCTTCGGGGCGACGCCGGGGCTGCTCTCGTTCTGGCGCGAGAACGGCTACGGGACCGTGCACATCTCGACGACACGAAACGACACCAGCGGCGAGTACTCCGCACTCATGCTCGCGCCGACGAGCGATGCCGGCAGCCGGCTGCACGACCGCCACGCCGACTGGTTCGCCCGCCGGTTTGCGGCCGTCTCCTCGGACGCGCTGGACGACCTCGAGTCGGACGTCGCCCGCGAACTCCTGCGGAGCGTCGACGCCACCCCGCCGCTCGCGCTGACCGACCACGAGTGGCGCGTCGTCGCGGGTGCGGCGTACGGACCGGGGCTGTTCGACGTCGATCCCGGTCCCTTCCGCCGGCTCGTCGTCCGGTACCTCGTCGACGATCCCGACGAGATCGACCTCTCCGCTCGCGAGGAACGGCTCCTGGTGTTGCGGGCGCTCCAGGGGCGAGAGTGGCCGGCGGTGGCCGACCGCCTCGAGTATCACTCCGCCGGTCAATGCATGCGTGCGCTCGGAGACGCGCTCTGTCCGCTGGTCGATCGATACGGGACAGACGTCGCACACGAGGTTCGCGATCGGTTCCGCTAGGCATCGCGCTCCCAGCGTGTGAGAATAGGTGGCGTGTCTTTTACTGACGTTCAGCGTAGCTGTCGGTATGTCCTCGAGTTCCCTCTCGGCAGACGAACGGACCGAGTTGACGAGCGCGGCCCGGACGGTCGTCGGCGACGAACTGCGCAGCATTACGTACTTCAGCGAAGACGAGGTCGAGCAGCTGTACCTCCGTGGCGACCTCGAGGCGGACGCGGACCTCGTCGGGTTCGCCGATACCGAACGGCTCGGCTTCCGGTCGCAGATGGCCTACCGAAACACCGAACTCGGTTCTTATCAGTTCACGATCCGCGTCTTCGAAGCCGGCTATCTCACTCGCGTGATCGGCGGCGATCACGGGACGTTCGTCACCACGGACGCGATGGCCCGAGATCGCTTCGAGGAGCTCGCAGCGGCGTTACAGGGCGTCCTCGAGGAGGTCGACGGACCCTAATCAGACGAACAGCCGCTGGAGAGCACGTTCGGGCAGCGCCTTCAGGAGCCACGCGACGAGTCGCCACCGCCGGGTAACGTAGACGTGATCGCGCCCGCGATCGACCGCCCGCAGGATCTGTCTCGCCGCCGTCTCCGGCGAGCACATCCAGAACTCGCCCATCGCCAGGTCGGTGTCGACGAAGCCGGGTTCGACCGTCGTGATCGTCACGTCTCCCTTGCGGCCCGCCTGTCGGTGGCGCAGCCCCTCGAGGTACGTCGAGACGAACGCCTTCGATGCGTTGTAGGCGGGTGCACCGCCGTTGCCGAAGACGGCCGCGACCGACGAGATGCCGACGAGGTGTCCCGTCCCGCGGTCGTCGAAGTGAGTCATCGCCGCCGTCGCGATCGCCGCGAAGCCGCGGACGTTGACGTCGATCGTCTCGCGTTCGGGTTCCCACTCGAGGTCGTGATTCAGGTGGCCAACGGCGGCGCTGATCACGACGAGATCGACCGACTGCATCGCGTCGACGAGGTCGTCGAACGCCTCGCGTGCGCGGTCGGCGTCGGTGACGTCCATCGTCGCGACGTACGCTTTCGTCGGTAGCTCTGCGCCGATCTCTTTCAATCGTTCCGTTCGTCGAGCGGTGAGTCCGACTTCGTAGCCGTCGGCCGCCAGTTCTCGCGCCAGCGCCTCGCCGATGCCCGAGGAAGCGCCGACGACGATCGCACCGTCTGCCATGGCTAGACGTTTCGGTCACGCGACGTAATGGTATCGCGTCGACGGGCCGGGCTGACGAACCGACTACCGAACGACGGTCACCGGGACGGGCGACCGCTCGAAGACAGTCTTCGCGACGTTGCCCACGTAGAGTCGATCCATAGCGTCTCCGCCATGGCTCCCCAGTACGACCACGTCGAAGTCGTCGGCACGCTCGACGATCGCCCGCGCCGGCCGTCCCACGTCGACGTCAGTGTCGATCTCCCGCCCGCGTTCGGCGGCCAGTTCCTCGGCCCGATCGAGAACGGCCACCGCGCGCCGGGCGGCCGCCTCCTCGACGTCCTCCTCGAGTGCGATGCTCACCGCCTCACCCATGAACGGCGACGGGACGCCCACGACGTTCAACACCGTGACGTCGGCGTCGTCGTGGACCTCGAGTGCGTACTCGAGTGCTCGCTCGGCCATCTCGGAGTCGTCCATTGGAACGAGGACGCGGGAAACCATACGTCGACTACGGATAGGTGGTCGATAAAAACTGGGCTACCGGACGAGTCACGCCGACGGTCCAGCTATAGTCGCCACTGACAGTCATTGCACACCCTTCGCGACGAGTGCGATGTGTGTAAGTCGTTTCAGCCGTTGCTACAGCCGCGACGGGTGGCTCGAGGGTGGCGGTACTGCTTTGCCGTCGGCGCTCCTCCGCCCCGATATGGTCGACGCTGTCACGGTCGTCGCCGTCGCGCTGCTCGTCGGCGGCGTCGTCGGTACGATCGTCCCGCTCGTCCCCGGCGGCCTCCTGTCGCTGTCGGGTGTCTACCTCTACTGGTGGCACACCGACTTCGCAGAACCGGGACTCGTCGCGCTCGGCGTCTTCACCGTCCTCGGAGTGGCGACGATACTCGCCGAGTACCTCGCCGGTGCCGTCTCCGCTCGCGTCGGCGGTGCCTCCTGGCAGACGACCGTCGCCGCCGCCGTCGTCGGCATCGTCCTCATGCTCGTCACCGGTCCGCTGGGGCTACTCGTCGGCCTCTTCGGGACAGTGTTCCTCCTCGAGTTCGTCCAGGACGGCGACGTCGACCGCAGCACCCGGTCGGCGTTCTACGCCACCGTCGGAATGCTCGCGTCGACGGCGATCCAGGTGCTGCTGACGGCGACGATTCTCCTGGGGTTCGTCGTCTGGGCTCTCCTCCTGTGACCATTCCACTCCGTCGTCTCGCCGTCTCGTGCGAACAAACACTGACGTTCCGGACGCCGTAGATAGCGTATGGAGTGTTCCGAAGACGACTGCGACAGACCCGCCGCCGTCGAGTTGCACGTCCCGTGGACCGACAACCGACTCGTCTGTGCAGCCCATGCTCGCGTCCTCGGCCGACGAGACGGCGTCGTCGCCGATCCGCTCCCCGAGCGTGGCGAGGACTTGCTCGAGTAGGTGGCCTCGATCCAGGTTCGATCGGAGCACGCCAGTCACGGGTCGCGACGGGGCCAGCCGACGCTACTCGTACAGGAAATTGAGCAGGTACACGGCTATCGCCATCCCGACCAGGTACGGGATCGCCCCGAAGAGGAACGTGACCGACCGGTCGGCATCCGTCCAGGCACCGAGCGTGAAGAACACCCATCCCACCGTCGTGACGACGAGCATCGCCGCGAGCGTGAACTGGACGAGGAGAATCAGCCCGAGCACGGACTCCTCGTATCTTCCCGCGTCGAATCGCAGCGTCTGGCCACCCCGGTTCGTTGACATACCGACAGGGGGTTGTGTGACCGTATTAAGCATTGTTGCAGATGCCAGCAAGCCGTGCCGCCATCGCGTGCCACTCGCGCTGGATCGCCGTTTCGAGGACGACGCTTCTCGCTAGCGTTCTCGTCGTCCCCGACGGAGAACCGATCGCGACTCACTCACCTCGGTCATCGTCTCGACGTCGGAGACGTGACGACACTACGGATGCGCGTAGTAGACGACCGTCTCGTCTTCGTCGTGGCGGTCGATTCGAGCGAATCCGACGCGCTCGAACTGGACGAGGTCGTCCGACTCGAGGTCGGCGACGCCGGGTTCGGCCCGGCCCGAGACGTCGCCGTCCATGGTTCGCATCCGGACGGGAACGCTCTCGGCGGCGGGCACCCAGTGGACGACGTCGACGCCTTCCTCGCGGACGATCTCGATGTCCTCGCCGGTGTACTGGAGCGCGTCGCGGGTGTACTCGAATGGGCCGAGTCCCTTCAGCCAGACGCGGTCCCCGCGGTCGGGGAGGTCGTCGGGCTCGAGCAAGACGGCGTCGCCGACGGTAATCTCGCGGACGCCGCGCTCTTCGTGGTCGGGGTGTAGCAGCGGGTTGGCCTCCTCGGGCGGACTGCCGGCGAGCGGAATTTCGGTGCCGTCGCGCACCAGGAACCGTCGATCGGTCTCGTCGTCGACCAGTTCGCGGTTGTTCGCGTAGATCGAACTCATCGCGAGGTCGACGTTCGACGTCGAGGTCCCCAGATCGACCATCGCCTCCGTGATCGCCTTGCCGCGGATTCCACGGCGCTCGAGGCTCGCAAGCGTCGGCGCCCGGGGGTCGTCCCAGCCGTCGAGTTCGCCCGTCTCGATCAGTTCCTTGATCGTCGACGTGCTCATCTTCACGTCGTAGGCGTCGACCTGGACGTGCCCCCAGTGGACGACCTCGGGGTACTCCCAGTCGAAGTAGTCGTAGACGAACCGCTGTTTCTTCGCGGAGTCTTGCAGGTCGATCCCGCGGATGATGTGGGTGATGCCGATCAGGTGATCGTCGATCCCCGACTGGAAGTCGAGCATCGGCCAGCAGCGGTACTCACTGGCCTCTTCGCGTGGGTGCGGCGTGTCGATCATCCGGAACGCGACGAAGTCACGGAGGGCGGGGTTCTTGTGCTCGATATCGGTCTTGACTCGCAACACCATCTCCCCGCTGTCGTACTCGCCCTGGATCATCCGCTCGAACTCCTCGAGGACCGTCTCGGGGTCTTTGTCCCGGTGCGGACAGGGCTCGCCTGCGTTCTTCAGGTCGCTGAACTCCTCGGCCGGACACGAGCAGGTGTACGCGCCGCCCAGTTCGATCAGTTCGCGGGCGTGGTCGTAGTAGGTCTCGACGCGATCGCTGGCCCGGTAGACCGCGTCGGGTTCGAACCCGAGGTATTCGACGGCATCGAGGATCTGGTCGTAGGCCTCGAGGTCGGGTCGTTTCGTCTCGGGGTCGGTGTCGTCGAAGCGAACGCAGAACCAGCCGTCGTATCGCTCGCGGTAGGTTCCGATGACGGCGGGCATCCGCGCGTGGCCGACGTGCCACGGGCCGTTCGGGTTCGGCGCACACCGCATCCGGATCTCGTCGGAGTCGTCGGCGTTCGGGAGCGCGGGGAGGTCGTACTCGTCTTCCTCGTCTTCGGCCTCGAGTTCGGCCAGTTCGTCGGGAGCGAGGTCCTCGAGCCGCTCGCGCTTCTCGTCGTACTCGAGTTCGTTGACCTCGCTCACCACGCCGCCGACGACGCCCGGAACCGCGTCTGCGTGCTCGCGGAACTCGGGATTGTCGCCCATCAGCGGGCCCATGACCGCGCCGACGGCGGCGTCGCTCTCGTGTTTGACGGCGTTCAACAGCGCGTGTTTCTCGGCTTCGCGCTCGACGCGCTCTCGTAACTCGTCGTCCATTGGTGAGTAGTTCCGGCCCCCCGGTCAAAACCTCCGCGGTGTCGCCTCGAGTCGGACTCCCGAAAGAAGGCAGCGACCCATCGCCGGTTGTGCCGGGAACCGGTTTCAGCCGACGGTATCATAACGATGGCTGTGAGTCTGTACCGCTGCAACCGCGAACCGTCGTGCGGTTGCGTCGGCAACCAGTCACAGCCACCATTATCAATACCCGCGCTCGATCAGGTAGTCCGCGAGTTCGAGCAGCAGGTCGTGGGCCTCGTTGTCCGGCAGCACCTCGAGGCGTTCTTTCCCGCGATCGACCAGACTGCGGGCCTTGTCGTTTGCGTACTCGATCGAGCCGGCAGCCTCGAGTTCGGCGACCGCCTCGTCGATCTCGGCTTCGGTGACCGCGTCGACGTCGTTCGTATCGACCAGCCCGTCGACGTCGACGCCCTGCTCGCGGGCGTGGACGGTTATCAGCGTCTGTTTGTTCTCGACGAGGTCGCTTCCGCGCTGCTTGCCGAGTTTCTCGCTCGGGACGGTCAAATCGAGCACGTCGTCCTGGATCTGGAACGCGCGACCGACGTCGAGTCCGTAGCCGTAGAGGGCGTCGACGGTCTCCTCGTCCGCTCCCAGGAGAATCGCCGGGAGGCTGGCCGAGGCGGCGTACAGCACCGCCGTCTTCTGCTCGACCATCTCGAGGTACTCCTCCGGCGTTACCTCCTCGCGCTCCTCGAAGCAGACGTCGAGCGACTGCCCCTCGCAGATCCGCGTACACGTCTTCGCCAGGACGTCGAGGGCTTCGACGGCCCGTTCGGACTTCGCACCGGTCTCGAGCATGATCTCGAACGCCTTCGAGTAGAGCGTGTCGCCGGCGAGGATCGCCGTCTCGAGGTCGTACTCCCGGTGGACGGCGGGAACGCCGCGACGGAGGTCGTCGTCGTCCATGATGTCGTCGTGGATCAGTGTGAACGACTGAATGACCTCGACGCTGACCGCCGCGGCCATCACGTCGATCGGCTCGTCACCGAGCGTCGGGAACTCGCGGTAGTCGACCGCGAGCGGCTCGACGTCTGCGAGCGCTTCCGCTACGGTCAGCAGGACCGTCGGCCGGAGGCGCTTGCCGCCGGCGTCGAGCAGGTATCGCGACGCCTCGTAGAGACGCTCCGGCCGCGTCACCGGAAGTTCGTCGGGAATCGCCGCGTTCACTCGTTCGCGGCGCTTTCGAACCTCCTCGAGTACCGCCTGTTCGCGTGCCTCGGGCGAGGTCATGTCAGTCGACGAGCTGGATCAGGTTGCCGTTTCGCGTGACGTGGACGTCCCGACCCACCTGGTAGCCTTCGTTCTCACACAGGTTCACGTACCCGGAGAACCCTTTCAGGTCCTGGTGTGCGGGAACGATGTGCTGGGGCTGGAGCGCGTCGAGCATCTCGTAGTGACCCTCCTGGTTGAGGTGGCCGGAGACGTGGATGTCGCTGTAGATACGCGCGCCCTGCATCCCCAGCAGCTTCTCGGCCTGGTAGCGCTGGCCCTCGTTGGTCGGTTCGGGAATGACGCGAGCCGAGAAGACGACCTTGTCGCCGGCATCGAGTTCGTACGGCGTCTCGCCACGGGCCATGCGCGTGAGCATCGCGCGGGGTTCGCCCTGGTGGCCCGTGACGACGGGCAGGAAGTTCTCCTTGCCCTCGTTCATGATGCGCTTGAACGTGCGGTCGACGGATTTGCGGTGGCCGAACATTCCCAGATCGGTGGGGAAGTCGATGAAGTCCAGGCGCTCTGCGGTGCCGGAGTACTTCTCCATCGACCGGCCGAGCAAGACGGGCTGGCGGCCGATGTCGTCGGCGAACTCGACCAGCGACTTCACGCGGGCGATGTGACTCGAGAACGTCGTCGCGACGATGCCGCCGTCGTAGTCCTCGATGCTGTAGAGGACGTCACGGAGGTGTTCGCGAGCGACGCGCTCGGAGGGCGTCCGGCCCTTCTTGTTCGCGTTGGTACAGTCCTCGATGTAACAGAGCACGCCTTCTCCTTCGCGACCGATCTCACGGAAGCGCTTCATGTCGATCGGGTCGCCGATGACCGGCGTGTGGTCCATGCGCTTGTCCAGCCCGTAGACGATCGCCCCCTCGGGCGTGTGGAGGACGGGGTTGATCGCGTCGATGATCGAGTGGGTGACGTTGACGAACTCGAGTTCGACCCCGTGGTCGCCGATCGTCATCGTCTCGCCCGCCTCCATCTTGATCAGGTCGTTCTCGACGCCGAACTTCTGTTCGCCCTCGATCTGCTGTTTGACCAGTTCGATGGTAAAGGGCGTGGCGACGACCGGCGCGTCGTACCGGTGGGCAAGTTTGGAGATCGCGCCGATGTGGTCCAGGTGGCCGTGAGTCGGCACGATCGCCTGCACGTCGCCCTCGAGGTCGGACATGACCCGGTCGTCCGGGATCGCGCCCATGTCGATCAGGTCGAGACTGTGCATCCGTTCGGTTTCGACGTTGTCGTGGATCAGAACCTGCGAAAGGTTCAGTCCCATGTCGAAGATGACGACGTCGTCACCGGCGCGAACGGCAGTCATCTGCCGTCCGACTTCCTCGTAACCGCCAATGGTTGCAATTTCGATTTCCATGGTTTGTAGCACTGAAAGCCGTGGAGACTCTCATCGAAACGGTCCGCGGACTCCAGGTTGTGCGGCCCCGGCGTCGTTGCGCGTCGGCCATCCCGCTATGCGATCGCACGGCGACACCCCGTCACCGGACCGACTCTCGGCGACACAGCGAGTCACGATCGCACTTGCCCGCGGGTTTCGCTAGGCTCTCCTACTCCCTCCGGTGTTAAAAAGTCCGTGGGTTAGTCGCGACCCCGTTCACCTCGACGCTCGAGGGGCGCTCTCGGTCGTCTCCGCCGTCTGTGACCGTTGCAACTAGGACGACGGTCAGTGATCGCGTCTCGACGGCTGTCGGCAGCGACGACAGCGTCTCGAGTGCGACCGATGTCTGAACCGTGTTGTCCGGCAGTATACCTCCGCGACGAGTGACCGTCCGATCCGCTTCGAAACGTATTTTCCGCCATCTGCGAAATGCCGGTGTAACAATGCTACGGGAGGGGTCGTCGTGCACGTAATCGTCGTCGGTGCTGGTGAGGTCGGCCGAGCGATCGCCGCGAATCTCGCAGACACGCACGACGTCGTCGTGGTCGACCGCGACGGCGACGTCGCCGAGGAACTGACCTACTCGCTCGACGTGCTCGCGATCCAGGGCGACGGGACCGAACTCGAGACGCTTCGCGAGGCGGACGTCCAGCGGGCAGGAATGGTGATCGCCTGCACCGACAGCGACGAGGCGAACGCGATCGTCTGTGGCACAGCAAAGACCGAAAGCGACGCGTTCACGATCGCCCGTGTCAGACGGCGGACGCTCCTGGAGACCTGGCAGGGCTCTCAGAACGCCTTTGGCGTGGACTTTATGGTCTGTACGGACCTGCTGACCGCCCAGACGATCTTTCGCATCTCGGGACTGCCGGGCGCACACGACGTCGAGATGTTCGCCGGCGGACTCGTCCGGATGGCCGAGTTCGAGGTCGACGCGGACAGCCCGGTCGCCGACCAGTCCGTCAGCGAGGCCGACCGGTACGACTCGCTGACGTTCGCCGCGATCTTCCGGGACGACGAGATGATCGTCACGCGCGGGGACACCGTCTTCCGTCCCGGCGACCGGGTCGTCGTCATCGGGAGCCCCGACTCCGTGAAGGGGTTCGCAAGCGACGTCGCCACGCCGGGCGACGACGGCACCGAGGAGGTCGTGATCGTCGGTGGCGGCGAGGTCGGCTTCCACGCCGCGAGAGAGTTCGAAGAACACGGCTACCGGCCCCGACTGATCGAACAGGACTCCGACAGGGCTCGCGAGCTCGCGGAAGCACTCCCCGAGACGATCGTCATGCAAAGCGACGCCACGGACACGGAGTTTCTCCTCCGCGAACACGTCGGCGAGGCCGACGTCGTGGTCGCCGCCCTCGACAGCGACGAGAAGAACCTGCTCGTCTCGCTGCTCGCCGACCGGATCGGTGCCGACCGGACAGTCGCCGTCATCGAGAACGTCGAGTATGTCGACCTCTTCGAGACCGTCGGCGTCGACGTCGCCGTCAACCCGCGCGAGGAGACCGCAGAGGAGATCGTCCGGTTTACCCGCGCCGACCACACCGAGAAGGTCGCGATGCTCGAGCACGATCGCGCGGAGGTGATCGAACTCGAGATCGGCACCGACAGCGTCCTCGCGGGCCGGGAGATCGCGGAGGCGACTGCGGACCTCCCCGACTGTGTCGTGATCGGGGCGATCTCGCGCGCGGGGAACCTCGTGACCCCTCGCGGAACGACCGTCGTCCGGCCCGGCGATCACGTCGTCGTCTTCGTCGACGCGGCAGCGCTCGACGACGTCATCGAAGTAATCTGACGGGGATGGCCGACTCGCTGCTCGCGGTCAGCCGAACAGTTCGACGAACCGGTTCGTGCCCTCGTCGGTGCCGGCGATTATCAGCTCGTCCCCTCGACGGATCCGGAAGCCGGGACCAAGGTCGGTGATGACCGCTCCGTTCCGTTCGACGGCGACGACCGTGCAGTCGGTCCGCTCTCTGATCCGGGCCCCCTCGAGCGTGTCGCCGACGAGGTCTGGCGCGGTCGTTCGGATGGTCTCGACCTGGGTGTCCGTCGAGAGTACCTCCTCGTCCTCCAGCACCTCGGAAGCGATCGACCGTCCGGTCACGGTCGCGAGCGCCAGGACGTATTCGGCTCCCGCGCGGTAGGTTTTCTTGACGGTCTCGGCCCTCTCGGCGCGCGCGACGATTTCGGCGTCATCGTTCAGGTCTCGCACGACGAGGGTCGTGAACTCTGTCACGGTGTCGTCGGACAGCGCCAGGACGACCGTCCGCGCCTCCTCGACGCCGGCCTCTCGCAACACGTCCGGATCGGTCGCCTCGCCGACGACGTCGACGCCCTCACTGTCGCGTCTGTCGACGACGGTGTAGGGAAGGTCGGCGTCGGAGAGCGCCGCCGTGACAGTCTGACCGACGTCGCCGTGGCCGACGACAACCGTCCTCCCGCGGCGAAATCGGCGGACGGTCGAGAGCGTCGCCCGTTTGAGCCGCTCGAGTTGGTCTTCGTGGCCGGTGACCAGCAGGATCGTTCCGCTGTCGAGCGTGGCGTTCGGCGGGGGCGGCGTCTCGAACTCGCCGTGGAACCACGCCCCGACGACGTTCACGCCGTAGCGCTCCCTGATGCCGCTGTCGGCCAGGGTCGTCCCCGCCAGTCTGCTCCCGTGGTGGATCGGAAACTCCGCGATGTCGAAGTCCTCGCCGATCCGGATCGTGTCGCCGAGGTTCGTGCTGACGCCCGCCGTCACCTTGTGAGCGAGACTCTCGCCGACCAGTCGTCGCGGCGAGAAGACGACGTCGGCACCCGCCAGTCTGTGGTACGTGGCCTGATCGGGCTCCTCGACGACGCTCACGACAGCGACGTCCTCGGCGGTCTCTCTGGCTGCGAGGACGATACTCGCATCGATCCGGTCGGACACGTCGGCGACGAGCGCCCGCGCGTCCGCGAGGTTGACGCCCTCGAGTCCCGACACCGACGCCGGGTCCACGTGAACGACCGTGTGCCCGTCCGCGTAGAGATCCATCGCCCGGTCGCGGTCGGGTTCCACGAGGACGTACTCGACCCCGTGGGAACGCAATTCCGCGATGAGCGTCTCGGCTCGAGCCGAGTACGAACAGATTACGACGTGATCGTTGAAGCCGTCGTCGAGTGCCGTCGGAACCGATGGCGAGAACACGTCCTCGAACAGCGGGAAGAGCAAGACGGGAAGCGCCAGGAAGAATAGCGCGACGCCAGTCAGGTCCATGAGTATGACCAGCAGGTTCATCTGGGGACTCGCCCAGGGCGAGTCCGAGCCGTATCCGGTCGCGGTGAACGTTTCGACGGTGAACTGCAGCGAGTGCAGATAGGCCTGAGACTCCCCCTCGAACGTCCGAATCCCGTAGTGGTACGCGGTCGAATAGAACACGATGAGCAGCGCGATGAACCCGAGGTAGTAGATGGCCCGACGCTGTAGGCTACGCATGTTCGCCGAATTGTTCAATATCTGTAAAATGGTTCCGCTCCCGACGATCGAGCGTAGACTGTGGCGAACCGTGAGTCGGTTTCGACGACCCACCGACACCTGCTGGAAATTCACTCACCGGCGGTCTCGACCCGTTCTCTGTGCGCTTCGCTCGAGGATCTTGTCGATCGCCCAGCCGACCCAGAAGAACACGATGGCGACGAATGCGACCATCTCGAGGCGGACGATCGAGCCGTGCCAGACGTACAGCACGGCGGCCATAACGGCGATGCCGGAGATGGCGACGCCGAACACGTCGTAGAACGACCGCGGGTTACGAATACTCGGTGCGCGAGTCTCCATGGGCGACAGTTAGACGCGAGTCAGTATAGTTCGTCGACCCACGAATGACGTCAGCCGAACCACGTGACGCTCACACGACAGCCCGTACACGCCCGATCGCGTCTCGGTATTCGTCGCCGACCAGCGTGGGCGACTCGAGTGCGATCGATCTGTGATCCGTGTTGTCCAGCAGTCGACGGGTCGATCGTCGTTGCGATGGATTAATGCACCATCCTTGATTCGCGTTACACTGTGAGTCGAACGCGACGTCGTGTGGGTGGGGGGTTCCCGTGAACGTCAGAGTCGACTGGCGTGCGAGCGTCGCGCTCACGGGGACCGTTCTCAAGTACCTGGCCGTCTCCTTGCTCGTCCCGCTGGTCGTCGCACTCGTCTACGGCGACGACGTCGCCGTCTTCGCCGGGACGCTCGTCGTTACCGTCGGCCTCGGCCATCTCCTGGAGCAACTCAGCTCCGAGCCGGACGTCAGACCGCGAGAGGCGATGTTGCTGGTCGCGCTCTCGTGGCTCGCCGTGGCGTTCGTGGGTGCGATTCCGTACGTCCTCGCGGGCTATGGCACCGACTCGACGCTCGTCGATCCCGTGAACGCACTCTTCGAGTCGATGTCCGGGTTCACGACCACCGGGGCGACCGTGATGGGCGAGATTTCGCTCGAGCAACACTCGCACGCGCTGCTCATGTGGCGTCAACTCACCCAGTGGCTGGGCGGCATGGGGATCGTCGTGTTGATGGTCGCGATCCTCCCGGAACTCGCGGTCAACGGCGCGCAACTCATCCGGGCCGAGGCACCCGGCCCACAGCTCCAGAAACTCACGCCGCGGATCGCCGAGACGGCGCGGATCCTCTGGATGATCTACTTCGCATTCACGGTCCTGTACGTCGCGATCCTCTACGGACTCCACCTCGTGGGAATGGCTCCGAACATGACGTTCTACAATGCGGTCGCACACGGGTTCACGACGCTCCCGACGGGCGGGTTCTCGCCGGAGGCCGACAGCGTCGCGGCCTTCTCGGCGGCCGTCCAGTGGGTTGCGATCCCCTTCATGGTCGTCGCCGGGACGAACTTCGCGCTGTTCTGGCACCTCTTTTCCGGCGAGGTAGAGCAGATCTTCGAGAACCCCGAGTTCCGGGCCTACACCGGCGCGATTGCCGTCCTGACCGCGATAACCGGTGCGCTCCTGTTCGGCGGTTCGGCACCCGCGCTCGCCGAACTCGGCGGCGCGACCCAGGGCGTGACCGAAAACTCACTCCGGCAGGCAGCGTTCCAGATCACGTCGATGCTGACCTCGACCGGGTACGCCACGAGCGACTTCGCCCAGTGGGACTCGCAGAGCCAACTCGTGGTGCTCTTCGCCATGTTCGTCGGCGGGAGCGCCGGCTCGACCGGCGGCGGCATCAAGGTCATCCGGTGGTTGATCGTCATGAAGGCGCTGCGTCGAGAACTGTTCACGGCCGCTCACCCCGAGGCGGTCCGTCCGATCCGCCTCGGCGGAAACGTCGTCGACGAAGACGCCGTCCGCGGTATGCTCGGTTTCTCGTTCATGTACCTCGTCGTCTTCGGTGTCGCGACGGTCGTCATCGCGATCGACGCCAGTCGGGTCGGCGACCTGTCGTTGACGCCGCTCGAGGCGATCAGCGCCAGCCTCGCGACGCTCGGGAACATCGGTCCGGGGTTCGGCGAGATCGGCCCGTACGGGAGCTACGAAGCGTTCCCTCCCACGTCGAAACTCCTGATGGTCTTTCTCATGTGGATCGGTCGCCTCGAGATCGTCCCGGCGCTCGTGTTGTTCACCGGGGGGTTCTGGACCCGGTAGCTGCGCCGTCGGGACGCGAAGAAGTTGCGAACTATTATGAGGGTCGTCGCCCCTGGAGGCGACATGATCCGATCGTTCGACGGGCACGAACCGGAAATCGCCGACTCGGCGTACGTCGACGAGAGCGCGGTCGTCGTCGGCGAGGTCACGATCGAAGCCGACGCGAGCGTCTGGCCCGGCGCGGTGCTTCGCGGCGACCACGGCCGCATCGTCTTGCGCGAGGGGGCGAACGTCCAGGACAACGCCACGATCCACGAGGGGGCGGAGATCGGTCCGTACGCGACCGTCGGCCACAACGCCATCGTCCACAGCGCGACGGTGGGACGGCGGAGCATGGTCGGGATGGGCGCGATCGTCCTCGACGGAACCGAGGTCGGCGAGAAGAGCCTCGTCGGCGCGAACAGCGTCGTCACCGAGCACACGACGATCCCCGACTCGGTCCTCGCTGTCGGCTCACCCGCCGAGGTCGTCAAGCAAGTCGAGGACTCCACCTGGCACGAGGCCGGCGACCGATACGTCGAGCTCTCGAGAACGCACGCCGAGACGTCGGAGGTGCTCGAGCGCGGGACGGTCTCCCCCGAGGACTGATCGTCGAAGTGGACGCCGGTCGCTACTCGAGGACGGTCTCCGGGCGCTTCAGGTAGAACTCCTGTTCCGTGACCCGTTCGTAGACGTCGTACAGCGTCTCGACGGCGCTCTCGTCCGGATCGAACCGGATGTGCGGGGCCAGGTGGTAGCCCTTGCAACTGGTCAGGAAGAAGTACAGCGTCTGGTGGTGTTTGGGCGTCGCGTCGACGACCCCGAGGTCGCGTCCGCCGAGGTCGTCCGAGAAGTCGTTGAGCAGCGCCGCGATGTCGTCGTGGAGCTGTTCGTCCGGTCGGTGCAACGTCGTGCCAAAGGTCTGTTGCAGGTACTTGCTCGTCGCCGCGAGAAACGGGTTCGAATCGATGCCAGTGGGATCGACGGACGCGAAGTCGTCGTACAGCGACAGCAGCGTCGACAGTTCCGCTCGAGTGACCGCGATGGGCATCACCGGGTCGCCTTCGGGGATCGAGTACGACGGGAAGCTGTGTGACTGCGGGTCGGGGAGCTCCGAAAAGATGCTATCGAGTGCCATATCAGACGTTCGACGCGCACGCCCCTAACGGTTGGTCCGGGACTCACCCGGCGAGATCAGTCGCTACTCCACCGTCGTCCCCGGTTCGTCGCCCTCGAGGAACGACTCGAGCGCGTCGAGGCCGAAGATCGACGCCCGCGCGTCTAACTCGAGCAACGCCCGGACCTTCGCGGCCATGCCTCCGGTCACGTCGGTCGCGTCGCTGCCGCCGAGGACGGCCTCGACGTCCGCGAACGACGTGATCCGGTCGATCACGGCGTCGTCGGTGTCGAGCACGCCGGGAACCGTCGAGCAGAGGCCGATCCGGTCGGCCTCGAGTGCCGTCGCGAGCTCCGCCACGAGTTCGTCCCCGCTGACGATCGTCACGCCCTCGCCGGCGTGGGCGACGACGTCGCCGTGGAGGACGGGGACGAACCCCTCCGCGAGCAAGGTCTGGACCTGTCCCGTCGACAGGTGGAGATCACCGTCGTCGTCGCGGTGGGCCGCCGAGAACGGGTGGACCGGCAGCGCCGGGACGTCGCGCTCGAGCAGGGCCTCGAGGACGAACTCGTCGAGCGTCTTCATCGCCCCGTGGATCGCGAGGGCGGCGTCGGCGTCGTGGGTCCCCTCCGTCGTGCTGACTCCGTGTTCGCTCGCGTGGTGGTGACCGAAGCTGCCGCCGCCGTGGACGACGACGAGCCGTTCGACTGCGCCACTCGAGACGGCGGCGGCCACGGCATCGGCTGCTCGCTCGAGTGCCGGCCCGTCGAGGGTCTCCGCGCGGTCCTTGTCGGTGACGACGCTTCCGCCGAGTTTCAGGACGATCATTCGAGCCGCTTCACCCCCTCCTCGGCGAGCTCCGCGCGGAAGGCGTCTTCACAGCCGGGCGTGAATTTCAGGGCCGTCTCCGTCGCGTCCGTCGGATCGAGCGCGACGATACAGCCGCCGCCGCCCGCGCCCGTCAGTTTCGCGCCGTAGGCGCCGGCGTCGCGGGCCGCCCAGACCATCGCGTCGAGCGACCGCGAGGAGACCCCAAGCGCCGAGAGCAGCCCGTGGTTGAAGTTCATCAGCCGGCCGAGTTCCTCGAGGTCGCCGGTCGCGAGGACGTCCTCGCCGTTTCTGACCACGTCGCCGATCGCTTCGACCGTGTCGCCGGCGAACTCGTACTCCTCGCGAAGTGCCCGGACGCCCGCGACGAGTGCGCCCGTATCACCTGCCCCGCCGTCGAAGCCGACGACGATCGGGAGGTCGGGGGCCTCGATCGAACGGCAATCGTCGCCCTCGACGCGGACTGCCCCGCCCGTCGCCGAACAGAACGTGTCGGCACGCGAGGCCTGTCCGTCCTGGACCTCGTACTCGGTTTCGAACGCCCGTCTGGCGATCTCATCGCGCTCGAGCGTGACGCCGAGTTCGCGGCTCGCGGCGTCGATGGCCGCGACGACGACCGCTGCGGACGAGCCCAGTCCCGCCCCCAGCGGGATGTCACTCTCGATGGTGACGTCGAAGCCGACCTCGTCTTCGCCCGTGGCGTCTCGAACCTGGTCGATCGCCCCGTCGACGTACCCCATCGCTGCGTCGATCAGCCCCTCGGAAACGTCGACGTCCGGGCGGTCGTCCGTCTGTCCGCCGTACTCGACGGTGAAGCCGTCGAGGGAGAGGTCTTCGGCGTGAACGCGGAGTTTGTCGTCGTCGCGCCGTCGCACCTCCACGCGAGCACGTCGCTCGATGGCACACGGCACCGCCGGCTCGCCGTAGACCACCGCGTGCTCCCCGAACAGGTACACCTTGCCGGGAGCGCTCGAGAGAGTCATGCCCGCCAGTTCGTCCGACGACGCTTAATAGCTGTCCGATTCGACCGCCGCGGGATGGCCGAACGATCCACCACGCACTCGTCGGCCGCTCGCTTATCTTCTCGGCTGTTCGAGTGGGCGTATGTCACGAGGCGATCGACGTTCACGCCGATCGATGCTGACGCTCGCCGGCGGAACGGTCGCGACCGCGCTCGTCGCCGGCTGTACCGAGGGGACTGGCGACGGCAACGACGTGCCGCCGTCGGAACAGGGTGAACCAGAGGGGGACCTCGACGACGTGGCCAACGACAGCGCCCCGTCGGCCGACAGAGACGAGTGGGCGGACGTCGACACGATCGAACTCGAGGCGACCACCGACGGCTGGACCGGGCGAGCGCCGGCCCACGTCGACGGCGACGTGAATCCGACGCTCCTCCTCGCAGAGGGCCGCGAGTATAAGTTCGTCTGGACGAACGCGGACGGCGAAACGCATGGGCTCGCCCTCAGGAACGACGACTACGACGAGGTCGCCTCGACCGAGATGACCGACGACGAAGGCGGTTCGCTCGAGTTCACCGTCGAGGCGACGAGCGAAATGACGCTGTACCTCTGTCTGGCCCACGGCGCCGAGATGGCCGGTGGCATCGAGACGTATTCGACGTGACCGTTCTCGTCCCTTTTCGAGAGGTACGAGAAGTGACTGGCCGACTGTGCGCGAACGAGTTGCATGCGAGACTCGACCTTCTCCAGTGGCGTCAGAAGTGGCCGTTCCGTGTTAGCTATAAGAATCCAGGCGTGGTGAGACCCCTATCCATGCCAAACTCGAGTATTGCCGTCGAGACAACTCGGGAACGCACGCTCGGTCACGACGAGTTCGACCCGATCGGGACGCTCGCCCTGATCACGCTGTACTTTCTCATTCTCGTCGTGATGTGGCTGTTCATGTACTTCGTCGAGTTCGTCGGGAACGGACCGACGGTGGTGGGTGTCGTATGAGGATACACACCTACGAGAAACTCTGGCTGGTCGGGGCGCTGGTGCTCGTCGTCGGGTTCATCGCGACGGTCACGTACGGAGCCGTCGGGCTGGGAATCTCGATGATCGACGACTCCGGTGGCACGCTCAGCCCGAACGCGGTCGGCGACGACGGGCGGTTCGCAGAGCCACGCGTTGAGCAGGTCGGCGAGAACGAGTACGAGGCGTACGTCGTCGCGTCGCAGTTTATCTTCCAGCCCGATCCGATCGAAGTGCCTGCCAACAGCACCGTGACGTTCTACATTACCAGTTCTGACGTGATCCACGGGTTCAGCGTCGTCGGGACGAACGTCAACACGATGGCCATTCCGGGTGAAGTCGCCAGGCTGACAGTCGAGTTCGAGGAACCCGGCGAGTACGGCCTCATCTGTCACGAGTACTGTGGTGCAGGCCACCACACGATGGAGGGGCAACTGATCGTCCACCCCGAGGACGAGTACGAACCGGGTGGTAACGCATGAGCACGTTCGTCGATGAGTATCCGTCCGAAGCGCGCGTGATCCGGATGTCCTTCTGGAGTTCGTTCGTCGCACTCACACTCGGTGCGGTCTTCGGGCTCATCCAGGTGCTCCACCGGACGGACGTCTACCGCTTCATCGACTCGACCGACTACTACACCGTCCTGACGGGCCACGGGGTCTTCATGGTCATCACGTTCACCATCTTCTTTCTCGTTGGCGTCTTCCAGTGGGCGGTGACCAGCAGTCTCGAGCGCGGTCCGGTCGACATACGGTTCACCTGGATGTGGTACGGCGTGATGTCACTGGGGTCGATACTGGTAGCGGTCGCGATCCTCGCGGGCTTTACCGACGCGACCGACGTGAGTTCGGACGTCCTCTTTACGTTCTACGCGCCGTTGCAGGCTCACCCGCTGTTTTACATCGGCCTGGTTCTGTTCGTGATCGGCACCTGGCTCGCCGGCGCCAGCTGGTTCTGGACGTGGTGGACCTGGAAAGACGATCACCCCGACGAGCGGATCCCGCTGCCGACGTTCATGGTCCTGACGACGATGATCATGTGGTACATCTCGACGATCGGCGTCGCGATTTCGATCCTCGCGTTCCTGTTGCCGTGGTCGCTCGGACTCGTCGACTCGGTCAATCCGCTGCTGACGCGGACCCTGTTCTGGTACTTCGGTCACCCGGTCGTCTACTTCTGGCTGATGCCGGCGTACCTGCTGTGGTACAACGTTCTCCCCAAGCTCTCCGGCGGTCGCCTGTTCAGCGATCCGCTCGCGAGGGTCGTGTTCATCCTCTTTATTCTGCTTTCGACGCCGGTCGGCATCCACCACCAGTACATGGACCCCGGGATCGCGGAGGGATTCAAATTCATCGTGATGACGAACACGATGTTCCTCCTGCTGCCGAGTTTCCTGACGGCGTTTACCGTCGTCGCGAGCATGGAACACGGTGCCCGTCAGCGCGGCGGCGAAGGGTACTTCGGCTGGCTGGGGGCACTGCCCTGGCGCGATCCGTCGTTCACCGGGATGGCGCTCGCGGGACTCGTGTTCTCCTTTGGCGGCTTCACGGGCATAGTCAACGCCGGCATGAGCCTCAACTACCTCGTTCATAACACGTTCTGGATCCCGGGCCACATTCACACCCAGGTCGGAACGGCCGTCGCGCTCACATTCATGGCTGGGTCCTACTGGCTCGTTCCGCAAGTGACCGGCAACCAGCTCGTGAGTCGGTCGGTCGGACTCTTCCAGGTCGTCCTCTGGTTCGTCGGCATCGTGTTCATGACGAACGCGATGTACCGCGGTGGGCTGGTCGGCATTCCGCGCCGAACCGCAGAACCACAGTACCAGGGTTTCGAGTACGAACCGCTGGTTGGCTCCGTTGCCGAACTGGACGCTCAGGTCGCCCTCGGCGGGACGCTCCTCTTTCTCTCCGCAGTCCTCTTTCTCTGGAACATGCTCCTCACCGCGTTCAACAGCGGCAGTGAACCGCTCGTCGACGGGACGCTTCCGCCCGCACTCTCCGGACCCGAGGACTCCCCTCGCGTCCTCGACAACCTGAAACTGTGGACTGCGATCGCCCTCGTGCTCATCCTCCTCGCGTACTCGATGCCGCTCGCGGGCATCATTCAGGACGGCGGCCTGTTCGGGCCCAACGTCGACGCGTTCCCGGTCTTCGTCGACGCCGTCTCCACCTCCGTCGACGCGACCGTCTCTTCTGTCTCGCTCGAGTCAATCCGAGGGATTATCACCTGATGCGGATCTCCCGGGCAATGCTCCTCGTGTTGATCGCGATCATCGCCGTGGTCGGCGTCGAGTTACGGACGGCACTCGGGTTCTTCGACATCCAACTGTCGATCACGTCGGTAATCGTGCTCATCGTGCTCGCGATCGGGGTGCTCGTGTTCTGGGCGACACTCCCCACTGCGGGTGAGTCGAACGAGGAGTAAACGCGACGCTCCGGCAGAAACAGAAACGGACGAGAATCGAAAAAACCGATCAGACCACGCTCTCGAAGTCCTCGAGCGAGTACGACGGCTCCGCGCCGCGGCGGTCGAGGACCTCGTTTGCGAGCAGCCAGTAGACGACCGAGAGGGCCTTGCGACCTTTGTTGTTCGTCGGGACGACGAGGTCGACGTTGCTGGTCTGGTTGTTCGAGTCACACATCGCGATGACCGGGATGCCGACCGTAATCGCTTCCTTGACGGCCTGTGCGTCGCCGATCGGGTCCGTGACGACGACGACGTCGGGTTCGATGTAGCCGTCGTACTTGGGGTTCGTGAGCGTGCCGGGGATGAACCGGCCCGTCCGTGCTCGCGCACCGACGGCCTCGGCGAACTTCTCCGCCGGGAAGCGACCGTACTGGCGCGAGGAGGTGACGAGGATCTGCTCCGGTGCGTAGTTCGCGAGGAAGTCCGCGGCCGTGCGGATGCGCTGGTCGGTCTTCGAGACGTCCAGCACGTAGAGGCCGTCGGTCCGGACGCGGTGGATGAACCGCTCCATGTCCTCGGTCTTCTGCTGGGTACCGATGTGGACACCGGCTCCGAGGTAGTCCTCGACGGGGATGAGCAGGTCGGCCTCCTCGTCGGACATCACGTCGTCGTCGAGGCTCGGCCCCTCGTCTGCTTCGGCCTCGGCTTCCGCCTCGGCGTCCTGTTCGTCCGCGGGTTCGACGTCCTCGGAGGGTTCGGCGGCGGGACCGGCTCCTTCGGCCGGTTCCTCGTCGATCTCCTCTTCGGCGGCGTCGAGCCCCTCCTGTTGTGCGTTGTCGTCAGTCATGTCGCGTCGTCTGCGATTCGAATGAGCTCGTTTAACTTTGCGGTTCGCTCGCCGCCGACAGCGCCCGTCTTGATGAACGGCGCGTCGGTCGCGACGGCGAGGTGTGCGATCGTCGCGTCCTCGGTCTCGCCAGACCGGTGGGAGACGACCGAGTCGTAGCCGTTGTGCGTCGCGAGTTCGATCGCGTCGAAGGCGTCGGTCAGCGTGCCGATCTGGTTGGGCTTGATCAGGATGCTATTGGCCGCGCCCTGTTCGATCCCCTCTGCGAGACGATCGGTGTTCGTCACGAACAGATCGTCGCCACAGATGAGCGTCTGCTCGCCCACGCGGTCGGTGAGCTCGGCGAACGCTTCGTAGTCGTCCTCGTCGAGCGGGTCCTCGACGTAGACGAGGTCGTACTCTTCGACTAGTGAGGCGACGTACTCGATCTGTTCGTCCGTGTCTCGAGTCCCGTCTCCGTACTCGTAGACGTCGGCGTCGGCGTCGTACATCTCGGAGGCTGCGACGTCGAGACCGAATTTGATCTCGAAGCCGACGTCGTCTTCGACCGTCGAGACGGCCTCGTCGACGATCTCGAACGCCTCCGCGTCGTCGATCGACGGCGCCCACGCGCCCTCGTCACCCTTGCCGCAGGCCTCGCCCCGTTCCGCGAGCAGGTCGGCGACCTCCCCGTGGACAGCGGCGTTGGCGAAGACTGCGTCGGCGACGTTCGGCGCGCCGACGGGTGCTGCAAGGAACTCCTGGATGTCGGTCGCGTCGGCGGCGTGTTCGCCGCCACCGACGACGTTGCCGAGTGGGATCGGGAAGTTCTCGCCGCGGAACGTGCCACCGAGGTGCTGGAACAGCGGCGCACCGAGCACGTCGGCACCTGCCTTCGCGGCGGCCATCGAGATGGCGACTGCGCTGTTCGCGCCGATCTCCGAAAAGTCGTCGGTGCCGTCGGCAGCGCGCAAGATTGCGTCGACCTCGCGCTGATTGCCCGCGTACGCCTCGCCGACGAGGCGCGGAACGGCGTGTTCGCGTGCCGCCGCGATCGCCTCGCCGGGCGGACGCTCGATCGCTTCGTACTCGCCCGTGCTCGCCCCCGAGGGAGCAGCCGCACGACCGAAGCCGCCGCTCTCGGTGAGGACGTCGGCCTCGACGGTCGGGTTGCCCCGCGAGTCGAGCACTTCACGGAGCCGGACGTCGGTGATCAGCGTCATTGCCCACCCCGCTTGACGGTGAAGGGAAGCACTCCCGCGTCGTACTCTTCGGCGGCGATCAGGATCGGCTCCGTCTGGTCGCTCTCGATCAGCACGGGCGCCCCGTGGGAGACCTGCAACGCTCTCGCACCGAGGATGCGTGCCTTCTCGTATCGGTTGTGGCGTTGTCCCTGCATTACTGGTATGGTGAGACGACGTCGACGAGGTCGGTGTGCGAGACGAGCATCCGTCGACAGCAGTAGCGCTCGACGCCGAGGTCGTCCAGCACTTCCGCTGGGTCCTCGTCGCCATCTTGAGCGCGTGCTTTGAACTCCTCCCAGTGTTCGCCCACGACGTTACCGCACGTGAAACACCGGACCGGTACCATCATGTCTGAATCACCTTAGCGGTAGGACTTCTGGTAGCGAGCCCGAGCGCCGGGACCGCCCCACTTCTTGGGTTCGGACTGGCGAACGTCGTTGACCAGCAGCGATCGGTCGAACTCCATGTAGGCGTCGCGGAGTTCGGCGTCGTTCGTGTACTGGACGATTCCGCGTGCGATGGCGGTTCGGACGGCGTCGGCCTGTCCGCTGATGCCACCACCTTCGACGCGAACGTCGATGTCCATCTCGCTGCGCAGGTCCTCCCCGGCGATGCGGAACGGCTCGAGCATCTTCAGCCGGGACATCTCCGGTTCGACCAGCTCGACGGGCTGGGAGTTGATTCGCACGCGACCTTCGCCGTCGTGCACCGTCGCGCGAGCGACGGCGGTCTTCTTCTTTCCGCTCGTGTTCGTTACCATGTGACGTTAGCACCGAGTTGGTCAGAGACTTCGCCCAGGTGGACGAAGCGGATGTTCGAGAGTCGATCCAGCGACGTCCCCTCGAGGATCTCGGCTTCGACGGCTTCGCCGTCTCCGCTTCGCGGACTCCGCGAGCCCGCGCTCTCCCCGTACGGGTTGCCGACGTAAACGCGGACGTTTTCGAACGCCTCGCGACCGCGCTGCTTCTTGTACGGCAGCATGCCCCGGATGGACCGCTTGAAGATCGTGTCCGGTCGCTTGGGGTAGTACGGTCCGCTGTCGGAACCGAGCTGGAGCCGCTTGCGGTACGTCTCGAAGACGTCTTCTTTGTCGCCGGTGATGACCGCGTCTTCCGCGTTCACGACCGCGATGCGCTCGCCCTCGAGGGCGCGCTCTGCGACCTGGCTCGCGACGCGACCCAGGATGCAGTCGCGGGCGTCGACGACGACGTCTGCGTCAAATTCTGCGAGACTCATCGAATCACCCGAACGTCAGATCCGTCTGGGTTCTCTTCGAGCAACTGCTCGAGCGGTACCGACTCGCCGACCTGGTCGATCTTCGTCTCTGCCGACGACGAGAAGTCGACGGCAGCGACAGTCACGTTCTTTTGCAACGCGCCGCTTCCCAGCACCTTGCCGGGAACGACGACCGTCTCTTCTTCGCGTGCGTATCGCTCGATCCGCCCCAGGTTCACCTCTGCGTGGGTGCGGCGGGGCTTCTCGAGTCGATCCGCAACGTCTCGCCAGACGTCGGCGTCCGTTTCGCGGGACGTCGACTTCAGCTCGGCGATGAGATCGTTGAGCCTCGGGTTCGTTTTACTACTCATTGATGTCCTCCAAATGTGGAAGTGGCGACTACACGGGATGTAGTCACAGTCACGGAGAAGTGATGCAGGGAGCAGGATTTGAACCTGCGGACTCCTACGAGACAGCGCCCTGAACGCTGCGCCGTTGGCCAGACTTGGCTATCCCTGCTCGCACTTCCGTCTACTGGGTGCCCCTTCAAACCCCTTTCGATTCGAGCCGATCTCGAGCGGTCGCCGGCCTCGTAGCTCTCGGCACCGGCAACCGACGTCTCGTGGGGTGAGAGGCGGGAAGTCATTCTATAGCTGTACTGCTTCTTCGAGTTCGGTCGCGCGAGCCTCGATCGAGTCGACGGCTCGAGCGACCAGTTCGTCGACCGTGAACGACCCGTCGGTCTCGACGTGGAAGACGAAGGCGTTCGGGACGTCCTCGACGCGGACCTCCTTCCCCGGGTACCGGTTCGAGAGGTCGTGGTCGAACTCGCTCGTCGGAACGAGTTCGCCGTCTTCTTCGATCACGCCGCGGACGATCCGACGCTCCTGTTCTTCGAACTCGGGGACGTCGTCGCCGACCTCCACGCGCTGGAGGTGGCGGTAGCCGACCGCGACCCCGCCCTGGTGTTTGGCGTGGTCTTTGCCTCGGTCCAAGACGGCGTCGGCCTCTGCCTCGAGGCGCTGGTCGTCTTTGAGTTCGATGATCGGGACGTTCTCGTCGGCCGGCTGGACGAGGGCGTCGCTCGAGACGAGGTCGCCCGAGTAGGCGGTCGCCGGGCCTTCGACGTCGATCGAGAGGGTGACGGTGTCATCCTCGGTGAACTCGCCTTCCGGCGGCGTCGTCAGCGGGACGAGCCCGAGCCGCAAGGCGAGTTGCTCGTCGAACATGACCGACGAGTTCTCGACGAACCTGACGGTGTCGATGGCCATGGTAGGGACGTCCGCGATCATCGCCCGGCGGATGCCGTTGGCGAACGCGGGCGTAACCCCGCGGACGAGAAATCGCGCCTTGCGATCCTCGCGTTCGACGAACTCGACGTCGTACTCCTCGGTCATGATCTAGTAGCCGCCCTTGCCTTTCGGTGCGCGCGATCCGTCGTGTGGGATCGGCGTGACGTCTTCGATGCGACCGATCTCGATACCCGAGCGTGCGAGCGCGCGGATCGTCGCCTGCGCACCCGGCCCCGGGGACTTCTGGAGGTTGCCGCCTGGGCCACGGACGCGAACGTGCAGACCCGTGATGCCGGCAGCTTTGACCTCCTCGGCGACGGACTCGGCCATCTGCATGGCCGCGTACGGCGATGCCTCGTCGCGGTTCTGCTTGACCGCCGTCCCACCGGAGGACTTGGCGATCGTCTCCGCGCCCGTGAGGTCGGTCACGGTCATGACGGTGTTGTTGAACGATGCGTGCACGTGGGCGATTCCCCACTTTTCGTCGTCTTGACTCATTTATTGACCCTCCGCGCGTTCCGGGTGGAGTTCGTCAGCGAGCGGACTGTTCTCGTCGAACGCGACGAGGCCTTCCTCGTCGACGTCGACGACGTACGATGGAACCCGCTGGCGCTGCTCGCCGAGCACGACGTGCCCGTGCGTGATGAACTGCCGGGCCTGCTGGGTCGTGTTGGCCAGCCCCTTGCGGTAGACGACCGTCTGCAGTCGGCGCTCGAGAACGTCCTCGATCTCGAGGCCGAGGACGTCGCCGAGGCCGTCTTCCTCGTCGAGGATACCGACGCGCTTGAGTCGGCCGAGGAACTCCTCGGAGCGGCGCTGGACCGTCTCGTCGCCCTGGGCCTGTCCGAGCAGGTCGCGGGCCTCGCGCCGATAGGATCGAAGTTCGGACTGGGCACGCCAGAGCTCTTCTTTGTTCTGCAGGCCGTACCGGTCGAGAAGCGAGTGCTCGGTGGCGATGCGTTCACCCTGGAACGGGTGATTCGGCGTCTCGTACTGCTTGGTATCGGTTCCAAGTGGCATTATTCACCACCCTCCTCGCCGCCTTCGGCTTCCTCTTCACGGATCTCCTCGACGTTGACTCCGATGGTGCCCTCCGTACGACCGGTGGACTTCGTCCGCTGACCGCGGACCTTCTGGCCGCGCTTGTGGCGGACGCCTCTGTAGGAGTCGATCATCTTCATCCGGTTGATGTCGTGCTGTCGCGTCAGCTGGAGATCGTTGCCGATCTCGTGGGTCGTTTCGCCGGTGTAGAAGTCCCGCTGGCGGTTGGTGAGCCACTCGGGTACCTCGTCGGCGTAGTTCTCTACGAGTTCGACGACGTCGTCGATCTGGTCGTCCTCGAGTCGGCCGAACGTCGCCGTTCGGTCGACACCCGCCTCTTCGGCGATGATTCGGGCGGTTCGGCGACCGATCCCGTTCATCTCCGAGAGCGAGCGCTCGACGCTTTTCGTCCCGTCGAGGTCGGTCTGACCGATCCGGACGAAGTATCGAAGGTCGTCGTCGTCCTCCTGTTGTTGAGGTTCTTCCTCGCTCATGTGTCGTGTATCTGTGTCTGTTGTGCGCGCGTTGCGAGTACCGGCGGAAAGCTGCCGGTGTGGTCTGAATCCGACGTCGTGGCGGGGATTCGAACCCCGGAGGCTTGACGCCACATGGTTAGCAACCATGCGCCTTGGGCCGCTTGGCTACCACGACTCGCGTCTATCATCGCCCTTCCGGACTCGGGGACGCGTCCCCTGCAGCGTATTGCACTCGAACGTACCCGCGTGGGGTACTTAAGCGCAACGAAAGTTCGGTCGGACGGTGGCGGTCTGCTCGCCGTCTCCCCTCTGACCGTGTAATGTCAACGCAATCCACTGCCCTTTATCACCACCGAACTGATACTCCGACTAGACAGGTGTCCCCGAACGACTTCCTGGGACGGCTCGCCGTCGCCGTGGTGGGTATCGTTGCCGTCGGCATGGCTGCGGCGACCGTCTCCGACACGCTCGAGGTCGGTGGATCCGGCGGCTTCGGAGCCGACAGCGGATCCGGCTCCGGCTACGCACCGCCAGCCGACGACCCCTCCGCAGGCGGCAGTTTTCCCGCCTTCCTCGAGTACCTCCTCGCCGCGCTCGTCGTCTTGCTGGCGCTCGCACTCGCCTGGTACCTCCTCGTCCACCGGCGGGAACTGGTCAAGATCCTCGCGGTGGTTCTCGTCGTCAGTGTCGTCGTAACCGCCATCGTCCTCGCGCTCTCGCAACTCGACTGGGGCAGTGCGATGAACGCGACGCCAGAAACGCCGGCGACGAACGAAACCCCTGGCGGTTCGCCGGGCGACGGCGAGGGCGAGATGCTCCCGATCTCGCTCGCTCCGGTCTTCGCCGTCCTCGCGGTCGTCGCCGCAATCTTCGCAGGCGCGCTCGTCGTCAGTCGCGACGACGAACGAGACGTGACCGTCGACACCGACTCAGACCTCACGGACGAGGACGTCGCCGCAGTCGGTGCCGCCGCCGGCCAGGCGGCCGAACGGATCGAGGGCGACGACGCGTCCGATACCCTCGACAACGAGATCTACCGCACCTGGCGCGACATGACTCGACTCCTCGAGGTCGACCGACCCGAGACGAGCACGCCAGGCGAGTTCGCGACCGCTGCAGTCGAAGCAGGGATGGATCGCGCGCACGTGAACGAACTCACTCGGCTGTTCGAGGACGTCCGATACGGCCACGCGGAACCGACCGCAGAGCTGGAGTCGCGGGCCATCGCCGTCCTGCGGGAGATCGAGGCGACGTACGCCGACGAAGACGACGAACCGACGGGAACGCGTGGTGACGAGCCGTGAGCGCGAGTCGCCGCTCGCTCGCCCTCCTGGGCGGCGTCCTCGCGTTCGCCGGTGCCGTCGCCGTCCTCGCGGGCGTCGTCGCGGTCGGGATGGTCCAGGGAACGATTCCGCTCGTCGGTATCCTTGCCGTCTTCGTGGCGGCGAGCGCGACGTTCCGGCGACGGACGACCGTCGATCGGACCGAGACGCCCGATCCCGAGCGTCGGCGGCACGTTCCGGTCCCCGGTGACGACCTCCTCGAGACGGTCGACCAGTTTCGCTCGAGCGAGTTCGGGTTCACGCCCACGACTCGCCGGATCACCGCCGGACTGCGCAGCGCGGCTGCCGCCGTCCTGACGCGGTTCGAAGGGCTCTCGGCCGACGAAGCCCGCGAACGGATCGAAGACGGGACGTGGACCGACGACCCACACGCCGCGGCTTTCCTCTCGCCGACCCTCGAGGAGCCAGGACGTCCGCTTCGAGAGCGAATCGCCGCGACGCTCGGCAGGACGTCGACGTTCCGGACCGGCGTGCGACGGACCGCCGCCGCCGTCGCGTCGATCGGGTACGCCGACGCCAGTCGCGACGAGTCGCCCGGGACGGTGACACTCCCCCGGTACGACGCCGAACGCGAGTCGGTCACCACTCGAACGACGTCCGACGCCGTCACCGGGACGGCGACCCGGACGAGTCGGTCGACGGGCTACTGGGTCGGGATCGGGACCGTCGCCCTCCTCGCGATCGGTCTCGGCGCGCTCGCCGAATCGTCGGCGGTCGTCCTCGCAGGCGTCGTCGGCATCGGCTACGCGGGCTTCGCGCGGACGAGCGAACCGCCGGTCCCCGAGATCGACCTCGAGCGGACGACGGGCGACGACTCGCCGGAACCCGGCGACGAGGTCGCGGTTACGGTGACGATCACCAACGAGGGCGGGACGCTGCTGCCAGACCTCCGGTTCGTCGACGGCGTTCCGTCCGGCCTGTCCGTGACCGACGGCTCCGCGCGACTCGGCACCGCCCTCCGTCCCGGCGAGTCGGTCACGCTCGAGTACACCGTCACCGCCCGCCGCGGCAGGCACACGTTCGATCCAGCGCTCGTACTCACCCGCGACCTCTCGCGTGCGACCGAGCGCGAGACGCTCGTCGCCGAGGAGACGACGCTCGTCAGCGAACCGGTCTCGCGTCCGACGGCGACACCGGTCCCGCTCCGGGCTGCGGCGGCGACGTTCGCCGGTCGGCTCTCGACCGCCGACGGCGGCTCCGGGACCGAGTTTCACTCCGTCCGGGAGTACCGCAAGACCGATCCGCTGAACCGCGTCGACTGGAACCGCCACGCCCGGACCGGCGACCTCGCGACCCTCGAGTTCCACGAGGAACGGGCGGCCCGCGTGCTCGTCCTCGTCGACGCGCGCGAGGCGGCTTACCTCGCCCCGGAACCCGACGCCGCCCACGCGGTCGACCGCTCGGTCGAGGCCGCGGGTCGCATCGCGGCCTCGCTGCTCGAGGACGGCGACGCGGTCGGTCTCGCGGCGCTCGGACCGACGTCACGTCCGGACGGCTCCGACGCGGACGAACCGTGCTGGCTCGCGCCGTCGTCGGGTCGCCACCACCGGGAACGGCTGCGCGAGTCGCTTGCGACCCATCCGCAGTTCTCGACGCTACCGCCCGTGCGCCAGTCGAACTGGCTCGGGCAGTTGCGGGCGATCCGTCGGCGGCTGTCGGCCGGGACACAGATCGTCTTGCTCACGCCGCTCTGTGACCAGGGATCGGTGGACGTAGCGAGACGGCTCGACGCTCGCGGGCACGCGGTCACGGTCGTCAGTCCCGATCCGACGACAGACCGGACGACGAGCCAGCAACTCGCGCGCGTCGGCCGTCGCATCCGGCGGTTCGACCTCCAGCGCGCCGGCGTTCCGGTCGTCGACTGGCAGGCCGACGAGACGATCGACGAGGCGTTCGCCCGGACGAACGCCGGTGGTCGCCGGTGAGCGAGATCACCCGCCGGCCGACGACAGTCGGGAGCGCGGTCGCGGTCGTCGCGGCGGTCGTCGCCCTCGCCGCCAGCGCCAGTTCGACGTCCGGGCTCGTTTTCGGGTTCGCCGGCGTCGGCGTCGTTACCGTCGGGGTGACTCGAGGACGCCGGCGTGCCGTCGACATCGGCGCTCTCGCGCTCTTTCTCGGCGTCGTCACGGGTGGGCTCGCCGGAGGCTCCGTCGAGGCGACCTTGCTCGGAACCGTCGGAACGGTCCTCGCGTGGGACTGCGGTCAGAGTGCGGTCGACCTCGGCGAGCAACTCGGCCGCGAGGCGGACACGTGGCGACTCGAGGCCGTCCACGCCGGCTCGAGTCTGCTGGTCGGGCTGGCGTCGGCGACGATCGGGTACGCGGCGTACGTCGTCGCCGGCGGCGGCCAGCCGGTCGCGGCTGTCGTCCTGTTGTTGACCGCGGCGATCCTCGTCACGATCGGCCTGGGCACGGATCGCGTTCGGCGCGACGGCGCTCGCCGGTAGGACTCGCGTCGTCGGTAGCGGACCGGGACGTCCGCGCCGTCGATAACGGACGGCCAGTAGCCGAGACGTCCGGGGGCGTAACTGAATCGGAACAGAACTAGACGCCGATGTACTCGTCGTTGAGTTCCCACTCGCCGTCGTCGCCGCGGACCATGTACTCGCCGTAGTAGGGGACGCGATTGGCCACGGTTTCGCGGAACGCCTCGCGGATCTCCGGTTTGGTCATCTCGCCCATCGGGCGCAGGTCGTCGTTGCGGTTGAGACAGCCCTTCAGGTAGCCGTTGTGCGTCACCCGGACGCGGTGGCAGTTCGCACAGAAGGTGGGGTTCTCGACGGGATCGACGATCTCGACCATACCCCCGTTTACCCAGTAGCGCTTTCGGTCGTGCATCTCCCGGTGTTCGACCTCGTCGGCCTGCTCGGCGAGCCAGTCGTGGACGCGTTCGATGTCGATCGCCCACTCCGGCTTGCCGGTCAGTTCGGGCATGTACTCGATGAGCTGGAGCTGGAGGCCGTCGTTCTCTGCGACGTGGTCGACCATCCCCGGCACGTAGCCCGCCGTGTGCTCGAAGACAACCATGTTGAGCTTCACGGGGTCGAGCCCCGCCTCGAGTGCCGCCTCCACGCCCTCGATCACCCTGTCGTAGGCCCCGCTCTTGGTGATCTCGGCGAACGCCTCGGGCTCGAGGGCGTCCTGGGAGACGTTGACCCGCTCGAGTCCGGCGTCGACGAGCGCCTCCGCGCGGCCCGGCAGGAACGTCCCGTTGGTCGTCAGCGATACCTCCATCGAGTCCGGCGTGCGTTCGATGATCTCCTCCAGGTCCTCCCGGAGCATCGGTTCCCCGCCGGTGAACTTGACCGCGTCGACGTCGAACTCGGCGGCGACCTCGAGGAAGCGAACGACGTCGTCGGTGCTCATCTCGTCGTCCTGTGGTTCCATCGGACCGCGCGTGTCCCCCAGTCCCTCGTTGTGACAGTAGACGCAATCGAAGTTACACCGATCGGTGAGCGAGACGCGAACCCCGGTCACCTCGCGCCCGAAGTCGTCGGTGAGCATGTCACCCTGTTGCAGTCGAAACTAATTAAATACGTTGGGGGAACCCGCACTTCGATAACCGAAACTGGTTTCGAAATAGTCGGCAGATCTGACGGTGTTCGAATCGGGACGGTCGGGGCGTCCGGACGGATCGGCCCCGTGGCTCTTTATTCGCAGGCGTGGTCGTACGTGCCCGATGGGAACGAGTACGATCGCCGAACTCGCGATCCCGACCGAGGAGTTCGCGCTCCGACGAACGCTCGAGTCGGTATCCGGGATCGACGTCGAGGTCGAGCGAGTCGTCGCCCACGAACAGGACCGCGTCATGCCGTACGTCTGGTTCTCGGACGGCGAGTCGGACCTGGCCGACCTCGACGAGGTGCTCGAGGCAGATCCGAGCGTCGAAGACATGGAACTGCTCACCGACCTCGACGACGAGCGCCTCTACCGGATGAGCTGGGTCGAAGACGTCGCGGTGATCGTCCACGTGCTCACCGAGGAGGAAGCGACGATCCTCGACGCCTCGGGCAACGCCCACCGGTGGCGGCTCCGGATCCTCTTTCCCGAGCGTGACGCACTCTCGCGGACCTACGACTTCGTGACCGACCGGGGCCTCCAGCTCGACATCGAGAAGATCCACGAACTGAACGAGGATCGACACGGCCGGTACGGGCTCACCGACGCCCAACACGAGACGCTCGTGACGGCACTCCAGCGAGGCTACTACCAGATCCCGCGCGAGGTCGACATGGAAGGCCTCTCCGACGAACTCGGGATCTCTCACCAGGCGCTGTCCGAACGGCTTCGGCGCGCACACCGGACGCTCGTCGAAGACGCGATCGAGGTCGGTCCCCCGGACGAGGGCGACTCGAGCGACCGCTTCCAGAGTGGCCAACGCTAGCCGCGGTTCGGAGTCGGCAGTCCTCGTCGCTGGCACAACAGCTACCCCTCGTGACGTCTAACGACGCCTATGGACGACGACATGCTCGCAGACCAGCATCGCCTGGTCGAACTCGTCGAAGCGGACGACTGGGAGGTGACGGACGTCGAGCTCTCGGCGTACGACAGTCCCTGGGCCGACGAGAGCAATCCCGAAGCGACGGTGACCATTACGGCGCGAAAGACGTACGAGAGCGAGGCGGACGAAGGCGGCGACGAGGACGAAGACCAGGACGACAACCCGTTCCGGGTGAAGTGATCGCAGCCGCGATCCGACTCGAGACGCGGATTAACTCACGTTCAGGAGATATTCGTCGACGAACCAGGAGATGATACTCCCCTCTGCGCGGTGGAGGACGTCGCTACAGGTCGCCTTCGAGATGCCGAGGTCGTCCGCCACCCCGGTGAGGGTCGTCTCCCGAGGCGTCGCGTAGTATCCGCCGTCGACTGCCGCCAGGAGGAGTTCTCGCTGTCTGTCCGTCAGGATTCGATCGGCCTGGTTGGTCCCGAGTTCGTGGACGTACTCGATGTCGTACGAAATGCCGGCGTCCTCGAGTCGCGTTCCGAGGTCGGACAGACGCGCCGACGACGTCGTCAGCTGCCACGTCGCCGTGCCGTCCCGGATCTCGAAGGGCATCTCGATCGGGACGCTCGCCTGCCACACCGGCAGGAGCAGCGGCGGGCTCGTCGTCTCGAGTTGCAACAGCGCGGTCTCGTCGTGCTTCCAGAGGAGGTCCAACTCGACGACGTCTTCGCTCCGATCGATGGCGGTGATGACCGGGAGTGACTCGTCCGTCCGCACTTCGACGAGCCCGATGCCCGTTCGTTCGCCGGCCAGCAGCGTGACGACCCGGAAAACGGCGTCCGGATACGTCGTCGAGACGTCGTGAATCCACGTTTCTCGAGGAACGGTGATCGACAGCTTCGCGCGCGGCATACTCGTTCTTGCTCCCGAGGGTCCCTGAGGACGAGTGCGAACATGTTCGAACGGACGAACTCGTTTGCGCTCCGCCGATGTGTTCGGCCGAACCGCCAACCGACGGGCGCGACAACTGGGAGGTACGAGGTCGTTCCAAGATGCAAATGCGCAAGGACCCGTTCCTGCTCGTCGCCGGACTGTACCTGACGGTCGGACTGCTCGCCGTCGGCGGCCGGCTGGCGTTCGAGGCAGGGCTAATCGAATCGCTCCCCCGACTCCGGTGGCTGACGATCCACTTCGTCACCATCGGCGGGATGACACAGGCGTTGTTCGGCCTCCTGCCGTCTCTCGTCGGCGCGGCGGACGGCTCGAGAGCGGACATCAACGAGGGTTCTCGATGGCTGCAGTGGCTGGTGCTGAACGCCAGTTATCCGCTCGTCCTGATCGGCATGGCGGCCGGGTCGACCATCACTGCAGTCGTCGGTGCGACGGGGGTCCTGGTGGCGCTCGCACTCCTCGCGGTGACTGTCTACCGGACGAGCGCGGGCGGTCACGAACTGCTTCGCTACTACCGGATCGCCCCGTGGTTCCTCGTCGCAGGGCTCCTCGCGGCGCTCGGCATGCTGTCGAACGTCCACGGGCCCGGCGGCTACTTCGGCTCGATCGAAGCGCACGTCCACGCCAACGTCTGGGGCTTCCTCGCGCTCGTCGTCGCCGCGACGCTCCTCCTGGTCCTCCCCGTCCTCCTCGAGACGGACCTCCGCTATCCGCACCTGGTCCCGGTCACGTTCTGGGGACTGACGCTCGGCGCTGGCGGACTCGTCGCCGGTCCGTGGCTCGCCCGCCACGCGCTCACGATGCTCGGACTCGTCGTCTACGTCGGCGGGACCGTCGCGCTCCTCGCGAACGTCGTCGGCACCTGCCGGGCCAGCGATCGCAGCCCGAACAGTCGCGTCGCGCTCGTCCTCGGGGCGTACCTGTGGCTCGTCTTCCCGGTGCCGTGGGCGCCGTTCGTGTTGCTGCTTCCGGACGTCGTCCCCGCCGGGGCGATCGAGGTCGCGGCCATCGACGGTCTCGTCTTCGGGTGGATGCTCCAGCTCGCGATGGCGTTCCTCCCGGTCGCGGCTGTCGCACTCGACCGGACCGACGGCGATCGATTTCTCGAGAACGTCGTCGCGGCTGCCGACGCCGTTCCGCGGCCGTCCTGGCTCCAGGTGGGGAGCGTGAACGTCGGGGTGCTCGCGCTCTGGCTGAGTGCGCTGCCGCCGCTCGAGGGCGTCGGCGACGCGCTGACGCTCGGCGGGTACGCCCTGATCGCGGTCGCCTGGACCCTGTTCGCGGCGTCGCTCTGGTGGTCGATCGCGGACGCACCGGCGTCCGGTACGCGGCACGTCGAGGACGTCGACGTCGTGCGAGAGCGGACGTAGCGAGCGACGACGGGCTGCGCTCTCGAAGCAAGAGTCGGGCGAGAGACCCTCTCATACGGACCGCTGTACGTCAAGTACCGGGGCAACCGCGAACCGTCTTGCGGTCGCCCCGGGACACAGGTACAGCAGACCGTATCAGCCCTTGATGTTACAGACGGGGAACGTCCGCGCCACCTTGTCGCCGATGCCGAGTTCGTCCGAGACGCGGACGACTTCGTCGACGTCCTTGTAGACCCCCGGCGCTTCCTCGGCGACGGTCGCACCCGACTGGGCTTTGACGTAGATCTGCTGCTGGTCGCGCAGTTCCTGCTGGACGTCGCCGCCCCAGTAGTCTTTCTTCGCCTGCGTGCGACTCATCACTCGACCCGCGCCGTGGGCCGTCGAGCCGAACGTGAGTTCCATCGAGTTGTCGCCACCGGAGAGGACGTAACTGCCCGACCCCATGCTGCCCGGGATGATGACCGGCTGGCCGACGCTGCGGTAGGCCTCTGGTACCTCGGGGTGGCCCGCCGGAAACGCCCGTGTCGCTCCCTTGCGGTGGACGAAGTACTCGCCCTCCTCGCCGTCGACGGTGTGCGTCTCCTTTTTCGCGATGTTGTGGGCGACGTCGTAGAGCAGTTCCATCCCCATCTCCTGCCACGGCCGATCGAAGACCTGCTCGAACACCTGCCGCGTGCGGTGCATGATGAGCTGGCGGTTGACCCACGCGAAGTTGATCGCTGCGTTCATCGCGCCGTAGTAGTCCTCTGCGAGCTGTGAGCCCGCGGGTGCGGCCGCGAGTTCCTTGTCCGGGAGCTGGTTCAACAGCCCCTGGTGTTGTTTTTCGATCTTTCGCAGGTAATCGTTACACGTCTGGTGACCCAGCCCTCGCGACCCACAGTGGATGAGGACGACGATCTGATCCTCCTCGAGTCCGTACGCGTCGCCGATCGTCTCGTCGAAGACGTCCGTGACTCGCTGGACCTCGAGGAAGTGGTTGCCCGATCCCAGCGAGCCGACCTGATTCTTCCCGCGGTCTTTCGCCTTCTGGGAGATCTTCGAGGCGTCGGCCTCCGCGCGGAAGCCCTCGTCTTCACAGTGGGCCAGGTCGTCCTCGACGGCGTGGCCGTTCTCGAGCGCCCACCGGACGCCACCCTCGAGGATCTCGTCGATGGTGTCGACGTCCGTCTCGACGACGCCGCCGCCGCCCAGCCCCGACGGAATGTTCTCGAACAGGGCGTCGACGAGCTCCTGTTCGGTGCCCTGTACGTCGTCGTAGGCCAGGTTAGTTTTCATCATCCTGACGCCGCAGTTGATGTCGTAGCCGACCGCTCCCGGAGAAATACAGCCGTCTTCGGCATCGAGCGCCCCCACACCGCCGACCGGGAAGCCGTAGCCCTGGTGGCCGTCGGGCATGCAGATCCCGTACTTCGTCATTCCCGGCAGCTGCGTCGAGTTTTTCAACTGTTCTAGGGTCTTGTCACCGGCGATCTCCTCGAGCAGGAGTTCGCTCGCGAACACGCGAGCGGGAACGCGCATGTCCCCCTCCCGTGGAATCTCCCAGACGTACTCCGATACCTGCTCGAGCGTGATGCCGTCTGCGTCGAACGTGGTCATACTCGACCGTCCGCGAGCATCGGTGAAAGACCTGTTCCTGCAACGCGGCTACACGTCGAAGACGACGTACGCCTCCCACCCCTCCCCGGTCTCCTCGAGGCGCATCTCGGAGTAGGTGACGGCTTTCACGTCGCGGGCGTCGACGGCCTCGAGCGGGACCCCGCGGGCGCTTCCCTCGAGGTGCCACTCGTCGTCGCCATCGGGTTCCGTGATCGTCGCGTGGTTGTCGACGGGGAGTTCGCCGCGAACGTCGCGCAGGTAGATCAGTTCGTCGAGGTAGTCGAACAGCAGCGCCTCTCGACTTTCGGCGCGAACGTCGACGTCGAACCGGGCGCCTTCTTCGGGCACGTCGTCGCAACTGGCTGCCGCGAGGCCGTCGGCGACGGCGGCGAAGACTGCCTCGAGCGTCGGTCCCGTCGCGGCGACGGCGACGTCGGCTGTGTGCTCGCGGAGTTCGAAACTCGTACGCATTCGACAGTGGGTTCGACGGCAGGGGTAGTAGGTCCATCGCCGCAGTGGACCGCGGCTTCGTGATCGGCTTCGAAATCGACGGACTTGCGAGCAGTTGCCGGTGGAATTATATTGACGTCGCTGTTACTCGAGGGTAGTGAGCGTCAACGTCGACAGCCGTGTCGTCGCCCCGGGCAGTGACGAGTACGTCGAAGACGCCTGGGAGCTCAAAGAGCGCATCCACCAACGCGAGGGCGTGCTCAAACAGCGACGCGGCTTCTTCACGGACGCCTACCGCCGCGCGACGGTCCACTGCTCGCTCGAGGACGAGAAACTGGTCGGCTTCGCGGCCGTCCGTCGCGACGGATACATCCTCTTTCTGGCCGTCTCGCCGGAGTATCGCGGCGAGGGGATCGGCAAGCGACTGATCGCCTGCGTCGCGGAGGATCACAACACGATCACCTGCCACGCCCGGACGAGTAACGAGAACGCCCTCCAGTTCTACGAACACCTCGGCTTCGAGATCAAACGCCGGATCGACAACTACTACGAGGATGGCGGCGACGCCTACTACCTCAAACTCGGCGACGGCGGCATCACGGATCGGATCTCGGACCTGGTACGGCGGTAGGCCCGGTCCAGTCACGACCTCCCATTCCCCCGAGCGACGCGTCGGTGGAACGCTCCTCGTCGCCTCAGAACGGTTCGCAGTGTCGACAGTCGATCCCGTCCGAACGACCCTCGTTCGAGAACGTCAGACGAGAGCGACTGACCCTCGCCGGCGACAGTCGAATGCGAACGACTCTCGAGCGGCGACGACAGTCCGGCAATATTATACCATCGGCAGGCCGAGTAAGCGAGGCGCATGGAGGAGCGAACGAGAGCCTACCTACGTGGGCGATTTCGAGATCACTACCGCCGGACGGAGATCACGCTGCCACCCGCAGCCAACGAACGCGAGTGGGGATACATCCCGTGGACGGACGGACCGGGAACGACGATGGTCCGTCACCGCTCGCTGCTCGAGCTCGGCGCCGTCGAGGAGTTCCTCGAGCGCGAACGCCCCCGGCACGTCTACTTCTCCGCCGGCCGGTACGACGATCCCGGCGCGAGCTCGATGAGCGAGAAAGGCTGGCGCTCCTCCGACCTGGTCTTCGACCTCGACGCGGATCACCTGCCCGCAGTTACGCTCGGCGAGGACAGCTACGCCGAGATGCTCGCGAAGTGCAAAGACGCCCTCTGTCGACTGCTCGACTTCCTCGAAGACGACTTCGCGTTCGAGGACCTCGAGGTCGTCTTCTCCGGCGGTCGCGGCTACCACGTCCACGTTCGCGACGAGAGCGTCCGCCACCTCGACCGCGAGCACCGCCGCGAGATCGTCGACTACGTCCGCGGCATCGGCCTCGAGTTCGACGAACTGGTCGAGACCGAGACCGTCGCCGGACTGGGACGGAAGACGCCGACGGAGCGACGCACCCTGCGGACCGACGGCGGCTGGGGCCGCCGAACTCACCGGCGGTTCGTCGCGTTCGTCGACGAGTTGCTCGAACTCGAGGAAGCAGCGGCCCTCGAGCGCCTCCAGGCGTTCGACGGCATCGGCGAGGGGAAGGCGACCGCCACACTCAACGCCGCCCGGAACAACCGCGAGGAGCTCGAGGCGGGCAACGTCACCGTACACACGGCCGTCGCCCAGCTCGCAGAACGATTCGCGACGCGGGCGGTCGAGCGCGACAACGCGCCGATCGACGAGCCGGTGACGACCGACACCAACCGGCTCATCCGGCTGCCGGGGAGCCTCCACGGCGGGAGCGCCCTCGAGGTGCGTCGCATCGACCGGGACGAACTCGACGCGTTCGATCCGCTGGTCGACGCCGTCCCCGAGACGTTCCGCAGCCACGAGATCGCGGTCGACGTCACTCGCGGCGGCGAGGTCGAACTCGACGGCGACATCTTTACAGTTCCGGAGGGTGACCAGTCACTCCCGGAGTACGTCGCGACGTTTCTCATGGCGCGTGGCAGGGCAGAAAAGGAGAAAGAACGATGAACCTAGACGAGTTGCGCACGGTCCAGAGCAAGGAGCGCCAGAAAGACAGCCTCCAGAACCTGCGCCCCTCGTTCTACCAGGAGGTCGGCGAGTACATCGCCGATCTCGAGGACGAACGCAACCGCGCCGCCGAACGCGCCGACGATCCGTTCGCCTCGCCCGAGGTGGGGCGGCTCACGGACGAGATCGAAGCCGCTCGAGACGTCGTCGAGGCGATCTACGAGCGGCGAATGGGCAAACTCGTCAAGCAGGCGAGTCTGGCCGCCGCGGGGATGCCGGCCGACGACGACGGCCTGACCGCGGAGGAACAGGATCTCTTTTCCGACCTCGTCGACCGCATCCAGACGAACAAGGGGCGCGTCCTCGACGTCCTCGAGGGGGAGCGTCCCGACGAGTCGGATGCGGCCGACGACTCGACGGACGACCCCACCGGGACCGACAGCGCGGCGACGGCACCTGCCGACGACGTACCGCCAGTACCGCCGGAAGAACCGCCGGACGACCGACCTACAGACCCGGGCGCTGCCACCGGCGACGCGGAGCCGTCGTCGGTCTCGGCAGCCGACGTCATGGCCGGGGACGTCCCCACGGAACCCGAGCCGTCCGCGGACGCCCCGCCGTCACCTCCCGACCCGGCGACGACCCGTACCCCCGACGACGAATCGGCCGACAGCGACGGGACAGAAACGGACGGCGAACACACCGACGCCGACGACCCGGACCGAAGCGTCGATCGCGTCACCGTCCGGATTACCCGAGACGTCGGTTCGATCCTCGGCGTCGACGATCGCGAGTACACCCTCGAGAGCGACGACGTCGTCACGCTCCCCCAGGCGAACGCGACGCCGCTCGTCGACCGCGACGCGGCGGAACCGCTCGAGTGAGCGACCTCGAGTAAACGGCCAACAACGTATGCGAAGTTTTCACTCGGTTGATACCGATAAACATACCTTCGATCAGTCGAATTCACGGCTATGCTTGACGTAGGGGCGGACGCACCGGAGTTCGAACTGCCCAACCAGCACGGCGAGACGATCCGACTCTCGGAGTTCGAAGGGCAGCGAGTCGTCGTCTACTTCTATCCCCGTGCGAACACGCGCGGCTGTACCATTGAGGCCAAGAGCTTTCGCGACGCCAGAGCCGCGTTCGACGACCTGGACGTGGCTGTCGTCGGGATCAGTGACGACCCCGTCGACGACTTGGCGGCGTTCGCCGACGACCACGACATTCCCTTCGACATGCTCTCGGACGAACACGGCGAGGTGTCGACACTGTACGATTCCTACGGCGAGAAACAGATGTTCGGCAACACCTTCGACGGCGTCTTCCGTAACACGTACGTGATCGACGCGGACGGATGCGTCGAGGCCGTCTACGAGGACGTCTCACCGGAGGGTCACGCCGACGAGATCCTCGCGGAACTCGAGTCGGCACCGGCGGCTCACTGAGACTCGTGTCCGGCGGTCGTCTCGGTCGATCGGAAAAATCGACGTCTCGGGGGACCGCTACGCGGTAGTCAGACCGGCTGGAACATCACTGGAACGTCCGGCCGACTTCAGCCTCGGTCTCGGGTTCGGACGTCGTGAACTTCTCTTCGATCTCCTCGTAGCGTTCGCGGGTCTCGGGGGTCACGCTCGGGCTGACCTCCTCGAGTGCGTGCTCGAAGTGTTCGCGGCTGATGCGGACGTTGCCGATGGTGTCGTCCACGTCGTCCGGATCGACGGAGTTGATGAACTCCCGGGTGGCTGCCATCGACGCCTCGCGACAGACCGCCTCGATGTCGGCACCGACGTAGCCGTCGGTCTCACTGGCGAGCCATTCGAGGTCGACCGCGTCGGCCAGCGGCTTGTCCCGGGTGTGGACTTCGAAGATCCTCTTGCGGCCGTCCTCGTCGGGGACGGGCACGTGGACGTGCCGGTCCAGTCGTCCGGGACGGAGCAGCGCGGAGTCGATGAGGTCCGGCCGGTTCGTGGTGGCGACGACGACGACGTCTTCGAGCTCCTCTAGCCCATCGAGTTCGGTCAGCAGTTGCGAGACGACGCGTTCGCCAACGCCGGAGTCGCCGGTTCGCCGGCCGCGCTCGCCCGCGATGGAGTCGATCTCGTCGAAGAAGATCACGGTCGGTGCGTTCGACCGCGCCTTCTCGAAGACCTCGCGGACGCCCTTCTCGGACTCGCCGACGTACTTGTTCAGCAGTTCGGGGCCCTTGATCGAGATGAAGTTCGACTGGGCCTCGTTGGCGACGGCTTTCGCGAGCAGCGTCTTGCCGGTTCCCGGCGGCCCGTACATGAGGACGCCCTTGGCGGCCTGCATGTCCATCTGCTCGAACACCTCGGGGAAGTCGAGCGGCCACTGGATCGTCTCGCGCAGTCGCTCTTTGGTGTCCTCTAGGCCGCCGACGTCGTTCCAGGTGACGTCGGGGACCTCGACGAAGACCTCGCGAAGCGCGGACGGTTCGATGCCCTTGAGTGCCTCCTTGAAGTCGGCCTCCGTGACCTGCAGCGACTCGAGGACCTCGGCGTCGATCTCATCGCTCTCGAGGTCGAGTTCGGGGCGGATGCGCCGCAGGGCGGTCATCGCGGCCTCCTTGGTCAGACTCTCGAGGTCGGCCCCGACGAAGCCGTGGGTGTTCTCGGCGTACTGATCCAGGTCGATCGAGTCCGACAGCGGCATCCCGCGGGTGTGGACCTGCAGGATCTCCTTGCGTCCGTCCTTGTCCGGGACGCCGATCTCGATCTCGCGGTCGAAGCGACCGCCACGGCGGAGTGCGGGATCGAGCGCGTCCACGCGGTTCGTCGCGGCGATGACCGTGACGCGACCGCGCTCCTCGAGACCGTCCATCAGGCTGAGCAGCTGGGCGACGACGCGCCGTTCGACGTCACCGCCGGCTTCCTCGCGCTTTGCCGCGATGGAGTCGATCTCGTCGATGAAGACGATCGCGGGTGCGTTCTCCTCGGCCTCCTCGAAGACCTCGCGGAGCTGCTCTTCGGACTCGCCGTAGTACTTCGACATGATCTCCGGCCCGGAGATCGTCTGGAAGTCAGCGTCGATCTCGTTGGCGACGGCTTTCGCCATCAGCGTCTTGCCGGTCCCCGGTGGGCCGTGCAGGAGGACGCCTTTGGGCGGCTCGATGCCGAGTTGCTGGAACAGCTCGGGGTGGCGCATCGGCAACTCGATCATCTCACGGACCTGGTCGAGTTCGTCGTCCAGGCCGCCGATGTCCTCGTAGGTGACGTTCGGGACGCCCTCGGGCGACTCACGACCGGCGGCGCTGATCTGCTCGGCGGGGGTCTCGCTGATCTCGATGTTCGTCGAGTCGGTGATGACGACCGTCCCGCTCGGCGAGGTGCTCGCGATCTTCAGCGGGACCGACTGACCGGAGCTGGTCATCGGCCCGAACGACAGCGAGAACGGCACCGTCTGTCCCTCGGTGACGGCCTGACCGCTCAGTTTGTCGCGCACGAGCGGTCCGATGTCCCCCCGAATGCGCAGATTCTGGGGGAGCGCGACGGTCACGGACGTGGCGGGTTTGACGTCGGCCGGTTCGACGGTGACGCGGTCGTCGATCCCGACGCCGGCCTCCTGTCGAAGGCGACCGTCGATCCGAACGACGCCGCGGCCCTCGTCCTCGGGGTAGCCGGGCCAGACCCGAGCGACCGCTTGCCCGTCGCCGTTGCCCTCGATGAGGATGTAGTCCCCGTTCTCGAGGTCGAGTTCGCGCATCGACGCGCGATCGATCGCCGCGAGTCCGCGCCCCGCATCTTTCTGCTTGAGGGGTTTGACGGTGAGTTTCATGCGTCTACCTCCATCTCGATAGTGAGCACGCCGTTTCTGATAAACGCTTGCGCGTCCTCGACGTCGGCCGGGAGCTCGAGCTCCCGCTGCTCGTCGTCGAAGACGACGATTACGGTGCCGTCGACGACGTCGACCGACGCGTCTGCACCGGCCGGGCCGAAGTCGACGGCCAGTACCGTCTCGTCACCGTAGTCGTACTGCCGCGCCAGTCGTCCGTCGTCGCGGACGAATCGTTCGAGATTCATGGTTCAACTAACTCGAGGTAAGTTCCATTCATATTTAAATCTTTTGCCCACTAATCGAAGGACGTGAGTGGGTACGGAGAAATAACGATGTTCGCGGTTCACAGTCTCCAGCGCCGCCAATCGGTCAGTACGTAGACGAGTCGGCGGGCGCGTCGCGGGCGATAGCGGACGATCGCCGGTCGCCTCCAAACGGAGTCACGTCGTCGACGGCGCGTCGATCCTCGCCCGAGCAAGTCGACAGGGTCCAGACGCCTTTGAGTACACTGGCGGTTGACCGACTCGAGGGTTTATCTTTGGAACGGTAGTTTGCATATGCATGGAGACGACGACGAATTTCGGGCGGGAGATCGCCTACGACTACTCGGACCGCGGCGGTGGCGGCGCGCCAGCGCTGTTGGTTCACGGCGGCGGCGGGACACACGCCGTCTGGAAGTCCCAGCACCGTCTCTCGGACGAACGGCCCGTCGCCGCGCTCGACCTCAGCGGTCACGGCGAGTCCGACGACGTCGACGCCAGTCCCGGCTTCACCACGCTCTCGGCGTACGCCGACGACGTTCTGGCTGTCGCCGAGGCGACGGACGCGCGAGTTCTCGTCGGTAACTCGCTCGGCGGTGCCATCGTGATGCACGTCTTGCTCGAGCGCGAGTTCGATGCCGACGCGGCCGTCCTCACCGGCACCGGGGCACGACTCGGCGTTCTGGAGGACCTCCTCGAGTGGCTCAAAAACGACTTCGAGCGGGCGCTCGAGTTCCTCCACGGCGAGAATCGCTTCTTCCACGACCCCGACCCGCGGATTCGCGACCTCTCGATGGAGACGATGCGCGAGACCGGACAGGAGATCACGCGCCGGGACTTTCTCACCAGCCATCAGTTCGACGTCCGCGACCAGCTCGACGAGATCGACGTCCCCGTCCTCGCAGTCTACGGCGAGTACGACCAGCTGACGCCACCGTGGTACCACGAGTACATCGCAGAGAACGTCGCCGACGGCACCCTCGAGGAGATCGACGACGCGGCACACCTGGCGATGCTCGAGCAACCGGAGGCGTTCAACGAGGCGGTGACGTCGTTTCTCGAGGCCGTCGAAGGCTAAAAAGTCTCAGTAGAGGCTGTCGAGATCCGTCTCCTCGTGGCTGTGCTCGTCGGCCGGGAACTCCTCGCGTTCGACCGCGGAGACGTACCCCTCGACGGCCCGCTCCATCTCCGCCCGGACGTTTCCGAACTGCTTTGCGAACGACGGACTCCACTCGCTCAGGCCGACGGCGTCGTTGAAGACGAGCACCTGTCCGTCACAGTCGGGACCCGCACCGATGCCGATGGTCGGAATGTCGAGTGCGTCGGTCACGTCCGCCGCGAGGTTCGAGGGGACATGCTCTAAGACGAGCGAGAACGCGCCCGCCTCCTCGTGTGCGCGTGCGAGTTCGAGAATGTGCTCTGCGGCCTCCTGGTCGGTCCCCTGTCGCGGGTACCCGCCGTACCGGTTGACGTGCTGGGGCGTGAGTCCGAGGTGGGCCATCACCGGGATGCCGAGCTGGACCATCGTCTCCGTGAGGTCGACGGTGTGTGGCCCGCTTTCGAGTTTGACCGCCTGTGCGCCCTCTTCTTTGAGCATTCGACCGGCGTTCTCGAGGCTGGTCCGTTCGTCCGTGCCGTAGCTGAGGAAGGGCATGTCGGCGACGACGAGCGCCGATTCGGTCGCCCGGGAGACGGCACCGACGTGTCTCGCCACGTCGTCGACGGTGACCGGGAGCGTCGTCTCGTAGCCCAGCGTGGCGTTGCCCACGCTGTCGCCCACGAGAATCACGTCGACGCCCGCTTCGTCGACGATCTTCGCCGTCGGCGCGTCGTAGGCCGTCAGCATCGTGATCGGTTCCTCGCCGGCTTTCGTTCGCACGTCCCGCACGGATGGCATACACACACGTTCGTCTCTGACGATTAAACCTCACCGTTCTTCTGCCGATTGGCGCGCGCGGCGTTCGATCGGGGAAACGGGGTGCTTAATACGACAGACGCGCGAACGGCAGTCGTGCCAGAACCCGTCGAGACGACGAATCCGGAGGGCGTCGACTACGGCTGGGTCATGCAGGTGACGTTCGTCACCACGATCGCCGTCGGCGCGCCCGTCGTCGCCCTGCTGTCGACAGTGTTCACGCTCCCGACGTGGGGTTCGCGCGTCGGATTCGCCGTCCGCGTCGGCGCAGTCATCTGGTTTTTGACGGCGCTCGTCGTCTTCGCGTACGCGAAACGCCACCAGGAGTAGGAGTGATCCAGACGTGGCCGCTCAGGGCGGAAGCACGACCGCACGACCCTCGATCTCCCCGTGCTCGAGTTGTTCGGCGACCGCGTTGATCTCGTCGAAATCGTGGCGTTCGGTGCGGAGTTCGACGTCGCCGCGATCGACGAGCGAGACGAGTTCCTGGAGTTCGGTATAGCGGCCGACGAGCGTCCCCCTGAACGAGAACTCGCCGTCTACCAGCGCCTGGCATGGCTCGTGGATGTGGCCGCCGTAGCCGACGACGTGGTGGTCGCCGCCGTCCGCGACGAGATCGGGCGCGTAGCCGGTCGTTTCGTCGGCCCCGACGAAATCGAGCACCTGCTGGGCACCCACGTCGTCGGTGAGATCTGCCACGACCGACGGCAGATCTGCCTCGCTCGAGTCGACCGTGTGGTGAGCGCCCAGCTGTTCGGCCAACTCGAGCGCCTCGTCTTTGACGTCGGCGGCAACAATATTTACGGCGCTCATCGCCTCGAGACACTGCAGTCCGATGTGGCCCAGGCCGCCGATGCCGATCACGACGGCGGTGTCGCCGGGGTTCAACTCGCGGACGGCCTTCTTGGCGGCGTGGTAGGCGGTGATGCCCGCGTCCGCGTGTGGCGCGATGTCGATGGGATCGACGCCCTCGGGGAGTGGGATGACCGCTCGTTCGTTCGTCTGCAGGTACTCGGCGAAGCCGCCGTCGGCCGTGAGACCGTTGAACTCGCTGTTCTCGCAGTACATGTCCTCGCCGAGCCGGCAGGGACGACAGATACCGCAGGTCTGGACGGGGTGGCAGATGACTGGATCGCCCTCCTCGACCAGCGTCACCTCGTCGCCGACCTCCGTGACGACGCCCGCGTTCTCGTGACCGAGCGTCATGGGGAGTTCCTGTGGGACGTACCCCTCCCACATTCCCTCGATGATGTGATTGTCCGTCTGGCACCAGCCGGCACCCTCGACCTCGACGATCACGTGATCGGACCGCTCGACCGTTGGCCGATCGACGTCGTCGATCGAGAGGGCACCGGTCATGTCCTCGGTGTACTCGTGGAGACGTGCTGCTTGCATAGTGTCGACTCATAACACACCACACTGTGATAAAAATCCTCGCAGCGGAACCGGAACCGGTCGATGACGGCCGGCGCGTCGGCTTCGGACCTGCATTCTGTCTAGACATTCTATCCGATGCGGGAAAACACAGATGTTCCATGGTATATATTACCATGGTGAGATGTACCAGCACGACGGCGAGGACGTGTTCGTCATCGACGCCCACGTTCACCTGTGGGACGCGTCCGAGGAGAACATCACACACGACGGGGGAGAACAGTTCATCCAGTGTTTCTACGACTATCACACGACGTTCACGCCCGACGATCGGCAGTGGGACATGGACGAGTATCGGAAGTACGGCCAAGAGCGGATGGTCGAGGACCTGTTCGGGAACGCCGCCGCGGACGTGGCCATCTTCCAGCCGACGTACCTGACCGACTTCTACGACGAGGGGTTCAATACGACGGAACAGAACGCCGAACTCGCACTCGAGTATCCCGAACGGTTCGTCCTCAACGGCACGTTCGATCCGCGTGACGGCAAAGAGGGACTCGAGTACCTGGAGGAACTCCACGACACCTACGACATCCAGGGCGTCAAGCTCTACACCGCCGAGTGGCGCGACGAGTCGAAAGGGTGGCGACTCGACGACGAGGAGGCGTTTCGCTTCCTCGAGCGGTGTTCCGACCTCGGGATCGAGAACATCCACGCCCACAAGGGGCCGACGATCCGGCCGCTGAACCGCGACGCCTTCGACGTGAAAGACGTCGACGACGCCGCGTCGTCGTTCCCGGAGCTCAACTTCGTCGTCGAACACGTCGGGCTGCCCCGACTCGACGACTTCTGCTGGATCGCCGCCCAGGAGACGAACGTCTACGGCGGGCTGGCCGTCGCCGCTCCGTTCGCCCAGAACCGGCCGGGGAAGTTCTCGGAGATCGTGTCCGAACTGCTGTGGTGGCTTGGGGAAGATCGGCTCCTCTTTGGCTCGGACTACGCGCTGTGGAACCCCGACTGGCTCGTCGAAGAGGTCATAGAGGCCGAGTTGACCGAGGAACACCGTGCGGAGTACGGCGTCGAGTGGGACCTCGAGACGAAAAAGAAGGTGATGGGCGAGAACGCTGCCGAACTCTACGACATCGACGTCGAGGAGAAGAAACGACAGTTCCGCGAGGACGAGATCAGCCAGCAGTTCGACCTCACGGACCACTACGGCGAACCCGCGGCAGCGGACGACTGATGACCGACGCACGCGATACGGACGAGACGATCGACCGACGCGCCGACGCGCCAAACCGAGAGCGGGTACGCGAAGCCCTGGACGACGTGACCGATCCCGAACTCGACCGCTCGATCGTCGAACTCGAGTACGTCGACGCGATCGAGATCGACGACGAGCGCGTGACGGTCGCGTTCACCCTCCCGACGGCGTGGTGTTCGCCGGCCTTTGCCTGGATGATGGCAGTCGACGCCCGCGACGGGATCGAAGCGCTACCCGGCGTCACGGAGACGCGGGTGATCCTCCGCGATCACATGCACGACGAGGTGATCAACCGCGGAGTAAACGAGCGACTGTCGTTCGAGGAGACGTTCCCCGACGCCGACGGCGGCGTCGACGCCGTCCGTGCGGAGTTAGACGAGAAAGCGCGCATCGCCAGACAGTACGACGCCGTCGAGCGGCTGCTCGAGGCCGGCCTCGAGCCAGCCCAGATCGCTGCCTTGCGGGTGGCGGACGTCGAACCGGCCGACGAGACGGGAGACGTCGCGGCCGTCTACCTGCGCGACCGCGCGCTCGCGGTGACGGTCCCGATGGAGCCGATCGAGTCCTACCTCGAGAAGGCCGAGGCGACGGGCGTCGTCTCGACTCCCGACGACGCGCTGTTCAGAACGCCGGAGGGCGAACCGATCGATCCCGAGTCGTTCGATCTGGTCCACCGGCGCGGCCGACTGGCGACGGTCAACATGTCCGGGCAGGGTGGCATCTGCGACGGCCTCCGGGAGGCACGACAGCAGCGGCTCGCGGTCGACGACTGATCGTCCAGTCGTCCCGTCGGCCGACAGTATCATACGGACCGCTGTACGTCAGTACCGGGACAACCGCGCACCGTCTTGCGGCCGCCCCGGTACACAGGTACAGCAGACCGTATCAGTGGCCGGAGGGACCGTCGCCGACGTACTCGAAATCCGTCCCCGCCTGTTTCGCCGTCTCCTCGTCGCGCGCGGAGTCGCCGACGAACAGCGTCCGCTCCGGTTCGACCGACAGCGCGCGAACGGCCACGAGTAGCGGCTCCGGGTGCGGTTTCCGGTTGGTGACCGTGTCCCGTCCGACAACGACGTCGACCGCCTCGAGCAAGCCGTGTCTCTCGAGGGCGAGGCGACAGGCTGCCTCGGAGTTGAGCGAACAGACGCCGACGGGCCCCTCGCGGGCGAGTAACTCGTCTGCGTGTGCGAGTTGCTCCGAGGTGCGCGCTCCGTCGCGTTCGTGGGCGGCGAGTACCGCCTCGACTTCTTCGTCCAGGCCGACCTCCTCCGAGAGCGCGAGCAGGTCCCAGAGGTCGTCGCTGGGCGGGTCGATGGCCGCCTCCTCGTACACCTCGCGGACGTCGACGGCCGCCGCGTCCCAGTCGACGTCGAGGCGGACGAGCGTCCCGTCGAGGTCGTAGACGACTGCGTCGTACTCTGTCACGTTCGCCGATACGGCGGCGGGACGATTCAAGACTTCGGTAACTCACTACAGGATGGTCCGTCAACCAGTCGACGGACCTAGAGCACCTCGAGTTCCTCGAGTCGATCCCGAAGGGTCGCCTGCTCGTCGTCGGTCATGGCCCGCAGGGGACTTCGCAGCGGGCCGGCGTCGAAATCGCGCAACTCGAGGGCGCTTTTGACCCCAGACATGTAGCCGCCGCCGGACTTGAACGCGTCACGGACCGCGAACGTCCGACTCTGGAGTTCGCGAGCGCGCTCTTCGTCGCCGCCGTCGTACGCCTCGTAGAGGTCGACGACGAGTTCCGGGACGGCGTTCGCGACGGCGCTGACCATCCCCGAACAGCCGATCTCGAGGCCGGTGAAGCAAAGCGAGTCAGACCCCGCGAGGAAGGTCATGTCGGGGTTGGCGTCGATCGCCTGTGCGAGCCACGGGACGTCCTTGCTCGAGTCTTTCACCCCGACGACGTTGTCGATGGCGGCGAGTTCGTCGAGCGTCGACAGGGGGATCGCGTTGCCGGTTCGGCTCGGAATGTGGTAGACGTAGACCGGGAGGGAGACGGCGTCGGCGACCTGGCGGTAGTGCTCGAGGTAGGCCTCGTCGTCTAACGGATAGTAGTAGGGCGTGACGACGACGACGCCGTCCGCGCCGACGGCTTCGGCGTGTTCGGCGCGGGCGACGGTCCGGCGGGTGCTCGGTGCACCGACACCGGCGATGACGGGGACCTCGTCGCCGACCTCGTCGACGACGGCCTCGACGACGCGGTCGCGCTCGTCGTCGGTCAGCAAGGCGAACTCCCCGTTGGTTCCAAGCGGGAAGACGCCGTGGACGCCGCGGTCGACGACGAACCGGGCGTGGGCCGCCGTCTGCTCGTAGTCGACTGACTCGTCTTCCGCGAACGCGGTGACGGTCGGTGGAACGACGCCGTGAAGCGAGAGGGGATCGGCTTCCCCGGGGTCGTGGTAAGCCATGTCGGGTCTTGCGTCGGTACAGCCATAAACACCCACGTCGGGTGAATGGCGACTCTCGAAATCGGCCGACAGGCTCGAGTGGCCGCGTCGGCACACGTCGCCGATCGGCTCGTCAGTGGGCCAGCTCGGGCGTCGGTTCGTCGAGTTGCTCGCCGGCGAGCACCTTGTTCGCCCGTCGAAGCCGTTCGGACAGCGCCTGGTGGGAGATCCCCAGTTCGTCGGCGAGTTCCTCGAGCGAAATCTCCCGCGGGACGTCGTAGTAACCGCGCCTGTAGGCCTCGCTGACCGCCTCCTCCTGGGCCTCGGTCAGCGCCGCACTGACCTCGAGATCGCCGTCGCGCCCGGCGTCGATCATCCGCTTGACGTCGATGCGGACGTCCAGGTCCTCGAGATCGGCGATCGCACTCGAGAGGGAGTCCCGGTCGGGGAACAGCAGCCGAAGCGTCCAGCGACCCGACGAACACTCCGCGTCGAGGACCGTGCCGTCGTGCTCGAAGACGATTCCACAGCGGTCGGTGACGACGTCGGCGTACTCGAATCGGTACAGCCACTCCCGCTGGTCAGGCTCCTCGAGCAGTCGCGTGAACGTCTCGACCGAGGGATCGGCCTCGAGGCCGTCCTCGAGGTCGTCGACGTCGACGCCGCCGATCCAGACCAGCGGCATCGGTCGCAACGGCCCTTCGGCGACGACGCTCTCGACGCGCAACTCGGCGTCCGGAAACGAGGTGATCGTCTCCTCGAGCGCGAGGTCTGCCGCGGACAGCGTGATCTCGGCGACGGTCGTCATAGTACCTCTCCCCCTCGCGGGACGTCTGTGAGTCGGTCGCGGGCGGTGCGACTGTCTACGGGCGTGGATACGTGAAGTTGCATGGTTCGTGGGGCAGTGTGGTGTTTCAGCCTCGGGTCCACGGATGGTGAGGGTCAGAAAAAACGGCCATCCCGATGGACCGTCGGCGGGTACGCAACGGTTGGCCGTCGATAGCATTGGCCTTCGGGCCTGTTTGTTCCGACCGCTTAAGTGCCGATCGAGAGGCTCGACTACCGAACGACCGCGAGAGCGGTTCATACCTGCTTTTTGCCAGCTTTCGAACGAGAACGAACCCAACGTTTTTGGCAATTTCGACCGCCAGACGACGTATGCACGTCGCCAGACGGGACCTCCTGGTCGGAGGGGTGCTGTGGACGATCGGAATCGCGGGCTGTCTCGACGATACTGACGAGGACGACGGTGCCGACGAAGACGACGGCGGAGCGCAGACGACCGACGGCCAGCCGAACGACTCCGATGCTGGCGACTCGACGGCTTCGGACGAAACGGACCTCGACCTCCGCGAAGCGAACGTCACCGCCGTCGCCGTCGAGCAGAACGACGACGGATACCGATTCGACGTCACGCTGTACCACGACGACGACGGCGAGGACGGCTACGCGAACTGGTGGCAAGTCGAGACGCTCGAGGGGGACCGGCTGGGACGGCGGGACCTCGCACACGCCCACGGAACGCAGGAGTTCACCCGATCCGCGACCGTTTCGGTTCCGTCGGACGCGACCTGTGTCGTGGTCCGCGGACACGACCAGACCCACGCGTACGGCGGCCAGGCGATGCTCGTGACCCTCGAGACCGGTGCGACGCGGGCGGTCCGGCAGGGAAGCGAGAACCAGTCGTTCGAGACAGCCGAGTGTCCCTGATGGACGCGACGGCAGTTACCCTTCGACGAGACGATCGGCGACGCGCACGCGCCTCTCTCGTGTCGATCGTCGACTACTGCCCGAGGCGTGCGAAGCGGTTGAGCGCGTAGATCGTTCGCAGGACGTCGACGCTCTTGCCGCGGTCGAAGACGAGTTCGTCGGTGTGGATGACGTGATCGAGCGTCTCGCGCGAGGCGTGCTCCGGCGCGGCGGCGATGCCCGCGTCGTTCTCGGCGGCCCACTCCATCACGCGCAGGTCGCTCTTGGAGTCGCCCATCACCAGCGCGAACGGGTCGTCGACGCCCAGCACGTCCAGCGCCCGCTCGACGCCGACGACCTTGTTCAGCTCGAGGCTGCCGATCTCGGCGGCGTCGGCCTCGTAGTAGGCGACGTCGATCCGCTCGAGGACGGCTGTGAGGTCGTCGGGAACGTCGGCCGGAGACACCTCGGGATAGGCCCCTTCCTGCTCGAGGACGCCCCTGATCTCGGGGTCCTGGTCGGCGTAGAACGCACGGGTCCAGGCGACGGCCTCGTCGGTCTCTACCTCGATGGCGGTGGCGACCGCGTCGGCCAGCAGATCGACGAGGTAGACCAGCGCCTCGTCGATGATCTCGCGAGCGCGTCCGGAGCCCGTCTCGTAGTTGGGCTTCATCGTGACGTTGAACTCGTTGCCCTGCAGGTGACACCCACGCCGGAGGTCTTCCGGGGCTTCGGGCAAGACGCGAGAGCGGACGTCGTCGAAGACGTCGCGGATGTCGCCCTCGAGGTCCTCGTAGAGCAGTTGCTTCGTGTCCGCGCCGTGGCCCGGCGTGAACACGCCCGTTCCCGCCTCGTAGACGATCGAGAGCTCTCCGGAGTGGACGATCTCGCTGCCGAGTCCCTGGATGGCAAAGCCCTTGACGTTCTCGAGTGTCTGTCCTGTACAGATGACGATCGGGACGCCCGCCTCGTGAAACTCCGTGAGGATGTGAAGCGTCTCGCGGGGAATCTCGTTGTCCGTCCCGCCAGCAGAGCGCAGCGTCTCGTCGACGTCTAACACGAGGACGTTCACCGGGCGACCGTACTTTGCCTCGAGGTCGAGTGCGGTGAACGCCTGATCACGCGTCGTGTGAGCGGCGACCTCCGCGAAGGTCTCGCCCGCCGCGAACTCGTTTCGGATCTCGTCCTTTCGGCGCTCCAGTTCCTCGCTCGCGCTCTGCCAGTGCTCGAGTGCGACCCGGGAGTCGATCGCCGGGAAGACGTCGACGAACTCCTGGTACTCCCGAAGCCGCTGGGTGTCGAACTCGTCGTAGAGCTGATAGACGAGGTCGTATCGTTCCATGGCACGAACACCGAAGGGCAGAGAGATAATCGTTTTCCGTCTCGATCCTCGCTTCCAGCGCAGTCCCGTTCGCCGATACGGACAATTTTACTCAATAAAGAATAAATCTTTAACCCTCTGGCTCCAACTGACACGGTATGAACGTGATCGCAGTCGAACCAGGGTCGGGCGAGCCCACTGTACTCGAGAAGCCCGTCCCCGAACCAGCGCCGGGCGAGGCTCTCGTCCGGACGCTTCGCGTCGGCGTCGACGGCACCGACCGCGAAGTGATCGAGGGACGCCACGGCGACGTCCCCGACGGCGACGACCACCTCGTGCTGGGACACGAAGCCGTCGGCGTCGTCGAAGACGCGAACGGGACCGACCTCGAGGAGGGGACGGTCGTCGTACCGACGGTTCGGCGGCCCCTGGACGGGCCGACCGAGCACTTCGAGCGCGGCCAGCCGGACATGGCCCCAGCGGGCGAGTACGTCGAACGTGGCATCGTCGGTGCTCACGGCTTCATGGCCGAGTACTTCACCAGCCCCGCCGAGTACCTCGTTTCGATCCCCGAGGAACTCGCACCGCTTGGCTTCCTCGTCGAACCCATCAGCATCTCGGAGAAGGCCATCGAGCACGCCTACGCCACCCGCTCGGCGTTCGACTGGCGACCCGAATCCGCGCTCGTCCTCGGGAACGGCTCGCTCGGACTGTTGACGCTGGCGATGTTCGAGGAGGTCCTCGAGTACGATCGCACCTACTGCCTCGGCCGACGGGACAGGCCAGACCCGACGATCGACATCATCGAGAACCTGGGCGCGACGTACGTCGACTCGAGGGAGACGCCGGTCTCGCAGGTCGCCGACGCATACGAGGGGATGGACGTCGTCTACGAGGCGACGGGGTACGCGAAACACGCCTTCGAGACGATCGACGCGCTCGCCCCCAACGGCGTCGGCGCACTGCTCGGCGTCCCCGAAGACTGGACGTTCGAGGTCGACGGCGGCCGACTCCACCGGGAACTCGTCTTGCAGAACAAGGCGCTGGTCGGCAGCGTCAACTCCCACCGCGGCCACTTCGAGTCGGCCATCGAGACGCTCGCAGCCCTGCCGACGTGGTTCACCGACGACCTCGTGACCGGCGTCTACGGACTCGAGGAGTTCGAGCGGGCGTTCTCGCTTGCCGAGGAGTCGACGTTTGCAGACGACGACACGACTATAAAAACGGCGGTCGAATTCACGTCCATATGAAAAACGTCGACGACTTGATCGAGAGTGCGGCGGAACTCGCGGATCGCGGCCTCTCGAAGGGCGAGATTGCGGACGAACTGAACGTCTCCCGGGAGACTGCGAGCTGGCTCGTCGAGCGCAGCGGCGCGGCGACCCAGGCACAGAACCGATCGGCGACCGGCGGCCCACAGGACATCCACGTCGACTGGTCGGCTGTCGGCCGGGACAGCAAGCGGATGGGCGCGATCGCGGAAGCGATGGCAGACCTCCTGGCGAAACACGGCGAGGACGTCGACCTCACCGTCGGCATCGAGAAAGCCGGCGGCCCGATTGCGACCCTCGTCGCCCGCGAACTCGAGACCGACCTCTCGACGTACACCCCCTCGAAACACCAGTGGGAGGAAGGCGACATCGAGGAACTCGGCGGCACCTTCTCGCGGAACTTCGCCGGCATCCGCGACCGCGAGTGCTACGTCGTCGACGACACCATCACCAGCGGGACGACCATGCGCGAGACGATCCAGGCGATCCGCGCCGAAGGCGGCGAGCCGCTTGCCTGCGTTGTCCTCGCGGACAAACAGGGTCTCGACGAACTCGAGGGCGTCCCCGTCTACTCGCTGTTGCAGGTCATCAGCGTCGGCAAAGAAGAGTAGCGTCGACCGTTCCCGCATTTCTATACGCTTTCGCCGCGTACTCCGACCGTGCTCGACACGACGCGCAGACGCGTTCTTGCGGCGACGGCGTCGCTCTCGCTTCCCGTCGCTGGCTGTCTTACGGACGGCAGCGAACCCCAGCTGGCAGACCCCGGCGACGCGCCGGGCGACGGCCTGCCGGTGCCGGAGTGGGAGCCGGCCGAGGGGTCGCCTTACGACGCAGCCGTCGAGGCGACGACCGTCGTCTCCGGCTTCGAGATCCCCTGGAGTCTCTCGTTTGCCGGACCCGACGTCTTCGTGACCGAACGAGACGGTGGCGTCTTGCGATTCGACCGCGACGCCGTGACCGATCGGGACGGACTCGAGCCGTCCGACGCCGAGGTCGTCCTCGCTCGCGACGAACTCCCCGACCAGGCGGCCCACGGCGAAGGCGGCACCCTCGGCGTCGCGACCCACCCCGACTATCCAGACGTTCCCGACCTGTTTATCTACTACACCGCCGACGACGGGAACCTCGAGAACCGGGTGGTGCGCTACGACGTCGACGACGGCGACCTCGAGCCGATCCTCGAGGGGGTTCCCGGCGCGATGATCCACGACGGCGGCCGCCTCGCGTTCGGCCCCGACGACGCGCTGTGGGTGACGACCGGCGACGCCGACGATCCCGCGCTCGCCCAGGACCCGTCCTCGCTCGCCGGAGCCGTCTTGCGGATCACGCCCGACGGCGACCCGGCACCGGACAATCCCGACTTCGGCGACGAGAGCGATCCACGGACGTATACGCTCGGCCACCGCAACCCGCAGGGGCTCGCGTTCACACCGGCCGACGTGCCGATCGCCGCCGAACACGGACCGAGCGCCCGCGACGAGGTGTCGGTCCTGCGGGCGGGCGCAAACTACGGCTGGGACGTCGTCCGCGGCGGCCCCGACGACCCGCAGTACGACGCCTACGGCGAGTACGAGGCGGTCACGCCGCCGATCCTGAACACGAGCCCGGACGTCACGTGGGCTCCTTCCGGCATCGCCTTCTACACCGCCGACGCGATTCCAGCCTGGCGACACCGCCTGTTCGTCTGCGGACTCGCATCGGAGACGCTGTTCGCCGTCACGCTGACCCACGATGGCGAGGAGCCGCCGCTCGAGGGCGACGCAGTCAGATACGACGCCGACTGGCTCGACGATCGCTTCACCGCGACCGCCCATCCGTTCTACGACGGCGAGTTCGGTCGGCTGCGCCACGTCGAACAGGGACCGGACGGAGCGCTCTACCTGTTGACGTCGAACCGCGACGGGCGAGCAAGCGGTGAGTTCCCTCGAGACGGCGACGACCGACTGCTTCGTCTCGAGCCCACCTGACGACCGCTCGAGGACGCAAAGTCTATCCGACGGACGCTCGTATGTGGATGCATGACGTTCCAGCCAGACAGCAGCCTCGAGCAGGAGGAAGTCGACGAGATCGTCGCGGGGGCTATCGAGACGAACGAGGTCGTTCTGTTCATGAAGGGAACCGAACTTATGCCCCAGTGTGGCTACTCCCAGCGAGCACTCGAGTTGATCGGCAACCACCGGACTGAGTACGAGACGGTAGACGTCCTCGAGTCCCTCGACGAGTACCGGACCGCACTCGCGGAACACAGCGGCTGGGAGACGATCCCCCAGACGTTCGTCGACGGCGAGTTCGTCGGCGGGTCGGACGTCCTCGCCGAACTCGAGGATCGAGGCGAACTCGCGGAGACGCTCGAGACGTCGTGATCGACCGTTCGATCCGACCGATCATTCATCCACCCCACCGGAATGGGAATTTAACAGCAGGTCATATAAGCGACGCTCCCGTACTACAAACCAGACGACTGTCGCCGCACACACCTTCCCACCATGTCAACAGAGGAATCCAGACACGTATATCGACTTCACTCGACGCTCGAACTGCCACTCGAAGACCTCCGCGAATACATCGGTGACGCGACCTACCCGGACGGGATCGCCGACGTGGAGATCACACGCAGGAACAACACGCTGATCCTCAAGGCCGTCGCCGAGGACGAGAACGTCAGCAAGTACACGCCGACGGCCCAGCTCAAAGCGAGCATCACCGAAAACCGGGTCTACGAGGAAGACCCCGACGAACGACGGAGTTCGTTCCGCTGGGACGAAGAGGAGGAAGAGGAAATCGAGTCCGAACTCGTCGAGTTCGCCGCGTTCAAAGGCGACCGCGAGACCGTCCTCCAGAACTCGCTGCTGCAGTACGAGATGTTCCTCGTCCTCTGTGGCATCGCCGAGCAGACCGAGAAGGGGACGCTGACCGCGATCTCCGAGAACGACGGTGACCTCGAGGCGACCCGCATCGTCGACGGCGAAGCTCGGCCGGCCGACGTCGAGGTCGTCGAAGGGCCACGCGACCGGCAGAGTTCGCAGGGTGGGGTCAACTGGCGAGACAACAAGTTCATCTCGTAACGGCATCTGAAAGCGTTCTACGACGAGCAGCGAATAGCGGGGTCCATCGCGGATAGACGCCTTCGCGACAGAATCCACACGGCCACGCTTCTCGACGCCTTCGTCACGTGATCGCTTCCCGGAACACTAAGGTAAAATACGTTGACATCGGCACATGAGCACCGGTGCCGACGTCGACAGTACCACTCGAGTCGCGATCGCCTGCCAGGGAGGCGGTAGCCACACTGCGTTCACCGCTGGCGTGCTCAAACGACTTCTCCGCGAGTGTGACACGCGCTCGTACGAACTCGTCGGCCTGAGCGGGACGTCCGGCGGGGCCGTTTGCGCGACCGCCGCGTGGTATGGCCTGCTCGCAGGTGGGACGGAGCGTGCCGTCGAGGCGCTCGAGGGGATCTGGCGGGATTTCTCGGCCCGGTCGCCGGTCGACAGGATCGCCAACGAGTGGGCCGTCGCGCTGGCAACGTTCGCTGCCCGCGGTGGGCCGTTGCCGTTGTTCAGTCCGTACGAGGTACCGTACACCGACGCCGGACGTGATCGGTTTCTCGACACGCTCGAGACGCACATCGGGTTCGATCACATTCCCGAACTCGCCGGCGGTGCGTCCGTGGATCTGATCGTCGGGGCGGCGGACGTCACCGAAGGCGAGTTCGCAACCTTCCACAACGAGGCAGTCACTGCGGAGACGGTTCTCGCGTCGGCAGCGATTCCGACGCTGTTCGAAGCGGTCGAGATCGACGACCACTGGTACTGGGACGGCCTCTTTTCGCAGAATCCGCCGATTCGAGACTTTCTGACGATGCCAGACGACGCGGCGGAGAAACCAGACGAGATCTGGATCGTCCAGATCAACCCCAGACACCGCGAGGAGGTGCCAAAGTCGGTAGAGGACGTCGTCGACCGACGTAACGAACTGGCGGGCAATCTCTCGCTGTACCAGGAGGTCTACTTCATCGAAAAGATCAACGACCTGATCGAGAGCGGGAGTCTTCCGGAACAGTACAAGCCGATCGACGTCGAGTTCATCGACCTGGGCAGTGACCTCTCCGTACCGTCGAAAGTCGACCGGGATCCGGAGTTCGTCGATCGGTTGCTGCAGCGGGGAACGCGACGCGCCGAGCGCTTTCTCAGGGAACGAACGTAGTTGGGCGGAGCGGATCGTACGTACGACGGGTCCGTCCGTCTCGAGCGGTTCGGCTCCGGTATTTGGCCGCCACCATCGCTCGCCGTCTCTCGTCGGAACGGCCGGCGAGGATTTCCGGGTGATACTGTTTTATTCTCGCCGTGTTCCAGATCTACCATGGACGATCCCGGAACGGTGGAAACGATCTGGCGACTCGCCGTCGCAGCGCTCGTCATGATCGCCCCGACGCTGCTCTTTCTCGGCCTGGTACGAGGGCTCGAGCGACTGCGCGACGACGCGTTCGTCGAGCGGTGGCTGCACGAACAGGGCCACGAACTCGAGGACGACGTGCTGACCGCGCTGGCGATCGGAATCGACGTCGAGGCCGATGGTTCCTCGAGTCTCAGGTGCCCGGGGTGTGGCGAATCGAATACGTCGAACGCGAGGTACTGCCGGAACTGTCTCGGGCGGCTACCGTCGTGAGCGGCGAGACGTCCCGATCCGATCGCCTCGTCCGCGCGACCCGCCGGAACCGACGAACTGGTCGTGATGTGTGACTATGTACCAAAGGTTATCTGGCCGGGCCCCTCCTGTATACGTAATGAACGCTTCGGCACTCGTTCCCCTGCAACTCGCTGACCCGGCACTCGCCGTCGGAGCGCTCGCCGTCGCGGTCGTGGCCATCACCGTCTGGCAGATGGTCGAGATCGTCGACGCGTACGACAGGGGTGCCCTCACCGTCTTCGGTGAGTATCGCAAACTCCTCCAGCCGGGACTGAACGTCGTACCCCCGTTCGTCTCGCGAGTGTACACCTTCGACATGCGAACCCAGACGCTCGACGTACCGACCCAGGAGGCGATCACGCGCGACAACTCGCCCGTGACCGCCGACGCCGTCGTCTACATCAGGGTAATGGACGCCAGACGTGCGTTCCTCGAGGTCGACGACTACAGGCGGGCGGTTTCGAACCTCGCCCAGACGACGCTGCGTGCCGTCCTGGGTGACATGGAACTCGACGAGACGCTCAGCAAGCGCGAGCGGATCAACGCGCGGATTCGCGAGGAACTCGACGAACCCACCGACGAGTGGGGGATCCGCGTCGAGAGCGTCGAAGTTCGAGAAGTGACGCCGTCCCGTGACGTGACGGGAGCGATGGAACAGCAGACCGCCGCCGAACGGCGGCGACGGGCGATGATCCTCGAGGCACAGGGCGAACGCCGCAGCGCCGTCGAACGGGCCGAAGGCGACAAACAGAGCCGGATCATCCGCGCGCAGGGCGAGAAACAGAGTCAGATCCTCGAGGCGCAGGGAGAGTCGATCTCGACCGTCCTCAGAGCCCGTTCGGCGGAGTCGATGGGCGAACGCGCCGTCATCGACAGGGGTTTGGAGACGCTCGCGGACATCGGCCACAGCGAGTCGACGACGTACGTCCTCCCGCAGGAACTGTCGTCGATGGTCGGCCGCTACGGCAAACGCCTCACCGGCAGCGACGTCGAGGGTGACGGCGCTCGGCTCGAGAGTCTCGAGTTCGACGAGGAGACGCGCGAACTGATCGGGCTGGACGACATCGCCGAGATCATCGGCGAGATCGATCGAGAAGCAGAGGTGGACCTCGAGGCGATGGAACGGGAGGCGAAGGCGATCCAGGAGGGCGAGGACGTGCGGACCGACGATGCCGGCAGTAGCGACGTGTCGGCACCCGACGACGGGCCCGAACCCGGATCGAAGCGACGCTGAACGCCACCACCTGCGGAGTCGAAACACTTCTGACCACGGAGTGAGAGGGGACACGTAGCCGAGCGAGAGGTCCCAGATCGATGTACGACAACGTTCTCGTCCCGACAGACGGCAGCAGCACCGTTCGCCAGACGCTCGAGCACGCGCTCCCGATCGCCGAGACCAACGACGCGACCGTCCACGCGCTCTACGTCGTCGACACGCGCCTCCTGCAGGCGGCGACCGACGGAACGCGAGCGGAGATCGAAGCCAACCTCGAGGGAGAAGGCCGAGACGCCGTCGCAGACGTCGCTGACCGGGCGAGCGAGGCCGGCCTCGAGACGGTCGAGGAGGTCAGACACGGCACGCCGGACAAGGAGATTCTCAGGTATGCCGACGACGTGGACGCCGACCTGATCGTCATCGGGACACAGGGGAAGAGCCCACGGGAGAAACAGATTTCGATGGGCAGCGTCTCGGAGCGGGTCGTCGACAACGCGTCGGTTCCCGTCTTCGTCGTGCGAGACGCGAGCGACGAGTAACGGGTCCTCGAGCCGATCGATTCTGTTTGTCGTCGCGTGCTGATCGTGAGAGCGCCCCAGCGACCGACAAGCGTTAACGCATTAACTCCCGTCAGAGGTTTCCGCCGGCAAAAAGAGTTTAAGCCTACTAATTATATCTAATTACACCCTATGTCCGAGAACTTCCCCGAGTACGTCGACGTCGACTACGACGATGGCGACGGCGAAGATCCGGCAGACTACCCGCGTCTCGAAGACAAAATCGAGAAGGCGATCGAGGTCACCCAGAAGGGCCTCGAGGAGTACGAGAACCCCGCCGTGATGTGGACCGGCGGCAAGGACTCGACGCTCACGCTCTACTTCGTCAAGGAAGTCGCCGAGAAACACGGCTACGACCTCCCGACGGCGATCTTCATCGATCACTTCCAGCACTTCGATGCGATCCACGGCTTCGTCGAGAAGTGGGCCGACGAATGGGACCTCGAGGTCGTCTACGCCCGCAACGAGGATATCGGCGACTACGTCGACGAACACGGTCTCGAACCGGGCGACGACGTCCCCGTCGCCGACCTCTCGGAGCACAACCAGCACCACGTCCGCGAGATCCTCGAGTACGAAGAGGACACCTTCCCGTTCCTGCTCGACACCTACGCGGGCAACCACCTGCTGAAGACGGTGGCGCTGAACGACGCCCTCGAGGACTTAGGCGTCGACGGCGTTATCTCCGGCGTCCGCTGGGACGAGCAGGAGGCTCGCGCCGACGAGACGTTCTTCTCGCCCCGTCACGATCCGGACATCTACCCGCCCCACGACCGCATCCAGCCCATCCTCCAGTTCGACGAGGCCGCCGTCTGGGAGGCCTTCTGGAACTACGTCGTCCCCGACACCGTCGAGGCGTACCCCGACGACGGCTACGTCCCACAGGGCGACGACGACCTGCCGAACGACCTCACCCAGGACGACATCCCCGTCTCGCCGAAGTACTTCGCCGGCTTCCGTTCGCTGGGCAGCGAAGTCTCGACCGAGAAGTCCGACACCGAACCCGCGTGGCTGCAGGACCTCGAGAGCACGACCGAACGTGCGGGTCGTGCACAGGACAAAGAGGACCTGATGGAGCGGCTGCGCGACCTGGGTTACATGTAACCCAAACTGGACTCCTCCGGTTCGAAAGCGACGATTCTCTTCGCATAGAGCGGTCTCGAGTCGGTCGTGTCGACGGCCGTGTCGACGGCCGTGTCGTTCCCCCTTCGCCGACCGAAACCGTCGAGAACGGTCACGAACGGGACGAGGACGCCACGGCCACGGAGTTCGTCCCGTCTGACGCCACTGGACTGTGAGCAGTCATACTGCTGGACAAAACGGTTCAGGCATCGATCGCACTCGAGACGCTGTCGCCAGCGGCGACAGACGGCGAGACGCGATCGAGTAGTCACTGACCGTTGTCCAGTAGTAACAGGATCGCGGCGATCGCCGACGCGTACGGCGAGTACGTCCGGATAGAAACGCTCGGTGGAGTTCCGAACGCGATACGGACGGTCGCGAACGCGTTCGACGGATAATCAGTGCGTCGCGCGGTACTGGCCGTGTGCGACGCCGATACCCAGCATAATCAGCCCGAATACGATCATCGACGGCGCAACCATCATCAACACGGTGTCGGCGGTCATCATCGGCGCGGCGAGGAGGCCACCGACGCCGATCCCGATCACGACGACGAACGCGATGGCCGTCTTGGCTACGTCGAGTTCCATATCTCGAGGTTAGGAGGTAGCCTACCTAATGGTATCGACAGCGGAGAGTCCATAGGGAAAACCGTCCATTACCCTCGCTCGGACGGTCTGACGAGGTTCGCCAGCGCGACGACGACGCCGAAGAACCAGCCCAGCGGGAACGAGAAGCCGAGCCACATCCCCGCGTAGGCGGCTCCCTCGAGCGTGTAGTTCGTCCGGAGGAACTCGTTGACCCCGCCGACGAACAACACGTTGTCGAGCAACCACGCCGCGAGGTCGTAACTCGGCTCGAGGACGTACCCCTCGAGCGACGGCGTGACGAGCGCCGCGACGACCGGCGGGAGGAACAGGGCCGTCATCGCGAACGGGTACGCGAGGGCGACCGACGTGCCCCGGCCGCCGACTTTCGAGAACGTCGCGGCGAGTGCGGTCGCGACCGTCGCGACGCCGCTGGCCGCCGCGACCGCGACGACCGCGTCGAGGGGGATGTCGATCTGTTCCATGTACGACATCGCCCCCCAGGCGACCGTCAACAGTCCCCAGCCGAGCAGTGCGACACCCGTGACACCGAGGATGCCGAGACGAGTCGTCGTCGAGTCGAGTTTCGCCGCGTAAAAGCGGGTCGCGAAGCCGATGACGGTCAGCGGGTAGAGGAGGAGCAAGCCGACCGTCCCGAGGACGCTCCAGAAGTGGTAGCCAATCTTCTGTGGAAGCGTCTCGGGTCGCCACTTGCCCATCACGGAGTGGCCGCGGCCACGCTGGCGAGGGAAAACGATCTCCATCCACGCGCCGTGTAACCGCTGCAAGTCGACTTTCACCGCGCCGACGATGCCACCGCTGTTGCGTGCGCGGGTAGCCATACCGAACCCGTGACACCGGCGTACCGTTAACGTTCCGGCTTTTCTCGGCACGAAGACAGTCACGTCGACTGACTGTTCATCGGTTCCAGGGACCGAAGTCCGGATCGACCTGGCGATCCGTGCGGTCGATCGCGTCGATCATCTCGACATCCTCGTCGTCTAGCTCGAGGTCGAGCGACCGCCAGTTGTCCTCGACGTGGGCCTGACTCGTCGCCTTGGGGATCGCAGTGATGCCTTTCTCGCGGAGCCAGGCGAGACTGACCTGCGCCTCGCTCGCGTCGTGTTTGGCCGCGATTTCCTGGATCTCGGGCACGTCGAAGACCTCGCCGCGCGCCAGCGGCGAGTAGGCGACGACCTCGACGTCGTGGCGCTCGCACGCCTCGCGAAGCTCCTCCTGAGGGTGCAGCGGGTGTAGCTCGACCTGGTTGGCGAAGATCGGCACGTCGCAGACGTCGACCGCTTCCTCGAGGAGGTCGGGCGTGAAGTTGCTGACACCGACCCGTTCGATCAGCCCCTCGTCGTACAGCTGTTCGAACGCCGGCAGCGTCTCCTCGGCGTCGTACGGACCCGCCGGCCAGTGGACGTACAGCAGGTCGACGTAATCGACGCCGAGCCGATCGAGACTCGCCCGCGCCGTCTCGAGGACGTCGTCGGACGCCAGGTTCGAGTTCCAGACCTTCGTCGCGAGGAAGACGTCCTCGCGATCGACGTCGGCAGCCGCGAGTCCGTCACCGACGGCCTCCTCGTTGTCGTAGGCCTGTGCGGTGTCGACGTGGCGGTAGCCGACCTCGAGTGCGGTCTGGACGCTCTCGGCGCACTGCTCGGGGTCGGTGTTCTGCCACGTGCCGAGTCCGAGGACCGGCATGCCGTTGGCTGTCGGGTAGCGATCGACGGGGATCTCGTCTGTCATCGCCGACGGGTAGTCGACCGGTGGGAAAAGGGGTTGGGATCGCGGCCAGCGGTTCGCCGTCCGACAGGGCGAGTCGCTCTCGAGTACGTACTGGCTATTGTCAGATAGTATCAGTACTTCGGCTCCGCACCCGTGACGTCGTACAGTCGGTCCATGACGGCGTCGCGCTCTTTTTGCCAGGCGTCGAAGTAGGCCGGGTCGCCCGGGTAGGAGTCGTAGACGTCTTTGAGATCGGCGGCGAGACTCTGGACCCTGTAGAGTTCGTAGAGGACGTCCCAGTGGCCGAACGTCTTCAGGATCGTCTTGAGCTTCAGGCCGAGCCCCATGGAGGCAGTGCCCCGTTTCCCGATGGCGTCGACGAGTTGCTGGCCGGGCAACGAGGTGATCACCGAGACCAGTTCGTCGACGTCGTGAGCGCCGCCGAAAATGTTGTAGAGGTCCATCGCGGCGAAGCGCTTGCCGAAGCCGGTCTGGACGCGTCGGTTGTACTCCCACAGCGCGGCCTCGCCGACGTCGCCGTCGCCGATCGCCTCGATGGCGACCTCCGCCGCCCAGTGGCCCGCCTTCGCCGCGCCCGGAATCCCGCCGCCGGTACAGGGATTGACGTGGGCTGCGGCGTCGCCGACGGCGACGTACCCCGGATGGACGGCCGAGTCGTAGGGCCGCCGGGTCGGGAGAGCGGCACCCAGTTTGTCCGTCACTGTCGCGTTCCGGAACTCGGGTCGGGTCTCGAGGTCGCGTTTGAGGTCCTCGACGAGTTTCATCGGCGGCTTGTTCATCTGAAAGCCCAGCCCGGCGTTGATCTCCGTCGAGGAGCGCGGGAAGTACCAGAGGTAGCCCAGTTCCTCGGTGGGCTTGAACACCAGCGCGTCGTCCCAGTCGACGGGGTCGTCGACCTCGAGGATCTCACGATAGGCAGAGCAGAACTGCTGGTAGGTGACGTTGGTGTCGAACGTCGACCCGGAGAAGTCGATCCTGTCCTGGAGCAACGAGAGCGATCCCGCCCCGTCGACGACGACGTCGGCCTCGTACGTGACTGGCTCTCCGTTCCGCATCGCCGTCACGCCCTCGACCCGATCGTCGGGCTGGACGACGTCCTGAACGACCGTCTCGTAGTGGATCTCCGCGCCGGCACGGTCGGCCTCGTCGAGGAGCACCCGCCCGTACGTCCAGCGGTCGACGACGCCGCCGGACTCGTCGAACGGGACGTCGATCGACTCGCCGGTCTGGGGATTCTCGAAGATCGCCCTGCTGATGTTCCGGTTGGTAAACGCCTCCTCGTCGAGCCGGTCGCGGTCGACGACGTCGGGAAACGCACTCGCGCCCTTGATTCCGTCGCCACAGGCGATGTGTCCCGCCTCCTCCTCGGTCTTGCGCTCGAGGAGGACGACGTCGACCCCTTCCTGGGCAGCGGTCGCCGCGGCGAAGCAGCCGGCGGTTCCGCCGCCGATGACCACTACGTCGTGACTTTCCGTAGACATCTCTATCGCTCCCGGAGCGGTCCCACGATAAAAAATGGGCAGGATCCGTTCTGACGCCGGAAAAACGACGAGAAACGGGTCACGAGACGACCTGCCACGTCATCAGTCACCGTCTCGCGTCGCCAGCCTCGGTTCGGTGCCGGTCACCACTCTCGTGCCCGTTCTCGAGGTCACGCCGTCGACGGCGCGGGCGCTACTCCTGGGACGTCGGACCGCCCCCGCTTCGAAACCCACAAACGGCGAGCGACCGAACAGGCGAGCAATGGAGCCACTCGAGCGGTACCGACCGATCGTCGACGACTTCGAGGCCTTCCTCGAGGCGTGTCGGCGACCGCTCGGCAACGCCGTCCGCGTGAACACGATCAAGGCGAGCGTCGAGCGGGCGACGGCCACGCTGGACGAGGAGGGCGTCGAGTACGACCAGGCAGCGTGGAACCCGCGGGTCCTGCGTCTCGAGACCGACTCGCCGGGGTCGACCTGGGCGTCGTACCACGGGTTCACGCACGGACAGGAGGAGGTGTCGGCGGTGCCGCCGGTCGTCCTCGACCCCGAGCCCGGCGACCGGGTCTGGGACGCCTGTGCCGCTCCGGGCGGGAAGACGACCCAGCTCGCGGCACTGATGGACGACCGGGGAACCGTCGTGGGCAACGACAGCAACCTCGGGCGACTCTCGGCGCTGCGGTTCAACGCCGAACGCCTCGGTGTGACCTCGATCGCAGTGACCAACCAGGACGCGCGCAACTTCTCGATGAAGCCCCTCGCGTTCGACGAGTTCGACCGGTCGCTCGTCGACGCGCCGTGTTCCTGCGAGGGAACGATCCGGAAGAACCCCGACGCGCTCTGTGACTGGTCCGTCGGTCACGTCAAGTCCGTCTCGGGCATCCAGAAGGGGATCCTCCGGCGGGCGGTCCAGGCCACCCGCGAGGGCGGGTCCGTCGTCTACTCGACCTGTACGTTCGCCCCCGAGGAGAACGAGGCCGTCGTCGACTACGTCCTCGAGGAGGAGGACTGTCGCGTCGTCGACGCCGACGCCGACCTCGAGTACGCGCCCGGACTCACCGAGTGGGACGACGAGGCGTACGACTCGAGCCTCGAGCGGGCGATGCGAATCTACCCACACCACAACGACACGGGCGGCTTCTTCGTCGCGAAACTGGAGGTGACCGCCTGATGTCGGGTGACGCGGGCGACGGCGACCTCGAGGAGAACGTCGGCCAGCGGTTCGATCGACTGCCGGCGACGGCCGACGAGCGGACCGTCGAGGGACGGGTGAGCCGTGCGGAGACCCTCGAGTACTTCGCGGACCGGTTCGGCATTCCGCCAGAAACCTTCGACGACCACACGTTCTGGGAGAAAGGAGCAGGAAAGATCTGGATCTACGCGGGCGAGTCGCCGACGCCGGTCGAACTCGAGGCACTCGGGATGACCTGCCTGCGGACGCGCCAGGAACACTGGAAGCCGACGACCGACTTCGTCCAGCGCTTTGGCGGACACGCGACCGACTGCGTGATCGACCTGACCCGCGAGCAGGCGCGGCGGTTCGTCGCCGGCGAGGACCAGGACCTCGAGTGGGACGGCGACTGGGGGTACCTGATCGCCGCCCACACGGTCGCAGGCGAGCGCGAACCGCTCGGCGTCGGACTCTACCTCCACGGCGAGTTGCGCTCGCTGGTACCGAAAGGGAGACGGCGCGACCTCGCCGGTCGAACGTAGCGGAGCGGCTCGCCGTTCGGCCGACGTGACGTCGCCACGTAGTATCTTGTACGTCGACGTCGTACCGTCGTGACATGAACCGATCCATCGAGTCGGTCCTGATCCCCACCGACGGGAGCGAGGGCGCACTCGCCGGTGCGAGGCGGGGGATCGACCTCGCGAGCACGGTCGACGCAGACGTCCACGTCCTCTCGGTCGTCGACGTGACCCACGCCGCCGAAGCCCTCGAGTTCGACGGTGACGGCCAGTCGCCGCTCGAGCGCGAGGCCGAGCGAGCGGTCGACGCGGTCGCGACGCTCGCCCGGGACGCGGGCGTCGACGCCACCACAGCAGTCGAGCGCGGCGTTCCGTTCGAGATCATCGGCGCGTACGCCGACGAGCACGACGTCGACGTCGTCGCGATGGGGACGAAAGGCCGGACAGGCCTCGAGCGGGTCCTACTCGGCAGCGTCACCGAGAACGTTCTCCGGACGACGAGTTCGCCGGTACTCGCGGTCCCGCCAGCAGCAGGCGACACGCCAGCAGACGGCTACGACTACGACGACGTTCTGTTGCCGACCGACGGGAGCGAGACGGCAGCGGTCGCAGTCGAGTGGGGCGTCACGCTGGCGGACGCGTTCGACGCGATGGTCCACGCGCTGTACTCGGCCGACACGAGCCGGCTGGTGAGCGGCGAGGGAGCAGACGAGATCTTCGAGGCGCTCGAGTTACAGGGGAAGGGTGCGCTCGCGACGGTGCGAGAACGCGCGCTCGAGGCAGACGTCAGCGTCACGGGAACGGTGGCCAGCGGTCCCCCATCGCGGGTGATCCTGACGTACGTCGAGGACGAAGACGTCGACCTCGTCGTTATGGGTACCCACGGGCGGTCCGGCGTCAAACAACGCCTTCTCGGAAGCGTCACCGAGAACGTCGTTCGCAACGCCTCTGTGCCGGTGTTGTGCGTGCCGATGGCCGACGGGGAGCCCTAACCGGCCGCGACAATCCCTTCAAATATGTTGGGTGTCCATCAAGCGTTTTGCCCTGGTGTCACGTACCATAGTACTCGAGGGGATCGAAATGGTAGATAAACCACACCAGAACCTGGCGATCATCGGCCACGTCGACCACGGAAAGTCGACGCTGGTCGGCCGACTGCTGTTCGAGACGGGGAGCATCCCCGAGCACGTCATCGAACAGCATCGCGAGGAAGCAGAGGAGAAAGGCAAGGGCGGCTTCGAGTTCGCCTACGTGATGGACAATCTGGCCGAAGAGCGAGAACGCGGCCTGACGATCGACATCGCCCACCAGGAGTTCGAAACCGACGTCTACTACTTCACGGTCGTCGACACGCCCGGCCACCGCGACTTCGTGAAGAATATGATCACAGGGGCGTCGCAGGCGGACAACGCCGTCCTCGTCGTCGCCGCAGACGACGGCGTCGCACCCCAGACCCAGGAGCACGTCTTCCTGGCACGGACGCTCGGCATCGACGAACTGATCGTCGGCGTCAACAAGATGGACGTCGTCGACTACGACGAGGACCGCTATCGCGAGGTCGTCGAGGAGGTCAAGGCCCTGCTCGATCAGGTCCGTTTCGCCACCGAGGACGCGAGTTTCATCCCGATCTCGGCGTTCGAGGGCGACAACGTCGCCGAACTCTCCGAGAACACGCCGTGGTACGACGGGCCGACGATCCTCGACGCCCTGAACGACCTGCCGGAGACGGAACCCCCGACAGACGCGCCGCTTCGCTTGCCGATCCAGGACGTCTACACCATCTCGGGCATCGGTACCGTTCCCGTCGGGCGGGTCGAGACTGGCGTCATGGAAATCGGCGACACCGTCTCCTTCCAGCCCAGCGATGTCGGCGGCGAGGTCAAGACGATCGAGATGCACCACGAGGAGATTCCCCGCGCCGAACCCGGCGACAACGTCGGGTTCAACGTCCGCGGCATCGGCAAAGACGACATTCGTCGCGGCGACGTCTGCGGTCCGGCCGACGACCCGCCGACCGTGGCACGGACCTTCCAGGCCCAGATCGTCGTCATGCAACACCCCTCGGTCATCACCGCGGGGTACACGCCGGTCTTCCACGCCCACACGGCACAGGTCGCCTGCACGCTCGAGACGATCGACCAGAAGATCGATCCCTCGAGCGGCGAGGTCGAAGAGGAGAACCCCGACTTCATCCAGTCGGGCGACGCCGCCATCGTGACCGTCCGCCCGCAGAAACCGCTCAGCGTCGAGCCCTCGAGCGAGATCCCCGAACTCGGGAGTTTCGCCATTCGCGACATGGGCCAGACGGTCGCCGCGGGTCGCGTGCTCTCGATCGACGAAGGCTGAGTGCGAGACCTCACCCGTAGGAGACCTGCGTCGGCTCGCTCGTGAGGAATCGAGTGACCCAGTTGTCGAACCCCGCCTTCCGCTCGAGGAACGCACCGTGGCGGACCTCGCGAAACATCGCTAGCTGTGCGTCAGGGATCTCCTCGTGGGTTTCTCGGAGGATCGGCTCTGGAAAGTAGAGATCGTCGGTCCCCCCGATGACCAGCGTCGGTGCGTGGATCCGTTCGAGTCGCTCCCGGCTGTCGAACTCGAGGACGGCGTCGATCGAGACGACGACGTCGAGCGGATCGGCGGGGTTCGGCGGTCGAACGCGGCCGATCGTCCGCGAGAGTCGCGGATAGACCGCGCGCCGCCAGCCGGTGTAAAGTTCCCGGAGCAGTTCGCTGCGAAGCGCCGTCCAGTCGTGCTCGAGCGCCCGTCGGCGGTTCCGACGGATCGTCGGCACGCTCTCGGCTGCGACCCGACAGCCGGAGACGGCGAGGACGAGCCGATCGACCAGATCCGGTCGGTCGATCGCGAGGTCCTGTGCGATCAGTCCGCCCATCGAGGCCCCGATCACCGACGCGGGGCCGAGCTCCTCGTCGAGGACGCGGCCGTAGTCGCGTGCCATGTCCCGGATCGACGTTCCCTTGGCGAGTCCACGCGGTCGACTCACCAGATACACCGTGTGGTCGTCGACGTACTCACGGAGAAACGCCCGGAGACCCCAGGAGGCGAGCTGACCGTACTCGCCGTCGAACAGCGCGTCGCCGATGCCGGGAATCAGGAGGAGCGTGCGTGGGCCGTCGCCGACTCGAACGTACGGAAACTCGTCCAGCAACTGGCCTCGTTCGGGTCGCGAAGTATCCATTCGAGATCTCCCTCGTCGACCGTCGTACACCGGCAACGACCAAAAAGGCCCAGTCGTGGTTGCTCGAGTCGAACTCGCTGCCGATCGGCCGCGCCGTCAGATCAACGTTCGCGGACGGTCCCGCCCGACAGCCCCTCCCACTCGACGCGGTAGCCGAGCCGCGACAGCGCCGCGCTCGAATCCGTCAGGCCGGCGTCGTCGAGGATCGCCTCGGCGTCCCCGAGTGCCATTCCCGCCTCGAGGTCGTCGGCCAGGTCCTCGAGGACGCGAGGGCGGACCAGCGTCCGGCCGACGAGTTCGTGATCGGGAAACGACGCGTCCGCGAGCGCCTCCTCGCTGACGCCGCGTCGGGCCGCGAGGTCGGCGAGGGAGATCACGTCCTCGTCGGGCACGAGTTCGTCGGGCAGGGCGGCGGCGCTTTCGGCGACCAGGTCCCGTTCGTACTCCCGGAGAACGTCCACGACGTCCTTGACGCGGACGGTGTCGGTGTAGGGGATCGCCCGGTGGTCGCGAGCCGCGATCTCCTCGCCGACGCCCAGCGACTCGTCGACGGCCACAAGCAGGTCCACGTCTTCGACCGACTCGAGTTGCGAGAGCTTCTTCTCGACGTACTCGGGCGTCCAGAAGCCCATGATCTCGAAGTAGACGCGAAAGTCGCCGTCGCATGACTCGTTCGCTGCGCTCGAGTCGGGACGCCCGTAGCGGTAGTCGAACGCGAAGTCGGGGATCATCACCCGGGTTCCCGTCGCGAGCGGTTCGGGTTCGCGAACGAGGTCCCACGGGAGATCGAGGTTCGAAAATCGAGCGGCGAAGTCGGCCTCGACGCCGCTGTCGAACGACACCGTCGCGACGGGGGCGGCGTCGGGGACGCGAATCGGATCCTCGTGGGAGAGGTCGAGCGGACGTTCGGTGCCCCGGTCGTCGATCGTCGCCTCGAGGTGCCACTCCTCGGCTCTGGCTACCGTCCGGAGCAGGCGAGCGAAGCGCGTCCCGTACCGGCGCGTGGCCCGAAAGAGGTGCGTCGGGCCCGTGACGACGACCTCGCGTCCGGCTGCCGTCTTTCGAATCTCGTACATCAGCCGGAGGCGCTTGATCGCCGAGACGAGCGCCTTCGGATCGCTCGAGCGTACCCGGACTTCGGTCGCGTCGAACAGCGCCGTCTGGGCCAGCGAGAGGTTGTACTGGGCGACCAGGCCGTCGGGGTCCCACCGGGAGTCGACCGCCGCGAGGACCTGTCGCTCGTCGAGGTCGGCGTACAGCGACGCCTCGAGGTCGTCTGCCGAGACGCCGAGTGACTCGCCCACCTGCTCGAGTGCCGTCTCCCGCTCGTCGGCCGTCACGACGCCGACGGCCTCGGCCGCCCGGAACGTCGCTCGGCGCGCCCGGACGGGATCGATCGCTGCCCGCGTCTCGAAAGTCGACTCGCGCTCGAGCAGCGCCGCGAAGCCGCGGACGAGTTTGTAGTCGTCCGCGTCGCGCTCCAGATCGGCGAGCGCGGACTCGAGGCGCTCGCGCGATTCGCCGACGTGGCCCTGGAACGTTCCGATGACCCGGGCGGCAAGCGGCCGGTGTTCGCGTCCGGCGAACTGCGGGTGGAAGCCACCGCCGGCCCGAGAGACGCGCAACAGGTCCTTCGTCAGCATCTACTCACTGGTGGGAGCGACGTCGCCAAAAGTCACCCGGACGCGGCCGTTCGACGAGCACGGTTGCTGTGCGGCTGGTGCAGTCGGCACGATACTCGAGTAGTCCGGCAGTCGGATCAGTGACGGCGGTCGGCGACGCGTTCCTCGGCGGTATCGCCGCTGACGACCTCGTACAGCAGGGCGCGGCCGCCGTCGGCTTTCGGCCGGAGGATGCGACCGAGGCGCTGGGTAAACTCGCGCTCGCTGCCGCTGCCCGAGAGCACGACCGCGACGTTGGCGTCGGGTACGTCGACGCCCTCGTCGAGTACGTTCGAGGTCACCACGCGCGAATAGGTTCCCTCGCGGAACCGCTCCAAGATCTCTCGGCGCTCGCTCGCCCCCGTCTGGTGGGTGATCGCCGGGATCAGGAACCGCTCGGCGACGTCGTACGCGAGGTCGTTGTACGCGGTGAAGACGATGGTCCGATCGTCGCGGTGGTCGTCGAGGATCTCCTCGAGCGCGTCGACTTTCGCCTCGCTGCCGAAGACGATCTCGCGGGCGCGCTGTTTGGCGAGCAGGGCCTCGCGCGCCCTGGGATCGGAGCCGGAGCGTTTGACCAGTTCCCGGTAGTCCGAGCCGCTTCGAAGCTGGAGGTTCGACCGTGCGAGGTAGTTCGTAAACACCTCCTGGTTCCGGTCGTACTCCTCGCGTTCTTCGGGCATCAGCGACACCTCGAGTCGCTTGACGTCGTAGTCGGCGAGGTGGTCGCCGGCGAGTTCGTCGACGGCGACGCGGTGACAGCGCGGCCCGACGACGTCCTCGATCACCTCGTGTGCACCGTCGGGGCGTTCGAACGTCGCGGTGAGACCCAGCCGTGCGGGAGCGGCGAGCAGGCGGGCGATCTCCCGGTAGCCCTCGCCGCCGAGGTGGTGGGCCTCGTCGAAGACGACGCAGCCGAACCGGTCGCCGACGACGTCGGCTTTCAGGTACGCCGAGTCGTACGTCGAGACCGTGATCGCCTCGCGTCGCTGTTCGCCGCCGCCGAACCGTCCCACCGGGAGCGAAAACTCCCGCTCGAGTTCGCGTGCCCACTGCTCTAGCAGGTCGATCGTGGGAACGACCACGAGCGTCGGCACGGCGAGCCGTTCGATCGCCTTCAGCGCGGCGACCGTCTTCCCGCTGCCGGTCGGCAACTCGAGCACGCCCGCTGGCGCTCGCGTCGAGGTCTCGCGGCCGTCCCAGCGATCGGTCGCGAGCCAGTCGTCGAGCGCCTCGCGCTGGTAGGACCGCAGTTCGTACGCCGAGTGAAGCGCCGAGAGGGAATCGAGGTCGAGGACGCGATCGACGTACTCGAGGCCGCTGTCGTCCAGCGTTGCGCGGAGGTCGGCGTATCGGTACGCCGGCGCGCGACGGCCTCCCGTTCGCTGGTCGGCCTCGAGCCACGGGATCGCCTCGAGTGCGTCGCCGCCGTCGACGCGGATCGTCCCGTCTTCGTACTCGAGTTCGATCGGAGCCACGTCGTGTGGTCGGGGCGGCGCGTACATAGTTCCCGCGACCGCGGTGGATCGACTGCAGGTGGACCCCCACGTGCGGAAGGGGATGAGGATTTTGTCGGTGGGTGTCGTAGCACGGGCCATGTCGGTCGCGACATCCGGCCAGCGCCGGGCGGCCGTGACGCACGGTTCGCGATGGCGGATCGGCAGTTCGTCCGACGAGTACCACGTCGAACGTCGCAGTCGAGGGGGTCGGTGAACCGGTGTCCGTCCACGTCGACCTCGACCTCATCGCGCTCGTCGCGGCCATCGTCGCATTCGGCGTCACAGCCCAGTTTCTCGCCGCGAAGTACCGCGTCCCCAGCGTGCTGTTTCTCATCGTCGCGGGCGTCACCATCGGCCCCGAGGGACTCGGCGTCATCACGACCGACACCTTCGGGGAGGCGCTCTCGACGATCGTCGGGGTGAGCGTCGCCATCATCGTCTTCGAGGGATCGTTCCGACTCGAGCACGAGACCGTCCGAAACGCACCGCGGGCGGTCTGGTGGTTGATCACGGTCGGCGCGGCGATGGCGTTCGTCGGGACCGCCCTGACCGTCCGGCTCCTGCTCGGGGCGAGTCTGGACGTCTCGCTTCTCGTCGGCGCGCTGCTGGTCGCGACCGGGCCGACGGTCATCACGCCGATCCTCGCGGTCGTTCCCGTCCGCGAGGAGGTCGCGACGACGCTCGAGACAGAAGGGATCGTCAACGACGTCACCGCGGCGATCCTCGCGATCGTCCTCTTCAAGGCGATGACGGCCCAGGAACTCGCGCCAAGAGGGTACGTCTTCCTGTTCGCACAGCGCCTCGGGATGGGAATCCTCACCGGCCTCGCGATCGCGGGCGTCGTCTGGTATCTCCTCACGCGGGTCGACCTCCCGGAGCAGGCGGCACCACAGACGGCCCGGTTACTCGCGCTGGCCGGAGCAGTCGTCGCCTTTGCGATCGCGGACTCGGTGTTCTCGGAGGCCGGCATCGCGGCCGCAGCCACCGCGGGCTTTACCCTCGGGAACCTCGAACTCCCCCACCGGGAGAGCATCCTGCAGTTCAACCAGGACGTGACGCTGCTCGTCCTCTCGTTCGTCTTCATCACGCTCGCGGCGTTGCTCGAGTTCTCGGAACTCCTCGCGCTCGGCGTCGCCGGCCTCGCGGTCGTCGCCGTGTTGACGCTGCTGCTTCGCCCGCTGCTCGTCTTCGTCTCGACGGCCGGTGGAGGGTTCTCGACCCACGAACGGCTGTTCATCAGCTTCGTCGGGCCTCGGGGGATCGTCCCCGCATCGGTCGCGACCCTCTTTGCCATCCGCCTCGAGACGGAGACGCCGCCCTCCGATCCCGCGGGTGCGGAGGTCCTGCTCGGCACGGTCTTTCTGGTCATCCTCGTGACGGTCGTCGTCGAGGCGGGCTTCGCGAGACAGATCGCGGCCGCACTCGGCGTGATCCAGTCGGACGACTGATGCGGTCTGCTGTAACTATTTTCCGCAGCGACCGCGTCCCGTCGGGCGGTCGCTGCGGTAAGTACTTACAGCGGTCCGTATGAACCCGGGTCGTCGATCAGCAGAAATGGTGCGTTATAAGGGCCTCTAGACGGAACCACTCTGTATGGCAATCAAACCGGCCTACGTCAAGAAGACCGGGAACATCCTGCTCGAGCGATACCCGGACGCGTTTACGACCGACTTCGAACAGAACAAAGACAGCGTCGAGAAGCTGACCAACATCGACTCGAAGGGCGTTCGCAACCGGATCGCGGGCTACGTCACCCGCAAGAAGGGCGCACAGGTTCCGGCGTAAACTGGATTCTCGTCTCGATTCTCCGTCCCTCGAGTTGCGACGCCGTCCCCCGTCGACGCCGATCGCGAGCGTCGGCCACCGCCTCGTGTCCGGCGAGTGCCGACCGCGGCGTTCCGGCCGATGCAAACCGTGACACGACCCAAATGGTTTTAGACCACCGTCACCGAGGGCCGTCAATGGCAGTACGAGTTGGCGTACTTGGCGCGACCGGCGCCGTCGGACAGCGATTGATCGGACTCCTCGACCCACACCCCGACTTCGAGATCGCCGCACTCACCGCGAGCGACTCGAGCGCGGGCGAACAGTACCGCGACGTGGCCAAGTGGCGCGTCGACAGCCCCATTCCCGAGGACGTCGCCGAGATGACCGTCACGGCGACTGATCCCGACGAGGTTCCCGACGACGTCGATCTGCTCTTCTCGTCGCTTCCCTCGAGCGTCGGTGCCGAGGTCGAACCCGGCTTCTGTGAGGCTGGCTACGTGCTCTCCTCGAACTCCTCGAACGCGCGGATGGCAGAAGACGTGCCGCTGGTCATCCCCGAGGTCAACGCCGACCACATCGACCTGCTCGAGGTCCAGCGCGACGAACGCGGCTGGGACGGCGCGATGGTGAAGAACCCGAACTGCTCGACGATCACCTTCGTCCCCACGCTCGCCGCCCTCGCCGAGTACGGCCTCGAGACCGTCCACGTCGCCACCCTGCAGGCAGTCTCCGGTGCGGGCTACGACGGCGTCACCTCGATGGAGATCATCGACAACGCCATCCCCTACATCGGCGGCGAGGAGGACAAACTCGAGACCGAATCGCGCAAACTGCTCGGCACGTTCGACGGGGCCGAACTCGAGCTGAACGACGTCGAGGTCGGGGCCTCGTGTAACCGCATCCCGACGATCGACGGCCACCTCGAGAACGTCTTCGTCGAGACCGAAGACGAACTCACTCCCGTGGAGGCCGCCGATGCGATGCGGGAGTACCCCTCGATCGACCTGCCGTCCTCGCCCGACCAGCTCATCGAGGTCTTCGACGAACCCGACCGCCCACAGCCGCGACTCGACCGCACGCTCGGCGACGGCATGGCCATCGCCGCCGGCGGCATCCGCGAGTCGACGTTCGGTCTCCAGTACAACTGTCTCGCCCACAACACGATCCGCGGGGCTGCCGGCGCGAGCGTCCTGAACGGCGAACTCTTGCTCGAGAAGGGCTACCTCTAGCTCACTCGCCGTCCTGCGGGAGAGCGACGACGGGTATCTCTGCGTTCCTGACCAGTTTTCGGGCCACGTCGCCCGTCAGCAGTTCCACGAGACGATTGCTCTGTCGCGGTACGAACGCCACCGCGTCCGCGTCCCAGTCGATCGCCCCGTCGAAAATCGTCTCCACGACGTCGGTCCCGTACAAAATCTCGGTCTCGACCGGGACGTCCGCCGCCTCGAGCGGCTGGCGGGCGCGCTCGAAGATCCGCTCGGCGTACCCCTCGCGCTGTTCGACCGACGCCTTGTCGATGCCGCCGCCGGCTTTCTCGACGACGTAGACGACGACGGCAGTACCCGTCGGTTCGATCTTCGGTGCGAGCGTGGCCGCGGTCCGTTCGGCGTCGTCCGGATCGGCGACGGGGACGATCACCCGCCCGTCGAACGAGAGCGTCATCGCGAGGTCACCGCCCGGTGGACGCCGTCGTTCTCGTGTGCAGCCCTCTCGTGTCGCCTCGAGACGCGACGAACTCGTGGTGAATCCATGCTGGCCGAGGGTTCGGCCTCGAATGTGATAAACCCGCGTCGACTCGAGCGCGCCGGAAGCGAGACCGGAGCCTGATACCGTCTGCTGTACGTCAGTTCTGGGGCAACCGCCGGACGGCTTGCGGGTGCGCCGGGAAACAGGTACAGCAGGCGATATGAACCCGCGAGTCAGGGCAGGACCTGGTTTTCGAGACCGTCCGTCTCGCTGGTCTCGCGAATCCGGTCGACGTTCTCGGCGACGATGTCGGCCAGTCGTTCGTAGTACTTCGGCGTGTGTCCGGCGTTGTGTGGCGTGATCTGGACGTTCTCGAACGTCCACAGCGGGTGGTCTTCGGGCAGCGGTTCGGGATCGGTGACGTCGAGAGAGGCCCCGCGGATCCAGTTCGACCGAAGCGCCTCGACGAGTGCGTCGGTGTCGACGACGGGGCCGCGAGCGACGTTCACGAGCACCGACTCCGGCGGCAGCGTGACGAACGCCTCGCGGTCGATCAACCCGCGCGTCGCGTCCGTCAGCGGACACGCGAGCACGAGGTAATCCGTTCGTGCGAGCGCGTCGTGGACGGCGTCGTCGTCGAAGCCGACCACCTCGTCGGTTGGCCCACCCTTCTCGGGGGTGTACCGGACGCCGATCGTCTCCACGCCGAAGGGCTCGAGGCGCTCGACGACCGCCCGCCCGATCGCGCCGAGTCCGACCACGGTGACGGTCGATCCCTGGAGTTCGTGGGCCCGGTAGTGGCGCCACTCCCGGCGTCGCTGTCGGCGCGCGCCCACGTGGAACCGACGGGTGAACGAGAGGATCGACCCGAGGACGTGCTCGCCCATGTTCGGCCCGTGGACGCCCGAGGCGTTCGTCACCGTGACGCCCCGTTCCCGGAGGCGCTCGAGCGGGAGGTGACCCGTCCCCGCGTAGGCACACGCGAAGACCTCGAGGTCGGCGGCGGTCTCGAGCAGCTCCTCCTCGAGAGTCATGCCGGTGACGAACCGCGCGTCCCGGATCGCCTCGCGCTCCTCGGCGGGCGTCCGTGCGAGGCGAACGTCCGTCTCGGGCAGTCGCTCTCTGATCGCCGCTGCGTACTCCTCGACTGGCGTTCCGTGCGTCCCCTTGCGGAGCACGAGGACGTCGAACTCGTCGGCCATGCACGGACACTCGCAACGATCGGGCAAGAATCTGTGGTCCCCGGCGATTCGATTGGCCGTCTGCCGACTACGTCTATTCGGTGCGTCTCGAGCGCTCTCGAGCGCCGACGCGCCGTCGATCCGTCACCGAGTCGTGTCGACGCCTGCGGCTTCGTTGATCGGGCACTTCTGGGTCGTACCGGTCACGACGAGGATCACTCCGACCAGAAGCGCTGCGACACCGATCGCGATGCCGACGGCCCAGTAGCCGGCCAGTCCGGCGACTCCGGCGACAGTGAGGAACGCTCCGACGACGATGCGTGTGGTTCGATCGATCCCGCCCACGTTCTTTTCCATACTTACACCCGCTGTACAGCCGATCTTCGCCTCGAACGGCCAAAAGGGTTCACACGAGTCGACGAAAGCGACTGTCCGCGTGGCCGATTCGGTCGTCGTTCCCGTCGAACGAGAACGGCAGCCAGAACGTTTGTCCCCGGCCCTCGTACGATCGGGTATGTCGCCACCAGATCCCCACCCGGAAGACGAAGACGAGAGCGTACCGGACGACCTCGAGATCGCACGTGCGGCAGCGCCCAGCCCGATCTCCGACGTCGCAGCGAAGCTTGGGTTCGAGCCGGACGACCTCGAGCGCTACGGAGACCACGTCGCGAAGCCGTCGGTCGACGCGCTCCAGCGGGCGCTCGAGCGCGAAGCGACGGGGAACCTCGTCCTCGTCACGGCCATGACGCCGACGCCCCAGGGCGAGGGAAAGACCGTCACGACGGTCGGACTCGGCCAGGCACTCGCCAAACGCGGCGAGTCGGCGGCGGTCGCGATTCGAGAGCCCTCCCTCGGCCCCGTCTTCGGCATCAAGGGTGGCGCTGCCGGCGGCGGCTACTCGCAGGTCCTCCCGATGGAGGACATCAACCTCCACTTCACCGGTGACATCCACGCGCTCACGTCGGCTCACAACCTCGTCGCCGCCGCGGTCGACGCACACCTCCACCACGGAGCCGATCCGCCGATCGATTCGCGATCGGTCACCTGGCCTCGAGCGCTCGACGTCAACGACCGCGCACTCCGGGAGATCGTCCTGGGTCTCGGCGGGCAGGCAAACGGCGTCCCGCGGGAAGGCGGCTTCCAGATCACCGCCGCCTCGGAACTGATGGCGACGCTCGGCCTCGCCGAGGACTACGCGGACCTGAAGGCGCGACTCGAGCGCATCGTCGTGGCCTACGACCGCGACGGCGACCCCGTCACGGTCGCCGACCTCGAGGTCGGCGGTGCCGTCGCCGCTCTGCTTCGCGACGCGTTGCGTCCGAACCTCGTCCAGACGATCGAGGGCGTCCCCGCGTTCGTCCACGGCGGCCCGTTCGCCAACATCGCCCACGGGACGAACACGGCGATCGCCGACCGCGTCGGACTCGCGGGTGCCGAGTACCTCGTCACCGAGGGCGGGTTCGGCTCGGAACTCGGTGCGGAGAAGTTCGTCGACGTCGTCACCCGCCAGACGGGGCTCGCACCCGAGGCCGCGGTGCTGGTCGTCACCGTCCGCGCGCTGAAACGCCAGGGGCTGTCGATGTGGCCGAGCGAGACAGAGCGACTGGCCGAACCCGACGTCGAGGCCGCCCTGGACGGCCTCGAGAACGCGCTCGCCCACGTCGAGATCCTCGAGCGCCTCGGGATGCCCGTCGTCGTCGCGCTCAACCGCTTCCCCCAGGATACAGACGAGGAGGTCGACGCCGTCCTCGAGGCGTTCGCCGAGCGGGGGATTCCGGCCGCCGAATCGACGGTCCACCGGGACGGCGGCGAGGGTGGCACGGAACTCGCCCAGCTGGTGACCGACGCCGTCGACGAACCGGGACGGGGACAGCCGCTGTACGACTCCTCTGCGACGGTCCGCGAGGCGATCGAGACCGTCGCGACCGAGGTCTACGGCGCTCGAGACGTCGAGTACGTCGACTCGGCACCCGACGATCTCGAGCGGATCGAACGGCTCGGACTCGAGGAGCTGCCGGTCTGTCTCTCGAAGACGCCGTACTCGCTGTCGGACGACCCCGAACGAACGGGCGTCCCGACCGACTGGACGCTCACCGTCCGCGAGATTCGGCCAGCGGCCGGCGCGGGCTTTCTCGTCGCGCTCACCGGCGACGTGCTGACGATGCCCGGGTTGCCGTCTGACCCCGCCGCGACGGACGTCGACCTCGAGGCGGACGGGACGATCACCGGGCTGTTCTGATACTACCGGACAACAGTCAGTGACTACTCGATCGCGTCTCGACGGCTGTCGTCAGCGACGACAGCGTCTCGAGTGCGATCGATGTCTGAACCGTGTTGTCCGGCAGTATGAACCCACTCGAGCACGCCTCGCGGACGTTTTTACGACGGCCGTTCTTCGTGTCCGTATGCGCGCCGTTCGATACCACGACCACGGCGGACCCGAGGTACTGACCGTCGACGAGATCGACCGACCCCAACCGGCTGCCGACGAACTCCTCGTTCGCGTCGAAGCAGGGGCGGTCAACCCCGTCGACACCTACTTCCGCGAGGGGTCGTACCCGCCTGGCGACCTGCCCTGGATCACCGGCTCCGACGTCGCGGGTGTCGTCGAGGAGACGGGCGCGGACGCCGACTTCGAGGCCGGCGACCGCGTGTTCGCGACCGGGCTGGGCAACGACGATCCGGGGACCTGCGCCGAGTACGTCGCCGTCCCCGACGACCTCGCCGCCACGCTGCCCGCGTCGGTCGACTTCGAAACGGGTGCCGCCGGCGCGCTCGTCGGCGTCACCGCCTGGCAGTCGCTCGTCGACGCCTGCGACCTCGAGCCCGGCGAGCGGGCGCTCGTCCACGGCGGCAACGGCGGCGTCGGACACGTCGCCGTCCAGCTCGCCGCCGCGACGGGCGCGGACGTGACGACGACCGCCGCCCCCGAGTACCACGACCGTCTCGCCGACCTCGGTGCCGAGACCGTAATCGACTACGCGGCCGACGACCTCGAGGAACGGATCGAGGCCGCGGGCGCACCCGACGCGATCCTCGATCACCGACTCGACGACTACCTCGGGCTGGACTGTCGCGTCGCGGCCTTCGACGCGGACGTCGCCGCGATCGGTAACACGGACCTCGAGGCGACGTTCCCGAACGTCCCTGCCGCGCGAGGGAAGGCGCTCACCGTCCACCACGTCAGCATGTTCAACACGCCCGACGTCGCGGCCGTCCTCGAGCGTCTCGCCAGGCTGTACGAACGTGGCGACGTCGAACCGGTCGTCGACCGAACGTACGACCTGGCGGACGTCGCCGACGCACAGGAGGACGTCCTCTCGGAGAGCTTCCTCGGGAAACTCGTCGTCGTTCCCTGATACGGTCTGCTGTACCGATTTACCCGTGCAACCGCAGGACGGTTGCGATTGCACCGGAAATGACTGACAGTAGTCCGTCTGACGGCACTCGAGGTCGTCGCCCTCGTCTCACCGACTCGAGTCGGGGTCCGGGGAAACCCATTTGACGAGACGCGGTGTACGGCCGGTATGACCAGACCCGGCGAACACGAACGACGGCCGTTTTACGCGTGTGACAGCTGTGGGGTCGTCTACGCACGCCACGGCAAACCGAAGGCGTGTGCCGTCTGTGGAAGCGAAACGTTCGTCGAAGTGATGCCCAAGGAACTCAAGTACTGACCCACCTCGTTTTCGCGCGTCCTGTCGTCCCGCTCGCCGCCGTCGCTCGCCGCCGTCGCTCGTCGCCGATACTGCCGGGAGGCTGTCACTTGTGGTGCAACACGACCGTCGTGCAAGTAGACCGAGTTCGGGGACGGTCGACGAGACGAATCGTTCCGTGGTACCGTCTGTCAGCGAAACACAGAGATAGCTCCGACACCTACGTCGACGCGTGACTGACGATACGAACGCCACGACGGACACGCCCGACCGACCGGTGTCGCTCGCCGACGAGGACGACCTCGACGACCTGGTCTCGAGTCACCCGCTCGTGCTGGTGGAGTTCTATACCGAAGGCTGTGGCATCTGCCAGAGCATGGAACCAGTGCTCGGCGGCGTCGCACGCTCGACGGATGCCGTCGTCGGGACGGTCAACCCGCGCGACGATCCGCCGCTCGTCGACCGCTTCGACGTTCGCAGCGTCCCCCTGCTGGTCCTGTTTGCCGACGGCGACCCGGTCGCACGCCGCGCGGACGGCTTCGTCGGTGCCGAGGAACTCCGCGAGTGGGTCGACGCAGAACGCAATCGCTGACGACGTCACCGAGATCGAAAATAGTCGTCCGTCGGATCGGACCGGTCAGGCCGCGGTCTCCGTCTCCGTCTCCGCGCCCGCCTCGAGTTCCGACTCCGCCATCTGTTCGGCCTGGGCTCTGTCTTCCAGCAGGACGCCAGCGATTCCGGCCGCGACCAGTCCGACGCCAGCGGCGCGAACCAGCCGGACGTACCACGGCCTGGGCTCGAGGTCGGCGACGTTCTCGAAGCCACAGCCCCAGATTCGGAGGTTGAGAGCGAGGCTTCGCCGGGGGCTCGCGGCGGCGGCGAGACCCTGCACGATCATCCAGCCGTACCAGAGCTTTCGGAGTCCAGATGTGACCATGCGTGGTTGTTTCACCTCGAGTGACATGAATCGTCTGGTCTCGATCTCGACGGGTCGAGACCTCCGTCGGGCGTCCTGGAACATATTTACTTCCCCCCGACCAACCGGCGGGTGATGCTCCCCACGACGGCGGGTACGTTCCGCGTGTACCCGGGACGACGCGACGACGAGTGGCTGTTCCTCGAGGTCGAGTCGGCGGACCCGACGTACGTTCCGGCGGACGCCGCGCCGGACGTCACCCCCGGCAATCGCGTAGAGGCGTCCCTCGAGTGGGACGACGAGACGCCCACGGTCGCCGACTGCGAGGTGCTCGAGGAGACGCGATTCCGGTTCGTCCGCACCGACGAGCCGATCTTCCAGGCCGCCCAGGCCTGCTTCGAGGAGGCGCGGTCGGCGGGCGAGGCGATGAACTCACGGGTCACCTACAGCACGGACAACGAACCGAACGGCGTCGTCTACACCTTCGCCGACCAGCCAGGCCAGCGCGACCTCTTCGCGGAGTTTCGCGACGGCGTCAAACCCCTCGAGCCGCTGGTCGCCCGCGCCGCCGAGTCCACCGCGCCGCCGTTCTCGGTGTGGGTGCTCGACCCGCAGGAGCCGTTCGTGCTCGTCTACATCGTCCTCGATCCCGACGGGTTGCTCGAGGAGACGATGCGCGACACCTATCTTTAGTCGGCGCTGGCGGCGACGCCGCGTCGACGGTCGACGTCGGTCGCCTCGTCGGCGTCGAAGATCTCCTCGAAGACCTTCCGCTGGCCGGCGCGGAGGTGCTGGAGGAACGTCGACTGGCTGACGTCCATCTGTTCGGCGAGGTCCTCGCCGCTCGACTCCCGCGGCCACGCGAAGAAGCCACCGAAGTGGGCACGCTGGATGGCTTCGCGCTGTCGGTCGGTGAATCGCTCCTCGAGTGTCGTCCGGAACTCCCCGCGAGTCTCCGCCGTCCGTTCGCGCTCGCGCTGTCCGACGAGGCTGGCACCCGGGTGTGACCCGGAGACGGCTTCGACGACGCTGCGAACGTCGGCTGTTTCGGAGAGTTCTGCCGTGAGCCGCCCTTCGCCGCCGTCGGCAGAGAGCGACCGGACGACGGCCCCGTGTTCCGCGAGTGTGGCGACGATCGACGATCCGGTGACGACGAACCGGAACAGGCACTCGTCGTCTCGATCGCAGACGGCCTGTGCGTCGTCGACGCCGTCGCTTTCGGCCGCGTACTCGAGGACGTCGTCTGCGGCGGTCTCGCAGACGGTGACGTACGCGACGAGGTCGCCGTCGCCGCTCGACGAGAGGCGCTCGAGGGCGAGTTCGCACTCGAGGTCGTCGGCGAGCGCCACCAGCGGGTCGTCTCCGGCGGTGAGCCGGAACGTGAGCGCGGTCACGCGATCGGTCACGAGCAACCGCTTGCTCTCGGCGGCGTTGATCGCGTACGCGACGGTCTCGCCCAGTTCGTCGAGGACGTCGACGTCGACCGCGTCGGCAGCGCCGGGATCGCTCGCGTGGACGACGAGCGCCCCGTAGCGTGCACCGCGGTACGACAGCGGAACGGCGACCGTGGCGGCCGCGTCGACCGCCGCGTACCGGTCGCCGCCCTCGTCCGTCCCTGCCACGACCTGGGTCGCGTCGGTCTCGAGTGCCCGGTCGACGGCCGTCTCGCGATCGGCGTCGTTGATCGCCGCGATCACCGCCTCGAGGGTGTCGTCGTCGACGCCGGTACTCGTCTGTGCCCGGACGGCGTCGTTGACCACGTTCCGGGTCGCGATCCACGCCGACTCGTAGGGGTCGGCCGCGGCGAACTGCTCGCAGGCCGCCGCCTCGACCTCCGCTTTCGAGTCGGCTTGCACCAGTTCGCGGTTGACATCCCTGATGACCTCGTTGGTCGTGTTCAGCAACTCGAGGCGCGTCTTCTGCTCGCGGATGCGCAGTTCGCGCTCCTTGCGGTCGGTGACGTCGGTGTCGACCGCGACGAACTGCTCGACGTCGCCGTCCGCGTCGGTGATCGGGGCGATGGTCATGTCGACCCAGCAGAGATCGCCGTTCTTTCGACGGTTGATGATCTCGCCGTCCCACACCTCGCCGGCGGTGATCGTTGTCCAGAGGTCCTCGTAGAACGCCTCCTCGTGCTCGCCGGATTTCCACAGGCGGGGGTTCGTCCCGACGACTTCGTCGGGTTCGTACCCTGTCACGTCCTCGACGGCGGGATTCGCGTACTCGATGGTTCCCTCGGTGTCGGTCAGGAAGATGGCGTGGCCGGCGTGTTCGACGGCCTTTCGGAAACTCCGCAGGCGATCGTTCGTCTCCTCGAGTTCCGTCTTGATGCGACTCTCCTCGGCGACGTACCGCGCGAGGTAGTGGACCGTCGCGACCGCGAGGACGCTGACGACCAGCCCCGGCAACTCCTCGAGTCCTGTCCCGCCGGCCGTCTGTGCCGTCCAGAGCTGGCGCGACGCCATGAGCCCCACCATTACGGTCAGGAAGGCGAACCGCCGGTCGCCACTGCGGTACAGCAACGCGACCGAGTACCCCGTCCCCGCGAGTCGCAACGCGATCGATAACGCGAGTAGCGGGTTCACTGCCACCACCCCCGACGGCCCGTTCGTCGCGACCAGAAGACGACCATACGCGACTGGACGGCTCGTCGACACAAATAGCCCGTCACGCAGTCCCGGATTCCGGGAGAAAGGCGACTCGAACTATCTCGGCGTCGATTTCGACCGTTTCGGTGAGAGCGACCTCGAGGTCGACGCACCGTCCCAAACAGTATCGGTATCCGACCGTCGTGGGTACGCTGCGCCTGCGAGCGTGCCCAACAGTATCGGTAGTCCGCTCAGCCTCCTGGGGACCCTCTCTGTACCTGTATGACTTCGAAACAGTGGGTACGGGTTCGGCCGACGGCCGGTGGGTCGCGATGAGCGGCACCGACGAGCCGCTGCCGAGCGTCCCGGACGACCCCAGCCGGGAGGCACTCGACGCCATGGTAGACCGGGAGGCGCTGGACCCGCGCGACGAACTCGAGAAGACGGCGTATCGGACCGACCTCGGTATTGCGATGGCCGAGGACGCGCGCCGCGTCGGTCGCGGCGAACTGTCGAGCGAGGCGTACTGGCAGAAGTACGACCGCGCGGCCGCCGCGGAGTTCGGCGACGACTACCGCGAGACGCCGAATCCCGCCGTCGATCACCGCGAGCAGACGATCGACGACGAGGTCGCCGAGTCGCTGTCGTGTTCGGTCGGCTCGATGGAACGCGTCGCCGAGTCGCTCGAGGTGACGGCGGTCGAGGAAAGCGAGGGCGGGATCGACGAGAAATGGGGCATGGTGATCGACCTCCAGAAGTGCGTCGGCTGTGATTCGTGTACGGTCGCGTGCAAGGCCGAGAACCGGACGCCGCCCGGCGTGACGTACAACGTCGTCATGGAGGACGAACACGGGGCGTACCCGGATGTCACGCGGACGAACGTCCCCCGGCCCTGTATGCAGTGTGACAACCCGCCCTGCGTGCAGGTGTGTCCGGTGTCGGCGACGTACAAGATGGAAAACGGTGTCGTGAACGTCGACTACGACCGCTGTATCGGCTGTCGGTACTGCATGATCGCGTGTCCGTACGGCGCGCGCTACTTCGACTTCGGCGAGAACTACGACGAGGTCGACGGCGCGGGCGAGGTCCAGAGCCCGGAGTACGGCGTCGACCGCGGGCCGCGAACCGACGGCGAGTCGCCGGTCGGCAACGTGCGCAAGTGTAGCTTCTGTACACACCGGTTGAACCGCGGCGAAGAGCCAGCCTGCGTCGAGACGTGCATCGGCGACGCTCGCAACGCGGGCGACCTGAACGACCCCGATAGCGAGGTGTCGAAGCTGGCCGACTCCTCGCGGGCCTTCCAGCTGAAGGAGGCCGAAGGGACCGATCCGAACGTCTACTACCTGAAATAGAACCATGTCGACGATAACGGACATCACGGAACGATACGACCCCGGGTTCCGGAGCGAGACGGTCCGGTACGCGTGGTACGGCCTCCTCGCCGTCCTCCTGCTGGTCGGCGGGTGGGCGACGTGGCGACGGCTCACGGTCGGCATGGCGAGTACGAACCTCTCGAGTGTGACCCCGTGGGGCGCGTGGGTCGCGTTCTACATCTACTTCGTCGGCCTCTCGGCCGGCGCGTTCCTCGTGAGCACGCTCGCCAACGTCTTCGAGATGGAGGGCTTCGAGCAGATCGACCGGGACGCGCTGTTCGCCGCGGTCATCAGCATGATCGTGGCGCTGCTGTTCGTCTGGGTCGACCTCGGCCGGATGGACCGCATGTACTACCCGTTCGTCTGGCGACAGCCGACCTCGGCGCTGTCCTGGGAGGTTCACGCGTACGTCGCGTACGTCGCCGTCCTCGTCACGGAGCTGTACTTCTCGATGCGCCTCGACCTCGCACGCGTCGCGGCGCGCGCTCGTGGCTGGCGAGCGACGCTCTGCCGGCTGTTGACCCTCGGACGCACGTCGACGGGCGAAGAATCGGGACGGACCGACCGTCGGTGGCTCAAACGCGCCGGTCTGGTCGGCATCCCGCTGGCGATTTTCATGGTCCACGGCGGGACGGGCGTGCTGTTCGCCGTCGCGAAGGCCCGGCCGTACTGGAACAGCGGGCTGTTCCCGATCATCTTCGTCGTCTCGGCGGTGGTCTCGGGAACCGCGCTCGTGACGATCCTCTACGTCGTCCGGACGAAACTGATCGCCGGCGACGCCGTCGACCGCGACCTGCTGGACCGGCTGGGACAGCTGCTCGCGGCGTTCGTCCTCACCGACGCGGCCCTCACCGCCATCGAGGCACTCATCGCGATCAACAGCCTCCACCCGCACGAACTCGAGACGTGGCTCGTCATCCTCTTCGGCGAGATGTCGTGGTCGTTCTGGTGGTTCATGGTCGGCTTCGGCTGGGTGTTCCCGCTTGTCATCTTGAGCAAGCGCTCGTGGCGACGGTCGCCGCTCCCGGCGGCGATCGCCGGGCTGTTCGTCGTGGTCGGCATCGTGGCCGTCCGGTTCAACATCGTCGTCCCACCCCAGATCCTTCCGGTGATGGAAGGCCTGCCCCACGGCTCGTACGTTCCCTCGACCGTCGAGTGGCTCACAAGCCTGGGAATCGTCGCCGTCGGCCTGCTGCTGTACTCGCTCGGCGCGGAGGTACTGCCCCTGAAACCGCTCGAGTCGACTCCCAACGGAGGTGACGACACGTGAGTTCTCACGATCCAGACGCAGACGCGACACCCGACAGTTCCGACGAACAGCCGTCGCTCGATCGACGCGACTTTGTCAAGGCGGCCGCCGGAATCGGCGCGGTCGCCGCCGCCAGCAACGCGACGTTCGACCTCGACCCGTCCTCGCTCTGGACGGACGACGATGACCACGGCGTCGGCACGGACTACGGCGAGTACGACGCCGACGACGTACTGTACACCACCTGCGGGCAGTGCAACACGTTCTGCCCGATCACGGTGCGACTCGCCGACGAGTCCGGAGACGGCCAGTACAGTTCGCTCGTGCGCAAACTGGCGGGCAACCCCTACTCGTTTCTGAACACGCAGCCGTTCGCCCAGGTTCCCTACGGGAGCGACCCCGAGGACGTCGCGACCGGCGACCTCGAGGGCACCGGCGACGTCGACACCGCGCGCTGGTCGCTGTCGGGCGGCCGGATGTGCCTGAAAGGACAGGCGGGTATCCAGACCGCATTCGACAGCTACCGCGTTCGCAAGCCGATGAAACGCGTCGGGCCGCGAGGCAGCGGCGAGTGGCAGACGATCTCCTGGGAGCAGGCGATCGAGGAGATCGTCGAGGGCGACGACGAACTCGGTCACCCCGGCATCAGGGACGTGTGGGCGTACGCCCCCGAAGACGAGGTCATGGCCGACTGGGAGGCCGTCCAGAACGGCGACCTCGAGCGAAGCGAGTTCGACGAGCGCTACGAGGACGTCCTCATCGACACCGACCACCCCGACCTCGGCCCGAAGGCGAACCGGATCGTCGACGTGGGCGGCTTCCGGCGGAACTTCATCCGGACGCGCCTGTGGCACCAGGGACTGGGGTCGATCAACAGCCACCACCACGCTGGCACCTGCGGGTTCTCGAGCGTGATGGGCAACGTCCGTTCCTACGCCGGGCAGAAGAAACGCCAGTACCCCGACGTCGAGAACTGCGAGTACCTCCTCGTCTGGGGGACGAACCCGATGGTCGCCAACAAGGGGCCGACGTGGCTCGCCCCGAAGCTGACGAACGCGATCCAGGACGGCATGCGGATGGACGTCGTCGACCCGCGGCTGTCGAAGACCGCCGAGAAGGCCGAGAAGTGGGTTCCGGTCGATCCCGGCAGCGACGCCGCGCTGGCGATGGGAATGGCCCGGTGGATCGTAGAGCACGACCGCCACGACGTCGAGTACCTCCGAAACCCCGCCGAGACAGCTGCCGCAGACGACGGCGAGCCGACCTGGAGCGACGCCACCCACCTCGTCCTCGTCGACGAGGAGGCCGCGCCGAAGGCTCGAGCCGCGGACCTCGGTCTCGAGACGGCCGGAGGCGGCGACGGGGACGAGTTCGTGGTCGTCGACGCCACGACGGGCGAGCCGGTTCCCGCGAGCGAGGCCGACGAGGGCGTCCTGGACGTCGAGTTGACGATCGACGGACGGCGCGTCAAGAGCGCGTGGACGCTGTACAGAGAGCGCGTCTTCGAGTACACCCTCGAGGAGTACGCCGAGATGGCCGGCGTCTCGGTCGCAGACGTCGCGGAACTGGCCGACGAGTTCACGAGCCACGGCAAGCGCGCGGCGATCATGGCCTACCGCGGCCCGGCGAAACACTCGAACGGGTTCTACACCCAGCGTGCGGTCGCCACCCTCCAGCACCTGATCGGCAACTACGACTGGAAGGGGGGCCAGATCACGCCCTACGCCGGCTTCGCCACGATGAGCGGCCGGTACGACCTCGGAACCGTCCCCGACGGGTACGAGCCGTGGGGGATCCCGATCGTTCGCGGCGGCGTCTCCTACGAGGAGACGACGCTGTTCGACCGCGACGACGGCTATCCGGCCAAGCGGCCGTGGTTCCCCGTCGCGCCGCCACACGAGGTCCAGGAACTCTACGCGAGCGCCGACGACGAGTACCCCTACTCGATCGGGGCGCTGTTCATCCGGCCGTACTCCAACAACCACGTGATGGCGGTCGCCGGCGGCGACGAGATCCCCGACGTGTTGGCCGACGAGGACGCCATCCCGCTAGTGGTCGCCGCAGACACGGTCATCGGCGATACGAGCCAGTACGCCGACTACGTGCTGCCGGAGCCGACCTACCTCGAGCGCTGGGAGAACTTCGGCACCTACCCGAACAAACGGCTCGCGGACGAGAAGATCAGCCAGCCGACGGTGAAAGTCGTTCCGGACGCCCGGCCGTTCGAGGAGGTACTGATCGATATCTGGAAGCGCATGGACCTGCCGGGCGTCGGTGAAGACGCCATCCTCGACGCCGACGGCGAGACCTGGCCGCTCCACCGGGCCGAGGACTTCTACCTCAAGCTCGTGGCGAACGTCGCCTACGACGGCGACCCGGTCGCCGACGCCAGCGACGAGGAACTCGCGGTGTTTCGGAACGCCCACGAGAAGGGCCTGGGCGAGCACTTCGACCTCGAGCGCTGGCGGGCGGCCGTGAGAGACGAGGAGTGGCGGAAGGTCGTCGCCGTCCTCAACCGTGGCGGTCGCTTCGAGGAACCGGTCGAGGACTACGAGGAGGCGTTCGCCGAACACGGCTACGACTACGATTACGCCGGCCGGTACGGCGACCGGTCGAACGCCTACGACGGCGAGCATATGCGGTACAAACTCGGATCGCGGGTAAACTTCTACAGCGAAGTCGTGGCGACGGGCAAACACTCCTACACCGGCGAACGGTTCGATCCACTCCCTCGCGTCGACGACGTCCGCCACTACGACGAGTCGGTGCAGGTCCCTGTCGTCTCCGAGGACGCACCCGATCGGCCGCTGCAGTTGATAAACTGGAAGCCACGCACCCAGGGGATGACCCGGACGCACAACAGCCCGTGGCTGCGGGAGACGCGCCCGGAGAATCCCCTGTGGATCAACCCGCGAGACGCCGAGGAACGCGGCATCGAGAACGGTGACGCGATCGAGATCGACGCCGGTCGCCGAACCGTCGAGGCGACCGCGATGGTCACGAACGGCATCCGGCCCGGTGTCGTCGGGACCATGTGGGGATGGGGGCGCACCGGCGACGGCGCGACCGCACAGACCGTCGACGGCTCGACTCGAGAGCCGGTCGATCGGTACGGCCACACCCCCTACGAGTTCGACACCCCGACGCGCGAGGAGGCCGGCTACGCGAAGGGCCGCGACGCCGGCTTCGCCGTCAACCATCTCCAGCCGCTCGACACCGAACTGGGCGACACCGGAATGAGCGACCTCGTCGGCGGCAGCAACGCCCAGTTCGACGCTTACGTCGAGGTCCGCAAGCGAGGTGACGGCGAGTGAGCGACCCCGAGTCGGTTGCCGATCGCGTCCGGGAGCCAGCCCCCGACTCGAGCGGACGACCCGCGGACGTCTCGCCACGCGACCCCGCGCTCCTCCGGTCGCGCTCGCGGGTGTACGCGCTCCTTGCCGCCGCGCTCGACGGCGACGTCGACACTCTCGAGGCGGCGATCGCCGAGGGGACCTTCGACCGCCTCTCGGCGCTCGTCCCGAACGAGGCCGACGTCGACCTCGAACCGCTCCTCGAGGAGACGTACGACGCGGACGCGCTTTCGATCGGGTACGACAACCTGTTCGTCGTGCCCGGTCCCCATTACGTGCCGCCGTTCGCCTCCGCATACGCGACCGACCCGAGCGAGGGGCTCGAGTCGGACTCGCGGTACCACGACGCTGGCGAGGCCGGGGAACTCCTCGGAGACTCCGCAGCGGCGATGGCGCGCCGTTACGAGCGGGTTGGATTCACTCCCGCACACGGCGACGGCATCCCGGACCACGTCGCCGCGATCCTCGAGTTCCTCGCGTCGCTCGCCGACGCGGAAGCGCGTCACAGAGCGCGCGGCGACGTGGAGATGGCCGCCGCGCTGTGTGACCTCCAGCGGGAGACGCTTGCGGACCTCGGCTGGCTCGACGCGTTCCACGAAGCCGTCGCCGAACGCGATGCGCGCGAGGGCGTCTTCGCTGCGCTGGTCGCCCTGGTCCGCACCGTCGCGGCGTGGGACGTGCGAGTCGGCGTCGAGTGATAATGGTGGCTGTGACTGGTTGCCGACGCAACCGCAAGACGGTTCGCGGTTGCGGCGGGAAAGACTCACAGCCATCGTTATAATGGTGGCTGTGACTGGTTGCCGACGCAACCGCAAGACGGTTCGCGGTTGCGGCGGGAACGACTCACAGCCATCGTTATGAGCGCTCACTCGAGGGCGTCCCGGAAGAACCGGCCGTGGAACCCGAACGGGACGGCGTGGGGCAGGTAGGCCCGCGCGCGTTCCTCGAGCGTCGCCGCGTCGAAGACGAGCAACATCGACCGCTCGCGTTTCGTGTCGAGCGCCGGTGCCAGGACGACGCCGTCGTCCTCCGCGCTGGCGTCCGGTCGCCGGACGACGCGGGGTTCCTCGACGTAGACGGATCGCTCCCACCACTCCGTTGCCGTCTCGCGCTCGGTGTCGATCTTCGCGAGACCGTTGGCACCCCGCCGGTCCGTCGCCTGCCCGTACGCGTAGCGGTACGATCGGGTCCGGACGGCCGGTGGCACGGTCGGCAACTCGAGGCCGCCGTCGTAGAGCCGCCTTCGGGCGACGGTCCCGTCGTCGAGGTCGACGCGGTATCGCACGAACCGGCCGTCGGGAGCGGCGGTGAAGGCGTCCTCGCGCAGCGTGTCGAACGAGAGCGCGTGGACGATGGCGTCGTCTTCGTACTCGACGAGGTCCATGACGATCGCCCCGTCGGTCTCGAAGGCGTTGACGTGGTGGAACGTGAAGAACGGCTCCGTCACGAGGTCGACGGCCACCGCGCCCGTCTCCCGGTCGACGGCGACGATCCGCGTTCCACGCTCGGGTCGGTACTCGAGCATATCGAGCAGGCCCTCGGTCCAGGGGGAGAGCGCCCGTCGGATGGATATGTGAAGCGGGACTTCCACCAGGACGACGTAGCCGGCTGTCACCGCGACGCTGTGGACGTACCCCGGGCCCTCGGCAGTCACGGAGCCGATGCGTTCTCGCTCCGGTTCGCCGTGGGGAACGCGGTACAGGTGGAACTGATGTGGCCGACCGAACTCGGTTCCGTACCCTATCGTCTCCGCCCGGTGCTCGTCGACGACGAGGTGTGCGCTCGCCAGGTGCGTCTCGAGGTCGTCCTCGAAGCCGAACTCGCCGCGCGTCTCGAGCGTGATCGGGTCGAACGCGACCCAGCGGGGCGCTTCGGTGAGCGCGACGTACTCGTCGCCCAGCCGAGCGACGTGGACGCAGGCATTGTCCGTCGGCTCCGGCGGTCCGAGCGCGCGGAGCCACCGGAACAGCGCCCGCGTTCCGCCGCCGCCCGTCGCGAACTCGCCGACGCTTTGCCCGTCGCTCGCGTTCTCGTACGCCTCGGTCCGGAGAAACCGGTTCGTGTACCGTACCGCGCCGTCGTCGAACGCGTACCGGCGCACCATCGCGAGTCCGTCGAACCAGTGGTTGACCCGCTCGTCGCCGACCTCGAACTTCCCGGGGCCGTTGCGAATCAGCGCTCCAGACAGCCACTCCGGAATCGATCCCTCGACCGCGAGCGGTCGTGACGCAAACTCTCGATCGACCGACCGGAAGCCGAGTTCGTACGCGGGTGCGGACGGTGACGACACGGTATGTCACTCGTTGCGAAGGACTATGAAACCATCCGCGGCGAACGCGAGGTCGTGGCCGCTCACTCGTCGAGGCCCCGATCGCGAAGGTCGAGACGACGGATCTTCCCGCTCGAGGTCGTCGGCAGTTCGTCGACGAACTCGACGTGCTGGGGGTACTCGTACTCCGCGAGTCGGTCGCGAACCAGTTCCCGGATCTCCTCGCGGAGCGCGTCGGCGTCGAACTCCTCGGTCGTCGGCTGGACGTACGCCGCGATCGCCTCACCGCGGACCTCGTCCGGAACGCCGACGACGCCGACCTGTTCGACGTCGTCGTGGCGGAGGATCGCCTTCTCGACTTCCATCGGGCCGACGCGGTAGCCGCTCGTGAGGATGACGTCGTCGGCACGCGACTGGAACCAGACGTAGCCGTCCTCGTCGCGTTTCACGAGGTCGTCGGTGAGGAACCACCCGTCCTCGGTTCGCTTCGCCTCGGTTTTCTCCGGGAGCCCCCAGTACTCGTCGAAGAACACGCGCCGATCGCCCGGTTTGACGGCGAGTTCGCCGATCTCGCCCCGCGGCAGCGTCTCGCGCGTCTCGGGGTCGAGGACGGCCACCTCGTAGCCCGGCAGCGGCTTTCCCATACTTCCCGGTCTCGTCTCGAACCAGCTAGAGGAGTTCCCGACGACGAGATTCAGTTCCGTCTGGCCGTAGAACTCGTTGATCGCGACGTCCTCGAAGGTCTCCTCGACCCAGCCGACGATCTCCGGGGTCATCGGTTCGCCCGCGGAGGCGAGCGTCTCGAGTGCGAGGTCCCATCGCGATTCGGGATCGTCGACGCCCATCAGCATCCGCAGCGCCGTCGGCGGCATGAACGCGTGCGTGACGCCGTGGCTGGCCATCAGGTCGTACGCGTCCTCGGGGTCGAACCCCTCGCGAGGCCAGCCGACGACGGTGCAGCCGTGGTGCCAGGCAGCAAACAGCGTCCCGCCGAGGGCCGCGCCCCACGCCCAGTCGGCGGGCGTCCAGAGCGTCGCGTCCTCGAGTCCCTGATCGAAGTAGTTGTACGCCGCCGCGGCACGACCGAGCCACAGCGCGTGGCTGTGGCGGACGCCCTTCGGCGGGCCGGTCGAGCCGCTCGTGTACATGATCGCCGTCGGCGTCTCCGGCGTCGATTCGTGGACGTCGATCCCCGGCTCGTGAGCCGCGAGCAGGTCGTCGAAGGCGTGGGCGTCTCCCTCGACTGCATCGCCGCCGCCGAGTTCGATCACGTGCTCGAGGTCGGGACACTCCTCGCGAACCTCGTCGATCGTCTCGCGGACGCTCGGATCGACGACGACCGCCGTCGCGGCGCTGTCCTCGAGGCGGTACTGCAACGCGTCGCGGCCGAACAGGACGGTAAGCGGCACCGACACTGCGCCGAGTTTCCAGTTCGCCAGGTGTGCGAGCGGATTTTCGGGCTTCTGGGGGACGACGACGCCGACCCGGTCGCCCTCGCTGACGCCGAGGTCCGCGAGCGCGGCCGCGAGCCGGTCCGATCGCTCGTCGAGGTCGCGAAACGTGTACGTCTCGAGGCCGTCCGCGGGCGATTCGTACCGCAGCGCGACCCGGTCTGCGTCCTCGTGCTTCCGGAGGAAGTCGACGGCGGGGTTGTACCGATCGGGGAGGTCCCACTCGAAGTCGGCTCGAGCGCGCTCGTACCGATCGTACGTCGGCATGACGTGCCAGACCATGGCGGGTCGTCTCGGCGTCGAAACTTAGAGCTTTACAGGACTCGTTCGACGCGACCCTCGAGGTCGAGCGACTCGGCGACTGCGGGGGTGTGCCCGTAGACGGCGTCGAGGAAGTTGATCCGGTAGCTTGCCGGCCCATTGTACTCGAGGTCCGCTGTCCGTTCGCCAGCAACGCCGTAGGCGAGCGTGCCGTGGAGACTCGGTGTGAGGTCGTCGTCGCCGGCACCGCAGAAGGCCGCGAGAGTCGCGCCGAGCATACAGCCGGTGCCGACCACCTCGCCTAGCATCTCGTGGCCGGCGCGCACCCGGTAGACGGCGTCCGAGTCGGCGACGACGTCCGTCACGCCGGAGGCGACGACGACCGCACCGGTCGCGTCCGCGAGCGCTCGAGCCGTCTCGTCGATCTCTGCGTAGTCGCCGATCGACTCGACGCCTTTCACCTCCGCCTCGACGCCCGCCAGGTGACTGATCTCGCCGTAGTTACCCTTGATCGCCGCGAACTCGACCTCGTCGAGGAGGCGCTCGTGGACCGCTTCGCGGGTCGGCGTCGCGCCCGCGCCGACGGGGTCGAGGACGACCGGAACCTCGAGTTCGTTCGCACGCCGGCCGGCGGCGCATAGTGCCTCGACGTTCGAGTCGGTCATCCGGCCGGTGTTGAGCAAGATTGCACCGGCGAGGTCGGCCATCTCCGGAGCCTCGCCGGGGGCGTCTGCCATGACCGGCAGCGCACCCCAGTGGAGTGTGACGTTCGCCAGGTCGTTTTTCGTCACCTCGTTCGTGAGCTGCTGGACCAGCGGCTCGCGGTCCCGGATCGCCCGCAACGAGTCCGCAAGCGCCGTGCCGGTCGCGTCGACTCGGTCAGCCATCCGTCACCTCCTCCCGGAGCGCTTCGGTCGCGGTCCGCGGATCGTCCGCCGCGGTGATCTCGCTGACGACGGCCACGCCCGTGGCACCGGCCTCGACCACTGGTGCGGCGTTCTCGGCTGTGACGCCACCGATGCCGATCACCGGGATCGACACCGAGTCGGCGATCGCGGCCACGCGCTCGAGGCCGATGCCGTTCTTTTCGTCGGCGACGTCCTTCGAGGAGGTTCCGTAGACCGCCCCGACGCCGAGGTAGTCCGCGCCCGCGGTTTCCGCCCGTTCGGCCTCGGCGACGGTCGACGTCGAGCAGCCGATCACCGCGTCGGGTCCGAGCAGGTTTCGTGCGACCTCGAGCGGGACGTCCGACTGTCCGAGGTGGACGCCGTCGGCGTCGACGGCCTGGGCGACGTCCACCCGATCGTTGACGACGAAGTCGACGTCTGCTGCGGCGGTGAGTTCCCGGAGTTCCAGGCCGAGTTCGTACCGCGACCGGGCGTCCGTTCCTTTCTCGCGCAGTTGCACGACGTCGATGCCGCCGTCGATCGCCCCACGGACGACGTCGACGGTCGATCGACCCGCCGAGAGCGATTCTTGAGTGACGAGGTACGTCCGCCAGTTCTGCTGATTCACGGGTGATACCACTCGAGGATACGTCAAAATCGCTTCGGTCCAGAACCGTCGCCGGCGTCGGATCGGGGACGTCCGTCCGTTCTGGATACCGCTCTCGAGGACGTCACTCGAGTCGTCGCGGCATGTCCTCGGCGACGGCGGTGAGCCACGCGCGTCTGTCGCTCGCCTCGAGGACGGCGGAGGCCGCACCTGCCGCGTCTGCGCCGAGGTCGAACGCTCGCGCGACGTCGTCGGCCGAACTGATCCCGCCGCCGACGAGCACCTTCGTCCGCGGGTTTCGGTCGTCGACCATCGCGACGAACTCCTCGACGAGTTCCGGGTGCGTCCGGGTGATCGCGCGACCGGTCGCGACGTCCTCGGGTTTCTCCAGGAGGAGACAGTCGGGGTCGAAGGCGAGCGCCGCCTCGCCCATCTCGCGGCCGTCGACGCAGACGATCGACTCGAGGCCGAACTCGCCACACCGGGCGACGGTCTGTTTGACCTCCTCGAGCGTCGCCCGGTTCTCGGGGTGGTTGACGAGGACGCCGTCGGCACCCGCGGCCGCGAGCGCCTGGATCGAGATGCGCCCGTTACCGCGGCCCGGTTCCATCGCGTCGACGGACTGCGCCACGACGGGAAGCGACGTCGCTTCGGCGACGAGCCGAACGTCTGGCGTCTGCGGTGCGACAGCGAACGTCCTGCCGGTCGCTTCTGTGACTGCCTCGAGCGTTCGCGCGAGCGCCAGGCCGTCTTCACCCGCGGTGCCGTCGTACACCTTGTAGTTCACCAGGAAGTGTGGATACTCGAGTCCCATCTGCGAACGGCTACTCGGTGGAGTATCCTAACTGTCCTGTTGCGATCGACGAGGGCGAGGACGGTCGGCAGCCGCCCGAGACGAATACAACTATATTGAAGTTACTGCAACTTCGATTGGTTGGCGATGGAGGACGACACCGCTCGCGGATCGACGAGCACGGACGATCCGCGCACGTCGCCCGGAGACGACGATACCGACGATCGCACGTCGGCGCGGGCGCAGGGACTCGCGACGCGAAAAACGCAGTCACCGTCCGGTGGCGAACGCGATCTGGCGTCCGTCGGCGTTCCGTCGCCGTCGTCGATTCCGGACCGGTCGCGTGCCTCGTCGGGCACGGTGTACCTGATCGGGGCCGGCCCTGGCGACCCCGACCTGCTGACAGTACGGGCGCGCTGGCTGATCGAGACCGCGGACGTCATCTTCCACGACGCGCTCGTCCGCGAGACGTTACTCGAGAGTCTGCCCGCTACCGCCGAGATCGTCGACGTCGGCAAACGCGTCGAGTACAAGACCCCCCAGGCAGAGATCAACGACCTCCTCGTCGAACGCGCGTCGGCCGGCGACGCCGTCGTCCGACTGAAAGGCGGTGACCCGTTCGTCTTCGGCCGCGGCGGGGAGGAAGCCCAGCACTTGACCGACCACGGCGTTCCGTTTCAGATCGTTCCCGGTGTCTCGAGCGTACTCGCCGCACCGGGGGTCGCCGGCGTTCCGCTCACCCACCGCGACGTCGCCTCGCGCTTTACCGTCATCACCGGTCACGAGACGCCCGAGAAAGACGAGAGCGCCCTCGACTGGGACGCGATCGCTGCGGCAGTCGAAAGCGGCGGGACGTTAGTCATCCTCATGGGCGTACGGACCCTCGAGCGGAACGTGACGGCCTTGCGCACACACGGCGTTTGCGGCCAGAAATCCGTCGCGATCGTCCAGAAGGCGACCTGGGAGGACCAGCACGTCGTCCGGGGGACCCTCGAGACGATCGTCGACCGGGTCGAAAGAGAGAACGTGGAGCCGCCCGCGACTGCGGTCATCGGCGACGTAGCTGCGATCCGGGACGAGATCGAGTCGGAACTCGTCCCCTTCGAACCCGCCTGAATCGATTCGATGCTCCCGCTCTTTCACGACTTCGAGGGCCGGTCGGTGGTCGTCGTCGGCGGTGGCTCCGTCGCTCTCCGGAAAGCTCGGACGTTCGCCGAGGAAGCCGACGTGACGGCCGTTGCCCCCGAGTTCGCCGACGGATTCGACGACCTCGAGTGTGAACTGATCCGTCGAACGCTCGAGGCCGAAGACGCCCCAGAGGTCGTCGCCGACGCCTTCCTCGTCGTGCCGGCGACCGACGACGGAAGGCTCAACGACGCTGTGGCTGCAGCAGCCCGAGAAGCTGACTGTCTGGTAAACCGGGTCGACGAACGCGGCGACGTCGTGACCCCCAGTCGGGCCGAATCGGATCGGATCACGATCGCCATCTCGACCCGGGGGGCAAGTCCCGCCACGTCGAAGTACCTCCGACAGCAGATCGAGCCGCTACTCGAGCGCGCCGATCCGATGGTTGCACTCCAGGCAGATCTGCGCGAGGAGTTGCAGGCCGCAGATGAGTCGTCTTTGGGCGAACGCCGCCGGGCACTCTGGCGCGTCCTCGAGGACGAGGAGGTCTGGGAGCACCTCGAGGACGGCCGCCACGAGGACGCGAAAGCGTGTGCGTTGGACCTCGTCGAGAGCCTCGAGTGACTGAGGGGCCGAATGAAACTCCGGTTGGGGTAGTGCAACGACAGGTGTGAAATACAGCTTTCGATAATACAAACAAAATTGTTTTTAGGGGTCGGTCGAACTGTACGGATAATGCCCCAGGTGGCGCTCCCACACGATGCGAAGGCAGGACCAACGAAACCGGAGGTCCGGGCGGTGTCGCTCGAGAAACTCGATCTTCGACAGTCCGACCACGTCGTCGACGTCGGCTCCTGTACCGGCTCGGTTACCATCGAGGCGGCCCGACGGGTCGAGCGCGTGACCGCCGTCGAGCGCAAACCCGAACGCCTCGAGGTCACAGAGAAGAATCTCGCGGCCAACGAGTACGACGCGGCCGTTACGCTGCAGGAGGCCGAAGCGCCCGAGGGACTGCCCGCGGACGCAGACGCCCTGTTCGTCGGCGGCAGCCGCAACTTCGAGGCCGTCCTCGACCACGCCGTCGAGACGGACGTCGACCGGATCGTGATGAACGTCGCCCGACTCGAGGTCGCCGGCCGGGCCGTCGAGGCCTTCCGCGAACGCGGGATCTTGGAGGAAGTCGTCCAGTTGCAGGTGAGCCACGGCTACGAACTCGTCGGCGCGACGAGTTTCGACTCACAGAATCCGGTGTACGTGATCGTCGGCCGCCGGGACGCGGAGGGGTTGGCGTGACCGTCTACGGCGTCGGTCTCGGCCCTGGCGATTCTGAGCTGGTGACGGTGAAAGGCAAACGCGTCCTCGAGTCCGTCGAGACCGTCTACTCCCCCGGTCGCCTCTCGCGATCGGTCGCACTCGAGCACGTCGACGACTCGAAGATCGGCGATCTCGACTTCCCGATGACGCGCGATCCCGACGAGCTTCGACGCGCCTGGAAGGAGGCCGCCGCGGAGGTGGCCGACGAAGCGCGCGAGGAGGACGTGGCGTTCGTCACGCTCGGCGACCCCAACGTCTACTCGACGTTCGGCCATCTTCGCCGTACGCTCGAGACGTTCCACCCCGAGGTGGACCTCGAGGTCGTCCCCGGCGTGAGCGCGATGACCGCCTTCGCGACGGCACTCGGTGTCGAGGTCGAATCCGGGACGGGACTGGCGCTGCGGGAGGCGGCCAACGGGGCAGCACCCACGGGTCCCGATCGGCTGATCCTGTTCAAGGTCACCGACGCGCCGACCACGTACGAGAGACTGACCGAGGCGGGCTACGACGTCCGTTTCGGTCGGCGACTGTTCATGGAACAGGGCGAGACGGTCGTCACGGACGATCCCGAGGAGATCGCAGAGCGCGACTACTACACGCTCGCGTACGCCGAGAAGTGCGACCTCGAGCGCGACCTGGCGACCGCGGAGTTCGACGGCGAAGCCGCGGATTCGGATGCTGACGGCGATGCGAGCGCCGACACCGACGAGGCCGAGGCGAACGCGGAGGGGACAGCATGAGCGGTGCAGACGCCGACGCTGCGGACGCCGAGGACCGGTACACCGCCGGCGACGTCCGCGAGGGCATCCCCTTCGTCGGGGCCGGCCCCGGCGATCCCGGCTTGCTGACCGTGACGGGGAAGGAACTGCTCGAGACGGCAGACCTCGTGGTCCACGCCGGATCGCTGGTCAACAGCGAGCTTCTGGAGGAGTACTGTGCGGACGCTGAACTGGTGAACTCCGTCGGCAAGGACCTCGAGGAACTCGTCCCACTGATGGCCGACGCCTACCACGAGGGACGGGCGGTCGTCCGGCTGCACAGCGGCGACCCCGCGATCTACGGGGCCGCACTCGAGCAGATGGACGCCCTGAAGGCCGAGGACGTGCCGACGTACTTCGTCCCCGGCGTCACTTCCTCGTTCGCGGCGAGTGCGACCCTCGGCACCCAGCTCACGCTGAACGAGGTCGCGAACCACGTTGCCTTTACCCGCCCGCAGGGCAAGACCCTGACCGAAGACGAGGACCACATCAGTGACTTCGTCGGGATGGGCGACGTGACGACCTGCATCTACCTCGGCACCCACGCGGTGCGGGAGACGATGGACCGGTTGCTCGCCGAGGGCCACGACCCCGAGATCCCCGTCGCGGTGGTCTACCACGCCTCCTGGCCGGACGAGGACGTCATCACGGGGACGATCGGGACGATCGCGGACGAGGTCGAAAAAGCAGGGTATCGGGCCTCGGCCCTGGTGCTGATCGGCGAGGCCGTCACCGGCGCGGGCTACGAGCGGTCGTACCTCTACGGCGACTGGGCCAACCGTGGTTCGAACGATAGTGAAGAGACAGAAGAGGGGTGTTCGGACTGAGATGACCGGTAGTGCAACACGGAGTCAACGAGAGGGTGAAAGCCCCCGGGCCGCTCGACTCCCGCGGCTCGCTGTGCGCTTCCCTCACTTCGTTCGGTGCAGTGCTTGCGTCGCCGGGGTTCGTCGAGCGGCCCGGCCCCTTTCATTCCCACCCGGGATGGTTGGTCGGGGTGCCGACTCGAGTGGCTGGATAGGTTCGCGATTCGATCGTGGAACGATCGACAATTCGGAGGTGAACGATGAGTACTGACACGAACGATTCGGAAGACGGATCAGGACACTGCAAGACGCCCGACAGCGACGGCGAGGTAGCGGAAGAGATCGCCATCGTCGCCTTCGGGCGGAAGATGGACACCGCCGAGGAGATCGTCGAGGGCATCGGCGACAGCTACGAGTCCATCGACGTCCTCGAGTACCACACAGACGTCTTCGAGGAGTACTGGGGCGAGTACGACTGTTTCGTCGGGCTGATGGCCAGCGGCATCGCGATGAGAAAGACCGCGGGCTTGCTCGAGGACAAGTGGGACGACCCGGCGATCGTCGTCATCGACGAGGAGTTGACCTGGGCGATCCCGATCACGGGTGGCCACCACGGCGCGAACCAGGTCGCGAAGGATCTCGCCAAACTGGGCGCGATCCCAGCGATGACCACGGCCTCGGAGGCGGCGGGCAAGCAGGGCGTCGAGGCCCGCGCGAAGGCGATGGATCTCCACGTCGTCAACGGCGACTCGACTGTGGCGACGAACCTCGCGGTGCTCGACGACGAACTCGGACCCGTCGCCAGGCTGGACGGCCCGAAGGCCGTGCTCGTCGGCGACGACGTGACGGTGCTCAAGCGTAACAAAGACGACGGCGTCGTCATCGGTACCGGCAGCGTCTCCGGGGCGAAAAAAGAGACCTTTCTCGAGGCCTGGGAAACCGCCCTCGAGGGGACGGAGTACGACAGAGAGGACGTCGAGTTCGTCGCGACGGCGACCCGCAAGGAAGACGAAGATGGGTTACTCGAGGCCGCCGACGAACTCGGCCTCGGCGTCGTCGCCTTCGACAGGGAGACGCTGCTCGCCCACGAGGGGCCGACCCCCTCGAAGTCCAAGGAACTGATCGGCTGGCCCGGCGTCTCGGAGGCTTCCGCTATCGCTGGCGGACGCGAGCAGGAGCTCGTGCTCGAGAAACTGAGCTACGAGGACGAGGTAACGGTGGCGATCGGCCGATGAGTGGAACGCCCGACGAGCACGGCACCCTCTACGTCGTCGGCATCGGACCGGGCCTGCCCGACCATATGACCAAGCAGGCCAAGGACGTGATCGAGACGGTCGACTGCGTCATCGCCTCGAACCTCTACCAGGAGTTCCTGCGCGAGGACGGTACGCTGCCGCCCGAGGACGCGGTCGACGAGGACGGCGTCGCGGTCCGTGAGGACGGCAGCGAGCAGGAGATCGTCCGCTCGTCGATGGGCCGCCAGATCGAACTCGCCCGCGAGGCGTTCGAGCGCGTTCGTGCGGGCGGGGACGTGGCCCACGTCTCCGGCGGCGATCCGTCGGTGTACGGCAAGTCCGACCTCATCTTCAAGATGGCAGAGGAGGAGGACGCGACGGACGTGCCGATCGAGGTCGTCCCCGGCATGACGGCGGCGCTCGGCGGGGCGGCCAACGTCGGCGCGCCACTGTGTAACGACTTCTGTACGGTCTCGCTGTCGGACAAGTGGCGCGGCTGGGACGAGATCGAGGAGAAACTGCGCGCGGCCGCGATCAGCGACTTCGTGATCGTGCTGTACAACTGCTGGCGCAACTACGAGCGAGCGGTCGAGATCGTCCGCGAGGAACGCACCGACGACGCCTACGTGGCAATCGTCAACGACGCCGGCCGCGAGGATGCCGGTCGCAACGGCGAGAGCCAGTTCATCACCACCCTCGGCGAGGCTGCCGATCACGACGACAAGGTCTCGGGGATGGGCACCTCGCTGATCATCGGCAACCACGAGACCGAAACCTGGAGCAACGACGATCGAACGTACCTCGTCACCCCGCGTGGCGGGCGTGACGTCGACGACTTCTGACCATGAGCACTGACACCGACTCTGAATCCACGGACGCTGGCGAATCGACTTCCAAGTGTGGCGCGACCGATAGCGAGGTCTCGAGCGGTTCCGGCTCGAACTGCGGCGGCTCGAGCTCGAGCGACTCGAGTTCCTCGTCCTCGAAATGTGGAGGCTCGAGTTCGAGTTCCAGTTCGAGTTCCGCTTCGGGCTCGAAGTGCGGTGCCTCGAGCAAGAAGGAGAAAACCGAGGAGAAAGTCGGCGCGACGGTCGAGGACTTCGACGGCGAACCCGGCAAACTGACCGCCGTCGGCCTCGGTCCCGGCCACCCGGAGGGGATGACCCAGCGCGCCCGCGAGGCGTTGCTCGAGGCCGAGCACATCGTCGGCTACACGACCTACATCGATCTGATCCCTGACGAGATCACCGAGGAGGCAAAGGACATCTACGACACGCCGATGTGCGGCGAAGTCTCCCGGACCGAGGAATCAGTCGACCGCACGCTCGCGGGCAACGACGTGGCGATCGTCGGCAGCGGCGATCCGAACGTCTACGCGCTCGCGGGGCTCGCACTCGAGATCCTCGAGTCGAAGGGCGCGACGGCCTCGATGGTCGACTTCGAGGTCGTCCCGGGCGTCCCGGCCGCACAGTCGTGTGCGGCCCGCCTGGGTGCCCCCCTCGTGAACGACACCGTCTCGATCTCGCTCTCGGACCACCTCGTGCCGATGCCCGAGATCGAGTCCCGACTCCACGCTGCGGCCAAGGAGAGCTTCACCATCACGATCTACAACCCCTGGAGCCGCAAGCGCCGGGAGAACTTCGAGAAAGCCTGTGAGATCCTCCTCACGCATCGGGATCCCGACACGCCCGTCGGGATCGTCCACGCCGCGGGTCGGGAGGACGAGCAGGTGATGATCACCGAACTCGGCGAACTCGAGGACCTGGGTGAAAGCGAACTCATCGACATGACGACGACGATCGTCGTCGGCAACGAGGAGACCTACGTCTGGGACGACCGGATGGTCACCCCGCGTGGTTACGAGACGAAGTACGACTACTGAAGCCGCAATCGAACCCAACACACCATGCCCACATACGAAGTCAGCCTCGAGAAGGAGGCCTGCGACGGCATCTTCGCCTGCCTGACCCGCGACCCGCGATTCGTCGAGGACGAGGACGGCCTGGCGACGATCGATCCCGACGCCGATCCGATATACGACGCGACGGGTGAGGAGACCGTTACGGTCGATGACGGCCGGGTCGTCGCCACCTTCGACGACGACCGGATCGAGGACACGAAGAAGGCCGCCCAGGCCTGTCCGCTCGACGCGATCGAGGTCCGGGAGGTGGGCGAATGAGCGGCGAGGACGCGCTCGAGCTCGAACCCCCGGCCGACTTGCTCGCCGGCCACCACGCGACGGCGTATTTCTGGGGCCACGTCGCTGGCAGCGGTGAGGTCACAGACGAGGGACTCGAGGTCGTCACCAACGACGAGACCTCCGCCGAAACGCTGGCTGCCATCGCTGGCGGCGACTTTGCCGACCTCGAGCGCGAAACGACCACCCGCGAGTACGCCCACGACGCCTCGATCACCCGGACCGAAGAGGAGTACACGGTCTCGATCGACGGCTCCGAACTGTACGGCCAGAGCGGCCCGCTCGGGTTGCCGGTCGACGGCCGTGGGAACTACCGCTTTTCGGCCTTCTCGAGCCACTGGCGGGAACTCCTGCGCGGGCTACTCGAGGGCTGTGGCACTGTCTGTTTCAAGTCCTCGAGCGGCACGGTCGGCATCTCGTTCGTCGCCGACGACCGCGGATTGCTCGAGGTGATCGACGACCTCCTCGAGTCCTGTCCCGTCGATGCGCCGACGGGCGAGATCGCGGAGACCTCCTCGGGTGGCTACTGGTTCGGTCTCGAGGACGCGGCAGTCCCCGACTTCGGTGAGTGGGTCTACAACGAGAGCGAGGAAACCGGGCTGTACGCTCCGAGTCGGCGACGGAAGCTTCGGCGGAGTATCGAACAGGCTGAAAACGTATGAGCGTCCAGAACGGGGAGCGGGAGGTCGGGGACGCACTCGAGGACGACGCCGTCCTCGTGGTCGGTCACGGCTCCCGCCGGGAGAAGTCGAACGAGCAGGTCCGAGAGCTCGCAGTGATGCTCGAAGAGCGCGTCGGTGTTCCGGTCGACGTCGCCTACCTCGAGCTCGCCGAGCCGTCGATCACCGAGGCGATCGAGGGGGTCGCACCGACCTGTGCGCACCTCTCGGTCGTGCCGCTGTCGCTGTTCGGCGCGAGCCACGTGAAAAACGACGTGCCGCTCGCAGTGCAGACCGCTCGAGCGCGATACGACGACCTGACGCTGCACTGCGGAGCCCACCTCGGGGTCCACCCCGCGCTCGTCGAGTTGCTCGACGAACGGGCCCGCGCCGTCGAGAAGGGGATCGGCGTCGACCGCGATGACGACGACGTCGCGGTCGTGGTCTGTGCCCGGGGCTCGAGCGATCCGGACGCCAACGCGGACGCCCACAAACTCGCCCGGTTGCTCTACGAGGGCCGGCAGTTTACGCGGGTCGAGACGGCCTTCATCGGGGTGACGGAGCCCCGACTCGAGGACGCGCTCCACACCGTCGCGAAGAACCGACCCGACGCAGTCGTCGTGTTGCCCTACATGCTCGGCGACGGCGTCTTGACGCAACGAATCCGGAACCGGGCCGACGACTTCGACGCAGAGTACCCCTACGTGGCCGCGGGGGCGGGCGATCCGCTCGGCACGGACGAACGGATCGTCAAGGTGCTCGCCGATCGTTTCCGGGAGGCCAGAGCCGACGGCGTCGAGATGTCCTGTGACACGTGCAAGTACAAGGTCGAACTCGACGGCTACGAGGACGACCAGGGCGGGGCTCGGGCAATGCTTCGCTCGCTCGTCCACCAGGCCGAACACGAAGACCGCGAGGACGTCGGCGACGACCCACACGTCCACGACGCCCCGGAGAACCACGTCGCCGTCTGTACCAACCAGACCTGTGCGGCGAGTGGCGCGACGACCGTCTTAGAGCGCCTCCGTCAAGAAGCCCGCGACGCGGAGGAGTGTGACGTCCACATCACCCGCAGTTCCTGTCTCGGTCAGTGTGGCGACGGACCGATGGTCGCCGTCTACCCCGACGGGATCTGGTACGGCGGCGTCACGCCCGAGGATACAGAACGCATCGTTTCGTCCCACTTAGAACGGGACCGCATCGTTTCCGACCTGGTCCAGCAGACGCTGTAGCTGTAGGACCACAGAACGAACCAACGAGACAATACGACAATGGCTTGCGCAGAACTCGAAGCGCTGAGACTCGCACTGATGAACGTGAACGGAACCGTCGACGAGAGCATCGAGCAACACGCCAAAGCAGAGATCGGCGACGCCCTCGAGGACGAGGGGCCGATCGCCGCGCTGGCGAACGCCGAGAACCTCGACGAGATCGGCCGTCACCTCGACGCGGCGCTGGTCGACCTGGAGGAAAAAGCGTCCGACGCCGATTCGAGTGAGCCCCACGGGGCGTACCTTCGTGGACGGGTTGTCGCCGTGCGGGACGCCGAACAGCGGATTCGCCGGCTCCGAGAGCGAACCGACGGCCTCCTCGAGGACCTGGGTGAGACCCACTACACGCTCCACGAGGCGTTTCCGGTAGAGGAGTGAGGATGAACGATACGCTGAGCGTCGAGGACAGCGACGGGATACTCGAGGGCGAGACGTGCCTGTCACTCGGCGACCTCGGTTCGGCAGCGAGCAGACACAACTGGCGTCGGTCGGCGGTCGCCGTCCGCGATGAGACCGTCTTCGCCGGCCTCGCGGACGGGCGCGTGATCGCCTACGACCTCGAGAACGAGGCCGAAGAACGCTGGTCCGTCGACGGCGACGAGGAGCGCTACGTCGTCTCGATGGACGCCACCGATAACCTCCTCGTGGTCGGCGAACGCGGTCCCGAGGGGCGGATCCGCGTCTTCTCGAGTGAAACCGGCGACCTCCTGTGGGAGTACGTCACCGCCGAGGACGTCGGCCCGCCAGCACGGGAGACCTTCTTTGCCCAACCCTTCGTCGTCGACGTCCGGATCGCCGGCGAGACGATCGTCGCCGCCGCACGCCGGTACGAACGCGACGGCGACGTGCAGTACTGGTCGAGCGTCGTCTACGGCTTCGACCTCGAGGGCGGCCTCCGGTGGGCCTACGACGACCAGGCCTCACCCATCGCCGTCGCCGTCGACGACGACCGGGTCGCCGTGGCGTACAACCGCTGTCCCGACAACCACGATCACGACCACGGCCTCGTGGTGCTGGACCTCGAGACCGGCGACGAACTCGCGAACTGGGACCCCGGAACGCCGGGCGAGCGTCGCGTCGGCGACGTGGCTTTCACCGACGAGGGAATCGTCGTCGCCAGCCATGGGGACAAACACGGCTACCTCCTCGACGACAACTGCGGGGAGGTCTGGCGCGTCGACCTCGCGAGTGAACGTGACCTCGAGGGAGAGACCCTCTACGCCTACCCGAACCACGTCGCCGTCGCCAACGGGACGGCGGTCTTCGTGACCGGGAACACCTTCGCCGAGGGGACCCGCGACCCCGACGGTCGCCACCCGAACGAGCACACGGCCTTCGCTGTTGACCTCGAGGGCGAAGTCGCCTGGAGTCACGACGTCCGTGGGTTCGCCCGCTGCATCTCCGCCTCCGACGGCCTCGTGGCGATCCCTTCCGCTCAGAACTTCCGCGAGCGGGACGCAGAGACTCACGCCGTGCACGTACTCGAGGCCGCGACGGGGCCGCTCGAGACCCACCCGATCGAGGGGATCTCGAGCGCCGGTGACCTCAGCGAGGGTCGGCTCGCGGTGATCGAAGAACCAGTCGAGTATCACGACGAGGGCGTTACTCGCGGGGAATACCGGCTTCACACGTGGCGACTCGACGGATCGAGCCGCTGATCGGCCCGACGCCGACTTCACCGCTTCGGACTCGAATCGTCAATACTCGAGGTAGTCGTTCAGCGTGGCGAACTCGTCAGGGGTGAGGACGACCTCGGTCGCGACGCCGTCCACGTCTTCGAAGTCGTCGTCGAGCGTCAGGATCGTCTCGACGCTCTCGGCGAGAGCGACCTGGGCGTAGTAGCCGTCCCACCCTTCGACGTTCAGTTCACTGGACAGCGTGAATCCCGAGCGGACGAGCGACTCTGGCATCTCGTCGTGCCAGTGAATGCGTTTCGCGTCCATCAGATTCTCCATGAGGTCCGACGCGCGCTCGTTCGAGAAGCCGTAGTACGACGACAGGACGTGGTGGGCATCGACGAGTGCCGGATACGGGATTACCCCATCGATCTCCCCTCTGATCGCGTCCCGAACGTAGGTGAGTGCGGACTCGCTTACGGGCGTGCCAGCGTGCGCGAGCGCGATCACGCCGACGTCGAAGAGGTATGGTCCGTCACTACTCATCTCGATCCGACCTGCGGGCCCCCTGGCGGACGGTATCCGCGTGGTCTCGAGCGTACACGTCGAGGTCGTCGTAGTCCCGTGGTTCTCGTTCGGCGGCAGCGTCCTCGACGAGCGATTCCATCCGCTCGATAATTCGATCGGGATCCGTCTCCGGTTCGACGATAGCCTTGCCGTCTTCCTCCTGGACCGCTACTTCGGTCCCGGGCTCGATTCCGAGCCGCTCGCGCACTTCCTTCGGGAGCACGATCCGTCCCTTCGAGTCTACCGTCGGCATGTTCCCACATAGTGTGGGAACGAGAATAACCGTTGTGGACCTCCCCCGAGCACGAGCGGACCGACCGTTTGGCTCCGATTACGTGCCCTCGTGACCTTGGACGGTTGCCACGGTTTCGGCCACCCGTTCGGCCGAGAGCGCCGACAGGGGAATCCGTCGACCGCCGGTCTCGGCTTCGAGGACGCCGACGAGTCCCGTCCGGTCGTCGTCGCTCGCATCGACGACCACGGTCTCACAGTCGGCTTGAGCCAGCCGACTGGCCGCCTCCCGGGTCTTGACCGTCGGGCTCCCTTCGGCGACGTTCGCCCGGCCGTCGGTCACGACGACCACGAGGCTCGCGTCCGCGTCCGCTCGAGTCACGAGCCGGGTCGCTTTCTCGAGACCTGAGGGAAGCGGCGTCCGATCGCCGGTCGGGAGTTCCTTCAGGTGGCGGGCGGCGAGGGTCACGCTGTCGGTGGGGGGCAGGACGACTTCTGCCTTCTCGCCAGCGACGGCTACGAACGCCACCTCGTCACGTTGCTCGTAAGCGTCTTGCAGGAGGGACATGACTGTCCCCTTGGCTTCGGCCATCGCCGGGCGCATCGAGGCGCTGGCGTCGACGACGAAGACGATCAGGGAGCCCGCTCGAGAGCGCCGCACCGACGTCCGGAGGTCGTCCTCCTCGACGCGGGTGCGTCCCTCCGTGGCGGCTGCACGGATCGAGGCTGCCGCGTCGACCGACTCGCCGTCCGGCGCGCGCTCGGTCCGTACCCGCGTCCCGCGGCCGCCCTCTGTCGCTTCGACGATCGCTCGAGACCCCCCTCCCGGCGCGGTCGACTCGGCGTCGACGTCCTCGACCGACGGGGCCGCGGCGGCGCCGATCTCGGCCCGTCGCTGGCCGGGGACAAGCGGGGTTGCCTCGTCCTTCTCGTCGCCGTCCCCGCCATCGCCGCCGTCGCCGTCGTTCTCCGACTCGCCGTGGTCTCGCTCGTTCTCGTCTGAATCCGGGCTCGAGGTAGAACTCGAGTCGGCTCCGCCGCCTGGACCGTCTTCGTCGTCATCGTCGTCGGCACCGTGGTCGTCCGGTCCGTCTTCGCCGCCCTCGTTCTCTTTCTCGGTTCCGTTCCCGCCATCCACGTCGTCCGGCGATTCGTCGTCGGCGTCCGACCCGTCTTCGCCCTCGTCGCTCGCGTCCCCGCCCGCGTTCTTCTCGTCGCCTTCCCCATCGTCGCCTTCCCCATCGTCGCTCCCGCCCTCGTCGTCGAAATGGTCCTCGAGTACGTCCTCCGGATCGGGGGCGTCCTCGAAGGGCCGGCTCTGCATTCGGTGGGGGAGCGCGAGCCGCGCGGCCTCCTGTACGTCGGGCTCGATGACCTTCCGCCGGCCGTCGATCGCGGCGAGCGTGCGGGCCGTGCGGGCGATGGCGACGTCCGCCCGGTGGCCGTCGACGCCCGCCTCGAGGCAGAGCTCTGCGATGTCGCGTTTGAAATCGCTGGGGAGGGACACGTCCTCGAGCAACCTCCGGGCCTCGAGCAGTCGCTCACGAAGTCGGTCGGTCTCGTCGGCGTAGCGCTCACGGAACGTCTCGGGCTTCTCGCGAGACGCGAGTGCGCGGTCGATGATCTCCACGCGGTCCTCGAGGTCGCGACAGCCGACGACCGTCGCCTGGAGTGCGAAGCGATCCCGGAGCTGTGGTCGCAGGTCACCCTCCTCGGGGTTCATCGTGCCGACGAGCGTGAACTCGGCGGGGTGGGTGACGCTCACGCCGTCGCGCTCGACGCGGTTGACGCCGCTTGCGGCCGCATCGAGGATCACGTCCACGAGGTGGTCCTCGAGCAGGTTCACCTCGTCGACGTAGAGGATGCCACGATTCGCACGCGCGAGGAGGCCGGGGTCGAACTCGGCGTCGCCCTCGAGGGCGTCGGCCACCGACAGCGTTCCCACGACGCGTTCGCGGGTCGCCCCGAGCGGGAGCGTCACGAGCGGGACCGGCCGGCGCTCGACCGGCGGATTGTCCCGAGAACGGCAGTGTGAGCACTGTCGGCCGGGGTCGTCGGGCGGACAGCCGTAGGGACAGTCGGAGACGGCCCGCTGCTCTGGAAGGAGGTCGACCAGCCCTCGGACGGCCGTCGACTTGGCCGTCCCCTTCTCTCCCTGGACGAGTATCCCGTCTAACCCGTCGTCCACTGCGACGGCTAACAACGCTCGTTTCAGCTCTTCTTGCCCGACGATCGCCGGAAACGGTGTTCGGTGACGCACCATGTCGATATGAAACCTTATTTGTAGTAGAGAAATAATGCTTTACTAAATAATGCCGACAATCGGGTTGTACACGGCGACCGAAAACGAGTTAGGTGCGATACAGCAGGCGGCAGGACGACTCGAGGAGATCGACCTCGTCGTCCGGTCGGAGAGTGACCTCGAATCGGAGACGGGAATCGAGACGTTCGTCGCCGAACTCGAGTCGGTCGACGCGGCGGTTTTCTGGCTGCACGGGGCCGAAGAGAGCATGCCCGGCTACGACGTGGCGACCGCGCGACTCGAGGAGGCCGGCGTTCCGCTGGTCGTGAAGGCGACGGGCGACGCCTACGCGCTCGAGGACACGACGGTTTCCGCGGAGGATCGCGAGCGAGTCTACGAGTACTTAGAGCGGGGCGGCGTCGTCAACCTCGAGCACTGCTGTCGCTACCTCGCCACGGAGTACGGCGACTACGACGGCGCGTACGACGACCCCGTCGAGCTGCCGACCGAGGGCGTCTACCACCCCGATTATCCCGCGGTGGAGTACGAGGAACTGCTCGAGACCCACGATCCCGACGAACCGACGATCGGCGTCTGGTTCTACGAGTCCCACTGGACGCACGCCAACACGCGGTACGTCGACGCGCTCGTGAGCGAACTCGAGGAAAAGGGCGTGAACGTCCTGCCGGCGTTCTGTAACCCCGCGACCGACGAGGAGGGCCAGGAGAACGCCGAGTGGGTCGCGCGAAACTGGTTCAGCGACGAGGACGGGCCGATCGTCGACGCCGTCGTGAGTTCCTTTATGTTCTCGCTCGGGATGAGCGAGCGCGGCCGGTCGGCCAGCGACGAGGGTCGTACGGACGAGATTTTCCTCGAGGAACTTGACGTCCCGATCCTCCAGGCGATCACGACGATGCGCTCGCGCTCGCGCTACCAGGCGAGTGACACGGGCGTGATGGGCTTCGAACTGGCCCTCTCGGTCGCGCTGCCGGAGTTCGACGGCAACGTCATCACCCATCCGATCAGCGGGAAGGAACGCACCGACGACGAGGCCGGGATCGGCAGCGCGCCCAAACAGCACTTCCCGATCGAGGATCGGATCGAACACGTCGCGAGCCTCGCAGTCAACTGGGCGACGCTTCGACACACGCCCAACGAGGACAAAAAGGTCGTCGTCGTCCTCCACAACTATCCGCCAAGCGACGACGGCATCGGCACCGCCTTTGGGCTGGACAGCCCCGAGAGCACGGTCAACCTGCTCGAGGAACTCGAAGAGCGTGGATACAGACTCGAGGATCGGCCCGAGGACGGTGCGGAGTTGATCGACGCGTTGACGTCGCAACTCACGCTCGAGGACCGCTGGGTGGCCCCCGAGGACGTCCGCGAGTTGAGCGTCGACGTGGTCTCGCCGAAGCAGTACCTCGAGTGGTTCGAGACGGCCGACGAGGGCTTTCGCGAGAACGTCGTCGAGGAGTGGGGCGAACCGCCCGAGCGACCGTTCGCCATTCCCGGCGTGGAGTGTGGGAACGTGCTCGTGACGGTCCAGCCCCCGCGTGGCTTCGGCATGGACCCCTCGAAGGTCTACCACGACTCCGATCTGCAACCCCCACACGACTACTACGCCTTCTACGCCTGGCTGCGCGAGAGCTACGAGGCCGACGCAGTCGTCCACCTGGGCACCCACGGTAGCCTCGAGTGGCTCCCTGGCAAGACCGTCGGGCTGAACGGCGAGAGCGCCCCCGACGCGCTCGTTTCGGACCTGCCGAACGTCTACCCCTACATCGTCAACAACCCCGGTGAGGGGACCCAGGCGAAACGCCGGTCGTACGCCGCCATCGTCGACTACCTCACGCCCGTGATGCGGGCGGCGGGGACTTACGACGACCTCGCCGAACTCGAGGACCTCGCCAGCGAGTACCGCGAGGCGGGAATGGAAGACGCTCGCGCCGACGAGGGCGCACAGCTCGAGGCCCTCATTCGAGAGAAAGTCGAAGAGCTCGACCTGGCCGTCGAACTCGGCGTTGCGGGTTCGATAGATGAAAAAGCCGATGTCCGAGGACCCGACGAGGCCGGCTCGACGCTCGCGGAGGGTGACGTGGACGGCGACGAGGCCGACATCGACGAACTCGTCGAACGCATCCACGAGTACCTCACCGACGTCAAGACCACCCAGATCCGGATGGGCCTGCACACGATGAGTGAGCCGCCGGAAGGCGAGCGACTGGTCGAGTATCTGGTCGCACTTACCCGTCTCGAGAACCCCGGCGCGCCGAGCCTGCGCGAGAGCGTGGCGGGCGCACTCGGCGTCGACTACGACAAAATGCTCGAGTCGCCCGGCAAGTACGACGAGGATCTGGACATGACCTACGCCGAGGCCGCCGACGTCGTCTACGAGCAAAGCGTCGAGTTAATCGAGACACTCGCGGAACACGACTTCGACGTCCCCGTCTCCGAGTTGGAGGGGGGGCCCGAGGACGAAGTGAACATCAACCTGCTCATCGTCGACCTCGAGACGATCGGCGACGCGCGCGCGAAACCGGGTGCACACGACGACCTTCGGGAGGTGCTCGAGTTCATCTGCGAGGAAGCCGCCCCGCGCGTCCACGGAGCCGAAGACGAGATTCCACGCACCGCGGACGCCCTCGAGGGCGAGTACGTCCCGCCGGGTGGCTCTGGCGCACCCACCCGCGGCGGCGTCGACCTGCTGCCGACCGCGCGGAACTTCTACACGATCGATCCCCGGAAGGTGCCGGCGAAAGCCGCCTGGCAAGTCGGCCGGGAGGTGGCGGAGGGCGTCCTCGAGCGCCACCACACTGAAAACGACGAGTACCCCGAGGAGATCGGCGTCGTCGCGTGGGGGACCCCCACGATCCGAACCCGCGGGGAAACCATCGCCCAGGTGCTCGCGATGATGGGCGTCGAACCCGTCTGGACCGACGCGGGCCGGATCGACGACGTCGAGCCCATTCCGCTCGAGGAACTCGACCGCCCGCGGATTGACGTGACCACCCGGGTTTCGGGACTGTTCCGCGACGCCTTCCCCGCCGCTGCGGGCGTGATCCACGACGCCGTCGACGCGGTGGTCGACCTCGACGAGCCGACGGAGTTGAACTACGTGAAAAAGCACGTCGAGGAGGAAGCCGCCGAACTCGCAGACGACGGCCTCGAGGAGAAAGACGCCCGCGACGCCGTCATGGACCGGGTCTTCACCACGAAACCCGGCGGCTACGGTGCCGGGACGAACAAGGCCGTCGACGAGGGCAACTGGGAGGACCGTGCGGACCTCGCGGACGTCTACGTCCAGTGGGGCGGTTACGCGATGGGGTCGCGCGGGCGGGTCTCCGACGCCCACGACGCCTTCGAGCGTCGGCTCTCGAGCGTCGACGCCACCGTGAAGATCGAGGACACGGCAGAACAGGACGAGTTCGACTCCTCGGACTGGTACGCGTTCCACGGCGGCTTCATCTCCGCCGTTGCGGAGGTCTCTGGCGAGGAGCCGGCCTCCTACGTCGGCGACTCGAGCGATCCGGACGACGTCTCGGTCTACACCAACGAGGAGAAAGTCCGCAAGGCGATGCGCGCCCGCGTGCTCAACCCCGACTGGCTCGACTCCATGGAGGAGCACAGCTACAAGGGTGCGGGCGACCTCTCGACGACGGTCGACGTCACGCTGGGCTGGGACGCCACCACGGGCGTCATCAGCGACCGGCTCTGGGAGGACGTCGCCGAGGCCTACGCCTTCGACGAGGATCGTCAGAAGTGGATGCGCGACGTCAATCCGTGGGCGCTCGAGTCGATCACCGCGACGCTGCTCGAGGCCATCGATCGGGGCCTCTGGGACGCGAGCGAGGAGCTAGAGGACAGACTCCGGGACATCAACCTCTCCGTGGAGGGAGACCTGGAAGCACGAACGACCAACGAGGTTGCGGAGGTGACCAACGATGACTGAAACCGACGGTGAGTACGAGAAAGAGTACGCCGACCTGGGCGCGACGACGCAGGAAGCGATGGAGATCGCCGAGACGAGCATGGACATCGTCCGCCAGTTCGTCCCCGACGAGACGCTCGCCGACCGCATCCGCCAGAAGTCGGTCCACTCGATGGGTGACATCGAGTTCCAGCATCTGCTCCGCTTTACCGGCGAAGACTACCTCGGGGACGACGAGGACGCCCCGATCCGGGCAGGCGCGCGAGCGGTCCTCGAGGAAGCGAACGTCGTCACGGACATCACGATGCCCCAGGCGGGGATCACCGGGCGGGGCCACGACTGTGCGAAACGCAAGGCGATCGGCCACGGGGCCGAACTCGCGAAGGAGACGGGGATGACCCGGACCGCAGCGGGCGTGCTCGAACTCGACAGGGAGGGGATCTACGACGGCGCGATCGCCGTTGTCGGAAACGCGCCGACGGCCGCGTTCGCGCTGGCCGACTGTATCGAGAACGGGACCAGACCGGCGGCCGTCGTCGCGACCCCCGTCGGTTTCGTCAAAGCCGAGGAGAGCCGAAAGCGCATCCGCGAGGTCAGTGAAGTCTACGGCGTGCCGGCGATCACCAACGTCGGCCGACGCGGCGGCAGCGGCCTCGCCGCGGCGCTGACGAACGAACTGATCCACGTCGCGAAAGACGTCCGGACGGACGCACTCGAGCTATCGCAGACGGCCGCGACTCGAGCGGGCGACGAGGAGGAGCGATGAGCGACGAGTACGACCTCGAGAGCGGGCCCGACCCGGCGACGTTCGCCGCGGCCCAGTCGGAACCGGACATCGACGAAGCGGCCGACGACCCCGTCTACGCCGTCGGCGTCGGACCCGGGAACCTCGAGTACCTCACCCCGCGTGGCGAGCGTGCCATCCGCGAGGCGGACGTCGTCGTCGGCTTTTCGACCGTCGTCGAGTTCGTCGCTGAGTGTACCGACGCCGACCTGCTGACCTGCGGGTACGAGGACGAGGCAGAGGCTCTCGCCGAGTTCGCCGAACGCGTCGCGAACGGCGAGTCAGGAACCGCCGTGGCGATGGGCGATCCCAACCACTCGGGCTACCAGTTCGTCGGGAAGGTCCAGGACGCAGTCGAGCGCGAGGACCCCGAAATCCCGGTGCGGGTGATCCCCGGAATCTCCTCGCTGCAAGTGGCTGCGAGCCGCGCGAGGACGCCGAAAGAGGACTCGGAGTTCGTCACGCTGCACAAAAGCGGCGACCTCGAGGCTGACATGGAACGGCTCGCTTCGGCTGTCGGCCAGCGCCACCTGCTCGTCCTGCCCCGGCCATACGACGTCATGCCCGGAGACGTCGCCGAATTTCTGCTCGAGCACGACGCGGATCCGAACCTCGAGGCGCTGGTACTCGAGAAGCTGACCCACGACGACGAACGGGTCTACCGATTCACGCTCGGGGAACTCGTCGAACACGCCGGCGGCGACGGGAAAGCGGAGACGCCCTTCTCCGACCTGGTGGTGCTCGCGGTTCGTCGGGAGGTCGAGATCGAATGAGCGGCGGCCCACCGGGATTCGTCCTCGGCGGTACCAGTTCGGGCGTCGGCAAGACCGTCGCGACGCTCGCGATCGCCAAGGCGCTCGAGGACGCGGGCTACGCGGTCCAGCCCGCAAAAGCCGGGCCTGACTTCATCGATCCGAGTCACCACGAGGCGGTCGCCGGCCGTCCCTCCCGGACGCTCGACCTCTGGCTCGAAGGCGAAGACGGCCTCCGGCGTAACTACTCTCGGGGCGAGGGCGATATCTGCGTCGTCGAGGGCGTGATGGGCCTGTACGACGGCGACGGCTCGAGCACGGCGATGGTCGCCGAGACGCTCGAGCTGCCGGTCGTCCTCGTGGTCGACGCGAAAGCCGGCATGGAGAGCGTCGCGGCGACCGCGCTCGGCTTTCGCGAGTACGCCGACGAAATCGGCCGCGACGTCGAGGTCGCCGGAGTCGTCGCCCAGCGCGCTCACGGCGGCCGCCACGAGGCGGGGATTCACGACGCCCTCCCGAAGGATCTCGAGTACTTTGGCCGGATTCCGCCGAACTCGGACCTCGAGATACCGGACCGCCACCTCGGGCTCCACATGGGCGAGGAGGCCCCGCTTCCCGAGGAAGCGCTTTCGGAGGCCGCCGAAACGCTCGAGATCGACCGGCTGGCCGCCGCCGCCAGCGAGGCGACGGTTCCCGACGCGCCGCTCGAGGAGAGTGCCGACGTCGCCACTCGAGTCGCCGTCGCCAGCGACGCCGCCTTCTGCTTCCGGTATCCGGCGACGCTCGAACGGTTCCGCGACCGGGCCGACGTGGTGACGTTCTCGCCGGTCGCGGGCGACCCCGTCCCCGACTGTGACGGCGTCTACCTGCCCGGCGGCTACCCTGAACTGCACGCAGCCGGCCTCGAGTCGTCGGGAACGCTCGAGGAACTGGGCCGACTGGCGAGCGAGGGTCTGCCGGTCCTCGGGGAGTGTGGTGGGTTGATGGCGATGTCCCGGTCGCTGACGACGGCCGACGGCGACAGCCACGAGATGGCCGCCATCTTGCCCGCCGACGTGACTATGCACGACCGCTATCGCGCACTCGACCACGTCGAACTCGAGGCCATCGACGGAACGCTGACGGCCGACGCAGGCGAGCGAATTCGTGGCCACGAGTTCCACTACTCGAGTGCCGACGTCGACGCCGACGCCCGGTTCGCCTTCGAGACCGTCCGTGGCGACGGCATCGACGGCGACCACGACGGCCTGACCGAGTACGACTCGCTTGGAACCTACACGCACGTCCACGCCGAGAGCGGAGCGTTCGACCGATTCCTCGAGCAGTTGTAATCGACGATACGAAACCGACCGACACCATACGCTGACCATGACCGACGACACCGACACCGATACCGACGATCCGGAGAACCAGCTCGAACGAACGCCCGGCAAGGGCCGAACGCCCGACGCCCGGCCGATCGAACCGCACGCACCCGAAGCGTTCGGCCTCACGCAGGTCTGGTGGGGCGACGGCAAGGGCAAGACCACCGCCGCGCTCGGCATGGCCTTCCGGGCCGCCGGTCACGGCTACCGCGTCCACCTCCTGCAGTTCATGAAAGGCGGTGCCTCGAGCGTCGACGACGTCCGTGGCGAGTACAACGCCATCGAGGCGATGCCCGGACTGAGCTACGAGAACACCGGCCACTATGGCTGGCACGGATTTCTCGACGGCTCCGAAGACGGCGAACACCGGGCGAAAGCACAGGGTGGCCTCGAGCGAGCGCGCGACCTCGTCGACGCGGCTGCCGATGTCGACCTCACCGAACCGCTCGCGCTCGAGGGCACGCCCGAGGAGGGGATGCACATGCTGATCCTCGACGAGGTTCTCTACGCGGCGAATCGCGAGTTGATCGACCCCGCCGACGTCATCTCACTCGTCGAGGCAAAACCCGACGACCTCGAGCTCGTGCTCACGGGCGCGCACGAACGACCCGAGTACGTCGTCGACGAGGCCGACCTGGTCACGAACGTTCGCAAGGAGCGCCACCCGATCGACGCCGGCCAGCGGGCGCGGAAGGGGACCGAGTACTGATTCGTACGGACCGGTGTACGTCAGTACCGGGATAACCGCGACCCGTCTTGCGGTTGGCCCGGTACACAGTTACAGCGGTCCGTATCAAACCAGCGGGAGTTCGATCGCGACGATCGTCCCGCGTGGCTCACGATCCTCGATCCAGACCTCGCCGCCGTAACCGTCGACCAGTGCGTTCACCAGAAACAGCCCGAGTCCGGTACCGGGACTCTCGAGGCCCTTGACGCCGCGCTCGAAGACGACCGCCTTCAGGTGGTCGGGGATCCCCGGGCCGTCGTCTGCGATGTGAACGACGAGCGTCATTTCGTCGGCGGTCGCACGGACGGTGACTTCGGGTCGATCCGTATCGTTGTGCCGGACGGCGTTGTTCAGGACGTTGCCGAACACCGACGAGAGCATGCCATCGGCTTCGACCCGGACGTCCGGGATCGAGCCGTCGATATCGACGATCACGTCCTCGTGGTGCGTCCGGAGTTTCTCGATCTCCGACTCGAGAAAGCGACTGGGGGCGACGGGACGGAGCTCTCGTGGCTCGTCTTCGACGATCGCGTTCGCCAGGTGACGAGCGTCGTTCGTCAGGTCGATCGTGTGCTGGGCAGACGATTGAATCGTCTCGAGTCGCGACCGGGCGTCGCCTGTGGCGTCCTCGAGGAGGAGATCGGCCCAGCCGTACACCATGTTCATGTCGTTTCGAACGTCGTGGCGCAGCACCTGATTGAGCACGGACAGCGCCTCAGTTTGTCCCTCGAGGCGCTGCTCGCGACTCACGCGGTCGACGGCGCTCGCCGCTGCACCGGCGAGGAGTTCGGCGAGTTCTCGGCCAGCAGCGTCCAGTCGTTCCTGGGAGTCGAACGCGACGACGACGGCACTCCCGTCGCTCGTGGCAGTTTCGACCGCCACCGTCTCGTTCTCGGAGACCGACCGGTCGTCGCGCGCCAGTCCCGACTGCACCGCCACGTCGTCGGCCGGCGACGGCACGTCTCGTGACGTCTCGACGACCTCGACGTCGACGTCCGGACGCCCATCACAGACCGCGCTCGCTGTCTGTCGGACGATCGTCTCGATCTCGCCGACGGTCGTCGCCTCGAGGAGTGCTCTGACCGCCGCGTTGAGCGACTCGAGTTGGCGTTCCCGCTCGAGCCGTTCGCGGATATCGCGGAAGATACCGTGGACGACCGTCGCCCCCTCGAGTCGGACCGACGCCCGACTGATCTCGACCGGAATCGTCTGGTCGTCGGCGTCAATGACGTGGAGCTGGCGGTCGTCGGTCGCGCGAAAGCGGTGGATGCCGTCGGTGGCAGCCGAGAACCCCTCGACGTACCGCTCGCGCTCGTCGGCCGGATGAATGGCCGTCTGCGGCGTGCCGACGATCTCCTCGCGGGAACGACCGAACAGGTCCTCTGCGGCCTCGTTCACCTCGACGATCTCGCCACTGTCGGCGTTTGCGACGACGATGGGGTCGGGTGCGGCGTCGATCAGCGTCCGGTACTTGCGCTCGAGTGCCCTGATCCGACGAATCCGATCTTTTCGACGCGTGACGTCGCGGATCACGCAGACGCTACCGCCGCCGTCGAGGGCCGCAAGCGAGAGTGCCTGGTCGAAGGTCGTGCCGTCGCGCCGTCTGCCGACCGCCTCGCCGCGCCAGTTGCCACGGTCCGCCAGTTCCGGCAGGATTTCGGTCTCGAAGCGCTCGCGTTCGTCGTCGTCGTAGAGGGCGCTCCAGCGCTCGCCCAGCAGCGGTTCGGGCGAGTCGTAGCCGTAGCACTCCGCGTGTGCCTGGTTGAGGTAGACGTACCGTCCGTCGTCGTCACACACCGCGATCCCGTCCATCGAGGCGTCGACCGCTGCCGAGAGCCGGCGAAGGTCACGCTCGCGCTCGCGGCGTTCGGTGACGTCGCGTGCGATCGCGACGATCCGCTCCTCGCCGTCGAAGCTGATTCGATCGAGGTGGATCTCGACCGGGAACTCGGTGCCGTCGGCCCGCCGATGGCGGCCGGTCAGGCGCGTCGGGTGATCGAACTCGCCGCTCCAGACGTCCTCGAGTTCCGCCTCGTCGAGGCCGACTTCGACGTCGTAGATGGATCCCGCCAGCAGCTCCGCTCGCGAATAGCCGAGACTGCGACAGGCCTGCTCGTTGACGGCGACGACGTCGCCGTCGACGTCGTGGACGGCGATCGTGTCCGGTGACCGTTCGACGATCGATCGATACCGCACCGCCTCGCGTCGGGTCGCTCTCGACTCCAGCGCACCGTCGATCGCGTTCGTCAGCACGCGCTGTGACCCCGGTGTGTCGCGGTGGACGACGTCGTCGACGCCTGCGTCGATCGCCCGCCCGATCGCTATCTCGTCGTCGGTTCCCGTCCAGAAGACGGTCTGGACGTGCGAACTCCTGATTCGAACCGCTTCGAGGATCTCGACCGGGTCCGTTTTGCCGGTCGAGTCGCCGACGACGACGCACCCGACGCCGTCGTCGACTCGTGATCCGATCGCGTCCGGAGCGACTCGTTCGACGTGCCACGTCCGGTCTGTGGTGTGTTCGAACGATAGCACGTCGTCTGTTCGCTCGAGTCCGACACACGCGACCGTCTCAGCTCGCGTCGAGACGTCGATCTCCATTCTCAGACCCGAGTATCAGAATGCCAGCGAGTAAACAGTTCCGCTCCCGCGAGATCGCCGCGGCCCGGAGGTTGCCCCGCAAAAGAACTTGCTGTCTGACGTGGTACGCCACCCGGAACGCTGGCCCGCCAGCGTTCACACAGGAGGTGACGAACGTGACAGCAATCGCCAGACTCGAGATCATTCCGGTTCGTGAACAGCACATGTCAGACGAGATCGCCGCGGCCCTCGAGGCGCTCGACGAGTTCGACGTCACGTACGAACTGACGCCGATGGACACGGTCGTCGAGGCGGACTCGGTCGGTGAGCTCTTCGACGCGACGAAGGCGGCCCACGACGCGGTCGACGGTGAACGCGTCATCACGTCGCTCGAGGTCGACGATCAGCGCGACCGCGAGCAACACGGGTCCGACCGCGTCGAGACGGTCGAGCGCCGACTCGGGTAGTCGACGGCTCCAGACGGGGCCGCTCGCAGTGCCCCCGTCATCTAATAGCATTGCCGTGGAACGACGACCGATCGGACCATGATCGTCACGATCCCCGCAGACGGCGTCGAACTCGAGGGAGAGTTACTCGTTCCGGACGGGGCGAGCGGACTGGTCCTGTTCGCACACGGCAGCGGGAGCAGTAGACACAGCCCACGAAACAACTTCGTGGCCGAACGGCTCCGGGAGCGTGGCGTCGGGACGCTCCTGTTCGACTTGCTCACCGAGGCCGAAGACCAGACCTACGAGACCCGATTCGACATCCCGCTTTTGACCGATCGACTCGTCGACGCGACCCGGTGGGTCCGGAGCCGGGACGAGACGAGCGACATGTCGCTTGGTTACTTCGGGTCGAGTACCGGCTCGGCCGCCGCGTTGCGCGCCGCGGCCCGCGACGAGACCGACGCCGACGCCGTCGTCTCGCGAGGCGGGCGGGTCGACCTCGCCTCGGAAGTGATCGACCAGGTGACCGCGCCGACGCTGTTCATCGTCGGCGGCAACGACCACCAGGTGCTCGAGTTGAACCGAGAAGCCTACGACGAGTTGCCGGGCGAGAAGGAACTCGAGGTGGTCGAGGGTGCGGGACACCTCTTCGAGGAACCGGGTGCGCTCGAGTCGGTGGCCGATCTCGCGGCGGCGTGGTTCGCCGACCAACTCGGGTGATACTGCCGGCCAACAGTCACTGAACACTCGATCGCGTCTCACGAGTTGTCGCCGCTTGCGACGGCCGTTCGAGTGCGATCGATGTGTGAATCGTGTTGTCCAGTAGTATGAGCAGCCGTCGATCCGGGACTACCGGGGCCTCGAGACGTCCGCGACGAGACGTGCGTTCGGTCCTCGAGCGCGTTATTCGTCGATCCGTGCGAGGCGGACGTCGCCGGTCGCCGCGTCGACGTGGATGTGAACCGTGCCATCGTCGGTTTCTGCCGGAACGATCCACGAGCCGCTGGTCCGGTAGGGTTCTTCGGAGACCGACGCGTCCTCGTGACCCCGTTCTGCGAGCGCCTCGCGGGCGAGGTCGACGGCCTCCTCGTCCGTCGCGATCTCGACCTCGTCGCTCGTCCGGACGGTGACGACGGGTACGTCGGCGTTTCGGACGACCTGTTCGGTGACGCTCCCGACGAGGACGCGATCGAGGCCCGTGCGACCGTGCGTCCCCATGACGATCATGTCGACGTCGTTGTCCGCGGCGTACGAGAGGATCTCCTCGTGGGGGACGCCGCGTCGGAGTTCGGTGACGACGTCGACGCCCTCTCGCTCGGCCTCGACTGCGACCCGTTCGACCGCCTGCTCTGCCGCGCGTTTGCTCTCCGTTCGGCTCTCGTCGCTCTCGAGCGAGCCATATGGCCCCTCGCTGAGCACCGACAGCGCGTGCAGCGTCGCGTCGAACCGACGAGCGATCGCCGTCCCGTGGACGACTGCCGGTCGAGTGCCGGCGCTGCCGTCCGTCGGAACGAGAAGGTGATTGTACACACGCCCGTCTTGGGCCGACGATATAAATAGACTGTCGGACGACGCGGGTCACACGCCGATCACGCTCGACCGGTCGCCGATCGCGCTCACTCGAGGACGACCAGCGTATCGCCCATATCGACGCTCTCGCCTTCCTCGACGGCGATCTGCGTGACCTCGCCGCCCTGGGAGGCGACGATGTCGTTTTCCATCTTCATGGCCTCGAGGACGACCAGCACGTCGCCGGCGGCGACCTCGTCGCCTTCCTCGACTTCGACGTCGAGGATCGTCCCCTGCATCTCGGCGTCGACGACCTCACCGTCGCCTGCGATGTCGGCCTCGTCGCTACCCGAGCCACCTGCCGGCTCCGGACGGCTGGCCTGTGTGCCGCTGGCGTCGACGTCGCCGACCGGGATCGCCGGCCCGCCGTGTTCCTCGAGTTCGACCTCGAAGCGCTTGCCGTTGACTTCGACGGTGAACTCGCGTTCGACGGACTCCTCGTCCTCGTCGCTTGCACCATCGCCGGTGTCGCCGCCCCACTGTTCCTGGGCTTCCTCGATGCGGCTCTCGTCTAACTCCTCGTCTAAGTACTTCGTGGTGTGGGTACTCTCGACGAACTCCTCGTCGGTGAGCATCAGCCGGTGGAACGGGATGATCGTCGGGATGCCCTCGATGTCGTACTCACGGAGGGCACGCAGCGAGCGCGCGATACACTCGTCGCGGTCCTCGCCCCAGACGACGAGTTTGGCGATCATCGAGTCGTAGTCGGTGACGAGCTCGTCGCCCTGCCGGAGCGCGTCGTCCATCCGGACGCCGATTCCGCCCGGCGGGTCGTAGGTCTCGAGGGTACCGCCGGTCGCGGGCGCGAAGTCGTCGGCGGCGTTCTCGGCGTTGATCCGAAACTCCATCGCGTGGCCGTCGATCTCGACGTCCTCCTGGTCGAAGTCGATCTCTTCGCCCGCGGCGATCTTGAGCTGTCGTTTGACGATGTCGATCCCGGTGATCTCCTCGGTGACCGTGTGCTCGACCTGAATCCGCGTGTTGACCTCGAGGAAGTAGAAGTTCGCGTCGGGGCCAAGCGGGCCGTCGCGGCCGGGCTCCTCCTCGACGAGGAACTCGACGGTGCCGGCGTTGGTGTAGTCGGCGGCCGCGACCCCGCGACGGGCAGCTTCGCCGATCTTCTCGCGCAGTTCGTCCGAGAGCGCCGCCGAGGGCCCTTCTTCGATGACCTTCTGGTGGCGGCGCTGGAGCGAGCAGTCGCGCTCGCCGAGGTGGCGGACGTTGCCGTGCTCGTCGGCGACGATCTGGACCTCGATGTGGCGTGGCTTCTCGAGATAGCGCTCGAGATAGACCGAGGCGTTGTCGAAGTACGCCTCACCCTCGCGCTTTGCGCTCTCGAGTTGGTCTTCGACTTCGCTTTCGTCCCAGACGACCTTCATACCGCGGCCACCACCACCACCTTCGGCCTTGATGGCGATCGGGTAGCCGTGTTTCTCGCCGAATTCCTCGACCTGCTCGGGGTCGGTGACGGGCTCGGTCGTCCCGGGGACGATCGGGACGTCGGCCTCCTGCATGATCGAGCGGGCCTTGGTTTTCTCGCCGAGGGCCTCCATCGCGTCGCCGGATGGACCGACCCAGGTGATCCCCTCCGTCTGTTCGACCTTGCGGGCGAACTCGGCGTTCTCCGCGAGGAAGCCGTAGCCGGGGTGGATGGCGTCGGCGTCGGCCTTCTTGGCGGCCTCGATCACCGCGTCGTGGTCGAGGTAGGAGTCGGCCGCCCTGGCCGGGCCGACGTTGTACGCTTCGTCGGCGTACCGGACGTGACCCGAGTCCTTGTCGGCCTCCGAGTAGATCGCGACGGTTCCGACGTTCAACTCCTCGCACGCTCGCATCACCCTGACCGCGATTTCGCCGCGGTTCGCGACGAGAACCTTCCGGAACATTCCTGTTCAAAACGTCGCAAGGACACTACCTTACTTTTTCGCAACCGACAACGTCACCGCAAATCTTGCCGCCCGTTTGCGAGTCGACGAATGACTGTCGCTTCGGCCTTCTGGAGGTGGTTCGAGGCCGTCGACGGCGCACAGCCGAGCACGTCGGCGACGTCCGCGACCGAGCCGGTCCGGGGGACGTCGTAGTAGCCCACGTCGGTCGCGGCGGCGATCGCCTCACGCTGTCGGTCTGTCAGCGCCGTCGCGACCGTCCCGTACCGGCTGTCGTACTCGCCGATCTCGAGGACGTCACACGCGATCTCGTCGGGAACGCCGTCGAGGAGCGTCTGCAAGTTCTCGCCGTCGCCGACGATCGTCATCGTCATCGCGGCCTCGTCGTCGTAGACGATCGGCGGGACGACGACGAGTTCGAGCGTCGCGAACGCCTCCCTGAACAGCAGATCCTCTTTGCGCGTCTGCTGGCGGGCGTAGGCGTACAGCGAGTTGTCGTCGATCGGCGTGATGTCGTACTCGAGGATCGACGCGACGTCGTCGACCGCGGCCCGGTACCGGTCACGATCCGTCACCTCGACGTAGAACAGTTCGTACTCGATCTCCTCGTCGGGCAGGAGGTTCCAGGCTCGCAACTCCTCGTAGACGACGACGTCTCCGTGGCGAATGAACTCCTGCATCGGGTGGAGCATCCAGTCGGGCTGGCGAAACCGGACCTCGAGGAACTTCACGCTCGAGACGACAGTTCCACCTGCTCACACGTAAATGGTGAGATCGAGTCAGACGGTTCGAAAACGGTGACGAGATCGCAGAGCGCGGTCAGAAACGGTCCGTCCGGCCGGCGGCAGCCCACGCGTTCGTCGGTGCGGTCGTCGGGACTCTGACGGACTGGCCCTGCTGTCCGCGGACGCGGCCGGCGAACGACCAGCGCTTGCCGTCCCAGGTCTCCTCACTCGCCGCCGCGGCAGCGGCGGCGGCGAGCTCGAGGTCGCGGACGTGTGCGCCGATCGCCGCGATGATGGCCGCCGCCTCCTCCTCGGTCGCGTCGTCGGGGAGCACGAGTTCGGCGTCTGCGGGCAGGACGTCCTCGAGCGGATCGGGATCGTCGACTGGGTCGCCGTTTGCAGGTGTCGATTGCGAAGCCATTACAGTGGGATGTTGCCGTGTTTCTTGTCGGGCTGGTCTTCGCGCTTCGTCTCGAGCATCTCCAGGTCGTCGATTAGCCGCGGCCGGGTCTCGGTGGGGAGGATGACGTCGTCGAGGAAACCCTTGTCGGTCGCGGTATAGGGGTTGGCGAACTCCTCGCGGTACTCCTCGATGAGTTCGTCGCGCAGGGCGTCGGGATCGTCGGCCTCGGCGAGTTCCTCGCGGTAGAGGATGTTGACGGCACCTTGCGGACCCATGACGGCGATCTCGGCGGTCGGCCAGGCGTAGTTGACGTCCGCGCCGAGGTTCTTCGAGGCCATGACGCAGTAGGCACCGCCGTAGGCCTTGCGCGTGATGACGGTCAAAAGCGGGACGGTCGCCTCGGAGTAGGCATAGAGCAGTTTCGCGCCGTGGCGGATGATGCCGCGGTGTTCCTGGTCGGTGCCGGGCATGTAACCGGGGACGTCGACGAAGGTGACGATCGGGATGTTAAAGGAGTCACAGAAGCGGACGAACCGCGACCCCTTCATCGAGGCGTCGACGGTGAGCGTCCCCGCGTTGACCCGTGGCTGGTTCGCGACGATCCCGACCGAACGGCCGTCGAGTCGACCGAAGCCGACGACGATGTTCTGGGCGAAGTTCTCTGCGACCTCGAAGAACGACCCCTCGTCGACGACGCTGTCGATGACGTTGACCATGTCGTATGGCTTCTGTGGGCTCTCGGGGACGATCGACTCGAGCGCCTCGTCCCGGCGGTCGGGGTCGTCCCAGGGCTCGACTCGCGGCGGGTCCTCGACGTTGTTCTGGGGGAGATACGACAGCAGGCGCTTGATGTCGTCGAGCGCCTGTTCCTCGCTCTCGCAGGCGAACTGGGCGACGCCGGTCTTGTCAGCGTGGGTCATCGCCCCGCCGAGTTCCTCGTGGGTGACCTCCTCGCCGGTGACGGTCTTGGTGACGCCGGGCCCGGTGATGTACATGTGGCTCGTGTCTTTCACCATGAAGATGAAGTCGGTGATCGACGGGGAGTAGACCGCCCCGCCGGCACATGGACCCATGATCGCCGAAATCTGGGGGACGACGCCGCTTGCCTCCTGGTTGCGCCGGAAGATCTCCGTGAAGCCGGCGAGGCTCTTGACGCCCTCCTGGATGCGTGCGCCCGCGGAGTCGTTCAGGCCGACGATGGGAGCGCCGACCTCCATCGCCATGTCCATTACCTTGGTGATCTTCTCGGCGAACACCTCGCCGAGCGAGCCACCGAAGACGGTAAAGTCGTGAGCGAAAACGAAGACCGTCCGGCCGTTGACCTCGCCGTAGCCGGTGACGACGCCGTCACCGAGGATCTTCTGTTCTTCCATCCCGAACTGGCTCGTCTGGTGCGTTCGGAGCTGGTCGAACTCGGTGAAGGTGCCGTCGTCGAGGAAATAGTCGATCCGCTCGCGGGCGGTCATCTTCCCCTTCTCGTGCTGGCGCTCGATTCGGTCCTCTCCACCGCCTTTGAGGGCCTCTTCGCGCATTTCCTCGAGTTCGTCGATACGCTCTTCCATCGTCATAGATATGCCCTCCCGTGACGAGTCATTGTGCGGTGCAAGGATAAGGGGCACAAAAAGCGTTCTGCAACGACACAATCTTGGCCGCGGATTCGACGACTGCGAGCGATCGATTCGCCCGAATACCTCGTGTAGCGTCGCCGACTCTGACGGATCGATCACGTCTCCTCCGCGGCAAATTGTGTCGGTAAATGACCCGGTACAGTGTCCCGAGCGGCTCGTAGACGCGGCAGTCAACGTCTCACATAAACTCTTTATACCTCCTCTTATCTTGTAGGCACATGGCACGAAAGATCGGCAGACGAAAGGTGCTCGAGGGGCTCGGTGCCGCAGGTGCGGTCAGCGTCGCTGGCTGCCTGGGCGGAAACGGCGGTGGCGGTGGTGACGCCGACGCGATGGTCGGCGTCCTCCAGCCCGTCACCGGCGACCTGGGGAACCTCGGCGGCCCGATCCGGGACGCGGCGATCCTGCCCGGAACGCAACTCGAGAACGAGGGCGTCGACTTCACCATCGATATCCGCGAGGAAGACACCGAAACCAGCGCCGAGGCCGGTGTCAGCGGTGCACAGTCGCTCGTCGACGCGGGGTATCCGGCGATCACGGGCGCTGCGTCGTCCCAGACGACGATCACGGTCGCCGAAGACGTCCTGATTCCAAACGAGGTCGTCGGTATCTCGCCCGCAAGCACTGCACCCGGCATCACCAACCTCGAGGACGACGACTTCGTCTTCCGGACCTGTCCGAGCGACGCGCTCCAGGGGGAGGTCATGGCACAGGTCGCCTACGAGGAACGTGGCCTCGAGTCGGCCGCCTCGTTCTACCTCAACAACGACTACGGCCAGCAACTGTCGGACTCGTTCGTCAGCGCGTTCGAGGACCTGGGTGGCGAGGTCACGGACGCCGTCCCGTTCGAGAAAGAACAGCCGTCGTACACCTCCGCGCTCGAGACCGCCCTCCAGGGCGAACCCGACGTGATGATCGTCATCGGCTACCCAGCCAGCGGCGAGCAGATCTTCCGGGACTACTACTCCGACTTCGACACCGGCGAGACGATCATGGTGACCGATGGCCTCCGTGACAGCGCCCTGCCGGGCAACGTCGACAACCCGATGGAAAACGTCGTGGGCACGGCCCCGCTCGCCGCCGGACCGGAAGAGGAGGCGTTCGTCGAACTCTTCCAGAACGAGTACGACAGCGACCCCGGCGTGTTCACCGCCCAGGCCTACGACGCGACGGCCGTGATCATCCTCGCGAGCATCGCCGCCGGCGAGACCGACGGTCCCGCCGTTCGTGACAACCTCCGCGAAGTGGCAAACCCCGGCGGAGAAGAAGTCGGTCCGAGCAACCTGGCCGACGGCATTCAGCTGGTCGCTGACGGCGAGGAGGTCCAGTACGTGGGTGCCTCGAGCAGCGTCGACTTCGACGACAACGGCGACATGCGGGCCGTCACCTACGAGATCTTCGAGTTCGGCGACGGCATCGAGACGGTCGACGAGATCGACTTCGAAGCGTAGTCGACTCGAGCACTCGCGTTTTTCGGAACCCGTTCGACAGCGACGGCCCAGCCTCGAGACGGTGACGTTAGCGGTTTGGTGAGGGTTCTAATACTACTGGACAACAGTCAGTGAATACTCGATCGCGCCTCACCGTCTGTCGCCGCTGTCGACAGCGTCTCGAGTGCGATCGATGTCCGAACCGTTTTGTCCAGCAGTATAAGCCCCCACCCTCAAGGAGCGAACGAACGTGAGCGAGTAGGGTTGGATAGTTCACCCGCCGAGGAAATCCTGGCGAACCTGCTCGTCGGCGAGCAACGCGTCGCCGCTGTCCACGTATCTGTTCTGCCCCTGCACGAGGACGTAGCCCCGGTCACAGCGTCGTAGCGCCTCCTTCGCGTTCTGCTCGACGAGCAGGACCGCCGTCCCGTCGTCGTTGATCTCGTCGATCCGGTCGAACATGTCGTCGACGAGGTCGGGTGCGAGCCCGGCGCTTGGCTCGTCGAGCATCAGCAGGTCCGGGTCGAGCATCAGCGCCCGCCCCATCGCGAGCATCTGCTGTTGTCCCCCGCTCATCGTCCCCGCCTTCTGGGACTTGCGCTCCTCGAGGATCGGGAACCGATCGAAGATACGCTCGAGACGGTCTTCCGGAACCTCGTCCAAGATGTACGCGCCCATCTCGAGGTTCTCGATGACCGACAGCGACGGGAAGACGTTGTCGTTCTGTGGGACGTAGCCGATGCCGGTCGTGATGATGTCTTCGGGCCGGTAGCCGCTGATCTCCTGGCCGTCGAAGTCGACCGAGCCGCCCATGTACGTCGTCAGTCCGAAAATCGACTTCATCACCGTCGACTTCCCCGCCCCGTTCGGGCCGACGATGGTGACGTACTCGCCTGCATCGACGGCGAGATCGACGCCCTCCAGGATCTGCAGGTCGCCGTACCCCGCGTCGAGGCTCGAAACCTCGAGCAGCGCCATCAGACGTCACCCCCGAGGTACGCCTCGATGACCTCCTCGTTCGACGTGATGTCGTCGGCGGTACCCTCCGCCAAAACAGCACCCTGGTGCATGACGATGATGTGTTCACAGTGGTTCATAATGACGTCCATGTCGTGCTCGACGAGCAGGAACGTGTAGCCCTCCTCCTGGAGTTCGTGGATGTGCCCCAGGAGCTTCTTCTCGAGGGAGGGGTTGACGCCCGCCATCGGCTCGTCGAGCAACAGCATCTCCGGATCGGTCAACAGCGCCCGCGCCATCTCGAGCAGCTTTCGCTGCCCGCCCGAGAGGTTCCCGGCGTACTCCTCGGCCAGGTGGTCGATCTCGAAAAACTCGAGCATCTCCCAGGCGCGTTCTCGCATCTGCTCTTCCTGCTCGACGACCTCCCCTCTGGCGACCGGCGCGACCGACCGCCACAGCGACTCCCCGAGCTGGCCTTTCGGCGCGAGCATCATGTTCTCGAGGACAGTCATCTCGGGGAACTCGCGGGCGATCTGGAACGTCCGGACGAGGCCGCGGTTGGCGACCTGGTAGGGCTCGAGTCCCGTGATCTCCTCGCCGTCGAAGACGACCGAGCCCGCGTTCGGCGTGTGGACGCCCGTGATGCAGTTGAACGTCGTCGACTTGCCCGCACCGTTGGGACCGATCAGGCCGGTGATCGACCCCTGTTCGACGCCGAAACTCGCGCCGTCGACGGCGACGATGCCGCCGAAGCGCTTCTCGAGGTCGCGGATCTCGAGGATCGGCGCGTCGGTCGATCGGCGTCCGGTATCGGTCGTCGTCTGCTCGTCTGCTGGCGCTTCGGTTTCGACGTCACTCATCGGTCTCACCTCCGTCCGTCGCAGCAGGACGACGCGAGAGGTCGGTCGCCGCCGCGATCTCTTTCCGGTGGCCGAGCAGGCCGTCGGGTCGCCAGATCATCAGCACGATCAGGACGACGCCGATGAAGATAAACCGGATCTCGTCGAGACTGTCGATCAGGTAGCCGACGAGCGGTACCGGATCGAGCGATCCCAGTGAGACGAAGGCGTCGTAGATCGTCGGCGGCGCGCGGACGTCGAAGTTCGCCCGGGCGATCGACCGGAGGTACCGGGGACCTTCCCAGAGGAACGCGGCGAAGACGAAGCCGCCGACGATGCTCCCGGTGTTCGACCCTGACCCGCCGACGATGAGCGCGACGAAGATGTAGAACGTGATGATCGGCATGAAGTTGTTCGGACTGACGAGCGTGCGACTGCCCTGCCAGAGGATGCCTACGAGTCCCATCAGCGCACAGCCGAGCATGAAGACCTTGATCTTCGTGCGGTTCGTGTTCTTTCCAAGCGATCGGGCCGCGAGTTCGTCCTCACGGATCGCCTTTAGCACCCGGCCGAACGGGGAGTAGGCGATTCGGGTCAACAGCACGTAGAAGACGACGACGAAGACGATCAACACCAGCGTGTACGTGCCCTGTATCATGATCGATCTCGTGACTCCCAGTGCACCTCCCAGTCCGAACAGCACGTCGCCGAAGATCGTCGGGTCGCCGCCGCGCTCGCCACCGCCGAACAACAGGTAGTTGGCGACGACGTCGATCGGCGGGGCCCGGATACCGCTGCCGCCACCGGTCCCGAGTTCGACCGTCGGCACGGTGATCGGACCGACGCTGTACCCGCCCAGTTCGAACGATCGGAGCGATCTCGAGAGGAGGGCCCGGCGGATGATCTCGGAGAGGCCGAGCGTGACGATCGCGAAGTAGTCCGCGCGCACGCGAAGCGCTGGCAAGGCGGCGACGAATCCGACGGCTGCGGCAGCGAGCATGCCCCCGACGACGCCGACGATCAGCGGCAACCCCAGTCCGGGCGGCGAGCCGTCCGGTGCGGCGGTCAGCATCGCCATCGTGTACGCGCCGACGGCCATGAACCCGGCGACGCCGATGTTGAACAGGCCGGTGTACCCCCAGTGGAGGTTGAGCGCGAGCGCGGTGAGCGCGTAGACGGCCGCGAAGAACGTGATCTGCTGGAAGGTGCCGACGATCGAGTTGACGCCGACGCCGAACGCCAGTCCGACGACGGCGAAGAGGGCGTACGTCGCCAGGACGATCGCACCGATGAGCAAGACGTCGCTTACCCACTGGGGCTGTCTCGAGAACATCTCCGAGACGTCGTCTATCGCCGTCATGCCGTCTCCACCCCGCTGAACAGTCCGTCAGGCCGGAAGATCAACACGAGGATCATCAGCAGGAACGCGGCGATCTCGTTCATGTCCGCCGGAATCCAGACGAGCGAGAGGTTGATCGTGATGCCGATGACGAGCGAGCCGGCGAGTGCCCCGTAGATCGACCCGATCCCGCCGAGGATGACGGCAGCGAAGATCAAAAGCAGGAGGAACCAGCCGAGGTTGATCATGATCGTGCCGCGGTCGAGGACGATCAGGTAACCGGCGACGCCTGCGAGGCCGGCGCCGATCACCCAGGTCGCGAAGATCACGCGTTCGGTCGGAATGCCGGTGATGAGCGCGAGGTCCTTGTTGTCGGACATCGCCCGCATCGACTTCCCGAGTTTCGTGTACTGCAACAGCAGGTGGACCCCGAGCATCAACGCGACTGCCGAGAGGACGAGCGTCGCTTCGTGGAGGTCGATCGCTTCGACCGGGAGCAACGGCGGTTCCCACTCGGGTGCCGACCCCACGACGCCACGCGAGTCCGTCGTGTAGAACAGGGCGATGAGATACCTGAGTGCAAGTGCGACGCCGACGCTCGCGATGAGCAGCGGGATGCCACCCTCGTCGCGCAGTCGCCGGTAGATGAGTCGGTCGATGGCCAGCGCCACGGCGATCGTGACGACTGCGGACGTAATCAGTCCGAGGACGATCGCGAGCGGATTCGCGAGCACGTCCATCCCGAGCGCACCGGGCGGAGCGCGACCGTCCGCACGCAACAGAATTCGACTGCTGAACTCCGCGACGCCAGCCCCCCCGACGACGTAGGCGACGGTCCAGCCGGAAAAGGCCCCCGTCGTGATCAGGTCCCCGTGCGAGAAGTTCGCGAATCGAAGGATGCTGTAGGTCATCGAGAGGCCGATGGCCGCCAGGCCGATGTACAGCGAGTCGACGATGCCACTCCAGAGGTACGACCGCAAGCGATCGGCCGAGAGCTCCCCCACGACAACTTGCCGAACCAGATCGAAAAAGAGAACGACGATTCCGAGCAGGATGAGCGCCCCCACGAGTTCCTGCCCCGTCACGTCTGATACTTTCCTTCTCACGTCAACTGTACTCATGCTTGTTCGAGTGTTACGTCCCTGGTTGATATACTTCACGCAAACACGCGACACTCGCAAATTTTGTCGACGAACTATCTCGATTCCTGCCGGTTTTCTTCTATCAGCAGCTAGATCGACAAAATCACCGATTGCTGGATTCGTACGGTCCGCTGTGACGATTTACCGGCATAACAGCGAACTGTCTGCGGTTGTTCCGGCAATGGCTTCTCACGGTCCGTATCACGCCTCGCCGTACACCGGAACCGCCGCCCCGCTCGTGACCGACGCACCGTCGCTGCAAAGAAACGCCAGGACGTCGGCGATGTCGGCCGGATCGACCCACGAGTCGTGATCCGCGTCGGGCATCATCTCCCTGTTCATCGGCGTGTCGATCACGCTCGGCATCACGCAGTTCGCTCGGACCGTACCTCGATTCTCCTCGGCGAGTGTCTCGGTCAGTAGCCGAATCCCCGCCTTCGTGATCCGGTAGGGACCGTCGCCTTCCCCACCCTCGAGCGACGACCGCGAACTCACGCTGACGATCGACCCGTCCTGGGCTCGCAGGTGGGGAAGTGCGTGTTTCGAGGCCAGAAACGCCGTCTTCAGGTTGACGTCGACGAGGAAGTCGAACTCCGACGTGTCGGTCTCCTCGATCGGGTCGCCGCCACGCCAGGTCCCCGCGATGTTCAGCAGGTGATCGATCCGCCCGTGGTCGTCGACGACCCGATCGATCACCGTCTCGACTGCATCCTCGTCGGTCAGGTCGCCCCCGTAAAACTGCGTCCCATCGCCGACCTCGAGCATGGAGTCGTCGTCGCTCGGTTCGACCACGTCGACGGCACAGACCGTCGCACCAGCCTCGCGAAACCGCTCGACAGCGGCGCTTCCGAGTGCGCCGCTTGCGCCCGTGATCACCGCGACGGTTCCGTCGAAGTCGAATGTGGTTGTCGATTCCATACCACACGTATTCCGTCGAGGTGGATCAATCCGGTGGTCGGGCCACGACGATCGTTGACCTCCTCCCACCCCTGAAGGGCTGTCTCTTACCCATACGTCGGAGTCTCGCGAAAGCTGCGTTTCGGAGACTCTCGAGGCAGGCGAGAACGAACTGAGATCCACCGGGAAGAGAGACGAGATCGACGCCTGGTCACGGAGAGTGGTACTCGAGGCGACTGCTTTTGGATCCAAAATCACGGATTTCACCCGGCGAAAGACGCTGAAAACTGGTATCCCGAAAGCCACTCTCCGGTGGATCGCTCGCAGACTGGTGGCGCAACGTGTGGGTAAGAGACAGGGCTAAAGCCGTGAGCTTTCGCCTTGTACCCCCTGTAAGCGACGCAGCAGTTGCAGTCGAGTCGTCGATCAGTCGCCGCTCGCGGCCGTCGTCGTCACCGACACGCGACGCGTCCGCGGACCGTCACACTCGACCAGCAGGATCGACTGCCACGTTCCGACCGCGAGGCTGCCGTCCTCGACCGGCACCGTCACCGAGGGGCCGAGCAGCGTCGCCCGCAGGTGTGAGTCGGCGTTCCCGTCGAGTTCGTCGTGAGCGTGTCCCTCGTTCGGGACGAGATCCGACAGGAACGTCTCGACGTCGCCGCGCAGTCGCGGCTCGTTTTCCTGAACGACCAGTGCGGCCGTGGTATGCTCGACGAACGCAGTGCAGACGCCCCGGTCGACGGCCTCGGGGACAGCGTTCGCGACGCGGTCGGTCACGTCGACAGTCGTCAGTCTGGCGTCGGTGTCGACGGTAAACGTCATAGGCGTCGTGGCGACGACTGGCCCCAAAAGCGTGTCGCTCGAGGAGGTAATCACTCGGGCAGTTCGGCGAGCGCCCAGGAGGCCTGCTGGCGAACGTCGGGGTCGGGATCGTCGGCTGCGACCGCTGCCAGCCGATCGCGTGCCTCGACGATCTGGCCACGTCCGAGTGCGAGACAGGCGTTGCGGCGAACCGGGGCGTGATCGTCCGCGAGATGCTCTTGCAGGTGGCTTCGGGCCGGACGGACGGCCACTGCGGAACTCGCCGCGACGTGAGCGAGCGTGCACACTGCGTGTTCTCTGACCGACGGGTCGTCGGTCTCGAGCACCTCGACGATCGCGTCGACGTGGCCGACGACGGCGTCGGGCCGTCCTTCGGCGACGTGGGAGAGACAGCGAAGCGCGTGTGTCGTCTCCGGCCCCGGTTCCGACGTCTGTCCCTGGGCGAACTCGACGATCGCCTCGACCGACGGCGCGACGTCGTCGGATGATTCGGCAGCCAGCTCGGCGAGACAGTAGGCGACGTCCTCGTGGAACTCGAGCGACTCACGCTCGAGGAGCCGTCGCAGCTTCGGAACCGTCGGCAGATACGCCGCTGGATCGTCTTCGACGGCCGCACGAACGGTCTGGACGGTCTCGAACTGGACGCTCGCGTCGTCGGCGTCGAGTCGTGCGAGTATCGACGGCAAGTGAACGTCCTCGACGGCCGTCGCAGCGCCTCGCCCGGTCGAACGGGCCCCTTCCCCCGCCATTGTACCCGATACGTACAGTGTGACCAATAAAGACGTTCTGGCTTCAGTGGCAGAATTCGCAGGGATTTCCCCGACCGACTGCAGGCCGCGTCGCACGCTCGAGGAGCCGATAAACGGAGTTGAGAACGGCTAGGCCAGCCACTCCTCGGGTTTGGTGTCGTAGTCGACGTCGTCGGCCGCGAGGTGTTCGACCGCCTCCCACGGAACGTCTTCGACCGTTACCTCCTCGCCGTCGTAGCGGATCAGTTTCCCGCGCTCTTTCGGTTCGGGTTCGCGGTTGCGCCGCTTTGCGACCTCGATGTCGTGTTCGTCGACCTCCTTGACGATCGTCAGCAGGTTCACCGGCCGTCCCCAGAGCTCGAACACCCGTTTCAGCGTCTCTTTCGCCTGGCCGACGTCGAGCATGACGCCGTTGTACTGGTGGCCCAGCAGCAGTTCGCTCGCGTTGTTGTAGTTGCCGTCGTAGACCGCGATCGTCGGCTTCCCGAAGTTGGTAAACTGGAGCAGCAGCTTCTTCTTGACGTCCTCGGCGTCGGTACTCGAGACGTGGAAGCCGCCGGTCGCCTGGGAGTACTCGTAGGTGAAGTAGTCGTTCTCGGTGATGAACTCCTGGGTGAGAAACTCGTCTAAGAACGTCACGTCGTTGTGGTTCTCCCTGACGTCGTACATCCGGTCCCAGCCGGCAGTGAAGTCGACGTCCGCGAGCGCCTCCTCGACAGACGAGTAGCGAGCGTCGTCGAAGAGGTACCGGCCGATCCGCTCGAGTTCGTTCTGGTTCACGCTCGCGAGGAACCCGCGGTGCTGGCGCTTGACGAGCGAGTAGTGGCGGCGGGCCAGGCCCTCGTAGGTCAGTACCTTCCAGGGGTAGCGATCGACGTCGATTTCGCCCTCGCGGGCAGCCTCGAGCGCCTCGCGGTCGACGTACCGGTCGTCGACGTCCTCTAAGGCGTCGAGCGAATCCGACGTGATCGAGGCGATCGCCTCCGGTGGCTCGAGGGACTCGAGGACCTCGTCGAAGTCGACGACGTCGGTGAGGTTGCGCCAGGAGACGCCCTCGATCCGGAGCAGGCGTTCGATCACCTCGCGGCGGTTGGTCTTGTTCTCGACGTATCTCCACAGCGCGAATCCGAGGCTGTAAGGGTTGAGCCCGCCCGAGCCCAGCACTTTCGCCATGTGGTCGGCGTAGTTGAGGAACTCGTCGTCGCCGGCGAAGGCCTCGCCGCTCATCATCTTCGACTCCCAGTACGAATTGTGGTTGACGAAACCTGCGCCAGCGTATCGATGTGTCTCCTCGACGGAAACGTCGTAGACGGTTCCGGTAGACTCTTCGATCGACACGACTTCGTCGGTCCACGCCTCTTGCTCGTACCACGAGAGATCGTCGAGATACGCCCGTAGAGCGTCGGCCTTCTCGTGGTATCCGAACCCGATCTCCTCGGCGAACGTCCGGGCCGACTCCCCCGTGAGGTGGACGTGATAACAGCCGTCCGTTTGTTCTCGCCGTCGGCCGAGGATTCCGAAGTTCGTCAGGAGCAACAGGACTTGCTCGCTCATCTCCTCGCTTTTCGTCGTGAGAATGGCACCTTGTTTCCCGGCGTACCCGTCCGCGTCGAAGAGGCCACGAAGGAACTCGGCAACGACGCTCCGGGGCGATCGGAGAACCGGCTCCGGAATCGTCTTGCTACCCGCAGCCTTTCCATCCGGCATTCCGAGCACCTCCTGTAGCAGATCGACCAGGTTCCTGGAGTACGCGTACACACGCCACCGTTCGTCCTGCTTCTCGATCGTCGGATCGATCCCGAAGAGTTCGTCGACCAGTCCCGCGAACTCCTCGGCGTGGCGCTTTTCGCCGTTCGTGAACCCGACCTGTCCGGCAGCCGAAGACACGTGGCCGTCACCCACGAGTAACCCGAGGAATCGGCCGACCTGTTCGTCTACCGTGTCGGGAACGGCGACCGGGTCACGCTGGGCCAGTCTCTGGTCTTCCCCTTCGTACTTGGCCAGGGCGTTCTCTATGGCCTCGGCCTTCCGTGCCCGTCCGACCCGGCGGTACCGCATGACAGTCGAGACCGAAACCCCGGCTTCCTCGGCGACGTCGTCCAACGTGACGTTTTCGGGTGGTTCCCACTCGAGATCGACGTACGTCGACGGCCAGGTATCGTTTCCGCCCGTGATTTCTATCTCGTCGCCGATCGACAGTTCGTCGAGCCGAGCCCACGAACCGTCCGGAAGCCTGATCCGGTGGTTGTTCGACCCGGTCAGTTCGAAACCACGACGGGTCTCGATCGTCACGGTGTCGTGATCCGGGATAATATTGGAGTCGTAGACTTCTCGAGTGGTTTCGCCGTCGGAGACGGTCGTGTGGTCGTCGACAACGTCTCGCATCGGAACGAGCCCGTCGGCGGTGAATATCGGCGTTTCCGGGTCGACACAGGCCCACCCCTCGTTCATCACCTTCGTCATCTTCTGAGCAGCGAAGTAGTACGCCTCGGCGCGCATCATGTCGAGGACGTCGCGTTGCCACTCCGCCATCTCGACGGCCTTGCCCGACTCGGGGTCGTACTGCTTGCCGTGTTCGCGGACGAACGCCAGGATGTCTTTCTCCGGCTCTTCGGGGACGCTCGTCACGCCGTCGCCGTTCTCGAGCGCCTCGAGCCACTCCTCGTCGAAGACCTCGGCTTTGACCTCGTCGGAGAGGTCGAGTTCGTCGAGTTTCTCCGCGAGGTCCTCGTCGATTTCGTCCTCCGGTCCGCTGCCGAGGTCGAGTCGGCGGACGAACACCCGGTGTTGATCGATGTTGTCCTCGAGCGTGAGTGCGTGATCGATCCACTTCTCGACTTCGGCGCGGTCGATCTCGGAATCGGACATGTAGTCGCCGATCGCCCTGGCGTGGCGTTCGAGCATCGCCGCGGCGTCGACGGACTCCTCGTCTGCGCGCCCGGCAGTGAACATGCCGAACCACTCGTTGTTCGCGAAGAAATCGGAGTGAGCCTCGACGTGGGTGATCACTGCCTTCTGGTCTGCGACCGTGTTCGACTCCTGGAGGAAAGCGTGGGCGGGGTTGTCGTTGTTGACGATCTCGAATGCTTTCCCGCCGCTGTAGCGGTCCTGTTTCTGCTGGCGGTCGTACTGCATGCCCCACCGCCAGTGGGGATAGCGGGACTGGAACCCACCGTAGGCGATGAGTTCGTTCATCTCGTCGTAGTCGACGATCCAGTAGTTGACTGGGTACGGCTCGAGACCGAGTTTCTCTGCGAGGTTGCGGGCCTCGCGGACCGGTTCCTCGAGGTCGGTCGCGATCGCCTGTTTGCGGAATCTGTCGGTTTCACTCATCGGTCTCACCCTCCGTGCTGAGAATTTCGTAGATTGCGTCGGTCACGTCCGCCTCGCCGTTGACGTACGCCACCGCAACGTCGTCGTCGTCGTCGCCGAAGTGACGCTCGAGTTCCTCGGCGTGAGTGGCGTTGATCGCGTTCCCGCTGGGCTGGGTCTCGACGTAGGCGTGGAGGTTCGCCGGGATCTGCTCCATCAGCGGAATGACGCGCTCTTCGGTGTCGTTGCTCGAGTTCTCTGAGTCCCCGGCGGCGAAGACGTAGCGGTTCCAGTCGTTCCAGGGATACTCCTCTAACAGTTCGGCGGCAAGCTCGTACGCGCTCGAGATCTTCGTCCCGCCGCCCGATCGGATGCCGAAGAAGTCCTCGCGTTCGACTTCCCAGGCCTCGGCGTCGTGGGCGATGTAGACGAACTCGGCGTTGTCGTACTTGCCGGTGAGATACCAGTCCAGTGGGGTGAACGTCCGCTCGACGAGTTCGCGCTTCTTCTCGCGCATCGACCCGGAGACGTCGCGGATGTTGACCACGACGACGTTCTTCTCTTTCTCCTCGACGATCTCGGGGTGGCGGTAGCGTTCGTCCTCCCGGCGGAACGGGACGTGCTTGATCCCCTCGCGGCGGATCTTCTGCTGGACGCTCTCGCGGTCGACGTTCTCCTCGACCTCCTCGATCGAAGACCACGTTCCCAACTCGTCGTCGGGGAGTTCGCGGAACGCCTCCTCGATCCAGGCCATCGAGACGGGGAGGTTCTCGCCGCGTGCCCACTCGAAGACCTCTCGGGGGGTGATCCCCTCGACTTTGCACACCTCGCGCAAGAACTCCTCGTCAAAGTCCATCGCGAGTTTGCGCTTGAGGCCTTCTTTGAACATCCGCTCGAAGTCGAGCGTGCTGTCCGGCCCCGATCGCGTGAGGTCGGTAAACGGCCCCTCTTTCTCCTCGATCACCCGCTTTCCTTTCGGCTCCAGGTCGAGTCCGAGTTCCTCGTCGAGTTCCTGGGCGAACTCCTCGGGATCCATCTCGTAGTACTCGTGCTCGCCGCCGTCCTCGCCGGGCTCGTCGCCGTCGCCGTCGTCGTCGCCGGGCTGGGGCTGTGGCTGGCCGACGGGCTGGCCCACGTCGGGCGTCCCGCCGTCGCCCTGGCCGACCCCGCCCTTGTCTCGCTGGTCGTACTCGAACTCCGGCAGCGAGACGATCTTGACCGGGATGTTGATCTCGTCGGGACGGCTCCCCCCGAGGTCGCCGTACTGGATGAAGTCGGCGAGGTCCTCGCGGCGCTTTTCACCCACTTCACGGAACCGCTCGAGGTCGTCTCTCAGTCCCATCGGTAGCTCACCTGCCCCATGACGTGTCTGCTGGTCAGTTCTGCGGACGCCTCGGTGTAGTCGAAGAGGTCGCTCATCGTCTCGATGGTGTCCTCTTTGACCGCCTCGGTCTCCGTCCCGCTTGGCGGGTCGTCCCACTGACGGGGGTCGAAGTCTTCGAAGGTCCGACGGACGTCGTCCCAGTCGTGGGTCTCGAGGACGGTCTTGATCACCGGAATCGCGGTCAGGTCGACGTCCTCGACGCTGAAGTCCTCGTTGCGCTGTTCCCACGCGTGGCGGTTCAACGCGGTGATGACCTTCTCCCGGCGGAACTGCCGGACGCTCTCGCGGGGGCGGTTACCCTGGTAGGCCTCCTCGGCGAACCGCCCGAGGTGCTCGACCTCGAAGACTTTCATCTTCAGCGGGTCGGGTTCGACGCGCTCGCCGCGGTCGTTGTACAGCGGTTCGTCGGTCTCCCAGGCGTAGACGTGCTCGACGTACTCGGCGACGGTGTCCTCGTCGACGCGTTTGTCGTGCATGATCGCCTCGACGACGTCCTCCTCCTGTCGATCGAAGATGCGGTTTTTCACTGGCACCACGCGGTTCTCGAACTCGGACCGTTCGCCCGTCGAGAAGACGGGCGCGTCGCCCAGTCCGTCCGCCATCGCGTTCAGGACGTCACGTGGCATGATGACGTCCTCGACCGGCAGTTCCGGGTGGTGTCGGTCGCGGTCTGTCTGCAGCAGGTCCGCGAGCGTGTCCCGCGTGTACGTGACCGGAATGCCGTGTTCGCCGTTCTGTGCGCCGTCGTCGAAGTCGAACTCGTCTTTCTCGCGGCGGGTGTCGCCCTCCTGGAGGAAGCCCTGATCGAAGATCAACGCCTTGTCGACGAGGTCGAGCCCCGACGGCAGATCCTCGTCGGTGAGTCGCGTGACGACGGCGTACAGCGCGGCCGCCTCGAGCGCGTGCGGGGCGAACTCCCGCTCTCTGAGGTCGTCCGCGGCGTCTTTGACCGTCACCGTCACCGGTTCGCGGATCTTCGCCTCGAGTTCGTCGTACTCCTCGCCCTCCCAGACGGCCGTCTCGCCGGTGAGCTCCCGCCGAATGAGCTCCGTCTCGAGGCTGAGGTTCGTCAGGTAGCCAAACTCGTGTTTGTCGAGGCGGCGTTTCAGCGCCTTCAGCGGATCCATGCCGTTGCGATCTGCGTGCTGGTTGAGCTGGGCCTCGAGGTCGGGATTCGAGATGATCAGCAACTGGGTGTCGACGTCCATCCCGATGCCCTTGTCGAGTTTGACCGACGACTCGTCGGGGACGTTCAGCAGCTTCTGCAGGAGGTCGGCGTGCTGGGCGGCGTCCTCGACGATCGTCAGCGCACCGTTTCCCTGCGAGAGCACGCCGTCGTAGGAAAAGGCCTGCGGGTTCTTCCGGCCACGCGAGTCGAGTTCCTGGAGCATGCCGTGCATCCACGAGCCCACGAGTCGCTCTTTGGGCGGGCCGTCGTCTTCCGAGTGGAGGACGCCGACGCCCTGGCCGACGTCGACGACGTAGTTTTTCACCCGCAGGTGGTTCTCGTCAGTGATCGCCGAGAACAGCCCCTCCTCGCCCTGCCGGCGGTACCGTTCCTCGAGGAAGTCGTAGGCCTCCCGTGAGAAGGGATCGAGGCGGGCGTCGACTTCGATCGGGACGTGGTCGTCGAGTTGGTCGTTCAGTTCCTCGAGTAAGTCCGTACGGATCTCCTCGGGGAACACCGACAGCGGGTGAGCCTGAACGGGACTCTCGTACCAGTTCTCGTCGTCGGTCGCGGTGGGGTCGCCGCCGTAGCTCAGTCCCCGGGAGTCGGCGTCTGCGCTCTGGACGTTCCACTCGACGGTGTACCGTCGCCCCTCGGGCGTCTTCGAGTACTCGCGGAGACCGTTGACGAGACAGCGTTTCAGCTCCGACTTGCCCGTGGCCGTCGGCCCCTCGAACCAGATGATCTTCTCGTCTTTCCCGCGACCCGCGGCGATCGATCGCAGGTCGTCGACGAACCCGTTCAGGACCTCGGTGTTGCCGAGGATCGCGTGCTCGCCGTCGTTGTACGGGTCGTCGAAGAAGCGGTACCGCTGTTTCTCCTCGCCTTCCTCGACGACGGTCCGGGTTCCGGCGGCTTCGATCGCCTCGAGCAAGTACTTCGAGGCGTGGGAGGCGATCGTCGGGTTCTCGAAGATCCGGTCGACGTACGCCGCGAGGCTCATCGGCTCCTCGTAGGTCTCCTCCAGGGTGCGGTCGGCGTCGCGAACGTACTCCTCACCGGTCATGCTAGTCTTCGATCTCCGCTTTCGCGACCTCCGCACCGGCGAACTCGAGGACCTCCTTTGCGCCCTCCTCGGAGTACCCCTGCTCCATCAGCGCGTCGATCCACGAGGAGCGTTCGTCGTCGTCGAACTCGTTTGCGCTCACGAGCGCGGAGAAGTTGATGTTGTGTTTCTTGTCCTCCCAGAGCTTGCGCTCGAGTGCGCGGCGCAGGCGCTCGTTGTCCTGCGGGTTGAAGGTGTCCCCCTCGCGGGCGCGCCGGGAGACCCAGTTCGACACTTCCTGGCGGAAGTCGTCCTTGCGGTCTTCGGGCACGTTGAGTTTCTCCTCGACGCTTCGGAGGAACGTCTCGTCGGGCTCCTGCTCGCGACCGGTGAGTTCGTCCTCGATGGTGTCGTCGTCGATGTAGGCCATCACGTGGTCCATGTACTTCTCACCCTGGCGCTGGATCTCGTCGATGTCGTAGGCCAGCGCGTGGCGGACGTCCTCGATGGCCCGCTCGCGGTACTCCTCGCGGACCGTCTCGAGGTAGCGGTAGTACTGCTCGAAGTTCTCCTCGGGGATCGAGCCGTGGTGTTCCAGGTTCTCCTCGAAGAAGTTGAACACCGTAAGCGGCGAGAGGAAGCCACGACCACGGTGTTTCGAGTCCATGATCGCCTCGGCGATCTCGTCGCCGATAAAGCGAGGCGAGACGCCGACCATGCCCTCGCCGATCTCCGCCTTCTGTTCGGCCTCCTCGCGCAGTTTCTTCACGTCGATGTCGTCGCCCTCGTCGATCTCGCCGTTGTAGGCTTTCGCCTTCGAGAGCAGGTCGATCGTCTCGGTGTCGGGTTCTTCGATCCGGGTGAGCACGCCGAACAGGCCCGCCATCTCGAGGGTGTGGGGCTCGACGTTGATGTCGGGGACGTCGGCGTTGTTGAGCATCTTGTTGTAGATGAGCGCCTCGTCTTCGTACGAGAGGACGTACGGGAAGTCGATCCGCTTGGTGCGGTCGTTGAACGCCTCCATCTTCTCGTCGCCTTTTTTGTCCTTGTACTCGGGCATGTTCGTCCGCCCGACGATCACCTGGTCGATGTCGATCCGCGGGTTGTTCTTGGGCTTGATCGTCATCTCCTGGGTGGCGTGCAGGAAGTCGTAGAGGAACTCCCGCTGGAGTTTCAGCAGCTCCTCGCCGGAGAACACCCCGCGGTTCGCGTTACAGAACGCCCCGGAGTAGTCGAACGCTCGCGGGTCGGACTCACCGTAGATCGCGATCTTCGAGTAGTTGACGTCGCCGGTCAGTTCGGTCTCGTCCTGGTTTTTCTTGTCCTTGGGCTCGAACGTCTCGAGACACTGCCGTTTGTTCTCGTCTGCGACGAGGCGGACGATCTCAACGTGGTTGCGCAGGACCGTCTCGAGGTCGTCCTCGTAGTGGGCGAGCAGCCGATCCATGTAGAACTCGCTTTCGGGATCGAGACTCTGCTCGTTCTGGATCGTGTAGGGGGCGTCGAGTCGCTCGTTTAAGTCGTCGATGACCGACTGGCGCTGCTCGAGTGGCAAGAGGACGAGCGGATCCTGGTTCATCGGCGAGCGGACGGTGTCGTCCGACGGGTCCTGGTCGTCGATGACCTCACATAGATTCGTCCAGCGGAAGGTGTACATGCGACCGTCTTCGCGGAGCGTGTAGTCCTCGAAGTACCGCCGGACCTGCTTGTCGAAGTGGGACTTCCCGGAGCCGACGGGACCGAGCAGGAGCTTGATCCGTCGTTCCGGCCCGAGCCGGCGGGCGCCGGATTTGACCTTGTTGACGAACTCGTGGATCGACTGGTGAATTACCTTCCCGTAGAACGTGTTCTCGCCGTCGTTGAGTGGGTCGTCGGAGGCGAGTTGGTACTCGACGACGCCTTCGGTCTCGTCGTAGCTGGTCCCGTAGTAGTCGAACATGTCCGCGACGCGCTGGTGGGCGTTGCGGGCGACCTTCGGGTCTTCGTAGAGCTCCTCGAGGTACCAGTCGAAGCTCTTGGTCTCCCGCAGGTCCGCGGGCATCGACTCCTTGTATGCGTTGCTTATGTTCTCGAGCGTCTCGATGTCACCGTTCATGGTATCATTGCCAGTTGTCGTTCCCCCGTCCCCGTCCGTTCTGCGCGCCGCTTCCGAAGCGAACGGAGTTCCCTCTTCGGAACGCTGTCCGGTCGACCTCGTCGCGATGACGACTGGCCGACTGGCTGTCGAAATCCGTCCCACGACCGTTCGAACCCCGGACCGGCGACTCTTCGTGGGGACACGCGTCGAAGAGTGTGGGTCCGCTCGGGCGGCGTCGGGTTGCGGGTCATGTCTGAACTATCGCCACTCTGCCTGGTACCGACCTGATCGACGGCAGACGACGTCGCGCTGGGGACGAGCGCGGAGTGGTGCGGTGTGGTTCGATCCGGCGAACGGATATCGATAGTATTTAATGAGTGAGTAATCCACATACTTAAATCTGGCCCCAAAAGGTATTTACCAGGAGCAAATTTCGATACCGATCTGACAGAATCGTAGATTGTGAATGCATATCACACCGGCCGTGGGGTCCCGGTACGTATAAATGATCGGCTGGAATGATCCGGTCGTGCTCGCGCGCGCTCCAATGCGCGAGACGACAGGGGATATAACGACGCCGTCCCTACTACCCTGCATGACCGACTTCGCAGATCTCCCTGACGGGTGGGTCGTCTGGAGCGACGAGGACGACGGCCGGAGCGTCCTGGCCTACCGGCCCGACGTCTTCAACGCCGACGACTTCCCCGCGCCCTGCCTCCCGACGCTGTATCTCACCCAGGGGAAACGCTCTCGCCGTCCGGGCGTCAATCCTGCCGATCACGTTTTCGACGAAAACTGGTACGTCACGCTCTACCTCGAGCCGGACGTCTCCCTCGAGGCGGACCGATTCTCGAGTCGGGAGAAGGCCCTCGAGCGTGCCGTCTCGCTCGCCCGCCAGTTCGACGACGGTGAGATCGACTATCGCGACCTCTACCAGGTCCCTCGCGAGCGCTACTTCGAACGTCTCGACGAGCTCACTGGACGACGTGAGCCTTAACCGCACTCGACGAGAATCCACTCGTATGTCGACCGTCACCCTCATCGGTACTCGCCTGGCCGAACCCGACACCGAGTTCGTCTACCACGGCGAGGCCGACGCCTGCGCTGGCTGTCCCTACCGGAGCCAGTGTCTCAACCTCTCTCCCGGTACCCGGTACCGCATCACCGACGTCCGCGAGAACGCACAGACCCTCGAATGTGCGATGCACGACGGCGGCGTCCGCGCCGTCGAGGTCGAACCCGTCTCGGTCAGAGCGAACATCCCTTCGAAAGGAGCCTTCGCCGGGAGCAAAGCGAGCCTGCAGGGGCCCTGTCCCTACGTCGAGTGTCCGAGCCACGAATACTGCGAACCCGACGGCATCTCCTTCGACGAGGAGTATCGCATCGCCGAGATCGTCGGCGATCCGCCCCACGACGTCTGTCACCTCGACCGGTCGCTGGAACTGGTCGAACTCGAGACCGACGCCGACGGACGGAACTGACGCACTCGAGTGCAGGCGACCGTTTTTGTAGGATTCGGCCGAAACCCCGGCAATGAAGATCATCAAGGACAGCGTCCACGACCACATCGAAATCGACGGGGTCGCTCGAGACCTCCTCGATACGCCGGCTGTCCAGCGACTCCGGGGGATCTCACAGCTCGGAACCGTGTCGCTGGTCTACCCGTCAGCGAACCACACGCGGTTCGAACACAGCCTCGGCGTCTATCACCTCGCGTGTGAGGCACTCGAGGGATTCGGCGTCGAGGGGCGACAGGCCGAGCGCGTCCGGGCGGCCGCGCTCCTCCACGACGTCGGGCACGGACCGTTCAGCCACAACCTGGAGGACCTCACGTACCGACGGACGGGCAGGTACCACGACGACGTCCACGCCCTGCTGGCGTCCGGGCAGGTCGGGGACGTGTTGTGCGACCACGACCTCGATCCGAACGCGGTGGCGGATCTGGTCGCGGGCGAGGGGCGGTTCGGCCAGGTCGTCTCGGGCGAACTCGACGTCGACCGGATGGACTACCTCGTGCGAGACGCCCACCACACGGGCGTTCCCTACGGCACGATCGACCACGGCCGACTCGTGCGCGAACTGACCTTCGTCGACGACGAACTCGTACTGGGCGAGGGGAACGTCCAGACCGCCGAGAGCTTGCTCGTCGCGCGGGCGCTGATGAACCCGACGGTCTACAACCACAGCGTCGCCCGGATCAGCAAGGCGATCCTCCGACGAGCGAGCGAGCGACTCCTCGAGTCCGGCGCGGTCGACGCGGCGACGCTCCAGCGGATGGACGACCACGACCTGATCGTCACCTTGCGCTCTCACGAGGCGACGACCGAGTTCTCGCGGCGGCTCGACGAGCGGGACCTGTACAAGCGGGCGGTCTGGGCGGAGATCGACGACGTACCCGGCGGCATCATCGAGGCCGACCACGACTCGATCCGCGAGTTCGAACGCGAGATCGCGGACGCTGCGGAACTGGACGAGGCACACGTCGTCCTCGACGTGCCGGATCGGCCGTCGATGACCGAGTCGACGAGTCGGGTGGTCGTCAACGGCGAAATCCGCCGGCTGGGCCACCAGTCGCCGCTGGTCGACGCGCTGCGGGCGGCCCAGTACTCCCAGTGGCGACTCGGCGTCTACTCGCCGGCAGACGTCCGCGAACGGGTCGGCCGCGCCGCGGTTGACGTCCTCGGGCTGGACATCGACGGCTCGCTGGTGAGCGAGACGCGCGACGGCCTCTACGCGACGCTCGACCAGTTCCTCGAGTGATCGTGAGGACGACGGTGCCAACGCGAACGGTTCAAGACGCTCCCCTCGCAAGCGAGCGTATGGAACGCGCCGGGACGATCCTCAGGGGCCGAGAACTCGAGCCAGTCGAGGGGCGAGTGATCGTCGACGACGAGGGACGCATCGACCGGATCGAGGAGGAACCCGTCGACAGCGACGACATCGTCCTGCCGGCGTTCGTCAACGCCCATACGCACGTCGGCGACTCGATCGCGAAAGAAGCCGGGGGCGGCCTCTCGCTCGAGGAACTCGTCGCCCCGCCGGACGGGCTCAAACACCGACTGCTCCGGGACGCCACGCGGGAGGAACTGATCGAGGCGATGCGTCGGTCGCTTCGCTTCATGTCCCGTGGCGGGACGGCGGCCTGTCTCGACTTCCGCGAGGGCGACGTCGACGGCGTCCGACTGCTGCGCGAGGCGGCGAGCGGCCTCGAGATCGACGCGTTCGCGTTCGCCCGCGAGTCGGCCGAGGCGATGCGAGCGGGCGACGGGTTCGGTGCGAGCGGGGCGAACGACGACGTCTTCGACGCCGAGCGGGCGGCCACGCGGGAGGCGGGCAAACCCTTCGGCATCCACGCCGGCGAGGCGGACTCGAGCGACGTCGACCCGGCGCTCGACCTCGAGCCCGACTTCCTCGTCCACGTCGTCCACCCCGAACCGGCTCACCTCGATCGAATCGAGGACGGCCACGTTCCGGTCGTCGTCTGCCCGCGATCGAACCTCGTCACGGACGTCGGTCTGCCGCCCGTCGAGGACCTCGTAGAGCGGACGACCGTCGCGCTCGGGACCGACAACGTCATGCTCAACTCCCCGTCGATGTTCCGCGAGATGGAGTTCCTCTCGAAGCTGTCGGAGCTGTCGGCCCGCGACGTCCTCCGGATGGCGACGGTCAACGGGGCCGAGATCGCCGACCTCGAGTACGGCGTCGTCGAACCGGGCAAGCGAGCGCGACTGACGATCCTGGACGGCGACTCGGACAACCTCACCGGTGCGCGCGATCCCGTACGGGCGGTCGTCAGGCGGGCGAGCGTCGACGACGTTCGAGAAGTTGTCGCCTGATTCCCGATACTCGGTGGCCAGCCGCCCGTAATCCCGTGTTACCGCGCCGTGTGAGATTTTTGCGCGGCAATACTTATTATAGTTCGCGATAGTATGTCATACGATAGCACGATGTACGACACTATCCTCGTCCCGACCGACGGATCGACGGAGGTCGAACGCGCCGTCGAGTACGCGGTCGATCTCGCGAGGGCCCACGACGCGACGATCAAAGCGGTGTACGTCGTCGACGTGGCGAGCTACGGTGGGTTGCCGATGGAGACCGCCTGGGACGGTATCAGCGACACCTTGCGCGAGGAAGGCGAGGCGGCCGTCGGCCGGGTCGAGGAACTCGCGGGTGACGTCCCCGTCGAGACGGACGTTCTCGAGGGATCGCCGAGTCGGGTCATCGTCCAGACGGCCTCGTCCGACCGGTGTGACCTCGTCGTGATGGGGACACACGGCCGCGGCGGCATCGACCGACTGTTACTCGGCAGCGTCACCGAACGCGTCGTGCGCTCCTCGCCAGTGCCGGTGCTCACGGTTCGGGTCGACGAGAGAGAGCGAGAGCAGGACGAACCGCCCGTTAACGCGCGCGCAAGCGCAGAATAGTTACTACGTCGCTACGTCGGTCGAAGGTGTTCGCAGTCGCCCGCCGACACCTGCCGACGTTCGTCGCCTACCTCGACGACGAGCGCGCCGGACTCCGTGACGTCGACCGCGTCGCCGACGAGTTCTCCGTCCGGCAGGTCCACCCGGACGCGCTGGCCGATCGTCAGCGCCAGTTCGCGCCACGCCGGGATCACTCCCTCGAGGTCGCGAAAGGCGTCGAACTCCTCGAGCAGGTGCTGGACGAACACCCGGCGATCGAACTCACCGACTTCCTCGCGGATGCTGGTCGCACTCTCGGGGAGCGCGTCGCCGTCGACGTCCGCGTTGACGCCGATGCCGACGACCAGCCACGCGATCCGGTCGGTCTCGGCTTCCATCTCCGTCAGGATTCCCGCTAGCTTCTGGTAGTCGCCCTCGTCGCCGACCGGAACGACGACGTCGTTCGGCCACTTGATGCGGGCGTCGACGCCGGCCTCTCGCGCCGCGCGCGCGATTGCGACGGCCGCAGCGAGCGTAAACAGCGGCGCTCGAGCGGGCGGGACGGTCGGCCGACAGACGAGACTCGCCCAGACGCCGCCCGGCGGCGCGGTCCACTGCCGCTCGAGTCGGCCGCGACTGCCGGTCTGTTCGTTCGCGACGACGACAACGTCCGCGACGCCCTCGGTCGCCAGTTCGCGCGCCCGGTCGTTCGTGCTGCCGATCGTCTCGTGGTACTCGACCGAGAACGGGGCCTCGAGGCCGTACTCGATCGCCGGTCCGTTGTACTCCGTCACGTCGACGAGTTCGTACCCGCCGGGACCGCTCTCGATTTCGAAGCCCGCCTCGCGCAGTTCTTCGACGTGCTTCCAGACGGCCGCCCTGGAGACGTCGAGCGAGTCGGCCAGCGTGGGTCCCGCGACGGGGCCGTCCGCGAGCGCCTCGAGGATCCGTCGGCGCGTCTCGTTCATGCCCTCGAGAGGGAAGCGAACGCCCTTGAATCGAACGGGTCGACGCGACAGTCGTTCTCATACTACTGGACAAAACGATTCACACATCGATCGCACTCGAACGGCCGTCGCCAGCGGCGACGGGACGTGAGACGTGATCGAGTGTTCAGTGACTGTTGTCCGGCAGTATCAGTCGCGAAACTCGCGGAGCTTCTCGCGGCCAGGGGCGATCAGTTCGTCGAGGTACGTCGCGAGCGTGCTCTTGGCGTCGGCAGGGTGGAGTTCGCCGGACTCGAGGTCGGCCGCGAGCTCCTCGTAGTCGTCGTAGGTGAGGTCGCCGCCGTACTTTTCGGGGCGCTCGACGGTGACAGACTCGAACCGCGGGAAGACGTGGTACTCGAACAGCTCGAGGACGGGATTCTCGCGCTCGTTGCCGTCTTCGTCCGGTTCCGGATCGCGCGTCGGCGGACAGAAAGCCGAGTTGACCTTCTGTTCGATCTCCTCGGTCGAGTCCTCCATCGAGATCGTGACGCCCTCGCTCGAGGACATCTTGCCCACGCCCGTCGTCAGGTCCGCGAGGATGGGCGTGTGCAGGCAGGGGCGGACCTCGTAGCCGAGTTCGGGCAGTTCCTCGCGGGCGAGCATGTGGACCTTCCGCTGGTCCAGTCCGCCGACGGCGAGGTCCAGGTCGAGGTACTCGATGTCCAGCGCCTGCATCAGCGGGTAGACGACGTGGCTGACTTTCGCTGCCTCGCCGCTCTGGAGTTCGGCCATCGCCCGCTGGGCGCGGTTGAGCGTCGTCGCGAGCTCGAGGGTGTGCAAGTCGAGCGTGTACTCCTCGTCGAGCTGGTACTCTGAGCCGTAGACGAACTCCGTGCGCTCCTCGTCGAGCCCGTAGGCGAGAAACTGGGCGCGCATCTGTTCTGCCGTCTCGCGGATCTCCTCGAACGTACCCTTGCCGTTGAGGTAGGCGTGGACGTCCGCGAGCAGGACGACGACGTCCATGCCGGCCTCCTGCAAGTCGATGAGCTTGTTCGCGGTGAGCAGGTGGCCGAGGTGGAGCACGCCGGAGGGCTCGTAGCCAACGTAGACCCGCTTTCCCTCGGGTTCGGCCGCGAGCTCACGGACCTCCTCGTCGGTGACGACCTCCTCGGCGTTTCGCGTGATCAACTCGTAGGCGTCCATATCTTGTGGGTACCGGAGGAAGGATTTATGACTTCTTGAACGCTGTTACCGGGTCGGTCGGCGACCACGACCTGCCGGTTCGGCGACGCTCTCGCCTCGAGTAGACACGCCCACACAGGCTACGGTGCCCAAGCGGGCCGTACGACCGTGACGCGCTCATTCGACGAGTCGAAACCGCTCGCTGCCACAGGGGCACCTCTCTCCGGTTCCGATCGGACGAACCGTTCCGTCCGGCCACAGCCGCGCTGCGAAGATGGAGCCACACTGTTCGCAGATTGCGGCCGTCTTCTCCGTCCCTTCGAACGATGCCATGCAGTTACTGCTACGACCACGTCAGGACGCATCAAGGTTGGTAATAAAGATCCAGAATATGTGAGCACAAGGATTATCTCGTTCGACCGATCGGTCGATGCGGTATCGATGCGTCTCCAGTGAGTGACGGCAACGCATCGTCGCCCTGACAACCCGAACCCGCCGCGATCACTCGTCCAGCCGCTCCGAGAGCCGGTCGAACCGCTCTCTGGCAGTTTCGCGCCGTTCTCGCGTCTCCTCCGGTCGGTAGGTCGCCTCGACGAGCGATCCGTCGTCGATCGAGACGTCGAACACCGCGCCCTCGCGTCGCCCGACTTCCGGCAGCGTCTCGACGTTGACCACCAGTTCGTCGACGACGCGGTCGGCCGACTCGAGCAGCAAGACCGCCTTCTGTTCGTCGACGATCCGATCGAGGACCGCGGTCGCGGATTCGGTCATCGGCCACCCGTAGGGACTCCAGTCACATCAATCGGCGGTCGACCCAGCGAGGCCGACGCGGCCTCGTGCTTGCGCTCGAGCAAGGCCGTAGCGTCCGTCGGTCCCGATCGCTCCGTCTCGACGTCGACATCCTCGCCGTCGGTCGTCACGACGACGTCGCCGTGGACGGCGGTCCAGTAGGTCTCGATCCCGCGCTCGGCGAAGGCCGCGAGCACCTCGTCGTGGGGGTGGCCGTACTGGCTGTCGAGGGCGCTCGAGATCACGACGACCTCGGACGAGACGGCGTCCAGAAACGGCGGGGTCGAACTCGTCGACGACCCGTGGTGGCCGGCCTGGTAGACGTCGGCCGCGAGTTCGTGGCTCCAGTCGTCGACGAGCCGTCGTTCGACGTCGGACTCGGCGTCGCCGGTCGTCAGGTACCTGAACGAGCCGAACTCGATCGCGAGCACGATCCCGTCGCCGCGGGGGTCGGCCCCGCCCTCGGGCGGACTCAGTACCGTCGCCTGGATTCCCTCGATGGGTAGTTCGTCCCCCTCCCGGACCTCGTAGAGGGGCACGTCGTGGCGTTCGACCGCGTCCAGGTACTGGTCGTAGGTCGCGGTCGTGCGGACGATTCCGGGATCGTAGACCGCGCCGACGCCGTCGCCGTTCGCCTCGACGTGATCGATGACGGCCGCGTGGCCGCCGACGTGGTCCGCGTCGGGATGGGTCGTGACGAGGTGGTCGACCCTGTCGATTCCAAGCCGCTCGAGGGAGGCGACGACGTCCTCGCCGTCGTCTCGCCAGTCGCCCGTGTCGACGAGCACCGTCTCGTCGGCGGGCGTAATCAACAGCGTCGCGTCCGCCTGCCCGACGTCGAGGTGGTGGATCTCGAGTTCGCCGTCTACCGGATCGGACTGCGAACCCGTCCCTCCGTCGCTGTCGGTCGTCGGATCGACGTCGGCGTCGGTCGGAGCCCCGGCACAGCCCGCGAGGACGAGTCCCGCAGCGACGATAACGACGAGGAAGGTGTGGCGCATACCGTAACGTATTGAGTAGCGGTACGTATGGGGATTCTGATCGACGGCCTGTCGAGAAACTCACACTACGACGGTACCCATTCGATCGCGTCTCGACGTCTGTCACAGCCAGCGGCGGCGTCTCGAGTACGATCGACGGCCGAACCGTGTCGTTCGGCAGTATCAGGACGGCCGCAGACTGGAGTCCCCTTGCCGTTCGAGACGAAGCGTTTTTTTCGGTCGCCCCCGCGACGCCACGCATGACCGAACTTACTGCCCACCACGTCGGCGTGACCGTGACCGACCTCGAGGAGGTCCTCGCGTTCTACCGCGACGTGCTCGGCTTCGACGTCCTCGATCGTTTCACCGTCTCCGGCGAGGCGTTCGCCGACGGCGTCGGCGTCGTGGGCGCGACGGGCAGGTTCGCCCACCTCGACGGCGGAAGCGTCCGCGTCGAACTCGTCGAGTACGATCCCGAGGGGTCGAACTGTACGGCGGACGCGATCAACCAGCCCGGCGCGAAACACGTCGGATTCGTCGTCGACGACGTCGCGGCCTTCTACGACGGCCTCCCTGCGGACGTCGAGACGCTGAGCGAGCCCCGGACGACCGAGAGCGGGACGACCATCCTGTTTCTCCGCGACCCCGAGGGCAACCTCGTCGAGGTCCTCGAGACGTGAGGGCGGGTCGAAACTCCCGGAAGCGCCCTCCCCGAACCCAACGGTTTTGCCCGGACGAGCCGAACGGACGATCATGAGCGAACTCGAACCCGACACTCTGTTGCCCAGCGATCGGATGCGAACGCAGGCGCTCGAGGGCGAGGTGACGCAGATCCACCGCGGCCAGCAGTACGCCGAGGAAGGCGACACGTTCACCATCGACGACGTCACGTTCGAGGTGGTCGAGGTGACAGACCGCACGCTCGGCGACCTGACCGACGACGACGCCCGCGCCGAGGGAATGTCGGGACTCGAGGAGTACCGGCAGGTCCTCGAGCGAGCACACGACAACTTCGAGTGGGACGACGACTCCGACGTCGTCTTGCACCGTTTCGAACGGCGGTAATCGTCGGCCTCGAGGCCGTTGCTACTTCTCGCGGCACCAGAGGGAGTCGACTACCGGCCGCAAGGCTGCGGTAGGACTCGACCGTTCGATTCGAGGAGTGTTTCTTCCGTTATTCGTTCTCGGTGCGTCGACCTCGATCCCAGACGTTCGTCACGGACTCGCCGTTCGGTGGTGTGTGACTCACGTCTCTCATCGTCTGCTTTGCCATATTGTACCACGGTACCGAACGGCACTACATAACGCTTGCGTATAGTAGATGCTTACAATATTATGTGTTAATATGCCGTACAGCGATCACCGTCGCCCGTCACGATCGGTCGAAGCAACCGAGCGCCCGATTACGGCGTCCAGCCACAATCACGCGCGGACACGTCCCTCGAGTTCCTCCCGCGTTTTCCGGTGGCGGTAGCGAAACATCGGATCGAATCCGACCCGCGAGAACGGTGCGAGTGCGCCACCGAGTTCGCCCATCGGGAGTTCGTACTCGACCAGGTCGCGGACGATCGTCTGCTCGCCGTCGGCGTAGAACGCGTGGGTGTGGATCCACCGATCGAACGGACCGTCGACCATCTCGTCACGAAAGTACGCCGTCCCGTCGGTTCGTTCGCGCTCCGTGATCAGCGACGTCCAGTGCTGGCGCGGCCCCACGCCGAACGGCTGCATCGACAGTGCCACCTCCGCGCCTGCCTCGAGAATCTCCGGGTTCGACTCGCCGTCGGGACCGATCACCGACTCGACGCGAAGCGCCAGCCACTCCGGGGTCAGCGCCTCGAGTCCCTCGATGCGTGAGTGAAACTCCCAGACGTCCTCGAGCGGGGCACGGACGCGCGTCTCGCGTTCGTAGCTCGGCATACACGAACAGACGGTGTCACCGGCCAAAACTCCGGGGCTTCCGGCGACGCGCTCGCCGAGTTCGACGGTGCCGATCCGGTCCGGTTCGTCGTCGCTACGTCACTTGAGTCGTTCTTGCAGAAACGAGGGGTGGGCAGCGGTGACGCCGTCGATCTCGAGAATTTCCTCGGAGATGATCGCACCGAGTTCGTCGCCGTCGGCGGCGCGCACTTCGGCCATCAGCATGTGGTCCCCGCTCGAACTGTAGAGCGCCTCGACTTCGTCGAGCTGCTTGAGGGCTTTCGTCGCCTCGACGTACCGTTCGCTGGCGACGTCGATCCCGACCATGGCGATGGTCTGACTCGAGAGTTTCTTCGGGTCGACGTCCGCCGAGTATCCGACGATGACGCCGTCGTCCTCGAGTTGTTTGATGTACTTTCGAACCGTCGGCTTCGAGACGTCCGCCCGATCTGCGATCTCGGCGTAGGACGCCTGGGCATCCTCCTCTAGAACGTCGAGGATGCGGTCCTCTGTAGATCGGCTACTCATGTCGTTATATTTTGCCGGGTCGGAAAAATATCTTTTGTATTCGAAAACGCCGACACCTCGACCGAAAACCCCCGCCCGTCGTGCGATTTGTCGTCGTCGTTTCAGCGATTCTGAACGAGTCGGCGGTCGGCGCGTCGACGGTGCGATCTCGCTGGTTCGACCGTCACCGCGATCAACGAAGACGAGGAGTCGTCGAAACAAAAAACGAGGTCGACCGGGGGTCGTTCGCCAGCGTTACTTGTGACGCTCGAGCAGGTCGTAGCTGCGTTCCCACTCGTAGTCGTCGTCGAAGTATCGCTCGGCCAGCGGCTCGTCGGGCACGTCGCCCAGCTTCTGTTTCTCCTCCTGGTAGGACGGGCGGTCCTCGTTGACGTAGTAGCGTCCGGTGAGGACAGTTCCCTCGTAGAGGGCGCTCTCGGTCTCGAACATCATCTCGGCGGCCTCGCGACGGTCGTGGACGTCGAAGTCGTAGTCCTCGGACTCCTGGACGTCGACGTACGGGACGTACTGGCGTGCGTCCTTGTTCCAGGTCGGACACTGCGTGAGGAAGTCCACGTGGGCGAAGCCGTCGTGTTCGATGGCCTCCTTGATGATCTCTTTGGCCTGGTTCGGGTTGACGGCAGCGGTGCGTGCAACGTACGTCGCGCCGGCGTTCAGCGACGTCGACAGGGGCCGAAGCGGCGACTTGGCGCTCCCGTGTGGCTGGGTCTTGGACTTGTGACCTTTCGGCGAGGTGGGCGAGGTCTGGCCTTTCGTCAGGCCGAAGACCTCGTTGTTGAACACGATGTAGGTCATGTCGTGGTTCTCCCGCGCCGTGTGGATGAAGTGGTTCCCACCGATACCGTAGCCGTCGCCGTCGCCACCCGCGGCGATCACTTCGAGGCCGTCGTTGGCGAGTTTGGCGGCGCGAGCGACGGGCAGTGACCGGCCGTGGATGGTGTGGAAGCCGTACGTGTCGAGGTAGCTGTTCAGCTTGCCCGAACAGCCGATTCCGGTCACCGTCAGCACTTCGTCGGGCGTCAGGCCGAGTTCGGGAAGCGCCTGTTTCAGCGCCTTGAGGACGCCGAAGTCACCGCAGCCCGGACACCAGGTCGGCTGCGGCTCGACCCCGGGCGTGAACTCGTCGCGGTCGATCTCGCGGTCTTCTCCGATTGCGTTGAATGCACTCATGAGTTAGTCACCTGCGGCAGGTTCGATGCGTACCTGTGCGGTCGGTTCCTCGTCCGCCCCGTCGACGTTGAGTTCGTAGCCCTCGACGATTTCGGCGGGTTCGAACGGCTCGCCGTTGTACTTCAGCAGGCTGCTCAGCTTCTCGCCGTACCGGCCGAGTTCTTTCTGCATCAGCCCACGGAACTGGGCCGTCGCGTTCATCTCGACGATCATCGCCTCGTCGACGCTTTCGAGGAACTCCGTCATCTCCGCTTCGGGGAACGGCATCATGTCGGAGACGCCGACGCCCTTTACCGAGTGTCCTTGCTCGTTCAGACGGGCGACAGCTTCCTCGACGGCACCCTGCGAGGAGCCCCACGTGACGATACCGAAGTCGGCCGTCTCGTCGCCGAAGTACGTCTGCTGGGAGTCGTGTTCCTCGTCGAGTTCCTCGCGGATCGCCTCGAGTTTCTCGAGGCGACGTTCCATCTGGTAGACGCGGTTGTCCGGGTCCTCGCTGATGTGTCCGACGGGACTGTGTTCGTTACCCGTCGCGAGGTAGCGCCCGTCTTTCTGACCGGGCAACGAGCGCGGACTGACGCCGTCCTCGACGTCGTGCTGGAACCGCTGGAACTTGCCGGAGGCGTCGTGTGCCGCCTCGCGGAGTTCCTCCTCGGTGAGCGTCGAGCCGAGTGTCGGCTCGGGTTCGCGGTCGAAGAAGCTCACGTCGACGTTCGTGTTCTCGCCGCTGAGCTTCTGGTCGTAGATGACGATCACCGGGATCTGGTACTCGTAGGCGACGTGGAAGGCCATCCGCGTCTGGTCGTACGCCTCCGCGACGTTGCCGGGTGCGAAGACGACTCGCGAGGAGTCGCCCTGGCTCGTATAGAGGACGTGTTCCAGGTCGCCCTGCTCCGGCTTCGTCGGCATCCCCGTCGAGGGACCCGCTCGCATCGCCTCGACCAGGACGAGCGGCGTCTCGGTCATCTCCGCGAGACCGAGGGGTTCGCTCATCAGCGCGAAGCCACCGCCGGACGACCCGGACATGGCCTTCGCGCCGGCGTGGCTCGCACCGAGTGCGAGCGCCGCGGCAGCGATCTCGTCTTCGACCTGCTCGGCGATGCCGCCCATGTCGGGGAAGTTCTGCGAGAGGATGGTGAAGACGTCCGTCCACGGCGTCATCGGGTAGCCGGCGATGAACCGACAGCCAGCGTCGATGGCACCGTAGGCGATCGCGTTCGATCCCGACAACAGCGCCTGCTCTCGCTCGTGCTCGCCCGAGGGCGCGCGCAGGTCGTGCGTGAAGTCGTACTCGTCGCGAACCGTCTCGTAGGCCTCGTGGAGGATCTCGAGGTTGGCCTCGAGGACCTCGCCACCCATGGCGTCTTCCATCAGGTCCTCGATGTGCTCTAGGTCCATCTCGAGCAACGCCGCCGTCGCTCCGACGCCGGCGGTGTTGCGCATGACCTCGCGGCCGTGCTCTCTCGCGAGCGAGCGCAGGTCGAGCGGATAGACGTGCCAGTCGTTCTCCTCGGCACGCTTCTCGAGGTCGAGTTCTGCGACGTCCTCTTCGCTCAACAGCCCCTCGTCGTAGACGATGACGCCGCCCTCGCGCATGTCGTCTAAGTTCTCCGAGAGGGGCTTGATCTCCTCGTTGCCGTAGAAGGCCTCCTCCTGTGGGTTGCGGGCGAAGGAGTCGCCCAGCGCGAGGAGGAAGTTGTAGCCGTCTCCCCGTGACTGTACCTCGTGGTCTGCTGCGCGGATCTCGACGTACGTGTGGCCACCGCGAATCCGTGACGGATAGTGTCGGTGGGTAAAGACGTCCAGACCCGAGCGCATCAGCGCTTTCGCGAAGTTCTGGCTCGTCGAGTCGATTCCGTCTCCGGAACCACCTGCGATTCGCCAGATGAGTTCATCGTCGCTCATAGGTAAGGTTGTGGCCCTGTGGGCCAGCGGTATGCGGAATTTTGCTCTACCGAACCTAAAGCCTTTGCTATACATTACCAAGGATCTTTCGTGAAGAATGGACGTCCTTGTGCTATTGACCGTTTTTGATAATGTGAATATACACGGATCTCGTTCAAAATAAGACACTATCGGCTGAACGAGAGTCGAGCGGTCCGCTTCGAACGGAAGAATATCTGGTTTCGATCGGCGACGCTACTCGTTTCGCGGATTACTCGGGTGGTAGTCCGTATCGTACTTCCCCGGCGTTCCGTCGACGCGGTCCGGGTTGATGCGACCCGAAAGCAGCATGAAGTCGACGAGCGTCAGCGCGAGCATCGCCTCGACGACCGGTACGCCACGGGGCGGCAACACGGGGTCGTGGCGACCGATCACTTTCTCTTCTTTGACCTCGCCGGTCTCCCAGTCGACCGTCTGCTGACTCTTCGGGATCGACGTTGGCGCGTGGAGCGTGACCTCGCCGTAGATCGGTTCGCCACTCGAGATCCCACCCTGGATGCCGCCGTGGTCGTTCTCGATGGGTTTCGGGTCGCCTCCGGGGCCGAACTCCCAGTCGTCGTTTCGCTCCTTGCCCGTGTACTCGCGGGCCTCCCGTCCCAGTCCGAACTCGAAGGCCGTCGCGGCCGGAATCGCCATCATCGCCTGGCCAAGCCGCGCCGACAGCGAGTCGAACCGCGGCGCGCCGAGTCCGACCGGAACGCCCCGCGCCTCGAAGTAGATGCTGCCGCCGATCGAGTCTCCTTCCTGCTGGTACTCCTCGATCAGTTCCTGCATCTTCTCGGCCGTCTCGGGGTGTGCACACCGGACGTCGTTCTCCTCGCTGTGTTCGACGAGCTCCTCGAAGCTCACGTCGGGCGCTTCGACCTCGCCGATCTGGTTGACGTGTGCCTTGAGTTCGATCCCCTCGAGTGCGAGCAGTTTCTTCGCGATCGCGCCTGCGGCGACCCAGTTGACCGTCTCGCGGGCCGACGAGCGGCCGCCGCCGCCCCAGTTTCGCGTCCCGAACTTCGCGGAGTAGGTGAAGTCGCCGTGGCTCGGCCGCGGTGCGGTGATGAAGGGTTCGTACTTGCCCGAGCGAGCGTCTTTGTTCTGGATCACCAGGCCGATCGGCGTCCCGGTCGTGTAGCCGTCCTGGATGCCGGATTTGATCGAGACCGCGTCGGGCTCGCCTCGACTCGTGGTGATCATCGACTGACCGGGTTTGCGCCGGTCGAGGTCCTCCTGGATGTCCTCCTCTGTGAGTTCGAGGCCGGCGGGACAGCCCGACACCGTACAGCCCATCGCCTCCCCGTGGCTCTCGCCGAACGTGGTCACCTGGAAGAGGCGACCGAAGCGGTTGCCGTTCATTACGGAGTCCTCGGAGGCGGGGACACTTAGCGGTGAAGGATTGGTGCAAGAACGAGTCGTGCCCGCGTTTATATACGAGGGCGAGGCCAGCGTCGGTGTGCGCTGACCGTCGCCGTGGCGAGTCGAGCGGAGCGCGACGCAACTCGTCACGGAGCACGTGCGTCGCCAGTTCGCCCACGAGCCGAGAGCGACCGCCGCCTGTAACTCAGTCTGCGAGGTCGTCGAGTCGGACCGCAGCCAGGGGAACCAGCATCTCCTCGGGCGTCAGTTCGCCGTGCATCCCGACCAGTTCGCTGTCCCCCGATCGCCAGCAGAGACCCCGAGTTCGGTGGATGACGATCAGATCGCCACAGCGGCGTTCGAACAGCTCCGACGGATTGCCGGTACCGAACAGTCCCCGTTCGAGTGCCTCGCTGCGAGTGAAGGTCCGCACGTCGTCGCCGACGGCCGACTCGACGATCGTCCGTGCCTCCTCGAGTCGATCGGGTCGCACGTGGAGGTGGACGTTCCGCGGACTTCCGGTCGGACGTCGCGGCTCGCCGTCGTCGTCGCGCCGGAAGGTCTCCCGGAGCGTCGGCCAGTCGTCCCACGCGGTCACGTCGACGTTCTCGGCGGGAACGGTGTCGACGATTCCGTGGTCGGCCGTCAGGACGAACAGAGTCCGTTCGGCCACCGCCGGATCGAGCCGCTCGAGCAGTTCTCGCCGGAGACACGCCGTTATCGACGCGAGGTTCGCCCGATACCGTTCGGTCGTCGTCCCCTCGACGTGTGCGATCTCGTCGAGCGTGGGTGCGTACGCGTTGACGTACGTCGGCCCCGACGCGTCCTCGAGCGTCCGTCGGATCGCCAGCGCGAGATCCGCCGCGGTCTCGTAGCCCGTTCGCTCGGCACCCGCCGTCACGGCCTGCGTGTAGCCCGAGTCGGCGTACGCGGCAGGCTGAATCACCTGTACGTCGATTCCCGCCGCTGTCGCCCGTTCGTACAGCGACTCGCCCGCAAACAGGTCGCGCGCGTCGGCGTTCGGGGCGACCTCCCCGAGCGGTTCGCCGGAGAGCGCGAGAAACGGCAGCGTCACGACGTCACGGCCGGCCGACTCGAGGTACTGGTACCAGCCGAGTAGCCCGTGTTCGACCGGCTCGAGTCCGGTGTGGAGCGTCGTGATCGCCGCCGCCGTCTCGGAGGGGTAGATCGAGGTCAACGGCGTCACCGTTCCGCGGTCGGCCAGCCGCGACAGCAGGTCGTCGTCTCGCCACGCTCGATTCCAGCACTCGTATCCGAACCCGTCGAGCAACAGGAGGACCACGTGTTCGACGTCGGTCGCGACCTCGTCGAGGACGCTGTCGGGAAGCAGGCGATCGAACGACTCGTCGAGTAGCGAGAATGTCGTCTCGGGGACGTTCGCGAAGCAGTAGTCGTCGTACGCCGGAAACAGGTACGCGCCCTCGAGTCGCTCCTCGCGCAGTCGACGTTCGACGCCCTGCCGTGACACGCCCTCGTCTACGCGGCCCCGGCACTAAACGAGCGGTGGTCGAACTCGAGCGACGAGTCGTTCACTCGTGGCGCTCGAGTTTCGCCCCGAGTTCGTACAGCACCTCGAAGAAGTCGGGGAACGAGACGTCGACGTGCTCGGCGCCGGTGATCGTCGTCTCGCCGTCTGCGACGAGGGCGGCGATGGCGAGCGACATGATGACCCGGTGGTCGTCGCGGCCGTCGACGGTGGCTCCCTCGAGCGTCGACTCGTCGCCGTGGATCGTCAGCGCGTCGTCCGCCTCGGTCGTCGAGACGCCCATCGTCTCGAGTTCCTCGGCCATCGCGCTCACGCGGTCGGTCTCCTTGTAGCGGACGTGTTCGGCGTTCGTAATCCGCGTGTCGCCGTCGGCGACCGCCCCGAGGACGGCGATCGTCGGCAGCAGGTCGGGCGTGTCCTCGACCGACACCTCGATCCCCTCGAGGTCCGACGAAGCGACCTCGAGGATGCCGTCCTCGCGGTGCCAGTCGATCTCGGCACCCATTCGCTCTAAGATGTCGACGATCGCGGTGTCGCCCTGTGCGCTCGGGTAGGCACCGCGCACGCGGACGGCGTCGTCGCCGGCGACGGCCCCGGCCGCTGCCAGGTACGAGATCGACGAGAAGTCTCCGGGGACGTGGTACTCGCCGTCGGTTGCCTCGTAGAACTGGCCGCCGTCGACGGCGAATCCGTCGTCGGTGTGGCGGGCGTCGATTCCGAACGCCTCGAGGACCTCGATCGTCACGTCGACGTAGGGGGCCGACTTGAGTTCCGTCTCGAGATCGACCTCGATCCCCTCGTCGGTGGTCGCGCCGGCCATCAGCAGCGCGGAGATGTACTGCGAGGAGACGTCCCCGGGGATCGAGACCTCGCCGCCTTCGATCGGTCCGGTGACGACGAGCGGTGCCTGCCCGTTCTCTCGCGTGCTATCGGCCTCGCCGCCGAGGTCGGCGATCGCCTCGAGGAGCGGCCCCTGTGGTCGCGACCGGAGCGAGGCGTCGCCGGTGAGGACGGTCGTCCCATCGGCGAGGGCCGCCGCCGCAGTAACGAGTCGCATCGTCGTCCCGCTGTTGTCGCAGTCGATCACGTCCGGCGGGACCGCGGGGCGGCCACCGAACCCGTCGACCTCGAGGTGGCCGGTCTCTCTGTTGCGGGTGACGTCGCCGCCAAAGAGGTCGACTGCGCGAGCGGTCGCGCGCGTGTCGGCACTCCAGAGCGGGTCGTAGACGAGCGCCCCGTCGGCGTAACCGGCCGCGAGAATCGCCCGGTGGGTGTAGCTCTTCGACGGTGGCGCACGAGCCTCGCCGCGAACGCTCGAGGGTGTGATAGTGACGTCCATGGTCGTCCTGTGGATCGGCCGCTCCTTACCGGTACCGATCCTGCCAGTGTGAGGGGGGTCCCGATCGGTCGTCGCGGCACATCGTCAATGGCAGCCGATCGACGACGCGATCTCGAGGAGGGGCTCGGGTCTGTCGATGGTAGGACTCGTGACCTCGTAGTTCAGGTCGTCACACGCCCAGAAGATACTCTCGAGTTTGCCGTCCCGATGGTAGGCCGTGTGGCCGTCGAACTCGATCTCCTCGAGGACGCTCGGTTTGAACCGCTGTGTCTCCCGGACGGCGACGTAGAGCTCCCGTGCGTTTACGTCCGGGTCGGTGTACCACAGCGTCGTGGTCGTACCTGACTCCGAGGACCGCTCTACGACCGTTACCCGGTCGAGTTCGTACGCGTCGGGGACGTCCGGATCCGGCAGGTCGTAGGGAACGACGGTCGCCGCAGCCTTTCGCGTCTCGAAGACGCCGTCGGGCTGGACCCCCTCCGTGTTGACCTCGGCGTCGGCCGGCGGCTGGTACGTGAACGTCGCTGGACCGAGCCACTCGTCGATCGACAGGTCCTCGTACGTGACCGACAGCCGGTGAAGCACCTCGTCGCCGTCGCGGACGACGTGGCGTTCCCTGATCGGGTACCGGTACTCGTCGTCGATCCAGACGGTCCGGGAGACGGAAAGCGCTTCGAGGTCGTCCGTCGGATCGAGCGGGATCACGTACACTGTATCCCCGACGAGGAGGTCGATCGCCGGCCCGGTCTCGTCGGCCGGCGGTCGCGTCTCGATGACGTGTGCCTCGCGGCCGTCGACGGTCGCCGTACCGCCGTACTCGAGTCGGTAGTCCGCGAGGAGGTTCTCGAGGACGAGCCGCGTCCGGTCGGTGTCGACCTTGTTCGGGTGATACTGTTTGTCGACGACGTTCGTCTCCGGATCGTACTCCCACGTCACGGTTCGGTTGGTGACCGTAACCGACCCCACCGGCTCGTCTGGGTCGGTCGACTCGAGCACCTCGATGCGCTGGCTGGCCGGGGGCCGTCGGAAGACGCGCTCCGTTCGGTCGACGGCCTCAGTCGGCGTCTCGATCGCCACGGTTCGGCGGGCCGTGAGGTCGGTCATCCGACGGCGCGTCTCGATCGCGTCACGGACGAGTCCCTCGCCTGTGGGCTCGTCGGCGTCACTCGCGGAATAGCTGACACAGCCGGCGAGCGCGGCTACCGCACCCGCCGCCAGAAGCCGTCGCCGATGCATACAAGGACTGAAAGTCACGTCGAGTGATAACAGTGTAGGGTTCACGTCGAGGGTGTCCGAACCGGTACGGCAGACCATATGGCCGACTCCCGCGGGGTTATGTAGCCGCCGGTCACAGTTCCGTGCATGAACGTGGACGGAGACTTCTCTCCCCTACACGAGTATCTCGAGTCCGAAGACGTAGACGGCTACCTGATCGACGACGACGCGTCCGATCCGGACCAGCGGTACGTCTCCGGGTTCGACGCGCCCGACGCCTACCAGACGCTGGTGACGAGCGACGGCGTCACCCTCCTCGTGTCGGGACTCGAGTACGGTCGCGCCGTCAAGGAGGCCGGTGCGGACACCGTCACTCGGCTCTCGGAGTACGATCACAGGTCGCTACTCGAGGAGTACGGGCCGTACGAGGGTCGGATTCGAACGATCGCGGCGTTCCTCGAGGACGAGGGCGTCGAGTCGGTCGCCGTGCCGGCGGGATTCCCGACGGGGACGGCCGACGGGCTGCGAAACCAGGGCGTTTCGGTGACCGTCGAACCCGAGGGGATCGTCGAGGACGTTCGCGCGACGAAGACGGAGTGGGAGATCGAACGCGTTCGCGCGACCCAGCGGGCGAACGAGGCCTCGATGGCGAGCGCCGAGGAGCTGCTCGCAAGCGCCGAGGTCGACGACGGCGTCCTGTACCACGAGGGCGAACCGCTCACGAGCGAGCGCGTCAAGCGGGAGATCGAGATCACGCTCCTGGGCCACGGCTGTTCGCTTGACGACACCATCGTCGCCTGCGGGGCGGACGGCGCAGATCCCCACGATCGGGGCAGCGGCCCGCTCGAGGCGGGCGAACTCGTCGTGATCGACATCTTCCCGCGGGACAAGGAGACGAAGTACTTCGCCGACATGACCCGGACGTTCGTCCGGGGGGATCCCAGCGAGGAGATGCGCCGCCGGTACGACGTGACCCGCGAGGCCTACGAGGCCGCACTCGAGGCGATCGAGCCGGGCGTGACGGGTGCCGACGTCCACGACGCGGCGTGTGACGTGATCGAGGCAGCGGGATACGACACCCTCCGGAGCGACCCGTCGGCGGAGACGGGCTTCATCCACAGCACGGGCCACGGCGTCGGACTGGCGATCCACGAGCAGCCGAGCCTCTCTCCGTCGGGTGGCGAACTCGAGGCGGGCCACGTCGTCACGGTCGAGCCAGGACTGTACGATCCGGAAGTCGGCGGCGTCCGGATCGAGGACCTCGTCGTCGTGACCGAGGACGGCTACGAGAACCTCACCGAGTATCCGGTATCGATCGAGCCGGAGCCGACGGCGGGCCGCTAGCGAACCGGGATCCGTTCGCCCTCTCGTCCTCGTCGTCCGTTCTGCTGCGTGCGCGCCCGTTCCACGAGGCGGTCGATCCGCTCGTCGGTGGAGGGGTGCGTCGAGAGGAGCCGTCGCCACAGCCGTTCGTCTTCGGTCTCGGTCTCGTCGGTGTGGACGTACAGTGGCGAGAGCAGCCCCCAGTCGGGGTCGGCAGCGCGCTGGATCTTCCGGAGCGCGCGTGCCAGCGCGAGCGGCCGCCCGGTGACGGTCACAGCGCGATCGTCGGCGGCGTACTCGCGGCGCCGCGACCGGGCGAGGACGACGACGGTGAACGCGAGCGAGACCAGCAACACCGCCTGTTCTGCCCGCCGGAGCAGCCGTCCGAGGAGCGTGTTCGTCCACGACGACGGCCGCCCGCGCATCCACGCGATCGCGCGAGCGAACCCGCCGATCACCAGTACGACCGGGAACGACGCCAGGAGCGCGAACCCGACGAGCGTCCGGAACGCGGTGTAGGCGAGCGTCTGGACGAACGCGTCGTACCCCTCGAGGTGGGCGAGTTCGTGGGCGACGATCGCCTCGAGTTCGTCGACGGTCAGCAGCCCGAACAGCGAGCGGTCGAGTACGACGACGCCCGAGCGCGGACTCCCCAGCGCGAACGCGTTCGGCGTCGGGAGTCGCGCGACGAGTATCTGGGGATCGCCGGCGTCCATTCGGTCGACGAGGCGATCGAACCGCCGGTAGAATCCAGGGGCGCGCGACCGGGGGAGTTCGACCGCCTCGAGTCCCGAGAGCAACTGCGCCGTCCCGAACCGGTAGCTGAGGTAGCCGACGACGAGTGTGCCGACCGCCACGACGAGGAGGGTCGTCTCCAGCCCCGGCGTGGCACTCCAGAGCGCGACGAGCGCGCGATAGCTGAGATACGCCAGGCTCGCGTAGAAGACGAGCAGCGACGCACCGACGAGGACCATGAGCGGATGCGTACCCTGTCGACGCGTTCCCATCGTATCGAATTCTACGTCGCGTCGTCGGAAACGCGTGTCGGCCGCGGCGTTCCGGGTGGTGCCGTGGCTCAGGTGTGTGCGACGACCGGCCAGCGACTCCCGCCAATCGAACTCCTTTTGGAACGCCACGGGGTACGGTTTTCCGATGGAGGTACTGATCGTCGGCGCGGGTGCGATGGGGCGGTGGTTCGCGAGCGCGGTGGACGCGACGATCGCGTTCACCGACGTCGACGACGAGGCTGCGGCGACCGCTGCGGCGGCGGTCGACGGCGACGCCGTCCCCCTCGAGGGAGACGACCGCTTCGACGTGGTCTGTCTCGCCGTCCCGATGGGCCACGTCGAGGCGGCGATCGAGAACCACGCGCCGCGGGCGAGCGAGGCACTACTCGACGTTTCGGGCGTGATGGAACCCGCGCTCGAGGCGATGGCGACGCACGCGCCGGATCTCGAGCGCGTCAGTCTCCACCCGCTTTTCGCTCCCGAGCGCGCACCCGGATCGATCGCCGTGGTCCGCGACGAAGGAGGACCGGCCACGGATGCGCTGCTCGCGGACCTCGAGACACGCGGCAACGACCTGGTCGAAACGACCGCGGCGGAACACGACGCGGCGATGGAATCCGTGCAGGCGGCCGCCCACACAGCCGTCCTCTCGTTCGCCCTCGCCGCCGACGCCGTTCCGTCGGCGTTCGAGACGCCGATCTACGAGGGGCTCCGGGAACTCACCGAACAGGTGACAGAGGGAACTCCACGCGTCTACGCCGACATCCAGGCGACGTTCGACGGTGCCGATGCGGTCGCCGAGGCAGCCGCCAGGATCGCCGACGCCGACGACGAGGCGTTCGAGTCGCTGTACCGCGAGGCCGCGAGTCGCTGGCATCCCGACGGACCGACCGCCGAGACCGACCCCGGAGGTGACCAGGAGTGACCGATCGACGCGAGGCCGTCCGTTCGAACGCGAAGTACCTGCGAAACGTCAGACCGATCGATCCGACGGAAATCTCCGAGTACGTCGCGGGCCAGCCCCACCCCGCGGTCGTCCGACAGCTCCTCCGCGAGGAAGCGCCCGACCTGGGACTGATCGAACGCGACGACGGCACGTTCGTTCCCGTCGACGACGAGCCCGTCTCGCCACGTCGCGAGCCAGTCCGGCGGTTTCCCGAGTCGTACGCGACCGCCCTCGAGGACCTGCTCGCGGATCGCTACGGGCCGACCTGGTACGACGGCGCGTCGGGCGACCTGCTTCGGTCGACGATCCGGCGGTTCAAGGCTCGCTACCTCGAGGGGCGCCCGGTCGAGTACGACGACGACGTCGCCGCCGGCTACGCGATCTATCACCTGCCGGGCTACTACGCCGCCGTCCAGTACGCGCTCGACGACCTCGCCGAACGCGGCCTGCTCGGGCGCGACCTGCGCGTGCTCGACGTCGGTGCCGGCGTCGGCGGCCCCGCGCTCGGCCTCTGTGACTACCTCCCCGAGGACTCGCTCGTGGAGTACCACGCCGTCGAACCGAGCGCCGCCGCGGACGTCCTCGAGGAGGTGCTCGCGGAGACGGGGCCGAACGTCCACGCGACGATCCACCGGACCACCGCCGAGGCGTTCGACCCCGACGGCGAGTACGACCTCGTCCTCGCGTGTAACGTCCTCAGCGAACTCGACGACCCCGAGCGCGTTCTCCGGTCGTCTCTCGAGGTGCTCGCCGCCGACGGCTCGCTGCTGGCGATGGCCCCCGCGGACAAACACACGAGCATCCAGTTGCGCGAACTCGAGCGCGCGGTCGAAGGCGAGTCGGTCGACGCCGCGACGGACGCGGCCGACGCCGACGGTACCGGCGAGGTGACGGTCTACAGTCCCGCAGTTCGGCTCTGGCCCGGCGAGACGCCGTCGGATCGGGGCTGGTCGTTCGACGTCCGACCCGACCTCGCCACGCCCGACTTCCAGCGGCGACTCGACGAGGCCGCGACCGACGACGAGCACAGCCCCGGCGAGTTCGTGAACGTCGACGTCCAGTTTTCCTACTCGATCCTCCGGCTCGACGGCCGCCGCCGGATCGACCTCGACCTCGACGCGAGTCGGTGGGCGAAGATGGCCGACATGGAACAGCACGTCACGAACCGCATCGACCTCGTCGCGGCGAAGCTCAGCCACTCGCTGAGTGGCGACGAACGGTCGGACCGCTCGAGCGACGCGAACCCACTTTTCAAGATCAGCGACGGGAGCGAGCAGGTCGACCACTACGCCGTGGTCACGAACGAGACGGCGCTCAACCGGCCGTTGCTCGAGGCCGACTACGGCGAGGTGTGCTCGTTCGAGTCCGCACTCGCGCTCTGGAACGACGACGAGGGCGCGTACAACCTCGTCGTCGACGAGGAGACGGTCGTCGACCGCCTCGGATAGGTCCGAAAACGGAGCGCTTTTCGTCACTCCCTCGCATTCGAGAGACACGAACACATGAGCGACTCCCTCGAGATCGTGCTCACGAACGACGACGGGATCGACAGCCCCGGCATCCACGCGCTGTACGACGCGCTTACCGAGGTCGCCGACGTGACCGTCGTCGCACCGGCAGACGACCAGAGCGCCGTCGGCCGGTCGATTTCGAGTGAGGTCGACGTCTTCGAACACGACCTGGGCTACGCGCTCGAGGGGACGCCCGCCGACTGCGTCGTCGCTGGCGTGGGCGAACTCGGGCCGAACCCGAGTCCGGACCTCGTCGTCTCTGGCTGTAACCGGGGGGCCAATCTCGGAGAGTACGTCATCGGCCGATCGGGGACGGTCAGCGCGGCCGTCGAAGCGGCGTTCTTCGACGTCCCTGCGATCGCGGCGTCGCTGTACGTCCCCGCGGGCGATGGCTCATACCGCGACGTCGAGATCACGCGTGAGGACTTCGCCGAGGCCGCACGCGCGACCAGGTATCTCGTCGAACGCGCGCCCGACGCCGGCGTCTTCGAACGTGCCTCCGTCCTCAACGTCAACGCGCCCCTCCCCGACGGCGAGCCGGCTCCACTCGAGGTCACTCGCCCCTCGACGCGCTACGAGATGGACGCCTCGCTCGACGGCGACTCCGTCGTCCTCCAGGATCGCATCTGGGAGCGGATGGACGTCGAGTCGCTCCCCGATCCGGACGGCACCGACCGTCGTGCCGTCGTCGAGGGCCGGATCAGCGTCTCTCCGCTCGGCGTCCCGCAGGCGAGTGCCCACCACGACGAACTCGCCACGCTCGCCGATTCGTATGCCGACGCCGTCCCCGAGCCGTGGCGGTGAACCCCGACAGATTTGTACTCGCGGCGTGAACGCTCGGTTATGACGACCGTTCAGATCGAGTACTGCGTCCCGTGTGGCTTCCTGAACCGGGCCGAAGACGTCCAGCACGCGCTGTTGACTAACTTCGGCCAGGAACTCGAGGCCGTCACCCTCCGAACCGGCGACCACGGTGTCTTCACCGTCCACGTCGACGACGAGAAGGTGTTCGATAAAGCCGACGACGAGTTCGACGTAGACGAGATCGTTCGATCCGTTCGCGAACGACTGTGATCGGGCGACGGACTGTCAGAGTGGGCAGTATGATCGGCTTGCGAAGTGCAAGGCTGTCGTTATTCAGCGACGCTGTTCTCTCACTACTGGAGACACAACAGTCGCCGACGACGACACAGAAATATAACGAGCCGAGCATAAAACCAAGGTAAGAGCGCGTCCAATCGGCGATAATCTCAGTGGATGGTGATCGACAAGATGGTATTTAACACGTTATGGGCCCGTCTCTCGTCTCTCTGGCGAGCGGACTCGACAGACGAGGAGTCGTCAGAAACCGAGTCCGACGCGACCGAGGGAGACGAACCGGACCGGGCAGACGGCGACGAGACGTTGAGCTACGCCGAACAGGTCGAGTACAGTTCGGACGAACGAGAACTCTCGGACGAAGACAAGGTCCTCCGCCTCCTCGTCAAACGCGGCGGCCGAGTCGACGAAGCGACGATCGTCGACGAAACGGGCTGGTCGAAAGAGCGCCTCCAGCGCGTCGTCGACGAGATGGAAGCTGACGATCAGATCAGCGCGATCACCGTCGGTCGCAAACGCGTCATCTGCCGTCGCGGCTTCGAGCCCAAGGGCTACCGCTCCCACCTTGGCGAGTGACGAACGCCCACGTACCTCTCGCTCGAGACTGCCCGACGAGCCGACCGTACGCGAGCCGTCGCTCTCGACGGAAGGTCGAACTCGTGTTCGCTGCTCGAGTGTCGGCGTCGTCGATCGGCAGCATACGTGGCGAATGTTACCGCCAGCAGCGAGCAGTCTCGAGCGACCGATTGGTCGCAACAAGCCGTCTGAGCAGGTGACGCGGTCCGTCGTCGCTACTCGCGACGTCACCGATACCGACCGGCCTTTCCACTACCGGATCGACTACGTGGCGCTGGCTACACGTCGACTGTATGAGCGAATCGGAGCTGACCGAACGCTTCCAGGTATCGGCGAACGCGGTGAGCGACACGAAGACGACCGTCGAGACGCGGGGCTTCGAGTTCGTCGTCGACGAACCCGCCCCCCTCGGCGGTACGAACGACGGCCCGAACCCCGTCGAATACTTGCTCGGGGCCTGGGCCGGCTGTCTCAACGTCGTCGCCCACACCGTCGCCGAGGAGTACGCGTTCGAACTCGAGGACGTCCAGGTCGACCTCGCAGGCGAACTGAACCCGGCCAGGTTTCTCGGACTGTCCGACGACCCTCGAGCAGGCTACCAGGAGATCGAGGTGACGATCTCGGTCGACACCGACGCCGACGAGGCCACGCTCGAGGAGTGGGCCGGGGAGGTCGAAGAGCGCTGTCCCGTCGGCGACAACGTCCAGAACGCGACGCCTGCTACTGTCGACGTCGAGACCATCTGAGACGAGACGAGGCGGGTCGTCGCTTCCCGTCAGAGCACGGCTCGGTTGCGACCCGACGTCTCGCGACGGGTCCCGAGTGCCGTCTCCTGCGACTCGAGAACGCAGACGCGGAGCGGCCCACGTCGCGGCGGCCCTGTCACTCGAGTCGCGATTGCTCTTCTGCATTTCCGAAAATTTCCGTCTCGTCGACGGCTCGGAACGAGGGCTCGTCACAGCCACAGGCGTTGTTGGGACTGACCGGTCGAACCGTCCCGTCCTGCCACACCCACACCGTGAAAAACTCACCACAGTTGTCACACACACCGGGGGCTTTCTCTCTGTCTCCGTCTGGTGGTGTCACAGCGTCGAACCGTCGTGACCCCCCACAACGCGCTCCAGCATAAAAGTTCCAGGGGTCGGGTGGTCTGACAGTCGGTCGGTATCGACGCGGACCAGAACGCGGGCGACGACCGGCGACCGCGAGTCACTCGCGAACTGAACGGCGACCCCACGGCCGATCGGCAGACGGCCAGTTCGGGTACTGGACGCTCGGATACCCCGCGTCGAGAGGTTCCGGTCCTCGCGCCCACCTCGAGCGAGGACGTCTCCACCGTCGATCTCGGGGCGGCCGACGGGTTCGGAGACGTTCGAGGCGGCCCGTGCAGGTTCAGTTACCGGACGAGGCGGTGTCTGATTCGGCGATTCGCTCGTCGTACTTCTCGAGTGCGTCGTCGAGTGCGTCACTCGCGTCGATCTCGACTGCGTCCGCGAGCGCGAGGAGTGCAAACAGCACGTCGCCGATCTCGTCCGAACGAATCTCGAGGTCTGTCGGCGACTCGCCGTAGTCGGTCGATTCGGTCGCGTCCTTCGCGACTTCACCGACCTCCGAGACGAGGTCGAGGAGTCGATACGCCGGTGGCGCCTCAAGTTCGTGTTCCCGGACGAATGCGGCTACCTTCCGTTGTTCGTCCATATATATCGACGGATTCGGCTATATATCAGTAAATCTATCTGGTTTCACGATACCGGACTCAGCCGAGTGGACCCTCTCCATCCTCCGATAGCAAACCATTCATTACACGTTTTCCAATAGTCTGAGTCAATGACAGTCACGGAGGACGATCTCACCAATGCGATCATCAAGAGCAATAGAGAGTATCACGAAACCCTGACAGCGGACGAGTCCGGGTCGTGGGAACTGACCATCTGTCCGGAAGCCCACTACAACTACTACGGGACTCGAGGGGTGGCAGACCTGTTCATCGACGAGACGTATTCGGGCGAGTCCTGGATCACGATCTATGAACTCAAATCGGAATCGGCCGTGAGAGGGGCCACCGGCGCGAACGAGATCGTTCGCCAGTTCAACAAGATGCGGCGACACTTCTTCAAAGACGAATCGAACGAACGGGAGTACGTGAAAGACCTCCGCTTCGAACTGTGCTTTACACCGTCTCGATACACCCTCGAGCACGTCTCCGACAACGTCGACATCTACCGGTCCGTCTCGGATCAGGTCCTGACGGACGTGAACTTCGAACGCTGGGGTACCGACGTCACGATGCGCTCTCCCGACGACGTCCGGCCCATTCAGTTCTTCGGGACCGACTGGAGCGAAGCCCGTCCCTTCGAGCATCACGCCGAAATCGCCAACGAGGAGCTCTTCGAGGAGTACGAGAACCTGTTTCGAAAGATCTCGAACAGGTTGTTAGACTGAGCCACGTGCTTCTTCGCCCGTCGTATCAGGCGTGCTGTAGCATGATAGCTTTATACCCTGTGTGATGGTTGGTCCCCTTGGACCATGGCAGTAGTCTCAACCTACCAGATAGAAGTATCTGACATGATGTGCAACGGTTGCGAAGACACGATACAGGACGAGTTACGCCGCGCCAACGGCGTCAATCGTGTCAGTGCGAACTTCATCGAGGGAACAGTCGAGATCGAGGGTGGCGATCACATCGACCGCGAGAAACTGGTCGGCATCGTCAACGAACTCGGGTTCAGCGCCGAGTGATCGACTCGAGACTCGAAATCACTCTCGTTCGCTCGGTCGCCGCCACACGCGAGCGCCGGTGTTTCGACGGTGGCCACCCCCATTATTTCTGATAGACGCGATCCACGCGTCGTCTTCGCTCGTCCGAATCCAGTGCTTACATTTCGACGATCGCGTTCGAGAACGGCGGTAGAGCGATGTTCGGAAACCGACCCCACACAACTACCGATTGGTGTCACATTCGAACCGCGACCGCGAGCGGGCACCGCTCATCACGGTCCCGGGATACTCGCCCCCGGCGGACGTCCCCAACGGCGTGCCTCCATCTGGCGGTCGCTACGATGAGCACGAAGCGCAAACGCGGTGCGAATCAGCCAGTATAGACCGTCTCTCGTTCTGTCGGACGCAAACTATTACTTTCCTGGGAGGAACCTCTCACGTATGGGTGACCGACCCCACTCGAGTCGGCTCGTTCGCGCTGTGGCAGTCTTCGGGGTCGGCATCCCGCTCGTCGTCCTCACTGTCATCTATGCCGGCAGTCGAGCGGCGAATCTCGAGTTCGGTAACGTGGTGTTCGTCCTCACCGGACTGACTGCCGTTGCGTGGTTTGTCTTCGCAGGATGGGGACGGCGGATGGACGCGGCGCGTCCAGCGAGTGAACTTTTCCGCTTCTCGGCTACAACCTACGCGAAAGACGTCTCCGAGGGAACGTACGCCCGGCTCCCACTTCCGACCCGGCTGTTGTTCGTCCTGACCGGGGCGGTCGTCCTCGGGTGGGTCGTGCTTCTGGCCACGTTCTAGGCAATAGGCACGTGTACTTCTCACGGATGCTGCTCGTGAGATACGTCCCTCTGGAACTCACCCTAAAAATTTTCCTCAGTGGCGTGTTGGGTGCTGACTATGTTCAATATTCCTTCCCGCCGCACTGTTCTTCGCCTGCTGGCGGTGAGTGGACTCGGTGGACTTGCCGGATGTAGCGATGCAAATGCCTCTGGGAAACCTGCACACACTGTGAGTGTGTACCTGGGCGACCGTGACGCTGTCCGTAACGTCACCGTAACGGTCGAGGAGGGCGATGGAACGGGTGTGTTTGAACGTAGTTACTCCCTTTCTGATGACAACGAAGCCCACGAGGACGCAACATTTCCCGAGTCAACCGATCCACGTGACGTCGTCGTGACTGTCGATGGGAAACAGTTCGAGCGTCCGTGGCCGGCATTCGACGATCCGGATACCCGGTGTTCCGAAGGCAACTGGGAAGGTATCGAAGTGTGGATTGAAGGCGGGCCGGATGAGTCTCCGACTGTTCGTCTAACAGGCAACTGCCAACACGTCACCCTCGAATAACGGTCCGATCTGCAACACGGCTGAATACCGCTCGTGAGGGCCGTTCTGTGCGCTCTCTGTGCCTCCTATCTACCGGGTTTCAATTGTTGGCGAATCGAAGACCAGCCGGAGAAATCGCCACCCGGCGGAGACGTACTACTGAAGCCTTCTATGACATAGGCGGAAGAACGGTAGTGGACTCGCCGGGCGGGCAATTGGAATCCGGAGCCATGAAAAATCGCGGTACAACGGAGGGGTTCGTCCATGAGTACGTTCCCACAATCTACCGACGTCGAACCTCTCGACTTTCTGACCGAACGCGACGATCAGACGGGATCGTGGACTCGAGCGCACCCCGACGACGCACTGATCGAACCGTTCGGTCGGTTCGGCTACAAGGTAACGCTACGCGGCGGTGACGACGTCCACTATTGCGCACTCGGTCTCGAAGACGGGGAGTACACCGGCCGGTGCGACTGCAAAGGCTGGCAGTACCACGACGGGCCGTGTGCGCACCTCTGCACGCTTCGGAAGGCCCACTTCCTCGGTCAGATCGACGTCACCGAGACCGACGGTAGCCTCGAGGACGAGCACGAGATGCACCACGCGACGGGCGAACACTTCGACGGCGAGCGGTTCGACACCGTGGTCGAAAAGGCACAAGCGCAGGAGGTGGCCCGCCGATGACGCGCGCACGCACCCGCGCACGAGACCGCTTCGGAGGTTACCCCACCCCCCTTGCATCCGAACTGTTTAACTCGACGCCGTCTGCGTATTCACGGCTTATGCAAATCGGGGTGAGTCGATGAGTCGGATGGACCACAACCCGACGAGTCGAACCTCGTTCGGGTGTCCCACCGATCTCCTCGAGCAGCTCGACGAAATTGCCGAGCGCGAAGACAAGAGCCGGAGTGAGAAGCTTCGCGAACTCGTTCGTCAGGAGGTCGAAGCGAAGGGCGACCTCGACGAACCACAGCCGGTGCTCCCCGACGACGAACAACTCGCCGACGCGTACCGCACGCTTCACGATCGCGCTCACGCTCCCCACAAAACCAAGCCGCGTGTAAAACTCGAGACCGCGAAGAACAAGCTCTTCACCAACGACACGCCGAAGAGCGCCGTCCTCGACGATCTCATCAAGCCGCTCGAGCGCCTCGGCTACATCTCTGTCTGGCCGGGTAACCAGCACGTCTGGGTTGTCGTTCCACCGATGCGCTACACTGACGGTGAGGACATCGTCAAGCCCGCAGAGAAAGTACCGGCGTAGACGGAAACGGAGGGCGTCATAGAACCCTTCCCACGGTGTTGATTACACCAACTTCTCTTGCGAACCGACCGATACGTAGGTCGTGCATATTGAACAGATGTTAGCCACCGCACATTTATGCAGTCACACCGAAAAGGGTCAAATATGACTAAACAACAGAAGGAACAACTTGGGATTATAGCAGGGATTCTCGGCATCCTCGGGTCGTTATTAGTTATTTATCTCGGTATCGTGTGATAACCTCTCGCTGATTCTCCGCCTGTTAGAAGTCAGGTAACTCGGTATCTGTATACCCTGTATCTATCGAATCAGAGCGTCTACATAGTAGATGAGAGCCGTTCTGTGATACCCTCGGAAAACGATCAGAACAAAGACGACACCGCAGTTCCGACAAGTCCGGAGCCAACGAGTAGGGCGGAGATCCACTTTCCTCCTTTGTAGATCAGCCAGAGTCGATCCGTACGCGGCTTGACGCCGGCCAAATCGTCCTCGAGATCCTCGAGATCGTCCTCAAGGTCTCCCTCGAGGCGCTCGAGAATCTCGCTCTGGTGATCGAGCTTCTCCTCGAGGCGGGCAAGGCGTTCGTTTAGCTCGGACTTCGAAGGTGGACTCGAGGAACTCATTAGGCGAGATGTAACACCCCGTCAACCGTCTGGGCGGCGCTGCTGGCGTCGATCACCCGCACGGTCGCCTCGGCGCCGATCGCCAGGAGGTCGATGGTAGTCTCGGTTCCGCCGGCCACCCCGCTATCGATCTGTTCCGTGAACAGTTCGGTCCCGTCCTCGGCGAGCCAGGCAACCTCGACATCGTAGCTCCCACTCGAGACGACCCGTCCCCGGAGGCGGTCGGCGCCGATTGCCCCCAGCTGGATCGAGAGCGAGCCATCGGCCGACAGGCTGGCGCTGTTCCAGTCGCCCCGGTCGGAGTCTGGGAGTTCAGTGACGTCGACGTCGCCCAGATTGCGAGAATCCCGACTCGAGACGTCGATCACGCCCTGGTGCTCGACCGGCACCGTTGCCGCCGAAACGTCGAGCGGCGTATCCTCCTGGACGGAGACCGTCGACGCTGAAACATCGAGCGGCGTGTCCTCCTGGACGGAGACCGTTGTCGCCGAGACATCGAGTGGATCCTGGACCGCGTCGACGGTGACCGTGCCGGGGACCGTCACCTCTACCTGCTCGAGGATCTCCCCGATAGTGATGTCGTTGGTTGGGGCGACCTCGATCAGGTCTTTGGTCCCTTCGATCGTTACCTCGATCGTATTCTCTGCCGGATTCGCACCCGGGAAGTTCGCCAGGTAGGGAATCGGCGAGCCTTTCGAGAACTGCTCGGATTGTTTTCGTGGTGCCATGTTAGTGATTCACCGAGTGAGTTTTTTCTCGGAGGATCAGGTTGCCAATATCAGGATCCTCGCCCGGTTCAACGTCGAGCCGGCGCGTCCGGTATCTCGGATCGCCATCTGCGAAGATGATGGTCGGGTCGAGATCGCCGTGTGTCGGGACCGGAACCATGAGTTTGCCGTCCCGGTTGCTCTCCGTGATCGCGCCGAAGACGTCAACCGTTGCCGTCGTTTCATGGATCGGGTTACTGCGCTCGTCGATCACCTCGAACTCGAGAATTGCGACGTCGCCGAACGACGGACCTTTTTCCTCGAGCTCGTCGGTGAAGTCGACCACGAACAGGTCTCCCTCCTCGGCGACCCAGGCCCGCCGCTCGAACTGCTCGAACGCCACGACGTCGTACCTCGTCTGTGGCGGGATCGTCGGGATGCGAACCTCGCCCTGGCTGTCCGTTCGGGCGTAATATTCGCCGATCTGGATGATTATATCCTCGAGGGGGCGGCCAGTTGCGGGGTCTTTTAGAATGACTTTGATACCGCCGAACTGAAAGTCAACCTCGGTATTCGGAACCGCCTCTTTCGAGACCGCCCCTGACAGAGACACGAGGTCAAAATCTATCACGACGGGGCCGACGATCTCATAGTATCCGTCGGCGTCAGTACGTGCCCACAAGGTCAGCGAATCCGTCTCAACGGCAGCGCCCTCGACGGGGACGCCATCGACGTCCGTGACGTAGCCCGAGTACAGGGCCGAGCCGAGAGAGAACGCCGTGAGAGACGGATACTCCTCGTACTCTTGGACCCAGACGGTGCCGAAATCGAACCCGGTGAGATTGTCGACGGCGTCCGGTCCGGTCATCTCGGCAGTCGTCAACTCTGTTGCATCAGTGAGGGACCCATTTTTCCCGACAGCCACAGTGACGCCAGTCGCTTCACCGTCCCAATAGACGTTTTTGTCGGAGCCGATATGTAGTTCCGAGGATTCTTCGACTATGCTACCGATAACACCTCCGGCATCGCCGGAACCGGATGATAGCTCTCCAGCTGCGAAAACGCGGTGCAAGTCGCTGTTGAGTGCATATGCATATCCAATAACTCCGCCAACAATGGCCTCCGTGTCCGCCGTCGACGAGACGGATGCGGTAGAGTAGCAATCGGATACTAGCCAGCCGGTGTCGTTGCTTGCGTAATAGTCTTGTAAGTCTCCCACGATACCGCCGACTCTGCTTGATTCGGCGGAGATCGTTCCAGTTGACGAACACTCGACAAGTTCAGAGTCTATACTCTCCGAATCCGACACTCCCATGGCGAGAATGCCGCCGGCTTGCATACCTGATGCGTCGATAGTAACATCAGCATGGCACTGAGAGAAGATTCCTGTTTCAGCAAAACCAGCAATTCCTCCCACAAGGTGACCAGTATCGTTCAACGGCGTTGAAACGAGTTCGGACTCGACAACGACGTTTCTAATCCGCGGTGGGATGCCGAGTTCGTCGAACTGCCATGACAGATTTGCTGCGATGGTTCCCAGAGTATCGGCTCCACGAATGTAGGCGTTCGTGACCGTGAGATCCCTCACATATCCGAATAGCTCCGTGAACAGGCCGACTCCTGCGGTTTCGTCCCGGTCGATGTAGAAGCCATCAATTTCGTAGCCGTTCCCGTCAAGAGTGCCGTGGAGCTCGGGTATTGGCTCGAATCCCTGCGGGGTACCGAACGCATTTTCGTTCCATTCCTGTGTCGGCGATGCATCAATGTCGTTGACCAGTTCGTAATCTGCACCGGGGAGGTCGCGGATGGTATCGAGATCATCCAGCGAGTCGACGGGGATCGTGAAATTGGCCTGCAACTCGAGATACTCGTTGGGGACGGGGGTCCAGTGGCTGTTTAAATCCCACTCGTCAACGATTCGAGACCAGAGTTCAGTCCCTTTGAGCTGATCGCTCTCGAGTCCCACGATAGCGCTATCTCCGAAATGCACGCCATCAGCAGTTTCATAGATCGCGTCAGGCATCGTCGTCTGGTCCGCGTCCCACGCGTCGCCAGCGGTACCTCCTGCGTGGACTACGAATGCGGCGTATCGAGACGACCCTTCTTCGACACGTGATGCCAGTGCAGTATAACACTGGTCGATGTCGCCAGTATGTTCGTTGACGAATCCGCCAGTATTGTTTCCGCCAACAAGTTCGCCCCCTCGAGCATAGCAGGAGAGGATTTCACCAGCGTTATTGTTCACGAAGCCGCCGGTCGCGCCGCCGGTCGCGTAGATGTCGCCCTCCCATGAGCAACACGATATGAGCCCCCGCGCAGATCCAACGAAACCACCGACCCCCTCAACGTCGGAGTCGATAGTGCCTTTTGCAGAACATCGGTGTATCACGCCATCACCGACTTCGCCGACAAAACCGCCGTGTGAGGTGGTCGCGGTCGCAGACGACTTGAGCGTGCCGTCGAATGAGCATCCCTCGATGCGAACAGTGCCCTCAATCGCCGTCTCTCCTAATTGCACACCCACTGCACCGACGAAACCACCAGCGGGTATTTCGGTTCCTGTCGTGACAGTTGTGTTGCGGACAGAGCAGTCAGAAATCAGCGTGTCCCCAATTGTCGCCATTATGAGTCCTGACGCAGCATAGGAACCTTCGAGATCAGCATCAACAACATGGACATTATCGATTCGGCAATGTACTGCCTCTCCGAGAAGAACGGAGCTCATCTCTCCACTGAAGGAGATATTCTCGAGCGTCAGATTGCGAATTTCGGCCTCACGAGCAGTAGATAGGAACGTCTGCGGAGGAGACGGGCCGTCTGGGCCGGTGAGGCCCTTGATTGTGTGGCCATTGCCGTCAAAAACGCCAGTGAACGGCTCTCCGAAGATGTCCAGGGTCCACTCCGACTTTCCCGTCGCGTCGATGTCGTCGACGAGTTCGTAGTGGCCGCTCGGGTCCGACATACTTTGCAGTTCTTCGTACGTGCTGATCCTCGTGGTCATAGCTTGAGGTAGAGTTTTCCGCTCACGTCAACGGTTGATTCGGCTGCCTCGGCGAGTTTCGCCTCGTAGACGATCTTCTCCTCGATCGGGAACATGACGCCGAGTTCCTTGACGAACGAATACGGCGATCCCATCGTTCCCATCGGCATGACTCGCCAGCCGCCGGCCACGCTTTTCTCGTAGTCGGCCCGGATCCGATAGTAGACGTCGCCCTGGTTTGTCGCCCCAGCAGCGATGAGATGGAAATCTGACGTCGTATCGTACTCGGCGATCGTCACCTCCTCACCGGGCTCGATCGTGACGGTCCCGTCGGGGTTGGCTTCCTCGAGGAGCGGCGTCTCGACGACGTGGAGCTGTCGAGGGTCGATCTCCATCGGTCCCGACTGCTGGACCTGTGGCTGAGTGGATCCCTGCGGGAGGGATCCAGTATTCGCCGCGATCTGTGCCAGGAGTTTTACCATTTGTTCGTTGCTGTCGTCGAACTTTGGGAATCCCATATTAGCGATCACCTCCCGCGATGACGACCGGGGAGTTGGGTAGGGCGTTGCTCCGGTTGAGGACGAAATGCAGCACGATCGCCAGGACGATCAGGACGACGATCGTGTCTTGGATCGTCTCGACTCCCGGGATCGCATCCCGGAGCTTCTCGAGCAGGGGTTTCGGATCCGTCTCCGTTCCGTCGTCACTGCCACTGTTGCCGTTCGTGGCGGTGGCCGCGTCAGCCTGGAACTGGCTCATGTCAGCGTACGCCTCGGCCTCGCGGGCTGATGCCTGATCGCGCCAGACATCTTGCTGGCGCCAGGCGAGACCGCCGGCTCCGGCTGCGCCGGCCGCTCCGGCGCCTCGAGTCGCCCACCAGCGGGCCGCGCTCTTGCCGGAGTCGGTTGCCTCGTCACCGCCTCGAGCGGCGGCACGGGCGGCGTCGTCACTCTCGTCGATGTACCGGCCCAGGCGGCCGACGAGACGCCGGCCACCACTGACACCGGCACGGGTTCCTCGAACTGCCCAGCTCATGCCGACTCACCTCCGAATTGAGAGCCGACAATCGGGAGTTCGGAGAGATCGCCGTCGTTGCGGTAGTAGTAGACGGCGAAGACGATCAGGATCACGACGATCGCCTGGCCGATCGTACCGAAGTTGCCGACGATCGGGAGGCTTCTGACGAGCGGGATCCCGCCGGCGCTGCTGGGCCCTCCTGGTCCTGTCCCACCTGGGGCCGCCGGGCCGGGTCCCGGATCCGAACCCGTCGGCTTGTCGTCGTCGGGGACATCGCCGTCCTCATCTCGCTGAAAGTACGCCTCGAGGGCGGCGTTCACTTCGTCCATGCTGTCCATGACGACGATGTTGTCGACGACGGTCCCGTCGGTATCCAGGAAGATTCTCCGGCCGTCTGATGCGGTCCCTGTAATGTGGAACTGGACGCGGTCCTCGGTGTTGTGCTCGCGGCCGTAGATATACCACTCAGCAACGCGATCGACACGGACCCACTCGGTCCAGGCCGGGGCATCTCCGTCGTCCTGGTCGTCGCCGTCGCCGTCGCCGTTGCCGTTGCTACCCGAAAAATACGCTTTTCGGGCCGCTCTGGCGCTGTTGAATTGCGCGAGACCGCCAGATGACGATCTGCCACCTCCGCCGCCGCTGTCGAGTTTTGCGCTACTCATCGGTTTCGTAATAGCCTCCGTCTGCTCTGTTTGCCGCCTGTGCTACCTGTGCGGCCGACACTTCTGCCTGCATGGGCTCGCCGTCAGGCCCCAGGATCGTGACTGTCGATCCCGCCATGTCCAGCAGCACGGTATAGCCGTCTGTCTTGGACCAGGATCCATCCGGGTCGAACTCCTCGACCTCGCGGAGTTGGCCGCCTCCCGGGTGGTCCTGGGTCGGTTCCAGATCCTCGACGTGGTGGAGGAGGAGAGACCGGCCGTCATCGGTCTCGACCTCGAGCTCGTCCTCGTTGGCGAGCGGGTTTGAGTCTAATCCGAGACCGTCGAGTAGTCCGGCCTCCTCGGCGCCGGCAGCCGCCAGGAATCCGCCGCCGCCGATGGTAGCGGCCTTGCGCTTCCGGGTTCCCCAGAGGGCGTTCCGGACTCGCTGGCCCCACGACGCGCCTTCGTCGGCGCCTCGAGCGCCGGCTCGGCCGGCACGGGTTCGGGGCGATCGAGAGCCTCGTCTCGCGGCCCCGGCCGCGTCGTCGCCGGCGCGGGCTCCGGCTTCGGCCGCCTCATCACTCGACCGAGTCCCGCGCTGGGCGGCGCGCGATCGCCGGGATCGACTTGCCGCCCGGTTGGCCTGGCCGCCTCGAGCTCGACGTGATCGGGTTGCGCCGTCGATCGCCTCGTCGACCTGGCGCTGGGTCGCCTGGGCGACGTCGTCGGACGATCGGGCGCTGGCCTCTCTAGCGTCGTCGACGATGCGGAAGGTGTCGGTAGACTCGTCGGCGACTCGTCCGGGGAGTGCCGGGGTGTCGTCGACAGTTCGACCGGTGGCCTCAACGACGTCGTCCGCCGATCGGCCGCCATCGGTTGCGAGGCGGGCCCCGTCGTCGCCAGACCGGCCGAGCAACTGCCTCAGCGTCCCGTCTGCCATCGATCCGTCGCGGGTGGTGAGGGACAACTGATCGCGGAGTTGATCGCTGGCACGGGCGGCATCTGTCGTCTCGTCTCCTCCTCGAGCGGTGGCACGAGCGGCATCTGCCGCCTCATCGCTACCTCGAGCAGCGGCACGGGCGGCATCTGCCGCGTCGTCGCCGATCCGGAAGACGTCCCGCGCCTTCGAGAGGCCCTTAGATGCGCCTCGAGCACCGACACTAACCCCTCGGCTGGCGACTGCTCCCGTTCCGAGCGATCCGACCGTGAGGGCGGTGTCTGCCAGCGCCCAGGCGTCGGTCTCGAAATCAGCGTCTCCTTCTTCGATGTCCATCCCGGTCGTCGTGCCGTAGACGTTGCGGATGGTATCGCCGACGAGGACGTCGGTGCCTTTCCGACCAAGATCGACGACCCGGTTGTCCTCGAGGCCGGCCGCCTCGACGCCGCTGTCGATCGCGTCGGTCAGAGCCTCGTCGGCCTGTTGGAACCCACGGGCTGCCTGATCGCCAGTAACCCAGGTGGCTTCCCCCTGTTGGATGGTTTCGACTGCCGACATGGGGGCCTGGATCAGTGCGCCACGGGTGACGTCCTGGGCCTTGCCGCCGGCCGATCGAGCGGTGTCTTCAACGTCGTTGACGCTCACGACGTCGGCCTCGTCGGGGTCGGTCGTGAACTTGTAGTCGGTGCCGGGGATGCCGAGATCCACCATCAGCTACCCCTCCGGCGGAGCTCCCGCCAAATGAGGAATAGCAGGACGACGGTGAAGACGTCGGCCCACATCTGTACGTCTGTCTTTTCGAGTTGCACCACCGGAGCGACCGCTTCGGCGGCCGTTGCGGCCTCCTGGGCCTGCTCGGCCACGTCTTCGGCGCTCTGGTAGTGCGGACTCTCTCTGAGTTTTTGCCTGAATGCCATCGTTTACAGTAAATTCGTGACCGCGATCAGGAGCGAGAGGATCTGATCCGTTGACTCAGCGTCGACTTTCCACTCCTCAAAGTCGTAGTTCATCGAAAACGGATCAGTGTCCTCGCCGACTGAAACGGACGGTTCCGGGTCTGGATCAGTCGGGGCGTCTTCCTGCTCGAGGTCGAGCTGCTCTAAGACGCCCATCCCGACACCTCACAGAGTGATCGAGAGATCGACCTCGATCTCACTCACGTAGGCACCGGGATAGTCTGCGTCTTCCCAGACGATTTGTTCCTCAGACTCGAGGCGGAGCTCGAGTTCCTCGTTGTGGCCCCAGGTTGCCCGGCCCTGCATGGTGATCTCGCGGCCAGCGCGGATCTGTTCCATGTCGTGGAAGCGGAAGACTGGGAATCCCCACGGGTAGAGTGTCCCCTGATCCTGATTGAGCGCGTTCTTCCCGCCCCACTTGACCGTCCCCTTCGTGAGGATCGGGTACAGTTTGACGTCGTCGCCAGCCGCGACGTCGGCCTCGGGGATGACGACCTCGTTAGTGTGATAGTCGACGGTGAGGTCCTCTGGCGCGATCTCGGCGCCCTGGGTGACGTTGACCGCCTCGACGACCGGATACGTCTGGTCGGCGATCTCGGTCTCGCCGGCGATCGGCTGGAGGTTCGCCTCGAGCGAGACCGTGCGCTCAGCCTCCTCGAGGGCGCCGCTCGTGTCGTCGTCGGCCATCGTCGCCGACTCCATCGTCCGAGGCTCGAAGCGGATCGGGTGGCGGTCCCCGACATACTCGAGTTTCTCGAACTTGTCGGGGCACTCGAACGAGATGATCGGGTCGCGACGCGCCGGGCTCGTCTGGTTGGTCTCGAGAGTAACGTACTCGTCGCCCAGGACGCTCCCAGTGTGCGAGACGGTGTACTCCTCCGCCATCTTACTGTCCTCCGTTCGCCTGGCTCGCTCGTTTCACGGCCGCCGATTCTTCGTTTGTGAGGTCGTCATGGTCGACGACTTCGACGGGGGTGCGGAACTCGCTGGTCGTGTCGCCGATCGAGAGCTCGGACGAATCCGGGTCGAACGCCTCGGCTCCATCGGGAATGTCCAGGAAGATCCCGGCACGTTCCCGCTCGTCGAGCATGAGGTCGGCCTGGGTGTACCTCATGTAATCCGGATCGTTACGGAATTTTTCCACGTTGAACTTCCCGAACAGCTCGTTGAGGACGATCCCGTTGCCGAGTTTGTCCCCCTGCTTGTTCATCTTCTGGAAGATGATCCGCGTCGAGTCGTCGAGGAGGTTGCCATTGGCGTCCCGAAGGATCGGAGCGAACAGCGTTCCAGCAGGGATGAACAGGACGTACCCCTCTTGCCCCTTGAAGTGGTACGCTGGCGTGTTTTCGTCGCCCGGCTGCACCGTGTTTTGTTCGTTGATGAACGGCTTGTCGGGCGTGAGCATGATCTCCTGCTCGACACCGGTGCCACCGATCTGCATAGTTTAAACCACCCCGTAGTCAGCTGCGACCGTTCGGACTGCCGTGGCGGTCGATCCGAGGGCGATGTTCCGACCGTAGCCGTTCGGAAGGACCATGAGGGCGATGAGTGCACCGACGAGCGCATAGATCGCGTCGCCGCCGCGGACCTGGACGTCGTAGACGTTGCTTCGCATATACGACACCACTACCTGAGCGAGCAGCGAGCCCACGACGATCAGGACCGCGCTCTTGAGGAACGCAGCGCTGGTCAGCGTCGAGGTCGCGCTGTTGAGATTGATCGCTGCCATGTTGGCAGGTCAAGTTGTCGCGCTCACCCCGATTAAACAAAAGGCGAAAATAGGGAAATGGCGGAATTGGCGGCCGGTCACCATTTCTTTGGGCTTAGACTCATCAGGAATTGGGGGTATTTTCGAGGTGGTGCGACGGCGCGTTGCAGACGTCGGTCGCTCCCAATTCCCCTGCTACGTATGACGATTCAACTGCCCCAATTCCCCCATCTCGAGGAGGGACGATAATGGACGACCACTGCAAGTATTGTGGATCGGCCCGTACCGTCCCGGTCCTCGACAAAAGAATTGAAAGATCCCCCAAACCGGGGAACAAGTATCGAGCAGCCTGTTTAGAGTGTGAACGGTGGCTTCCAGTCACCTCCGAGTCGGAGTTCCGTCGCCACTCAAATCCGCACGTTCTCCCAGCCGATGCCGCATCCGACGCCGTACATCGGTTGATTCCCCTCGAGGAGTACGATTACGACGACGAATGGGCTGATCTGGTCGAGAGCGAAACCGAGGTCGATACTGGCCAACGGGCGATCGCGGACGGCGGTGCCGAGGAAGTCTACCGGTTCCTGTGTCCGGAATGTTCCCACGTTGTCGACGGGAAACCGGACGAGTGTCCCCACTGCGATACCTCCTACAGGTGGTAATTCAATGGATCAAACAGCCCAAGAGATCAAAGACCGTGAGCAGCAGAGTGAGATGGATGAACCGCCTGAAATCGCCGACGGTGACGACAGTGATGACGAGTCCTCGAGTCTCCCACTCCCGTCAATCGACAGGCGACACGTGGCGGTGATCGGCGTGATCCTCGTGGCGGTCGTCGCCTGGAAGCTCTATCAACGGCGTAACTCCAGCAGCGGCTCCTCGATTGCTGCGGAACGTGAAAAGCTCGAGAAACGCCACGAAGTCGAAGCCGCACCGGACGAGCAAGAGGAAGAACGGATCAACGTTCCCATCGACCCGTCTGACCCGCTTGCCGCCGATCGTGCAGTCCTCGAGGCTCTCCGCAACAACGGGAAGCTCTACGACCCTGACCAATGACGCTGGAAGAGCCTGATGTCGTCGAGGAAGACGACACAGAAGAGGAACTGAACGACGTCGACGATCGTGACGAAGATCTCGAGAAGAGCGAAGATGAGCCGAGTGTCGACGACGTCGATGAGGCGGTCGTCGATCTGACCGAGGATGACCTGGGCGGCGGCCTCTTCGATGGCGTCGAAGACGATGACGCCACTGAGAGCGACGAGAGCGGATCTTCCGATGGCGACGAGGGAGAACACCCCGATAGCTCTTCAGACCCGCTCGAGGTCGATGCAGCCGCTATTGAGGAGGCCATCAACGGTGGCGCGGCGCGTCTCGGCGTCTTCGGTCTCTCCGAGGAAGACCTGGCGGACAGCGACATGACGAAAGACCAGCTCGAAGAAGAACTCCGGGCGACATTCGAGGCATTCCACCTGGGGCACTTCGGGAGTCGATTCGTCGAAGAACACGTTCTGACCCCGGCCGACGGTGACATCGATCCGACCTGGGGTCTACTCGGTACATCACTCATGGCAGCAGCAACGATCATCTACCTGCGACCGGACGGGGAGGAAAAGATCGGCGACCTTCGCGACGCGATCGGCAACCTCGCCGGTGGTCTCGCATGAACCAGAATCCGTTTAGCGGCGACGTGCGGCCGTCACAGATCGCCAGCATGATGCGGGACCCATCGCGGATCGCGGGCTTCCTGACAGAGGATGTCCCCGGTGTCGGCTCGTCAGGTGCCGCAATCTTCTGTGATATCGTCAACGTCCAGCGGGCCGACCTGAAGCAACTCGCCGAAGCCCACGACGTCGACGTCCACATCGAACGGATGAGTGAAGATCGAGCGGCCTCGCTGCTCGCCGGCGTCGTCGACGGGAACGGTCACGAGGTTGTCGAGGTCTTCAACAAGATGGCGCGGAAACGCGACAAGATCCTTCGCGACGTCCTCGAGGACGACGAGTATCAGCAGTTTATGGCCGCGAAGGCCCAGATGATGCTCACCGACGATCCGGATACCTTCGATGCCGATGTCGCCGAGGAGAACGGAGGCGATGGCGAATGAGGATCGGGTTCTCCCTCAACAAGGCCCAGCAGAAGCTTATAGCAGCATATCTGCTGATCCTGATCGTCTGGCTGCTGTGGCGGATCGACGACCATCTCGCGAGGATCGAAGCAACCCACCATCGCGAGGCCATGCGTCGACGTCGACGCCGCGATCCCGCGCAGGTCGGGGTTCGCGATCGTCACGAGGAAGACAGCGAGTTTGACGAGGAGACTGACGACCTCGAGGTCGAACTGGACGAACTGGTTCAAGACGTCGAGGAACGAGCATGACACAGGAACAACTCGCACTCGGCTACGCAGACCAGATCGAGGCGTTCGAGAACGCTGAAGCGGCTATCCAACGTGACTTCGATGCCGGCGTCGTCGACGGTCGCGAATGGGGCGGCTCGCTTACAGCGGGCGAGGTTGTCCGGATTCTGGCCGAGGCGTACACCGGTCAACTGGACCTCGAGCCCGCTCGGGCGGAGGGATAGATGGGACGTATCGCCGTGATCGGTCAGTCTGGAACGGGAAAGTCCTGGGGTGCAGGTGCCGTGATCGAGCGGATTCTGGATCCAAACCATCCGCGGAATCCTGGCGAGACATTTGACTACGCCGTCCTGTTCGATCCAGAAGACGAGGAACGTGGGCTGTGTGATACAAACGGGAAGCACGACCCTCTCTTTCGGCGTCTCGAGGTGACCATCGAGAAGGCGAAAGAACTCGATTGGCGGAAGGTCTTGTACAACCACCGCCGGATCCGGGTTGTTCCAGACATGACTGAGGAGGACATGGCACCGACCTACGGAGCGATCTGTGGGGCTACGTTCGAGTTGTGTAAGGATCTGACCCCCTCGCGTTCGGCGCTCGTCTGTGGCGACGAAGTTGGACAGTACGCCAGTGAACACGGCATCGACGATCGTGTGCTCACACTCCAGTCTCGAGGCCGGAAACACGAAGCCGAGACCGTCCACATCATGCAGCGCCCCCAGCAGGTGAACAGCGAACTCATCAGCCAGTGTGACCGGCGGATCTACTTCAGGGTGAACGACGACAACGACTTGGGGAAGATCAACAAGAGCGCCACGTTCAACGTCTACAGTATCGACGAGGCAGGTGGTCGTGGCCTCGAGGAGCTCAACGATCGCGAGGTCGTGATCGAGAACGTCGGGGCGGGTGAGGTCCTGGTCGAGTCGACGAACGACTGGAACCGCCTCCGCCCGCACCTCGCGAAGGACGACGGCCTGTTAGATCAGGTCCTCGGCGTCTAATTCTTCTCCATTCCACTCGAGCCAATACGTCGACGCTATCCAGCGGTCTTCTTCGCCTTTTTCGCGGATCACTCGGTATCGGTTCTCTCCGTCGACGAACTCTCCCACCGTGAACTCGACATCGTCCTTATCGTCGGCGGGTGAGGGGGCAGGCTGATCAGTCATTTGTCCCCTCTCCGTCTTCCGTAGCGGAACCTCCAGGTCCGAGGCCAAACCGCTTCCGAGCAGCGTCCAAGGCGATATCGTGCCAATCTTTTGGCGACATGACCGCTAGGCCGACCGCGACTGCAACGATGTACGCCGTCTGCTGAAGTGATAGACAGGTCATGAGAACTCGAGGATAGGGTCGTAGACGTCCGCCTCGATTTCGACGTCGACACCCGCAGTTTCTGGCGTAACTGGCCCTGAAACGGGTTCGGGGACATCGACGTCCGGCACCTCCGGTACGCCGTCAAAGTCGATCGGCTCCTGGCCGTATGCTTCTCTGATCCCGTTGATAATCGCCATCGACCGCTCTGCGTGCTTGGGTTCGCCCTGATAGTCTTTGATCTTTTCAGCCGCCTCGACCGCCTCGTGGCCCTTTTTGATTGCCTGTTTGTACGACGTCCAGGCCGTCGAAAGGGCGCGTTTGGCCTTCGGCGGAAGTTCTCCGTCGGCACGTTTGGCTTCAGCGAGGAGTTCTTCGGCCTCCTCACGATCAAAGCCGCATTCCTCGACGAGCGCCTTGCAGGCGTCTCTGTCTCCGTCAGTACAGTCGTCCTTGGTGTTGTCGCAGTCTGTGTCTATTTCTGTCGGATCTATTTTGGGGTCGTCGGCGACGTCGTCCTGGACGTCGCCGGCGTTGTGATCGACGAAAGCGGCGCGGACCTCCTCGGCCGAGCCGTCGCCGACCCCTTTCAGGTCGGTGACGTCGTCGGCATTCGCGACGGCGCTCGCAACGTCGTCGATCGTGTCGTAAGAGTCCTTCAAATGGTTGGCCGTGATCCGGTTGATACCTCTCGCAACGAGCGCGTCGGACAGGTCATCCGTCTCGGGAACATCGTCGGCCTGGCCGGTGTCCTCGTCAGGGTCCTCGAGGATAGCCTGAGACGGCTGGCCGTTCACATTGACGGTCGTCGAGTTGACGCCTTCGGTTGTGTCGTCCCGGAGATTGTCGTAAACACCGGCCTCTTTCATCCGGTCAAACAGCTCTCGAGCGGTGTCCTCGCTAATCCCGTCGACGTCGGCGACTGCTCCCCAGTTGCTCGCGGCTCGCTGGGCAACTGATCGACCGTCGTCGAACGCCTCGAGGAGTGCGTCGGCTCGCTTCGGGCCGATTCCTTCAACTTCGAGTAGGAGATCGCGGTCCTCCCCAGGAGTGGTGTCGGTCTCAGTATCGATCGCGTCGTTGTCGCCGATCTCGAGGTCGTCCGTCGGATCGTAGACGTCGTCACTGTCGTCGGCGTCGGTTCCGATCTCGTCGGCGGCTTCGATGATTACCTCGCGGATCTGCTCGGCGTCGTCCTCGCCGGCACGCTCCTGGATCTGGTTCCAGGCGTCGGCCGGGTCGACGTCTTGATAGCGGAAAATTGGCTGCGTGACGCCCTCGTCGGCCAGCGAGCGCGGCGGTTCCGTCTCGGCGGCGCGGCGAATGTCGGCGACCGCCTCGACGCGTTCGCCGTAACTATCGCCGTACTCGGCGCGCAGGGTCTCGAGAGCCTGGGCCCACTCATCGACGTCATCGGCGTTGTCCTGATCGTCGATGTCGTCGGCCGGCGGCACCGGACTTCCGGTTTCGTCGGTCGTCCAGTCGGTCGGGTAGAGGTGCGAAATCCCGGTCACCTCGAGGTTGCCCATGTTGCGCTCGGCGGCCTGGCGGCCAGCCTGCCAGGTGTCGCGGGAGTCGAGGAGATCACCGTCGTCGTAGTCATCCGGGCCGAACGTCTCCATGTACGCCTCGGCGAACGCCAGCGCGGCGTCGCGAGAGGCGCCGGTAAGAACGCGATTCGGGTTCGATTTCAGCCCGCCGTGGCGCTTCCGGTAGGAGACGGTGACCGAATAACCGACGTCGTTCTCGTCTACGCGAACCTTGTGCCACGGGGACTCAGTCCGGTGGGTTGCCGAGATTTCGGAGGGTTCGCTCCCGCTGTAGGCGTACCATTTCAGCGACCACGGCGCACTATACTCGGTGTCGAGGGTGAACTCGCCGACCTCGCGGGGGACGTCGTCGGGGACATCGACTTCCCAGACGCGGAGATCGTCGTCGGCGCCGTCGTCCTGGGCGCTGTTCTCGTCCTCCATGTCAGCGATCGGGTCGTAGACGCTGGCGTCTTCGGCGTCCTTCATACGCTGCTCGTGCTCGATCTGTTGGGCGAGGTCTTCCGCGATCGCAGCCTCCTCGTCGTCCGGGTACTGGTCCTCGCGGTGCTGATCGTCGGGATGAGGGCCGGTTCGGTCGTCCATCGTGAACGGGCCGGCCTCCTGGGGATCGACCATCAGGTCGCGCTCCTCGAGCGGCGTTCGCCGAATATACTCGGGGACCTCCATTTCTTTCCGAAACGCCTCCTCTCGCTCCTCGATCGTCGTGGCAGCGGTCTCGGCCCACTCCTGGATAGGGTCGTAGGTGTCGCCGGAGAGGTCGAAGTCTTCCGGCATCACGATGTTGTCGCCCTCGATCAGTGCGTGAGCGTCAGTCTCGGGGTGATGGAACAGGACGACGTAAGAGGCGTGCGGTTTGCTGTTCGACGTCGTGACCACCTCAACGTGCTCGCTGGCGACGTCGGGGTTTGTGTAGTCGGTACCGAACAGGACAGACAGGAACTCGACGGTCTCTTTCGGCGGGTAGGCCGCACCTTTCTCGAGTCCTTCCGCTGGATAGCGGACGACGCTCCGGCCTTTTGTCCGCATGGAGGTTGCGGCGCCGCTGGCGGGATGGAGCCCGGATAGGGTGTCTTCCTCGGGGTCAAACTCGAGCGTCGATCGAGGAAAGTCGTCGCCGGTGGCAAACGCGAACTGATAGGTCCCGTCGGGGTTGTCGGCCTCGGCCGGGCGGTGCTCGGGAGAGCGCATATTGCCGTAGAACCAGGCCCAGTTTGCCTGATCCCACGGGAACCCGCCGAAAATGGCGTTGGGGAGCCCACCCAGCTGTTCGCCCTCGTCGTCGTAGACGACACCGGTCGTGTAGCCGGTGAAAATCCGCATGAGGTCCTGCGGGTCTGTCTCGTCGACGAATTCGGCGCCCAGGATGTCCTCGAGCGCCGAGTCATGCCAAGCGGGGGCGACGCCGAAAAAGGGGGCGCCCATGTCCCACCACTCTCCGACGGTCTCGACGTCCAGATCGACAATCAACTCGGAGCTGTCGCCAATCCCAGTTACCTCGGTGATGTGGTCGTCGAGAGTGAGGCCGCTGTCCTCGATCTCAGTCTCCGGGAACAAGCCGCCAGTCTCGTAAGCCGAGGGGTCGACGTGATCGGTAGCCGCCACTTGCTCGATCTTGCTTGGAATCTCGTCCGCCGGGATGATGATCGAGTCGGTCCACTCCATCCCCCGCTCGGTGATGCCGTGCGGCGTGACGGTGAACTGCTCTGGCTCGTCGTAGTCGTCGAGATTGCGAGGGACGGCGGTGAACTGCTCCGCCTCGTCGACGTACTCGTCGCGTGATCGGCCGGCACTCGAAAACTCGACGGTCCCGTCGTCGAATCCAGTCGGTTCGACGGTCTCGAAATACCGGCTCTCGACGTCGTCACTGTAGAGGACTAGATCGCCTTCGCGCTTTTTCAGCCACCCGTAGGTCGGTTCGTGGACGTCGTCCTTCAGATTGTGTTCGTTGTCCACCTCGAGGCGACGGACGTTCACGTAGTCGGATCCACCGCCACCTCGAGGTCGGACTTTTACCGCGTCGAGAACCGAGCGCGACCAGGCGATCATCACACCTTTCTCACGGACCTCCTGGTCGTCATCGATGCCTTCGGGCTTGGCGACCCACCCATCCTTTCCGACGAGTTGGTCGTTCTCGCGCTCGACGACGAACGGACCGAATCCGTTGACCCAGAACCGGGAGTCTTCCCGGAGCTTCTTGAACTCTTCTCGTATCGTCCGATCGTTCTGATCTTCTACCTCTTGCTTCCAGAGGTCGTCAGAATCGTCTGGATATTCTCCGGCCATATGTTGTAGCCGGTAACGGGTTCTCTCCCTGCCGATAAATCAAAAGGCGAAAATCTGAAAACCGCAAGACTGCGGGGAGAAATTGATCCAATCCGATTGGTGCGCTCTCGTGGCTATCGGGACTCGATGAAGTCCTCGAGGCGTTGGTTCTTCTCTTCCCGGGTATGGCCGTCGTAGTCGTGGGGTCGCTTCGGGAGGTCGACCGGTTCCACGAGTTCGCGGGGGACGTGCCAGCTGACCTGCTTGCCCTCGAGGATGGCCCAGACGATCGCCCACTCGTCGGCATCTGCGTCGTCGACGTCGGGCTCGGTCCAGCCGCCGGCGTACTCGTGGAGCGTTCGGCTCGACTCGAGACGATACGCCATCAGGGAAATGGCGGCCGCGAGCAGGTTCCGATCTCGATAGACCTCCTGTATTGTTTTCTCCTCACTCATGGGTCTCCTTGAGAGCGGGTCGATTCCGACGTCGCCGTCGGACCTCGGCAGCAACTCGGCCAATTGCGACGGCGGCGATGCCGGCCCCGAAGATTGCCTTCGACTCTGGACTCGCTGATCGGCCGGTCATGCTACCAGGCCGGCAGTGAAGCCGACCACGCGGATGATAGCCACAACAAGGCCGCCAGTGAACGTCGCAACGAATTGGCCGAGGAAAAGGTATTGTGGCTGCTTGATCGTCCACTTGGCCACCCGGCCTCCGACGATCGGCGTGCAGCGGACACAGCCGACGGCTACGATCGCCAGGGGTACTGATAGCGCGATCAGGGCGTTGAAACCCAGGACGAGGCCGAGAAATAGGGGAACGAACCCCGCTCCAAAGGCATGAAGCTCCCGATAGGTCAGATGAGTCAGGGTCCGCTTGATGGCGTCGATCGCCATTTGCTCCGGCTTGATCAGATCACCGTCGACGACGTCACTCGAGAGAACGCGATCGTCCTCGGAGACGTCGCTCGGGTCGTGGATCGACGTCTCAGTACCATCGAAAAGGTCGTTGCTCATCGGTTTCCCTCCACAACTTGATAGCCGTCAGTCAGTGTGGCCGACATCCCGATCGGGGCGACGTCGACGCCGTCGATGGGGAGACTCACGTCATCCTTGAGGGCGAGCGGACGCGGGCCCGCCCCGCTGAAATGGTTCGCACACGTCCCGCAAAGACGAACGGGACCGTCGCCCTGCTCGAGCACGGACCAGTCGTCCGACTCGAGGCTGCACGCGCTTTCGACGACCTCGCCGTCGACGGTGACGACGTGGGCGGACAGGCCCCCAGGAGTTCGGGCGAGTGCGTTCCAATTCTTCGGCCTATTAATTGGGCTGGAATCGCTCATTCGTAAGTGACGAGCACCTCACCTCGAGGAGAGCGGCCGTGGTCATAGCGGTCGGGAATATCATAGTCTCGTACTGGTGAGACCAATGTTTAAACAGATTCAGGGACAGTTACGAACGTAGCCATGCCGATCCATCAGTTGGTACAAGTTGGTCGTACGTCGGGCGGTGTTGTGCTCCCGAAGAGCGAACTTCGGGCGCTTGGATGTGTCGACGAGGATGGAAATGTGAAAGATCAACCAGTCCGGATTATACACAAAGACGAAGGTATCTGGGAAATAGCATTAATTGATCCAGATGAATATCCGCGCCCAAGACGATAAGTTTAGGTCTGAAATGAGAAGATATCTATTAATGTTAAATTCCCCTATCGACCCTCTTATCCTGAGCATTTTCGGGCTATTGTTAGATCTCATTGGCGCAATTCTTCTGGCACCATCAATCCTTCCTAAAGCATATCGTGCTAATAAGATGTATAAATTGCTAAGGACAGACGGGTTTGAACCGTCTCCTGCTACTGTTTCGATGTATCTTAGTGATTTTGAGCCAGAACCCGGCAGATTGGACACTCCCAGAGAAGAACTTAGAAAATTCAGGCGTCAGTGGGCGCCTGCTGCTATAGGAATTTCTCTCCTGATACTGGGATATATTCTCCAACTAGTTAGTGCACTAATACAAAATTCGTGTTGAAGGGAATACTTGTGTCGTAGAAATTTTTTCTTTCGAATAATAGCCAAGCTACTAGAAATGAAAAGTCCGTGAAAACCGTATTCTAAGCTCTAAAAGTGCTATTAGTAGGACTTCGGGGGTGTTCGAAAAGTTGGTCCCGTCACAAACTCGTCTAGAGTTCGCCTCTGGTAGCGTCAACTGACACCTCCAATGTGATGGCTGTTTTGGCTGAACGCTCGAGCAGTTCGTCGGCGAACGCCGCGAACTGCTCGGACTCGGCATATCTCACGAGATTGAGCCAGAGGAGCGATTCTAAGCCGGACTCTGTCCATCTCATCCACTGGTTTTTACACCGCTTCGAGATTTCGCCCATGGCTCGTTCGACCACGTTCGACGTCCACAGAACCTCTTGTCCCTCGAGTGCGAGTTCGGCGAACGTGACGGTTGCTTCTGCCCATTTTCGGAGGTACGCCGCTGCTTTTGGAGAGTCCTGTTGCTCTAAGCGCCACGCCTCCTTCGTGAGGTTCTCGAGCGTTTGGGCGATCCGCTCGCGGATCGCCAAACGCTCATTCCTCGGTGCATGGAGCGCAACCGAGTTTTTCAGATGGAACAAGTCGTTTGTGACGTCTGAGGCGATCGCTTTCCGCGTTTCGAGCGAAAAGGTACCGTCCTTCCACAGCTTGTATCCAAGCGTTCGACCGACATGAACGAGATCGAGCTGATGAGATCGATAGCTGGTCTCGAAGGCGTCGACGAGGGATTCCTCGGCGTCACTGACGACCGTCGCGTCGTCAGTGATCGCCTCGTTCTCTTCGAGATCTTCTGCTGTATCGTCCCACGGCTCGTTGACATTGACGTCTAAGAGCGTGGTTTCCGCGTTGTCTTCGGTGATCTGTCCGAGAGTGACGTTGACGTCGTGGTACGTGCAGTGATCGTCCTGGCTATGACACTTCGTTCCGTCAGGAACGACAGTGTCTGCATTCGTCCCAGGAAGCCGATCACGAACGAAGTCACCGAGTTTGCTGCCGTACTCACGGACTCGGCGGTTGATCGTCGTTCTCGAAGGCATCGGAGTGAAGCCGTCGCCGTGGGCGACGGCATCACGAAAGCTGAGCGACGTAGCGAGTTCGGTACTCTGGAGTGAAATATCCTCTTGATAGATGCGCTGCCCGTCGAATTTGATGAGATCTTCGAGAGGGCGGAAGTAGGTAGGATTGTCACCGGTGGCAGCGGTATCTTTGACGTGATGAAGGGTGAATTCGTGCTCTCCTGCGGTTGTCACAGCTGTTCGTGTTGAGGTTCCGGCGCGCTGGAAACGGCGATCGCCGTTTCCGCGCGCGTGCTTCTCCCCACAGTACGCCTCGACGAGGCGCTCGTCGAGGCTTTTGACAAGCTCCTCGAGGATCGTCGCCTCGAGGTGAAGCTCTGTAAAAGATTCAGCGAGAGTGGCAAGCGGTAGCGTTTTGTCTAAGTCGATACTAACCGTGACTTGCGCGTCGATTGTGGCGTGCATGGGTCACTTCGGGGTGGATACCAGAGGTGACCCTGTTTCCACAGGAGTCAGTTACGACTCTAGACGAGTTTGGGACACGACCGAAAAGTTTTACCCATTAGAACAGTGTATGTTTATCCCAGAACAATGGGTGAGGCTCCAGGAATCCCACGAGTAGTGCTCAGATATTGGGCCGTGCTTGGATTCTTCCTTGTACCTATTAGTCTCGGTCATACCCTCTTTCTGAGCCCAACCCTGATCGGGAGTTATATTTTTAGCCCTGAACTTGCGGGCTACGTCATGTATACTGCAGTATCGTGGTTTGTCATCTATACAGCGTTGACTGTTTCCTTATTCCGCGTTTCCGGTGTGGACTCCATTCAGGAGTTCTTTGAAGATGTAAATAGCCAAGAGAAACAATATCTTCTAGTATTTATTGCTGTATTCGTTAATACGATTGTGCTGATCGGTGCTCTACTTGGATTCACTATTGGAAGTATATCCACTCCTGCACTAGGCATTACAATTGCTGTTGTGTATCCGATATTTGAGCTTAGATTCATGCTGGCAGTCCCTACTCCTGCCCGTTTAGTAATACAATTGGCAGTCTCTGTGGCACACATGTTTGGTGCCGCCAAAGACGTCACCGCAGATGCGCTCTTAGATAGTATTGCTAGAGGAAAAAATAATTCTCCTCCATCTTCTATTGCGCATTGACCAGTTCGAGTTCCTCTGTTAGCATACATCGAAGTGACAACCAACTTCCAGCGGTAAGTATAGACCACGCTATCGTCTTTGATTCTAAAGCAGTTGGAAGGATTGGAAGTGTTGAGAGGGTAAAATCAACAAGAGTTGTAGTTGTGAATATGAATAATCCCATTGGTATGCCAATGATAATAATGACTTCAATACCTGCTTTCAGCCAAAATCCAATGATCCGCTTGGGTGTACTGTTTGACTCATATCGCCAGCGCACGATTCGTTCCTGCCATGTTTCGGGCTGCCTTTCTATCTCTTGATCTGAATTGCTTTCAATTTGTTCTGTTGCCATTTCTTATAGTACCGCCTACTTCACACCCTTTCGTCTTCAAAGTAGTCTATTAATCTATAGAGTTGGCGGGACACTGGCAGAACAATACTCAAAGAGTATACCACTGTTGAAAGATCGTGTCCACAAAACTGTCTTCAAATCCGTTCCAGGGATATATTCTCGCTACTCCCCAACCAATTATGGCATTTCTCATGGTGAGTATCACCAATAGGGAGAGCATCTCTACTTACTGGAGTACTGTGTCCGCGAATCCCGTCTTCGAGGACAATCGACTACCTCGGGAGTAGTTGTTCTGCTCTGCCAATCAGATCTTGATTAAATTCGTTTCCATTACGCCCATGGTGGACCCGTCGATGGCAGTTCGGACATAGTGCGATCACATTCTTTGGGTGGTCGGCCCCACCGTCGCTGCGCCGGCGAAGATGGTGTACCTCGAGGAAGGGTTCTCCATCATCAGTGAGAAACGGGGCATCATCACCACAGCCTTGACACACACCGTCAGCGGCTCGAAGCGCGTATTTTCTAACAACCTCCGATCGTGAATACGTGGTGCGAGATCGCGATTCGCTCGTCGTTCGACCTTCGCCATTCACACTCGCCTCAGCCTGATCGTACAGTTCATCTACGGGGATGTCATCGAGGCTTGTGACCCCAGTATCCATTTCCACACCACCGGCAGGGACGAGCTCGAATCGGACTGCATCGCGCATATTATCGCTACGATCTGGGAGACGCGTCCAGTGATGATCCTCATATTCAAACTGACCGACATAGGACACCTCCCACGCACCTTCACCGCTTTCGAAGACATGAATCTCGTCGTTATTTTCTTCGTGGTCCCGGATTGCTGCATTTCCGGCCTCCATTGTCATGTCTCCGTCTCGTCCTTCACCGGTGTAGAGTAGCCTTCCATCCTCGAGGAGTTCATCGTCATATCCGTGCCATTCTCCGGATTCGCCGAAGAAAATGAAGACGTACGGGTAATCCCCACAGGGCGCGATTCCGCTATACCTGTTTCCGCCGAACTCTTCGTGAATATCCTCGACCCGATGGTACGTCCGCCCGATTTCAAACGGAAGCTTACTCATAGAATAGCATTTGTGTTGGTCAAATAAATAATCGTCTCGATAGATATAAGACCAATTTAGAATAGGATTCTATCTGGCAAATGGATAGTCGTCATTCAGATATTGAACCTGTCCCTGAGTCTAAGGCATTCAAACAGGATATTGATTCTAGTAGTTTAGTCGACTTTGAGATAGCGTTCTTTATGCTAGTGTTGACGGTCGTTCTTGCTTATCCTCGTAATGGGGTTCTGACTTACCAAATCTTAAAACTCCTTCTGGTGGCTTTTGCGTTTTTGACTGTAATTCGGAGAATCATTGTTATGAGAAATGAGTCGGATATCTATTCTCAGTTCATGACTGTGTCTCTTGTAATTATGATTGAGATCAGTATCCTTGGGGTCGTGTACCTTGTTGTCCAGTTATCCCACATAATGGGTCAGCATCTCCCTCTAAGCTACGTATCGTCATTCGTTATACTGAGTGTCGTTCTCTTTGTAACCCCTCTTCTAATCCAAATTGTATACGACCAAGAGGAACTACTGTTATTTAATATTGTAGTGGCAAGTTGGGAGGCAAATACAGCAGATACGGTGTTATGGAGAAGAATACAGAGAAACAAGGCAATCAAGCAGGCCAAAAAAATCGATCTTCCAGATAATGAACTTCCCGAAGAAGTCGTTCAGTTGCAGCAAAAAGAGCCTCGTCAAATAATGCCTCCTCTTCCAGGCGAGCTCGGCCAATTTCTTCATGGGGCATTTCTCACACTGCTTCGACGACCGATTAGCGTGTTCTGGGGTTGGATGATTTTTGGTAGCCTCGTTGTGTCACTCATGATTTTTGTCTCAACGATGCTAGTTGGATCTCTACTTAATATGCTCTACAAGCGATACGGTGCAGGAGAATTCTATCGTAGAATGGACTCACGGACTCGGATCCTCCTCCAAAATCTGACAATATTATATGCCCACTTTCTTGTCCTCTCGTAGTAATGTCCGCGAAGCCTGTATTCGAGGACATTTCGATCGAGATCGAGCCTGATTTGCGTACTGATAACCCGATCCTTCATGTTCTGTAGGGACAAAACTGAGGATCGAGGACACCGATGAGACTCAAGCCGTACCCTCACCGCGAGGGCAAGCGAGTGTGGTTGAGCGACGACGAACTCGAGTCCGTCATCGCGGAAGCGAAAAACACCGAGCAGACGATCGCGTTCTTACTCGCCGGGCGCTGCGGACTGCGCCGCTGCGAGATCGTCCAGGTGACGCCCGCCGACGTCGTCGAAACACCGACCGGCACGCACCTGCGAATCTGGGAGAACGTCGCGAAGCAAGAGCACTACCGCGAGCCGCCTGTCCCTGATCGACTGGTGACCTACATCGACGCGCACACCGACGCCGCCGGGATCGGACCGGGCGAGCCGATCGTCGACGTCGCCGACAAGACGGTGTATCGCTGGGTTCGCCGAGCTGCCGAGCGACTCCAGGTTGAAACCGGAGATCGCGGCTGGTCGTTCCTCGACGTCCACGACCTCCGGCGGACCTGGGGGACGAACCTGCTCGAGCAGGGTGTACTTCCTTCCGTTGTAATGGACTGGGGCGGCTGGGAGGATTGGGAGACGTTCCGACGGCACTACCTTGGGGAGTTCTCACCGGAAGCGATTCGACGGGAGCGAGGAAAAGTGAATTATTTGAATGGAAATCCAGACACTGAGCATACGCAAACAGACCGCGTAAAAACACCACTCACAACAAATTCAGGTAGCTAACTAAATTCTCTACAGAAAGAGACTCTTTTCAGAAGACAATTATACCTCCTCCAAGATTGATGTGCATAGCGATCAAACGTATAGATAGGTTCCAAGAATGCCCGCTAAAAACACCGTGAAGCTCCCTAGGGGGGTTACGCAAGAAGACGCGCGGAGCTTCATCCAAACGCTGGCTGAGGAAGAGGATCTGATAATTGAGTCTGTCGATGTGAGTGGTGGTGAAACGTGGATCTCTCTGAAAACCCAACCTAGCTTGCTCTCGTGGGGTGAGAAAATCAATTTAAGAATCGATGACGATGAAATTGAGATAGAGAGTAAAGCATCCAGTCAGATCATAGATTGGGGTAAACCAGATGACAACGTTGATCTGGTCACTCAAAGACTGAAAAGCGACTTCGGGAGAAGAAGTAACTACGTATAAATGCGGGTTTTTGTGGAGTGCTATAACTGTGGTGAGAAGATCTATTTAGAGGATATTCGTGACAGACGTAATGAATATCCAGCCAATATTCAACTAGAATGTTCAAATTGTGGTTCTGAGTTTTACTACGCTCGAGAAGATATCCATGCGGAGCCATCCGGAAACTCGACAGCCGCAGGTGCTATTATAGGAGGTGCAGCAGGTGCTCTTGCCGGACCCATTGGCGTTCCAATTGGTGCCGGAATCGGAAGTATACTTGGACAGAATGCTGACCAAGAGGAAAAAGAAAATATTGACAGATTCTATGGGCGAGATTCCGGAATCAAGTGAAGCGGCAACTCCTACAAATAAGCCACTAGTCCTAGCTGCTGCTATCGTCGTTGCCATCTGGATATCTCGCACTTATTTTCCCGTTTTCGATATTGTTGAGGAAAATATCGTATTTCTAGCCAGGATTGTTCAAGGATGGGCAATTGTAGTCTATTTTCTCATAATAGTGAAATTCACTTTCGACTCTGGACTTATAAATAGCTACAACCCTCGAGAAAGGACTGCTGTTACTGTCGCAAAATATGGTGGCCCGATCTTTGGCCTCTTCACCGAATTAACGCGTATTATAACGTACTCGCAGATATCCATGCTTCTCTTCTTCGGGATCACATTTAATGGTTGGAATCACAATTTCTCATCAACCGGTGCCAACTATTGGCTACTAACAGCTCTCGCTGTTCTCGTTGGGATTCTTGCAATAATGGATGTTGGTGCCAGATCACGTGACCTCCGATATTGGTCAAATGTAAACGAATTTGTTCCTGGCGAAGTCGATGTTCTTGACGACGACTGATCAAATTCACTGATATTTTGTGGGTCGAGCGACGACCAGCTGTACGATGAGACGGGCGATGCCGGATGGGATCACCTCGGCTTCCACGATTTCCGACGGACCTGGGGGACGAACCTGCTCGTGCAGGGTGTATTTCTGCCCTTTGCGATAGACTGGACCAGTTGGGAAGACTGGAAGACGTTCCGACGGCACTATCTCGGAAAATTCTCACCGGAGGCGGTTCAGCGAGCGTGTGGGAAAGTTCGCTATCTTGGCGGAGAGAATCGAGAACAGATGAGTTGAGATCATACAAGGTGGTTGGTCACCGTAGATTAACATAGAGTCATCTTTATTCCCAAAAGGAAGTTAGAAGTTTCACGAATAATTATATCTAAGACAGATCTATTGACTATGGCTTGGAGTCATCATTTACATAGTGCAAATAAACCTCAATCAGTACAGGCACCCAGAAGTTCTGTCATGGTATTCAAGGTGGTTTCGTTTTTAATATTGTTTTTGATTTCTTCCATATTACTTATAGTTGTTCTACTCATTGAACCACCAACTGTGTCCTTTTTTGAAGCGCTATGGCTATTTTTCATAATATACTTTACAATCATAATCTCTTCCGTTATCGCAATTTACTCTTGGCGGTTTGGAGATTACCTCCAGAAAGAGATGGGAAAAGTATGGGGAAAATATCTTGGTGAGGTAGATTCTGAAACAGAGTTTCCTACTATACCAGGGTTCTTATCTTATTTCTTTAAAGAGGAGATCCCCTATATTCCTCCGTCAAGGCAGAAACCTGGCCTATATACTGGCTTTCAACAAACCCTTGCGGGATTTTTCACGCTATTAATATTGGTAATCTTAGTAGGAGGCGCTTTTCTATTATTCGATTATGTTGGTTGGGTATCGCTCTCTAGTGTTTCAACATCAGATGGTTTTCAATCTGAATTCTTGCCCATATTCGGATTAGCAATCTCTGCAATAGGTGGGAAACCTCTAGCACTACTAGCTGTTATTGGTTTTGTTTTTTTCCAGTCTGCAACCTGGACAGTATTCTTACTCTTAACAGCGGGACCAGCATCATTCTATGTGCTTGTTGGCATTGCGAATATATCTATAGAACTTGAATATAGATTGATAGAATACGTAATTTAATAATACATTCATAACTGGCCTGGAACATCCTCGAGCGTCAGTCCCTCGCTTGCCGCAACTTCGTGAGCGAGTTGAATTGCTCGTTCTTCGCGATCGCCCTCACAATCCCAGCGCGCGTATCGGACGAGCGCATCAGCAACGAGTATGCAGTCTTGTGTATCCCAGTCATCCGGATATTGAATGTACATCAGCGGCTTTGGCTGCGTTTTCTCTTATAAAATCTCGGGAAAGACAGAACGACGATCAACTGCGAAGAACACGAGCAGTTGGTCGCGGTTGGTGATCTGCATCGATTTCGCCCTCCAAATAGAGTTTTCCCCACCTTGTGATCTCATACATCTCATGATGTATTGGTGCAATTAGCCCAGCCCAGGTGAGTACTTGACATCGCTCTCGTATCCGGGCTTTTGACGCATCAAACTCAGGTTGTGAAGCCATTAGTGATACTGATGACCACGATTCTTCGCTCAGGTGCTCAAGAATCCGATCGTCAAGTTGCTGCATCCACGTCGCTGTTTTTCTAAGAGACATCGTTTTCACCCAGCGTGATTCGATCCTGTTTCTCCGTTTCCATTCCCGTTTTCGTCCGTAACATCAATCGGGGTCTCTGGAGCGTCTTCGCTTGTATCGAGTTCGCCGTCGAGATATGCTTCTCCCCGCTCTGTAATCACGTAAACTCCGTTTCCAAGATGGGTAAGTAGACCATGCTCTGCTAGTTTTCTTAGACGTCGAGAGATATGAGATTTCGAAACTCGAACGTAACCACTCTCCTCGAGCTCTTTGGGCGATCCTGATCCCTCCCTACGTATGTACTCAAGTATACGATCGTCCCAGATCGTCATCCATGACCCTGATTTACGCATTCACGTCCCCTTTACACCTTTTAGTACCCTATTTGCCCCGAATAGTGCTATTTAGACACAGCGTTACATTTATGCAACGGTAGGACATTGGTAGCTGATGAGGAGCTACCAACTCGGCTGAAGATGACTCTTGTTGGTATGTGAGACCGGGCGGCGTTGCAGCGCCGCCCAGAAGGTAGCTCCGTTCACCAAGGATGATTGACGGAACCACTGTGGGGCTGATCCCCCACGCACGACAAGAGGCATCGCCGACGAATAATACTGACGCTCGTTGCGACTGCGGCGCTCGAGCGGACGGCTACGACGCCCGTCGCGGTGAAGCGACGTGCCGAGTCTGTGCGCAGACTCGAGCCGATGGCGGCCTCGAGGAGACGTCGCCGACGGAACGCCAGGCCGACGCGCTCGAGGCGATCGCCGAGGAGATGCGCCACCAGAACGCTGTTCTCACCGAGATCGTCAACACGCTCGATGCGATCCACGGTGAAGGGATGCGCTCGCCGACGGCGATCAACACGGCGATCGACGACCACGCGGTCACGCGCGACGAGCGGGAGGGGATCTGAACATGACCACGTGGTCAGACCTCACCGGCTTCCAGCGTGACGTCCTCGAGGAGACCGCTCGACTCGAGCGCGACGGCGAGGATCCCTACGGACTCGCGATCAAGGAGATGCTCGAGGAGCAACACGGCGAAGTGCTCCACGGCCAGCTGTACCAGAACCTCAACACGCTCGTCGACGACGGGCTTCTCGAGCGCGACGAACTCGACGGCCGAACGAACAGCTACACGCTGACGTCCGACGCGAAAGCGATGCTCGAGGAGAGTATCTACCGCCGAGCCGACGCGTGTGAGCTCTTGGTGACCGACGGAGGTGAGCGATGAACTCGCTCTACTCCTGCGACACGCCCGGCTGCGACGGCTGGAAAGAGGTCATCACGCCCGACGGCTACGTCTGCCGGGACTGCGCCGACAAACTCGAGGAGTACTACGAAGCCGAACCCGAACTGGTGACTGATGGTGGCGTCGCCGTCGACGACACGGACACGTTCGCCGACGAGTTGGAGACGCCCGAGGATCCAGGTGCGATTCGGCTCCCTCACTCGTTCCTCGTCACCGCTTCCGGACCAGTGACCCGCGTCACTGAACGGAGCGACGACACGATCGAGAAGGTGCGCGTCGACGTCTCGATCACCCGCCGACTCGAGACGCTTGCGGCGTTCGCTGACTTCTGGAAGCTCCGGAACCAGCGCTACTGGAAGGCTGGCGCGGTCGAGACGCTGCTCAACAGTGAGGACGCCAACACGAACTACGAACTCACTCGAGAGGACATCGAGGACTGGGACGTCGTCGCCGACGGCCGTGTCGAGGCGTTCGTCGGACTCGCCCGAGCGATGGTCGACTACGACGGTTCCGATCCTCGAGGAAGCGACCTTCCGAGGACGATCGCCGACCGACTCCGTCTCGCCGGCGAAGGTCACCGTGACGTCGACCACGTCGTGACGGACTTCGCCCGAGATCTGCGCTCGTCGGATCTCTGGGGGAAGGGTGCCGATCTGGCGTACATCAACGTCAGGCACGCCCAGCACGAGGACATCGAGAGCGACCTCGAGCGCGTTCTCGAGGAGTTGCAGGAGGGATCGGAATGACGGTCGTGCCCGAGACCGTCACCTGCGCGACTTGCGGTAGTACCGCTCGTCGAGCGACCTGGGGCAGTACCGACACCATCTGCTACCGCTGTACGGAGTGCCACGCTGGCGGACACATCGCGCACACCGACGACGGCGAGGAACTCCGACGTGGTGGCGTCTTCGAGCCGCTCCAGAACTACGCAACGCGGAGGGTTCGAGCATGAGTGACGACGACGCGATCACCATCACGACAGAACTCACGCGCGGGACGTCGACCGACGATCGCGACAAGATCCGCGCAGAAGTGAGCGCCGAGTCCGTCGACGAACTCGATCACAAACTCGAGCGGGTTCGCCGACAGCTCGAAGATTGGGCCGACGAGGTCCGAAACATCCAGCCGGAGAACTCTCGAGGACGTCGTCGCCTTGCCGACGATCAGTCCGAACTCGGAGAGGTGGAAGCATGAACGGATACTGCACGGGCGGTATTGAACGCCAACACGCGCTCGGAATGTCGAACGGCTACTGGCATCAGTGTCGTGAGTATGATGAGCCGGTGATGGCCTTTCCGGATACGAATGGCCGCCTTCGGTGCGCTCGATGTGGTGCGTTCTGCAAGACGAGTACCGGAATCACGCACGTTGACGTACATCCGATTCGGTACTCGGAGCGGTACGTAGACACGGACACTGAACATGAGCGAGGTGACCGATGAGCGACCTCGAGCCGATCACGCCCCAGGAGGCGGTCGACCTCTACGTCGCCCACCGCGAACTCGAGGTGAGCCGGAAGACGTTACAGAACCACAGGTACCGGCTGAACGCGTTCGTCGAGTGGTGTGACGAGGTCGGGCTCGACAACCTCAACGATCTCACCGGGCGAGACCTTCACCGCTACCGCGTGTGGCGACAGCAAGACGTGAATCTCGTCACACTTCGCGGTCAACTGGCTACACTGCGTGTCTTCCTCGAGTTCTGCGCGTCGATCGACGCCGTCGAGCCGGGGATGCGCGAGCGGGTGAAGTTGCCCGACGTCGATCGCGACGACGAGGCGCGCGACGAGATGCTCGACGAGGACCGAGCTCGGGAACTTCTGAGCTACCTCGAGCGGTACCAACGGGCCAGCCGAGAGCACGTCATCATCGCAGTGCTCTGGCACACGGGGATTCGCCTCGGTAGCCTCCGGGCGATCGACCTCGACGACTACGACCCGGACGAGCAGTACGTCTGGCTTCGCCACCGACCCGAGACGGGAACGCCGCTGAAGAATCAGGGGCCGGCCGAGCGGCCGCTCGCACTCGACGACTACTACTGCGATGTGCTCGACGAGTACATCCGGTTCCATCGGCACGACGTCGTCGACGAGCACGGACGCGAGCCGCTTATCACGAGCGACAAGGGCCGGCTCAGTGCCGGTCAGATTCGGTCGGAGGTGTACCGGCTCACTCAGCCCTGTCTCTACGGTGAGTGCCCACACGACCGCGATCCAGATGACTGCGAGGCGCGCTTCTACGGCCACTACTCGACGTGTCCGAGTAGCCTCTCGCCACACACGATCAGGCGCGGCTCGATCACCTACCAGCTACGCGAGGACGTCCCCGAGGAGATCGTCACCGATCGGTGTGACGTTTCGTCGGACGTTCTCGAGCGACACTACGACCGCAGAACCGACCGCGAGAAAATGGAACAACGCCGAGACTTCATCACCGACATTTAAAAGAGCATGACTCAGAGAAACCGCGGAGACCGCACTCCCTCACACAGTGACATCGAGAAGCCGCGAAAAGCCAGAAACCAAGGGGTAGAAGCCTTGAGAACCTTTTTTAGAAGTGGACTCGCCGGGATTTGAACCCGGGGCCTCTCCCATGCCAAGGGAGTGATCTACCGCTGATCTACGAGCCCTCGTTCGCACTCAATTCTTTCCGACGGGAATAGATAAACCCCTCGAATTCCTCGAGTCCACGTCACTGTCCCACACTCTGCTGTCGATCGATCCGACGCTCCCTGCACGAAGATGACGCTACACCACACAGTTCAGTAACTATAAGTAACACGCCAGACACCATTCGTACGGAAGCGACGTCCCGACCAGTCGCGGGGACATGCGCCGAAATGCCCCGGGTGCCAGAACACCCGAGACGTGGCTTCCAAGCCGCAAGGCTTCGAAAGCCATGACCGAGTTCATTCTAGCGAGACATAAACGTCTCGCAAGACAGACGTATCGCACCACGACTCGAGTGACCGCCGGAGGTGTCCGATGAGCGACTCGAGCGACGACGCGACGCCGTACTACGAGCCGCTCGTGGACGCCGAACAGCTGGTCGGCGAGTGGCTGGCACCGGCGTGTCCGCGCTGTGGCGACCCAGTGATGTGGGTCCACTCGAGGGGGCCGGACGATCATCGCGCGTCGCCGTGTGGGTGTCGGCTCGGTGCTGTGGAGGCCCGGGAGCTGTAGCGACTGTCACGGCAGGCGAAGACTCGAGGGCGCGAGAGGTAGAAACCCTTTAGTCGGCGAGTGGCCAACCTCCGGTGGGAAGCGCACGGCCGCAAATCTGACTCGTCGTCCGATTGGACGGCTTGGGATTGCGGAAGTGCACCCGGTGAGAGCCGGATTCACGCGAAGCGGTCAGTGCGATTCCTATCCTCGACCAATGGCACGAATGCACACCCGCCGTCGCGGCTCGTCCGGTTCGGACAAGCCGACGGCAGACGAACCACCGGAGTGGAGCGACGTCGACCCAGAGAAGATCGAAGAGCGGGTCGTCGAACTGGCAGAGCAGGGCTACGATCCCAGCCAGATCGGGATCAAGCTGCGCGACGAGGGCGTCACGGGCACACCCGTACCGGACGTCAAGCTGGCGACCGGCAAGAAGGTCTCCGAGATTCTCGAGGAGAACGACGCGAAGTCGGACGTTCCCGAGGACCTGCGGAACCTGATGGAACGTGCCGTGCGCCTGCGCGAGCACGTCAACGAGAACCCGCAGGACTACCAGAACAAGCGCGCACTGCAGAACACCGAGTCGAAGGTGCGCCGGCTGGTCGACTACTACCGCGGGAAGGAACTCGAGCCCGACTTCACGTACTCCTACGACGTCGCGAAACAGATCCTCGAAGCGTAAATGTCCACCACGGGTCGTCCAGCAGCGTTGCCGACCGCAGCCCTCGAGAGCGCCGGCTTCGTCCGGATCGTCTCGCGGGCCGACGGTGACGCGCTGGCGGCCGTCGGGATCGTCGCTCGCGCGCTCGCCGAACGAGAGACGCCGTTCCAGGCGGCAGTTCGACCAACGGTCGGGTCGCGAACCGACCGGGTCGCCGCCGCCGACGACACGACGGAAACGCTCGCCATCGGCGCGATCGACGGCGACGCACACCGACTCGCGCCGAGCGATCGCCCGACGACGCTCGCGGCCTGCGATCTCTCGCGGGAGCTCGGCGTCGAACCCGATCCCGTACTCGCGCTCGCTGGCGCGTTCGCGGCTGGCGTCGAACCCGGCGCTGGCGAGACCGAGCACCTGCTCGAGACCGCCCGCGATCGGGGCCTGCTCGAGCGCCGTCCAGGCGTCGCGATCCCGACCGACGACGTCGCGGACCTCGCGTACTCGACGCTGTGTCGAGCGCCGTGGTCCGGCGACAGCGAGGCGACGACCGAGTCACTCGCCGACCTCGACTTCGACTCCGAGGACCTCGACTCCGAGGACCTCGACGACGAGACGTGGCGACGCGTCGGCTCGCTGGTCGCGCTCGAGGCGGTCGGCGACGAGCCGGCGACGGAGAGCGCGGCCCACGCGATCGGCCGCGTCCTGAACCCGCATGCGACGCCCGAGGGGCCGTTCGCCACGGTCGGTGGCTACGCCGACGTCCTCGAGGCGACCGCCCTCGTTGCGCCCGGAACGGGCGTCGCGCTCGCGATCGGCCACGACGCAAGCGAGTCGGCGCTCGAGGCCTGGCGCGAGCACGGCCGACGGGCACACGACGCGCTCGACGGGGCGTCGACGGGCCGGTACGACGGCCTGTTCGTCGTCGGCGTCGACGACGGCCCGGTCGAGACGGTCGCCAGCGTGGCGGCGCGATACCGGTCGCCCGAGCCGTTCGTCCTCGCGATCGGCGAGGGCGAGGCCGGGATCGCCACGCTCGAGGCGCGCTCGCTCGGCGGGCCGCTCGAGGCAGTTAGTCGAGAACTCGAGGCCGACTACGACGTCGGGAGGCGACGTGGCTACCTGCAGTACGACCCGGAGATGGACGATTCGACGATTATCGCGACGGTGAGGGATCGACTATGAGACGAGCGACGATTCGGACGGAACACGACGACCCGGAACTGGTCGCGAGTGCGATCGCGCCCGACAACACCGCGGAGATGGCGACCGACGTCGACGGCGACGTCGTCGTCACACGGATCGAACGCGAGACGACGGGCGGACTCCACTCGACGGTCGACGACTACGTGGTCAACCTCGACGTCGCGACGACGGTAGCACAGCACGCACGAACGCAGACCGACGCCGACGAGGCGTCTAGCGATACACACGAACCAGATCAATGAGCGAACGATCAGTCTTACGCACGAAACAGGAAAAGCGGTGGTACACCGTCCTCGCCCCGGAGCAGTTCGACCGGGAAGAGCTCGGCGAGACCCCCGCAGACGAACCGGAACAGGTACTCGACCGCACGATCGAGACGACGCTTGGCGACCTGACGAACAACGCCAGCGAGAACAACACGAAACTCACCTTCAGGATCACCGACGTCGGCAGCGACAGCGCGTACACGGAGTTCAAAGAGCACTCGCTCACCCGTGACTACCTGCGCTCGCTGGTCCGACGCGGAGCCTCGAAGATCGAGGCGTACGTGACGGTCCTCACGACGGACGACTACCGCGTGCAGGTCCAGCCCGTCGCGTTCACGACGAAGAAAGCCGACGCGAGCCAGGAGAAGGCCATCCGCGAGACGATGGTCGAGATGGTCGAGTCGGCCGCCGAAGAGCGCACCTTCGAGGAACTCATCGACGGCATCGTCGAGGGGCGACTCTCCTCGGCGATCTACGGCGAAGCCAAGACGATCTACCCGCTTCGCCGCGTCGAGATCCAGAAGGCGACCCTCGAGGCACACCCCGAGGAAGTCGCGGAAGAAGAGGCGACGTCGGTCGACGTCGACGAAGAAGACGTCGCTACCGACGACTGATCCCGTCGGTTGGCCGTCACTCCCGGAGCAACCACGAACGTCGTTCGGTTGCACCGGTAAACAGATACAGCCGACGTTACGACGAGGTTGGCGAGCGATTTTCGATCACGTTTTCGAAACGCAACGGACAGCGGTGCGCCTCGCGCACGCTCGAGCGACGGCGCTGCTGGGCTGCTGGACGACCGAGATCGGAAAACGAGTTTCGATCCGTCGCGGGAGCGGGAGTCATCACTCGGTGACGACGACCATGCCAGCCATCCCCGTCCGTTCGTGGGGGAGACAGACGTAGCCGTACCGTCCCGGCACCTCGAACGTGTGTTCGAACGTCTCGCGCGTGTCGAACCCACCTCGCCCCTCGCTCCAGGCCTCGCGGGCTTCAGTCTCGCTGTCGTAGCCGCCGGAAGCAAAGTACTCGGCGTCCTCGGGAATGCCGTCGTCGTAGGCGGTGACGGTGTGGAGTGCAGAGCTCGTGTTCTTCCAGACGACGGTCTCGCCGACCGTCGCCTCGTACGTCTCGGGGACGAACGCGTTGCGGGTCATCCCGATATCGTACTCCTCCTCCTCCCCGCCGAAGAGACTACTCCCGACATCTCCGAGCGCCGTACAGCCGGCGAGTCCGACGAGCCCGCTGCTTCCGAGTGCGGCGAGGTAGGCGCGCCGATGCATGGTCGAACGTTGGGAAAGAGGCGGTATAACGACCCCGGTTCGATTCTCGAACGCGCCCGGCCACGAAACGAAAACACGTAAGGTCGCTGCACGCAGAATCCGCGAGTATGCTGCCCCGGTTCGTCGGCCGTCTCGGCGTCGCCGACGCGGTGACGATCGCCAACGCCTCGGTCGGCTTCCTCGCGGTCGTCGTCGCGTTCGCCGACGTCCGACTCGCCGCCCGACTCGTCTTGCTGGCAGCGATCGCCGACGGACTCGACGGCATCCTCGCACGGCGGTACGGCGGTACCCCCGTCGGTCCGTACCTCGACTCGCTGGCGGACGTCTCCTCGTTCGCCGTCGCACCCGCCGTCCTCGCGTTCGTCGTCGTCACCGACGGACTGGGCGTCGACCTCGAGATGCTCTCGCTCGAGTTGCTGCTGACCGGCGGCGTCTGTGCGCTGTTCGTCGCGATGGCCGTCGCCCGCCTCGGGATGTACACCGCCTACGACACGGCCGACGACTACACGGAGGGGATCCAGACGACGCTCGCCGCGACGATCCTCGGCGCTGCGATCCTCGCCGGCGTCGCCGACCCGTGGCTCGTCCTCGGCGTCACCGCGGCGTTTTGCTACCTGATGGTCTCACGGATTCGCTATCCCGACTTGCTCGCCCGCGACGCACTCATCATGGGCGTCGTCCACGCGCTCGCGATCCTCGTTCCGAACGTCGCCGGTCGGACGTTCCCGTACGCGCTGCTCACGCTCGGACTGGCGTACATGTTCCTCAGTCCGCGGCTGTACTGGGCTCGAGAGCCGTCGCCGTCCGGAGTGTATGGAAACGCTTAGGAGTGTCCTGGTCACACCTCCCCGTATGAACACGGTCACGAGTGCCACGCCGGCGACGGCTCGCCGGGTGGAACCATGAGCGACGAGGAAGCGTCGGAGAGCGCCGTCGATTCGCTTCGCGACCGCATCGAGTCGATCCAGGACGACCTCGAGGCCGCCGAAACCGAATCTGACCTCGACGAGATCGACGCCGAGATCGAGGCCGTCCGCGACGACCTCGAGGCCGCCGACCTCCCCGAACCCGACGAGGACGAGGAGGACGCAGAGGATCCCGCCGCAGAACTCGAGTCCGACCTCGACGACCTCGAGTCCGCCGTCGAAGACGAACGCGGACCCTACGCCGACGACGTCGTCGCGGAGATCGACGACGCCAAAGCCGACATCGCGGAGACGCGCTGGACCGAACAGGGCGAGAGCGAACTGGTCGAGGTCGTCGAGTCGTTCCTCGCCGACCTCGAGGCCGAACTCGACACGTCGCTGTCCCTCGCCGACAGGGACGACGTTCCCTCCCGCCTGACGGCGACGCTCGAGAACGCAGGCGTGGCGGTCGAAGACGCGACCCTCGACCCCGACGACGACGCCGAGACCATCGCCGCGTTGCTCGAGGCCACTGACGACCTCGCCGCCGGCGTCGACGACGCCCAGTCCTGGAGCGACCTCTCGGTGCGCGAGCAGCTCGAGTACCAGGGCTACTACGACGTCCTCGACCACGTCAAAGACTACCCGCCGGAGTGGCACGCGCTGAAAGTCCACGAGAAGCGCGGCAACGTCGAGATGGTCCTGCTCGCACTCGAGACGTTCGACTCCGACTTCATGCAGGAACACTGCATCGAGGCCCTGATCCGGATGGGCCCCGAGGAAGCGATCGAGCCGATGCTCGAGCGCGCCGGCAAGCGCGACAGGGACGCGATTACCGTCCTCGGAAAGATCGGCGTCGCCGACGAGGACGTCCTCGAGACGCTGCTCGACTACGTCGACGCGGAGTCCGACCCGCTGCTCCAGAAGACGACCTTCAAGGCGCTCGGCGAGATGGGTGCCGAGGAGGCCGTCCAGCCGATCGCAGACCAGCTCGTCACCGACAACGCCGACGTTCGCAGTGCGGCCGCTCGCGCACTCGGACTGATCGGCGACACGCGTGCGATCGACCCGCTCGCGGACGTCCTCGACTCCGACGAGGAAGACACCGTCCGCGCCAGCGCAGCGTGGGCGCTCAACCAGATCGGCACCGAAGACGCACTCGAGGCCGTTTCCGGGTACGCGGACGATCGCTCGTACATCGTCCAGGCCGAAGCCGAGAAGGCGGTCTGACGCCCGACCCACTATTTAAGTACGATAGCGCGGCCAGACCCGCCGATGCGTACCGGGCTGGTCGCCGTCGTCCTCGTCTGTTCGCTCCTCGCCGTTCCGCCGATAGCCACCGGGACGGACGACGGCCCCGTCGGTCCCGGCGCACTCTCCTCTCTACAGTCTCCGCTCACGAACGATCCGACCACGGACGCACCGCCGCAGCCAGGGTCGACGTCGCTCGAGTCGTCGCCCCCACCGGTGGCCGCTCGCTCGCAGTCGGTCGCCGATCGCTGTCCCGACGGTCCGACCGAGTCGACCCGCCAGCGGGCGGCGGCGATCGATCGCGGCGACCAGCCGCGGGTCGTCGAACTGTATCCCAATCCGACGACGGACGGCAACGTCGGCGAGTACTTCGTCGTCGCGTTCCCCGACGAGACGAATCTCGGAAACTGGACGGTGACGGACGGTCACACTACCGCCGGATTCCCGAACGACTCCGTCGCCGGCCGAGTCGCGTTCAGTCTGGATCCCGCCGAGACACGCCGACTGACCGACGACCCCGTCGTCGAACTCGAGGGACACCTCCGGCTGGCCGCGGACGGCGACGATCTCGAGTTGCGCCGCGAGGGTCGTGTCGTCGATGTCGTCTCGTACGATCGCGCGCCGACCGCCGACGTCTGGTACCGAGCCGACGGATCGGGTGGCGTCTGGTGGCCGGACGGTACGACCTGCCTTCCCGTTTCGACCGCTGACGCCGACGAGGCGACGGCGTTCGTCCTGCCCGACTCGCCAGACGTCCCACTCGAGACGCTCGCCACTGCCGACGAACGGATCCTGCTGGCGGGGTATACGTTCACGTCGTCGGCCGTCGCTGACGAACTCGTCGCCGCCGCAGATCGTGGCGTCGACGTCGCGGTTCTCGTCGAGGCCGCCCCGGTCGGTGGAATGCCGGAAGGGACGCGACCCGTCCTCGACGACCTCGCCGCGGCGGGCGTGACGGTTCGCGTCCTCGGCGGTGAGAGCGCACGGTACGCCTACCACCACCCGAAGTACGCCGTCGCCGACGACCAGGCGCTCGTACTCACCGAGAACTGGAAGCCGTCGGGCGTCGGCGGTGCCTCGAGTCGCGGCTGGGGCGTCCGCGTCGACGACCCGGACGTGGCGACGACCCTGGCGACGGTCTTCAGTGCGGACGCCGACGGCCGGGATACGACGCCGTGGGTAGACTACCGCGAGACGGCGCGGTTCGTCGACGACGAGCCCTCGACGGGCGAGTTCGCCACGCGAACGACGTCCGAGACCGTCGCAGTCGACTCGGTCGAAGTGCTTCTCGCGCCCGACAACGCCGAAGCGCGCACGCTCGAGTTGCTGGCCGGTGCCGAGGAGTCGATTCGCATCGAACAGGTCCGGATCGGCGACCGCACGTTCCCGTTGCTCGAGGCGAGTCTCGAGGCGGCACGCCGCGGCGTCGACGTCCGCATCTTGCTCGACGCCACGTGGTACGTCGAGGACGAGAACCGTGAACTCGCGGCCTGGCTCGAGCGGACCGCCGACGCCGAGGACCTGCCACTCGAGGTGCGACTCGTCGAGCCCCGGGGTCGGTTCGAGAAACTCCACGCCAAGGGAGTCGTCGTCGACGGCGAGACGGTGATCGTCGGGAGTGCGAACTGGAACGACAACTCGTTTCGCGACAACCGCGAGGTCCTGCTCGTCCTCCACGGGTCCGAGGTCGGGACGTTTTACGCCAACGTCTTCGACGCCGACTGGGACGGCGGGTCGTGGCCGCTCCCGGTCGCTCTCGTCGGAGTGCTCGCGATCGCACTCGCAGCCGCAGGTCTCGCGGGCCGGCGATACGTCGAGTTCGACGCTCGAGGGGGGTCGGATGATACGTTTCGCTAGCGGCACTCGAGTCGATACTGCCCGTGCGATGGAAGCGACTCGGTATCCATCCGGTTGGCATCCCTTAACTCTGTAATTGGAGCACTATCTCTCGTCGGTCCGCGCTCAGACACCGTTATCGGCCGAAAACGCACGAGAATTGCGCTCCCGGAACGGAACACGTAGGTGAACGATGCACCAACTATTCGGATCTCACGCCCTTCTCAAGAGACGTATACTGTACCCGATAGGTTACTCATAATAAAGGTCGACACCGGCGAGGAGAGACGGTATGCGAGTAACGTACCTCGAGTCAGCGGCAATCGTGATCGAAGACGAGGATACGAAGATCCTCTGTGATCCCTGGCTGGTCGACGGCGCGTACTACGGATCGTGGGCGCACTACCCCGAACCGGATTTCGAACCCGAGGACTTCAACGACGCCGACTACATCTACATCTCGCACATTCATCCCGATCACTTCGACCCCGCGACGCTCGAGCGTCTGGACACTGACATTCCGGTGTTAATTCACGATTACCGATGGGATTACTTGCGGGAGGCGATCGAAGAGCTGGGATTCGAAGTCATCGAGCTGCCACACGGGGAACGGACGCAGTTGAACGGGGACACGCACATTAACGTCCTCGCAGCAGATGGCTGTGACCCGGAGCTATGTGGTAACTTCTTCGGCTGTACGTGGTACGATACCGAAGCCGAGAAGACCGGGTCGACGCAGGTCGACTCGATGGCGGTCGTCGACAACGGGGAGTACACGGTCGTGGATACCAACGACTGCCCGTACCCGATCGCCGAGTCTGTGTTCCAACGAATAAAACACGAGTACGGGCACATCGACTTGCTCTGTCACCAGTACAGCGCAGCCCAGTTCTACCCGCAGGCGGTGACGAATTACGACCACGAGACGAAACTCCGCGAGCGCGACCGCGTGATCCGCGAGAAACACGAACTGGCCCTCGAGTTCATCGACATCTTCGAACCTGATTACTACATGCCGTTTGCCGGCGAGTACGTGCTGGCGGGGAACCTCGCGCACCTGAATCAGTACACGGCGAACCCGCCGAGAGAACGGGCCTACGAGTTCTTCCGGCAAAACGTCGATCCGGACGAACACGAGTGCGTCTTTTTGAACTCCGGTGAGTACATCGACCTCGAGACCGGCGAGCGGTCTGCGCCGTTCGAACCGATCGATCAGGAGGAGAAACGCCGGTACATCGAGGAGGAACTCGCGCCCCGAACCTTCGACTACGAGACCGATCCGATGCCGACGCTATCGGAACTCAAGGCGTACGTCCCCTACGCCTACGAAAACTTCGAGGAGAAACGCGAACGAATCGGTTACAACACCGATACGACGGTCCTCATCCCATTGCTAGACGACGTCTGTCTCGAACTCTCGGCAAACGGCGAGGGGTACCGGTACGTGACGGACGTCGACGTCGACGACTACGATGGGTATCTCAAGATGGAGGTCGACCCGCGACTCTTAAGACGGCTCTTCGACGGCCCGCACAACGCCTACTGGGCGGACGCGAAGATCGGCTCGCACATCGGGATCAGCAAGGAGCCGGACATCTACGAACGAGGCCTGTTCAACTGTCTCGGCTCGTTCCACACCCACGGGTACGACGTCGAGACCGACGCCGACGTGGAGGCCACCGAAACGACGGAAGTCACCGAATCCGCGGGCGACTGACGCTCGCTATCGTTAGTCGTCGATCGGGACGGCGCTCGAGAGCGCTTCGTCGATGTCGGCGGCCGCCATCTTCTCGACGAGTGCGTCGATGACCTCCTCTCGTTTGCCCTTGACGAACTTGATCGAGCCGACGACGAGGTGACCACCGCCGGAGACGCCCGCGCCGGGGACTTCCGCCTCGAGTTCCGAGACCATGTTCGGGATGTCGAGTCGGACGCCGTCACTGCGGAGGACGGCGAAGTCGGGACCGTAGCCGACCGTGATGACCGGGTCGCCGGTCTCCTCGATCTTGCGGTCGTGGATCTCGCCGGTCGTCTTCCCGGGTGCGGGGTAGGTAAAGCGGTGGGCGTAGTTCTCGACGTCGATCCGGTAGAGGTGGACGTCGTTGTCGAGCACCTCGTGTTCGACGTGGGCCATCGCGGCGTCGAGTTGCTCGTCGACTTCCTCGCGGGCGCGGTCGGCGAAAAACGAGACGAGGTCGCGGTGGCGCTGCTCGTCGTCCGCGTCGACCTCGAGGAGGTCGCTGATGAGCTGGTCGCCCGAGTTGTACCGCAGCCAGAAGGCCGCATAGTCGAGTGCCTCGCTGACGTCTTTGAGGCGCGTCTCGTCGTACCCTTCTTCGGCTGCCAGCTCGAGGTACTGGTCCATGGCGTCGGCCTTCGAACGGTCGGCGAGGCCGGCGACGGCGGGGATGTGCCGGAGTTCGTCGGTGAGCTCGGGGTAGATCATCCGGGCGAGTTCGACACAGAGCATCCCGGTCGTGATCCGGTAGTCCTCGTCGTGGAGGTAGGGATTGACGTGGGCGTCGAGCAGGTCTTCGACGGCCTCGGGGTCGGGGTGGTGGTGGTCGATGGCGACGATCGGGATGTCGTAGTGGGTGAGCGTCTCGTAGGCCGGGACGTCTTCGACGGTCGAGCCGTTGTCGAGCATCAGCAACAGTGGGAGCTGCTGGCCGTGTTTGGCCCGGTCCTCGAGTGCGAAGTTGAGGTCGCGAGTCGCGTCTTCCATCTCGTAGAACGGCGCTTTCGCCGGCAGGCGCTTGACGAGGTGACGCGGGGCGTCGTCGTCCTCGTGGACGTCGGCGATGAACTGCTCGAGTGCGATCTGGACCGGGACGGCGGCACACATCCCGTCGCCGTCGGCGTGGTGGCGCACCCGGATCGGGCGTCCCTCGAGGACGGTCCGCCGGAGCAGGCGGGCGACCTCCTCCAGGTCGGGACGGAGTTTCTCGAAGGCCGGCCAGTCGATCAGGGGTTCGACCTCGTGTGGCTGTGCGCGGGCCTCGAGCGCCTCCTCGAGGCGTTCCCGTGCCTCGCGTTCGACGTCGCCGTCGAGCGTCGAGAGGCCGTCGACTTCGATCTGGACGGTTCCCTCGTGTCGTTCGGGCGTGCCGGTGACGCGCACGAGGTCGCCGACTTCGATCGAGGGGTACGCGCGGACGCCGGCCTCCTCGAAGGCGGCACAGGGGACGACGCCGTCCTCGTCGGCGACGTGAAAGAGCGTCGGGCCGCCGGTCTGTTTGACCTGGACGACCTCGCCCTCGAGGTGGATCTGTTCGCCGACGTTCGCCTCGAGGCGGCCGGTCCCGGTCAGCGCGTAATCGTGGGAGACCGATTCGACGTCGTACTCCTCGACGTCGACGGGTTCGAACGCCAGGTCGCCGTTCTCACGGACGTTCTCGAGTTCGACGACGAGTTCGTCGCCGACGCGGTAGGTTCCCTCGAGGACGGACTCGTGGACGAGTCCGGAGATCGAGTCAGAGAGGTCGACAAAGACGCCGTACTCGACGATACCGTTTATCTCTGCGAGGTAGGCGGTTCCCTCTTCGACGTCCTCTGCGGTACAGTCGGGAGCGAGATCGTAGACGACGGAATGTCCGTCTTCGCCGGCCTCGCCGGCAGAATCACGTGTCATCGTTGGGCGTAATTTGAGACGGTCGCGTATAACGCTTGCCAAGAAACGACGGCCGCGTGACGAGACCGCCCGCACGTTCGGCTGGCGCGCCTTTCGGAACGTTTAGCAACGGCAAGCCCGCAATGACCGATATGGGGCTGTTCGACGCGCTGTTTCGCTCGAGCGAGATCCTCGGCATCGCCGGGGAGACACTCGAGTTCGCCCTCGAGTCCGCCGAGGCGTCCCACCCGAACGAGTACATGGGGATGCTTCGCGGGACCGAGGCCTCGCAGCTGGGACTCGACCGGGACGGACTCGTCATCACGGACGTCCTCGTCATCCCTGGCACCGAGACGAACAGCGTGAGTGCGACGGTCAAGACGAATCAGATCCCGAACGACGTGCGGTCACTCGGGAGCGTCCACTCGCACCCAAACGGCGTGTTGCGGCCGAGCGATGCTGACTTGCAGACGTTCGGTCGGGGCTCGGTGCACATCATCATCGGCGCGCCGTACCGTCGCACCGACTGGCAGGCGTTCGACTCGCACGGACAGCAGACGACGCTCGACGTCATCGACGTCGAGTTACCGGACGCCGAGGACTTCTTCGACTTCACGCAGGCGGATATCGACGAGGAGCTACGGTGACGAGACCGACATCGACGATCATGACCGGGACACATCCGACGACGGTGACGACATGACACGGACAGTAATCGCACAGGGGACGTTCGACGTTCTCCACCCCGGCCACGTACACTACCTCGAGCAGGCCGCGTCGATGGGCGACGAACTCTACGTCATCGTCGCCCGCAAGAGCAACGTCGACCACAAGGAGACGCCGATCTGCGCCGCGAGACAGCGCCGCGACGTCGTCGCCGCCCTCGAGGCCGTCGACGAGGCGATCCTGGGCCACGAGGAGGACATCTTCGTTCCGATCGAGGAGATCGACCCCGACGTGATCGTCCTCGGTCACGACCAGCACCACGACGAGGCGGCGATCGAGGACGAACTCGAGCGCCGAGGGATCGACTGCGAGATTCGTCGCGCCGAGGGAAGAGAGCCGCGCTACGAGGAGGAACTGCTCTCGACGCGGCTGATCGTCGATCGGATCCTCGAGCAGCGCGGTAACCGGTCGCCCTGATAATGATTGCTGTGACTGGTTGCCCACGCAACCGCAAGACGGGTCGCAGGTGAATCGGTACCGGCTCACAACATACGAGACGGGAAGACGACGCGCCGGCTGCCCTCTTTCGAGTATCGGCACCGTTTCTGAAACGTTAAGAGGTCCCGGCACACACCGGCGAACATGAACGAACTGACCGACGCGATCCTTTCGACCGAGACCGCGCTGCCCGAGGTCACCGGCTGGGCCGTGCTGATCGTGAGCCTGCTTATCACTGTCGTCTGGCTGCTGTACCTCTACCGCTAGGCGTCCGACGTCTCGACCCGTTCGCGGAGCCACGCGGCGGCCGACTCGACGGTCGTCTCGTCCGTCCCCTCGATCGAAAGCCGGACGGAGTCGCCGGGGTAGCTCCCGACGGTCACGTCGAACGTTTCGCGAAGCGTCTGTACCCGCTCGAGGAGTGCACTCTCCGGTTCGTCGGCGACGACGACCTCGCGGTGGCGTGGCTCCCCGGTGAATTCGCTCTCGATCGTCTCGAACATCGCTCTCATCTCTTCTGGCACGCCGGGGAGGACGTAGACGCTCTCGAGTACTGCCCCCGGTGCGACGCCGACCTCGTTGTGTAGCGCCCGCGCGCCGGCTGGGAGCTCCTCCGTTCCGTCCGTCAGGTCGTCGCGCTCGTAGCCGCCGACCTCGGTGAGCCACTCGAGCGCGTCGTCGTGTTCCTCGAGTTCTCGACCAAGCGCGGCGGCGACGCCCTCCATCGTAACGTCGTCGTGGGTGGGACCGAGACCGCCAGTGACGACCACGGCGTCGTACTCGGCGCGGTACTCGTTGACGACGCGGGCGATATCTCGAACGCGATCTGGAACCGTCGTGACGCGTTCGACCGCCACGCCGCGGTCGGTGAGTCGTTCACAGAGCCACGTTGCGTTGGTGTTCGTCGTTCGGCCGGCGAGCAGTTCGTCTCCCACGGTCACGACCGCTACGTCCATACCCGCCGTTCGTTCCGACGGACCAAATGCGTCTCGTCACTGCACCCTGTCATATATGATTTAATGACAGTCATTCTAAGAAAAAACTCAGTTCGATCGTAAGGTTCAATTTTGATAATTGGTGTTGTCTATAGTGATGGCACATGGTGGTTGGACGAAACAGCAGGAACCGGAATCGAGCACGCTGCTCTCGGCGCTCGGGAACAAGTACAGCGCGGAGATTCTCTGTGCTGCGGGGACGCCGAAGTCGGCACAGACGCTGAGCGAGGATATCGAGATTCCGATCGCGACCTGCTACCGACGGATCGAGGAACTCGTCGACGTGGGGCTGCTCGAGTGTGAAGGCCGACAGCTCTCCGACGAGGGGCGACGGACCAACATCTATCGACGGACGCTCGACGAGATCGAAATCGACTTCACCGGCGACCGACCCCAGTTCTCGCGCAAACGGCGTACCGAAGCCAAAAATCGGCTGGAAGAGCAGCGGCAGCGGTAACGTTTCACTTTTGCTCGTCGCGACGGACCGGTCCGTTGCGGCACCGCCCGTCGTTCGCCAATCGACGCGTATCTGACCAACTGATACTACCGGACAACAGTCAGTGACTACTCGATCGCGTCTCGACGGCTGTCGGCAGCGACGACAGCGTCTCGAGTGCGATCGATGTCTGAACCGTGTTGTCCGGCAGTATGAGACGAGCGACACACCCGACAGGTTTCTCGCGAGAGCTATCGGCTGGCCGTCGGTGCCTGCGACGATCTGCAACCGTTAAGTAATCTCGAGAGAATACCTGGGTATGACTAGCCGACCTGGCCAGCCGGATCACGACGCACACACGCGAACGATCGACGACGGACCGATCGGGAGCCATCGCGTCATTCACGTCGGACGAGACAGCCCCATCCGAATCAGTACGGGCCACCGACTTCGCCACCACGACGGAAAGTGTGCCCGTCCACACGGTCACAACTACGAAATCACCGTTTCCGTGGCCGGAAAGCTGACCGACGAGGGCTGGGTCGTCGACAAAGGCGATATTACTAACGTGATCTTCGAGTGGGACCACATGTTCCTCCTCGAGGCGGGCGATCCGCTGATCGACGCCTTCGAGTCCGCGGGCGACGACGACGCGGTCGTCGTCCTCGAGCATCCGCCGACGGCGGAGGTGATGAGCGCCGTCCTGGAGGAGAAACTCGAGGCGGCGCTGCCCGAGACCGTCTCCGAGGTCGCCGTCGAGGTTCGCGAGACGAGCGAACTCTGCGGTGGAGGTCGCTTCTGAGATGCCGGTCTCCGACGCCGTCGACCGGGAGGACGCCACCGATCGCGAGGACGCCCTCCCGATCAACGAACTGTTCACGTCGCTTCAGGGTGAGGGAAAACTCGCCGGCGTTCCGTCCGTCTTCGTCCGCACGAGCGGCTGTAACCTCCGGTGTTGGTTCTGTGACTCCTACCACACCTCCTGGGAGCCGACCCACGCCTGGATGGACCTCGAGTCGATCCTCGCCGAGGTCGAGTCGTCCGACGCGACCCACGTCGTCGTCACCGGCGGCGAGCCCCTGCTCCACGAGACGGTCGTCGACTTGCTCTCCGCGCTCGACGACCGGGGCTACCACGTCACCGTCGAGACGAACGGCACGATCTACCGGGACGCCCCGATCGACCTCGCGTCGATCAGCCCGAAACTCGAGAGCAGCACGCCGACGCCGGAGCGCGATCCGAGAAGCGAGATTTCGGAGGATTCTCCGAACGGTCGACGGCGACCGGAGGGTGCCGTAAACCGGGGCGAGTGGGCCGACCGCCACGAACGCGACCGGATCGACCTCGAGACGCTCGCCCGACTGGTCGAGTCGTTCGACTTCCAGCTCAAGTTCGTCGTGACCGACGCCGACGACGTACCCGAGATCGTAGACCTCCTCGAACGTCTCCGTGCGGTCGCGTCGGAACCGATCCGCGACGAGGACGTCCTGTTGATGCCCGAGGGGGCCACCCGCGAGCGACTCGCGGAGACCCGCTCGCGGGTCGCAGACCTCGCGCTCGAGTACGGCTTCCGGTACACGCCCCGCCTGCACGTCGACCTCTGGAACGACGCCCCAGAAACGTAACGCACGCAACCGATGACTGCCACTTCCCAGACAGCGACCGACGAATCGTCGACGAAACGCGCCGTCGTCCTCCTCTCCGGCGGCATGGACAGCGCCACCGCCGCCTACGAGGCTCGCGAACGCGGGTACGAGATCTACGCGTTGCACACCTCCTACGGCCAGCGTACCGAGGATCGCGAACTCGAGTGTGCCCGCCGGCTCGCCGACGACCTCGACGCGGCCGAGTTCCTGCGAATCGAGACGAGTCACCTCGCCGCGATCGGGGCCTCGAGTCTCACCGACGACGACCTGACCGTCGCCGACGCCGACCTGGAGAGCGACGAGATTCCGTCGTCGTACGTCCCCTTCCGGAACGCGAACCTGCTCGCGATGGCCGTCTCCTACGCCGAAGCGAACGACTGCGACGCGGTCTTCATGGGTGCCCACAGCGAGGATTTCTCGGGATATCCGGACTGCCGTCCGGCGTTCTTCGAGGCTTTCGAGACCGTAGTCGACGTCGGGACGAAACCCGAGACCGAAATCGCGATCGAAGCGCCGTTCGTCGAGTGGTCGAAGACCGACATCGCCGCACGCGGAGTCGAACTCGAGGTGCCGTTCGAACACACCTGGAGCTGTTACCGCGAGAACGAACCGGCCTGTGGCACCTGTGACGCCTGCGCGTTTCGCCTGCAGGCGTTCCAGAACGTCGGCGTCTGCGATCCGATCGAGTACGCCGAGCGCCCGTCGTACGTCGAGGACGCGTAGCCACTCGAGCAGCGGCCGTCGACGACGGCACACGGGACGCGAACTCGAGGACGCGTCTCACTCGTCACTCGTCGGCGGCCCGTCGACGGAGCCACTCGAGGACGAGTGTCCCGCCGGCGACGCTCGCCCCGGCGGTGAATCCCGGGGTGTCGTCGGCCCCGTCGGTCGATTGGCTCTCGACGTCACTGCTCGCCTCGTCTCCGTCGCCTGCGGACGTTTCCTCGTCGTTGCCGCCGGCACCGCCGTCACCCCCGCTTTCGTCTTCGGTCCGAATCGCGAACAGCGCGTCACCGCTGGCGTAGACGGTGTCGCCGACGACAGCGAGCTGGCGCGGCGTCGCGTCGACGTCGACGTGCCACTCGCGGGTTCCGTCCGTTCGGCCGAAGGCGGCCACGCCGGACGCTTCGAGTCCGACGTAGACGGAGTGGTCGTCGACGGCGGTCGAAACGGGCGAACCCGCGCGGTCCGACGGCTGCCAGACGCGGTTTCCAGTCTCCAGATCGTAGCCGGCGACGGTCGTCCGATCCCCCTCTTGGTCGATGACGGCGTACACGCGGTCGTCGCCGAGGACGTCCAGTGAGTGGCTCGGCACCGTCGATCGTTCCGAACCGGTTTCGGCGTCGTAGATCCTCACGGCGTCGGACTTGACGACGGCCACGACGCCGCCAGCGGCGACCGGGTAGCCGGTGAACGTGTTCGATCGCCAGTCGTCGACCCTGTCTCGCCACCGCTCGGCTCCGGTTTCGGCGTCCAGGGCGAACAGCCGGTTGTTACTCACGGCGAACACCGTTCCGTCGGCGACGGCGACGGGCTCTCGCTGGAAGCCATCGCCCCGCGTCCGACCGTCGCCGATCGGCATCGGTTCCGGCTTGAACTGCCATCGCCGCTCGCCACTGCGCGCGTCGAGCGCGTACAGGACCTTGTCCGCGACGACGAACACCCGGCCGTTCGCGACGACGGGTGCCCGATTCGTCTCGTACCCGAGGTCGCTGGCTTGCCAGCGTCGGTCCCCTGTCGCGGCGTCGAGCGCGGTGAGGTCCGGGTCCCGTCCCCTGGTGGTGACGTAGACGGTGTCGTGTGCGACCGCCGGCGGTCCCATGACTTCCACCTGTTCCGCACCGTCCGCCGTCGTGATCGCGGTTTCCCACTCGAGTGATCCGCCGATCGCGTCGATCGCGTGCACCCGTCCGTCGGCGGCGAGGTAGACCGTCCCGTCGACGACGGCGAACGATCCGCCGTGGTCGTACTCCCAGGCGACGGCAGCCGGCGACGTCGGCCCCGTCGCGTTCGGAGCGAATCCCGTGTTTCCGGCGTCGCCGCGAATCGACGACCAGCCGCTGGAGTCGTCGGTTGTCGCCGACTCGTCGTCTGCCGATCCGTCTGCCGTTACCGTCGTCACACCCATCCCGATCGCCACCGAGAGTCCAGCGTACCGCACCACGTCTCGTCTCGTCTGCTCGCTCATAGTCTACCCGAAGGCAGCCACCGGTCAGGGTTACTTATCCGCCCGGTAGTACCGTCCCGACTCGGAAACGCAGGACGTCGAACGGTTTCCGCAGCGAAATGGTTGCAGCGTCGACGGATTCGAACCCGATCTGGCGGCTACCACGTCCACTCGAGTCTATACGTCGCTGTGTCGCTCGCGCTCGATCGTCGTCACGTAGATCCCCGCGAGGACGATCAACCCGCCGACGACCGTGATCGCGTCGGGCACCTCGGCGAGCAACAGGAACGCAAGCACCGTCGATCCGACGGGTTCGCCCAGCCAGGCGACGCTCACCACGACCGACTCGAGGTACTCGAGCACCCAGTTGACGACGGTGTGGCCGAAGACGCCGGGGCCGACGGCCATCCCGAGAAAGAGCAGCCACTCGCGGGCGGGGTAGGCGACGTAGGCGTGTCCCTGCGCGCCGACGAACGCGAGGAGTGTGAGCGCGCAGGCGGTGTAGACGACGGTGACGTACGGAAACAGCGAGACGCGCTGGCGGATCGACCGACCGGCCAGGACGTAGCCGGCGACGGTGACGGCACCGACCAGCGCCAGGCTGTTACCGTACAGCGTCGCGTCCGAGATCGGCGCTTTGCCTGCGTCGCCGAACGACATCGCCGCAGCCCCGACGATCGCGACTGCGATCCCGACGATCGTCTCGCGGCTCACCCGCTCGCCGAGGACGAGTCCCGCGCCCATCGCGACGAAGATCGGCTGGGTCTGGACGAGCGTTACGCTCGCTGCGACGCTCGTGTGATTCAAACTCTCGAACCAGGCCGCAAAGTGGACGGCGAGTGCCACACCCGCGACGACCGCGAACCCGAGGTCTCGACTCGAGAGGCGACCGAACTCCTCGCGGTGACGAACGATCGCGATCGGCGCGACGAGCAGCGTCGTAAACAGCACTCGATAGAAGGCCGCGACCGAACTCGGTGCTGCGCTCCAGCGGACGAGAATCGCACTCGTACTCGCTGCGAACACCGCGAAAGCGAGCGCGATCGCCGGCGTCACCTCGTAGTCCCTGTGCACGTTCACGTCGTGACGTCGCAGAGTCGGCCTAAAGCAGTGACGGAATCGACGACGAGGCGTCATCGTTTTGGTCGCGTCACGTCAGCGATGGAGTATGGACGACGACTCGGTCGGCGTCGCCCTCGTGCTCGCGTCGGCGGTCGGCTTCGGGACGCTCGGCGTGCTCGGCAAACTCGCCGCCGACGCGGGGCTCTCGATCCCGACGGTACTCGCGTTTCGCTTCGCGCTGGCGACGGTGATCCTCTGGCCGCTGCTGTGGTTCCGGGGCAGATTCCAGTTACTCACCGGACGGACGCTCGCTGTCGCCGCCGGACTCGGCGGACTCGGTTACGCGACGATGAGCGGGCTGTACTTTCTCGGACTCGAGTACATGACGGCCGGGCTGGCCGCGATCGTTCTCTATACGTATCCGGCCATCGTCGTCTGTTTCGTCGCGGTCGCGAACCCGACCCGGGTGACAAAGACCGTCCTGGTCGCGCTGGCGCTCTCGATCGGCGGGGTCGCGCTCATCACCGGCGCAGACCCGGCCGGCGTCGACCCGCGGGGCGTCGCCGTCGTTCTCGGCGCGGCGCTCGCGTACGCCACCTACATCGTCACGAGTCAGCGCGCGCTCACGTTGACGGCGTTCGTCCTGCCCGCGGCGGCAGTGAGCTTTTTCGGGTTCGGTCTCGGAACGAACACACTCACGGTGCCGGCCGGACCGACAGCGTGGAGCGTCGTCGTCGCGCTCGCCGTACTCGCGACGGTCGTCCCCGTCCTGGCCTTTTTCGCCGGCCTCTCGCGGATCGGCGCGAGTCGGGCGAGCATCGTCAGCACCGCCGAACCGGCCGTCACGGTCGGACTCGGTGCGGTCGTTCTGGGAGAACCGATTTCGACGGTGACGGTCGTCGGCGGGGCGCTCGTCGTCACTGGCGTCGTCCTCGTCCAGCGCGACGGGTCGTGACCGGCCCCGTCACTCGGCGTCGGCGGGCACGTCGAAGTCGTGGAACCGTTCGCCTTTCTCCTTGCTCAGGATGTCGAGCGCCGCCGCGCCGCCGTCGCCCGCGGAGATGATCGCCTGCCACTTCTCGGCCCGTGCCGTTGCGCCGACTGCGTAGGCGTCGTCGACGCTCGTCTCCATGTCGATGTCGACGTCGATCGGACCCTCGTCGGTCGTTTCACAGCCCAGGTCTTCGGCGAGGTCGCGATTCGTCCCCGTCGCGAAGACGACGTAGTCCGCGTCGTACTCGTCCTCGTCCGTCGTCACCCGGAACCCGTCGCCGTCTCCCTCGACGCCCGCCACCTGCTCGTCCTGGCGACGGTCGACGCCGTACTCGTCGACCTGGTCGCGGGCGTCTTCCATAAACTGCGACCCGTCCTCGCTCTCGATGCCGAGGTAGTTGAACAGGTGTGCCTTGTGCATCCACGTCTCGTCGGTGTCGAAGACGGTCGTCTCGAGGCCGTTTTTCGCGGTGAACAGTCCGGCACTGAGCCCGGCGGGTCCACCGCCCACGATGACTACGCGTGTCATGTCATTGCATATACGACCCGGGAGAATAAATCTGGGCCCGAGTCTCATAATGGTGGCTGTGACTGATTGCCGACGCAACCGCACGATGGTTCGCGGTTGCGGCGGTACAGACTCACAGCCATCGTTATCAGTCGCTGGTCGCGTTGCCGAGACGCGTCGACTCGAGTGCCAAGCGTCTAGGCCTCGTCTTCGTCGTTCCCGTCGTCCTCGAGGAACCGCCCTCTGTACATCTCGGCGGTGTCGCGGTCGAAGTCCTCGAGCCGTACGATGTCGTCTTCGGTGAGGTCGTCGTACTCGTCGACGTACGCGACCGCGTCGTCGCGGTCGGTGAACGGTGCGGGATTTCGCATCATCGGATCGTCGATCCGGTCCGGATCGGTCTCGAGGACGTAGTACGCCTCGGTGCCGTCGACGAGTTCTCTCGTCTCGAAGTCGGTCGCCCAGACGCCGGCGATCTCCGAGTCCGGGGCGTCGAACTCGTCGGGAACGGCGTAGTACGTGGACATACAGCCGGACGTACAGAAGTACGCCCGGTCTTCGTTCTCGTGGACGAGCTGTGCGTTCCAGTCCGGATACTCCGCGGCGATCATGTTACAGACCGCACACTCCTCGTCGTCGGGAAACTCCGTCGGCTCGAAGGTCTGTTCGGCGTCGCCGTCGTCGCCATTGTCTCCGTCGTCGCCGTCGTCACCGTTCTCACCGTTCTCGTCGTCTTCCCCGCCGCCGAGACAGCCGGCGACGCCGATGGCTGCACTGGCACCGATCGCACCAAGTACCCGCCGTCTATCGACTAGAGTCTCCATCTCAGATGACATGTGAAAGAGTACACCCGCAGCCAGCAAAATACGTCTGGTCTACCCGTCGAATGTCTTCGACGATTGCGCTACTGAGGAGTGTCGGTGACGTCCCGACCGCTCGCCGACGGCGTCGCCACACTCGAGTCGCGGTCACCCTCGCTGTAGCACGCAGGTCCGTGAAAACGACGCAGAGAGACGACTCGCTTCTAGCGAGACGATTCGACGGTAATCTCGCCGTCGGCAGTGACCGTTACGAGGCAGTCGTTGTACTCGAACGTTACCGATCCCCCAGTTCGGAGTCCGTTCGCTCGCGGTTCGAAAAGCCGCTCGAGCGCGTCGGCGTTGATCGCGTAGTGAAGCGGTTCGAGTTCGGTCACGTCTGTACCGGAGAAAGCGGCGACTGCATCGGCGATAGCGACGCTCAACGGTTCGTCGTCGAGCCGATCGTACTGTACAGTGTATCGTTCGTCCGTCGACGGCCGCGATGATCCTGTCGTCATCTCAGTCATGGTTGTACGTTCCCCAAGACCTCCCAAGGGACGTTACTACCCGTTCACGATTCGAGATAAAGAGGCTAATCACTAATTCTATAACGCCGTTCGAGATGAGCGGTTAAAATATTAACCTCCGCTAGCGATCCGGTCCTGGTCGAACAGCGCCGAGAAGATTTTTCGCTGAACAGTCCGGACGTGGTTGTGAAATGCCGGCGGGGAAATCTCGAGTGAGTCTGCGAGTTCTTCGCCCGTACTTCGCCGGGGCCACTCGAAGAATCCGCCGTGGTAGGCAGCCTGGACGACCTCGCGCTGGCGGTCGGTCAGTTCGTCCAGCAGCGTGTTTCGGCTGGGGCGATGTAACGTGCCGTTCTCGCCATCGGTTCGCTCGCGTCGGGCGAGCAGGGAGACGGAACAGCCACGGCGGTTGATCCATGTGAGAACCTCGCGAACGTCGACCGACCGGGGGACGTCGATCGTCGCACGGACGCCGTCTTCGTCGGCCGTGAGTTTCCGTAACGTCCCGCCGTGATTCTCGACGATCGATCCCAGGAACGGTTCCGTAAACCGGACGCGGAGTAACGTCGCCTCGTCCCCTCGATCGATGACCGTCGCGTCGTCGAAGATCTCGATATCTTCGACTTCGTCCGCCTCGAGGGCCGTCTCGACCGCCACGAAAATGATTGCCGACTCCTCGGCTCGTGGAACGATGCCCTCGAGGGAGACGGCGGCACCGAGTCGCTCCGACAGCGCCCCAAGCGGCGAGTCGCCCGTGATCTCGAGTTCGATCTCGGTCACCTCGTCGCTCATCAGCGCGTTCTTTCGCTGGACGGCGTCGATCGTGTAGCCGATGGTCTCCCCGAGTTCGGCGAGCGTCGACTCGATCGCGTCGTCGAAGCCCTCGCGGCTGTCGGCGTACACCGAGAGGATACCGTAGAGGAAGTCGTCGTAGACGAGCGGAACCGAGACGACGGACTGGAGGTTTCGCGATAGCGCTTCGGCCTGCCAGGCACCGCTTCGCATCGACTCGGCGACGTTGTCGACGGTCGTCAACGAGCGCGTCTTCGCAGCCCGCCCCGCCGGTTCGGCGTCGTCGTCGTCGACGGCCGTCACCGTGACGGCCTCGAGGTACTCGCGTCCCGGTCCGGCCGCCGCTCGCGGCACGAGGCGGTTGCCACCGGGATCCGGCTCGCCGATCCAGGCGAACGCCCACTCGTTGGTCTCGACGAGTCGCTCGCATACACCCTGTTCGATCTCTGCTCTGGTGTCGGCACGGAGCAGCAGCTCCTCGACGTCTTCTCTGATCCGTCCCGCACGGTTCAGTTGCTCGAGGCGGGCGTTCTGGCGCTCGAGTTCGCGTTCGCGATCGTGAAGGCGTCTGGTGCGTCCGATGCGGTCGAGTGCAGCCTCGGTTGTCGCGCCGAGTAACCGAGCGAGATCGAGCGTGTCCTCGTCGTACGTTCCGATTTCGTCCGAGAGCGCGGCGATGACGCCGTGCTCGCCGAGAGGGACGAAGAGCCCGCTGCGAGCGGTCTTGACGCCGCCGTAGACCGTCTGTGACTCTCTGATGTCGTCGAATACCTGCGACGTCCCCTGGACGAACGTCTCCCACGCGATGCTCTCGCCCGGTTCGAGGCGAGGCGGCGATCGAATCGATTTGACGAACTCCGTCGAGTAGGCTGCCGGGACGAGTTCGTTCTCTCGCTCGTCGAACCGGTAGACGACGACAGCCTCGAGTCCGAGCGCATCGGCTGCAGTGTCGACGACGTACTCGTAGGCGGCCTGCTTCGACTCGACGGTCAGCAGGTTCTTCGTCGCCTCCTGTAACGCGCCGAGTGCCTGCTCGTACTGGACGCGTTCGGTCACGTCGACGCCGACACCAATGACGCGCTCGAGGGTCCCGTCGCGGACGATGGGCCGGTACCAGGTCTCGAAGATTCGGCCCTCGATGGTGCGACGGGAGTGGACCGGTTCCCCGTCGAGCGCCCGTCTGGCGTCCTCACAGACCAGCGGGTAGTCCGTGTAGGCGTCGAACACCGACTCGCCGACGACTTCGCCCGGTTCGAGGCCGAGGTGCTCGAGACTGCGCCCCTCCGAGAGCGTAAACTCGCCGGTCGAATCGAGCGCGTACAGGATGACTGGAACGTTCTCGACGAGCATTTCGAGCCGTTCCGTTCGTTCGATGACCTCCTGTTCGCGTTCGATCCGTTCGGAGATGTCCCTGAAGTAGACCGAGAGTCCCGACGGCGAGGGATACATCCGCGCCTCGATCCAGGTTTCGTACGGTTCGTAACAGGCTTCGACAGTCTGGGGCTCCTGGGACTCGATGGCGTCGATAGCCGCCTGCTCGAGTTCTGTTCCTTCGGCGTCGGGGAACATCTCGAGGAAGCCACGACCGAGCAGTTCCGACTCCTCGTACTCGAGGATCGACTCCGCGCGTTCGTTGACGTACGTAAATCGTCTCTCGGCGTCGAGGGCGAAGAAGGCGTCTGTGACCCGTTCGAACGACTCGCTGAGTTCGCGTTCGACGCGTCGATGTTCAGTGACGTTCCGGACCGAGACGACGATTCCGTCGACGACCGGATCCCCGAGCCGGTTCGTGAGGATCGCTTCGTGGACGTGTGGAGTTCCGTCAGCGTACCGGGCCGTATACTCACAGGACGCCGTCGCGCCCGGCCCGTTCTCGAGGACCGTCTCGAACGCCGAGACGTACGCGTCGAGATCGTCGGGCTGGACGACGTCGTCGACGCGACTACCGACCAGTTCGTCCTGGCTGTAGCCGGTGATCCGTTCGACGGCCGGGCTGACGTACTCCCGGCGGCGCTGTTCGTCGAGGACCATCAGGATCGTCGACGACCGTTCGATCAGCGTCCGGTACCACGACTCCCGTTCGTCGAGTTTCCGGCGCGCGTTCGACAGCTGGGCTACCTGCCGTAATCGGTGGCGAACCAGCGCGTCGTCGGCGGCGTCGCGACGTGTCAGGACGTCGTCAACGCCGTCCGAGAGTAACCTGTCGGCGTCGCTCGAGCCGTCGAGGTCGGTGACGAGGACGACCGGCGTCATCGTCTCGACCGCCGCCGCGTCCGGATCGTCGGTGAGAACGCAGTCGTACTCGGTCGTCGCGTCGGCCGAGAGCGCCGTCGTCACGTCGATCGAGACGTCGTCAGTCGCCACTGCGTCGACCGTCGACTCGAGCCACGACGATCCGGTCGCGAGTACCCGAATCGATCGGGAGACAGTCGACGTCTCGAGACCGCGATTCATACCCAGACTGGGCCGTCGACGAATAAAAAGACCCCGCCGGTTCAATGCGCCGTCGTCGGTGCCGGTCAGCCGACAGCATATTTGTCACTCGAGGACAAATACCACGATATGGTTTCGACGGTCGTCTCGCGGGCGGGACTCGAGATCCCGACGGTCGGGCTGGGCACGTGGCGGATGACCGGCCACACATGTCGTCGCGCGGTCGAGACTGCACTCGAACTGGGCTATCGACACGTCGACACGGCACAGAAGTACGGCAACGAACGCGAGGTCGGGATCGCGATCAGCGCGTCTGACGTCTCGCGAGAGGAACTCTTCCTGACGACGAAGGTGTGGGGGCGAAACGCCCGGTACGACGACGTCCTCGAGTCGACGAAAGCGAGTCTCGATCGACTCGGCGTCGACTACGTCGACCTCCTCCTGGTACACTGGCCGAACCCACTCGTCGACGTCGCGGAGACGATGGCGGCGATGAACGACCTCCACGAGGAGGGACTGGTGCGTGCGATCGGCGTGAGCAACTTCTCGGTCGACCAGCTGCAGAAAGCACAGCGGGCCTCCGACCTGCCGCTGCTGACGAACCAGGTCCAGTTTCACCCCTACGAACCGCAGCGCGAACTGCTTGCGTACTGCCAGGACGAGGAAATCGTCCTCACCGCCTACAGCCCGCTGGCCCACGGCGGGGTGGTCCACGACGACACGCTGACCGAGATCGGCTGGCGATACGGCGTCAGTCCCGCACAGGTGGCGATCCGGTGGGCGATCCAGCACGCTGGCGTAATCGCCATCCCGAAGGCCGCGAGTCGCGAGCACCTGGCGGAGAACGTCGACGTCTTCGACTTCGAACTCACGCGTTCGGAGATGGCGGAGATCACGAACGCCTCGAGCCTCAGGAGTGGCCTCGCCTGGCTTCGGGGTCGTCTCTGAGTGGCGATCAGTAGCCGACGGCGTTTCCGTCCTTTCGCGGCTCGGTCGCGGCGGCGAGTGTCTCGCCCTGACGGCGAACGAGCTGTGCGCCGCCGAACAGCGACGGTGGCAGGACGCGGACGTCGTGGCCCTTGCGGACGAGCGCCGTCTGGTTCGAGAGGCGTTCTTCGACGCCGAGCGTTCCCTCCTCGCGGTACCGCCACCGGGGCGTGTCGAGCGCCTGCTGTGGCGTCATCCCGTAGTCGACGAGGTTCGAGATCACCTGGACGTGGCCCTGTGGCTGCATGTACCCGCCCATGACGCCGAACGCCGCCCAGTCGTCCTCGCCGAGGCGTGCGACGGCCGGGACGAGCGTGTGGAACGGCCGTTTGCCGGGCTCGAGGCTGTTCGGGTGCTCGGGGTCGAGCGAGAACGACGCGCCGCGGTTTTGCAGGGCGATGCCGGTGTCGCCCGCGACCAGGCCGCTGCCGAACCCCGCGAAGCGAGAGTTGATGTACGAGACGAGGTTCCCCTCCGCGTCGCCGACGGTGAGCAAGACGGTGTCGGCGTCCTCGGCGTTCGCGTTCGGCACGCCCACGTCGGGGTCGTCGATCGCCGTCTCGCCGATCGCCGTCGCCCGCTTTCGAGCGTAGGCCTTCGACGCCAGCGGCGGGATCTCCTCGTAGTCGGGGTCGGTGATGTAGCGGTGGCCGTCGACGAACGCGAGTTTCGTCGCCTCCGCGAAGGCGTGGACGCGCTCGGCCGACTCGTAGGGGTGCTCGCCCGCGCCGATCTCCTCGGCGAGGTTCAGCGCCTCGAGTGCGATCAGCCCCTGGTTGTTCGGCGGCAGTTCGTAGATCTCCGCACCGTTGTAGGTCGTCGACACGGGATCGAGGAACTCGGGTTCGAACGCGGCGAGGTCGTCGACGGTCATGAACCCGCCTGCCTCCTGAACCTCCGTGGCGATGGCCTCGGCGACCTCGCCCTCGTAGACGACGTCGGCACCCTCCTCGGCGATCGTCTGCATCGTCTCGCCGAGGCGGGGCAGCGCCACGGTCTGGCCGGGTTCGGGTGCCGCGTCGTCGACGAGGTACGCCTCGCGGGCGTGCTCGTCGGTGAACAGTTCCGGCGCGCTCTGCCAGTAGTGGGCGATGACCTCGGAGACGGGGTAGCCCTCGGTCGCGTAGTGGATCGCCGGCTCGAGGACGTCGCCGAGCGACAGCCGACCGAGTTCTTCGACCGTCGCCTCCCAGCCGCGGGCCGTCCCGGGGACCGTCACCGCGTGCGGGCCGAGGAAGGGCATCTCGAGGTCGTCGCCGCCCGCGGTGTCGTCGACGGCGTACCCTCGAGACTCGGGGTAGTACGCCGAGACGTCGTCGGTCTCTTCGAGCGCCTGCCGGACGTTCTCGATCGTCGCATCGGCTGGCGCGCCGCCACAGGAGCGCATCGCGCCGACCTCGCCGTCGGCGGTGCGGTACAGCGCGAAGACGTCGCCGCCCAGCCCCGTCGACGTCGGCTCGACGACGTTGAGCGCGGCGGCGGTGGCGACCGCGGCGTCGAAGGCGTTGCCGCCGTCCCGGAGGATCGACAGCCCCGCCTCGGCGGCGAGTGGCTGGCTCGTCGCGACCATCCCCCGGTTCGCGTAGACGGTCGACCGCCTCGAGTCGAATCGGTCCAGATCGATGTCCATGCCGTCCTCTCTCGACCGGAGCGCCTAAAGCGCGGTCGTCCCGGCAGTCTGTGCGGTTCGTGTCCCAGTGCTTGACTCGTCTTCCTCGCGGACCGACGTCAACTGTCTCCGGCCGACACCTCAAATACGAGGGCGGTGAGAGACCCCGTATGTGGCGCAAGATCGCAGCTGGAACCGTCGGCGTCGTCGCCGCCGGTGTCGGCGTCGTCCTTGTCAACCGGCGTCACCTCGAGCGGGCCACCGCCAACCTCGTCGCCGATCTCCTCGCAAACGCCGACGTCGAGACCGACCGCGTCTTCCGGCGGGACGACCTCGAGGACCTTCCCGCGCCCGTCCGGCGGTACCTCGACGGCGCGCTCGAGGAGGGCCAGCCCTGCGTTCGAACGGTTCGCACCGAACAACGCGGCGCGTTCCGCCCGGGTGACGCGACGACGCCGTGGAAGCCCCTCGAGGCGACCCAGCACTTCACGGTCTCGCCGCCGGGATTCGTCTGGGACGCCGAGATCGCGTTCGCGCCGCTTGTTTCCGCCCGCGTCGTGGACGCCTACGAGGGCGGCGAGGGGTACCTGCGTGCGAAACTCCTCTCGACCGTCACCGTCGCCGACGTAGAGCCGAGCCCGGAGATGAACGCCGGGGAGTTGCTGCGGTATCTCGCCGAGGCCGTCTGGTTCCCGACGGCGTTGCTGCCGGGCGAGGGCGTCGAGTGGGAACCGATCGACGACCGCTCGGCCAGGGCGACGCTGACCAACGAGGGGACGACCGCCTCGCTCGTCTTTCACTTCACCGACGACGACGAGGTCGATCGCGTCGTCGCCGACCGCCGCTATCGCCAGGAAGACGACGCGTACGCGCCGTGGACGGGCTACTTCGCCGACTATCGGGTCAGAAACGGCATGCTCGTGCCGACCGAGGCCGAGGTCGAGTGGAACCTGCCCGACGGCGACTTGCCCTACTGGCGAGCCCGGATCGTCGAGATCGACCACCGGCCGAGACGTTGAGTCGGACCCGGATTCGGCGGCCATCGGAATCGAAGCGTCCACCGCGTCTGACACCACGCGAATCGTATCAGAATCTCGAGTGTCCGTGAAATCGTCGAAATCCGTTATCCCCTCTCTCGACCTGTGTTATTACATGGAAACGAACTGGAAGGCAGTCGTGATCGGATTCGCCGTCGTGATCGTCGTCGGGACGCTCGGCGGCATCGCTATCCCGGTCGTCGGCACCATCGGCGGCGGCGTCGTCGGTGGGCTGGTCGCCGGCTACCTCGCCGGCGGTGGCGTCGGAAACGGGGCCTGGAACGGACTGATCGCCGGTGCCCTCGGCGGTATCGTCGGCGCGGTGGTCCTCGCGCTGTTCGGCGCGCTGGCCGGTGCGGCCGCAGGTCCGCTAGGGAGTCTCGTCGCGGGCATGAGCGTGCTCGTCCTGGGCGTCCTCGTTGCGCTCCTGTACGCGATCCCAAGCGCCGTCGCGGGCGGACTCGGCGGGCTGCTGAAGGGGTCTGCGCGGCGACGGAGCGTCGAACCGAGCGAGCCAGCCGCCCGCTGACGGCCAGCCGTCGTTTTTTCGCTCGGTTCGGTCGCCGCGACTCGAGACGCGGACACTAACTGGGTACTGGTACGACCGGCAGTAACAACGTTCACGTCCGCTCGCGAGAAATCACGACTATGCGCGACGGGCCGCAGCTTCCCGGCGTCACGAGCGAGGACGACGAGGATCGCATCGTCCTCCACGTCGACGCCGACTGCTTCTACGCCTCCTGCGAGCGGCTGCGCGAACCCGCCCTCGAAGGCGAACCCGTCGTCGTCGGGATGGGCTACGAACCGGGCGAGACCGTCGGTGCCGTCGCCACCGCGAGCTACGAAGCCCGCGAGTTCGGTGTCGAGAGCGCACAGGCGATCAGCACGGCACTCGAGCGACTGCCCCGCCGAGCCGACGTGGACGACGATCCAGACCCCACGGCCGCGGAGACGGGCCACTACCGGCCGGTCGACATGGACTACTACGAGTCGATCAGCGAGGACGTCCGGGCGATCCTCCACGAGTGTGCCGACGTCGTCCGCGAGGTGAGCATCGACGAGGCCTACCTCGACGTCACCGACCGGACGGCCTGGGAGGTCGCCGACGGCTTCGCCCGTCACGTCAAAAACCGCATCCGCCGCGAGATCGGCGTCACCGTCAGCGTCGGCGTCGCTCCGACGATGAGCGCGGCGAAGATCGCCAGCGACTTCGACAAGCCCGACGGCCTCACCGTCGTCCAGCCAGGCGAGGTGCGGGAGTTTCTCGCGCCGCTCGAGGTCGACCTGCTTCACGGCGTCGGCCCCGTCACCGCCCGCGAACTCCGGGAGATGGGCCTCGAGACCGCGGGCGACGTCGCCGAGGCCGATCCGGAGCCGCTGGTCGAGCGATTCGGCGAGCGGGGCCGCGAACTGTACGACCGCGCCCGCGGCGAGGACGACCGCCGCGTCGAGCCGAAAGGCGAGCCCAAGAGCTTCTCGCGGGAGTCGGCGTTCGGGTCGCCCGTCGAAGCCCCCGGTCCGAAACGCGAGGGGATCGAGACGCTCGCCGCCGCCGTCGCGGATCGGGCACGTCGCGAGGGTGCGCTGTACCGAACCGTCGGAGTGAAAGCCGTTACGCCGCCGTACGACGTCCACACGCGCGAGCAGTCGCTCCCGGGTCCCGTCGACGACCCCGACCTCGTCGAGGAGATCGCCCTCGAACTATTCGAGGAGTTCCTCGAACGGCGCGTGCGGAAACTCGGTGTCCGGGTCGCGAACCTCGAGTTCGCTGCTGGCGACCAGACCAGCCTCGACGGCTGGTCGTCGGCCGATCACGATCGCGCTCGCGACGAGCAGTCGACCGGCGACCGGCCGACGAGTTCCAGTCCACCGGAGCGATCCTGCGGCCAGACGTCGCTCGGCGACTTCGGGTGACGTCGACTCGACTCGAGGTGCCCGCACTGGCCAAAATAGTCAACTATCTCGAGAATCGATCAGTCGAAGACGAAGAGAGAATGGAACACTGTAATTATAATACTGCTGTTCATACTCGGGAATAGAGGACTTTCCACACGATCTCCTATGACAGAGGACTTCTACGACCTTCTCGACGTACCCCGGGACGCCTCACAGGACGAGATCAAAGAGGCGTTTCGCGAGCAGGTCAGGATCTACCACCCCGATCTGAACGACGACGACCGCGCGCAAGCCCAGTTTACGGCGCTCAAGAAGGCCTACGACATCCTCGGAGATCCGGTCGAGCGGCGGGCGTACGACCGCCTCGGTCACAAAGACTACGTGGCAAAACGGACCAGCGGCATCCCGTCGCCCGACGTCTGGCAGCGCACGTCCGACGGCGACGACACGACGTCGTCGACCGACGACTCGACGGGCAGCGAGACGGGCCAGTCGACGCGAACGGCCACTGCCGGCGGGTCGACGGGCACCTCGAGTCGTACTGGCGGGTCGAGCACGTCTCGAACCTCGCGTACGAGAACCGGATCGACGGCCGGATCGACGACGAGCGGCGCGACGACGGCGAACGCGACCGGAACGGCGAGCTCGACCGGCGCGACGGCCAGTTCCAGCAGTAGCACGACGAACCGCCGCGACGCGAAGACCGGTTCCGCGACGAGTGCCTCGAGCGGCCAGTCCGCCCGCTCGAGCGAGAGCAGCGCCGCTGGCAACGCGTTCGTCCAGTGGTGGCACGACCAGAACTTCGCGTGGCCGCTGATCTGGACGGCAGCGACGATCTACGCGATCGGCCTCGCTCACTTCGGACTCGAGAACGCGGTCGCGATCCGCTCGCTCGGTGCCGAACTCGCCGCCGTCGGCGCAGATCCGGCGGAGCTCTGGGCCGTCCTCACGAGTAGCCGCCACGGAATCGACACGACGGTCGGCTTCGTCGCCGCCGTCGAACCCGTCGCGCCGCCACTCGAACCCATGCAGTGGTACGGCGCGCTCGCCGGCGTCGTCGCGCTCGCGTTCCTGCTGGTCGTCGGCGTGCGCGTCGGCTGGCGACGGGATACGTGGGGCCCGATCTCGATCGACGAGACGATCGTCGTCGCGCTCGCGCTCGGCGTCTCGACGGTCCTGATCGGTGGCCCGTTGCTCGCGGGGGCAGTCCTCATGCCGCTTCTGTTCGGCGTGATCGTCTACCGGACCCACCAGTTACCCGGCTGGTCGCCGTCGTACCTCTACGTTCTCGTCGTCCTCGCACCGGGGGCCGCACTCGCCGCCGGCGTCGCGGGCGTCACGTCGCTCGCGGGCGACGTGTTCGCGTTCGGTCTGCTCGGGCTCGCGGGCGCGTTCGGCCTGCCGCTTCGTGCGACCGTTCGAAAACGGTTCGGTCGCTAACCGACGAGCGTCGCCACGCCCTTCGTCTGCCGATAGTCCGACGCGAGAATCGACTCGAGCGTCGAGACGATCGTCTCTTGGTCGCCTCCGTCCCACTCGATCGGATCGCGAATGGGAACGACCATGAACCCACGGCCGCGGATCTCGCAGGCGTGGAGGTCGGCCATATCGAGGTCGAACCGGCGTCGCTGGGTGGTGTACTCCGTGAGAACGTGGTCGGTCGCGCGCTCGCCGACCGGCAGCAGGATGTGCGCGTTGATCGCCCGGAGTTCGGCGTCGAAAAAGCGCTCGAGGTCGGCGTACGCCTCGTCAGTCGGCTCCGAGCCGACGCACATGTAGAGGTAGCTCTCGAAGAGATTCTCGAGAGCCGGCTGCTCTCGTGGACCACTCGCGAACCCGAGGTCGAACGCGAGTTCCTGGATGGCCTCGCCTGCTGGCGTTTCGGTAAACGGCACGCCGGTCGTCTCGCCGCCGTGGACGCCGGGACGGTCGCCGATCAGGTGGAAGTCGGCGTTCGCGTCGCCGTAGCCGAAGACGGCCGACGAACTCTCGGCGTCACGGCCGTCGCACGGAGGGCGCATTCCGAACGGGTTGCTCGTCCTGTCCGTGACGTTCTTCACGGCCTGGGATAGGCCAGGTGAACGGATAACGGCCACGATTGCGGCGACCAGCGTCCTAATCCGTGGCGTCGGCCTCCGATTGCGGCGAATCGACGAGCAGCGTCGCGTCGATTAGCGACGCCAGCCCCCTGCGGAGTCGCTGTGAGACCGTGGAGTCGGAGATCTCGAGTCGCTCCCCGAGTTCGACGAGCGTCGTCTTCCGTGGAACGTCGAAGTATCCGGCCTCGTAGGCGGCGACGACGATCTCGCGCTGGGGCCTCGTCAGCCCGAACCGGTGGTCGGCGTCCGGTCCGACCGCTTCGTGAAGCTGGACGAGTTCGACCGGGACGTCGTTATCGAGACATGCCGTGTAAAACGTCGAGAGTTCCTCGTAGGACGGAAATCGGAGTCGGAACGTCCACCGCTCCGCCGTCCCGACGGCGGCGGTCACGATCGCGTCCGTCTGCTGGACCGACGTGAGCACGCCGTTCGTGTGACCGTCCCACTCGAGGCGGACGAGCGCGTAGCCGTCGACCTCGTCGACGACCGACACCGTGGTAATGCTCCGCCGATCGCGCAACACCTCGAGCAGGGCCCGCTCGAGGTGGGCTGGCACCCAGAGGTACGGAACGACGTCCTCGCCGGTCGGGACCATCGTCTCGACGGTCAACTCGACGTCTTGCTCCGGGTTCAGTGGCGCGTCTAGCAGAAACTCCTCGGCGGGAATCTCGACGCTCGCGATGACGCTCATGCTGGCCGTATCGCCTCCGTCGAGGTGATACGTCTACGCTCGAGACACTTGTGGTATCCGCTCGCACTTTCGGTCGTCCTCGTCACCCGCATAGTAGTACGAAATCTGACTCCATTCAGTTTCACATCGTTTGATATCCGGAAGAAAGGGTCGCTTAGATATCGAAGTCGTTTATATACCAGTCAGCCAGAACGTATTATCTCGACGACCGTGTGACGGATCGTCGGGCGACAGCCCGTGAACGCACGCTACGCCGACTCCGAGAGCGTCTCGTAGCGCTCCTCGAAGCGCGACTGACAGGTCGGACAGCAGAAGTGATACCGTTGCCCATCGAGTTCGGACGAGACGCCGTCGCCGGTGACGGGGTTGCCACACTCGACGCACTCGAGTGCGAGCGTCGCGTCGCCGATCGAGGGCGACCAGCGTCGCTGTTCGATCAACTGGACGCGGTAGGAGTCGACGCGCTCGAGGTCGATCGCCTCGGCGAGCAGCGTCCGGATCCGGTCGGGGCGGGCGGTCGCGACGGCGAGCAGGCGGCCGTCGGCCGTCGCGATGACGTGTTCGACCCAGTCTGCGGCGGCGAGCCGGGAGTCGAGTCCGGTGTTCTCGTCGGGGCGAACGTCGAGGTCGACGAGGACTTCGATCCCGTCGGAGAACGTCGAGCGGTCGAGGTCGACCGTGAACCGCTGGATGACGCCCAGTTCCTGGAGCCGATCGATGCGGTCGGACACCGTCGGCGCCGAACGGCCGACGTGGTCGGCGATGTCGCTGTACGGACGGCGTGCGTCCTCGACGAGCAGCCGAAGAATCTCGAGGTCCGTCTCGTCTAGGGTCGTCATGTGTGAACGCAGGGCTGTCGCCCGTTTACGGCTTTCGCAGTCGCCGTCGGCACGCCGGCGTCATAATGATTGCTGTGACTGGTTGCCGACGCAACCGCAAGCCGGGTCGCGGTTGCGGCGGTAACGACTCGCAGCGATCGTTATCAGCGGCCGAGCGTGTGGAACTCATCGTTCGGTCGCATGTCCGCGAGGTGTGCCATGCGATTCGAGAGGTTGAAAAACGCCGCGACCGCGCCGACGTCCCAGATCTCCTCGCGGCTGAAGCCGTGGGCCTCGAGGCGCTCGAGGTCGTCTTCCTCGACGGTCGCCTGGGCTTCCGTGAGCGTCACGGCGAGGTCGAGCATCGCCCGGTGTCGGTCGCTGATGTCGGCGTTCCGGTAGTTCGAGACGAGCTGGTCGGCGAGGTGCGGATCGTCGCCGTAGAGTCGCAGCAACGCGCCGTGGGCGACGTTGCAGTAGTAACAGTCGTTCGCGCCGGAGACGGCGACGACGATCATCTCGACTTCCTCTCTCGTGAGGTCGGTGTCTTCGACGAGCGCGTCGTAGTACTGGAAGAACGCCCGGAAGTGTGAGGGCCGATACGCGTAGGCCAGGAACACGTTCGGCGTGAACCCGGCGCGTTCGGTCTCCTCTTCGATGCGTTCTCGCACGTCGTCGGGGAGGTCGTCGACGTCCGGGACGGGGAATCGGGTCATCGGGTCTGTGTTACCCATACGGGGACTATCACGCGACGGGACTATAACGTTCGTTGATGTCGTTCTCTCGACGATTCGTCCCCGCTCGAGCGGTCGTTCTCGAAGACGACCCTGCCTGGTGTGGGTGAGCGAAAGACCGACGTCCCGTGTCCGTAAAACTGGCCACGCGTTCGAAATTCGTTCACGACGACGACGGTGGATTTATGCTCGCCTGGTCCCTCTCGTGGTCCAGATGTATCGAGCCGGTCACGTCGGCGCGGCACTGCTCGCGTACACGCCACTCGGCGTGGTCGCGGCGCTCGCCGGCTACGGAACCGTCGCGATCGTCGGCGCCTTCGTCGCCGTGTCGCTCTCGACGGTTCCCGACTCCGACCACCAGTTGCCGATGATCGACCACCGGGGACCGACGCACACGCTACTGTTCGCCCTGCTCGTCGGGGCCGGTCTCGCCGGCGTAACGGCCGTATTCGTCAGCACCTCGTCACCGGTCGCCGACGTGGGGACCGTGGCGTTCGCGTTCGTCGTCGGCACGCTGGCGATCGTCTCACACCTCCTCGCGGATGCGATCACGCCGATGGGCATCCGGCCGTTCTGGCCGGTGTCCGACCGACACTACACGCTGCAGTTGACCCGGGCGGCGAACCCGATCGCGAACTACCTGTTGCTCGCACTCGGCGTCGTCACGAGTCTGGCCGGCGTGGGAATCGTCACTGTCGTCGGCTGAAAACGAGCCCGTCGCGCAGTCGGCGTCGCCCTCGAGTTTACGACGCTACCACGTCCGGGGATTGTCCCGGCGCTTTTCGAGTGAGGTACGCGCCGACGAGCATCGTCCCGAAGAGCACGACGGCGGTGAGAACGTAGACGAGGTCGAGTTCGGCCTGGAATGCCATGACGGCGCGGCGACCGAACAGGAGCACGAGGAAGGCGATCACCGGCGTAACGGTCAGCAGCCCGGTTACGCGTCGTCCGTCGAACCGTCGGGGGCCGACGATCGCTGCGACGGCGACGGCCGACAGGAGCACGAGCGTAGCGGCGTACTGTGCCGTCTGGATGACCGGCGTGTAGGTCCCGATGAACAGTGGACTCAACACGACGTGTACCGGAACCGTCGCCGCACCGAGTCCGAGGGCGGCCGTGACGTGCGTCGCCGTGAGTCGGGACGACCAGACGGCCACCGCCGAGGCGACGAACAGCACGAAGATGGTCATCGCGGTCCAGAAGTGCAGCGAGAGGATCGTCAACTCGTAGCTGAGGACGGTCTCGCGACCGAGCAGTACCTGTACGGGCGTCAAGAGCAGTCCGAGCGTCAGCGCGTACTTGATCCAGGCGCTCGCAGCACCGCCGCGCCACGCGGCGACCGCCGTTCCGACGATGAAGAAGCCGGCGGTCCCCGCGACGACGCGGTGGATCCACTCGAAGAAACTCGGGAACGTCGCGGGAAACAGGTTGAGCAACCCGCCGTCACACAGTGGCCAGTTCGCGTTACAGGCGAGTCCCGACCCGGTCGCCTTCGCGGCGACGCCGAGCAGGATCGTCGCCGCCACCATGACGACCGTCGTGGCGAGCAAATGTGGAAACCCGAACCGGTCGATCGACGGACGAGCGGACGAATCGGGCGTATGACTGTCGTACGACACGGATCTAGCGGTGAGTTAGGAACGGCCGTACTTAGATTGTCCGTGTTCTCCCACGATCCTGGAATCGACCGTCTGTCCCTTCGTCGCATTCAAGAACGCCCCGTACTACCCCCTCCCATGGACAAACTCGAGCGACTCGAGGCGTACCTCGAGCGCGAGGACCTGGCGTCGGTCTGGTTCGCACGGCCGAACGCGTTCGCGTGGCTGACCGGTGGGTCGAACGTCGTCGACCGCGAGGGCGACGTCGGCGTCGCCGCCGTCGGCTACGACGGCACCAACTGTCGCGTGCTGACGAACACGATCGAGGCCGACCGCATCGGTGCCGAGGAACTGCCCGCCCTCGAGGACGTGACCGTCGAGACGTACCCGTGGTACGAATCGTCGCTTGCGGAGGCGCTCGCCGCCGCCGTCGACGGTCCCGCCGCTGCCGACTTCGACGTGCCGGGGTTCGAACGGGTGGATACGACGACGCTCCGACAGCCGTTGACCGACGCCGACATCGACCGCTACCGGCGACTCGGCCTCGAGACCGCCGCTGCCGTCGAATCGGTCTGTCGCGAGTTACAGCCGGGAGACTCGGAACACGAGGTCGCCGCCGCACTGCGCGTGGCGCTGTCCGCACGAGAGATCGAAGCACCCGTGATCCTCGTCGGCGGCTCCGAACGCGCGACGCAGTACCGCCACTACACGCCGACGAAAGCCGAACTCGGTGACTACGCGCTCGTCTCGGTGACGGCCGAACGCGGCGGCCTCCACGCCAGTTGTACACGGACGGTCGCGTTCGATCCGCCGTCGTGGCTCGAGCAGCGCCACGCGGCCGCGGCACGCGTCGAGACGACGGCACTCGCGGCGACCCGGCGGACAGCGACCGAGGGCGGGACGGCCGGCGACGTCTTCGCCGCGATCCAGGACGCCTACGACGACCTCGGCCACGGCGGCGAGTGGGAGCGACACCACCAGGGCGGGGCCGCAGGCTACGCTGGGCGGGAGTGGATCGCGACGCCCGGCCACGAGGCGACCGTGGAGCTCCCGATGGCCTACGCCTGGAATCCGACCGTCTCGGGCGCGAAAAGTGAGGACACTGTCCTCGTCACCGACGACGGGTTCGAGGTCCTGACGAGCACCGACGAGTGGCCCACCCGGACGGCCTCTGCCGTCGACGCCGACCTCGACCTCGAGCTCGAGCGGCCGGCGGTGCTCGAACTCGGAGCAGAGTGAGCGACCCGACTACGACAGTTACTCCTCGTCGACGCCGGACTCGGGTTCGTCGTCTTCGTCACTCTGGCCGGTCGACTCGGCGTCGTCGACCGTGATCGTCACGGGTTCGACGTCGTCGTCGAACTCCTCGTCGACTGTCTCGCGCTCGAGGACGCGATCGAGAGTGAAGATCGTGTTGAGTTCCCGCTGGACCTGGTCGACGACGCCGCCGACGAGTTCGCTCGGCTGGATCGCCGTGTACTCGTAGGGGTTGTTACCGGCCCCCTCGCTCGCCCGCTTCTCGCGGCGCACTTTCTCCTCGTCGTGCAGTTCCGCGAGCGCTTCGCGGACCGTACTCGGGTACAGTCCCGTTCCTTTCGCGATCTCTTCGGACGTGCTCCCGGGATTTGCGAGGAGGTGGACGTAGATCTTCGCTCGCGTCTCCGTATCGAGGATCCACGAGAGCAGGTCGACGATTCGCTGGTCGACCTCCTCGACTGCGGTGCCCCTCATCCCGTCTGCGGGCTCGACCCCGTCTTCGTCGTCCGAGAGCGGCTCGGGATCGTCTACCCGGCGCTCGTCGATGTCGTCTGAATCCATATGTGTCCTCTCGTGAGGGACGAAGTTTCGCGCGGAGTTAAACCTTTGCGGAGCAGGCGCCGTCACTCGGTCTGGAGAAGCAGCGACTCACAGAGGGCGTCGACGCCCTCGGTCTCGCGGAGCCGGCGCTGTCTGCTCGCGCCGCTCTCGCGCTCGTATACCCGCTTGATGCCGTCGATCCCGAGGCGTTCACACTCCCGGTCGACGAGTTCGCCGAGATCGACCGTCCCCTCGAGGTCGCGGGCGATGAACGAGGCGTCGTGGCCGTGCCGGATGGCGCGCCACTTGTTCTCGTCGAGCAGTTCGCGGCGATGCTGGTGACCGGGCGCGCCGTCCTCGTACTCCTCGGCGAGCGCCTCGACGAGCGCGTGGGAGTACTCGACGAACGCCAGCACGACGTCCGGGTCGGCCTGTCCGTCCGGGGTTCGGATCTCGACGGTGCCGTGACCCGTGTGCGGGCGGACGTCGTACCAGAGTTCGCCGCGATCGTTGATCGACTCCGTCTCGAGCATCCGTCGCTCGAACGTGTCGAACGCCTCGAAGTCCTCGAAGCACGTGGGCATGCCCGTGTTCGGCAGTGCCTCGAAGATCTTTGCCCGCGCGGACTCGAGGCCGGTGTCGAAGCCGTTCCAGTACGGCGAGTTCGCTGATAACGCGAGCATGACCGGAACGTACCAGCGCAGTTCGTTGGCGATCCAGACCGCCTTGTCCGCGTCGTCGACGCCGACGTGTACGTGGACCCCCGCCGTGGTGTTGCGGTGCTGGGGGTACTGGATGCGCTCGAGTTGCGACCGGTAGCGGGGTTTTTCCGCGTGCTCGAGTTCCCGCCACTTCGCCAGGGGGTGGAGGCCGGCGGCGGCGATCTCGAAGCCGTGTTCGCGGGCGTGTTCGACCAGCGCCTCCCGCACGTCGAGCAGGGCTTCTCGCGCGCCGCCTGGGTCCTCGATCAGTGGCGTCTGGGTCTCGATCACGAACTTGAACAGTTCGTGGTCGAGTCGCTCCTCGAGGAGCTCGGGCGGGTCGTGTTCGTAGACGAGTTCGTCGGTGCCACTCGTGGGCCGCCCGCGCTCGTCGACGACGAAACACTCCTCTTCGATGCCCAGCGTGCCCATTCGGGTGAACGATTCCGGCGACCCCCGTTCCATCGTCTCCCCGTTTCGTCTCCGGCGATAAATACGGTTTGGAGTCGCCCGGACCGATCGGATCGACGCCAGCGACACCTCGTCAGAACTGAAATTTGGCGGCGACGAGAACGCTTAAGCGAGTGGACTCGGCACGTGAGGGTATGGCAATCGAGACGATCCTGCTCGCCGTCGGGCCGATGGACACGGTGCGTGCGGACGAACTCGCGGAGACGGCTCTCGAACTCGCCGAGCCGCTCGACGCGACGGTCGTGATCGGACACGCGTTCACCACAGCGGAGTACGAGGAGTTCCGCGAGCGCCTCGGGTTCGACGAGCGCGTCGAGGACGTCGACCCCGACGAGGTCGCCGAAAAGCGCCCGCCGGTCGGGGAGTTGCAGTCGACCTTCGAAGACGCTGGCGTCGACACCGAGATTCGGGGCATCCGCTCCGAGGTCGACGAGGGGGTCGTCGACCTCGCGAAAGACGTCGACGCGGATCGGATGATCATCGCCGGCCAGCGCGGGTCGCCGGCACAGCGGGCCGTCCTCAGTTCGGTCTCCAAGGAGATCATCCTCTCTGCGCCCTGTTCTGTCACCTACTTCCGCGACCTGGACGTCATGGAGTAACCGCTCGGTCGTCGATCGATCTGCTTCGTCGCGCTCGAACTCGAGCGGTCACTGCTCGCCGGTCACCGGTCACCGCTCACCGCGGCCGCGCGACGATCCCGAGGTGGTCGACGTGGTACTCGTCGAGTCGTCGCGTCTCGAGGATCTCGTAGCCGTCCTCGAGTTCCGCACGGACGTCGTCGAAGACGTCCCCGGGATCGCGGGTGACGTCCTCGCTCCGGGCTTTCACCGCGAGGAGGAGCCGCCCGTCGTCGGCGAGGAACTGCCGGTTCTCGAGTGCGACGCGTGCCTGCCCGCGAGTCGCGACGTCCTGGACGATCGCGTCGACGTCGGACTCGACGACGTGGGCGTACGTCGCGGGCTTGCGGGCGTCTTTCAACAGCGGGAACAGCCGCGACCGCGGTTCGGCGACCGAGAGCAGGTCTCGCGCGGGACGGGCGGCGAACTCGACGGCGTAGGTCGGCCCCGCGAAGTCCGCAACGTGGCTCACCGTCGTCCCGCTGGCCGCGCCGAGGTAGAGAACCGTCTCGCCGCCCTCGAGGCCGACGTCCATCTCGAGGTCGAACATCGCGCCGAGTTTCGAGCGGGTCGGGTCCCACGCCCGCCATTCCCCGTCGGTCGGTTCGCCGTAGACCGGTTCTCCCTGGGTCGCGAGTCGTTCCTGGCCGTCGATCTCGCGACGCTCGACGCCCGCCGGGAGATCACGCACCGTCCTCACCTCTGTCGTCGCTCGCCCGCGCCTGGATCGTCTCGATCCGGTCGGCGAGTTCGGCCTCGAGTTCGGGCCGGTAGTCGCCCGAGTAGTGGTCGATCCGGGCGGCGATCGCGAGTTTGCCGGCGAGCGCACGCGCGGCAGAACCCCTGTCTTCGGGGCGAGTCCCGCACACCGCGTCGTGCGTGTAGATGATCCCGTGTTTGGGCGATGGTGCCTGGCCCCTGAGGTGGGCGAACAGCGCGTCCTCGGCCCCGAGCACCTGGATCGTACCACTCGGCTGTTTCGCCAGTTTCTCGAGACTGCCGGAGAGGGAGATCAACCGCGCCGCGAGCGTCGGTCCCGCGAGCGCGGCGAGGTTGGGGGCGATCGACGGCGTCTCTCGCTCGACGAACGCCTCGAGGTCCTCTGCCTCGTCGGCCAGCGCGGCGACGCTGGCGGCCAGCGAGACGACCCGTTCCTCGCCCGGGTCTGGCGTCCGCCCGGCGAGGTCGCGGGCGTACTCGACGCCGGTTTCCGCGTCCTCGTCGATCGTCCCCGCCCACTCGGCGAGGCGTTCGGCCAGTTCGTTGGCGGTGCGCCGACAGTCGTCCATCGCCCGCACCGCGTGGACCAGCTGGCGGTCGTCGGCTCGCTCGCGTTCGGTCACGACCGCGCTCGTCGCCGCCGTCGTCACCTCGTGGAGAGCGTCGTAGTACTCCGCCTCGTCGTCGACGAAGCCTGCCTCGATCGCGAGACGGGGCCAGTCTCGGGGCTCGCTCGCGTCGCCGTCGCGGACGGCGGCGACGAGTTCGGCCTCGTCGTCGCGGTCGGCGGCCGCGAACCATCCCTCGGCCTCGGTGTCGGTCATACCCGCCCGTTCCCGCCCGGCGCGATTAAAGCCCGCGTTCTACGGGGGTGACTCGAGCGTGCGAGCGAAGCGACTCGAGACGGCGGTCCGACGTCGATCTTCAGACGCCGAACGTCGCCCGGAGCATGTCGCGCGTCCCGGGACCGAGACCGACGGCGACGACGGTGATGAGCAAGAGGACGGCGTACCGTGGGCTCTCCTCGAAGACGGTCTCGTCGAAGATCCAGATGACGAACACCGCCGCGGCGACTTTCACGAGCAGGAAGGGCCACGCAGCGCCCGTCACGTCGACGATCGACTGGGGGAGCACCGAGCCAGTGACGTCGACGATCGCCGCGTTGATCGGGTGTTTCGGCGTGAGGTTGTACGGGAGGCCGAGACTCGTCGCCCAGTCGAGTCCGACGACGTTCGCGACGCCGTCGACGCTGTGGGCCCAGATGACGACGAGTCCCATATATCGCGTCCCGCGGTTCAGTTCGGGTGCGAACTCCTCTATCGCGACCCACGTGATCGCCGTCACCAGCGTCGCACCGACGAGGACGATGACCGCGACCATCGGGTAGAACGTCGCGTACGGTTCGGTCGCGGTGACGTAGCCCAGGTAGCCGACCGTGAGCAGGAGAACGGTGGTCCCGATCCCGACCAGCGGGTACTCGTAGCCGCTGACGTAGTCGTTTCTGTCGAGCCACACCGAGAGGAAGACTGCGGCCAGGGCGACGAAGAAGACGGTGAAGTAGATCAGAGGGCTGATGATAAAGCCCGACCACGGGAGGTCGATCGCCATCTGGCCAGTCTCGCGAAACGCCGCCGCGTTCGCGTCCTCGACGACGCGCAGTGCGCCGCCGAACAGCATGAACGGGAACAGCGCGTAAAAGCCCGCCCGGTAGCGTTCGATGCCGAGCCGGCGGACGAGGAAGATGACGCCGACTAGCAACAAAACGAGCGTCGGGATGTAGCCGGCGTACGAGACGAAGGTGTACCCCGGTGAGGCCGTCGGACCGGTCGTCCCCGGCGCACACTCGACCGGCGACCCGCCGTTCCACGCGACACAGCCCCAGCTGTGGGCGTCGGCAACGACTGGCCCCCAGAAGTACTGCCAGATGATCTCGACGTACACCCGTTGCGGAAACAGAAGCGCCCCCAGAACGACGACTGCCGCGAGCGCTCCGACGACCGCGGCCCAGAGCCGTTCGGCACCGACCCGGTCGATGTACTCTTCCATAACCGATATCCTGCAAGGCGGCCGCTTACCGTTTCCGGTTTCTCGAGAACGGCGACGCTATCAGTTGCGTGTGTTGCCGTCTATCTCGCGGGCCGCCTCGAGGACCTCGTCGTGGACCTCGCCGTTCGAGGCGACCAGCCCGCGGCTGTCGTGGCGCCAGCGCTCGCCCTCGAGGTCGGTGACGGTGCCGCCAGCCTCGCGGATCATGTGGGCGCCGGCGACGGTGTCCCAGGGGTGGGGCTCGACGTTCGTGACGACGCCATCGAGCGACCCGGCGGCGACCATCGCCAGCGAGGCCTGCGCACAGCCCAGCCGGCGCATGTCGCCGAACCGCTCGAAGATGGCACGGTTCGCCGCGGCGAACTGCTCGCGGTGGTCGAAGTCCCACCAGATGGTCGGACAGACGACGCAGGTCTCGGGGTCGGTGCGATCGCTGACCGAGAGCGGCGCGTCGTTCAGGAAGACGCCGTCCGGGCCGGATCGGTAGGTGTCGCCGAGCGCCGGCAAGACGATGGCCGCCCCGACGGGTTCGCCGTCGACGACGGCGGCGACGGCGGTCCCGAAGAGGTGGATCCCGCGAACGTAGTTGTTCGTGCCGTCGATCGGATCGACGATCCAGGCCGGCCCCTCCCGCGGGACCGTCTTGCGCTCGTCGTCTTCCTCGCCGACGATCGGCTCGTCGGGAAACTCCTCGCAGATGGCGTCGATCACGGCCCGCTGGGCATTTCGGTCCGCCTGCGTGACGACGTCCGTCTTCTCGCCCTTGCGCTCGACCGCGAGGTCCGTTCGAAACGCCTCGAGTGCGACCGACGCGCCGGCGTCGGCAGCACGAACCGCGAGGTCGGCCCGGCGGTCGTACCGATCAGCAGAACTCATTGCTAGCCGTGGCTCTCCGGGCGAGCAAAGGCGCTGTGGTTCCGGACCGCCGCGAGACGGCCGTGGGGCTATCCGGGCAGCACCTCGAGAAGCTTTGCGAGGGAAGATCGCTCCGTCGGATCTTCCGCATCTGGCGCGCCGCGGCAGTGTGGCGCACTGCGATGCGAGGGGAGGGAATCGAACCCACGAACTCCTACGAGAGCGGATCTTGAGTCCGCCGCCGTTGGCCGCTTGGCTACCCTCGCACGCGAGCGACTGTAGTCGGCAATGACGGTTAAATGGCCCGATTTTCCTCGTGCGTTCGAGACGTGACCGGAGCTACCCCCTCGTGCGTCGACACGGCTGCGATGCCACTCGAGATCTCGGGCCCGGCCGTCTCATACGGTCTGCCGTAACGATTTACCCACACAACCGCAGGCGGGCTGCAGTTGTGCCGGAACTGACGTATGGCGGCCCGTATCAAGCCGTCGGCAGGAGGACGGCCTTGCCGTCGTTTTCGTCTTCGTCGTCGAGACGACGCTTCCCGCAGTTCAGACACAGGCTGCCGCCGTCGACGTGCCCGTAGAGGCGCTCGCCACAGCGCTCACACCGGCCGATTGGATGTCGCATTCGTCTCTCACTGTCGCTAGTGACGAGCACCAACGGGTAAACGCTTCGCCCGGAGAATTCACGGCTCCTCGTCCGTCGCGCGCCTCGCGTGTCGCCGCCTCTCGACGCGACCGACGGAATTACCCGCTCGACGCCCGTATTCGGGATATGGACGAACACACCCACGATCCGACCGTCGACCCACCCGACGGCGATCCGACGGGGTGGCTCGAGTCGGACGACCGCTGGGAACACGGCACGCTCCGCCGGGCGACGGTCCACGGCGTTCGTCTCTACAACTCGGGTGCGTTCCACGAATCGCACGACTGCTTCGAAGACGAGTGGTACAACTACGGCCGCGGAACGACCGAGAGCGCGTTCCTCCACGGAATGGTCCAGGTCGCCGCCGGCGCGTACAAACGCGTCGACTTCGAGAACGACGACGGGATGCGCTCGCTGTTTCGCACCGCGTTGCAGTACTTCCACGGCGTTCCCCGCGACTACTACGGCGTCGACCTCCTCGAGGTACGGACCACGCTCACGAACGCACTCGAGGATCCCGCTACCCTCGACGGCTGGCAGATCCCTCTCGACGGCAGGCGGCCGACCGCTCGAGCGGTCGACTACGAGTACGCCGAGTTGCTCGAGCACGGTCCGTAGGTCGCACGAACCCGCACGCGAGCGACGGGAGATCGAATCGCCTTTGTTCACGCCGCCGATAGAACGGACGATGAGAGTGGCACAGCTGGGAACGGGGACGCCCGAGGTCGCGATCCTCGCCGGCGTCCACGGCGACGAACCCTGTGGCGTCCGGGCCGTGCAGCGACTGCTCGACGAACGGCCCTCGGTCACTCGTCCCGTTAAACTCGTCGTCGCGAACGAACGCGCCCTGCGTCGCCAGGAGCGGTACGTCCACGAAGACCTGAACCGTGCGTTTCCAGGCGATCCGGACGCCGAGACGCACGAGCGACGGCTCGCATACGAACTCGCGGCCGAACTCGAGGACTGTCTCACCTTCTCGATGCACTCCACACAGAGTCACGCCGACCCGTTCGCCGTCGTCGAGACCGTCACGGACCTCGCTCGCGACCTCTGTTCGCAGTTGCCGGTCACGTCGCTCGTCGAGACCGACGACTTCGTCGAGGGACGACTGTTCACCCGGATCGAGACGATCGAAGTCGAGTGCGGTCTCCAGGGAACGGAGACCGCCGCCGAGAACGCGGATCGGCTGGCTCGAGCGTTCCTGACCGCCGTCGACGCCTTGCCCGGCGACACCGTCAGCAGAGAACTCCCGGTCTACCGGCTCGTCGATCGCATCGCGAAAGACCACGCCGATTCCTACGAGGTGTTCGTCGAGAACTTCCAGCGCGTCGATCCCGGCGATCCGTACGCGGCCGCCGACGGGAACACACGGATCGCAGAGGAGCCGTTCTACCCCGTCCTCATGTCACCGAACGGCTACCAGGACGTCTTCGGGTACGCCGCAGAGAAAGTCGACGTCATCTCGACGACCCATGGGTGAGCAGACGCCCAGCGCCGACGATCACCAGCCGCTCGAGCTATACGTGCTCCGCGGCTGTCCGTACTGCCGGCGGGTCGAGCGACGCCTCGAGTTGCTCGACCTCGAGTACGTCACCCACGACGTGCCGCGTCGTCACGCGAACCGAACGACGGTCGCCGAACTCAGCGGTCAGACGGAGGTCCCGGTCCTCGTCGACCCGAACACCGGCCTCGACGGCCTGGCCGAGAGTTCGGACATCGTGGCGTACCTCGAGGAGACCTACGACTACCCCGACGGCGTCGATCCGAATCGGGGACTGCTGGCGCGTCTCCGGTCGTTCTTCGACTTCGGATAGTGCGGGCGTTGGCATTCAATCGTCGGCGACGACGCTGTCTTCGGTCGCCGCACACCGGTTCGGACCGAGTTCGAGTTCTTCGGCCTCCTCGTCGCTCTCGAGTTCGCGTTTGCCCTCGTTGGTCGCGATGACCTCCTCGTAGTTCGGCGGCTTCTCGGGGATGTTCTCGAACGCCGCCTCGACGTACTCGTCTCTGTCCATCTGGAGCATCTCGTTGTGTCGTCGGATGCGCCCGATCGTCGCCGTCATCGGCGTGCCGGGCGTGACGCCGACGTATCGGCCGTCGTCGGTGACGTTGAAGTGCCCCGGCAGCACGTTCACCGTCTCCGGCAGCGTCATGAGCGTCTGGAGGGTGTCGTAGAGGACTGCCGACGCGTCTTCTGCGTCTTCGCCCTCGAACTGGAGTTCGGTCCGCCCGACGGATTCGACGAACAGGGTGTCGCCGGTCATGACCGCCTCGTCCTCGATCAGCCAGCTCGTCGACCCCGTGGTGTGGCCGGGCGTGTGGATTCCCTTGATCGTGATCTCGCCGACTTCGACGGTGCCGTTGGGTTCGACGGGGTCGTACTCGAACTGCGGGTCGCGCGTCTCGATCTCGCTGCCCAGGTAGTAGGGCACCTCGAGTTCGTCGCGCAGTTTGCGCCCGCCCATCATGAGATGATCGGCGTGGATGTGAGTCTCCAGGATCGCCGTGATCGAAAAGCCGTGATCGCGAGCGGCGTCGACGAACTCCTGACGGTGCCGGGTGACGTCGATCGCTGCGGCCTCGCCGGTCCGCTTACAGCCGACGATGTATCCAAGACAGCCCTTGCTACGGCGCTGGACCTGCAGGATCTCGACGTCGTCGTCTCGCGTGGCGATCGGGACGACGTCGTAGACCTGCCCCCAGCCTTCCATGCCGTCCGCGACCGACGTGACGTTCTCGTAACCTCGCTCCTCGAGCCACTCGGCGAACGCCTTCGAGGCCTTGCCGCGGGCACAGACCGAGACGATCGCGTCGTCCTCGTCTACGTCCTCGCGATACTGATCGAAGTCGCCGATCAGTTCGTCGTCGCTGGCGGAGTACTCGACATTCTTCGCGCCGCCGATGTGCCAGTTCTCGTAGTCCTCGGCGTTGCGGTTGTCGAAGAGGACGAAGTCATCGTCCGTGTCGATCTTGTCTCGAAGCTCCTCGGCTGTGATTGACTGTACCATGGTCGATGATAACTTACGTTGCACTTCGTATTACGCCTTCCCCAGCACTTTGTTGTTGCCGATTTTGCACCCAGCAGCGAAAAATGAACAAATAGTGTGAATACTTGGTAACGCCCGACACGATACTAGCAATCACTGAGCCTGGGTTACGGATCCCTCTTCGTTGGGCTGGACGACGACGAATCCGTCCGAGCCGGTGAACTCCATCTGAATCGACTCGCCGGAGGTCTGTCCGATCTCGAACATCTTGTTCACCTCGAACGACGGCGAGAGGTTGGCGCTCCATGCGACCGTCGCGTCGGGATCCGTGTAGACTGGCGGCGTGATCACGAGCGGATCGCCGTGCGTCGAGATCGCGATTTCGCCGGGACCAGAGAGGAAGACGTTCGTCAGGCCCCCAGCAGCCATCCCCGAAATGCTGCTGACGGTGTTGATCTCGTACTCGACGCTCGACTCGAACGCAAGGACATCGTTTCCGTTGACAGATATCGCCTCACCCTCGTCGAGATCGAGCACCTGGACTTTCTTGCTTTGCTCGGCGATGTACAGATGGCCGCTTCCTTCGGCTTCCATCACGGGTGTTCCCTCGCCACTCACCGCCTCCTTGACGAATCCGGTGAGACCACCTTCGGCCGACGATTTTCCCGTGAATGTAATATCGCCGGTGTACGCGACCATCGACCCAGCTTTGACCATCACCGCACCATCGAGCGAGATATCCAGAAGACGATTGTTCTGCTCTGTTGAATAGCGATCTAATCAGCCGATATCACTAGTTTAGAAGGATGAAGCCGAGGAATTCGGTTCTGTCCTATGGAACTCGATATCCTCGACTTCGTTGAGCAGTGTCGTGACCTAGCTAAACAAGCGTTGGGGAAGCATGCGGGCGAGCCCGCCAGCGGCGGGTTCGCCCGCTGGGTCCACGTCGTTCTGCACTGCTTTCGGCTCGAAGAAGGCCACAGCTACCGTGAAACGCCGAATCGGCTGAAGTATATGACTGAGATTCGTGAAGCGCTCGGCTTAGATCGGGACGATCTGCCGGACTACAGCACGATCTACAAATCATTCGACCGGCTGAAAATGTGGGTGTGGCGGGCGCTGCTGCGCGTTTCAGCGCAGCAGCACCCGCAATCTGGACACGCCGCTCTCGACAGCACGTTTTTCGACCGCCGCCGTGCGTCGTCGTACTTCCGCCAGCGGTCGGGAAGTACCGTACAGACGCTGAAAGTGACGACATTAACTGATGTGGAATCGCTTGCGGTTCTTGACGTTCACATCACAGCACGGTGGAAGCATGATACGAAGACCGGACCGCAGGTCGTCCGCCGAAACGCGGACGACCTGCAGTCCGTCGCCGCCGACAATGGCTTCCAAGACTGGCACACCGAGTACGAGATCGCCGCATATGACGTTGAGTACCTCGTTCACTATCGTGGATCATCACCGAAAGCAGCTCTGAACAACGCGCTCAACCGGGCAAAAGGCTACTCTCAGCGGTGGATGGCCGAAACGTCGTACTCGACAACCAAGCGCTCGCTCGGCGACGCCGTGCGAGCGCTCGGCTGGTATCGGCAGTTCCGTGAAATTGTCTTGATGTTCGCTATCATTAACATAGAATCGCTGTGTGAACCGCTGTAACCGTGACTCAGCATCTATTCAACAGAGCAGATTGTTCTCTTTCTGAAATCCATCGCCACCGTCGTCAGGCGCATTGGAACGCGTGAACTCTTGTAAGTCCATGACTCCAGCCAAGGTTCATGTTGCCTACACAGATAGTTCTAATGATACTTTAACAGTCACATTGTGGGAATGACGCACAGACAGCGGCTTATTCTCGGAACTGGTAAAAAACAATCATTCTCAGAATGGGACCGAAGAATTTGAACCGCGGTCGCAGCGAACTGCTTCCTGGTCAAATCCCCCGTTCGTCACTTACGCACCGCTCACGGAGTTGTTCGCGGTGAGGAAATGGGGTCGGAGGGATTTGAACCCCCGATCGACTGATATCTCCGGTGCGCCTCGGAACTCCAGAGGGTCATCACACGGACACTGATCAGGTGCCCGATCAGTATATCAGTCTGGAGTGTCGTCCCGGGCGCGTTGCCTCTGGAGTCAGTCGCCATGCCTGGCTTGGCCACGACCCCTCACCACTTCGTTGGGGGATCCGCCCTAAAGTGGTTTCGATTCGATCAGAGCCACGGGGCCCTGCCCGAGGTGTCCGTGGTGTCGTCGGCTGGGTAGGGCTCGTCGGCTGCCTCGTCTTCGTGGACCTCGAGTGCCGGTTCGACGATTCGGTCACTCGAGTCCGCAGCCTCCGACCCGCCGTCAACGTGCAACCGGTCTGCGAGCGGGCCCTCGATGTCGGGGTCGAACGCGAACAGGGTGGTGACGGCGAGGACGGCCAGCGGCGCGTTGCCGAAGGGCATCCCGAGCAGCGACAGCGGGAGTAGACCCAGCGCGACGGCGCTTCCGAAGCGGAAGCGGTCGATGTCCATGTACTCGCGCAGGTAGGGTCCGGCGAGTGCGATCGAGAGGGCGAACCCGACGCCGACGACCGCGGCCAGCGTGGCGCGTGCCACGAGGGCGGGGTCGTCGAGGACGACCAGGGTCGCACTCGAGGGGTCCAGGCTGGCCACGAGGCCGAGCGTGATGATGACGGCGGGGCTGGGCAGGTACTCGCCGATCGTCGCACTGGCGGTCTTGGCGGCGACGGTGGCGATCACGATGGCGGCGAATCGCTCGAAGACGACGATGTCGAGGACGCTCGCGATGGCGGGAGCGAGCGCGGCCTGAACGGCGGCGACAGCGATCAGCGGGATGCCGACGGCGAGGACGACGCCCGCCTGCTCGCGGGGCGTCCCGTTCATGTCGGCGAGGATCACCGCGACGGTGGCGCTCCCGCCGAAGATGAGCAGGCCGACCTGTAACGCGCCGAGTGGGTCGTCGAGTGCGCCCGCGAGGATCAACGCGGGGAAGATGCCGTCGACCAGGGGCAGCCCCATCACGAGCGCGAGCAGTCTGGCGTCACCGCCGACTAACCGCTCGAGACGGAGAGCGACCGGGTGCTGTGACGTACTCATCGGTTACGGACGATGGCCGTAACCCGGGGCCGGTGGGCGATAGGAGAGACGGTCCGGTACGGATTGACGGGGTGCGACCCAATCCATCGACCGTTTATTGCCCTGCACTGTGAATGTGAGGTTCCCGAAATTAAACGTGGCGACGGAGTCGGAACTCGTCTGACCAACGGTGCGGGTCTCACTGGCACTCACAGTGCTCATACCGTTTCCGAGTATGCGTTTGACAATAAATATTGCGTGGGAACTGGACGCACGACGCCCAAAAACGCGGCTCAACTCTGGACAGTAGTGAACAAATTCCGGAATCTGTGAAACGATATTGTGGAACCGACGTGGCAGGTGATCGTTCGTCAACTGTACTGTTCGCACTCGAACCTGAGTCGACGACGACTCGCTCGAGTAAAACGAGAGACGACCGTTTGGACGGACGCGGACCGGAGGGCGAGGGTGGGTGGCCACGGAAGCGCGAGGGAGTCTCTGCCACGAGTCGGCACGTCTCGCAACGTTTTTCCCACGCGGTGCCGGACAGTTTACATGGCGAACGACGTTCCCGAGCACGAGCCCTATTCTTCGAAACTCCAGGTACCGGAGGCACTGACGTTCGACGACGTCCTGTTGCGGCCGAAAGAGAGCCGTGTCGAACCCGACGACGCCGACCTCTCCTCGCGAGTCTCGAAAAACGTCGACGTGTCGCTTCCCATCATCTCGGCAGCGATGGACACCGTCACCGAGAGCGGGATGGCGATCGCGATGGCCCGCCACGGCGGCCTCGGCGTTCTCCATCGCAATATGAACGTCGACCAGATGGTCGAGGAGGTCGACCGCGTCAAAAGTGCCGACGAACTTATCATTCCGTTCGACTCGGTTGTCACGGCCGATCCCGAGATGACCGTCAAGGAAGTCGACGAGATGATGATGCGCGAGGGCGTCGGTGGCGCGCCCGTCGTCAACACCCGCGGTGAGGTGCTCGGCATCATCTCGAGTACGGACATCCGCCCGCACCTCGAGGTCAACGAGGACGACCCGGTCACCGAGGCGATGACCGACGAGGTCATCACCGCGCCCGAAGACGTCGACGCCCGTGAGGCGTTCGACCTGATGTACGAGCACAAGATCGAGCGCGTCCCGGTGGTCGACGACGAGAACCTCCTCGTCGGGCTGGTGACGATGCAGGGAATCCTCCAGCGACGGGAGTACAAGCAAGCGGTTCGCGACGACGACGGACGGCTCCGCTGTGGCGTTGCCGTCAGCCCCTTCGAACCCGAGCGCGCGATCGCTGCGGACGAAGCCGGGGCTGACGTCCTCTTTATCGACACCGCACACGCGCACAACCTGAACGTCATCGACGGCGCTCGCGAGATCAAAGAAGCCGTCGACGCGGACGTCGTCGTCGGCAACGTCGGGACCCGCGAGGCGGCCGAAGATCTGGTCGACTTCGCCGACGGGATCAAGGTCGGAATCGGTCCGGGCTCGATCTGTACGACGCGCGTCGTCTCCGGCGCTGGAATGCCCCAGATCACGGCTGTCGCACAGGTTGCTGACGTCGCGAGCGAGCACGAGGTGCCCGTGATCGCCGACGGCGGCATCCGATACTCCGGAGACGCGATCAAGGCCATCGCGGCGGGAGCAGACGCCGTCATGCTCGGCTCGTACTTTGCGGGGACCGACGAGGCACCCGGCCGCGTCGTCACGATGAACGGCAAGAAGTACAAGCAGTACCGCGGCATGGGGTCTGTCGGCGCGATGAAGTCAGGCGACAGCGACCGCTACCTCAAGGACGAACCCGAAGACGACGAAGAGTACGTCCCCGAGGGCGTCGAGGCGGCGACGCCGTACAAGGGAACTCTCCAGTCGGAACTACACCAGCTCGCTGGCGGAATGCAGTCGGGCATGGGCTACGTCGGCGCAGCGACGATCCCCGAGTTCAAAGAACGTGCCGAGTTCGTTCGCGTCTCCTCGGCGGGGCAGGCCGAAGGCCACGCCCACGACGTCGTCATCACCGACGAAGCACCGAACTACTCGCCCAACGGCGAGTGATCGACGTCGGACGACCGGGGGAAATCGTCGTCGCGAACTCGCCGGTCGGTTCCGACCGTGTCACCCGTCCGTCGGGCGATTCGACGCCGCCCGGTCGTCGTTCAGAATTGTTAAGTATCCACATTTTATTCGTAGAAACGAAATGCGATCGAGTCGACGGATCGTCCTTCGTTCGCTGGGAGTCGGGGCCGTCGCGACCGTCGCCGGCTGTTCCTCGCTGAGACGCGGGCAATCGCCCGATGAGAACGGTCAAGACGGCGACGGGAACGGCGACGGGAACGACGACGGGAACGACGGGACGGTCGCTTCGCTCGAGGGCGTCTGGCCGTCCTACCAGTTCGACCGGCGAAACAGCGGCTACGATCCCGACGGAACCGGCCCCGGCGAGGAGTCTTCGCTGATCTGGTCCGTCGAACTCGGTCCAACACTCGGGAACGGCAGTGCGTCGCCGGTCGTCGCCGACGGTACGGTGTACGTCGGCGTCGGCGACGGAACGTTCTACGCGCTCGACGCGGCCGACGGCGAGACGCGCTGGACGGCATCGACGAACAGGTGGATCAACTCGACGGCTGCCGTCTCCGAGTCGACGGTCTTCGTCGGCAGCGGCGACGCCACCTGTTACGCGTTCGATTGCGAGACCGGCGACGAACGCTGGTCGACCGCGGCGGAGTTCGAGGTGTCCGCGTCGCCCGTGGTCGACGACGGGACCGTCTACGTCACCGCAACCGACGGTTCGATCTACGCGCTCGAGGTGTCGACGGGGGACCAGCGGTGGAGCGCCGACGTCGAACTCGAGGGAACGTACTTCTTTTCGTCACCTGCAGTGGGCGACGAGACGATCTACGTCGGCAGCAGCGACAGGCTGTACGCACTCGAGCGGGAAAACGGGGCGATCCGCTGGCGGACCGATCCGTTCGAGGCGGGCGGTGTGCCGATCGTTGGCGACGACGCCGTCTACGCGACGTCCTCGAGCCCGGGGAAACTCTCCGCGGTAGAGCGGGCGACGGGGGACGAACGCTGGCACGTAGACCTCGACGTGCAGTACGCGAACAGCCCGGCGGTCGCGGACGGGACGGCGTACGTCGGCACGGGAGCGGGGCTTGCGGCGATCGATCGCTCGGGGTCGACCGAGTGGACCGCCGACCTCGAGGTGGCCGCGACCACGCCAGCGGTCGTCGGCGACGTCGTCTACTGTACGGCTGACGGAACGCTGTACGCGCTCGACCGGGCGGACGGCACCGAACGCTGGCACCTCGAGTTCGGCAGCCGGGCGACGTCACTCGCGGTCACGCCGGCCGCCGTCTACCTCAAGGACGGCCCGATCGTTCGCCGTATCGGCGAGTGATACCGATGGCTGTGAGTCGTTACCGCCGCAACCGCGAACCGTCTTGCGGTTGCGTCGGCAATCAGTCACAACCATCATTATGAGTCCGCTGACCGTCCCTCCTCGAGTTCGTCGAGTCGTGACGACGCAGACCACGGCAAAGGATAACACCTACGGTCGTTCGGTGACGAGATTGGGGTGTGAACCGTCGTACGGTACTTCGTTCCGCTGGCACGCTCACAGCCGTCGGTCTCGCCGGCTGTCTCGGGAACCTGCAAAACCCCTTCGAGGGGAGCGTTCGCAGCCCCATTCCGATCGAGATCACCAGCGAGGCTGACCGATACTACAACGTCCACATCGAGGCGTACGAACGCGGGAGCGATCGCAAGACCTACGAGAAGAGCGTCGCGATGACGCCGGGACAGACGGCCAGTCTCCAGCGTCTCGACGGCATCGACCAGCTCCTTCGCGTCGTCCAACTCGACGACGACTACGAGGAGGTGGCCGTCGAAGAGGTCGCCGTTACCGCGAACACACAGTACGTCACGGTGGTGCTGTCCGACGACGGCGTCGAGATCCAGCGAGGCAGCGCGGACGCGTCGTAGCTGCAGACTCCACGTTATCAGGGATACGGGTGGAACGCACGCTCGAGTTGCGGCTCGAAGCCGAGGTCGTCGGGGACCGTCCGTGCCCGCTCGCCGAAGAAGGCGTCGCCGGTGAAAAGCGGCTGTGCGCCGGGGACGACGACGCGGACGGCTTCGAACCCGAGCGCCTCGACGTCTCGCGTCGTGAGTCGAGCGGCGTACGGCGTGAGACCGGCGTTGGCCGTCCGGGTGGCGACTGCCTCGAGTGCGTCAGCACCCGACGGAACGTCGTCGGGGCCGACGGCGGCCGCGTCGATCGTCCCGTCGACGTCGACGTACGATTTGACTGCGTCCGGGAACGACGCGTACGTGCCGATCTCGCCGCCAGCGTCCGCGGCGTCGTCGGGGCCCAGCGACCGCAGTTCCATCCAGTTCTGTATCGCCTCGGCGAGCGCCGACCGCGCCGCGGCCGTGGCGTCGAGGTCGGCCGCAGAGCCGATCGCGAACCGTGGCCACTCGCCGCCTTCCCGGTGGATGGCGACCGCCACGACCGGTACGTCGACGTCCTGCGTGACCAGAAGCGGCGTCACCGACAGCCCCTCGCTTCCGGCACGGCGCTCGAGCGTCGCGAACGCCTCGTCGTCGACGGCCAGTCCGAGCGGTTCGTACGTCGAGTACCAGCCGAGCATCGTCGCGTCGCGCTCGAGGACCTCGAGCAGCCCCGACAGCAGCGCGTCGACGGTCGACGAGCCGAGGCCGAGTCCGGTGGTGATCGCGGGCACGAGCCGCTCGCCTGGCTGGGGGAACTGCACCGCGGCCGCGGGCAGATGTGTCGACTCGCCAGTCTCTACGTTCTCGCCTTCGACCCACCGGTATTCGGCCGTCGGGTCGAACTCCGGTGCGTTTTCGGGACGGACGAGATCCGTCGGTGAGACGGCGTTCTCGAGGTCGTCGTAACTGGTGTGGACGAAATCGTCCTCGCGGTAGACGCCCGCGCAGTAGCGCTCGAGGGCTTCGCCGACGGCTTTCATCAGCGCAGCGTTCCAGTCGGCGTCGACGCCGGCCGACTGCTTCGGGGCGCTCGCGTCGCTGTAGCCCGCCGTCTCGACCGTCGTCGCGAGGTAGTACGGTGCCGGGAACGACTCGACTTCGGCGATATCGGCGACGAGGCCGACGCGGTCGTCGATGGCGAGTTCGACGTGGTCGACCGCAGCCTCGAGGTCGAGCGAGTCGTCGTCGCGCTCGAGAGATCGGTCCCGGCCGTCGTCACACGAACAGCCGGGGACAGGGAGGAATCGCCTTCGAGCGTGGGGAATCTCCCGGACGCTCCCGAGGATCGACGGCTCCTCGCCAGCGAAGACGCGCACACACTCTCGGCCGGCGATCGCTCCCGCGAGACGGGCGGCGCTCCGATCGGCTCGTGGCGTCTCTGTGGGTTCGTCGACGGTCGAGGCGACGCGCGTTCGAAGACATTCGAAACAGCCAGTCTCCGCGGTGAACCCAGAGACTGCGGCGTCGACGTCCGGGAGGGAGTGGCCGCCGATGCCGCCGATCTCGACGGCGACCCACGGCGTCGATCCCGCTCGTGTGGCCTCGTTTGCTACACGGAACGTCTCGTCGCCGACGACGCCGCTCACGACGGCAAAACGGGCCTCGGCGAGGTCGGTCGGCTCGGCGTCACGTACTTCGAGGTCGACGTCTGCGAGGGCGGCGACGACGGCCTCGCGAACCGGATCGTCGGCGACGACGTGGACTTCCATACCCGGGACTCGAGAGCGAGGGGCAAAAAACGACGCGCTCGAGCGTCAGCGGATACCGTCGGTTGCATGTCGGAACCGGCGCACCCGCGGCCCGTCCGACGGCTGCGACGGAACGGTACCAACCGACGTGATCATAACGATAGCTGTGAGTCGTTACCGTCGCAACCGCGAACCGTCTTGCGGTTGCGTCGGCACCCAGTCACAGCCATCATTATCAGTCCTCGTCTCGCAGTCGCTCGAGAACCTCGCGGGCGTTCTCGACGGCTGTCTCCTTCTTTGCGGGATAGGCCTCGACTTTCGCACGGAAGGTGATGCCGTCGCCGAGACGGACCTCGTCGCCGAAGGCGGCCTGTTTGTCGAGTCGCAAGAACAGCTCCGTATTCTCGGTGACTCGCTCGTCGAGTTCGTCGAGCAATCGATCCAGGTCCTCGAGGTCGGCGAGCCGCGAGAGGACGTGACGGACGTCGTCGGCGTTCTCGACGCGAGCCGAGAGGACGAGGATGCGATCGCCGTAGTGGCCCTCGGTCTCGACGCGGTCGATCTCGAACTCCTCCGGCAGGAAGGTTCGAAGCGCCTCCTCGACGCGTTTCTCGTCCTCGGTCGCGTAACAGAACGTCCGCAGGTCGACGTAGTGAAGCGGAATTTTGGGCATCGATGCGTTGGATGTGAGAGAGCGGCGTCAGGGCCGCTCGGTCGTTACTCTTCGTCCTCGTCTTCGTCAGCCGCCTCGAGTGCGTCCTCGGGAATGCCGGTCTCCTGACCGTCCTCGAAGCTGACCGTGTAGGTGACGTCGCCGAACATCGACTCCATCGTCTGGGTGACGGTGCCGACTTCGCCGTCGAATTCGCTGTGCTTGTCGTTCAGGACGACGCGGTCGTCTTCCTCGAAGCTCATACCCGCAGTTCCCCGGCGTGGGGTAAAAAGGGACTGATTCAGGTTCCCAGCCGCCGGTTCGCACGGGCCGCCCTCGTGGTCGCCGCGGATCAGCCATCCTCTTCGGTGTCGGTCGTCGTCGCCGCGTTGTCGGCCGAACTCGTCTCGTCGTAGGCGTACTCGACCCCGTCGCTTTCGGTCCGGTCGTCGAGCGTTTCGAAACGGGCGAGCACCTCGGTGAGTTCGCTGGCCCGATGCGAGAGCTGGTCTAGACTGTGCGTAACGTCCGAAACCGCGCCCGTCTGTTCTTCGGCGGCAGCGGCGACGCGTTCGGCCTCCGTCGCCGTCGCGTCGGCGATCGTCTCCGCCCGCTCGACGAGGACGACGACCGTCTCGGTCGCGTCGGCCTGCTCTGCCGTCGCGTCGGCGATTTCCTGGACGCCGTCGTTCGTTTCGGCCGCGTACGTGGCGATTTCGTCGAGAGCGTCGATCGCGTCTTCGACCGCGTTGGTGTGGTCAGCGATTCTGTCGCCCGTCTGCTGGACCTCGCCGGCCGTCGTCTCCGTTCGCTCCTTGATGCGCTCGAGTCGCGTCTCGACGTCTTCGGCGGCGTCTCTGGTCTCGGCGGCGAGGTCTTTGATCTCGTCTGCGACCACGGCGAAGCCGTCGTCGGTCTCCGCCGAGTGTGCCGCCTCGATGTTGGCGTTGAGTGCCAACACGTTGGTTCGCTCCGCGACCTCTGAGATGAACTCCACGAGTTCGTCGATCTGTGTCACCTCGTCTTCGAGTTCGGTGATCACGTCGACGGCGCGTTCGGACTCGCGTTCGATCTCCTGGACGTTCTCGATGGCCTCGCGAGCAGCGGCCCGTCCCCGACTGCCGGCCGCGGCGGTTCGCTCGGCCAGCGTGGCAACCTCGTCGGAGGAGGCCGCGATCTCTTCGTTCGTCGTCGACAGCTCGGCCGCCTGATGGGACACTCGCTGAAACTGCTCGTTTTGCCGTTCCGTCCCGTCAGAAATCGCCTGAATGGCGTCGCTTACTTCCTGGCTCGTCCGCTCGATCTCCTCTGCGCTCGCGGTCACCTCCTCGCTTGCGGCCGCGACGTCGGTCGCGAACGTCCGCACCTGTACCACGGTCTCGTCGAGTTCCGCCATCATCTCGTTGAAACTCTTGGCGATGTCGGCCATCGCCTGGCTCTCGCTGCCCGGCTCCATCCGGACGGACAGGTCGCCTCGAGCACCGGCTTCCATGACCTCCCGATACTCGTCGGCCGTCTGCTCGAGGTGGCGGTTAAACTGCTCGGTCTCCGCTCTGAGCGTCTCGGCTTCGTCGCGTGCTGTCGCTGCCGCCTCCATCTGTTGCTCGAGTTCGGCGCGTTTCTCCTGGAGGTCCTCGACGGTCAGCAGGCCAGTGTTGACCACGAGGAAGACGGCACCGAACAGGAAGACGAGCCCGGTCAGAAACTGGAACGCGACCTCGTAGCCGCCGACGGTGATCGCCAGCGCACCGAGATAGCCGACGAGGAACACGACCATCAGCGCGAACAGCGCGCGCCACCGTTCTTCGTAGGCGTTTTCGGTGACTCGATCGAGTAGCCGTTTCGTGTAGTAGATCGACACGACCATCACGATCGCACCGACGAGGACGAGCCCCTGTACCAGCGGTGAGACGTCCATCGTCACACCCCCCAGCGAACCGCCGTCTCTCCGATCTCACTGCTCGATCCCCCGAATGTTCCCCCAACGTGTCGGAATCCCATCGCCGTTCTGCTGGCACATTCAGACTCTGACAGTATATCATTTTCCCAGCATAATACGCAAACCTACACGTGTCTCGAGTCGATCGAGAGTGACCGTCCAGGGAGTCCGTCGACTCGGCGGCAGTCCTAGAGGCCGAGTTCCTCGAGCAAGGTCTCTGCGGCCGCCCTCGAGGAGCCGGGACCGCGGCCGGTGATCAGGTCGCCGTCGACGGTGACACTCGTGTCGGCGTCGAGTTCTGCGTCCCACTCGCCGCCTGCCGTCTTTACCTCGTCTTCGACCCAGTACGGTAGCTTGCGGCCGTCGGGCATCGTGTCGTCGTCGTCGACGATGTTTGCTTCCCACTCGTTGGGGAAGCCGGTGACTTCGCGTCCGTTGACGAGGAACGCGCCGTGGCGGTCTCGCGTGAACGCGAGCAGGCCGACGGCGTGACAGACGACCAGCGCCTTCCCGTCGCCCTCGACGGTCTCGCGTAGCAGTTCGCGGGCGTGTCGGTCCTGATTTACGTCCCACTCCGTGCCGTGACCACCCGGGAAGACGACCGCGTCGTACTCGTCCGCGTGGGCCTCGACGATCGGAATCGGATCGGTCAGTCGTTCGTCCGTCTCGTGAACGTTTTGGACGTGCTCGGCCGTCTCCTCGCCGACGTTCTCGGGGTCGATCGATCGCTCGTCGATCACCGGCGGTGATCCGGTCGGCGTCGCGACCGTGATCTCGACGCCCGCGTTCGAGAGCGTCTCAAGCGGTTCGACGCACTCTTCGCCCCAGTACCCTTCCTCGCTCACGACGAACAGCGCCTTCGTCATGCACCGACATACCGCAGCAGAACGGTTAAACGCTCTGGCGGGAACTGCAGGTCGACTGCCGTCGATGCCGCTGGTTTCGTCGTCGCCGGCATCCGGCAGACCTGTCTTCTGGTCGAACCGTCAGGGTGGTCGGGAGTGGTCTTTAACAGTCACGCTGATGTCTGAAGAAACCGTCACGGTGGTAACCATGTCAGGCCGACGCAATCCGTTCGACGGACTCGAGGAACTGTTCGAGCGAATGAGCCGCCAGTTCGAGAGCGCCGCTCGCACGTGGGACACCTCCAGCGAGGAGTTGCCGACGTCTCCCGACGAGGGCGGGTTCGGGATGATGACGAGTGAGTCCGGTGCCGGACTCGACCTCGCCGACCACGACGACGAGTTCGTCGTCACGGTCGACGTTCCCGGCTACGAGAAAGACGACATCGAGGTCCGGCTCACGGGCGATACGCTCCACATCGAGGGCGAGCGCGAACGAGAGACAGACGAGGAAGCGGAGAACTACCTCCGTCGCGAACGCCAGCGTCGCTCCTTCAGTCGGCGGGTCCGGCTGCCGGAACCGGTCGACACCGACGAGGCGTCGGCCCGCGTCCAGAACGGCGTGTTGACGATCACGCTCGGCAAAGAAGAACCCGGGCGCGACTCGCGTTCGATCGAAATCGAGTAACCGTCACTGATTTTCGTCGAGTTCGCTCTCGAGGTGGAGCGCGTCGAAGAACCGCCGTTCGATCCGCGAGCCGGCGAACTCGAGCAGTTCAGCCTCGTCGTCGCCTTCGTCTGCGAACAGGCCGAGGTCGATCTGGCCACCGGCCATGTCGTGGTGACCGCCGACGGAGCCGAACCGCGCGAAGGCGTCTTTCAGCGTCTCGCCCATGTGGACTCGCGGATCGACCGACCGGCCGCTCATGCGAATCTGTCCGTCGACGATGCCGTACGCGAGCACCGTGTCGACGCCCTCGAGATTGAGCAGGTAATCTGCGGCCTGTGGCAACGCGTCGGTCTCGACGGTCCGACCGACGCTCGCGACGAGCGACGAGCCTCGCCGTTCTCTCGACGCGATTGCGTGGCCGATCGCGTCGATCGTCGCCGGCGAGAACGCCGTCCCGTACAGCTGCTCGAGAAGTTCGAGGTCGGCGTCGGGAACGACGGTGAGGGCGGCCTCGTACTCCCGGTCGGTCGGTTCGCGAATGAAGTCGAGGCGCTCGCGATGGAGCGCGAACAGAAGCGCCGAGGCGAGACGGGTCGTCAGCGCCACCTCGAGGTCACGGAGGTACTCGACGAAGATGGTCGACGTCGAGCCGTACTCGGGTCTGACGTCGGCGAACGTGGCGTCGATCTCCTCGCCGGGGTGGTGGTCGACGACGATCTCCGGTTCGATCTCGGCGGGAACTTCCGTGTTTGCACCCGGTTGCGAGTGATCGACGAAGGCGATACACTCGTAGTCGTCGAGATCGACCTCGTCGATTTCGTGTGCGTCGATGTCGAGCAGATTGACGAAGGCGCGATTTTGCTGGTGGGAGATTTCGCCACCGTAGACGATGGTCGCGTCGACGTCGCGTGCGTCGGCGATCTCCTCGAGTGCGACGGCGCTGGCGAGACAGTCGGGATCCGGGTTGTCGTGACAGACGATCGCCAGAGAGTCGACGTCCTCGAGAACGGCTGCCAGCTCGTCCCCGCGTGACATAGGAGAACCTACGGGAACCAGCGGCTTGAACCCCGTGGCGACTCTCGTGGTGGCCCGCGTCCGGGAGACTGTCTCGTCGACGGCGAGTCGTCGCGAATGGGGGAGCTACGTCGTCGGAGCGACGTCGTCGGTCTGTGCGTCGGCGATGATGATGCCGGCACCACCCAGGAGAAACGACGCCGGAACGATAGCGAGCCAGAAGTTCGCCTGCCAGTAGCCAAGCGCGAAGAGGGCGAATCCGGCGACGATCGCGGGCACGCTGCGGCCGAGCAGCGCGTTACCGACGCCGACGAGCGTGACGACCGCGACGATCGCGAAAAAGCCCACTCGAAACGCCGACGGGCTGACGTTCGAGAACACCAGATAGATCCCGGTGGCGACGTAGATCGCGGAGAGAATCGACATGAGCTTCGCGACGACGACGTTTCGACCGCTTCTCTCGGACATAGGCGAGGGTTCGTCGTCGGCCTCCTTATCGGTTCGGACACGCGGTGGACTCCGAACCGCCCGGTCCGAGTCGTAGAGCGGGGGTCACTCCCGCCCCGTCAGCGCCTCGCTGGCGGGGGAAAACGAGATCGTCGAGCCGACGTCTTCCTCGAGTGCTCGCTCGTACAGCAGGTACGCGGCGGCGACTGTCTCGATGCCGGTGCCACCGCTGTCGAAGACGGTGATCTCGTCGTCGCTCGTCCGCCCCGGTTCGACGTCGGCGACGACCTCGCCGAGTTCGGCGTGGACGTGGTCTTCGGTCACCACGCCGTCCTCGAGTGCGGCGAGGAACGAGCCCGCGTCGTAGGTCACACGCTCTCGCAGGTCGGGGACGTACGTCGCCCGTTCGATCGTCGTCGTATCGAGTTCCCGTTTCCCCGGGTGGTACTGACCCATCGCGGTGACGTGGGTCCCCGGATCGAGCGCGTCGCCGTCGAAGACCGGCTCACTCGCCGTCGTTGCGGTGATCACGACGTCCGCGCCCGAGACTGCGGCCTCGCTCGAGTCGACGGCAGCGACGGTGGCCTCGAGGCGGTCGTCGAACTCGGTTGCGAAGGATTCGCGGTTCTCGCGAGTCTGCGAGTAGACGCGAACGTCGGTGAATTCGCGGACGGTCGCGGTCGCGAGTACCTGGCCGCGTGCCTGTGCGCCGCTGCCGACGACGGCGAGCGTCTCGGCGTCCTCGCGGGCGAGTGCGTCGACGCCGACGGCACCGGCCGCACCGGTCTTGAAGGGATTCATGCTCGCCCCGTCGAGCAGGGCGAGTGGTTCACCGCTCTCGGCGTCGAAAAGCGGCGTCATGAACCAGGCGTCACCGGCACCGAAGCCGGCGGAGTACATGTATCCGCCCATCGCGCCGGTGTCGGGGAGGAGGGCGGCGTAACTGGTCATCATACCCCCGGGATCGGAGCGGAGGAACTTCTGACGTGGGTGAGCGGGTGCGCCCTCGCCGCGCTGGCGATACCCCTCGCGAACGGCCGCTACGTACTCGGCAGGCGTCGCGAGACCGGTGACGTCGTCGCTGGTGAGAAACAGCGTGTCGGTCATGATCGTCCCAACGAACGGTGGGGTAAAAAAGACAGGAGAAGCGGCGCTTCAGTCCGCGTTGGCTGGAGTATGCGACGTCTGGTTCTGGCTCTCTTCGCGCGCGTCGACCGGCGAGTTGACGAACATCGCGTGGCCGATGAGGCCGACCGCGACGAGCGCACCGAACGGCACGGCGCTCATCACGGAGATGCCGACGACAGTGAGTGCTGCGGTGACGCCGAGCAGTGCGACCGGAATGAGCCCAAGAACAATGTCGTAATATCCAGCCATAATCTATCTCATACTATGGGATATTGCTATATAAGTGTTTCCCATAATTGGCTTATAGCAGATTTGTCTTCAATACGGATCCAGCATAGTGGATATTGATAAGTTATGAGTAAATAATACCGGGCTCGAAACGCTGTAATTTGATCGAGGTCGACCTGGAAATCGACCGCGCGCGAACGGCGATGAGTCGAGGAGACTGCGTAATCGCAGGATAGCGGTAGCGAAACTCGGGAACGCATCCGCACGGGTCGAGAGCCGTCCGGGAGAACTCGTCTGTTTCGCTCACGTGGCCCCGACTCGACTCGAGAGCACACATGCGAGAAATGACACGTTTGGAAACGGTACCGAAATCGAACAGGGAATGATAGTTTTGGAACGTGTCCGTGCGCGTTCTTGATCGATGCAACCGCCGGACGGCTTGCGGGTGTGCGAAGAATCAGGTACAGCAGGCGGTATCAGTCGCCGACTGTCGCCGCGTATCCGATCCGCCAGGTCAGGAGCACGACTAGCCCGGTCCCGGTCATCACGAGGTTAAACGGCCAGGTTACCCCGCCCTCGAACGCCGGGGACGACCGGAGCAACAGCCCGACGTTGACCGCGGCGAGCCAGGCGAGCGCTGTCACGCGCGCTGCAGTCGTCGACGAGGACAGCGCCCGTGGCGCGTAGATGTCGGCGAGCGGCACGACGACGAGCCAGCCGATCACGAACGGAGTCATCGTCTCGAGTGCGTCGAGCGGCGCGTCGACCGGATTGCCGCCGTGGTTCAGGAACCCGACGAGTACGAGCCCCGCGACCAGCGCGACGTCGACGAGTCCCAGAAACAGCGTCCGGCGATCCACGACACCGCCCGTCTCGAGCGTTCGTACGTCTTCGACCATACGGCGAAATCGGTCCCCTGGACCTATGGCTTTCCCGGTTTCTCGGTCGGCGATGACAGGAGAGGAGGAACCGCGGCGACTGGCGTCGCCGTGGTCGTCCAACGGACAGAGCGTCGGCGTGCGAGGCGCCCAGCCCCGCACTCGCGAAACGAGGCCCTTCTCGTACTTTGTTATCGGCATCTTTCGAGCGCGACGACCGTCCCACGACGAGCGCCGCGACTGGTAACGAGAGCCTAGCCCGGTCGACGTCGACCGGCGTTCGGAGACGATTCCTGGAGTTCGTGACGCTCTCGAGACCCGTCGTCGAAGATTCACGACGAAGCCGACGATGGCACGCTCCGGGCCGAGACGGCCGCTCTCAGCGCCCGGCGCGTCGACAGTGGCGACACGCGTTCTATCAGCCGTAAGGCAGAACTAATATAGCAAGAATACATACTGTCGTCTCGATGGCAGTGGCCGACGAACGACGAGAGAGATGTGACGGGTGTGGGCGAACCGTCTCGCTCGAGGACCTCACGACGGTGACGATGCCCGACGGAGAGGCCATCGCCTGCTGTCCCGAGTGTGAACCCCATGCTCGAGAAGCAGCGGAGAAACTCTCGTCGCTCGACACGCAGCGGGCCAGCTGTGACGGCTGCAACGGCGAGTTCCCCAGCGCGGACCTCGAAGACGTCGTCCTGACCGACGGGACGGTCATCTCCTGTTGTCCGGACTGTCTCGCGGAGGTCCCGGGCAGAAGCGACGGCGCCGAGTCGTCGGCCGACGGCACCGAGGCGGAGACCACCGAGATCGCCACGACGAAGAACCTCTGCAGTCAGTGCCACGAGTGGACCGGCGAGGAACTCTTTCGGGTCACGACGGTCGACGGTCGAACCGAGGAGATGTGCCGAGACTGCAAGGAACTGCTCGAGGACGACGGCGTCGTCACGGACGTCCAGATGCGAAAGGCCGAGGCGCGCGAGATCCTCGGCGTCGAGGCGGGGGCGACGGAGTCAGAGATCCGAAACGCCTTCCTGACGCAGATCAAAAGCGCACACCCCGACAGAAAGAGCGGGAGTCGGTCGGCGTTCAAACTCGTCAAGCGGGCCTACGATCGGCTTATCTGATCTCGTCTCACCTTCCCGGTGGCGCTCGACCGTCCTCTCGCCGAACGAATCCGATCGTCGCCGGATCGAAGTAGTACGTCGTCCCGCAGACGTCACACGTCGTCTCGAGGCGCTGACCGTGTTTGTGGCGCTTCCACAGTTTCGTCTGTTCGTCGTCGATCTCGAGGGTGACCCGGTGGCCACAGCCCGACAGCGTACACGGGAACCGAACGAACCAGTTCGGGACCGCGAGTCCGCCAAGCGGGGTGAGTTCGTCGCGGAGTCGACCGAGGAGCGCGAAGATCGTCGCCGTCAGGTTCTCGCGATCGATTTCTATCCCGTCAACGGCCGTGACGTAGCCGCCGCGGAGCTGCTCGTGGTCGTACAGCGGGAGGACGGGAACGTCCTTCGCGACCGCGTAGCCGATCTCCTGGTTTACCCACTGGTCGTCAGCTGCATCGTCGGTCAACACGGCGACGAGGAGGTCACTATCGTCGATTCGACCCTTGAGGAGGTCCCGGGAACGGTCGGCGTCGGCCTCCTCGAGAGCGATGTGAACGCCGAAGGGGAAGTTCTTGACCGTCGAGAACAGGTCCTGGACCAGCTCGAGGTCGCCTGGCGCGTGTGCCACGTACACCTGCTCTCCAGTCATCGATAGATGGCTCTTAATTTAGAGTCGAACATCTTCAATGTAACTGTAATTCGCTGAAAGATCACTCGACAGTCTCGAGGACGCGCTGGGAGAACTCGACCTCCGAGAGATCGTCGTACAGCCTGTCGAACCAGTCTGCATCGACGTACCAGGTCCCGCGGACGTCCCCGTCGGTCGTCTTCGACGTCGCCTCGAGCGTGACGGACGTCCACTCCTCGCGTTCGTCGGCGATCTCGAGGACGGTTCGGACCACGACGCCGACCTCGTGGCTGGTTACCGACGGAACGTTGGCGACGGTCTCGTACTCGAGGTCGACGACAGACCCCTCGCGGTCCCAGTCGGTGAGGTAGATCCCTTGCCCCATGAGCCGATTCTCGAGCGTCTCCGCCAGTGGCCGTTCCCCGGTCATGTACCGACCGTTGGACCGGCAGCGGCAAATGCCTGCGGGTCGCCCTACAGCGGTGCGACGAGGTCTTCGAGCGCCGCTTTGGGATCGTCGGCCTTGGCGACGCCGCTCGCAAGCAGGACGCCCTCCGCACCGAGGTCGCCGGCAGCGACGACGTCCTCGCCGGTGCTGATACCGGCGCCACAGAGGACCGAGACGTCGTCGTCGACGGTGCGAGCGGCGTCGACGGCGCCCTCGACGACATCTGGATCGGCCTGACTGACGGGCGTTCCAGTGCCGATCAGTTCGGGCGGTTCGACGGCGACGGCGTCCGGGCCGAGCGCCGCCGCGGCACCGATCTGGCCGGGGTTGTTCGCACAGACGATCGTCTCGAGGTCGGCGCGCCGGGCAGCTCGCAGGGCACCGTCGACGTCGGCCAGTTTCAGCCGGCGCTCGGAGTGGTTGAGCAAGGTGCCGACGGCGCCGGCGTCGGCGACCGACTCCGCGAGCACGTGGCCTGTGTTGCTGCCGTAGTCGATCGGGTCGACGTGCTGGGCCCACGTCTCGACGCCGGTCTCCGCGACGCGTGCCAGGTCCGTCGACTGCGGCGCGACGGCGACGCGCGCGTCGGTCGTCTCGTTTACGTCGCGGGCGGCTTCCGCGACCGCGATCGGATCGCACGGATACGTCTTCAGGTTGACGAGGACGAACATATCCGAACAGGATTGCGCTCGCGGGAAATAGTTTCCGAGTTCGTCGATCGGCCGGCACACTACGCAGCGAGGAGACGAGATCCGCGTCGGCGACGTTCAGTCCTTTCGCTTGACGACGTCGCCGAGGGTGTAGCTGCCGCTCGCGGAGCCACCCTCCCACTCGGTGTCCTCGTCGGTGCCGGCAGAGCCGGTGAGACTCACGTCGAGGAAGCGCTCGAGTTTCGACTGCACGTTGTCGCTCGGGAGCGTGTCACCGCGCTCGAGTTTGCGGATGAGACTCGCCTTCTCGTTGAGTTCGTTGGCGAGGTCGGACTGGCTGAGTCCCTTCTTCTCCCGGGCGCGCCGGATGCGGTCGTCGTAGTCCGGCGCGAGTTCGTCCATGTCGTCGAACATGTCCGAGCGGCGGCGAGAGCCGCTCGACCCGGTCGATCGACCCGCGCTCGAAGAACTCGAGCCGCCGCTCGACCCGGAGCCGCTCGACCCGGTCGAGTACTTCGTCGAGGTGCTCGAGGTCGAACTCTGGGTCTTCACTTCGGTACCGAAGTCAGTACAGTTAGAACAAACGTCCAGCTTCGCGCCTTCGACCTTGATGGTCTTCGGGGACGACGTCTCGGCACCACACATCTCACACTGAACCATACACGAAACTATATCGCCGCGAGTCATAAAGGATGCGGCGCTTCCGTCGTCACTCGAGGGCTTTCCAGGCGTAGAAAAAGCGCTGGAGCGCCGTGAAGTGGCCGATCACGGCGAGAAAGACGAGCAGCCAGCCGACGAGCGAGAAGCCGGCGTAGGTTTCGGAGAGCGGGTACGCGAGGAGGCCGACGGCACCGATGATCGCGAGTCGGTCCGCGCGGCCGACGAGACCGCCGTAGACGCGCTCGAGGCCGACGGCCTGGGCCTGCGTACCGAGGTACGACGTCATCACGACGCCGGTGACCGCCGCGAAGCCGAGGACGAAGTCGCCGATCCCCGCGGCGAGACCGGCGATGACGACGATGTCGGCGTACCGATCGAGGACGTGATCCAGCAGGTCGCCGCCACGGGAGGCGACGCCCTGCTCGCGGGCGAGTGCGCCGTCGAGGATGTCGAGCCAGCCGTTGCAAAAAACCAGTGTGGCGGCGGCGACGTACCAGAACCGATCGGCGACGCCGCCGAGGTAGAACGCGACGGCGGCGGCGACGGCCATCCCGAACGCCAGCACGCTCACGCCGTTTGGTGTCAGCCCGAGTCGGTCGAATCCCCGGACGAACGGGTCGAGCACCTCCGAGACGTACGGCCTGAGTTTGTCGAGCGTCATTCGAGGTACTCCACGAAGTCGACGGTTCCTGCACTCGGTTCACGGTCACCCCGGATCACGGCCTCGAGTTCGGCTGCCACCGCCGCCGGCTCCAGGTCGGTCGTGTCGATCTCGTAGACGGACTCGAGGCCGTGTTCCTCGGCGGCCCCGGCGAGGATCACGTCGAGCGCTTCGCTTTCGGCGTTTTCGACGGCTTTCGCCTCGTTCTCGCCGCGCTCGAGCAGCCGACGCTCGAGTTCGTCGGGGTGACACCGCAACACTGTGACGCGGTCGGCGTCGAAGCGGTGGGCGAGGTGGGACTCGATCACGACGTCGTCGCGGCCCTCGAGCCACTCCGACGCCGCCTCGAGGTCGACGATGACGCTGCCGCGATCCTCGTCGATCTCGGTGTACAGCTCCTCGTCTTCGATCACCTCGTTGAGGTGGATTACCTCGAGGTCCGTCTCGAGCAGCCGGCTCGCGGTCGTCTTCCCCGTTCCGGGCGTGCCGGTGACGGCGACTCTCACGCGTCCGTCACCTCCGTTCGTCCACCGGAGTCGCCGATCCCGTCGCCCAGGACCGCGTTGAGCGTCTCGACGGCGCGCTCGGTCTCCTCGTCGGTGCCGCAGGTGATCCGGACGCACCCGGGAAGGCCGAAGCTCGTGCAGTCACGAACGATGACGCCCCGGTCTTGCATCTCCTCGGCGACCGCCGTCGCGTCGCCGACGTCGACGAGGACGAAGTTCCCCTCGCTGGGCCAGACGTGGGCGTCGATCTCGTCGCGCATGGTCGCCCGGGACTCGAGGGTCGTCTCGACGGTTCGCTCGACGTGTTCGTCGTCCTCGAGGGCGGCGAGGCCGGCGCGACAGGCCAGTTCGCTCGCTGCGAACGGGGTATTCACGCGGGCGTAGGCGTCGGCCCACCCGTCGGGGACGACGGCATAGCCGAGTCGGACCCCGGCGAGGCCGTAGGCCTTCGAGAACGTCCGCAGGACGGCGACGTCGTCGCGGGCGTCGAACCCTGCACGGCCCTCTATCAGCGCGACGGCGCTCTCACGGTCTGCGAACTCGCCGTAGGCCTCGTCGACGACGACGAGCGTCTCCTCGTCGGTCCCCTCGGCGAGTCGGTCGAGTTCAGCGAGAGGCATCGTCGACCCCGACGGGTTGTGTGGGCTCGTGATCCAGACGACGCGCTCGCCGTCGTAGGACTCGAGGACGGTCTCGGCGGGCTGTTCGAAGTCGTCGGCCTTCGAGAGCGCGTACTCGCGGACGCCGCCGTGGTGGAACCGGGCGCTCATCCCGTAGTACGCGAAGCCGGGCGAGGGAACGAGCACGTCGTCACCTGGTTCGAGGGTCGCCCGGTGGAGGTAGTCGATCGCGCCGTCGCCGCCGTTTGCGAGCCAGACTTGCTCACTCGCGACATCCCACCGGTCGGCGAGGGCGGCGGTGAGGTCGGCGTGGGCGGCTTTCGGGTACGAACTCGCGTTCGATGCGGTGTCACGGATCGCTACGACGGCCGCCGGGGACGGACCGTGCGGGTTCTCGTTCGAGGCGAGTTTGACGAACTCCGAGGGATCGCGCCCGAGCTCGCGGGCGACTTCCTCGATCCCCCGGCCCGCCTCGTACGCGACGTGGTCCGACAGATCGCGCGGTTGCATACGCCAACGGTTCGTCTCACGGGTCTTAAGGATGCTCACCTGTACTCGCGTCGGTCGGGATTTCGCCGGCGGCGGCTCCCGTCGAGGCAATGCGCTCGATCGCCTCGAGATCGCACACGCGAGCAGCGGCCGTCAGCGCGACCGTCCCGGTCTCGCAATCCCAGTCGACGAGGCCACGGTCGTCGAGCCACGGCAGGTGAACGTGGACGAGCGAGACGGCGGCCCGTCGCCGGAGCGCCGACGCATCCTCGTCGAGGCCGCGTTCGGCGAGGAGGCACGTCACTAGCTCCGAGACCGACGACGCGTCCCCTGCCTCGAGAACGGCGAGAATCGTTCGTCGACGAGGTGACGACAGCGTCTCGAACAGTTCGGTGGATCTGTCTGTCGATCGAACCGAGTTCTCCGCCCGAGAGAACTTCATGATCAATGTGAACACACTACAATAACGTGTGCGCTCGGCAGTAGAGATCAGGGTCTACTTACTTGCGCCCGGGTCAACCATAATTGGCGTCGTCGGCGACCTCGGATCGGAGCACCGTGTTCGTCCCCCGACGCAGGCGCTCCGACGCCGCCTGCGTCGAGATGCCGAGTTCGTCGGCGAGTTCCGACAGGGTGACCCCCCGCGGGATTTCGAAGTACCCCCGTTCGGTCGCGAGTTCGAGCGTCCGTCGCTGTTCCGGCGTCAGTTCGAACCGCTCCGCCGTCCGCGACTCGATCGAACGAATTCGGACCAGCGAGAGGCCAATGCCGCGTTCGTCGCAGTACTCGTGGAAACCCGACAGGTCCTCGTGGGCAGGAAATCGGAGCCGAAAGTGCCAGCGATCGCCGCCTCGTGCCTCGAGGATCGTCGCACGGTGGGCCTCGAGTCCGGTCACGAAACACTCGAGGTCGTCGTTCCAGTCGATTCGATACAGGATTCGCCCGTCGAGCCGATCGACCTCGACGATCGAGTCGACGACCTCACAGGTGGCGATGCGATCACCGAAGGCGTCGACCTCCCGTCCACCGACCCAGACGTACGGCATGATGCGATCCGACGACGGAACGACGCGTTCGACGTCGACCTCGACGTCGACTTCCGCGGTGAGTACCCGTCCGAGGACGAACTCGTCGGCGGCGATTTCGAACTCCGAGACGACGGCCATTACCGCGAGTATGTAACTTCAGTGTTAAAAATACCCACCCCACCGAATCGACCGCGCCACACACGGACTACTGTACGTCAGTTCCGGTGCAACCGCGACCGCCTGCGGTTGCACCGGTAAATCGGTACAGCAGCCCGTTTCACCCCTCGTACAGTGATCTGACGCGCTCGAGCGTGTCGGCGTCGGCCGGCTCCTTGTCGTGGCGAACCCCGAGGAAACGGGGAAATCGCAGCGCGTAGCCCGCGGAGTAGGTCGGCGAGGCCTGGATCTCCTCGTAGCCGACCTCGAAGACGACCGCGGGCTCGAGGTCGACTTCCTGGCCGTCCTGGGTCAGGACGTGGGGCTCGAGCAGCTCCGTGAGATCGGCGAGCGTCTCGTCGGTGATGCCTGTCGCGACCTTCCCGACCGTCTCGAACGTCTCGCCGTCGCGGACCGACAGCTCGAACGTGCCGAGATACGTCGCTCGCCGCCCCTCGCCCCACTCCGCACCCGTCACGACGCAGTCGAGCGTCTCGACGTCCGGCTTGCGCTTGAGCCAGTTTTTCCCTCGACGACCCGGCGAGTACGTCGCGTCGGGATTTTTGAGCATGATCCCCTCGTGGCCGCCCTCGAGTGCGTCTGCATCGATCGCCTCGATCTCGTCGGGGTCGTCGGTGAGCCACAGCGTCGAGAGCCCCTCGCCATCCGCGAGCAGGGACTCGAGGCGGGCGTGGCGCTCGGTCAGCGGAGCCTCGAGCAAGTCCTCGCCGGCGACGTGCAGGCAGTCGAAGAAAACGGGTCTGACAGTGACGTCTTCGCGCGCTTTCGCCACGTCGTGTTTCCGGCGGAACCGCCGTAACACCTCCTGGAAGGGGAGCGGGTCGCCTGTGTCGTCGATCGCGACGACCTCGCCGTCGAGGATCACCGGATCGACGAGACGGTCGGCGGCGAACTCGACGACCTCCGGGAGGGCGTCGGTGACGTCCTCCATGTTCCGCGAGAAGACCCGCGTCTCGCCGTCGGGGTCGTGGTGCAACTGGATCCTGGCCCCGTCGTACTTCCACTCCACTGCCGTCTCGTCCCACTCCTCGAGCGCGTCCGCCACCGTCCCCGCCTGGGCGAGCATCGCCCTGACGGGACGGCCGAGTTCGAGGTCCATCGCGTCCAGGCCCTCGAGGCCCTCCTCGCGGGCGACAACCGCGACCCGTCCGTAATCGTTCGAGACCTGCAGGGCGCGCTCGACGCGGTCCTCGGGGACGTCGAACGCGGCGGCGACGGCGTCTCGCACCGCGCCTTCGCCGACGCCGATGCGCATCTCCGAGAGGACGAGCCTGGCGAGATAGCGCGCTTCCTCGCTCGAGCAGCGGTTGAACAGGCCAAAGAGGAGATCGACCTTGCGGTCCTGACTGCCCGACCCGTCCGCCTCGGCGAGGTCGACGAGCGTCTCGTACACCTCGCGGACAGAGAGGGCGTCGCCGCCACCGCCCTCGGTGAACGCGCCGAGTCCCTGCTGGCCGCCGAAGTCGTAGCTCGCCGCCACCTCGCCGATCTCGCCGACCGCTGCCAGGCGCTCCTCGACGTCGTCCGCGCTCACGTTCGTTCCTGCCGCGCGGGCGATCGCCTCGTAGCACGTCCGCGGGCCGACGTCGAGGGTCGTCGAGTCCCACGCCGGGAAGACCCGCCCCTGGACGAACCGCGCGACGAGCTCGAGGTCGTCGTTCGCGTCCGCGAGCAGTGACGTGACGTGGTCGACGATCTCGAGGTCGGACGCTTCGGCTTCGATCTCTCCGGCCCGGTCGGCGAACGCGGCGAACTTCATCGACGTGGAGTAGGCGACGGGCGGCGCTTAAGCGTTCACTCTTTCAGGTGCCGGGCGATGATCTTCTTCTGGATCTCGGAGGTTCCCTCGTAGATGGTCGTGATCTTGGCGTCGCGGTAGTAGCGTTCGACGTCGAAGTCCTTGGTGTAGCCGTAGCCGCCGTGGACCTGGACGGCGTCGCTGGCGACGTCGACGGCCGTCTCGCTGGCGAAGTACTTCGCCATACTCGCGGCCATCGGATCGAGTCCGTCGTCGTTCTTTCGCGCGGCGTCGCGGGTGAGCAGGCGCGCTGCCTGGACGTTCGTCTGCATGTCAGCCAGCATGTGTCCGATCGCCTGGTGTTCGACGATCGGCTTCCCGAACTGCTCGCGCTCGTTGGCGTAGGCGACGGCGTCGTCTAACGCCGCCTGTGCGACGCCGACGGCCTGGCTGGCGATGGCGATCCGTCCTCCGGTGAGAATCGAGAACGCCGATTTCAGCCCCTCGCCAACCTCTGTCAGGCGGTTTTCGGCCGGAATGCGCACACCGTCGAAGAGAAGCGAGGTCGTGTCGCTCGCGCGCAGTCCCAGTTTGTCCTCTTTCTTGCCGACCTCGAGTCCCTCGGCGTCTTTGGGGACGAGAAACTGCGTGACCGAGTTGGGATCGTCGCGGTCGGTCTTGGCGAACAGAACGACGACGCCCGCGCGCTGTCCGTTGGTGATCCACTGTTTCTTGCCGTCGATCACGTACTCGTCACCCTCCCGGCGGGCTTCGGTCGTCATCTCCGCCGGGTTCGAGCCGGCGTCGGGTTCCGACAGCGCGAACGCGCCGACGGGTCGCCCCGTCGCCATCTCCGGCAGCCACGCCTCCTTTTGCGCTTCGCTCGCGAACTCGTCGATACACGACGTCGCGAGGGCGTGGACCGACAGCGCGGTCGCAAGCGAGAGGTGGCCGTAGGCGAGTTCCTCGTTGACGACGCTTTTCGTCACCTCGTCTGCACCGAAGCCGCCGTACTCCTCGGGCACCGTCAGCCCGGTCAGGTCCAGGTCCGCCAGCGCGTCCCAGACGTCCTCGGGGAACTCCTGGTTCTCGTCGGCCTCGTCGACGACGGGCCGTACCTCCGCCTCGACGAAGTCCTGGATCGTCTCCTGGATGAGTTGCTGCTCGTTCGAGAGGTCCATTACCACCCTCTTTCGCCAACAGCGTAGTAAATGATGTGCTCCCCGCGAGGTGCGTCGTCAGCGCCTCGAGCGGCGGATGGGCAGGTAGCAGTGATGGGACGCTCACCACCAGCGACCTCGAGGCAGACGTCCTCGCACAGTTCGCGTTCACGCGGTGGGGAGACCGACTGCGGTCACCGCAGAAGTAACAGCGTCGCGACGCCGATTCCGACGACGACGACCAGGACGCCGACGAGCGCGACTGGACCGCCGACGACGGCCGCCGTCGCGGTCGCGACGCCGAGTGCGAGCAGTCCCAGCACGAACAGCCCGATCGTCCCGGCGTCGAGGCCGCTCGTCGTCGACAGGCGCTCGAAAACGGTCGGTTCCTGCTCGGGCGATTGCGGCTGGGCGAGCGTCTCGTCGACCTCGACCGGCGGCGGGCCGGGCGTGACCGTCACGTCGATCGAAACCGACGCCGCACCGTAGCCGGTCGACACCTCGAGCGTGCCCGCGACGTCGGCGTCGACGTCGTCGACGAGAATCGGCACGTACGTCTCCTCGTCCGGTTCGACGTAGTAGTGAGACTGCTCGAGTGTGGCGACGTGTGCGAGGTCACCGCCGAGTCGGCAGTGGACGTGTGCCGGCGTGTCGTGGCTCTCCAGGACGATCCCGAACGATTCGGTCGTCTCGAGCGTCCGCGTGTCGGCGGCGATCGTGTCCGTGCCGTTCCGTCCGACGTGGACGGTGACCTCGTCTCGAGACACGGCTCTCAGGCTGGCGTTTCTTCGCGCATATCCGGCGGCAGCAGGTTCGGAATGCCGTCCTCGATGGCGTAGCGTTCGCCACACTCGCTGCAGACGAGCGTTCCCGAAATGACCTCGTCGCCGTCGTACTCGGCGTCCTCGAGTTCGAGATCGTGTTTGTCCAGCGGGCAACAGAGGATTTCAAGCAACGACTCTTTCATGATAGGAACGGTGACCGCCGTCAGCAAAAGGTTTCGGGAACGCGGTCGGTAACTCGAGCGCAAAAACGGAGTGTCGTCGAGGGTTGATCGGGCCTTCAGGCCGCGGTCTCTTCGGTCAGCAGTCGGCGAAGCACGAGGTGCAGGACGCCGCCGTTCTCGATGTAGCGGACGGCAGCGGGCGTGCCGACCTGTGCGGTGACGGTGAACTCGGTGGTCTCGCCGTCTTCGTCCTCGGCGACGACGGTGAGTTCGTCGTTGGGCTCGAGTCCGTCGTCGAGACCCTCGATCTCGAAGTACTCGGAGCCGTCGAGGCCGAGTTCCTCCCAGCCCTCACCCGCTTCGAACTGCAGGGGCAGGACGCCCATGCCGATGAGGTTGTCGCGGTAGATGCGCTCGTAGCTCTTCGCGATGGTCGCACGGATGCCAAGCAGGTCGGTCCCCTTTGCCGCCCAGTCGCGGCTCGAGCCGGTCCCGAACTCCTCGCCGGAGAGGACCACGAGCGGCGTGTCCTCCTCCCGGTAGCGCTCGGATGCCTCGAAGACGGTGGCCTCCTCGTCAGTCGGGTGGTGGATCGTGTAGCCGCCCTCCTTGCCGTCTAGCATCTGGTTCTCGATGCGGACGTTCGCGAAGGTACCGCGCATCATGACCTCGTGGTTGCCACGGCGTGAGCCGTACGTGTTGAACTCGTAGGGTTCGACGCCGCGTTCGCTGAGCCACTGGCCGGCGGGCAGGTCCTCGCTGAACGGCCCGGCGGGGCTGATGTGGTCGGTCGTCACGGTGTCACCGAGGGTCAGCAGACAGCGGGCGTCTGCGATGTCGGAGACGCCGGGTTCCTCGAGCGGGAAGTCCTGGAAGAACGGCGGCTCGCGGATGTACGTGGACTCGTCGTCCCACTCGTAGACGTCGCCCGTGGGTGCCTCGAGGCTTTCCCAGCGTTCGTCGCCCTCGAAGACGGAGGCGTATTTCTCCTCGAACAGGTCGGGCGAGACGCTGTCGTGGATCGTCTCGCGGACCTCTTCCGTGTCCGGCCAGACGTCCTCGAGGTAGACCTCCTCGCCCTCGTCGTTGACGCCGATCGGCTCCTCTTCGAGGTCGATGTCCATCCGGCCTGCGAGCCCGTAGGCGACGACCAGCGGCGGGGACGCGAGGTAGTTCGCCCGGATCTTCGGGTGGATGCGCGCCTCGAAGTTACGGTTGCCCGAGAGGACGCTCGTCGTCCAGAGGTCGTACTCGTCGATCGCCTCCTCGATCGGGTCGGGCAGCGGCCCGGCGTTGCCGATACAGGTCGTACAGCCGTAGCCGACGACGTGGTAGCCAAGCTCCTCCAGGTCGTCGAGCAGGCCCGCGGCCTCGAGGTACTCGGTGACGACCTTGCTCCCGGGTGCGAGGCTCGTCTTGACGTACTCGGGCACCTCGAGTCCGGCCTCGGCGGCGTTGCGCGCGAGCAGCCCCGCGGCGACCATCACCGACGGGTTCGAGGTGTTCGTACAGGAGGTGATCGCGCTCACGAGAACGTCGCCGTGGCCGATCTCGACCTCGGTGCCGTCCTCGAGCGTGACGGGGACTTTCTCGTCGAGGTCGGGCGTGTTCTCGGTGACGAGTCCGCCGTCGCTGGTTGCGGCTCCGCCGTCGAGGACGCCCTGCTCCTCGAGCAGCGTCGGGAAGTGCTCGTCCAGATCGCCCATCGGGATGCGGGCGTGGGGCTTCTTGTGGCCCGCGAGGCTCGGTTCGACGTCGCCCAGGTCGAACTCGACGACCTCGGTGAACTCGGGGTCGTGTTCGCCGAACAGACCCTGTGCCTCGAGGTACTCGCGGACGAGGTCGATGTGCTCGGCGTCGCGACCCGTGAGCTCGAGGTAGTCGAGGGTCTTCTCGTCGACGGGGAACATGCTGATCGTCGACCCCTGCTCGGGTGCCATGTTCGAGATGGTCGCGCGATCGGCCACCGAAAGCTGGGAGACGCCGGGGCCGAAGAACTCGACGAACTTGTCGACGACGCCGACCTGGCGGAGTTTCTCCGTGATGTGGAGCACGAGGTCGGTCGCGGTCGCACCGTCTGGGAGTTCACCGGTGAGTTTGACGCCGACGACCTCCGGAAGCGTCATCGTGATCGGCTGGCCGAGCAGCGCGGCCTCGGCCTCGATGCCACCGACGCCCCAGCCGACGACGCCGATGCCGCCGATCATCGGGGTGTGGCTGTCCGTGCCGACGAGCGTGTCGGGCAGCAGCCACTGCTCGCCGTCCTGCTCGCGGGCGTGGACGACCTGACCCAGGTGCTCCAAGTTGACCTGGTGGACGATCCCGGTTCCCGGCGGAACGACGTTGAAGTCCTCGAAGGCCTGTTCGGCCCACTTGATCGCACGATATCGCTCCTCGTTTCGCTCGTACTCGAGTTCGACGTTCTTCTCGTAGGCGTCCTCGCTACCGAAGTAGTCGACCTGGACGCTGTGGTCGATCACGAGGTCACAGGGGACTTCGGGTTCGACGACCGTCGGGTCGACGCCCTTGCGGTCCGCAGCGGAGCGCAGCGCCGCCAGGTCGACGACCGCGGGGACGCCGGTGAGGTCCTGGAGGACGACGCGCGACGGCTGGAACGGCACCTCGACGTCCGGCACGTCCGGCTCCCACGAGGCGGCGTTCCGGATGTCCTCTTCGGTGATGTGTTCGCCGTCGGCGTTCCGGAGAACCGACTCGAGAAGGACCCGGATGCTCACCGGTAGCTTCTCGAGGTCGCACAGTCCCTGCTCTTCGAGAACGGTAAGGTCGGCCATCGAGTACGAGGTCCCGTCGACCTCGATCTCCCGGATGGCGTCGAATGGGTCTGATTCTACCATATGGCACGTCTGGAAGAAGACACCTTGAACTTCCCGATATCTCTGGAACGGTGTGATACCGACGGAGCGCCTCGATTTTCGACCAGAGACGAATTCGTCGTACGTTGTTCGACGATCGACACTGTCGGCATATATTTATCCGACTACATTTATTGATTGACTTATGTCTTCAGCACCAGTCACTGAACGGATACCCGTTCGATACGGTATCGTGCTTCTCGCCGCCCTGCTCGTGAGTTTCGTGTACGCACTCCTCGTCGCCGACCTCCTCCGCTGGGCGTGGGCAGTCGGCGCAGCAGTCTCGCTGAGTCTCGCGCTGTTTCTCTGCTACTTGCTCTACAGAGCCGTCCTGGCGATCGAACGAATTTCGTACAAACTGTAAAAACGAGCGTCGACGTCCGAACGGGCCGTCGGCGAACACGACGGCCGGTTACGTCCGCTCGAGGCGCGAACCGACTCGTTATTCGTAGGGATCTTCGACGACGACGGTCTCCTCGCGACCGGGACCGACGCCGACGGCGTAGATCGGCGTCTCGAGTTCGTCCTCGAGGTACTCGAGGTAGGTCCGGGCGTTCTCGGGGATCGCCTCGTACCCTTCGTCGGCGACTTCGGCCCAGTCGACCTCCGACCAGCCGTCGAACGTACGCAAGACCGCCTCACACTCGCCCCACTTCTCCGTTGTCGGCGGCATCGTCAGCACTTCCTCGCCGTCGAGTTCGTAGGCGTGACCGACGTTGACCTCGTCCAGGCCGGCGAGAACGTCGATGTGGTTGACCGCGAGGCCGGTGAAGCCACTCGCACGCGCGGCGTGGCGCAACATGGGCATGTCGAGCCACCCGACGCGTCGAGGACGGCCGGTGACGGTTCCGTACTCGCCGCCTTCGTCGCGGATGTACGTCGCGAGTTCTTCTTCCTCGTCGTCTGCCTCGTCGGGGTCGTACCCCGGCGTCTGGCCCTCGACACCGCCGAGTTCGGTCGGGAGCGGACCGGTACCGACCCGCGAGAGGTAGGCTTTCACGACGCCGATCACGTCGCCCTGGCCGACGACGGTCGGGCCGAGACCGCTACCGACACAGGCGCCGCCCGCAGTCGGGTTCGAGGAGGTGACGTAGGGGTAGATGCCGTGATCGATGTCGATCGAGGTACCCTGTGCGCCCTCGAGCATGACGTCGTCGCCCTCGTCGATCCGCCGCTGCAGGTAGGTGCCACAGTCGACGGTCATCCCTTCCTCTTCGAGACGCTTCCCGTACTCGCGGTAGGTCTCGTAGAGGTGGTCGACGTCGAACGCCTCGCCCGTCTCTTTGCCGAAGACCTCCTCCGCTAAGGCCTTCTTCTGGGGGACGACGTACTCGAGGCGCGCACGCAGCGTGTCGGGGTCGAGCATGTCGCCGATGCGGATGCCACGACGGCCCGCCTTGTCCTCGTAGGTCGGACCGATACCGCGCTTCGTGGTGCCAGCGGCGAGGTCGTCTTTCTCGTCTTCCTCGATGCCGTCGAGAACGCGGTGGTAGGGGAGAATCGCGTGTGCACGCTCGGCCACGCGAACGTCCGGTTCGAGACCGCGCTCGCGGAGCGTGTCGATCTCGTCGAACAGCGTTTCGGGGTTGACGACGCAACCGTTGCCGAGGACGCCGACCTTGCCCCGGACGGCCCCCGACGGAACGAGAGAGAGCTTGTACTTCTCACCGTCGTAGACGACGGTGTGGCCGGCGTTGTCGCCGCCCTGATAGCGGACGACGACGTCGGCGGCGTCGCCATAGAGGTCGACGACCCCACCTTTCCCTTCGTCGCCGAGTTGCGACCCGACGATAGTGACGGTCATAACAGCGACGGGTTCTTGCCCAGTCGATAAACAGATTACGGTATCGGTGGTCGGCGGCACTCGAGGGGCGGCCGTCTGTGCCACTATCGTGACTGTCAGGAGGCGACGATACTCCGGGACGGCGGTGGGATCACCCCCGATTCGACGATCGAACCCGAAGCGTTAACTACTGCCAAGAATTATCGACGAGTTGAGACTGATTCCCGTCGCCTCTCGAGAGTAACTTTTAAAAGGTGCAAAGACAAGTTAACAAATGCCATGATAGACCGGCTAGAGAAGGAAGTCGATATGCTGGAACGACATCTGCAGGTCCTGAAGATGGTCATCGAAAACGAACCGATCGGGATCGTCAAGATGTCGAACGAGACCGGCTACCCCCACCACAAAGTTCGCTACTCTCTGCGCGTCCTCGAAGAGGAGAACCTCATCGAGCCCTCCAGCCAGGGTGCGATCAAGACCGAGCGCACTGCCGAGTTCGTCGACGAACTCGACGGCAAGATCGACGAGATCGTCGACAAGCTCGAGGGAATGAAGATCGAAGACGTCGCGGAGATCGAAGGCTAAGACTACCGCCTACAGCTCTGGGACGTTCATGTGGAAGCCGCCCGAGCGCGCCTCCACTAGACACAGGTGATATCCCTGTTTTCGCGAGAGGTTGACGTAGCTGAGTTTCGAGCCGCGGCTCAGGAAGCCGCTGCTCGTCGCCTCTTCTGTCACCTCGAGTGCGCCGGGTTCGAAGAAACTCGAGGTGACGACGAGCGCCGCCCCGAGATCGGGGTAGTTTGCCTTGAGCGCCGACGCCGTCGCCTCTAGCTCTTCGAGCATCTCACGCGTCGCCGGCTCGCGCGAGCGGTTCAGGTTGGCGACGATAAGCGGGTTGCCCATCTTGTCGAACGCGACGACGTCGAACGTCACCTCACTCGGCACGTCCGCGGCGTCGTCCTCGAGTGCGATCGACGCGTGTAACTCGGCACGGTCGATCCGCGGAATCGCGTCGTAGAGGTCGCCGAGTCCGTCGGCGCGACCGGTGTCGCGGATCTCGTAAAGGACGGTGGTGGTCAGCCAGTCGACCAGCTGGTACTCCATCGTCTCCCGGAGGAACTCGACGTACGGCTGCCCGTCGACGGTGACGGTCGAGTCGTCGAATCCCGTGTGGTGTTCCAGACGCAGGTTCGACGCGACCTCGCTCGGGCTGGCACCCCCGCCGTGGGCCGTCTCGAGCGTCGGCTTGCTCTTCGAGTCGTACCGGACGAAGAGGTTCGTCCCGGCGAGTGCCCGCTTCGGCGAGAGCGAGGTGCCACCCGCGACGCCGTCGACCGCCGTCGACGAGTCGGCCGACTGCGCCTGCTCGAGTTGGCGCTCGAGGTCGTCGATGCGCGACTGGAGTCGGTCGACAGTGGCCGACAGTTCCTGATTCTCTGCCTGTAGTCGTTCGCACTTCTCCGCGAGTTCGTCGCGCTGTGCTTCCAGGGCATCGCGACGTTCCTCGAGCCGTTCGATGCGCGCCGTTCGATCGTCGGCGTCGCGAGCGCGCGACGGGGACGTCGACGGGCTGGCTGCGGTTGCTTCGCTGACGCTCGATTCGCGACGGGGCGAATTCGATCCGGACGGCGAGGACTGGTCGGGTCCGCGCTGGCGCTCGCTCGGCCCGGCGCTTGCGCCGGTCGACCCACTCGACGACGCTGCGTTCGAACGCTGTCGGCCGCTGGCCGAACCGCGCTCGGCCGCCGCCGACTCGCTCGTGTTGTCCGGATCGATCGACGGGATGCTCCGGGTTTCGCGCCACTGCTCTTCGCGTTCGAACTGCCTCTCGAGGTCGCTGTCGTCGGAACCGCCGTCGGCGTCGGTGGACTCGGTCGCCTTCGTGGCGTCTCCGTCGGTCTCGTCTTCGTCGTCGGCCGTCCAGGAGATGCCACTTTCGTCCAGTTCTTTGGCGGCGGCCTCGACCTCCACGAGGTCCGGATCCGTCGGCCCGTCGTCCGACTCGTCGGCCTCGTCTGCCGTCTCGATGGCGTCGGCGACAGACGCCGATTGGCCCTCCGTCGGTTCGTCGACGGTCGCAGCGGTGGTCTCGGGCGTGCCGTCGGTCGTCGACTCGGTGCCCGTGGGATCGATGGTCACGTCGGTAATACCCGGTGACGATGCGTCGGTCGGCTGGTCGTCCGTCGTCGTGATCCCGGTGGCGGCGTCGTCGGTCGGTGCCGCCGGGTCGCTTGCGGTGTCGTCCAGCGCGTCGTCGACCGTCACGTCGCTCGAGGTCGCGTCGGCTTCCGCCTCCTCGACGGCGTCGATCGACACGTCGAGGTTCCCGGACGAGTCGGGCGAACTGGGCGTCGGGTCGGATTCGAGTTCAGGGTCGGGCTCCGGTTCGTTGGCCGGTTCGCGAAGGTCGGTCACGTCGACGTCGACGTCGATCACCTCGTAAATCCCGACCTCGTCGGCCGCCCGTTCGAACGCCTCCTCGTCGGTGAGCAGTCGCTCTGCAGTGCCGATGTACGCGGCAGCCATCCGTCGGCCGCCGTAGTAAACCACGTAGTAGTCGCCACTGAGGACGTTTTCGCTCAGTTCGACGTAGCCCGTAAACGAGCCGTCCTGAAGCGTCTGATCGACCTCCGACAGCGGCGTGTCGTTGGTGTAGTACTTCGCCCGCGTGTCGCCACCGCGGGTTTTCATCGCGGCCAGTAAGGGAAGTGCCGGGTCGGGCGCGACGTAGACGGTCCCGGAAGCGGCGTCGAAGTCCTCGAGCGAGCCGTCGAAGACGCCGACGACGCGGCCGTTGAGCATAAACAGCCACGTCCCGGCTGCGGTGACGGCACCCGAGAACCCACTGTCAGCGAGATCGGAGAGCCCGTCTCGACCGCCATCGAACGGGCGAGAATCCCAGCGCTCGACGCGCTCTTGCGTGCGCGAGTCCATAATCCAACAAACGGGATATGGAATAAATACGTTTCGCCTGTATGTATTAAAAAGTTGAACGTTGAACGATCAGGGACGTCTATATCTTCGACTGGGCGTCGTCGGCGAGTTCTTCCATCCGCTTGCCGATCCGGCCGGCACTCGAGAACTCGTCTTCGCTCATCGCACTCGCCAGGGCGTTGCCCAGCACGAAGACGGCGTGTTTGTGTTCGCTCTTGGATTTGTGGACGTGAGAGGGATCGACCTCGAGTTTGCGGTACGGTTCGAACAGTCCTTCGTCGACGTCTTCGCGCTCGGCGAAGTACTCCATGATGACCACCAGTTCTTCGTGCAGCTCTAGAAGTTCGTCCTTATGCATACGGGCGTATATGAACGGTTTCGATTTAAGAGTTGTGTGCCGATCAGTCTCAACGGCAGTGTACGCCAGTTAGCGGCCCGTTGAGTCGGATACACCGTCGAGTTGCGACCAGGTGACCAGTGCGATCCAGAGCCCGAAGGCGACGGCGGCGACGAACTCGGGGACGGCGAACAACTCCCAGGGGTCGGCGGCGACGGCGTCGCGATAGAGCAGCCAGCCGAACCACCCGGCGGCGTGGACGTTCCCCAGCCAGAACGAGAGCCCGCCGAGTCGAACGTCGCCAGCGAGGAGCAGTCCCGTCCCGTAGAGCCACTGTGCGATCGGTGCCACGCCGAAGAACGTTATCGCGGCGACGAAGTGCAGTCCGGTCTCGAGGTAGTAGTCCGTGTGTCCGAGAAAGAAGACGCCGACGCCGACGATCCCGGCGAGGGCGATTCCGACGAGGGCGACCCCGACGCGCTCGAGGCCGTTTCGAGCTGTCGACCAGAGCCCCCAGACGAACGGTACTCCGAGCAGGCCGCCGACGATCAGGCCGCCGTTGAACAGCCAGAAGGTCCGCGTTCCGACCCGACCCATGTCGGACAGCGACCGAGCGTGCCAGGTGAACGTCTCCGGCGTGGCGAGGACCGTCGCAAGCACGATCGCACCCAGCGTGACGACGGGTGCGAGAAGTCCACACCGCGTCGCCAGCCGCTCGTCGGTCACGACGCGCCCACCCCAGTTACGCTGTCGTCGCGTGCCCTCCACCCTGCGAGGACGGCGACACGTATCGAAGCTGTCATACGACTGGCTGCTTCCGGAACTCCGATAAACCCACCGGCAGGTGAACTGTTTTATCCGCTCACGTCGCAGGCTCTCCCATGTCTGGCATCGTGTTCTTCGCGACCGAAGCGCTCGAACGAGTCGTCGACTTCTACGTGGACGAGGTAGGCGCGTCGATCTGGCTCGAGCAGCCCGGATGTACGATCCTCCAGTACGACAACATGCTCGTCGGCTTCTGCGAGCGCGACGACGCCGAGACCGAGGGAGTCATCACGTTCGTCTACGGAACTCGAGACGAGGTCGACGTCGCTTACGAGGCACTGGCCGACCACGCAGTCGACGAACCGAGCGAGAACGAGCGCTACCGGATCTACAATTTTTTCGCCGAAGATCCCGAAGGACGGACGGTCGAGTGTCAGACGTTCCTCCACGAGACGGAGTCGGTCTGCGGTTAGTCGCGCTGTCCGGCGGGGAACCACGCGAGTTCGTGGTCGGCGGTGACGCGGACGGCGACGCGTTCGTCGAGTTCGAGGCGGTCGGAGTGGTTGTGCATACACTCGATGACGTCGCCGTCGTCGAGTTCGACGCGATAGAGGACGGTCGGCCCGAGATACCGCCGGTAGACGACCTGACCGTCGGCCTCGGTGCCGTCTGCCGGGTACGCCGTCACGTCGTCCGGGCGGACGAGCAGGTCGATCTCGGTGCCGTCGTACTGTTGAGCCAGACCGTGAATGTCGTCTCTGAGGACGCGTCCGAGCGCGGTCTCGACGTGGTCGCCGTGGACCTGTCCAGAGAGGAAACTCGCGTGGCCCAGGAAACCGGCGACGAACCGCGACTTCGGCTGCTGGAAGACCCGCTCTGGCGTGCCGACCTGTTCGATGACGCCGTCGTTCATCACCGCGACACGGTCGGAGATCGACAGCGCCTCCTCCTGGTCGTGCGTGACCGAAATCGCGGTGACGCCCGCTTTCTTGATGATCCGGCGGACCTCCTCGCGCATCTCCACGCGCAGGTCGACGTCGAGATTCGAGAACGGCTCGTCGAGCAAGAGCATGTCCGGTTCGGGCGCGATCGACCGTGCGAGGGCGACCCGCTGTTGCTGGCCGCCGGAGAGTTCGTCCGGGTAGTGGTCGCCGTGTTCCTCGAGGCCGACCAGCTCGAGCAGTTCCTCGACGCGGGCGTCACGCTCTTCTGGCTCCCAGCCGTCCAACCCGAACGCGACGTTCTCCCGGGCGGTGAGGTGTGGAAAGAGCGCGAACTCCTGGAAGACGACGCCGACGTCGCGCTCTTCAGGAGGAACGAACGTCTCGTTTCCGGCCACGAAGCCGTTCTGAAGCCGAATCGAACCGCCGTTCGGTCGCTCGAGTCCAGCGATGAGTCGCAGTGTCGTCGTTTTCCCACAGCCCGAGGGACCGAGCAGGGTGAGGATCTCCCCGTCGCGGACCGACAGCGAGAGCTCCGGGATGATCGTTTCGCTGCCGTAGCGTTTCGCGACGCCGTCGAGTTCGAGAACGGTCTCTGGTGTTGCGGTCTCGAAAGACGGTTCGTCGGCCGTCGACGTGAGAAGTTCCCCGTTTGACATCGTTGATCCTTGCTCGATCGGCTCTTCGTTTGATTTAGGCGGGCCTAAATCACTTATAACTGCCGATTTTTCTCTCGAGTTGGGGCGGCCGCCTCGTGACGACCGATGCGAGTCAGTGTCGATGCAACCGTGCCCCGTCGCGACCCATCGGGCGGTTTCGTCGGAACACGGTCACATCAGATAGTATCAAAGTTCGACGCCGCTCGGGATCAGGCTGTGCTGGCGGAGGAGATCTCCCTGATCGTCGTAGACGAGAAACGTCCGCTTGTCGTAGGTGACGAACTCCTCGCCGTCGAACGTGATCGACACTTTGTACCGTCCCTCGTCCTCGGTCGCGACCTCGCCGTAGTTCCGTGCTGCCCGGATGAACTTCAGGACGTTCGACGCGTCTTCGTTGAGTTCGAGGACGAAATCGCCCGTGATACGGTCGGTGACGCTGACGACGCCTGCCGCGTCCTCGTCCAGTGGTTCCTGGAGTCGAAGGGCGACGTCCGTCTCACTCGCATCGAGAACGTCGCCATCGGGAGCGGTAAGGCGCTCGCGAAGCAACGTCTCCGGGCCGGTGAAGTCGATCGATACCGACGGCTTTCGTGGCTCGCCGTCCGTCTCGACCCAGTCGACATTGCTGACATCTAGCGTGAAGTGCTCGCGCCTCATTCCGTACGTGTCGTTTGGACCTCGCGTGGTATGAACGTAACGCCCAATCCAGCGGCGAACCTGCCCGCCCTCTGGGGGACAATCGGTCAGTCCATCGAACAGTCTGTCTCGAGTAACCGACCCCGCCCTACTTCGCTCGGGCTGATGCCCTCGCTCGTTGGGACCGATGGCTCCGCCTCGAAAGATGCTGAACAGTGTCCGGTTCGTGGCCGCCACACTTGCGAACGTTTTTGCCCCGTCCACGACCACGGCCGACCATGGACCGTCGGGCCGACGTCCGGGAGACCTACGACCGCATCGCGACGCACTTCGCCTCGACCCGCGAGTACGCCTGGCCCGAAGTCGAGTCGTTCCTCGAGCGCGTGCCTGCCGACCTGACGGGTGCCGACACGACCGGACTCGACGTCGGCTGTGGGAACTGTCGCCACGCCGAGTTGCTGGCCGACCGCGTCGGCCGCACCGTCGGCCTCGACGTCAGCCGCGGCTTGCTCGAGACCGGCCGGGCGCGCGCACTCGAGCGCGACTTCGCCGTCGACCTGCTCCAGGGCGACGCCGCGGCGCTCCCGCTCGTTGAGGGCGTCGTCGACGTCGCCGTCTACGTCGCGACCCTCCACCACCTCCCCACGCGAGAGAGTCGCGTGACCAGTCTCGACGAACTCGCTCGCGTGCTCGCGCCCGACGGACGGGCGCTCGTCAGCGCCTGGTCGACCGCCCACGACCGCTTCGACGCCGACGAGGGGTTCGACACGACCGTCGAGTGGACGCTCCCCGGCGGCGAGACGGTCGATCGCTTCTATCACATCTACTCACCCGAGGAGTTCGAGGCCGACCTCGAGGAGAGCGTACTCGACGTCCACGAGTGGGAACTCTCGAGCGGGAACTGCTATGCCACCGTCGGCGTCGACGAACAGTAACCGACGTGACCGATCGGTCCGCGTGACTCCCGGTAAATCCTGAAAAACGGCTTTTTGTGCGGTCGTGGTCGGTTTCTTACGATGGTTCACGCATTCGTCGCCGTCGTGGTGTCGGCGGGCACGGAACGGGAACTGGTCGAACAGATTCGAGAGCATCCGGCCGTAACGGAGGCGTTCGTCGTCACGGGCGACTTCGACGTCATCGTGGATCTGGAAACCGAGACCACCCAGGAACTCCTGCGGGCGGTCACCGAGGGGATTCGCGCACTCGAGAGCGTCGGTACGACCCGAACGTACGTCTGTCTCGCGGACGGTGGCGACGGTCACGGTGAGTCGCGCGCGACGTGACGGACTGGGGTCCTCGAGAACGATCGTTTCCGTGGTCACGGTGTGGCGTGCCGTGGTACGATACAGCACTATCGCCGACGAAAACAGAAACTCCCTTAAGGGAACGGCGAAAAGTGGGAGGTGCGCGCCGGTGGTCTAGTGGCAGGACCTGAGCCTTCCAAGCTCATGGCCCGGGTTCAAATCCCGGCCGGCGCATTATCGTCTCGAACGAACGTGAGAGACATGATCGCCACGCCGGCGATTTGAACCCTGCAAGTCGCAGCGCACGTACGAAGTGAGTGCGACCGTCTTGCTTCGGTTCAAATCCCGGCCGGCGCGGTTTTCCTCGAGCACGTCAGCCCTCACTCCCTGCGGAAGCGGCAGTGGCAGTCATCGCCGCACGGCGATCATCGTCGACACTGCAGCGATTGAGAGCGCCCCCGGCCCGTTCTGTCCCGCCCATAGCCTCACCCTCCCCAGCCGACTCGTTCGCTCGTTGCACTCACTCACTCGCCCCTCGCACGGCGTCGTCGAGCCACTCTCGCAGTGCTCGAGCGGCTCCCCAGCGCGCGCCGCGTGTACTTTCGCTCGCCGCGGTCGAGACGCCGACGCAGAGACGCCGACGCGGAGACGTCGCCCACGAGGCGACATCTCGTGTGGCCGAGAACCGGCGCGATCAACCGCCGAAGACGCGAACCGTGCGCAACGCCGAAGCGCCGCCGCCACGGACCGTCACGGGGAAGCTGACGTCCTGCTCGACGGGATAGGTCTCGTAGCCGAGCGAGACCGTCGTCGACTGGCCGGGGCCGACCGTCACGGAGGCGGAGTCGACCACGTCGCCGCCGACGACGAGCTCGAGCGTCGGCGTGGCGCTCGCCGAGCCCGAATTCTGGACGGCAGCAGTCACCTGGAGGAACTCGCCCGCGTCGACGGGGGCGTTCGTTCTGCTGATCGAGACGGAGAGCGACGGCTCGCCGCCGGAGTCGTCACCATCGCCGGAATTGCCGTCGGCGAACACCTCGACGGTGCGTTCGTCTGCGTCGTCGTCGGTCGCGACGCGCACGGGGAAGCTGACGTCTTGCTCGACGGGGTAGGTCTCGTAGCCGAGCGAGACCGTCGTCGTCTCCCCGGAGCCGAGCGAGACCGTCGTGGAGTCGACGACGTCGTCGCTGACCACGAGACGGACGTCCTGGGTCGCTTCTGTCCCGCCCGTGTTCTCGACCTGGGCGGTCACCTCGAGGAACTCGCCAGCGCCGACCGGCGCGTTCGTCCCGGTGATCGCCACGGAGAGCGACGGTGCGGCGGACTCCTCGGTGCCGTACACCTCGACGGTCTGTGAGTCGGCGGCGTCGTCGGTCTCGACGGTTACCGGGAACTCGACGTCCTGGCGGACGGGATAGGTTTCGTACCCCAGCACGATCGTTTCCGCTTCGCCGGGAGCGAGCAAGACAGACGTGACGTCGACGACATCGTCGCTGACCACGAGGCGGGCGTCCGTCGTGCTCGAGGCGGTTCCCGTGTTCTCGAGTCGGGCCTGCACCTCGAGGACGTCGCCCGCGTCGACGGGATCGGTCGTCCCAGTGATCGTCACCGAGAGCGGGACGTCCTGGATGGCGAACGTCCACGGACTCGCCTCGCCGATCACGCCCTGCTCGTCGACCACCCAGACGACGACCGGACACTGGTGACACCCCGAGAAGTCGTCGGCCGACAGCGACGCGGTGGCTTCCGCCCCGCTGACGCTCGTGACGTCGAGGATCACGTCCGCGTGGCCGAGCCACCAGACGACGCGATCGAGGCCGCCGTCGGGATCGGAGACGGCGACCTCGAGCGGTTCGTCACGGTCGGTGGCGATCGTGTCGTCGCTCGGCTGGACGTCGTCGATGTTCGGCGTCGTCCGCCCGTCTGACGTCACGTCGATCGTCCACTCGACCGTCTCGGTCCAGTCGTCGGTCTCGACGACTGCGGCGACCTCGTGTGTTCCCGTTGCCTCGAAGGTGTGTTGCCAGTAGTCGGCCTCCGCCTGCCGATTGTACTCGCTGTACCAGGGGCCGAACGAGCGCCGGACGAACTCGCCGTCGAGGTGCCACGCCGTCTGGCCGAGCGCGACGGTCTGGACCTCGAACATGACGGTCGTCTCCGGCTGGACGGCGACGTCGGCGCTGGGACGCACTCGCTGGACGAGCGGATCGTCCGTGCCGAAGACGGAGACGGTACGCGTGTCCGAACTCCCGTCCGTCTCGACGGTCACCGGGAACTCGACGGTTTGCCGCACGGGATAGGTCTCGTATCCCAGGTCGACCGACGCTACGTCTCCGGGATCGACCGTCACGGAGGTAGTGTCTACCCGGTCGTCGCTGACCACGAGAGCGATCTCGCGGGTGACGCTGCGCTCGCTCTCGTTGCGAACGTGAACGTTTACCTCGAGGACGTCGCCCCCCGTGACGGGTGTGTTCGTCCAGACGATCGTGACCGACAGTGCGGACTGTGTGCCGACCGTGGCCCCACCGCCCGTCGACACCAGCACTCCGACCCCCGCACTCATGCCCATCAGGTAGTGTCGTCGGTGCATGCGCGGAGCTACGACGGCACCCACAAATAATTTTCACAAAAATTAATCTGGGTAAAAGACGCCGGTAACGAGAGTCACGACGTGGAGCATCAATCCTCGCGGATCAGCGTACTCGCTCGAGAACTCGAGCAGTTCGGTGCACGCTCGATCGAGTTCGGAACGCCCGACCCCGTACGTGCGAGTGGGACGAACGACTACGCGAGAACGGAGTTGACGTCGACGACACAGTCGACGGTTTCCGCGTCCGGGTCGTACTCGACGAGTCCGAGATCCGTCAGTTTCGGGAGGTGAACGTGGTGGAGCGACGTGTGGACCTGGGTGACGTGCTCGTCCGGGGTCCCGCGGGGCCGGTCTGCCGTCTCCGCCGTGGCGACGGTGTGAGCCAGTTCGGCGACGTCGACAGGTGTCGTCTCTTCCGACAGTGCCGAGAGCACTCGTCGCCGCCGCTCGTTCGAGAGAGCGTCGTAGACGTCGCTCACGGGCACGGTCTCGTCGCCCGTTTCGCTCGGGGGTTGCGTTACGAAATTCATTGTTGGGTGTGTGGTTTGACCGTATTGGTGACGAAGAGTCGGCGGACAGTAAGGGACGCTACTAACAAATTTGGTATAGTCCTATGACATTTTCGGCCGCAGATCCGAAGCGGTTGGTCTGCCGCACGCGGAGTGTCGTCGATCGGCCCCGCCTGGAGGAGAGGTTCCGTCAACGGAGGATTGATAACGTTCGCCCAGTTATAAGGGTGCATGTCTGGCGGGAACCTGGACGCTCTCAGTGAAACGCTGGCCGTCTTCGATCGAATGGCGTCTCCCCGAACGCCGCTTACGACGAGCGAAGTCGCAGCGGAACTGGAAATCACCCGCCGTGCCGCCTACGAGCGGCTGGACCGCCTCGTCGAGCGAGACGCCGTCGAGACCAAGAAAGTCGGCGCTCGAGGACGCGTCTGGTGGCTGTCGGCGCGCGACGGTTCCGTCGAAGCGGACGACGACCACGACCGATCGACCGACGAGCACGAACAGATGCTCTCGCGACTCGTCGACAACGTACCGGGGATCGTGTACCGCTGCCGATACGGGGAGGGCTGGCCGATGTCGTTCGTCAGCGACGGCTGCGCCGAGATCACCGGGTACGATCCTGCCACCCTGGAATCCGGCGACGTGAGCTGGGAACGGGACGTCGTCCATCCGGACGACGCTGACTACGTCCGAGAGGAGGTACAGGCGCAACTGGACGAGGACGGCCAATTTAGCCTCCAGTTTCGCATCCAGACCGCCGACGGAAACACCCGCTGGGTCCAGGAACGCGGATACGGCGTCGGTGACGATGACGACGAGTACGAAATCCTCGAGGGGGTAATCACCGATATCACAGACCAGAAGCGCGCGGAGCAGGCGCTCTCGGAGCGCGAACGCCAGTTCCGGTCGATGATAGACGCGACCGAGGAGTACGCCATCTTCATGCTCGACGCCGACGGACGGGTCTCCACCTGGAACCGGGGTGCCGAGCAGATCAAGGGATACGAACGCGAAGAGATCGTGGGCGAACACGTCTCTACGTTCTACACGGACGAGGCGGCAGACGAGGGCGTTCCCGAGCGAAACCTGGCCGACGCCGCGGCGGACGGCTCGACCGAGGACGAAGGGTGGCGGGTGCGAAAGGACGGCTCGCGGTTCTGGGCTTACGTCACCCTCACTGCCATTCACGACGAGGACGGCGACCTCGCGGGGTACGCCAAGGTCACCCGGGACATGACCGACCGGCGCGAGTACGAGCAGCGGCTCCGTCAACAGCGCGACGACCTCGAGCGAGAACTGGACGAGATTTTCAAGCGGATCGACGACGCGTTCTACGCGGTCGACGACGAGTACCGGTTTACGTACGTCAACGACCGGGCCGAAGAGCTGCTCCAGCACTCCAGAGAAGAGCTCCTCGGGGAGAGCATCTGGGAGACGTTTCCGCAGGCTGCCGAGACCGACGCCTGGGAGAGGTTCCACCGGGCGCTGTCGACACAGGAACCGACCAGCTTCGAAACTCACTACGAGCCGCTGGGGTTCTGGGTCGAGGGCAACATCTACCCCTCCGAGTCGGGACTGTCGGTGTACTTCCGTGACATCACCGAACGAAAGGAGCGCGAGCAGAAACTCGAACAGTACAGAAAGATCGTCGAGACGATCGACGACGGAGTCTACGCGCTCGACGACGACGAGCGGTTCGTGATGGCCAACGACGCGTTCCTCGAGTTAGTGGGATACGACCGGGAGGAACTGCTCGGGAAACCCGCCAAAGTCGTCCACAGCGAGCAGATCAACGCCACGGCAACCGAGATGAGCGACCAGATCGTCGCCGGCGACCGCGAGGCGGGCATCCTCGAACTCGATCTCGTGCGAAAAGACGGTGAGACCGTACCGGTCGAAACCCGGTTCGCTCCCTTCCCGGTCGGCGACGGCTACGGTCGATGTGGCGTCGTTCGGGACGTCTCCACCCGACTCGAGCGCGAACGTGCACTCGAGGAGTCCGAACGACGCTACCGCACCCTCGCGGAGAACTTCCCGAACGGGGGTGTCGTTCTCCTCGACGAGGAACTGCGGCACACGCTCGTCGAGGGGAAAGGCTTCGAGAGACTCGACATCGACGCTGCCGACCTCCGGGGCGAACGGGTACAGGACGTCTATCCCGATGACGTCCGGGAGATCGTCGAACCCAACTACCGGGCCGCACTCGAGGGCGAGACGACCTCGTTCGAACTCGAGTTTCAGGGACGATCGTTCAAGTTCTGGGTGCTCCCGCTGACCGACGACGACGGCGACGTGTTCGCCGCCATGGCGATGTCACAGGACGTCACCGACCGCAGACAGTTCGAGGAGACGTTGCAGGCCCTCCACGACTCGACGCGGCAGATGATTCGCTCGACGACGAAGGCGGAAGTTGGCGAGACCGTCGTCGACGCAGCGTCGAACGTCCTCGACCTCCCCGGCGTAATCGTCTATCGGCACGACGACGATCGGGACCTGCTCGTTCCCGGCGCGCGGTCGGTCGAAGCCGACTTCATGCGACAGGCGTTCCCCGAAGTGCCGCCCGGCGACGAGAGCATCACCGGTCACGTCTTCGCCACGGGCGAGTCACGGAACTACGACGACATATTCGAATCGCCGCGGTTGCAAGCCCACGACACCGAGATGCGGTCGGGGCTATTCGTGCCGATAGGCGACCACGGGATCATCGTCGTCGGTTCGGACGAGATCGGGTCGCTCGACGATCGGACCCGCCACCTCGTCGAGGTCCTGGCCGCAAACGCCGAGACCGCCTACGATCGAGTCGAACGGGAACAGAACCTCGAACGCCAGCGCGGCCAACTCGCAGCACTCAACGAACTCAACGAACTCGTCCGGGAGATCACCGACGCGATCATCGAACAGTCCACCCGCGAGGAGATCGAAGAGATCGTCTGCCAGCGACTCGCCGAGATGGAGTCGTACGCGTTCGCCTGGATCGGCGCCGTCGACTCGCAGACACAGACGGTTGACCTGCGGACGGAGGCGGGCATCGAGGGCTATCTCGAGGGAATTACGATATCCGTCGATCCCGACGACGAGCGCAGTCAGGGGCCCACGGGGCGGGCGGTCTTGCAACGCGAGATCCAGACCACTCAGGACATCCGTGAAGATACCAGACACGACCCCTGGCGCGAGCAGATCAGCGACTACGGCTTTCGTTCGTCGGCCGCGATCCCGATCGTCCACGAGGGCACGCTCTACGGCGTCCTGAACGTCTACGCAGAACGGCCGTACGCGTTCACCGACGACGAGCGGACGGTGATCAGCCAACTCGGCGAAATCGTCGGCCACGCGATCGCTGCCGTCGAACGCAAACGTGCACTGACCAGCGACCAGGTCGTCGAACTCGAGTTCCAGATTCGAGACTTCTTCGAGGCGTTCGACGTCTCGGCCTCGACCGACGAGCGAATCACCTTCGACCAGACGGTTCCCGTCGCCGACGGCGAGTACCTCGTGTACGGAACGGCGACCGACGACGGGATGTCCGCCGTCGAAGCGCTCGTCGAGCAGTTGCCACAGTGGGACGGAGTGTCCGTGATCGACGAGCGCTTCGGCGAGATCCAGTTCGAGCTCCGGCTGTCGGAGCCGACCATCCTGTCGACGGTCGCGTCCCACGGCGGGTCCGTCAGCCAGTCGGCAATCGAAGACGGCGACTACCGAATGACCGTCCACCTCCCACAGGGAGCGAACGTCCGGCAGGTGATCGAGACGATCGAAGAAGCGTATCCCGCCATCGAACCGCTGGCTCGCAGGCAGGTGGCGCGTTCGTCGGACATCCCACGGCTGGTCAAGCAGGCCTGGATGGACGAGTTGACGGACCGACAGCGGACCGCACTCGAGACGGCTTACTTCGCCGGCTTCTTCGAGTGGCCACGAAACAGTTCCGGGGAAGACGTCGCCGACTCGCTCGACATCACGTCGGCGACGTTCCACCAGCACGTCCGCGCTGCCGAACGCAAACTCTTCGACGCGCTGTTCGAGGAGCTGTCTCTGACCGGGCCCGAGTAGCAGGCCCGTCGTCGTCCTGCCCTCGCGTGACGATCCGGCCCCGTCGTTACTCCGCGTGGCGGACGACGTAGACGTCGTAGTGCTGGTCGCTCGCGACCGGCCCGCCGACGCTCGAGAGCGGGGTCGTCACCGAACCGGCGTTCTCGGACCCGACGAAGACCAGCGACGCGTCGAGGTCGGCCGCCCTGTCGCGGATCGTCCGCACTACGCTCGTCGTCGCCGTCGCCGTGGGTTCGTCCGAGTCGACGAGTTCGACCTCGAACGTCGCCTCGGGTGCGACGTCCGCGACGGTTCTGCGCATCTTCCGCGTGACCACGTCCGGATCGAACTGCTCGTGCTGGCCGATCCACCCTCGTTCACGTGCGTACTCGTCGTCGTCCGGAACGACCGTCAACGCGACCACGTCTTCGTCGGTGAGGTCGCCGAATTCGGCTGCCTTCTCGAGTGCTGCCGTCGAAAGCTCCGACCCGTCGAACGGAACGAGTAGCGTCATGGCAGGACGTGCTACGAGAGAAACAGTAAATGTTCTGTCCGAACCGTCCGGCTCGCGGCGTCACGATTCGGATCGGTCCCACCCCTCTTCGCCGACGACGATGACGGGCACCGGCGAGAGGCGAACGACCGCGTCGACCGTACTGCCGAGCAGCGCCCGCCTGAACGACGAGCGCCCGCGCGCACCGACGACGACCGTCTCGACGTCGTGTTCGTCGACGTACGCGAGGATCGCCTCGTGGGGTACTCCCTCCAGAACCTGGGTCACGACCGGGACGCCGGCCGCCCGTGCCGTCTCTTCGACCTCCTCGAGCGATTCCTCCGCCTCCGTCCGGAGGCGACGCCTGGCTTCTTCCGGGTCGACGATCGCGTTGTCGTAGGCCGTCCGCGTCTCCACGACGGCGACGCCGTGTAGCGACGCCTCGAGTCGGTCTGCCAGTTCGACGGCGTGGTCGACCGCGATCGAGGCGTCGTCGCTGCCGTCCGTCGCCACGAGGATCGAATCGTACATACACGCCCGTAGGACGTGGCTGCGGAAAGTTCTACGCGTCTCGGTCGCGCCTACTCGATGGGTACCAGCCGCGTCGCGGTTGCCTTCCAGCTGACGACGAGGTCCCTGCCGGACTCGAGGTCCAGTCGCGTGGCGCTGTCGGCCGTCACGAGCGCCCGGAACGCCACGTCGTCGACGGTCACGTCGACCTCGAGAACCGTCTCGCCGGGATCGATCGCGGCCACGCGACCCGAGACGCGGTTACGTGCGCTCGTCGCGTCCGGACGGGGAGCCTCCGCGGGTGCGTGGAGGGTCACGGCGTCGGCCCCGACGCGAACCTGGACGGCGTCGCCCGCAGCCACGCCGCTCTGGAGCGCCCGCACGTCGCCGACTTCGGTCGCGACCGTCGCGAGTTCGCCGTCGACGGCCGTCACGTCGCCAGTCAACACCGTCTCGGGGACACTCGCCGCCGCCGCGAGCGCCGCCGCGAGGCGGTCGTACCGCGCGAGCAGGTCGCGGCCAGTCTGCGTCAGCCGACTGCCGCCGCCATCGCTCCCGCCGCGGTGGCGCTCGACGACCGCGTCGAACACGTCCTCGAGCGTCTCGATTCGACGAAGCGCCCGGGCGCGCGATCGCCCCAGGTCGGACGCAGCCCCGGCGACGGACCCGGTTCGGTCGATCGCCCGCAACAACGCGGCGTCGCGGTCGTCGAACTCGACGCCGTCTTCGACCAGGGCAGCACGTCCGCGACCCGTCGCGTCGATCGTCATACGTGACCCTCACGCAACGTCACGACTTGAGTGTCCCGCCGTCGCCCGGGGAGAAGCGGTGACACTGATTCGTCAGTACACGAGTTCGCCGTCGATGAACTTCCGGGCACGGGGGTCCCCGGGATCGGTGAACACCTGCTCGGTCGGCCCCACCTCGATGATCGAGTCGTCCAGCAAGACGGCCACGCGGTCGGCGATCCGACGGGCCTGGTTCATGTCGTGTGTCGCGAGTGCGACGCCGATGCCGTCGTTTCTGGCGGCCGTCACGGCGTCCTCGATGACGGCGGTGTTTCGCGGGTCGAGGTCCGACGTCGGCTCGTCGAGCAGCAGGTAGTCGGGATCGTACGCGATCGCGCGGGCGAACGCCACGCGCTGGGCCTCGCCGCCGGACAGCGACCCGACGTTCCGGTCGACCGCGTCCGCGAGTCCGACGAGCTCGAGCGCCTCGATGACTCTCCTGTTTTCCTCCCCGAGGAGACGTTCGACGTGTCGCCGAAGTCGATCGGCCCAGCGACGCCGCACCTGCATGCCGTAGGCGACGTTCCGACGGACGGACGCGTCGAAGAGGTTCGCCTCCTGAAACACCATTCCGACGCGACGGCGGGCCTCGAGTCGGTCGCGTTTGGACAGTGCCCACACGTCGTCGCCGTCGACCCGGACGATTCCATCGCCGGGGCGCAAAAACAGCGCGAGCATCCGCAAGAGCGTCGTCTTTCCCACTCCGGAGGGGCCGATGATCGCGACCGTTTCGCCGGGTTCGACCGCCAGCGACACGTCTTCGAACACGGTCGTTCCGTCGAACCCGTGCGTGATCGACTCGAGGCTGATCCGGTCGGTCGGGCCCCACATCGAGTCGTCCGGCCGGAGCGTTTCCCGGCTCATCGTCCCCTCCCGGTTCCGCCCAGATGGAGCACGATTCCGTTGATGAGCAAGACGAGCGCCACGAGGATCGCGCCGAGGACGAACGCCGTCTCGTAGCGACCCTGCCGCGCCTCGACCCGGATCGCGGTCGTCAGCGTTCGCGTGATGGAGGTTCCGTCTGCCCGCACGATGTTCCCGCCGACGATCAACACCGATCCGATCTCGCTTATCGCTCGGCCAAGTCCGGCCAGGACTGCGGTTACGATGCCGTAGCGGGCTTCCTTGATCGTCACGAGCGCGACGTCCAGTCGCGTACCCCCCATCGCGTACGCGGCGTCCTGGACTCCCTCTTCGACGCTCGTGACGGCCGCGAGGCTCACGCCGGTGATCACCGGCGTCGCGAGGACGAACTGTGACATGATCATCGCCTCCTTCGTGAACACCAGCTCGAGCGAGCCGAGTGGCCCCTGGTTCGAGACGGCAAAGAGCACGACCAGCCCGACGACGACGCTCGGGAATCCCATCCCGGTGTTGATGACTGCGACGACGACGCGCTTGCCCGGAAAGTCGGTGAAGCCGACGAGCATCGCCACCGGGAGGCTAAAGAGGGTGCTCGCGGCGACGGCGGCGAGACTCACGTACAGCGAGACCCGGATGATGCTCGTAACGTAGTTGCGTTCGAAGGGGAACTCGACGAGCAACGGCTCCGAGATGATGCCAGACAGCAGCGATAGAAGCTCCACGAACGGCTGACTCGACAGTGCTGGACCGATCATCGCCACCTCGGAAAACGCGACGCCGTTGCACATACGTTTCGAAAGCCGCGATCACTCACCCCCGTCGGAACTCCATCCTTCGGGCACGTACTGCTGGAAGTTCGGGTCCTCCGAGAGCGCCTCCGGGAAGAACAGCTGTTTGTCGTCGACGGTGTAGTTCTCGATGATCTCCTGTCCTTCCGGCGAGGTGAGAAAGCCGATGTACGACATCGCCAGGTCGTAGTTCGCGTTCGAGTGCACCGCCGGATTGACCGCGATGACCCCGTACGGGTTCGCCAGCAGTTCCGGGCCGCCCTCGATCGGCCCCTGGACGCGAATGCCGAGATTGACGTCGTCCTGCATCGAGATGAACGTCCCCCGGTCGGACAGCGTGTACGCTCCGCTCTCGCTTGCCTGGTTGAGCGCGTCGCCCATCCCGGCTCCGACCTCGCGGTACCAGTTGCCGCCCGGCTCGGTGCCGGCGGCTTCCCAGATCGCCAGCTCCTTGGTGTGCGTCCCGGAGTTGTCCCCACGCGAGACGAACGTCGACCCGGTGTCGGCGATCGTCTGAAATGCCTCGGTCGCACTTTCCATCCCGTCGATTCCCGCCGGATCGTCCTCGGGACCGACGACGACGAAGTCGTTGAACATCAGGTCGCGACGGTTCACCCCGTACCCCTCCTCGAGGAACTCGTCCTCGAGCGATCGCGCGTGGACCATCACGACGTCGGAGTCGCCCGACCGGGCCGTCTCGAGTGCCGCGCCGGTTCCCTGTGCGACCGCGTCCACGGCGACGCCGTATCGGTCCTCGAAGGCGGCGTTTACCTCGTCGAGCAGCCCCGTGTCGTACGTGCTCGTGGTCGTCGTCAGGGTGAGCGTCTCGCCGACGATTTCTGCGCTAGCCCCGCCATCGTCACCGTTGCCGTCACCGTCGCCGTTGCCATCGCCATTTTCGCCGTCGTTCCCCATACAGCCGGCCATCGTGGCCGCCACTGCTCCTGCAGTCGCCCCCAGGAATTTACGTCGATGTATCGCCATAGGTACGTCAAACCTAATCGGCTACTCCCTATATAATAGTTCGGGAACGACGCATCAATCAGTAACTGAAAGAAGTTATCCAGTCGGTACTGGTGAACGTAGTCACTTCAGACGTAACCGCCAAAGCTTCCCGTATTGCCGAGTCGGGAGCGGTACTGGTTTCCGACTGTCCCCACGGCGTCAGCCGTGTGGCGGACGTCACGTGTTTCCGTCGAGAATGTCGGAAATTTCGTCCGCAAGTCCACCAACGCCCTCCGACTGGCCGGTTTCATCGGATTCCCCGTCGCTCGTCGAACCCGTTCGTGCCGTGTCTGCACCCGATCGTTCGTCGTCCGTGCCAGTCGCCTGCTCGTCGTCGCCGACTCTATCGGCGGCGTCGTACGCGTCCGCAGCCATCTGCATGTCGAGGTTCGTAAGCCGCAACACCGAGAGGACGTCCTGCATCCCCTCGTGAATCGCCTCTCGAAGCGCCGATTCGAACGACTCCGACAGTTCGAACTCGTCCTCACCCGACCTCGAGTAGTCAGTCTCTGCGTACACCGAAAACTCACCGGTGAACAGTCCATCTCGCTGCGAGTCGGCTGACTCGAGTTCCGACGCCGCCCACTCCTCGGCGGCCGCGACGACCTCGCGTTGCATCCGTTCTTCGAGCATCGAGAGCACGACCTCGTAGTAGACGGTGTACTGTCCGACGTACTGGGCCATCGGCACCTCGAGCGTGGCGTGGTGCATGCCGATCCGCGCACGGTTCCGGAAGTACGCTTCGCCGTAGTCGCCGGTCGCGAGCGAGTGCAGATACGCCCGCTGGGCGTCTTTCAGCGCTTCGATCGAGCGCTCGGATCGATCGACGACCGCGTTCGTTTCGTCGTACTCGAGTACGTTGTCGTAGAATCGATCGGCGAGTTCGTCCTGGTGTTCTCGGAACAGCGACTCGAGGTCGGCCAGCCGCTGTGCGTCCTCGTCGTCGAAGTCGACGAACTCCTTTCGCCACGACAGCGTCGTCTCCTCGAGGAGCCGTCCGAGCTGCTCCGGCTCGCTCCGATCGTCGAGTTCGGTGCTTCCGAACGCGTCTGTCACACCGTCGTCTGAGTCTCGTTGACTGTTGGTAACCATCGGTGACAAAATTCAATTAATAAATAATAATGGTTGTGGCGAGTGCTGACACTCGACTCGAGACGAGTTACCAGGGACGTTGCTCGAGCACGGTCGCCGATCGTCACCCGCCGAAAGCGGCAGCCGACAGTCGAGACGACGGACTCGACTAGTCGTACGTATTACGGACGTAGGTCATCATCTCGTCGACGATCTGTGGGTCGTACGTCCAGAAGCCGGAGAATTTACCTGGCGCACGTTCCTTCGCGAGCAGGGCACACGCCTGCGTTTCGTCGTCGCCGCCGTCGAACGCGAGAAACCAGAACGACCCAATCTCGTCGCCTGGTTCCGCGTGGACCGTCGTGTTGGGAATCTCGAGCGGGTCCCAGTCGTCCCGTCCGTAGACGTGAACGTCCAGGGCCGTCTCCGCGCCGAGTCGGGCGTAGAAGTCGATCTGCGTCTCCAGTATCGACAGTCGCTGGAAGCCGACCCGGAGGGTGCCACGGCCGACGCGCCACGCCCGGTTTTCGATCTCGCGAGTCGCCGCGAGGAGCTGTCGGCGATCGAGCGAGGCGAACAGACTGTCGTCGAGTAACTCGAACAGGGTTCGATACTCCGCCGTGAGAAACGCCTCGTCCCAGGGGCTGTAGATCGGCGGTTCGACGAACTCCTCGAGTTCCCCGAGACCGATCGCGCCGGCGAAGCCGTCCCGGCCGCGAACGACGGCGAACCCGGCGGCCCCGTCGGGGAGTCGCCTGTGCTCGACCGACGCGTTTCGAACCTCGAATCCGTCGGCGACGTCGTCGTCGTCACTCGAGTAGACGACGATCGTCTTTCGACGGCGCTCGACCGTCGAGAGGAGTCGGTCGAAGTTCATTGGAACGCAGGCGGGGGCAGTCGGGGAAAGCGACCGTCGGAGACACGGCGGGATTTTCGCGCGTCAGGATTCGTCCTCGCCGGTTTCGGCCGTGAGCGCCAGTCGAACCAGTTCGGAAACGGGCACCGGCCAGTTCGTTCGCGAGACGGTCTCGCGGTCGTCGCTCCACTCGACCAGGTCCGCCTCCTCGAGGACGGGGACGTGACGGTGGACGAGGCTCGCGTAGACGCCGTCGCGTTCCGCGCGCGTCGCCATACCGTACTCCCCGGCGCGTATCCAGCCAGCAACCACGTCCGCGAGTTCGACGACCGAGACGGACTCGTGCTCGAGGAGGAAGTAGAGCGTGAACCGCCGGTGACGATTCCGAAGGGCGTAGAAGACGCTATCGTCGATCTCGCCGTCTCCGACGCCGGACGTTTCGCGATCCCCGCGCCCCATCGTTGTTTGGTATTTGGTAACATTGCATAGCGGATCAGCGTTCGGCCTGCAGTTTCACGGCCACGGCGACTGTCGGTCGCCGCTTTGCTACTGCTCCGAACCCGCCATCCGACCGGAGTAGTCCCAGCCGTAGACTGTTTCGGGGTCGATCGAGATCGTAACCTCGTCCCGGTCGTCCGAGAGGAGACGTCGTGCAAGCGGCGCGTCGGTCGTTCCGAGGTAGCGCTCGAGCAGGTCCCGCAACACGGTTTTCTCTGGATCCGACGCGACTGTCGCCGTTCCGTTGCCACGGACGCCCCGGTACGGCGGGTCGTTCGTCGACACCTCGAACGCGACTGCTGGATCGCGCTCGAGGAACGCGACGACGTCTGCGCTCGCGGCCGTCGCACACTCGATCGTCTCCTCCCGGTAGCGAAACCACAGCGAGAGCATCCACAGCGAGCCGTCCGGCCGGTGACAGGCGAGGCGTACGGGAACAGTCGTCGTCTCGAGGAACGTCTCGAGTTCCGAACGCGAGAGCGAGCCACGGACGTCCATAGTCGTACCCCCATCGCGCAGTGTTATAATACGTCCCCCGCCGAGAGACGACACTCGACTGACGACGTCTCGAGCTACCGGTCCTGCAGGTCGACCGTCGCCGCGAAGACGAGACCGAGTACCAGTCCGAAGACGGCGTGGCCGATCATGCCGTCGACGGCGACGGCGGGGAACGCGGCTGCCGCGTCGACGCCGGCGCGGCCCACCCAGATCGGAAGGACGAGAGCGGGCAGGATCGCCCAGACGGCGAGTCCGTAGGCGAAACCGGCACCGACGAGGCGCAGCCAGTTTCCGCTCTCGGCGAGTGCGTCGGTCTCGACGTCCGTGCGGAGCGTCTCGAGGACGACGTCTCGGGTGACGAGAAAGCCAAAGACGATTCCGAGGACCGCGCCGTGGAACAGGTGGATCCCCCAGCCGACGATTTCGCCGGGCCCGAGGCCGTAGAGGGCGGGAATCGCGACTTCGACGACGGCCGGGTCGATCAGCCAGATCAACGCGCCGAACGCGGCGGCTCCCAGCGCACCGCCGAGTGCGCCGCCGATCGGCCACCCGAAGCGACTCGCGATTCCGAAGCCGGTTGCGGTGTCTGACTCGGCGCTCATGTGCGCACGTCGCCGCGACGCGAGCAAAAGCGTTCGTCCGGCACTGTCCGGGACGACCCGCGATCGGGATGCGGCCGTGAACACTTAGGACGTCACCGACGAACTACTGCCGTGGAGTACGAACTACTGGGCTGGCCGCCGGACGGGCCGAAACTCCGACTCGACTACGAACGGTTCAGCTACGCCGGCAAGTTCGTGATGAGCAGTACGGGCAAGGCCGTCGCCCGCGTCGACGGCGACGTCGTTGCCGCCGTCGCGTTCAACGAGGACCGGACCGACGAGACGACGCTGTGGCTCCGGTACATCACGGTTCGGGCCGATCGGCGCGGCGAGGGGATCGGCCCGCGACTGGCGGCGTTCTCGCGCGACCGCGCGCTCGAGCGCGGGTACGATCACGTTCGCATCGCGGTCAACAACGTCTTCGCCTACGAAGCGCTCTACCGGGCGGGGTTCGGCTATACCGGCGAGACGACCGGCATCGCGGAGCTAATTCTCGAATATTCCCCCGATTCCGGCCCGTCCCGTCCGGACCCCGGCCGGTACCACGACGGACTCGACGAGTTTCGCGACCGGGACCTCTCCGAAGCGGAGCAGTCGTTCCTTCGCGAGCGACGCGACGCCGATCCGCCGTCGCCGATCGGCGTCTAAACTGTCCAGTGTGCTCTGGCTCGAGTGTTCGGCCCGGATACGAGTCCAATAGAGCCAAACCCCTCAAGCCCCAACGAAACCGGCATGGGAAACGCCGCACTCCGGGACATCGCCGTCATCGAGGAGGTCCCGTTCGACGACCTCGCGGGGTCGATCGTCGCCGTCGACGCCCACAACTGGCTCTACCGGTATCTGACGACGACCGTCAAGTGGACCGCAAGCGAGACGTACACGACCCTAGACGGAACCGAGGTGGCGAATCTGGTCGGCATCGTCCAGGGCTTGCCGAAGTTCTTCGAGCACGACATCACGCCCGTGATGGTCTTCGACGGCGGCCCCTCCGAACTCAAAAGCGACGAGATCGAGTCCCGGCGAGAACAGCGCGAAACCTACGAGGAGCAACTCGAGGTCGCCCGCGAGGAAGGCGACGAGGTCGCGATCGCCCAGCTCGAGTCGCGCACCCAGCGGCTGACGCCGACGATCCAGGAGACCAGCCGCGAACTCCTCGAACTGCTCGACGTGCCGATCGTCGAGGCCCCGGCGGAGGGCGAAGCGCAGGCCGCCCACATGGCTCGCCGCGGCGACGCCGACTACGTCGGCTCCGAGGACTACGACGCCCTGCTGTTTGGCGCGCCGCTGACGCTCCGGCAACTGACGAGCAAGGGGAACCCCGAGTGTATGGACCTCGAGGCGACCCTCGAGAAACACGACCTCACGCTCGAGCAACTGATCGACGCCGCAATCTTGATCGGGACGGACTTCAACGAGGGGGTCTCCGGCATCGGTCCGAAGACAGCGATTTCGGAGATCACCGAACACGGCGACCTCTGGAGCGTCCTCGAGGCAAGAGGCGACCACGTCGAGTACGCAGACCGTGTCCGGGACCTCTTTCGGAACCCGAACGTGACCGACGACTACGAGTTCGATCCAACCCTCGAACCCGACCTCTCGGCTGCACGGTCGTACGTCGTCGACGAGTGGGGCGTCGCCGCCGACGAGGTCGCCCGCGGCTTCGAGCGGATCGAGGAGAGCGTCACCCAGACTGGACTGGATCGCTGGACCTGACCACGTAGAGCGACGCTATCGGCGCGTCGCCCGCTCGAGGTCGAGTTCTTCCTCGACGAGTTCGACGGCGTTTCTGATCGCGCCGACCGAGGAGAGGTAGCCGACGCCGACGGTCGTCTTCAGGGCGTTCGCTGCCGGGCCGGTAAACACCGTCGGGCCGACCTGCGCAACGGCGTCGTCGCCGACGCTCACGAGCCAGCCGGGCGACTCGAACGTGTACCCCTCGAGTCTGGGTTCGAAGACGCCCCCGTCGCGTTCGTACTCGACGATCCTGGCGACGTTCTCGGCAGCGGTTCGCGCCTGTCGAACCGCAGTCTGTGCGCTCGCGGGCACCGCCTCGCCGTCGGCGTCGACGACTCTGGCCGCGTCGCCCAGGGCGAACGTCCGGTCGTCGACCCGGAGGTCGGCCCTGACGGTCCGTCGGCTCCCCTCGAGCGCGTCGGAGCCGCGGATCCCGCCGGTCCAGACGAAGACGTCGTAGGGCACCCGCTCGTCGCCCTCGAGGACGACGTGGCGCTCGTCGGCGTCAGTCACCGTCTCGCCCGTCCGAATCTCGACGCTCTGTGCCTCGAGGGCGTTCCGAACCGCACGCTGGAAGTTCTCGGGGAACCCCGGTGCGACGTCGTCGAACTGCTCGAGGACGGTGATCGTCGCCGTCGCGTCTTCCTCGCGGACCAGTGCCGCGAGTTCGCCCGCGACCTGCACGCCGGAGAGGCCGGCCCCGCCGACGACGAGTCGCGGGTCCGACGTCGCCGACAGCGCCGCGAGAACGTCGGACCGAATTCGGTTCGCGTGTTCCAGTCGCTTCAGCGGCCTCGCGTGCTCGCGAACCCCCTCGAGTCCGTAGTAGGCCGTCTCCGCGCCCAGACAGATCGCGCCAACGTCGTACGTCAGCGACCCGTCGGAGAGAAAGACCGTCCGCTCGTCCGTATCGACGTCCTCGACGCGAGCCACGCGGACCGTCGCCCGCTCGACGGCGTCGGTCAACGGAACCGTGACGTCGGCTGCCAGCCCCGGTCGGCGAATCACCCGGTGTAACTCGTGCTGGACGAGGTGGTCCGGCGATTCGTCGACCAGCGTGATCTCGACGTCGAGGGGGAGTCGCCGCTCGAGGTGGCGAGTGAGCGACAGTCCCGCGTAGCCTGCGCCGAGAACCACGACGTGCATGGGCCGGTATTCGGGCCGAACGGCTATAGATGTAGTCGAAGCGGAAACCCGCGATAGAAAAGGCGGATCGTAACGCAGTACCTAGAACAGGTGTTCGTCGTCGTCCTCGAGCAGACGGGCGGGGCCGCCGACGCCCCAGATGGTCGTCGAGACGCCGCAGTCGGCGACTGCCTCCTCGACGCGGTCGGCGTACTCTTCGGTGGTGTTGACGTAGACCGTCGCGCCGGTGTCCGTCGAGAAGTACGCCGGGATATCCTCTTCCTCGCGGAGTTCGCGCACACGGTTGAAGATCGCGAGCGTGGCCGGCTGCCAGTAGACCCAGCCCGACGGTCCGGTCATCGTCGTCGCGGCGAGGCTGAGCGAGTCGCGCTCGGCCAGTTCGAACGTGCGGTCGAAGTCGTCGTTCCGGAGGGCGTCGCGCATCTCGGCGATCTGGCCGTGGATGTGGGCGTTTCGCGCCTGGAACATGTGGCTGTCCGCGGCCTCCGCGTGTGCGTCCTCGGTCTCCTTGTGGTAGGGGACGAGTCCGACGACGATCTTCAGGTCCTCGTGGAGGTCTGTAGGAATGCGACGGGACCGACAGTCCTCGTCGTTCAGACCGGTGTACAGCTGCGAGAACGCGCCCGTCACCGCCCGGGCGGCCGACGCGGAGCCCACGCGGGCGATCGTCGAGATCTCCTGGTGGGAGACGTCGAGTTCGGCGGCCTCAGCGAGTGCCATCGCGGCCGCGGCGAATCCCGACGACGACGACCCGAGGCCGACGTTCGACGGGAAGCTGTTCTCGCTCTCGAGGCGGACCGGATACACCGTGTGTGCCGCGTCGGACATCGACCGCGCCTTCTCGACGACGGCTTCGACCCGTTCGTAAGCCCGTCCATCGAGTTCCTCGCCGTCGACGACGTAGACGTCCTCCTCGTAGTCCATCGAGAACTCGACGGTCGTGCGCGTGTGGCTCGGGGCCGTACAGACGCTGATGCTGTCGTGATACGGCAGTCGCTCGATGTCGTCGCGCATCCCGTGGTACTTGACGAGGCCCTGAATCGGGTGGGCCATGGCCGTCGCTTTCATATCCCCACAGGTGAGTGACGACCGCATAAAGGTCACGACTCGGCGAGTGAATCGTCGCTATCGCTCGGCGGCGGGCGACTCGAACGCGGCCGAGAGTTGCTCACGCCAGGCGATCACGTCCTCGAGTTCGGCCTCGAGACCGTCGAGGTCGCCTTCGACCGCGTCGATCCGCTCGTCGCGGTCGCTCCCCTCGGCGCCTAGCCGCTCGAGGTCGTCCCGGAGTCGCCCGACGTCGTCCTCGAGGTGCTCGATCCGCGCCGTCAACTCCTCGAGGAGGGCGGCCGTGCCGTTCTCGTCGAGGAACGCGGCGAGCGCGTCCTCGTAGGCGAGGACCGCCTCGGTTCGCGACTGCAGGTGGTCGACTCGCGTCTCGAGACTGCGTCTGGACTCGAGGCCGAGCGCGTCGCGGAGTTTCACCGCCCGGCTCTCGCCGCCGTCTCCCTCGAGCGCCTCGACGAGGGCATCGACGACCGCGTCGTGGTCGACGTCGTCTCCGCTCGTGGTGCTGCGGTCGCCTTTGGTCGTCTCCGGCTGCGTCTCGCCGACGAGGTCGGTGATACTCACCTCCTCGGCGTCGGGACCGGTGGCGACGGACCAGTCGCCGGAGCCGTCACACTCGACGGGTTTGAACGACGTCGTCGAGAGCTCTGCCTCGATCGCGTCCGGTTCGGCCGGTTCGATCGACTCGCGCAAGTCGTCGAACACGTCGCGCGTCGACGGTTCGGATCGAGACGCGTCTCCGCCGACGTCCGTCTCGAGGACGGCCGCGTCGACGCTTTCGACGCCGTCGATCGACTCGAGTGCGTTCGTTATCAGCCGATCGTCGAGTGCGCTCTCGACCGTCAGGCTGATCGCGCCGTCGAACGAGCCGTCGCGGATCTCGCTTACAGACGGCGTCCCCTCGACGAGCGACGTCGCGTTTGCGAGTCCGTGAACGACGGCCGTGCCGGCCGTCGCTCTCTCGGCGTCTGCGATCGAAATGCGGAGCCGATACCGGTCGACATCCACCGCGGTGTCGTCGCCCGGCCGGTCGTCGCTCGCCGCTCGATCCGTGGTACGCCCGCTCTCGCCGGCACTCCCGCTTCCGTCGTCACCCCCTGTCTCGTCCCGATCGACCGTCGACTCCAGCGACGGAACCTGGTGTGCCGGCCGTTCGAGGTCGTCCGCGGACTGCCACGCTGGCGGCACGCGAGTGTCGTCCGAGAGCTGTCGGATGCCGTCCAGCCGCGGTCGCTGCTCGAGTGACTCGAGCGACGCCGGGTCCGAGTCGGATAGCCGAACGGCGTAGTGCGCTTCGACCACGTCACCTGGTGCTACCGAGCCGAGCCAGACGAGTTCACCAGACGGTCGGATCCCCCAGCGATCGACGTGATCGACGGCGACGTCCTCGGTTCCGAACTCTCGTGAAATCGAGTCGACGAACCGGATCGCCACCGTTTTCTCACAACACGATTCGATCTCGAATCGAACGGTCAACTCCTCGTCGGATCGGCGTTCGGTCGATTTCTCTATCCATACGTCGTTTGATGAAAGCTCTGTCGTCGTCATCCCCCCACCTCTGCGTACTGGTATCGAAGTGTGCGCAAATAATAATATCCCATTGACACAATTGCATCGGCGTAGAAATTACGGTGATAGCGGTGAATATATCGACCGAACGAATACCGGCACGAGGCCGTGCTCAGCTCGAACCCGAACGCTCAAACGACGCGACTCCTACCAACTGCGTATGGGTACGCCGCGTGACTCTCGCGAAGAGCAAGCCAGAGCGGTCGTCGACCGACTCGAGGCCGAGTATCCGGACTCGACGATCTCGCTTCGATACTCGAATCGCTTCGAGCTGTTGGTCGCCGTGGTCCTCTCGGCACAGTGTACCGACGCGCGGGTAAACAGCGAGACCGAGCACCTCTTCGAAAAGTACGACGGTCCCGAAGACTACGCGAACGTCTCCCAGGAGGAACTCGCCGAGGATCTGAACTCGATCACCTACTACAACAACAAGGCGAAGTACATTCGGAACGCGGCCGCGAAGATCCTCGAGGAACACGACGGCGAGGTGCCGGACACGATGGACGAGTTGACAGACCTCCCGGGCGTCGGTCGGAAGACGGCGAACGTCGTCCTCCAGCACGGCCACGACGTGGTCGAGGGGATCGTCGTCGACACGCACGTCCAGCGGCTCTCACGTCGGTTGGGATTGACCGAGGAGACGCGTCCCGAGCGGATCGAGGAAGACCTCATGGAGATCGTCCCCGACGGCTACTGGCAGCAGTTCACTCACCTCTGTATCGACCACGGCCGAGCCGTCTGTACTGCCCGCAGCCCGGACTGTACGGACTGCGTCCTCGCCGACATCTGCCCGTCCGAACGTGGCGACAGCGAGGTCGATCTGGCGTCGGGCGAGCCCTGGTGACGGGACGCCGACGAAAGGCCGTCTGGCGCAAGGCCAATTCCTTTCTCCGTAACCGCGATAGCGCCACGAGAGGGGAATCATGTCCGACGACGAATCCACGACTGAACACGGCCGCGACGTCGAACTCGCAAAGGAAGACCCCGACGCCGACGACGAAGACGAAGAACTCACCGAGGCCCAGAAGGAAGCACGCCGCAAACAGGACGAACAGCAGCGGCGACAGGACATCGAACACACGTCCGAAGAGCGCGAGAACGATGCACTCGAGCAGGAGAATCCGGACCACCACCGGGACGAGGAGCCGTACAACAGCTAGGTGAAAATCGGATACCGGAGGACGTACCGGAAGATCCCGATGAGGTAGGCGACGATCCAGAACAGGACGTAGCCGAAGACGCCGACGCGAAGACGGCGACGCCACCCCGGCATGTTCTCGTGGAGCGCGTCCAGTTCGACGTCGGTGTCGGGATTCGCGTAGATATCGTGAGCGTATTTGACCTGGAAGATCCGGACGATTCCAGTGAGCGCGACGACGAGCATCGCGTACGCCTGCAGGCCGAAAAACGCGTGGACGACGAGGAGACCGCTGACCTGGTCGACCGTCCGCGGAATCATCCAGAAGACGACCGGAATCGTGTTGAGCAACAGGCCGGGGACGATGTACTCGAGATGGTAGACGAGAACCGACCACGTGACGGCTTCCGCGTCGATCATGATCCAGGCACCGTAGAGATAGAACGGAAAGCTGGCCGTCACGAGTAGCGTGACGATCGTCGCGATCGTCAGTTCCGACACCATACCCGGAACTCTGAGCGGACAATGAATAAACGAAGCGAAAGGCGGGACACTCGGTCGGCGACGGAGAGTCGAAAAGTGTTTTCAGCACTCACCTCCAAGGTTCGGTAATGGCCGACCCTCGAGACCCCGGTGAGAACAACTCCGATAGCCGGGTCGCCGAGTCGGACGGTGGCCGTTCGGAGACAGGATCGACGTCGTCCGAAGACGACGGGGCGGCTGGTGGTACCCCCGTCGACGACGCCGAGGTGGCCGACCCGACGGAAGCGGAACTCCTGCGACAGGTCGAAGAGAAGTACGACTTCGAGAACTTCGGCCCACAGGACATGGCCGAGATGACGCCCGAGGAGTGGGACGTCGCCTTCGACGAGGACACCTGGATCATCGGCGACGAACTGCTCGAGCGCGTCGAGGCGGAACTGAAGAGCCGGGTCGCAGAACGAGACGTCTTCGCGATGCTCGAGTACGCAGAGGTCGACGGAAAGCGGAGCCTCGTCGCGTATTCGGATACGGATTACGCCATCGTGTATCCCGACGGGAGCGTCGAAGGGGTTGGAACCGTCGTTCGTGACGTCAAACCGACCGTCGCGCTCTGTTCGATCGAGAGCTACGAGGTCGACGACCCACCAGAAGACTGGGGGTTGCCCCGCCCCAGCGAGATCCCAGAGTCGGGAAGCGAGCTCGGCAACTGGATGTTACAGTTGCTCGCTGGCGTGCAGATTCTCGTCGGCCTCGGGGCGCTGGTCGCCTGGATCGCCTCCGGCTGGCGCGAGAACCTCGTCCTCCTCGCGACGGGACTTGGGTTCGTGCTGATCGGGCTCTTCCTGTTTACGATCGTCGCAAATGCACGTCTCTCGGACAAGTTCAGAGTCGAGGAGTACCGCGACCGCCTCCGATCGATCGGGGTCGAGTCGGGCGAACGCCCGGAGTTCGTCCCCATCGACGACGACGCCTTCGAAACCACGCCGAACGCGGAGGAATCGGTCGCCGACGATTCGTGAACCCTCTCGTTTCTGGAGTTGTTCACAGCAGTTGCATCGGTGGGTTTAAGCAAACCCGTTCCTGAGTCTACACTGTATGAATAGGCGGGAGTTTATGGTAACGGCAAGCGGCGTTGCCGGGGGTGCCGCAGCCGCGACCGCTGCGGCATCGACACCCGTCGTGGCCCAGGAGGAGGGGTCCGACGGCGACTCCGGCGACAACGCGACGGCCAACGAGAGCGACGGTGGTGGTGCAGAAAACGCCACTGACGGCGGTGGCGGCGGTGGCGGTGGCGGCACCGAGACGGTCGAACTCGTCGACTACGCGTACGAACCCGGCACCGAGAGTCCGCTACAGATCCAACCCGGAACGACGGTGAACTTCGTCTGGGTGACGGACAACCACAACATCGTCGTCGACAGCCAGCCCGATGGCGCGGGCTGGGAAGGCCACGAGGCGATCGAGAACTCGCCGTTCGAGTACGAACACACCTTCGAGACCGAGGGAACCTACGAGTTCCACTGCACGCCCCACGTCGGGCTGGGGATGGAAGGAACGATCGAGGTCACCCAGGACGCCGGCGGTGGCGGCGGCGGTGGCGGCGCTGCGGCGGCCGACGTCGACATCCACGAACTCGGCGTCCCGCTCCAGAAACACTGGCTCGGAATCGCAGCGATTTTCGCCATCTTCATGTCGCTGGTCTTCACGTTCTACCTGTTGAAGTACGGCGAATCCGCGCACACGAGCAGTCCAGGGAGGCGATAACACATGTCCTCGTCAGGAAGTACCTACGGAGACATTCACCGATACGAACCGCCCAGAGAAAGTACGGCGGCGGCGATCGCGATCGTCTTGCTGACGTTCGTCCAGATCGTCTTCGTCGCCATGTTCGTCTACGGACTGTCGGAGAACTGGGGAATCGCCGGTACCGACGGCGGGACCGGGAACACGGTCCTCGGCTTCCTCCTCACGGCGATCTTCGTCAACCTCGGATTCATCCTCCTGCTGTACCGCAAGGAGTTCTTGCCGGACGTCATGATCGTCAAGAAGCGCCGTCGGAAGTGGGAAGACCTCTACGTCCGCGAGGAGGACGCAGACGGTACGTCGCTGGCCGGCGGAACCGGCGGCTTCTGGGACACAATCAAACGAGCAGTTTACCCCTACTACAAACGATAATCTATGGCAAACGACGACAAATACCCGGTCGAATCGGATCGACGTCGCTTCGTCAAAGGAGTTGTCGGCGGTGCCGCCCTCTCGGGCGTGCTCACCGTCGGCGCTGGGAGCGTGTCCATGGCGACCACGCCGTCTGGCGGTGGCGGTGGTCTGATGCAGTACCGTGGCGCAGTGCGAGAATCCGGGCCCGCACCGCGTGGACTGCCACAGATCCCGGTCGAAATCGACGACGAAGGCTACCTCATGGGCGTCTGGCCCGAACCCGAAACGGTCGAGCAGGGTGGGGCCGAAGTTGCCGTCGCGAGAACCGAAATCGCCGGCTTCGAGTACTCCACCGAGTGGTTCCAGTACTGCGGGCTCCAGACGTTCGAAGGAATCAGACCCGACGCGGACGGTCAGGACGCGTACTTCCGGTACCCGCAGGCGCCGCCGACGAGCGACTACCCCTGGATGGAAGAGATCGAAGGCGGCGACAAGATCCACGTCGACGACTTCGCGGACTACGAAACCTGGGGCAACGACGTCGGCGACTCCGGCGTCGGCAAACCTGCGACCGGCACCTGGCGGTCCCAGGACGTCCCGCCGGAAGAGACGATCCCGGTCGTGATCCTTCGAAGCACGCAGATCGAAGAAGCCACCCAGGACGACGAGTGGTTGAGTGCGACGTGTCCCGACGGCTTCATCGCCTACGTTAACAAGTGTACGCACTTCTGTTGCGTGCCGGGATACAAGCGCCTGGGCGAGTCCACAAGTTACAACGCCGAGAACAAAATCTACTGTAACTGCCACCAGTCGGTGTACGACCCGTTCACGGTCATCCAGGACCGATTCGTGTCGCTACCCCGACCAGAACCGGAGGACGACGAATAATGAGTCTCGAGCGTAAAGACGAACACGACCACGGCGCGTGGCTCGAGGAGAAAGACCTCTCGGCAGTCGAGACGACGTACCTCAAGTCGCTGATGTGGCTCGACAAGCGGTTCCGGATCGTCGATTATCTGGAACTCATGGAGGACATGTACTACAAGGTCAACCTCCAGATGCCAAAGAGCCACACGGAGCAGTACAACCTCGACAACAAGTTCTGGTACTGGTATCCGCTGTACGCGCTCGGATCGTTCTCGGTCATCGCGTACATCGTCGCGGCGCTTACGGGAGCCCTCCTGGGGTTCTACTACGCGCCGTCGACGGCCGGCCAGGGCGATCCGGAGGCATACGTCCAGCTCGTGGCCATCATCAAAGACCTCAACTTCGGGTTCATGCTCAGGAGTATCCACCGCTGGTCCGCACAGGTGATGACGGCAGCGGTGTTCCTGCACATGCTCCGCGTCTACTTCACGGGCGCGTACAAGGAACCCCGCGAGGTCAACTGGCTCATCGGCATCATCCTGCTCTCGCTGACGATGGTGTTCGGATACACCGGCTACCTGCTCCCGTGGAACCAGCTCGCGTTCTGGGCGGGACAGATCGGCGTCGAGATGGCACTCGCGGTCCCGATCGTCGGCGAGTGGGGTGCCCAGTTACTGTTCGGTGGCTTCAGCCTCGGTCAGCCGACGCTACAACGGATGTATATCTTGCACGTGTTCGTCCTCCCGTTCGTGGTGACGGCACTGATCGCCATCCACATCGCGATCGTCTGGATGCAGGGCATCGCGGAACCACACTAGTACAATGAGCGACAACGAACCCCAAACCGACGGAAGCGGTCCAGGTATCGTCGCGCCAGACGACGAGGTTCCGACCTGGCGTGAGCGAAAAGAACGAACGACGGGCCTCTCGAGGCTCACCTACGAGTACTTCGAGCGCGCCCGTCGCGAGGATCAGGACCTCCGCCAGGAGTCGAGTTACGTCGAACGAGACGTGCTCGGCTTCCCGGCGTGGCCCCACGAGACGATTCGCAACCTCTCGCTTGCGAGTTTCTTCACGGGGATGATCCTGTTCCTGTCGTCGATGTTGCCGCCACACCTCGGCGACCCGGCGAACCCGGCGCAGACGCCGGAGGTCATCCTGCCCGACTGGTATCTCTACTGGTCGTTCGGCCTCCTGAAGCTCGGTCCGCTCAACCCCGAGCTATCGATCCTCGGCGGGAACAAGCTGCTGTCGGACCCGCTGTACGGCGTCCTCGCTAACGTGGTCGTCGTCGGAGCGATCGCGATCGTCCCCTTCCTGAACAAGGGGAGCGCTCGCCGACCGGTCGAACAGCCCCTCTGGGCGGCGATCGGCGTCGGCGGCGTCGTGTTCGCGTTCACGGTCAGCACGCTCGCAGTCAAGAACCTGGTCCCGATCGAACCGCACCTGCTGTTCGATCTGACCTTCCTGCTGCCGTTCGTGGCCGCGACGATCACCTACGCCGTCTTGAAGACGATGCGCGAAGGCTACATGTACGACCTCAACCGCCGGTACTACCGGCTTCGGCCACCACGATAGCTGATGTCCCAACGCGACGCACCCGACGAACCCGGCGGCGATGAAAGGTCGGGTGCGTCGGAACGACGAGAGGTCGTCGTTCCACTGCGACTCTACAAGACGATCACCGTTTTCTCGACGCTCATCGCCGTCGCAGGCATCCTCGGCGGCTTCATCGTCCTCGATGTCGCAACCGACAGCGCACAGGCGGACGTCTCCGACGTAAGCATCGGCTTCGCGCTCCTCGGAATCGGAATGATCGCGTTTGGCGCGCTGACGTACGCGTTCTCGACGAGGTTCCAGACCGCTGGAATGGGAAACGCTAAAGACGACACCGACGAACATTCCGACAATGGCTGACGAATTCATCAAAGGGTTCGCCATTCTCACCGGCGGGCTCCTGGTGTGGATGACGTTCGCGGCGTGGTACAACACCCCGGACTTCTACGGTACCCAGCTAATCGGTGCGAATCCGGAAGATCCCGGCACGTACGTGTCCATGGCACTCCTCGTCAAGGAGGCGGCGCTCTACTTCGCGCTCCTCGGCGCGACGACCTTCTGGGTCGTCATCCCAGCGAGCCGGCGAGCCCGAAAGTACTACGCGAGTTCGAACTGAACCGTCGACGAACTGCCGCGCCGATTTTCCCGTTTTTCTTCCCCTCGAGTAGGGGCCACTGCGCTGCACCCGTGTCGACCGATGCATGTAGCGACTCGCGCATCTGCTGACCCAGTCGACAGTCACCTCTCGTGATACGGCGTCCACCGCCGGTGGGCGATCGCCGACCTCGACCGCTTCGGCGGGAGGTGTGAATCGTTTCATAACGCCTGCTGTAACTGTTTCCCGGAGCAACCGCCGGCCGGGTCGCGATCGTTGTCGAGGGCAGCCCCCGTACGTCGAACCGCCGTCGCTGGCAGCCACGTCGGACCGCCGACTCGAAGTCGATGACGACGACCGATCGACATCGGTGGCGTCGCGTCACACTCGAGTTACGAGATGGGAGGGAGCCGGCCCGAAGAGAACGGAGAGAAAGCTGCTCCGGGCCGTACTCGGCCGCACTGACCGATGGCGACTGGAGCGGTCGGTGGTATCGGCTCTGGTCGGATCGTCGGGCGAAGACTGGCCGGCTGGTAGCCAGCTAGATGACCGCGTCCCAGAGCGGCTTGATGATGAAGAAAAGCGACTGGTACGCGATGTACAGGAAGACGAGCGCGGACGCAAAGAGCGCAGCCTTCGGCCGCTCGAGCGGGGCGTCCTTGCGAGCCTCGACGAGGCGAGCTTCGAACTCGAAGAAGTCGGTGATGAACATCCCGACCGCGAGCGTCGCGAAGACGACGCCGCCGTGGAGGTGGACGGTGGCGTAGTAGAATCCACCGAGGACGATCAGCACGTCCGTGGCCTCGAGGAAGAGGCTCCGAGAGACACCGTCAGCACCGTCTTCGCGTGCGGCGTTGACGTAGCCGCGGTGTGCAATCATGCGTGCGGCGAGGTTGATTATCACGAGTCCGAGCAGGACGAACTCGATGATCGCGACGCCGGAGACCACCTCCTGTGCGAGGATGTCGACCGGTCCGAGCAGCGAAGCTGTGATCATAGTTCAACGTCGGTCGTTCGACCATTAGAGTTTTTCCAATGACGCCGAGCGATGGCCGGTGTCGGTAGACGGTCAGGCCGACGAGTCCGGAGATCCAAAGTAGCCACGGCCGTCTGGAACGACGAGTGTCGAGAGTGATCCGCTCGCGGCGATCACAACCGTCGAGTCGGGAGTGATCGTCGCGACTGCGTCGTCGTCGATACAGAGCGCGACGGGGCCTTCCTCGCGTTCGACCGAGAGGTAGAGGTCGTCGTCCGGCAAGACCCAGTGCCGCGTTTGCGTGACGAACGGGCTGATAGGGACGACGGCGACGCCGTCGATCGCGGGTGAGAGCAGAGGCCCGCCTGCGGCGTCCGCGTACCCATGGCTTCCAGCGGGCGTGGCGACGACGACGCCGTCGGCCCGGAACTGCGCAACCTCCCGGTCGCGACTTCGAACGCCGAACTCCGAGATGCGTGCGGGTTCGTCGGTCACGAGCGTGACGTCGAACAGTGCCCGGTATCGACCGTCACCGTCGACGGCGACATCGAGCACTGGCCACTGTCGTCGGTGACTCTCGCCGTCGAGGACGGTCCGGACCGCTGCAGCGAGTCGCGAGGAGGGAACCGACCGAATGCCGCGGCCGGCGTCGACGGGGAGAACGGGAACGGTCGTCTCTGCGCGGACGGCCGCGAGCAGCGCCGGTTCGCCGACGGCGACGAGCACGGACGGCTCCCGCTCTGTGAGCCGATCGATCGGCCCACAGACGACGTCCCCGCCGGCGTCGGCGACGACCGTCTCGAGGTCAGCCACCAGGTCGGCACGCTCACCCGAAACAACACATCCCTCCTCGTCGACGATGCCGACGAGCGGGTCGTCGTCCGGCGTCCACTCGGCGGAGGTCATGTCGCTCACTTCCCGGGCACCGACCAAAAGCGTGCGGATGTCTACTCGTCGTAGGGCCAGTCGCCCGTGATCTGCATGCCTCTCGCGAGATCTTCTGCCTCGAGCGCGTCGGCGATCTCTGCCGGCTCTTTGTGGTCGATCTCGACGTCGTCGCCGGCGAGTGCGACGACGAGTTCGGTCAGAAGGATCGCACTCTCACGGAGGTCACGTTTCTCGAGTTTGTCCAGGGTGTCGGCGGCGGTGTGGCCCCAGCCGCGACCGACGTCGTCGGAGGTGCTCATCACGTGGGTTCCGGGGACGCCCCACTGGACGAACGGCCAGTGGTCGCTGTGGGGACTGAGTCGCGGGATCGTCTCGATGGGATGCCCGTACCGGTCGGCGACCCCTTCGACGGCATCCTCGAGGTCGTCGAAGCCGTGGGTGTGAACCGAGAGGGTCCGATCGCGGACGACGCCGTCGTTGTTGACGATCGCCTTGATCTCGTCGTGGTCGGCGACCGCGGCGTGGTGACTCGAGCCGACGAGTCCGACTTCCTCCGCGCCGTAGACGACGAACTCCACGCGAGTGTCGAGTTCGTCCTCGCGGCTGGCGAGGGCGTTCGCGATCTCGACGACCGTCGCGGTGCCGGCACCGTTGTCCAGTGCGCCTTCGGCGACGTCGTGGGCGTCGACGTGGCTGGTGACGAGCACGCGCTCGTCGGTGTCCGGGCCGAGTTCCGCGTGGACGTTCTGGCTCTCCGCCGGGCCGGACGCGTCGGCCTCGACGGCCACCTCGACGTCGTCGCCTTCGAATCGCCGGGCGAGGCGCGCACCGACCTCGCTCGAGACGCCGACGGCCGGGATCGCGCCGATCGGGTCCTCGTCGGTGCCGACGCTGCCGGTCGGCGGGAGGCAGCCCTCGACGTGATTGCGGTAGACGAACGCGACGGCACCGCCCTCGACTGCGTGGTAGTACTTCTCTCGGCGGTGGACGTAGCGGTCCGCGTACGACGGAACGTCGCTTCTGACCATGACGATGCGCCCCTCGAGGTCGGCCTCGTCGAAGTCCTCGGGGAGGCCGTAGCCGAGGTCGACGAGCGGCGCGGTGGCGCTCTCGGACGGACTCCGCGGAAGCGCGATACAGTCGAGGCACTCGTCGCCGGCCGAGAGCGAACTCTCGCCGCGCGTCCAGCCCTGTATCTCGAACGTCTCGAGGCGCGCGTCGCGCGCGCCGACGTCGGCGAGCGCGTCGCGGGTCGCTTCGGCGGCGACGCGTTCGCCCTCGCTTCCGGCCATCCGGTTGCCGACGTCGACGAGCGTCTCCAAGTGAGTCCAGCCAACGTCGCTGGTGAACGTCTCACCGATCCAGTTGCTCATGTCTCGACGGTGGCGGCGACGTGGCCTAACTGTTCTGGCTCGAGGGCGGCTGTGGGCGGCGAGGCTGCTATCCGGTACGATCCAACTGCGAGAACGAGTTCCGGCGAGACAGTACGCGATCGCCGAACCGACCGTCTACAGTTCGCCTTCGGCTTTCAGCCCCTCGATCACGTCGTCGACCAGCGAGTCGACGTCCTCGTAGGGGAACTCCTGGTGACTCGAGAGTCTGGTGCCGAGTTCCATCGCGGTGAAACTGACGTCGCCGGACTCGAACGTCGTCCCTGGCCCGTCGGGGAGCGCGGGGACGAGGTCCATCTGGCTTTGCACCGGGTAATCTGCGCCTTCGAACGCTTCGGTCAACTGCTCACGGAGTTCGTCTTCGTCGGCCATGATCTCCTCTGGCCGACCGAGAGAGTTAAGCGTTCTGGAACAACGATAAACCAATTGTGCGTTCTAAAATCGGAACTGAAAGTTTTTCACGGCGCTCCGTCACGGTGATAGGTATGCGGGAGACGCTTGCCGAGTGGCGGCCGATGATAGACGATGCGATCGCCGACTTTCTTCCTCGAGACGTCGACGCTGACTACCTCGAGTCGTTCTTCGGCGAGCCGACCTACGAGTACGATCCAGTCGGTATCCAGCGCGCGCTCGCAGCACCCATCTGGGATCTGCTCGACCGCGGTGGGAAACGCTGGCGAGCCGTGCTCTTTCTCGTGTTCGTCGAGGCCTTCGGTGAAGATCCAGAAGCGTACCTTCCGTACGCGTGCATTCCAGAGATCCTCCACAACGGGACGATCATCGTCGACGACGTCGAAGACGAAGCGACGATGCGGCGCGGCGAACCGGCGTTACACCACGTCTACGGCAAAGACGTCGCACTCAACGCCGGGAACGCGATGTACTTTCTGCCATTCAAGATTCTCACGCACGATTCGGGACGCCTCTCGCCGGAGACGCGTCTCGCCGCCTACGAGATGCTTACCTACGAACTCAACCGGACCCACCTCGGCCAGGGGATGGACATCTGCTGGCACAACGAACGTGAAGTCAGGGTGGGCCACGAGCAGTACCTCGAGATGTCCGCCTGCAAGACCGGCTGTCTCGGCCGTATCGTCGCCCGCCTCGCAGCGATCCTCACCGACCAGCCCGCAGACGTCGAATCGCACGTCGCCAGGTACGCCGAACTGACCTCGATCGCCTTCCAGATCGGCGACGACATCCTGGACGTCGAAAACTCCCTGGGTCGCGCCGGTGAGTTCGGCAAGGAGTTCGGCAACGACGTCCGCGAGGGAAAGAAGACGCTGCTGGTCATCCACGCCATCGCAGAGAGCGACCCCACCGACGCTCGCCGACTCGAGGAGATCCTCGAGGCCGACGAGAACACCGACGAGGAGATCCGCGAAGCGCTGTCGATCCTCGAAGAGACGGGGAGCATCGAGTACGCCCGCGATCGGGCGCTCGACCTCGCCGCGCAGGCCCGCGAGCACGTCAGAGCGGTCGATTTCGACCCCGAATCGACGGCGAAACTCGAGGAGTTTACCGAGTTCGTCGTCGAACGGGACGTGTGAACGCGCACCCGCTACCCAGACGGGGCGAAGTTCTTCCTTCCGTGCCGTCGTACCACGCGTATGACCGACCGGACCGAACGCGCGGATCGAGTCGGCTCCTCGAGCCCGTGGCCGATCTTCGTCGCGCTCGGGGTCGTCCTCTCAGAGACCGGAATCGTCGTCGACGTCGTCCCGATCGCCGTCGGTGGCCTGCTGTTGCTCTCGGCCAGCGTCGCCGGCATCCTCAGGGAGTCGGGCTACGTCTCGAGTCCGTGGCCCACGCTCGCGGCGTTCGGCGCGCTCCTCACGCTCTCTGGCGTCGTCCTGTACGGAGCGAGCACCGGTGACGGACTGACCGGCGTCTCCGTCGCCGACCGATACGGGCTCTCGAGTCGCGGCTTCGCGATCGCGGTCGCGGGCGTGATGACCGTGTTCGGTGCCGTTGCTGGACGGTATCGAACGGCCGTGTGACAGAACTCCGACGCCTCCCAACGGCCTTTAGCGCTCCCGTGGTAGGATCGCTATGGACCTGGAGTTCGTCGACACCGAGACGGCCCTCGACGTCGCCGTCAACCTCTTTCCGCTGTCGATCATCCTGTTTTTCGTCGCCGTGTTCGCGGTGTTCAATCCGTGGGGGATCGACCCGTTGCAGTCGCTGTTGCAGTTTGCTATCCTCGGGTCGATGGTCGTCGCGCTCGCGATCACTACCTACTACGTGGCGAGGGCGATCGAAGGATAGACGAGCGGTTCAGTTGATCACGAGAACGAAGCCGGTCACCGCCATCAGGACGGCGATCCCGACGAGAACGACCAGGAGCCACTCCTTTTCGCTCATGGTGGGTGCCACACCGTGCAAGCGCAAAAGTCTACTCTCGATCGACCGAACCGGCGTGCGTGATCGATCGGTCCGGCCGAGCCGTCGTCCTCGGGTTCTTCGTCGGCCTCGTCGCCGTCACTGGCCTCCTGGGTGCGATCCTCGGCTACGCCGTTCCAGCGCGAACTGGCCTCGAGGAGACGACCCTGTTCTCGCGTTCGTTCCCGATCACCCCGTTCTCGTTCGCGCTGTACGGCGCGGTGAGCGTCGGCGCGGGACTCGGGGTCGCCCTCGTCGTCGTCGCGGTGGCCGCGCGGTTCGACGAGCGCGCGTGACGACGGCGACGATCAGTCGTCGCCGACGCGCTGTGCGATCTCGTCGACGATCTCGGGGTTGCGAAGCGTCGAGGTGTTGCCGAGTTCGTTGCCGCTGGCGATGTCCTCGAGCAGCCGGCGCATGATCTTGCCCGAACGGGTCTTGGGCAGTTCAGGCGTGAAGACGACCTCTTCGGGACGAGCGATCGGCCCGATCGCGTCGACGACGCCGTCGACGATCCGCTCGCGCATGGCGTCGGTCGGTTCCTGACCGTCCTCGAGGATCACGTAGGCGTAGACGGCCTCGCCTTTGAGGTCGTGGTCGCCGCCGACGACGGCGGCTTCGGCGACGCCGGAGACGCCGACGATCGCCGACTCGACTTCCATCGTGCCGAGGCGGTGGCCGGAGACGTTGATGACGTCGTCGACCCGGCCGAGGACGGTGACGTAGCCGTCGCCGTCGATCTTCGCGCCGTCCTCGGGGAAGTAGACCCACTCGTCGGCGTCTTCGTCGGAGTACTCCTGCCAGTACTCGGAGATGAATCGCTCGTCGTTGTCGTACAGCGTCCGGAGCATCCCGGGCCACGGCTTCTGGACCGTGAGGTAGCCGGCTTCGCCCGGTTCGACCTCCTCGCCGGCGGCGTCGACGATCCGGGCGTCGACGCCGGGCAACGGTGGCCCGGCAGAGCCGGGTTTCATCGTACAGACGCCCGGCAGGGTGGTGACCATCATGCCGCCGGTCTCGGTCTGCCACCAGGTGTCGACGATCGGACACTCCTCGTTGCCGATGTACTTGTAGTACCACTTCCAGGCCCGCGGGTTGATCGGCTCACCGACCGTCCCCAGCAGGCGCAGCGACGAGAGGTCGTGTCGCTCGGGATACTCCGCGCCCCACTTCATGAACGCCCGGATCGCCGTCGGTGCCGTGTAGAAGATGTCCACGCGGTGGTTCTCGACGATCTCCCAGAAGCGATCGCGCTCGGGGTAGTCGGGCGTCCCCTCGTACATGACGGTAGTCGTCCCGAGCGCGAGCGGCCCGTAGACGATGTAGGAGTGGCCCGTGATCCAGCCGATGTCCGCCGAACACCAGTAGGTGTCCTCCGGCTCGATGTCCAACACGGCGTGTGAGGTCCAGGTCGCATACGAGAGGTAGCCGCCGGTCGTGTGTTTGACGCCCTTCGGTTTGCCCGTCGTTCCCGAGGTGTACATCAGAAACAGCATGTCCTCGGCGTCTCGCGAGACCGGCTCGACCGACGCGCCCTCGTGTTCTGTGACGAGGTCGTCGTAGTCGTACGCGTTCTCGCCGAGGAAGTGCGTGAGTTCGTCGCCGAGTCTGTCGACGACGATCGACGTGACGTCGTGGTCGACCTGCCGGAGCCCTTTGTCGGTTTTCTCCTTGTGGTTCAGGGCGTCGCCGCGACGGTAGTAGCCGTCGCAGGTGACGAGGTATTCGCTGTCGGCCGAGTTCATCCGGGTCGCAAGCGCCTCTGCGGAGAAGCCAGCGAAAACGACGCTGTGGGGTGCGCCGATGCGAGCGCACGCGAGCATCGCGATCGGCAGCTCCGGGATCATCGGCATGTACAGCGTCACCACGTCGTCTTCCTCGACACCGAGGTCGCGGAGCGCCGCTGCGAACGCCTCGACCTCGTTCAGCAGGTCGCCGTACGTGTACGTCCGGGTCTCGCCCAGCTCGCCCTCCCACTTGATCGCCGCGCGATTTTTCGCGCCGTCTTCGACGTGACGGTCCAGACAGTTGTACGAGGCGTTGAGCTCCCCGCCGGTGAACCACTCGTAGAACGGTGCCTCTTCGTCCTCGAGGACGGTGTCGTACGGCTCGTCCCACTCGAGGAGGTCGGCCGCCTGCTCCCAGCACTGTGGCCACTCCTCTTCGAACTCCTCGTAGATCGACTCGTCCGTCACGTTCGCCTGCTCGACGAACGATTCCGGCGGCTCGAACGTCTCCTGGTCTTCGAGGCGCGCCTCGAGTTCGACCTCCGCCTCTTCGATTTCCTCTGCCATGGTCACCGAAAACATCGATCATAAACGGGATAAGTGTTCCCATAGCAGTCGGCGGAGTCTTGCGATTTTCACTTTCAGTACGGTGATTGCGACGAGGTAACACGCGCGTCTACGCGGCGGCGACACCTCGAGACGGGAGAAAATCAGAGATTCGGGAACGAGGTGGGCCTAGGCGAGCCCGATCCGTTCGGAGTACGCCCCGTACTGTTCTTCGAAGACCTGCATGATCTCGCCCATCGTCGCGTACGCCTTGACGGCGTCGACGATGTACGGCATCGTGTTCTCGCCGCGGTCGATCGCCTCGCGCAGCGCCGTCAGGGACTCCTCGACGGCGTCGTCGTCGCGTTCCGCTTTGGTCTCCTCGAGTCGCTCGAGCTGGCGCTCCTGTGCGGTCTCGTCGACCTGAAGGATCTCGGGGCTGGTGTCTTCCTCGATGGTGTACTCGTTGACGCCGACGACGACCTCCTCACCAGCTTCGACGCGCTCCTGGTACTCGTAGGAGGCTTCCTGGATCTCCCGGAGGAAGTAGCCGTCGTCGATGCCCTGCAGGATGCCGTCGCGGACGGAGCCGTTGCCCATCTCGCGGATGTGCTCGATGTACTCCATCGTCCGCGCTTCGATCTCGTCGGTGAGCGTTTCGACCGCGAACGAGCCGCCGAGCGGGTCGGCGATGTCGGCCGCGCCGGACTCCTCGGCGATGATCTGCTGGGTGCGCAAGGCGACCCGTACTGCCTTCTCGCTCGGCAGGGCGAGCGCCTCGTCGAAGCTGTTGGTATGCAGGCTCTGGGTGCCGCCGAGGACGCCCGCGAGCGCCTGGATCGTCACCCGGACGACGTTGTTAAGCGGCTGCTGGGCGGTCAGCGACTGGCCGGCCGTCTGCGTGTGGAACTTCAGCCGTTTGGATTCCGCACGCTCGGCGTCGTACCACGCATCCATCACGCGGGCATAGATGCGCCGAGCCGCGCGGTATTTCGCAATCTCCTCGAAAAAGGAGTTGTGACAGTTGAAGAAAAAGGAGAGTCGCGGGGCGAAGTCGTCGACGTCCAGCCCCCGATCCATCGCGTCTTCGACGTAGCCGAAGCCGTCCGCGAGCGTGAAAGCGAGTTCCTGGGCAGCCGTCGAGCCCGCCTCGCGGATGTGATAGCCCGATACCGAGATCGGGTGGAACTTCGGGGTCTCTTCGGTGCTGAACTCGACGACGTCGGTGACGAGATCGAGCGAGGGCTCCGGCGGGATGACCCACTCCTTCTGGGCGATGAACTCCTTGAACATGTCGTTCTGGAGGGTTCCCCGGATCTGCTCGCGCGGCACGCCCTGCTGGTCGGCGAGGGCGACGTACATCGCGTAGATGACTGGTGCGGAGGGGTTGATGGTAAACGAGGTCGAGACTTCGCCGATGTCGATACCCTCGAAGAGGATCTCCATGTCCCGCAGGGTGTCGACGGCGACGCCCTCCTTGCCGACTTCGCCCTCGCTCATCGGATCGTCCGAGTCGATCCCCATCAGTGTCGGCATATCGAACGCCGTCGATAGCCCGGTCTGGCCCTGCTCGATCAGGTAGTGAAAGCGGTCGTTGGTCTCCTCTGCCGTTCCGAACCCGGCGAACTGGCGCATCGTCCAGGTCCGACCGCGGTACATCGTCGGGTACGGCCCGCGAGTGTACGGCTCCTCGCCGGGGAAGCCGAGATCCTCGAGGTAGTCGAGGTCCGCGACGTCCGCTGGCGTGTAGAGACGATCGACCTCGAGGTTCGAGACCGTCGCGAACCGATCCTGGCGTTCGCCGTGCCGCTCGAGGACTGGCTCGAGGGTTTCGGCCTCCCACTCGGATTTAGCCTCCCGAATGTCCGCTAGATCGTCGTCGTCGTACATAATCTGTTATTTGGCGGATAGTCCATTAAGGATTCCGGGAAATACGGGTGCCGCGACGGATGACGAATGCGAGGCCCCCTCGAGCGGCCGGCTACGTCTCTCTCGTAGCCGGTTTTCTTCTCATCGACGACCGATCACCCAGCCGACGAGATACCCCACGAGCAGCGTAGCGAACAGGCGACGTCGATCTTCGACGCGGACGAATCGCGTCCCGTCGTCCGTAATCTCGATCACGCCCAGCGGTCGGACGACGAACCCACCGCCGTAGCCGCCAGCGTCGCGATTCGACGGAATCGCCGACTCCTCGTCCGATTCTGGTCTTCCCCCGTCGAACCCGCCGCCGAACCCACAGGCCGTTCGAGCCACCGGGACGATCGTCCGGTCGCCGACGTCGATCGGTTCGCCGAACGCAGTGCGGACGGCCACGCTCCCGGAGAACCGTTCGGCGACGGTCTCGAGCGATCGCAGCGTCACGACTGCACTCGCCCGTGTTCGACCTCGATTCCGAGCCGTTCGTACTCCCAGTCGATGGCGACGAGGTTCTTCGGCGATCCGCGGAGTCCGTCGCGGCTGACGACCTCGAACGTCCGATTGCGCGCCTCCGGGGTGAACGGAGCCACAGCCATCACGCGTGCGACGTCCGCACGGGAGATCGATCCCGAGACGGTGTCGCCACCTTCACCGACGAGCACCTCCCCGCTCGGCGGATCGTTCGTGAGCCTGCCGGGACGAATCACCGTGTAGCCGAGTCCCGATCGTCGGAGCGACGTCTCTGCGTCCCGTTTGGCTCGGAGCGAACCCCACAGGAGGAGTCGCCCGGGAATGGGCATCCCCGCTGTGGAACTGCCGACACCGATCGCGCTCTCGAGGACGAAGTGCGAGACGTCAGCGCTCACTGCTGCGGTCACGAGATTGATCACGCCGGTCCGGTCGACCAGCTTCCCGCCGAGCGTGTGACGGATGCCGGGCGGCGATCCGAGCGTACACAGGACGATGTCGCAATCCTCGACGGCTCGGACGGCGTCGGCCGACTCGAAAAAGTCGACGACGGCGACCTCGTCCGCGCCGAGTCTCTCGAGCGTGTCGACGGTGGCGTGCGATCGCGTCGTCGCCCGGATAGTCAGTTCCGTCGGCCGGAGCACGGAGAGAACCTCCTGTCCCGTGTCCCCGCTCGCTCCCGCGATGAGCACGCGCTCAGGTGTCGAAGCCATAGAGCGGCCTACCTCGCGTGACGACATAACCCTCTCCACCCGTCGCTCGACGTGACGTTCCCTACCGCGCGTCGATCGCCGTCACCGATCGGTTCGAGTCGGTCGATCAGACACTCCAAAGATTCAACAATCTCTGATCGTAATATCCGATTAATGCCGCCCAATCGCCTGTTTTTCGACCCGAAAACCGGAGACGTCGACACCGACTGGATTCTCGAGGAAGCAGTCCCGATCGCCAAACTCGTATTGGTCTTCGGTGCGATCGCTGCCCTGTCTTTCCTGCTGGCGTCGATCTTCTCCGGGAGTGGCATTTCGTTACTGTTCGCCGTCGCCGGGCAGTTCGTCGTCGCCGTCGGAACCGGCGTGGTGTTGCTGTACGTGATCGTTAGAGCCCGACAACTGGGTGACGAACTCGAAAACCGGGCCGGAAACGACCGAGTGTGACGACGAGTGTCGAACCCGCCGCTCGAGTCGACGGCGGTGCATCGGATGCCAGTGACCTGGGTGCAGATCGGAACGCGGGACGCATACTGCTGGACAGTATCAGTAGTGACCGAGGACGCCGAGTTTACGCGCGCGGTATACGAGCCAGTGAAAGGCGGCGTAGCCGACCGACAGGTACGCGAGGCCGACGACGACGAGAATCGTAACGTCCGCGAGCGGGAACTCCCAAAGTCGAGTGCCGTCGGTCATCGCCTCCCGAAGCATGTCGCTGCCCTGGCTCAGCGGTAACGCGAGGAGATACTCGCGGCCGTCCGTCGGCGACACCGCGATCAGCGCGACGAACGCGAACTGCACCAGTTGCGTGACGTTCTCGATGCGCTTGTACAGAAGTGACAGCCCCGCGAAAACGAAGCCGATTCCGACCACGGGAAGGATCGCGAGCACGGAGAGCGGAACCACGGTGAGGACGTCGAGACGCAGCGTCCGGCCTGTCGTGACCAGCATACAGCCCAGCAGCGCCAGTCCGACGATCACGCTGAACGCGACGTTGTACACCGACTTGACGGCCATCACGCGGCCGATCCCGAACGGCGACATGAACAACTGCTCGAGGGTCCCCCACTGTGCCTCGCGCATGACGTTTCCGGCGACGCCGAAGTAGGCCGAGGTCGTCGCCGTAAACAGGAAGAAGCCGACGACGATACCGTCGAGAGACTCCTCGATCGCGGGACCGGCGACCGCCTGTCCGCCGTAGAAGATCATCGCGAAGAAGACGTACATCGTAACGAGCAGCGTGATCGTGTTGATCCAGTAGCGGCGGAGCAGGATGAGCTGTTTCTCCACGACCGCACGGACGAGTAATCCGAGTTGACTCATCGCTCGTCCTCGCTCGTGAGCCGAACGAAGACGTCCTCGAGGTTCGGCTCGAGGGCGTCGACGCTCACCAGCGGACACGACGATGCCCGAACGACGTCCATCATCTCGTAGAACCGCTCTCCCTCGGCTCTCGTCGCGTCGAAGCGCTGGCGAGTACCCGTCTGCGCCCAGTTTTCGGCGCCGAAGCGTTCCTCGAGCGTGCGTCGGTACGCGCCGGACAGCGTTCCGTCGACGGTGACGCGGTAGGTCTGCGTCCGAAAGACGTCGACGAGGTTCTCGACGGTGTCGTCCGCGACGATCGATCCCTCGTTCAGGACGACGACGCGGTCGCAGACCTCCTCGACGACGTCCATGTCGTGACTCGAGAGCAGAATCGTTCGGGACTCCGCCTCGACCATCCGTCGAAGAGTCGTCCGCAACTCCCGTGAACTCTCGACGTCGAGTCCGAGTGTCGGTTCGTCGAGGAAGGCGACGGGCGTCTCGCGGACGAGCGTACACGCGAGCGACGTCCGCTGTTTCATCCCGCGGGAGAGTTCGTTGACCGTCACGTCGGCTCTGTCGGCCAACCCGACCTCACCGATCAACTCGTCGATTCGCGCTTCGTCCGCCGGTCGCCCGCCCAGCCGCGCGAAAAACCGGAGGTTTTCGCGAACCGTGAGCCGCCAGTACACGTTGCGCGCACCCTCGAGCATCGCGCTCACCGAACGGTACGCCACACGGGGGTTCGAACCGACGTCGACGCCGTCGATCACGGCGGTCCCCTCGTCGGGAACGACCAGCCCGAGAAGCGTCTTGATCGCCGTCGTCTTCCCCGCTCCGTTGGGTCCGAGGAGACCGACCGCGGCCCCGCGTTCGACCTCGAAGTCGATCCCGTCGAGCGCCCGTACTGCGCTCGCGTTGCTCCCGTAGGTTTTCGTCAGGTTCTCGACTGCGAGGACCGGTTCCCTCGACTCGTTGCTCGTCGAACGCCGGTCGTTCGCGACGCGACTGCTCGAGGGCTGCCGATCGATTCCGCCCGGTACCTCGACCATCGTTGCCGGGTTCAGGCGCGGGGCGGCATTAAGAGTTTCCGAGCTGACACCCACCGCCGGCTACTCGTCGCCCGATTGTAGCCGCTCTGTCGTCTCCACGAGCGGATGGCGCGCGTAATCGACGACTTCGATGTCCTCGAGGCTCTCGAGGTCCTCTTTCTCGGCGGTCCTGGCCATCCCCAGGTCGATCTCCTGGTCGATGACGATCACGTACGCATCCATCTCGTCGATCCCCAGTCGATCCGCCGCGAGTACGCGGTGGTGACCGTCGGCCAACAGCAACGTCCCGCCGTTGTCGATGACCACGAGCGGCTCTGCCAGCCCGTGTTCGAGTTCGTATCGTCGTCCCTCGAGTTCGTCGGCGTAGACTCGACCCTGCGTCGGGACGAGTTCGCGAAGCGGGACCGTCCGACGCTCCTGTCGCAGCTCGATCGAGTGGATGTTCTCGAGTGTCTGCATCAGTTTCACGACCTTCTCCGGCGTCGCTCGCTCGATCTGACTGCGGATGACGTCGGCGTTCGAGATGATCCCCACCAGGTTGCCGGCGTCGTCGACGACGGGGAGTTTCTGGATGCCGGATCTGAGGATCACCCGGGCGGCGTCGTCGACTTTCATGTCCGGATGAGCCACGATCAGGTCCGTCGCCATCACCTTGAAGATCGGCTCCCCGTCGTCGGCCAACAGCAGGTCGCGTGCGCTGACGAACCCCTCGACGCGACGCCGATCCGTGACCGGAAATCCGCTGTGCTCGTCGCTCTCGGCGATGCGTTTTGCGACGTTACCGACCGTCGCGTCGGGTGACACGGTCACCACGTCCCGCGTCATGTACTCGTTTACCCGCGGCTTGCTGTCGTCCGACGCGTACACCATGTCCTACTGTAGTGTGACGACGGCGAAAAAACCTCCCTTACACGATATACAGGCGAAAGCCCATGAGTTTACTCGTGGGATGAAGCCGTCACTACTGCATCAAACCACGCGACACGACTCCCCCGAATCACCCACGCAATCTGAAAGGTTTAAGACGAATCTCCACGTTATTCGACAGAGGCATGCGGCATGCTGCTGCGGGGAACCCGCTCACGCTCACCATGGCTACGAGTAGGTCTCACACTCCTACACACAAACACACCCTTCGCAGCCCAACCAGCAGTGTGGTTGGCATGCTACTCGACGACCCTCACTCGTGGTTGGAATCGAGGGTCAGGCCGATGGCGTGGCCCACTGCCCAGTGCGCTGGACGCCGCTGGGAGCCACTCCCTCATCGGGAGGGCTACGCCGAGCAGATACCCAAGACCACCACAACCCTCCGTGTGAGGGCTGAAGGCGCGTCAGTGAACCCGCACGTTCACAGCCGGGGTGGAGCCCGCGTATGCGGGCCGTGATACCCACGGAGGAATCCCACGGCGTTCGCCGTGCGGAGGACGTCAAGCGTTCTCGCTCGCTCCTTCGTCGGGGGCGAACAACCACTCGCTCGTCTGGCTGTACGCGCCGACGGGCGTTCCCGGACGCGTTCGGATCGCCTCGAAGAATCGGTGCGTGATCACTTCTTCGACGACACTTTTGATCGAGTCGACCTGCTCTTCGTCGTCTACCCCACCCAGAATGCCGATCTCGAGCTGTGCGCCAGCCATGTCGGCGTGTCCACCCGCGCTTCCGATCGGGTCGAACGCGTCCCGCAAGGTCGCGCCCAGATCGATCTCGCCGGCTCGCGACCGCGCCGACAGAAACACCATCTCGCCCATGAAGCCAAAGACGAGCGTCGTGTCCACGTCCTCCATGGTGAGGAGCTGATCGGCCGCCTGCGGAAGTGCGTCACGACTGGAGAGCCGTCCGGCGCTCGCGACGACGACCGACCCGCGCCGGGTTCGGTTCTTGATCGCCCTGGCGATCGTGTCGAACGTCTCTCCTTCGACCGTCGGTGCCTCGACCTGTCGTAACACGTTGGCGTCGACGGCGGGCAACAGGGTCGCTGCTGCACGGAAGTCACTCGAGGAGACCTCTCGCGTGAAGTCGTTCGTGTCGACTCGAATGCCGTACAGCAACGCCGTGGCTGTCCGCCGATCGAGGTCGAGACCGAACCGCTCTAGGTACTCGGTGAGGACCGTACTCGTCGCGCCGACGTCCTCGCGCAGGTCGTAAAACTCGGCCGGAACCGGACCGTGCGGTGGATGATGGTCGATGACGACGTCGACGTGCAACTCCTCGGGCAACTGGTCGTTGATACCCGGCCGCGAGTGATCGACCAGTGCGAACGCGGCGTACTCCTCGAGTGACGCCTCCGGCTCGAGATTTCGCAGGTCGAGGTCGAGCAAGTTCACCATCGCTCGGTTCTCCTGGTGTGAGATCTCGCCGAAGTAACACGCGTCCGCGTCGACGTCGACTGTCGCCGCGATGTCACAGAGTGCGACGGCACTCGCGATGGCGTCCGGGTCCGGATTGTCGTGCATCACGACGGCAAGTCGTCCGTCGATCGTCGAGAGTTTTCGGCGCAACGCCAGTGCGTTCTCCGCCGACGGACTCGTCGTCCGGTCGAGTACCCACTCGGCGAGGTCCCGGCTCGGATCGACGATGCGATCGGCGGTCGACCTGATGACCTGCCCGTCCTCGCCGTCTGGATTCCCGCCGAGGTGTGCCACTAACGCGGCCTCCGGAAACCGATCGCTCGCGAGCTCGAGAATGCGGCGGTTTCGATCGGTTCGGTCGTCGGCGACGAAGACGGCGTCCGGCGTCTCGAGAGCGGCGAGCACGTCCGGGTCGGTCGGATCGCTGCGTCGCGCTCGAACGTTCTCGTCTCGAAGCGTCTCGACGACGTCCGGGTCGTCGGCGATAACGAGGAGGTGACCGTCGTACTCGGCGAGTCGTTCGACGATCCGTTGTCCGATAGTCCCGCACCCGAGTACGAGCCGGGAAATCATATCGCGGATTGCAACTGGGAAGGTTAAAAGCTACCGGCTTATACGAACTCTTCTGCGTCAGTTCCGGCGCACCTGCGACCTGCCACGTGGGTGCGCCGGGAAACAGAGTACAGCAGACCGTATCAGGGGACGACCGCTGCGGCCGCCTCGATCGCAGTGTCTGCGACCGGCCCGAAGCCGGGCAGGATAACGACGGTCATCACGGCGGCGAAGATGATCGCCACGTAGAGACCGGTCGGCTGCGAGAGCGAGTCGCGCTCCAAGACCGGCTCTTCGATCCACAGCGCCTTGACCAGCCGCGAGTAGTAGTACAGCGACAGCGCGCTGTTGACCACGAGCGCGACTGCGACGACGAGCAAGCCGGCGTCGATCGCGCCCGTCAGCAGGAAGTACTTGCTGAAGAAGCCACCGAACGGCGGGATGCCGGCGAGACTGAACATGAAGATCGTCATCGCAGCGGAGGCCATCGGTGCCTGCTTCGCGAGGCCGTTGTAGTCCTCGAAGGTCCGGCCGACGCCCCAGTACTCAGCCAGGGCGATGAACAGGAACGCGCCCGTGTTCATGAAGCCGTAGACCAGCAGGTGCATCATCGCTGCACCGAGGACGACGTCGTTGCTCCCGGTCCCGGTCAGCCCGGCGAGGCCGATCAGCGCGTAGCCGGCGTGACCGACCGACGAGTACGCGAGCATCCGCTTTACGTTCTCCTGGGTCGCGGCCGCGAAGTTCCCGATCGTCATCGTGACGATCGAGAGGATCACGAACGCGAGCGTCCAGTCGATTCCCATGCCGGCCATCGTCTCGATCGGGAACGCCGTCGCGAACACGCGGAACGCGATCACGAACCCGGCGGCTTTCGACGCCGACGAGAGAAACGCCGAGATCGGCGCGGGCGCACCCTCGTAGGCCTCCGGCGCCCAGAAGTGGAAGGGGACGCTCGCGGTCTTGTAGGCGAACCCACCGATCAGCATCACCACGCCGAGTCCGAGCAGGCCGGAGAAGCCTTCGGCACCCTCGAGGTTCGCGGCGATCGCGTCGAGTTGCATGTAACCGGTCGCCCCGTAGACGAGGCTGATCCCGTAGACGAAGATCGCCGACGAGAGCGCGCCGATCAGGAAGTACTTCAGACCGGCCTCGACGCTCCCGCGGTTGGTCTTGAGGATCGCCACCAGCGCGAACGACGGCAGGCTGGCCAGCTCGAGCGCGATGAAGACCGTCACGAGGCTGTTTGCGGCCGCCATGGTCGACATGCCGGTCGCAGCCAGCAACATCAGCGAGTAGTACTCGGCCTGGTAGGCGTGCTCGAGGAAGTAGTCGTAGCTCGCGATCGAGACCATTGCGGTGACGACCGCGACGACGACCATGAAGAACAGTGCCATCTGGTCGACGATCAACTGGCCGCCGAAGAGGTCGAACGCCCCCCGGCGAGCGGGGTCGCCGACGCCGGCGACGATGTACCAGACGGCGACGCCCAGCGAAGCGAGCGCCCCGGCCGTCGAGATGCCGGCGAGGGCCGACCTGTTCGTCGATCGCGGGTTGATGCTGTCGAAGACGAACAGCGCCAGTCCCGTCAGTGCCAGGATCAGCATCGGCGCGAGCGCAGACCAGCTGTGGAGCTCGATCAGCGGCGCCATCACGCACCACCTCCGAGCGCGAGGATCGGATCCACTGCGTCTTTAATCATGTCGAAGATCAGTTCGGGAGCCACGCCAAGCGCGATGATCAGCGCCAGCAACACGAACATCGGTGCGACGTCGTGAAGCGGTGCACGGCCCACGTCGTAGTCGGTTTCGAGGCGATACGGACCGAACAGCGTCCGCTGCATCGCAAACAGCAGGTAGCCCGCGACGATGACGATGCCGAACATCGCCAGTGCGGTGAACGCGGGGGCGTACTCGAGCATCTCGGAACCGAAGGCTCCGAAGAAGATGAAGTACTCCGCCGCGAAGCCGGACATTAGCGGCAGGCCCATGTAGCCGAACGCGCCGGCGATGAGAACGCCGACGGCGATCGGCATCCGGTCTGCCATCCCGGACATGTCCGTCACCATCCGGGTGTGCGTGGCGTTGTAGATGACGCCGACGGCCATGAACATCAGTCCCGAGATGAGACCGTGTGAGACCATCTGGAACGTCGCGCCACCGACGCCAAACTGGGTGTACGCGACGAGACCCAGGATGACGTAACCCATCGACGAGACCGACGAGTACGCGACGATCCGTTTGAGGTCGGTCTGTGCGAGCGCCAGCATCGCGCCGTAGATGACGCTGATGACGGCGAGTGCGGCGATAGGGATCGCGAACGCCTCGACCTGGTCCGGGAACATCGTGAAGTTGAACCGGAGCAGGGCGTACGTCCCCATCTTCAGCAGGACGCCGGCCAGCAGCACCGACGCGGGGGTCGGTGCCTCAACGTGTGCGTCCGGCAGCCAGGTGTGGAACGGAACGACCGGGACCTTCACCGCGAACCCGAGGAACATCGCGATGAAGACGGCGGCGGCGAGCGTACTGCCCGCGATACCGGCGAACGAACCGGGGCCACCCTCGAGCATCGCCGCTGCGATCTCTGGCAGAGCGAAACTCGTCACCGAGTCACCGAGTCCGAACACGAGCGAGATGAACGCGACGAACATCACGAGCGACGCCACGTTCGTGTAGACGAAGAACTTGATCGCGGCGTACTTCCGGCGCGGGCCGCCCCAGACGCCGATCAGCAGGTACATCGGGATGAGGACGGCCTCCCAGAAGACGAACCAGAGGAAGAAATCGAGCGCCGCGAAGACGCCGATCAGATTCGCCTCGATGAACAACAGGAGCCCGTAGAACTGGGACTGCCGGTCGTCGATCGGTGTCCAGGAACTCACGATCGCGAGCGTGATCAGCACCGTCGTCAGGACGACGAGCGGGAGGCTGATCCCGTCGAGACCGACGAACCAGCTAATCGAGTACTCTCCCAGCTGGATCCACTCCATCTGGGACTCGAAGGCGAGTTGGCCGTCGAGCAAGGCGTTACCACTGCCGTCGAACGCGGTGAACATCCACAGGGACAGCGCCGCCGGAATCAGACTGATGGCGAACGCGAGTTTTCCTGCGACCTTATTCGGTGCGACGAACGTGAGCAGCGCACCGACCAGTGCGACCGCGATGAGCGTTTCGATCATCATGCGAACCACCCTCCGTGGAGACCGAGAACTACGAGTAATACGATGAATCCAAGCACCAGCAGCGCCGCGTAGTTCGTCACGACGCCGGTCTGGATCCGTTTGATCCAGCCACTTCCGAACAGGCTCACGCTCGAGACGCCGTTGACGACGCCGTCGATGACGCCCTGATCGAACCGGTCTGCGGCTCGAGACAGCGGCAGCGTGAGCCCTTCGGCGAGCCAGACCTGGTACTCGTCCTGGTAGTAGTTGCTACGCAGGAGCGTCCGGACCGGTCCTAGCTTCTCCGTGTGGGGTACCGGCTCCGGGACGTTGTACAGCGAGTAGGCCAGCCCAGCTCCGGCGAGCGCCAGTCCGAGCGAAAGTCCAGCGCCGGCGAGCATCGTCACCGTCTCGGTGCCGATGTAGCCCTCGGCGAACGGCACCGCCTCGTGGTAGGCGTGGTAGGTCAGTCCTTCGACCGCACCGTACTCGCCGTCGAGCCAGAACTCGAGGAAGGTGATATCGGCGCCGGTGAGTTTGCCGATCGGCGCGAGGTTCACGACGCCCGCGACCAGCGCGAGGACGCCGAGGACGATCAGCGGTACCTTGACGCTCCAGCCGATCGGGTGGGGATCTCTGGCGGCGTCGGTTCGCGGCTCACCGTGGAAGGTGAGAAACACCATCCGGAAGGTGTAGAAGCCGGTGAAGAACACGCCGATCAGCCCCATCGCGTAGGCCGCGAGGAAGAGTGGTTGCTCGAGGCCGACGATGAGCGCGTCGAACAGCACCTCGTCTTTGGACCAGAAGCCCGAGAACGGGACGATTCCCGCGAGCGCGAGTGCACCCGAGAGGAACGTGTAGTAGGCGACGGGAGCCTTGTCTTTCAGGCCGCCCATCTTCCACATGTCCTGTTCGTGGTGCATCAGGATGATAACGGCACCGGCACCGAGGAACAGGAGTGCCTTGAAGAAGGCGTGGTTCATGAGGTGGAAGACGCCTGCGACGTAGCCGCCGACACCCAGTCCCAGCATCATGTAGCCGTACTGGCTGATCGTCGAGTACGCGAGCACCTGCTTGATGTCGTCTTTGACGACGCCCATCGTCGCGGCAAACAGCGCCGTGAAGCCGCCGACGAAGGCGATGATCGACAGCGCCGTCGGCGACTGGGCGTAGAAGCCGAACATCCGGGCGACCAGGTAGACACCGGCTGCGACCATCGTCGCCGCGTGAATGAGCGCGGAGACGGTGGTCGGACCCTCCATCGCGTCGGGCAGCCAGGTGTGCAGCGGGAACTGCGCGGACTTGCCGATGACGCCACCGAGGACGAGCAGGCCGGTGATCGTCACCCAGGTCTCGGCGTCGAAGCCGAACAGCGTTTCGCCGTTGTCGATCGCGGCTTCGGCCGCCGTGGGGAACGACTCGGTTCCGGCGAACGAGAGCGTCCCGAACGTCGCCGCGATGGCGACGACGCCGACGAGGAAGAAGTAGTCACCGAAGCGGGTGACCAGGAACGCCTTCTTCGCGGCCGAGGGAGCCGATTCCGTGCGGAACCAGAAGCCGATCAGCAGGTACGAACACAGCCCCACGAGCTCGAAGAACATAAACGCCATCAGCAGGTTGTCCGCGAAGACGAACGCGAGCATGCTGAAGGTGAACAGCCCGAGTTCGGCGTAGTATCGCCGCAGGCCGGTCTCGCCTTCGGCGTTCATGTACCCGAGGCTGAAGATGTGGACGAGCAACGCGATCAGCGAGACGATCACGAGCATCAGCGCCGACAGCGGATCGAGCAGGATACCGAAGTGGAACCCGATCTGGTCGCCGACCGCCCACTGGTAGAGCTGTTCGTCGTACACTTCACCACCCGCGACGGTCACTAACACCCACAGCGAGAGCAGTAACGACCCTGCCGTCGCGAAGATGCCTGCGAACGCGCCCTTCTTCGGCATGTAGTCGCCGAAGACCAGCGCGATGACGAACGCCGCGAGCGGGAACAACGCGATCGCCGGTGCGAATTCGAATGCGGTTGCCATCTATTTACCACCTCATTGCCGACGGCACTGTCACGTCGACGTCGCGGAAGTTACGGTACAACACCAGGATGATCCCGAGCCCCACGGCGACCTCGGCGGCGGCCAGCGCCATCGTAAACAGCGCGAACACCTGGCCGGTGAGGTTGCCGTGATAGAACGCGAACGCGATCAGGTTGACGTTCGCCGCGTTCAGCATGATCTCGACGGACATCAGGAACATCAGTGCGTTACGCCGCGTCAGGATACCGAACAGCCCGATGCAGAAGAGGGCCATCGACAACAGCACGTAGTAATCGACGGGGACGCTCACTGCCTCTCACCCCCGTCTGCCGCGACGCCGCTTGCCTCGGTCGCGCCACTCGAGGATTCGGTGCTCGTCAGCGCCGTGACCGCCTCGCCTTCCTCCTCGCGCTTTGCGAGCACGAGCGAGGCGTCGAGTGCGGCGTCGAGGACGACCGCGGCGAGCAGGAACGCAGCGAGGAACGGCTCGGTCTCGCCGATCGCTCCTTCGGTCGACTGCAACGCCGTCATGTCGAACATCGCGTATCCGATCTCCGATATGATGCTTACGTCGCCTGGATAACCCGCCATCGTCGATTCGAACGGCGTGTTCAGGACGATCGCCGCCATCACCGCGAACAGTGCAACGGCGAGTACGCCGGGAACCAGCGTCTTTCCGAGTCGTAACCTGGGTCCTGTCGTCATGTCTGTGCCACCTCTTCGGATTCGTTACGTTGCGTGAGCATCACGGCGAACGCGATGAGAACGAGGACCCCGCCCACGTAGACGAGGACCTGCATGACGGCGACGAACTCAGCCGCCAGCATCACGTAGTAGACCGCGACGCTCAAAAGCGCCACACCCAGCAGGAGCGCGGAGTGCCACGGATCCTGCATGAGCACGACGCCGATCGCACTGCCCAGCGTCACCACCGCGAACAGCGCGAACGCGATCAGCTCGTATGTCATTGGTTTGATCTGGTTGGGTATGCCCTTTGTAGATTTCGAGACGGGACGGGCAGCCCGATTTACTGGTAATCGACCTCTCCCTCGCCCTCGCCGATCCACGCACCCCTGTCGGGTTCGCGCGACTCGAGCGGGTCGATGTCCTTGTACCACGGTACTGCCTTCAGCTGCTCTTTGTTGTACACGAAGTCGTGTTTCGTGTCAGCCGTGAACTCGAAGTTCTGGGTGAGCAGGATGGCGTCGACGGGACAGACTTCCTCACAGAGCCGACAGTAGACACACTGTCCGATGTGGAGGTTGTACTGTTCGCCCTGTCGCTGGTCGTCGGTGACGATCTGGATCGTGTCGTTCGGACAGACGTTCTCACACTGGCGACACCAGATACACCGCTCCTGGCTGAACTTGTGGACGCCGCGGAACCGCGGCGAGACGTCCGGCGTCGTCTCCGGGTACTCGACGGTGAACGTGTTGCCGTCCAGCGCGTGTTTCATCGTCGTTGCCATCGATTTGAGTATTCCGATCATGCTATCAGCCCCACGATGATTGCGGTGAGCACGAAGTTCGCAAAGGCGAGGACGAGCATCCCCTTCCAGCCGATTTCGATGAGTTGGTCGATCCGCACCCGCGGCACCGCAGAGCGGAACCACTGGGTAAGCAAGAACACCGCCCAGATCTTGATGATGAACCAGACGATGCCCGGCAACACCGGGCCGGCGGGTCCACCGAGGAAGATCGTCGCGATGATCGCACCGCCGAGGAAGATGTGCAGGAACTCACCGAGGTAGATCAGGACGAAGTAGACGCTCGAGTACTCCGTCTGATACCCGGCGACGATCTCGGTTGGCGCCTCGGGAATGTCGAACGGGTTCCGCCCGACCTCGGCGAGGTTGGCCACGATGAACAGCACGAACGCGAACGGGTTGATGAGTGCGTACCACGATGGGATGGCGACGCCGGCGACGGTAAACAGCGGCTCGGCCTGCGCCTCGACGATGGTACTCATCTGCAGCGAGCCCGCGAAGATGACCACGGACATCCCGGTCACGACGAGCGGGATCTCGTAGGCGACGTTCTGTGCGACCGCCCGGAGACCGCCGAGCAGCGAGTACTTGTTCGAGGATGCGTAGCCGGCCATCACCAGGCCGATGCTCGCGATGCCGGCGACGGCAAAGACGTACGCCAGGCCGACTTCTGGATCGGCGAGTTGCACGCCCGACCCCATCGGGATGACGGCGAATCCGAGCATCGCCGACCCCGCGACGACGATCGGCGCGAGGTCGTAGGCCGGCCGGTCTGCGTTCTCGGGGATAATGTTCTCCTTCGAGAGTAGCCGGACGGCGTCGGCGACGATGATCAGTAGGCCGAACGGCCCGACGCGGTTGACCGCGATCCGGTCCGTGAACGCTGCCGTGATCTTCCGTTTCGCCCACGGCCCGGCGACCCCGGTCATCGCGAGCATCAGGTTGCCGACGATGAACGCGGCGATGAACGCCGCGACCAGGTCGCCGGCAGTGCCGTACTCGCTCAACCCGGTGAGGTCGGCGATCCGTTCGGGGAACAGGTACGTGTCGCCGTTTTGCAGCGGCGCCAGCATTACCGATCCACCTCCCCGAGAACGATGTCGAGGCTGCCAAGCGACGCGACCAGGTCGGGGATATACTCGCCTTTCGTCATCTCCTCGAGTGCCGAGAGGTTGTGGAAACTCGGACTGCGGATCTTGAATCGACCCGGCTTGTCCGTTCCGTCAGACCGGATGTAGATCCCGAGTTCGCCCTTCGCGGCCTCGACGGCGCGGTAGGTCTCGGTGTCGGCGTCCGGCTTGAGCGTCCGGGGAACGTTGCTCTGAATATTGCGTTCGTCCTCGGGCCACTCCTCGAGCAGGTCGATACACTGCTCGATGATCTTCGCAGACTCCTCGACTTCCTGCATCCGGACGAGCACGCGGCTGTAGTTGTCACAGCCGTCCTCGGTGACGACGTTCCACTCGAGGTTCGGATAGTAGCCGTAGGGGTCGTCCCGCCGGAGGTCGTAGTCGATCCCGGAGCCGCGAGCGACGGGCCCGGTACAGCCGTACTGTTTCGCGACCTCGGGCTCTAAGATCCCGGTGTCGACACACCGAATCTGGAAGATCTCGTTCGACGTGACGAGGTCGTTGTACTCCGCGACTTTCGCCGGGAGGTCGTCGAGGAAGTCCCGGACCTTCGCGAAGAACTCCTCGCGGGGCTCGGGCAGGTCCCACGCCACGCCACCCAGCCGAAGGTAGTTGAACATCAGCCGCTGGCCGGTGAGGTCCTCCAAAATGTCCTGGACGACCTCCCGGTCGCGGAACGCGTACTGGAAGATCGCCGTGAAGTCCCCGTAGACGTCGAGTGCGAACGTCCCGAGCGCCAGCATGTGCGAGGCGATCCGGGACAGTTCCGCGCTCATCGTCCGGATGACCTGTGCGTACTCGGGCACCTCGAGGTCGGCGAGATCCTCGGCGGTACGGGCGTAGGCCCACTCGTTTAAGATGCCGGCCGAGACGTAGTCCCACCGGTCCGGGTAGGGCATGATCTGGTGACGGTAGGTGCCCTGCTGGCACATCTGCTCCTCACTGCGGTGCAGATAGCCGATGTCGGGATCGACGTCGGCGACGGTTTCGCCGTCCAGCACCGTCTTGACGTGGAGCACGCCGTGGGTCGCCGGGTGGTGTGGACCGATGTTGAGAAACATCGTGTCCGACTCGTCGTCCCGGTGGTCGGGCTGGATCGGGTTCGCGTGTTCGGTGAGCGTGACGATCTGGGGTTTCTCCTGATCGTAGTCGAGGCTGAGGGGGTGGCCCTGCCACGTCTCCGGCAAGAGGATCCGACGCGGGTCGGGGTGGCCCTCGTAGTCGATCCCGACGAGGTCGAACGCCTCGCGTTCGGCCCAGTCGGCCGACCGGAAGACCGGCTCTGCCGTCTGGCTGACGGGATCGTCGACCGACGTGGGAACGACGATGCTCACTTCCTGGGTCGGATCGGCGTACTTCTTTAAGTGGTAGATCGACTCGTACCGATCCTCGTACTGCTGGGCGGTCACACACGAGAGATGGTCGAATCCCGCCTCGTCGCGCAGGTCGAAGAGGACGTCCTGGACGTCGTCGGGACGGACGACGAAGCCAGGCGCATTCTTGTGATCGTCACGCGCGAGCGCGCGATCGCCGACCAGCGCCTCGAGCTGTTCTTCGGTTACCGTCTCCGTTACTGCTCGCTCGAGTTCCGTACTCATGGCGAATCAGCCCAGTTGTAACGCATGACGAGGTCGTCTTCGTCGATCTGGTCGGCCAGTTTCTGTACCAGTTCGTCTCGCGGCAGGTCGCCGAACTCCTCGAGTTCGTACGGCTTGACGACGACGGGTGACGATTCGCCGTTGGCGATTCGCTCCTGGAGCTTGGCGACGCCGTAGATGAGCGCCTCCGGTCGCGGTGGACACCCGGGGACGTGAATGTCGACCGGGATGATCTCTTCGGCACCCTTGACCACGTTGTACCCTTCCTGGAACGGGCCGCCGGAGATCGTACACGATCCCATGCCGACGACGAACTTCGGTTCGGGCATCTGGTCGTAGACGCGCTTCATGCGCGGTCCGAACTTCGAGACGATCGTCCCGGGGACGATCATGACGTCTGCCTGTCGCGGTGATGCACGCGGAACGCCAGCCCCGAACCGGTCGAGGTCGTGTTTGATCGCGTACGAGTGGATCATTTCGATGCTACAGCAGGCGATCCCGAACTGCAGCATGAACATCGACGACCCGCGGACCCAGTTCATGAACTTGTCGAACTTGGTGAGAATAAAGGGCGACGCGCCGAACGCTTCTCGAAGCTTCGAGTTGAAGCGGTCGTCGACGCCCTCTCCCATGCGGGATTCCCGCGTGTCGGTCGATGGGGCAGTACTGTCGTAGATCTGTTGGCGTGGTTCGTTACTCATGGTCGATTGGCCTCCAGTTCGACCTGACGGGGGCTCTTTGCCCACTGCACTGCGCCGTTGCGCCACGCCCACGCGAGTCCGACGACGAGGATGGCGACGAAGAGCAACATCGGACCGAGCGCCTGCATCAACGTCACCTCTCCCGACTCGAGCGCGTCCCGGTATATGACCGCCCACGGGAACAGCAGGACGGTCTCGATGTCGAAGACGACGAAAAGAAGCGCAACCATGTAGTACTGGATGTTAAACCGGATGCGCGTCCCGCCTGTCGGCACCTCGCCACTCTCGTAGGTGGCACGTTTACTCGTTTCGGGTACACTCGGACGCAGGAGATACGACACCGACATCATGCCGAGCGGAATCAGTATCCCCACGAGCGCCAGCGCCCCGATGGCTATCCATTCATTCATCTCCGTAACGTTCGGCCGTTGGAAACGCACCCATATAAGGGTTGATTCTTTCCTTTTCGCCCGATTTCGCATCCGTCGACCGTTCTGGATGCAGATCCACTCGCGAATAGTCGGTGAAGATGAAGAGAAAATCGCAGGAGAACCGGCGGCTGCCGCCAGGAGAGTGAGTCAGGAATCGACAACATTCGTGGTATCGAGACGCCGAACGTCCTGCCGAGAGCGTGGCCGCACTCGCGTTCGACGTGGACCGAATCGACAACAGCGAATTAATGCCACCGAGGCTAGTCGACCGGCGATCACTCGGACGTGAACTCGAGCGTCCCTCGGTCGTGGAGTTCGCGGGAGACGTCGCCGACCTCGCCTTGTAGCTGCTCGTGGTACGCGGCGAGTCGCTCGCGGACGGGTTCGTGCTGGCGCGCGAGGATCTGTGCTGCCGACAGTGCGGCGTTGAACGACTTGCCCGCGTCGACGGCGACGATCGGCGCGCCCGTCGGCATGCCGATCACCGAGTCGACGGACTTCTCCTGGACCGGCACCCCGATGACTGGAAGCGGATAGGCGATCGAGGCGGTCATGTTCGGCAGGTCCGCGGACTTCCCGCCCGCGCCCGCGATGATGACCTCGATGCCGCGTGCCTCTGCGGTCTCGGCGTATGCGTACATCAGTTCGGGCGTACGGTGTGCCGAGGTGACGTACGTCTCGAACGTAAACCGGGACTCGGGCGGCTCCTCGAAGTCGGTCTGTTCCTCGAACCCGAGTTCGTCGACGAACGCGTCGTAGGCCCCCCGGCGGCGACCGCCGGTCATCATGGTCTCGAGGTCGGAGTCACTTCCCATCACGATCCCCACGTCGGGAGTTTCCGCAGCCGGGCGATCCTGGTCGGCTTCGTCGTGGAGTCGGTCGATCAAGTCGCTGACGCTGTCGCTCATAGGCGGTGATGGTCGGGCAAGTGACTTCAAACGATGGTAAACGAGACGGCGGCGGAATCGAGTGCGGCCGGGCGACTACGACCGGAACGTCACGGCGGCCTCGAGCGCACGCGCGGTCTCGAGCAGGTCGTCGACCGACGTCTCCTCGTCGTGTGCCGACAGCGTCACGTGGCCCATTTTCCGCAACGGCCTGGCCTGTCGCTTGCCGTACCAGTGGAGGGCCGCGCCGGGCGTCTCGAGGATCTCGTCGATATCCTCGAGCTGTGCGGGACGCTCCGCCTCGACGTCGCCGAGAAGATTCGTCATCACGGTCGGCGAACGCAGTGCCGTCGAGCCGAGCGGCCAGCCCAGGACGGCCCTGACATGCTGTTCGAACTGCGAGGTCTGGGTTCCCTCGATCGTCCAGTGGCCGGAGTTGTGTGGCCGCGGTGCGATCTCGTTGAGCAGGATCTCGCCCCCGCTCTCACGCGGGCTTTTCCCGCTCGAGGTTTCCGAGGCACCACGCGCCTCGCTCGTCTCGAACAGTTCGATCCCGTAGACGCCACGACCGTCCATCACCTCGAGGACATCTCGCGCGACGTCGTACGCGCGCTCCGCGACGGGCTCGCTCGAGCGCGCGGGGACGATCGTCTTCCGAAGGATCTCGTCTTCGTGGACGTTCTCACCAAGCGGGAAGGTAGCGACCTCGTCCTCGCCCTTGACGGCGATGACCGACACCTCGCGTTCGAAGTCGACGAACGACTCGACCATCGCGGGACCGGCGACCGACTCGAGGGCGTCCTCGGCGTCGGCTTTGGACTCGACGGGGACGTTTCCGCGCCCGTCGTAGCCGCCGGTGCGGGCTTTGAGCATCACCGGCGCGCCGTAGTCGTCGATCGCCTCGCGGATGTCGTCGGCGTCCTCGACCTCGCGGAACGGCGGCACCGGAACGCCGGCCTCGGCGAGTTCGCGCTTCTGGACGAGTTTGTCGTGGATCGTCTCGAGCGTCGACGGCTTCGGGTGGACCGGCGTCCCGGTCTCCTCGCCGATACGGGCCATGACGTCCTGGTCGGCGAGTTCGATCTCGAACGTGAGGACGTCCGCACGTTCGGCGAGCTCGCGGATCCCGGCCTCGTCGTCGAAGTCGGCGACGATCTGATCGCGGGCGAGCGGTGCCGCCGGACAGTCGGGCGTCGGGTCGAGGACGACCACCTCGACGCCGAGTGGCCCGGCCGCCTCGGCGAGCATCCGCCCGAGCTGTCCACCACCGACTACGCCGAGGGTCGGTCCCGGCGTCCGTAGCGTCGTCATTACGCCGCCGTTGTCGTCGCCCGCGCTTAAGAATTCTCAAACGGCACGCTCGAGGCGCGATCGCTCTCTCCCGAAACGCGATCTCCGAGGCGTCCGATCGAACGGAACTGGCGGCTCTGCGAGATGACGACTTCGGGCGAAGCCGCCACGATCCTATAAAAACCTTCGTGGCGAACACCTGCGTCGGAAACTGATCGATAGTACATATGTCGATAGGAACACACGGGTACGAGTATGCGAAGGGACATTTCACGACGCCAGTTGCTCGGTGGGGGAAGTCTCGGTGCACTCGGCGCGCTCGCCGGCTGTCTCGCGACCGGCGGGGGCGCAACGGAAACCGTGACGAAAACCTACGAGACCACCGATCTCAGTTCGCTCGCGCTCGAGGTGACCAACGGCTGGATCACCGTCGACGGCAACCAGGGCGATGCGATCGAGGTCCGGGCTCACAAAACGGCACCGACCGAAGACGCCCTCGAGTCGGTAACCCTCGAGTCCAGCCGGAGCGACGGAACCCTGAGACTCGAGACGAACGACGACACGCTACCGTTTCTATTCAGTTCCAATCCCAAAATCGATCTCGAGGTGACGGTCCCGGCGGGGATCCGGCTCGCGCGGGCGAAGACGACGAACGGCGACGTCGAAATCCGGAACACGACCGGCGAACTGGTCGTCGGGACGACGAACGGCCAGATCGACGTCGAGGGCGTCGACGGCGGGCTGAACGCCGAGACCACCAACGGAGATATCAACACCGCCGAAGTCAGCGGTGACGTTGATGCGGACACGACGAACGGGGATATCGACGTCTCGCTTGCGGACGGCGACGGCGACCTGACCGCGGGGAGTACCAACGGCGAAATCGCGGTCCGAGCGTCCGCGCCGCTCGATGCGACCGTCAGCGTCTCGACGACCAATGGCGACGTATCGGTCGACGGCTTCGGCGATTCGAACGCCTCGAGCGGCGGCTCACTCGAGATGACGCTGGGTGACGGAACCCGACGGATCCGCATCGAGACGACCAACGGCGACGTGACGTTTCGAAACACCGATGCGTCGTAGCGATTCTCGTCCGGCAAGAGCGCGAGAGTCGGACGCCGTCGAGCGGTGGGTCGGCCGGCGAGTCCCACCGGACGACAGTCAGGGCGGCCTCGATCGCGTCTGGACGGCTGTCGCCGCTGACGGCGGCGTCTCGCGTGCGATCGACAGCTGGCCCGTGTCGTCCGGCGGTATCGGTACGCGGTCACCGTAGAACGGTACCTCTTTTACCCAGCCACCCAACCGCACTGGTATGCCCACGCTCGGCCTGGTGGTCGCGCAGTTCAACCGCCCGATCACCGAGCAGATGGAAACGCAGGCCCGAGAGGCCGCAGACGCCGCCGGCGTCGACGTCTACGAGACGGTCCACGTCCCGGGCGCGTACGACGCACCGCTGGCCGCAGACCGCCTCGCTCGTCTCGAGGAAGTCGACGCCGTCGCCGTCGTCGGTGCGGTCATCACCGGTGACACCGACCACGACCAGGTGATCACCGACGCCACGGCCCAGCGTCTCTCCGACGTGAGTCTCGAGCGTGACACGCCAGTCACCCTCGGTGTGACGGGTCCCGGCATGTCCGCCGCGGAGGCCCGCGAACGCGTCGAGAACGCGGCGAAAGCAGTCGAGGGTGCGATCGATCTCGTCGAGGAACTTCCAGAACCATGACCATGGACTTCGCAGACCGCGTAACCCGAGTCGAACCGTCCGCAACGCTTGCAATCTCCGCACTCGCAACCGAACTCGAGGCCGAGGGCGCAGACGTCGTCGACCTCTCCGTCGGTGAACCCGACTTCCCGACGCCCGACAACATCGTCGACGCCGGCAAGGCGGCGATGGACGCCGGCCACACCGGCTACACCACCTCCGCCGGCATCCTCGAACTCCGCGAGGCCATCGCGGAGAAGCTGGCCGACGACGGCTTAGAGCACGGCCCCGAGGAGATCATCGTCACGCCTGGCGCGAAGCAGGCGCTGTACGAGATCGTCAGCGCGCTCGTCGAAGACGGCGACGAGGTCGTCCTGCTCGACCCCGCGTGGGTCTCCTACGAGGCGATGGTCAAGATGGCCGGCGGCTCGCTCACCCGCGTCGACCTCTCTGCCTTCGACTTCCAGCTCGAGCCCGCACTCGACGACCTCGCGAGCGTCGTCACGGACGAGACAGAGCTGCTGATCGTCAACTCGCCGTCGAACCCCACCGGCGCGGTCTACTCCGACGCCGCGCTCGAGGGCGTCCGCGACCTGGCAGTCGAACACGACGTCACCGTCATCTCCGACGAGATCTACAAGGAGATCACCTACGGCGTCGAGCCGACCAGCCTGGGCACGCTCGAGGGGATGGCAGACCGCACCGTGACGGTCAACGGCTTCTCGAAGGCCTACTCGATGACCGGCTGGCGGCTGGGCTACTTCGCCGGTCCCGAGGAACTGGTCGACCAGGCTGGAAAGCTCCACAGCCACTCCGTGTCGTCGGCCGTCAACTTCGTCCAGCACGCGGGCATCGAGGCCCTGCAGAACACCGACGAGGCAGTCGAGGAGATGGTCGCCGCCTTCGAGGAGCGACGCGACCTGGTCGTCGACCTGCTCGAGGAAGAGGGCGTCGACGTCGCGGTTCCGGACGGCGCGTTCTACATGATGTTGCCCGTCGACTCGGACGACCAGACCTGGTGTGAGGGCGCACTCGAGGACGCCCACGTCGCCACCGTTCCGGGCAGTGCCTTTGGCACCCCTGGCTACGCGCGAATTTCCTACGCTGCGAGCGAGGAGCGCCTGCGCGAGGGGATCGAGCGGCTGGCCGAGGAAGGCTACCTGTAGCCCGGCCGAGAGCGGGGGATCTACGTGTCGACCCGACGGGCGGATTTTTAGGGTCGAACATCTATGCTACGGCTATGAACGTCGTCGACGCGCTGGACGCCGACAGGGGGACGCTCTGTGTGGTCGGAGCGGGTGGCAAGAAATCGACGCTGTACGCGCTCGCCGATCGCCTCGAGCGCGCCGTTCTCACGGCGACGGTGCGGATTCCGATCTTCGACCAGCACGTCGCGGCCGTGCAGGTGACGGACGCGCCACGGGCGGCACTCGAGGGCGCGACGGCGTTTCCGCTCGGACTCGTGCCCGCACGGGAGGACAACGACCGGTATCGCGGGTACGACCCCGAGACGGTCGACGCCATCGCGAGTGTCCACGACGGCCCCGTCCTCGTGAAGGCAGACGGAGCGCGAACGCGCGAGTTCAAGGCCCCCGACGAGCGCGAACCCCAGTTGCCGTCGACGACCGACGTTGTCGTCCCGATCGCGAGCGTCCACGCCGTCGGCAAGCCACTCACCGAAGAGTACGTCCACCGCCCCGAGCGCGTCGCCGCGATCACCGACCTCGAGGTCGGCGACCGGATCACGCCTGCGGCGGTCGCGACGGTCGTCTCGAGCGACGAGGGCGGGCTGAAGGGAATCCCGGCAGGTGCGACGACGATCCCGCTTCTCAACAAGGTCGACGACGCCGGCGACGAGGGGACGGCCCGCGAGATCGCAGCCGCGATCCTCGAGCAGGCAGACGTTCCACGGGTCGTCCTGGCGCGAATGGCGGACGTGACGGTGGTCGACGTCGTTCGATCGACGGACTGAGCGTCTGTCCCTGCCATCGGGCACTCGCACTGCCACGCGATTTCGCCGACAGCCGCTTGCAACGGACGGCAGAAGGCGTTTTCTCGCGTTCTGTTTTCGTACCGGCATGGCCGACGGAGACGGAACGTGGCTGGGACTCCAGGAGCGCGCGAAGCCGCTCGTTCACGCGGGAATCGTCCTCGGAATCGGATTGGGCGGCTTTTTCGACGGGATCGTCCTCCACCAGATACTTCAGTGGCACCATATGCTGTCTGCGTACCCCGACCCGGCGATCGCGGGCGATCTGCGAGTGAACGTGGTAGCTGACGGGTTCTTCCACGCCGCCACGTACCTCTTTACGATCGCCGGCGTGGCGTTGCTGGTTCGCGCCTGGCGTCGTGACGACGTCCCGCCCTCCGGGCGAGCGCTGCTCGGTTCGACGATCGTTGGATGGGGTGTGTTCAACCTCGCCGAGGGAGGCGTAAACCACCACCTTCTTGGCGTCCACCACGTCTGGCCGGCAGGACCGGGGAGTGTTCTCGCGTGGGACCTGGCGTTTCTGTTCTCCGGCCTGGTCTTCGTCGTCGGCGGGTACGCCCTGATTCGAAGCGAGGACGCGGTCGTTCCTCGAGAGCAACCGAGCCCGGAAGAACAGACCGCCTGAGGCGGTCTCCGCGAGCGATCGGCCGACCGAGAAGCCACACCGCTTTTGCGACGGGCCGCCTACGCTGGCGTATGGATAGCATCGGCGTCGTCGTCAATCCGATCGCTGGCATGGGCGGTCGGGTCGGACTGAAAGGGACCGACGGAAAAGTCGAGGAGGCACGCCGTCTGGGAGCCGAACCGCGTGCGCCCGACCGTGCCGTCGTCGCACTCGAGGCCCTCTACCGTCGCGAACCGGAACTTACCGTCTACACTGCCGCCGGCGAGATGGGTGCCGAGGAGGTGCACGCGGCAGGCTACGACCCGACGGTCGTCTACGAGCCAGACGCCGACGAAACGAGCGCGACGGACACGAAAGCCGCAGTTCGGGCATTTCTCGACCGAGACGTCGATCTGCTTCTGTTCGTCGGCGGCGACGGGACGGCTGTCGACGTCGCGGACGTCCTCGAGGACGCCGACTCGGAGACGCCGATGCTGGGCGTTCCCGCGGGCGTGAAAGTCTATTCTTCCGTCTTCGGCGTTACGCCAGCCGACACCGGACGGATCGCCGCCGAGGCAGACCGGGTCGAAAACCGGGAGATAAACGACATCGACGAGGAGGCCTACCGCGAGGGCGAGGTTCGAGCCGACCTGAAAGCCATCGTTCCCGTCCCCGTCGCACCGGACCTGCAGGCGAGCAAACAGCTCTCGAGTGGCAGCGTCGACGCGCTGGCCGAGGGCTTCGCTCGCGAGGTCGAGGAGGGGACGACGTACGTCTTCGGACCTGGCAGCACGGTGGGTGCGATCGAGGAGGAACTCGGTGTCGACCCCTCGCCGCTCGGAGTCGACGTCTGGCGCGACGGGGAGGTGCTCGCCCGCGACGCCGCCGAGTCGGAGATTCTCGAGGTCCTCGAGAATCCAGCCACCATCGTCGTCTCGCCGATCGGTGGACAGGGGTTCATCTTCGGGCGAGGCAACCACCAGATTTCGCCGGCGGTAATCGACCGCGCCGACGATATCGAGGTCGTCGCCTCGGGCGAGAAGCTCGACGATTTAGACGCGTTATGCGTCGACACCGACGACGAAGACGTCGACGAGTCCCTTCGGGGTTGGCTCCAGGTGCGAACTGGTCGGTTTACGACACGTCTCGTGAAAGTTGTATAATGATATCCCTCGTCAACTCAGCCGACCTAGTCCTATTACCCATAACGTCGATCGTATAATGAGAATATAGTCAAGATTAAGGTCGGCAGCGGCCTACCCGGAGACATGGAAACGCGGAAAGTGCAACGACTCGGTCCGTCGACGCTGGCGATGACGTTGCCCGCGGAGTGGGCGTCCGAACACGGCGTCGAAAAAGGAGATGAAGTGTCTCTCCGGACCGGCGGGAAGGGAACGTTGACGGTGATGCCGGAGTCCGTCAGCTCCGAAGACACGGAGGCGATCATCCGTGCCGACGACCTGGACGCCCAGGCCGTCGAACGGGCAATCGTCGCCCAGTACGTCCTCGGTCGACGGGTCATTCGAATCGAACGCGAGGAGGGCGCACTCGACTCCGCACACATCAACGCCGTCTACCAGGCCGAAACACAGCTGATGGGACTGGGTGTCATCGAGGAGACTCCCGAAAGCATCTCGATTCGCTGTTCGGTCGATCCCGAAGACTTCACGCTCGACAACCTCCTCGAGCGCCTCGAGCGAACGGGACGGACGATGCGCGGTGAAGCGATCAAGTCCCTGGCCCACGGCAACCCCGATCTCGCCCAGCGCGCGCTCAACCGCGAGCGCCAGGCCAACAAGATCTTCGTCCTCTTGCTTCGACTGATCTTCACCGCCTACCAGAACCCGAACCTCGCTCGCGCCGTGGGACTCGACAGCGGCTTCCCGCTCATCGGCTACCGCTCGATCGCGAAGAACCTCGAGTTGACCGCGGACAACGCGGAGGACATCGCCGAAATCGTGATGGAAGCCGACGGGCACGCGCTCAACGTCGAGAGCGCGACGATGCGCCAGATTCGTGAACTGACCGACCTGGTCGACGAGATCACGTCGGTCGCGGTCGAAGCCGCGGTCCGCCGGGACTACGATCTGACGATCGAAGTGCGGAAACTGTTCCAGGAGATCGACGAGACCGAACGCGACATTCTCGACGGCCTGCCGGAGATGTCCAACGACGACCTCCTGCAGGTGCGTGAGGTGCTGGTCAGTCTCCAGCAGACCGCCCAGTACGCCATGCGAAACGCGGAGATCGCGGCGAACCTCGCGCTCAACGAGGAGTCCGAACACACGAGCATTCGGTGACCGATCCCCGACGGCGACGGACGCTCACCGATCGGAATCGGCGTCGTCGACGACGCTGCCCACATTCGAAACTACCACCCTATTTTTAATTACAGCGAAGAATATGGCGGTATGGGGTCACAGGAGGAGCGAATCATCCGGCTCATCGCGAACACGTACAACCGAGCAGTGCTGTCGATTCTCAACGACGCTGCTCGACCGCTTCCTGTGACCGAACTGGCCGATCGCCTCGTTTCCCACGACGCCGGCGTGCTCCGGTCGTCCGACTACGAGAACGAGTTCGATCGAACGCTCGTTGCACTCCACCACAAACACCTTCCACAGCTCGACGACGCAGGACTGATCACGTACGATCACGAGGAGAACGTCGCCGTCTACCGCGATTACGCGGCGGTCGACGCCGAGTGGATGGAGATCGAGCTCATCGACGAGTTGCTATCGCGGTTCCAGACCGGCAGCCGCAGCGACGGCGACGCGATCGGCGTGATCGAAGGGCAGGCAGACGTGTACGAGTACAGCCGGGAACTGGCAGACAAGGCCGAAGACGAGTTGTTTCTCGTCTACGCCTCCGACGACTTGCTCGATCAGGATTGTCTCCCGCACGCGCGGCGAGCGATCGAACGCGGCGTGGACATCTACGCCGGATCACAGAATCCGGACGTCCGCGAGTACTTTCGCGAGTTCCTCCCGGCGGCGACCATCTGGGAACCACAGGGCGACTGGATGAACGAACCGTCGAGGTATCCGCGAGTCGGACGACTCATCGTCGCCGATCGCGACAAGGTCATGGTCGCCCTCTGGGACGAACCAGGCGACGATGGCACCAGAAGCGAGACGGCGATGATCGGCGAGGGAGCCACCAACCCCCTGGTCGCGCTCGTCCGCGGACTGCTTGGCCCCCGACTCGATCACCTCGACTACCAGAGCGACGACTTCACGAGCGACCTCCCGTTCGAACCGTGACCAGGAGATCGATTTCCGACGGCGGATTCGACCGCGATGGACCGACGTCGTCGTCCCGGTTCGCGTACGAGGTCGACCCGGACGAACGACGAAGCGAGGCCGTCGTCAGGGCAGTCGCGGCGCTCACGAACACGTCGCCGCTCGAACTCGAGCCGCTGTACGAGGTGATCGACCCCGAATCTCTAGACCGCACGTTCGCGGAGACGGACGGCGCCGTTAGCGCGGAGATTTCGTTCGCGTTCGACGACTGTGCGGTGACTGTCACGCGCAAGGTCATCTACGTCCACGTCACCGTCGACGAAGAGTGAGTCAGTCTCGAGCGTCGTACCAGCCTCGACGTCACACTATGTCGCCAGCCGAAGACGCGTCGGCGGTCGACTCGGGACGCTTCTCGACCGTTAGCGGACTCCGACACGTGAGCCGACAGGAAAACGCCGGATGTTCGGCGAAGTGTCTGACCAGCAGGTGGCGTCTCGAGCCGGTGATTCCGGTTCGACCCACTGCTTGTGCGCCGAATCGCTCCGGCAGTCGGTCGAAGAGCCGTCGAACGGCCTCGAACGACTCGAAGACCTTGGCGTTGCCGGCCGAGGTCGAGCCCCGTCTCGAGACGACGTACGAGCCGTCCTCACGGTAGGTACAGGCCGTGTAGACGAACTCGCGGCGTTCGGTCAGCGCGTCGTCGATCGCCTCCTGGAGCGCCCTCGCGTCGCGTCTGGACAGTTCCCGGGACGTCCCGTCGATCGTCAGGAAGAGCGTGCCGTCGTCGTCGACGGAGACGGCTGGAGCGTCGTCACTGCTCGAGAAGAACGCGATCAGGAGCGGGTTCACTCCGCGTCATGGGCGATCGTACAGGTGCCAGCGACAAAACAGTATCGGGACCGCTCCCTCGAGTCGCCCTCGCCTAACAGATCGGTCTCGACCGTCTCCTCGTAGGTGAGCGCCTCGAGTGGCACGGTGACCGTCGAGCCAGTCGGTAGTTCGATCCGGGCCTCGAATTCGATGCGCAGTTCCGACTGCTGGCCGTTCTCGAGGTGGGCGACCCACCACTCGTCGAGACGGTCGTGCTCGATCGCCGTCGTCGCGGTGACCGTCGTCTCCTCGCCGGACTCGAGGACCGTCCCGCCGGCCGTCTCGCCCTCGCCGACGACGACGCCGTTCATCGTGATCGCGTACCCGATCTGTGTCACTGGCACGTCGTACTCGCCGGGGTTGTACGCGTCGGCTGCCAGCTCGAGTTCGGTCCGGTTCGCGTCGACGTTTCCCCAGGACGCCCGGGTCTCGTTGAGGTACAGGACCGGATTCGGGGCGAACGGAACGTCCGCGTCGATCGGCCTGGGTTCGGTCGACTCGAACGACGAGAGGAGGTCCGTCTCGACGGTTCGGGACCGCGTAACGTTCCTGCTGTAGCCGAGGATGCCGGTCGTCACCTGTGCGTCGACGACGACGGTGGTTCGCTCCCCGTTCCGGACGTGTGACGCCCACCACCGGGGGATCACCGCGTTGTCCATCCACGCGGTGACGGTCTCGGTCGACGTTCCGGGTGCGACGGAGACGGCATCGTCGTGGCCCCGCGCCAGTTCGACGCCGTTCGCCCTGACGACGTAGTCGGCGGTGACGTCAACCGCCCGCGTGCCGATCGGGTTCGGATTGTCGACGGTCAGCGTGGCGCGAACCTCCGTGTGCGAGTCGTTGACCGCCCCGAACTCGCCGTCGACGCGCTCGACGGTGGGAACGCCGACGAGTCCGACGACGAACGCGCCCGCGATGACGACGACCAGCGAGAGAGCAATCGTCACTACGGTACGGAGCTTGCTGCCAAAGAGGATCGACGTCGTAGTCGTCATCACGATCGATTCCACGGTCGACCGCGTTCCACCACGGCGAGTGGCATGAGTCTGGAGGGAGTAATCGCCCACTTCGTGACGGTCGGATCGCCCTCGAGACGACGCGACTCTGTCGACGAATGAGTGCAATTAAGAGACCCCCACTACAAACGGTGCGACATGGCTGCATCAACGGAAACGACGGACAAAGGCATCGGACTCGCGATCGCGCTCGCCGTCGTCGCGGCACTCGGCGCGTTCGCAATGTTCGCCGGTGCACCGGACATCGAAGCCGCCTGGGGATTCGCCGCTGCCGTTCTCTTCGGCGGGCTCGCAGTCGCGGCGATCCACGCCTACTGGGGCTGAGCGGCGCGTCACCACGACGCCAGAAACGACGCTCAAACGACAGTAACTCCCGTCCTTCTCGAGTACAACAGCGAGTTACCTGCGATCGTCGATTTCCCGTACGTAATTGAAGGGGTCTACCAACAGTTAAGACGCCAGACGGCCTAGGCCTAGGTAACGACGATGACCGACTACTCCGACGAAGAGCAGCGAATTCTCTCGTACCTCCGCGAGAGCGCCGCCCGTGGCGAGCAGTACTTCCGGGCGAAGAACATCGCGGAAGCGATCGGACTCTCTTCGAAACAGGTCGGTGCGCGTCTGCCGCACCTCGCAGAGAAATCCGACGACGTCGACATCGAAAAGTGGGGACGCGCGCGCTCGACGACGTGGAAAGTGACGCTTAGTTGAGCGACGACGAGTGTGGCTGCTTTCACCGTCTTTTTACCCGCGTGACACGGACGTACCGACATGACCGTTCGGGTCCAGCGTACGTTCGAACTCACGATTCCGCCCGATCAGGTGTGGGAGTTCATCTCGGATCCCGGGAACCGCGCCCGATCGATCAGTGTCGTCAGTGAGTACACCGTCAACGACGCCGACGCGACGCACGTAACCTGGCACGTGGAGTTACCGATCCCGCTCGTGCGACGGACGATCGCCGTCGAGACAGAAGACGTCACCCGACGATCGCCGGAGTACGTGAAGTTCGTCGGCCGATCGAAGGTGATGAACGTCACTGGCGAACACGAGATCGAACCGAGAGACGGCGGCAGCCGGCTCGTAAACGAGTTCGTCGTCGACGGCAAGGTCCCCGGCGTCGAGACGTTCTTCGAACGAAACCTCGACGACGAACTCGAGAACCTGCGTCGCAACCTCGAGGCCTCACGATGACCGAGACGACGATCGCACTCGCACAACTCGAGATCGAAGCGGGAGACGTCGACGGCAACGTCGAGCGAGCGCTCGAGGCCGTCTCGAGTGCCGCCGACCGTGGCGCGGACCTCGTCGCCCTCCCCGAACTGTTTACCGTCGGTTACTTCGCGTTCGATCTCTACGAGCGGTACGCGGAACCGATCGAGGGAGAGACGTTCACGCGCCTGCAGGAGGCGGCAGCCGACCACGACGTCGCCGTCCTCGCAGGAACCATCGTCGAGGATCTCGCGGCGACCGAGTCGGTCGAGACCCCGGCCGCCGAGGGCCTGGCGAACACGGCCGCGCTGTTCGACTCGAGTGGCGACCTCGAACTCGTCTATCGCAAACACCACCTCTTCGGGTACGACTCCGTCGAGAACGAACTGCTCGTCCCCGGTGAACGGCTCGAGACGGCCGAAATCGGCGGCTTCACGGTCGGGGTAACGACCTGTTACGACCTCCGGTTTCCGGAACTCTATCGAAACCTCGTCGACGCCGGCGTCGACCTCGTCTGCGTTCCGAGCGCGTGGCCCTATCCCCGGATCGAACACTGGAACACGCTCTCGCGAGCCCGTGCGATCGAGAACCAGTGTTACGTCGCGACGATCAACGGGTCGGGGTCGTTCGCGGACGCGACGCTGCTCGGCCGGTCGACCGTCCACGACCCGTGGGGCGTGGCCGTAGCCTCGAGTGGCGACGAACCGACGATCGTGACCGCCGAGATCGACCCGCAGCGAGTAACGTCGGTCCGCGAGGAGTTCCCCGCTCTTCGGGACCGGCGGCTGTAAGTTCGTCGCTGGTCGGCCTCGAACACTGGCGGCCACGCGTTCCAGACCCGCTGGATTTTAGTCGTTCGGGACCAACGTTTATACGCCGGAAGACGGCGCTTTTCACGCCGCCGACCGGCATACCGGACCGCTGGACCGCCGCTGCTCGTCTCCCGGGAGAGCAGATCCACGTCTCGTCCGCACCTTTCGCCACCTCGTCCGCGTCTCTCGTCACCTCGTCCACACCTTTCGCCACCTCGTCCGCGTCTCTCGTCACCTCGTCCACACCTTTCGCTATCGGCTTCGGTCCCCCTCGAGAACTGCGGTTCGCGCGTCGTTCGATCCGCCACTCGAGACGACGGTATCGCGGCCTACTCGTCGTCTGCGGTCTTGATGTCCGCCGACAGCCCCTGGGCCATCTCGATCTCTTTCGAGTTGTTCATCGTCCAGGCGGTTCGCTCGGTGACGGCCTCGATGGCCTCTCGAGCGGAGGGGTAGCCGTTGCCGGACTTTTTGACGCCGCCGAAGGGTAGCTGCACCTCCGCACCGATACACGGCAGATTGGCGTAGGCCAGTCCGAGGTCGGCGTAGTCACGGAAGTAGTTGATCTGGCGATAGTCCTCCGAGATGATCGCACCGGCGAGACCGTACGGCGTGTCGTTGTGGATCTCGACCGCTCGTTCGATGTCACCGGAGTACTCCATCAGGGCGACGTGGGGGCCGAAACACTCCTCTTTGATACACCGCAGGTCCGGATCGTAGTCGATCTCGTAGACGAACGGCCCGACCCAGTAGCCGTTCGCGTAGCTACCGCTACGCTCACTATCGGAGGCAGTAGCTGCCCCCTCCTCGTGGTCCTCGGGAATTTCCTCGTCGTCGAGTTCGTACCGGTCGACGAGTACCTCCCCGCCTTCCTTCTCGGCGAGTTCGTTGTGCTTGCGGATCTTCTCGAGGTGCGCTGGCTCGATAGCGGGGCCCATGAACGTGTCCGCAGAGAGCGGGTCGCCGACGGCGACGCTCTCGGCGAGGTCGACGAACCGCGCTTTGAACTCGTCGTAGACGTCCTCGTGGACGATCAGCCGTTCGGAGGAGACACAGCGCTGGCCGGTCGTCTTGAACGAGGACATGATCGCCGAGTGGACGGCGACGTCGAGGTCTGCGTTCTCGGTGACGACGATGCCGTTTTTACCGCCCATCTCGCAGGCGGCGAGTTTGCCGGGTTCGCCGCCGACCTTGCCGGCGATCTCGTGGCCGACTTCCGCCGAGCCGGTAAAGAGGACGGTGTCGACTCGAGGATCGTCGACGATGGCGGCACCGGCGTCACCGTAGCCCTGGACCATGTTGAACACGCCCTCGGGGACACCGGCGTCTTCCATCATCTCGGCGACGATCTGGCCACACCACGGCGTCTGTTCGGCCGGCTTCCAGACGACGGTGTTGCCCTCGACCAGCGCGATCGCCATGTGCCAGAACGGGATTGCGACCGGGAAGTTCCACGGCGTGATACAGCCGATCACGCCCCGCGGTTTGCGACGCATGTACGAGTCCTTGCTCGGGATCTCGCTTGGGACCACGTCGCCGTGGGGGTGGCGGGCGTTGCCGGCCGCCCACTCGACCATGTGCGCCGCCTCGACGACGTCCGCTTTCCCCTCGGAGATCTCCTTGCCACACTCTCTGGTGACGATCTCGCCCAGTTCGTCGGTTCGCTCGCGCAGTTCGTGGTAGATGTCCCAGAGGTGTTCTGCGCGATCGATATACGACAGCGACCGCCACTCGTCGAAGGCCGCCTCGGCCGCCTCGAGTGCGGCGTCGACGTCCGACTCGGTGGCACGATGGAACTCGGCAAGCGGTTCACCAGTCGCCGGGTTCGTGCTCTCGAACGTCTCCGAGCCCTCGCCGTCGACCCACTCGCCACCGACGTAGTGACCGTGGATCTGTCCAGGGGTTTGTTGGCTCATACCAGGCAATATTTTCACTTGCCGAAAGCAAAAAGGCTGCTGTATTTCTCGACGGAAACTCGCTGCCCCAGCGACGGAACGAACCCGCCCGGTCGCCGAGCAGACGGCTAGAACCGGCTTCCGGCGTCGCAACGAGCCGACCGCGGGTGGGGCGGAACTGCCGTGAAATCGCCACTACCGCCCGTAGCCGAGGTCGGCGACCTTCTCGACTTCGCTTCGTAACTGCGTCGAATCGAAGTCGTGGTCGGGTCGGAGCCGAACGAAGTCGAGGAACTCACGCGCAGAGAGGAGACGGGACGGGTCGTACGCCGTCGCCGCCGCGCGGACGGTCGCTCGAGCGCCGATCCGTGGCTCGAGGACGGCCATCGCACACGCGAGGTCGTAGGCGCTCGTCTCCGAGATGCGGTCGTCTTGCACCCGGGTGGCGTCGATAAAGTAAAGTTCGCCCTCGCGATAGAGGATGTTCTCCGCGCGAAGGTCGCCATGTGCGAGTCCGTGCTCGTGTAGCGTCGCCAGCATCTCGAAGAGCTCCGGCGCGAGGTCGCGCACCTCCTCGTCGTCGAGGTCGCCGAGCGTCTCGAACGACGGCAGGTACTCCAGGACGAGGACGCCGAGTCCGTTGGCTTCGAAGGCCTCGATTGGGCGCGGCGCGTTGAGACCGATCTCGCGCATGCGTTTGGTCGCCTCGTACTCGTGTTCGACCATTTCGCGTGGCGTGTCGTACCGGTCGAAAAATCCCTCCGTCCCCGAGGAGAACGCGCCGACGTTTCGCCCCGTCGTGAGCAGCGCGTGGACGAACGCGTTCTGGCGCGTGACGATTTTGACGAACCACTCGTCGTCGATGACACACGGCGTCGACAGCCAGTTGTCGACCTCGAGGAACTCGACGCGGACGACTTCCCGGTCGTATCGCTCCGCCAGCGTTCTAAAGACGCGCTCGAGACGGCTCCAGTCGACGGTCCCTCGTGCGAGCTGGCGGAGGTTCATACGTCGGCTAAAGGAAAGCTGGGCATAAATGCATCTCGGAGTCGCGAGTACGGGCCGCTCGAGCGGACAGTCGCCAAAACGTATCAGTAATATTTTGTTCGTCGAAAGACAATACCGACACCAATGTATGCTGTCGACGATTTGAGCGACGCGATCGACGTAACTCGAGAGTTCCTGACGCCGATCCGGCCGGGAACGTGGCTCAAACTCGCGATCGTCGTCTTCTTCGTCGGCGGTCCCGGGCTGAGTACGCCGACGACCCCCACGGGCAACGTCGGTCCCGCCGTCGACGGACCGACGCCCGGCGCGGTCGAACCGGCGCTCCCGACGGGTGACGTCCTCGCACTCGTCGCCGTCCTCGCCGTGGTCGTGATCGCGATATGGCTCGTGTTCGCGCTCGTCGGTTCGATCATGGAGTTCGTCTTCATCGAATCGCTCCGGTCGTCTGCAGTCCACGTTCGACGATACGCGGGGAAGAATATCGGCCACGCCGTGCAACTGTTTCTCTTCCGGCTCGTCGCCGCGCTCGTCGTCTTCGTCCTCGTCGGCGTTCCGGCACTCGTCGCGATTCTCTCGGTGGAGTCGCTGGGATCGGTCTCGATCGGTCTGTTTCTACTGATCGCGCTCGCTGCGATTCCGCTCTCGATCGCATACGCCATCGTCACGCGCTTTACGACCGTCTTCGTCGCCCCGGTCATGTTACTCGAGGATCGGGGCATCGTCGCAGCGTGGCGGCGGTTCTGGCCGACGTTCACCGCGAACTGGAAAGAGTACGGCGTCTACCTGGTGCTCGCCTGGATCATCCAGTTCGCGCTCGGCTTCGCAGTCGCGTTTCTCGCGGCGTTCGGTGGCATCGCGCTGGCGATCCCGTTTGGCATCCTGATCGTCGTCTTGCTCGCGCTCGGTCCGGTCGGAGTCGCGCTCGCGGTCGGCGTCGGACTCGTCGCGCTCGTCGTCTTTTTGTTCCTCATGGCGCTGCTCCAGGTGCCCGTCTATTCGTACCTGCGATACTACGCCCTCTTGCTCCTGGGCGATACGAACGACGACCTCGATCTGATCCCTGACCAGCGCGCGGCCGTCCGAAGCGACGGCGGCGAGTGGGACGATCAGTCCGACGACGAGTGGGGCGAATCGGACGAGTGGGACGATCAGTCCGACGACGACCGAAACGGCTGGGAGTGACGGACTCGAGTCGCCAACTCCCGTCGACACGTCGTCTCGCTTCAGTGCGCTTATTTCGCCCGTCGGCAAGGCTTGTACATGAACTCCGAGCTACTCGACGACCGAGTGACCCGAGCGCCCGCCCAGTCGCTGGACCGCCACGAACCGTCGGCGACTCGAGAACCGCGGTCGTAACGATGTACGTTCTCGTCGGCGCGATACTGACGCTGCTCGGTGTCGTCGGCGTTCGGTACGCACCCCGGATCGTCGCCGTTCAGCGCGAGCGGGGGATGGCTCCGCTCGAGGGAGAAGAGATCGGCGACGACGAACGAATCCAGGTCACGCGAGGAATTGCCGTCCTCCTGACGATCGTCGGATTCGTCCTGATCGTCTACGGCGTCGGAATCGTCTGACAGAAGCGAGAAAAGCGAAGTTCAGGGGAAGGTGCCTGCCTGCTCGAAGGCGTCGGCGACGCGCTGGACGGAGACGACGTAGGCGGCAGTGCGGAAGTTCTCGAGGTCGCACTCCTCGTAGGCGTCGGTGAGCGCGTCGAAGGAGTCGACGATGATCGACTCGAGTTCCTCGTTGACCCGCTGTTCGGACCAGTAGAAGCGCTGGCGGTTCTGGACCCACTCGAAGTAGGAGACGGTGACGCCGCCGGCGTTGGCGAGGATGTCTGGGATGACGACGACGTCCTTCGCAGCGAGCACCTCGTCGGCGGCGGGCGTGATCGGGCCGTTCGCGGCCTCGGAGATCACGTCGGCCTGGACGTCCTCGGCGAGGTCGGCGTCGATCGCGTTCTCGAGTGCGGCGGGGATCAGCAGGTCGACGTCGAGGGTGAGCAGGTCGTCGTTGGAAATCTCCTCGTCGGCCTCGCTGTAGCCCGTGATCGAGCCGGTCTCGTTTTTGAACGCCTTGACCTCGCGGGCGTCGAGGCCGTCCTCGCTGTAGATGCCGCCGCTCGAGTCGGAGACGGCGACGACGGTCGCACCGAGGTCCTCGACGAGTTTCGCGGCGATCCAGCCGGCGTTGCCGTAGCCCTGGACGGCGACGGTCGCGTCGGCGATGTCCTCGCCGAGGTAGTCGAACGCCTCGCGAGCGGCGATCACGGTCGAGCGCCCGGTCGCCTCGACACGGCCCTCACTGCCGCCACTGTCGATCGCCTTCCCCGTGATGACGCCGGGTTCGGTCGTGTTCTCGAGGGTCTCGTAGGTGTCTTTGATCCAGTTCATCTCCCGCTGGCCGGTGTTGACGTCTGGCGCGGGGACGTCCCGGTCGACGCCGATCATGGGCGTCAGCTCCTTGGCGAACGCGCGGGTGATTCGCTCGAGTTCGCTCTCCGAGTACTCCGCGGGGTCGATGATGATACCGCCCTTGCCGCCACCGAGGGGAATGTCGACGATGGCGGTCTTGTAGGTCATCCAGCCCGACAGCGCCTTGACCTCGTCGCGGGTGACGTTCGGGTGATAGCGGATGCCACCCTTGTACGGCCCGCGGTCGCCGTTGAACTGCGAGCGGAAGGCCGTAAAGCGCTCGAGCGAGCCGTCGTCCATCTCGACGGTGAGGTTCGTCTCGAGCACGCGCTCGGGGTGTTTGAGGCGCTCGATGACGTCCTCGTCGACGTCGACGTGTTCGGCAGCGGCGTCGATCTGTGACTGCAAACTCTCGAAGGGGTTCGCTTCCTCGGACATTACGCCCGACTTCCGTCGAACCCAAAATAAGCGTGTCGAATAACGCCGAAGGTATGACATATAATACCATATATTATCCCAAAACAGTACCAGGCGCTTTATACCAAAGTTCGGGCAGTTATCGCGTCGAAAACCGACGTGAAGCGGTCGCCTGTCCAGTTTCCTCGCTCGGCCGAGGTTTGGGTTCGCGCCCGATCCGAGAGATTTCCGTAAGAACAGCAGCACGCGGGACGGGAAGTATCCGCCCGACGGGAGAACCGGGCTCGAACGACCGTTAACGGTCCCAGATTCGGGTTTCGAACTGGAAGGCACGGACGACGACGCCACTGCGAAACGAAAACCTGTTCAGATCATACTATCATGTACTCACGACCTTATATCTGATCGGCGTTGGCTGCGTCGGCGCGTTCGACGATCCGCTCGGCCTGTGCGATCAGCGGCGCGTCGATCATCTCACCGTCGACCTCGAAGACGCCCCGGCCTTCGGCGTCCGCCTCGCGTTTCCCCTCGAGGACGGCCCGTGCCCACTCGAGTTCCTCGGGATCGGGCGTAAACGCCTCGTTGATCGGCTCGACCTGGTCGGGGTGGATCGCCATCTTGCCGTCGTAGCCGAGCTGGATCGCGAACTCCGTCGCCTCGATCAGCCCCTCCTCGTCACCGAAGTCGGTGAAGACGGTGTCGATCGCCGCACAGTCGTTGGCGGCGGCTGCAGTGACGACCCGCTCGCGCCCGTAGAGGACCTCGAGTCCGTCGCTGGTTCGGGTCGCGCCGACGTCTGCGGCCAGATCTTCGGCCCCGAAGACGAGCGCGTCGGTCGCGTCGACGGCCGCGATCGCATCGGCCTCGAGGACGCCGCGAGCGCTCTCGACGAGCGCGAGGACGGGAACGACGGCGTCGTACCCGGACAGGTGGCTCACGAGACGGTCGACGTCGGCGGCGGACTCGGCTTTCGGCAGCATGACGCTGTCGAGGCGACCGTCGCCCTCGCCGAGGACGGCCTCGAGGTCGTCCTCGGCCCCGAGACCGACCGGATTGACCCGCAGGCAGACCTCACAGTCGGGGTCGAACGCGGGATCGGCGAGCACCTCGCGGACGGTCTCCCGTGCGTTCGCCTTCTGCCCCGGGGAGATGGCGTCCTCGAGGTCGAAGACCACGACGTCGGCGCCTGCGTCGGGTGCTTTCTGCAGCATCTCCGGACGATCTCCGGGCGTGAACATGACGCTTCTGCGAACCATACGCACACCCTCGAGGGCGACCAAGTTATATCAGGCGGCTCCGAGGGCCGTCTCGTCGGGCGATAAAATGGAGCGAGAGTGAAGGAACCGAGAACGGTACGAGGTATCGGTAGTCGATCGAACTGCGACAGGCCGCGCTACGGCCAGAGACCGCGTACGTCGTGAGCCTCGGCGATCCGTGAGAGCGCGACGATGTACGCGGCGTCACGCCAGGTGACGTCCCGAGACTCGTACTCCACGCGGATGGCGTCCCAGGCCCGCAGCATCTCGGTCTCGAGTTCCTCGTTGACCCGCTCCAGGGTCCACTTGCGGCGGTTGATGTCCTGGAGCCACTCGAAGTACGAGACGGTGACGCCGCCGGCGTTAGCGACGATGTCCGGGACGACGGGGATGCCACGCTCCTCGAAGATCTGATCTGCGGTCGAGGTCGTCGGCCCGTTCGCGCCCTCGACGACGATGTCGGCCTGGACGTCGCGGGCGTTCTCGGCGGTCAGGACGTTGCCGATCGCGGCCGGGATGAGCACGTCGACGTCCAGGGTGAGCAGTTCCTCGTTCGTGAGCGTCTCGGGGGCGTCGTACCCCGAAACCATCCCTGGTCGCTCGTCGTGGCCCTCGACGTCGTTCGTGTCGAGACCGTCGGGGTCGTAGATGGCTCCGTCGACGTCCGAAACGGCGACGACGTCTGCACCGAGGTCGTCGAGGTAGCGCGCGGCGTTGGCGCCGACGCTCCCGAAACCCTGGACGGCGACGGTCGTCTCGGCGACGTCGCGGTCGTAGTACTCGAGGATCTCGCGTGTGATGATCCCGACGCTCCGTCCGGGTGCCTCCTCGCGACCGTAGCTGCCGCCGATGACCGGCGGCTTGCCGGTGACGACGCCCGGCTGGGTCTCGCCTTCTTGCATCGAGTAGGCGTCCATGAACCACGCCATCGTCTGTGGGTCGGTCCCCATGTCGGGCGCGGGAATGTCCGTCATCGGGCCGATCACGGGTCGCAGTTCTTCGGCCATTCGGCGGGTGAGTCGCTCTTTCTCCGTCTGGCTCAGGTCTTTCGGGTCGACCACGACGCCGCCTTTTCCGCCGCCGAATGGAATGTCCATCACGGCACACTTCCAGGTCATCCACATCGAGAGGCCGACGCACTCTTTCTGGGTAACGTCGGGGTGGTAGCGGATGCCCCCCTTGTACGGCCCGCGGACGTTGTCGTGGTGGGCACGATACCCCGTATACATCTCGCGCGTTCCGTCGTCGCGTTCGAGCGGAATCGTGATCTGGTAGACGGACGTCGGGTGGCGCAGGCGTTCGATGACGCCCTCGTCGACGTCGAGGTGGGCTGCCGCACGCTCGAGCTGGCGACGGGCTGTCTCGACTGCGGTCTCCTCTTCCGGCTCGTGAGCGGGTTCAGTAGATGCCATAGTGAATCGTTCGGACGCCACGACTGTGCGAACGCATCACACAGTCACTGGCGAGAAGACGCCGACGGTCACCGCCACGTCGATCGGGGAATCGCCGGCGCATCTGGTCGACCTTTCCCTCCGACCTTATTAATCCTTGCTACTATCCTCGAGTTCGTGCAAAACTTGCACGGCTCTGTGGCGGCGAACTTGTACTGGCGTGCCGGAGATGACTGCCCTCGCGTTTATGCGCGTGGTCGTAGTGGATGGCCTATGTCGATCGAAAGCGTCGATCCTGCGACTGGGGAGGTCCTCGACAGGTACGAGTCGGAGTCGGCAGACGAACGGGACGACCTGCTCGAGCGGGCGAGCGAGACGTTCGCGGAGTGGCGCGACGTCGATGTCGTCGAGCGATGTCGACTGCTCGAGAACGCGGCCGACGTGCTCCGGGAGAACGTCGACGAATACGCCGAGTTGATGACCGCGGAGATGGGCAAGCCGATCGCACAGAGCCGCTCGGAGGTAGAGAAGTGCGCGTGGGTCTGCTCGTACTACGCCGAACACGCCCCCGAGTTCCTCGCGGACGAGGTCGTCGCCGGCGAGTCCGACGCCCGGACGGTCGTCGCCTACCAGCCGCTGGGCTCCGTGCTCGCGATCATGCCCTGGAACTTCCCGTTCTGGCAGGTGTTTCGCTTCGCCGCGCCGAACCTCGCGGCGGGTAACGTCGGGGTGCTGAAACACGCCTCGAACGTCCCCGGCTGTGCGCGGGCCATCGAGGACGTCTTCGCGGAGGCGGGCTTCCCCGACGGGGCGTTCACCAGCCTGCTCGTCGGCTCGAGCGAGGTCGCCGAGATCATCGAGGACGAGCGGATCGCCGCCGTCACGCTCACCGGCAGCAGCGGTGCGGGCCGGTCGGTCGCACAGACGGCGGGAAGTGAACTGAAGAAAACCGTCCTCGAACTGGGCGGCAGCGACCCCTTCGTCGTCCTCGAGGACGCGCCGATGGAGCGGACGGTCGAGAAAGCGGCGCAGGCTCGTCTGCTCAACTCCGGGCAGTCCTGTATCGCCGCAAAGCGCTTTATCGTGGTCGAGGACGTCTACGACGAGTTCGTCGAACGGTTCGTCGAGGAACTGGACGCCTGGACGGTGGGCGATCCGACGGACGAAGAGACGGGAATCGGCCCGCAGGCCCGCGAGGACCTGATGGAAGACCTCGCAGAGCAGGTCGACGAGACGGTCGAACAGGGGGCCGAGGTCGAACTCGGCGGCGAGCCGATGGACCGCGAGGGCGCGTTCTACCCGCCGACGGTGCTGACCGAGATCCCCGAGGGCTCGCCGGCCGACACAGAGGAACTGTTCGGCCCCGTCGCCTCGGTCTTCCGCGTCGCCGACGAAGACGAAGCGCTCGAGACGGCGAACGACACCCGCTTCGGGCTGGGCGCGAGCGTCTGGACCGAGGACGTAGCGCGCGGCGAGGCGTTCGCCCGCGGGTTCGAGGCTGGCTGTTGTTTCGTCAACGAGATCGTCAAGTCCGACCCGCGGCTGCCCTTCGGCGGCGTCAAGGAGTCGGGCTACGGTCGAGAACTCGCCCACCACGGCATCCGGGAGTTCGTGAACGCGAAGACCATCTGGGTCCAGCACGGTGCCGGCGAGGACGAGGGACTGGTCGAGTAGGGCCCTGTCGGAACCGGCCGTGTTTTCATGCTCGAGTGCCCACCTCCTCACATGAGCGATGGCGACAGCGGGGCACACCAGACGTCCCCGATCGAAGACGACAGGGTGGTCGACCCGTGACTGCGGCGGACGGACCCGCCGGAGACGCGGCGGATATGGACCTCGAGTGGCTCTCGCTCGACGACGACGAGGAACTGCTCTGGGCCAGCGGTCCCGACCGGCGGACGCTCATCCCGGCGTTCGCCATCGGCATCCCCCTCTCGATCGTGCTGGTCGGGATCTTCATCATCGTCGGCGAGTACCTCCGGGTCACGAACACCAACTACGTCGTCACGAACCGCGCGCTCTACCGAAAGTCGGGCGTGCTCTCGAGGGACGTCAAACGCATCGACTTCGGGAAGGTCCAGAACATCTCCTACGCCCAGACCGCGCTTGGCAACCAGTTCGGGTACGGCACCGTCGAGATCAGCACAGCGGGCGGCTCCGGCGTCGAGATGGCGTTCAAGTCGGCCCCCGACCCGCAAGACGTCCAGCAGCTCATCAGCGAGCGGATCAAACGGGAGCGACGGGATGGAGACGACGAACGGACGAAAGACGACGTCCTCGAGGAGATTCTGACGGAGTTGCGGGCGATCCGTGCGGCCGTCGCCGACGAACGGCCGGCCGAAGCGGAGCCGCAAGTGGACGACGAACCGCGCCGACGATGACCGATCGAACGCCCGTAACCGACGATGCGGCGCTCGAGTCGACCGTCGAGACGCCGGCGTGGCTCACGCTCGGCGACGACGAGGCGATTCGCTGGGACGGTCGCCCGCGAATCCAGTCGTCGTATCCCTGGCTCGCGATCGGCGTCCTCGGCGTCGTCGTGGCGGGACTCGCGATCGGGATGGACGGCGTCCCGATCGTCGTCGCCGCGATCGGGCCGATCGCACTCGTCCCCGCTGGCTGGGGGTATCTCAGCGTCGCCCGGACCGCGTTCGTCGTCACCACCGAGTCGGCGTACGTGCGAACCGGTGTCCTCGGAACGCGCGTGACGACCGCCACACTCGAGCGGGTCCAGAACAGTTCGTTCGAACAGCACGCCCTGGGGCGGCTCGTCGGCTACGGCACGATCACTGTCGATACTGCAGGCGGCGACGGTGAGGAACTCCGGTTCTGGAACGTGGAGAACCCACAGACCGTCCGAGCGCTGATCGACGAACACGTCGACCGCGCTCGGGGCGGGACGGTACCGGGGACGCTCGAGCAGTGGGAGGCAGTGCTCACGGAGGTTCGGGGGTGGCGCGAGCGCGTCGAGGACGGTTGAAGCGATAGTACAGAATCTGTATCTATTTACTATCGAATTCGAATCGAATGGTAATTGGTGCCACAGCAGGAGGAACGATTTAAACGAGTCGTCCGTCGTCGCCGCCATGGGCAGTCTCTTCCCCGAAACGATCGAGACGGATCGGCTGCGACTCGAGGCGATCCACGACGTCGTCGATCCGCTCGAGTACTACGAGATCTGTTCGGCCGATCCGGACATCGACGAGGTCACGACGTACCTCACGTGGGATCCACACGAAACGCCGAAGGAGACGCTCGAGTTTCTCGAGACGGTCGCCGAAAAATACGAGAACGGCGACGGTGGCTCGTACCTGATCCGACCGCGAGAGGGCGAAGACGGTGCTGGTGAGATCGCCGGCGACGCCGGGTTCGACGTCGACTGGGACCGACAGACGATGACACTCGGCGTCTGGCTGCGCAAGCGGTTCTGGGGTCGGGGGTACTCCGGCGAGCGCGCCGCCGCGCTGATGTATCTCGCGTTCGAACGGCTCGATCTCGAACTGGTCGCCGTCACTGCCCACGTCGACAACGAGAAGTCGAACAGGGCGATCGAGCGATACACCGAGGCACACGGCGGCGGTCGAGATGGCCTGCTTCGCAACTGGCGAGTGCAAGACGGCGACCCGGTCGACTGCTACCGGTACAGCGTCTCGCGAGAGGAGTGGCGTGCGAACCCGACGGACGTGAGCGTCGCCGTCCACGACTGAACGATGACCGACCTGTTTCCAGAGCACGTCGAGACGGATCGTCTCCACCTCGAGCGGCTGTCGACGGAGACTGTCGACGTCGACGAGTACTACGAGATCTGTTCGGCCGACCCGGACATCGACGAGGTCACCGCGTTCACGCCCTGGGATTCCCACGAGACACCCGACGAGACCGTCGCGTTCCTCGAGTCGCGAGAGACGGCGTGGGCGGACGCGACGGCGGCGGAGTACGTGATTCGCCCACGGGCAGGCGAGGCCGGTGCAGGCGAAATCGCGGGCGCGTGCGGTCTCGGAATCGACTGGGAGCGACGGACTGGCGAACTCGGCATCTGGCTACGCAAGCGGTTCTGGGGCCGTGGCTACTCGGGCGAGCGCGCCGGGGCGCTCCTGGAACTCGCGTTCGAACGGCTCGACCTCGAGTGTATCGTCGTGCTCGTCCGAGTCGACAACGACCGGTCGCTCCGCGCTGTCGAACGCTACGTCGATCGGTTCGGCGGAAGCCGCGACTGCGTGTGCAGAAACGAACTGCTCACGGCTACTGGCGAACCGGTCGACGCCGTCAGGTACGCGATCACACGCGACGCGTACGCGGACGCCGACGATCAGGTCAGCGTCACGATGGCGTAGAGGTTGATCCCGACGGCGACCAGCCAGGGAACGGCGAGCGCTGCGGGGACGATCGGTCGCGCTTCTCTGGGCAAGAACCGCCAGCACACGAGGCCGACGCCGACCGCGAACGCCTTCAGCGCGAGCATCCCCAGCAGTCCCCACCCGTCGATCGCACTTCGAGCGAGCGGATTCGACTCGACCAGCCCGAGGTGCAACCCGACGAACGTGGTCGCCACGTCACCGACCAGCGAGAACGCGACGGCAGCCCAGAGCGCCCGCTCGAGGCCACCCATCTCGTCGAGTCCGCGATTTAGCTGTCGGTGCCAGTGCGTGCCGTCGACGCTCATACGCTCCCGACCGGGGTCGAACCGGTCCTGCCCAGCGCGAGGAGTGCGACAGGCTACCGGCAGTACCGATATTGTTATGTCACGCGTAGTGACTCGAGTGTGCTCGTACGGTCGGCGTACCCTCGACGACGTGGCGTACAGGCCGTCCCTACCGGGCGCGAGTCGGTCGTTTTCCGGCGGCGGTCTGCTCGACGACAGTCAATTTTCAGGTCCAAACGAGCGAGAGGACACTCGAGGCGCAGAGACAGAGAGGAAAGGGGAGAGACGGCGAATTGCGTGTCGGGAGTGAATTCGCGCCTCCGTGGTCACCAGCACGGAGACAGGAGTCGTTCGGAGCGTTGACACACCAGCGTTCGGGTTAACGTGTACAGCTATTATGTTGATTCACGATTCGCGCTGGTCGGCGAGGCCGCTGACGTCCTCGGTCGAGAGCGCGAACCCCCGTAGCTGGCTCTGCGGATCGGCCTCCGAGAACAGGCTCGGGTACCAGGCGTTGTCCTCGATGGCGTCGACGAGTTCGTCCCACTCGTCGTCGTCGACCTCGCGGAGTGGGCCTCTGACGACGATGCTCTCCCAGCCGAACTTCCCGGATACGTCGTAGCTCACCAGACACGCCCGATCGGTCGCCTCGGCGAATCGGGCCTTCTCGCTGTCGGCCGCGTAGCCGAGGAAGACGAAGTAGACGACGTCGTCCGCGTAGCCAAACGAGATCGGCACCGAGTACGCCTCGCCGTCGCTCGCGAGCGAAAGAACACCGGTCCCCTGTTCGCGGAGGTGTTCGTCGCACTCCTCGCGACTCAGCGCTTTTTCCTGCCCGGTGAATGCGGGAGTCATAGCTACCGATAACACGTACGCCGGCGGTCCGAAAAAAACTACGGGTAGACTCGAGTGAAACGTCCAGTAAAGCCCTCGAAACGACCGATCGTCCGGTATTCGTAACAGTCATCGATCCGAACAGAACGTCGCGATAGCGAGGCGGACCGCCCGCAGCGAGCAGCAGTTATCAAGGGCGGTGAATGCAGGCACAACTATCTTTCACACCGGAGCAGTCTACACGGACGACTCGACCGAGCCCAGCGGAACGTGCCAGCAGCGTCGGGCGAACGCCGCCGACTCGTCTGATCGGTTCGTCTCTCGAGGGCCAGCAATTCGCTCGTCCGACGGCGCCGCAGCGTCGACGACCGCCCTCTGATCACTCGAGAACAATGTCAGGAAAGAAAACAATCGTCCAGCGGCTCGCGACGCTTCGCGAGCGGTTGGAGTCCGGAATGGATCGACGCGAGTTCCTCCGGACGGCCGTCAACGCCGGCTACGCGGTCGGGATGGCACAGTTGCTCGGCGTCGACGACTTCCTCGCGGTCGACGACGGGACGGTCCCCATCGTGACCGCCCTCGTCAGATCGGACCCCGACGATCCGCGGTCGATCGAGGAGCGAACGACGACCGTTCCCGCCGAGTGGTACGCCACGGTCTCGAAGGCGTTCGAGCTCCACGACAGTATCGCCCAGGCCTCGATCACCGGCTACCTCGGAAGCGCGGTCGTCCCCGGTGACCATCGATCCGGCGAGGCGACCATCTCCGTCAACGTCTCCGTGGAGGACCTGGGTCGGACGAGGGCGGTCCTCGAGCGCATCCTCGGAGACGTCGCCTACAACGTCGAATCGATCGAAGAGGTCGAAGAGTTGGACGAAGACAGGGAACGGATCGATCCGACGTTCATCAGCGACGTCGGCGACGTCGACGACTACCGTGTCCCCGGTGGCGTCGGCTGCCAGGCAGAGATCGGGATGGCGACGCTCACACCCGCGCTCTACCACCCGCAAAACGATCAGACGTTCTTCGCGACAGCTCGCCACGCCTACGGAAAGAGTGGCGACGTCCGGGGCGGAGAGCTCGCACTCCCGTTCGAGGACGGGACGCAAGTCGACCTCGGCCGCGTCCGCCACGACCACCCCGTCGAAGACATCGTCGCCGTCGAACCCACAGGAGAGTACCTCCCAGACAGCGCGGTCGAGGGGTCGGTGTCGGAGCGCGTCCGGGGACAGTTCACGCGCTTTGGCCTGGCCGACCTCGCCGCAAGAGGCGAACCACTCCAGAAGGTCTCCGCGCTGACGGGCCACACGACCGGAGACATCGAAGGAATCGACGCGATCACCTGCCTCACGGGCGACGTCTGCCGTCGCGGACAGCTCCGCTGGGGTAACGAAGAGGACATGGCGGACGGCGACAGTGGCTCCGTGAGCTACCACCCGGACCCCGACGCGCCGGAGGAGGGCGTCCTCGTCGCCGGACTGAACAACGCACGAACGTGGTGGCCGGGCCAGAGCTACATCTGGGGAACCGCCGCCTACCAGCTAACCGAGCAGTACGGCTATCACTTCTGACCGTGAACAGACCAAAGACGTCCGACCGACGACCCGAGAGACCGCCGACGAATGACTGACGACCGCGAGACCGACCGGGAACCGAATCGCGCGAGCCCCTGGCGAGCCGCCGTCAGAAACTCGTGGCGACTCCTCCTCGACCTCGCTGTCGTCGGGCTCTGGGTCCTCCTGGTGACGCTCGTCGCCCTCTCGGCCGGACTCTCGCGCGTACAGTTCTACGGGCTGGTGTTCCTGGGCGTCGTCGCCTACGTGCAGGTGACCTCGGGATGGGAACGGCTCGGACGGGGGTGATCGAGGGCTACGTCGCCGACTGGTCGCGGTCGGTAGCGATCGCTAGCTCGAGGACGAAACTCGACGACGAGACGATGTCGCCGATGCCGACCGTACCCGCGGGGTCGTCGACGACGCGATTGGGACAGGCGACGACCGTCGGCGTACAGAGGACGCCGTCGTCGGCCGACTCGTCGACGTGATCTGCCAGGAGTTCGATCGCCTCGCGACCGGGCGTCGACGGCTCGTACTCGAGTCCCGTCTCGAGGTCGTCGGGCCTCGTGATCTCCCCGCGTGCCGCCTTGGTCGCGGCGTTGACGGCGGCGAACTCGAGTCCTCGTCTGACCGCTTCCGGAGGGTGGTAGGAGTCCATCACGGCGAGGTGGTACTCCATCGCGTGAAGTTGGATGCTGTCGACGCCGAGTTCCTCCCGGAGCGCGGCGAGCATTCGATAGTGGGTGAGGATCTCGTTCGCCTCGAACGGCGTCTCTTCCGTCGGTTTCTCGCCCGTCACCTCGAGCCCCGCGTCGTCGTGGAGCATGTTGAGTTCGTGTACGTCCACGCCGACGACGTTCGCCTCCGGCAGAATCCACTCGTACATGCTCGCTCTGAGGTCGTCGTCTTGCGTCACGGCGTACTCGACGTGCACGTCGAGGTCGCCACCGGATCGAAGCCGGCGGATGACGTCCCGCGCGTGACGGTGTGTCTCTTCGTACCCCTCCTCGACGTGGTCGGGGGTGAGGTTGTGATAGCCCGCGAGCAACGCGCCGTCGACGACCGCACCGACCTGATCGATGGTCTCGTCGAGGTCACCGGCGTGTAGGTCGAACGCCGCCGGTCTCGAGGCGGCGATGAACCGGGTGTCCGCCGCGGCACGCACGCCGAAGAGTTCGTCTCCGGTCCGGAACTCGAACACCCAGTTGATCTTGGTTCGGTCTGCGTTGGTGAACTCCTCGAGGGGAACGTAACGCACCTGCCCGTCCTCGACGATGGGGTACCGGACCGTGTCGGGATGGTCGAACATCGACCGCTGGCGCTTCGAGACCATGTACGTGAACGTGATCGGCGTTGCCCCGAGCGAGGTCAGCAGGTTCGTCATGATCCCCGCCTGGCCGCCCATCTGCTGGTCGTCCGGCATCAACTCCGACTCGAGCGTGGTGGCGAAGTCGTCCGTCATCGCTGCCTCGTCGCCGTGGCCGGCTGCCATCGTGTGAGTGATCGCCGTCGCGAGGTCGCGTTTCGAGTCCAGCGGACTCGGCGGCGGCTTCGTCCCGGGTTCGGACGGCCGCTCCAGGAACGACTCGAGTTCCTCGTCGACCCGGACGATCGCGTCGACGTTTGCGTTGTACGCGACGAACACCGGAAGGCCCGAAAGCGCCTCGATGGCTGACTCGAGCCGCGTGCGTGCCTCGCCCATCTCGTCGACCACTCCCAGCCCCAGCGGGTTAATGGTGTGCCACGCGTCGGTCGTGATCGGGCCTCGATCGGTCTCGCGATCGCAAGCCGGTGCGAGTGACCGCGTTATACCCGAGGCTGTGGGAGTCAGGACGGATTCACCCGGACGTACGCGTGTACACAGGCGACCGTTCGACGGACTCGACTCGATTCGATCCGGAACGACGGACTCGGCCGACGGGAGCGATCGCCGTCACCGATATCGGCGATCCGGACCTGCCGCCGGTCGTCACGTCACGGCGACTCGGCGCTGACGGGGACGCAAAACACCGGGACGTCGGCCTGACGAACGACGTTCTCCGTGGCGCTCCCCAGGAACCACTGTCCGATCCCCGTCCTGCCGTGGGTGCCCATGACGATCAGGTCGACGTCGTGGTCGGTCGCGGACGCGAGGATCACGTCCGTCGGCGGGCCAGTCTCGATCGATCCGGAGGCGTCCACGTCCGCATCGTCGGCGCGCTTCCGGACGGACTCGACCGCCGCTTCCGCCCGCGCCTCGAGCGCCTCGGGGACCTCGTCCGTGTCTCCGACCGCCGAAAAGGGACTCGTATCGAGGGCAGACAGCGCGTGAACAGTCGACTCGAGGCGCGCTGCGAGGGCGATCCCCCACTCGGCCGCGATCTCGGCCCCATCGCTGCCGTCCGTCGGCAGGAGGACCCGGTCGAACGCCACGTCGTCGATCGCGGGTGCGTCCGCGTTCGGAGGAACCGCGAGGACGGGCGTCCGGGCGGTCCGGAGGACGTTCTCGGTGACGCTGCCGAGCAGGATCCGGTCGACCCCGGTCCTTCCCTTCGTTCCCATGACGACGATGTCGATCTCGCGTCGGTTGGCGTACTCCCTGATCGACTGAAACGGGGTGCCGCGCCTGACTGCAGTCGTGACGTCGATCGCCTCGTCGTGATCGCGAACCATTCTCGCGACCGTCTCGACCGCCTCGTCCGCCCGCGCCTCGAGCGACGAGAGCAGTTCGTCGTCGTACTCGGGCGGCCGGTGCCCGACCTCGACGACCGAGAGGACGTGCACGTCGGCGCCGATCTGCGACGCGAGTGCGATCCCGCGTCTCGCCCCCGAGAGGGCTCCGTCGCTGTCGTCCGTCGGTATCAGCACCCGCTCGATGAGCCGGCTCATAGGTATCCCCTCACCCTCTCGGCGGATAATGGTGTAGGGAGTGTCAAAAGTCAATCAGTAATGCGGATGGTTCGCAACGGTCACGAACCGCGGCCCAGCACCTCGACGAAGACGGCGAGCAACTCGGCGAGCTGTCGCGGGAGCAGGAAGTGCTCGCGGACGTGCTCGCGAGCGTTCGCGCCGAACGTCGTCCGGCGCTCGTCGTCCTCGAGGAGCTGTACGACGCGGTCCGCGGCGGTCGATACGTCGTCCGGCTCGACGAGGTACCCGTTCTGGCCGTCTTCGATCTGCAGCGGAATTCCGCCCACGTTCGAGCCGACCACCGGGGTGCGCTTCCAGAGTGCCTCCGAGACGACGAGGCCGAACCCCTCGCGGAGTGACTTCTGGACGACGACGTCCGATCGGCGCTGCAGGACGTTCACCGCCTCGTCAGGCAGTTCGGTCAGCACGTGCACGTTCGGATCGTCGACCGTCTCCTCGGCGACCCGTTCGTACAGCTCCAGCCCCTCTGGATCGTCGCCGGCCATCGCGCCGACCAGCGCCAGCTGGAGGTCCGGAATCGACTCGCGGGCGCGACGGTAGATCTCTACGGTGCCGAACTGGTCTTTCCACGGATCGAAGCGCGACACCTGCGTCACGAGCGGTGCGTCGAACGAGAGGGGGTCAAGCCGGTCGCACTCGGCCGTGACCGTCGCCTCGTCGAGCGACCGGTTCTTCGCCGTCAGCGGGTCGATCGACGGGTGGATGACGTGCTTCGTCGGACCGTCGATCGCGTCCCCGTACGCCGCCCGGCTGAAGATCGCGCGATCGACCCGTTCGGCGTCGTCGGCGACGAACGTCAGGTACTCCTCGACCGGGTCGGTGAGGTCGATGTGACAGCGCCAGACGATCTCCGCCTCCGGCATCGCCTCGCGCACCGACTCGATCATGCCAAGCGGTTGCGGATCGTGGACCACGACGACGTCGTACGTCCCCTCGAGTTCGGCCGCGTTGCGCTCGTTCACGTCGCGATAGGTCGCCACCATCTCCTCGGTCAGCGGCGACCCGCTCCCCTGGAGCCCGTTGTGGATCGCCTTCGTCACCTCGAAGAAGTCGTCGCCGGCGTCCATCACGAGCCAGTTGTCGTCGAGGCCGAGGTCGCGACAGAGGGGCACGATCGACCGGAGCAGTTCCGCGACGCCGCCGCCGGTCGCGGTCGAGTTGACGTGGAGGATGCGGGCGTCTCCAATCGTCGCGGCGAGTTTTCGGAGCCGCTCGAGCCGTTCGCTCTCCGTCACGGCCGCGTACGCCTCGATCGATCGGTCCGGAAGCGGGGGCGGGTGCATCGTCGGTACCCGGACGTACCACGACGGGACTGGTATCAGTTGTGGGGTGGAACTCGCCCGCCCAATTTATGGCCGCGCTCGTGGTCGAATCGCCGAATCGATGAGCGAACCCGAATTCGTCCAGTGGCTGGAAGACTGCAGCGGCGAGGACGCGGGCGTCGTCGGCGGCAAGAGTGCGAACCTCGGCGAACTCGCGAGCCTCGACGTGCCAGTGCTACCGGGCTTTACGACGACCGCGTCGGCCTACGAGTACTACGTCGAAGAGACTGGGATCGGGGAGGCGATCGCCGACGAACTCGAGGGGCTCGACGTCGACGACGTCTCCGACCTCCAGCGACGGGGCGAGCGAATCAGGCGGACGATCTCCGAGGCCACGATGCCCGAGGAGCTGGCGTCGGCGATCGTCGGCCGCTACGACGCGCTGTCGTCGCGCCTCGAGCTCGACGACCCCGAAGTCGCCGTACGCAGCTCCGCGACAGCCGAGGACCTCCCGGAGGCCTCCTTCGCCGGCCAGCAGGAGACGTTTCTCAACGTCGCCGGCGAGACCGAACTGCTCGAGTCGATCAAACACTGCTTCGCGTCGCTGTTTACCGACCGGGCGATCGCCTACCGCGAGAACAACGACTTCGACCACTTCGCGGTCAAACTCGCCGTCGCAGTCCAGAAGATGGGGCGGGCGGACCTGGCGACCTCGGGCGTGCTCTTCACCCTCGATCCGGACACCGGCTTCGACGAGGTCGTCACGATCGAGGCGGCCTACGGGTTCGGCGAACCGATCGTCCAGGGGGTGGTCGACCCCGACCGGTACGTCGTCTTCAAACCGACGACCGGCATCGTCGAAAAACAACTCGGCGGGAAAACACAGCGAATGGTTCGTCGGAACGGCGGAACCAAACTCGAGTCGGTGCCGGAGGAACTGCGTGAGGAGTTCGCGCTCACCGACGACCAGATCCGGGAGCTGGCGACGTACGCGACGCGCATCGAGGAGCATTTCGGAACGCCACAGGACGTCGAGTGGCTCGTCGACGGCGACCTCGAAGAGCTGTTCGTCGTGCAGGCCAGGCCGGAGACGGTACACGGTGCTGCGGAGAACGTCATCCGGACGTACAGCCTCGAGGAGTCGGGGGAAGAACTGCTCACCGGCGTCGCGATCGGGAACGCCGTGGCGACCGGCTCCGTCCGGGTTCTCGAAGATCACCGGCAGATGAACCAGGTTCGAGAGGGGGACGTGCTCGTCACCGAGATGACCGACCCGGACTGGGTTCCGGTCATGAAGAAAGCGAGCGCCATCGTCACCGACAGGGGCGGCAAAACGTCCCACGCCGCGATCGTCTCCCGGGAACTGGGCGTTCCCGCGATCGTTCGCACCGGGAACGCGACCGACGCACTGTCCGATGGGGACGCCGTGACGGTCGACTGCTCGACGGACACCGGCCGGGTGTACGAGGGCACCCTCGAGTTCGAGGTCAGCGAGGAGGTGGTAGACGAGATTCCCGAGACCGACACCGACGTCAAGCTGATCCTGGGTGACCCCGGCCGCGCGTTTTCGCTCGCCAATCTCCCAGTCGACGGCGTCGGGCTGGCCCGCGAGGAGTTCATCGTCACCTCCCACGTCGGTTTCCACCCGCTCGAGTTGCTCGAGCGCGGCGAGGAAGCCCAGTTCATCGACGCGTTACGAACCGGCATCGCAAAGATCGGCGCCGCGTTCTACCCCGACGATGTCATCGTCCGGTTCAGCGACTTCAAAACCGACGAGTACCGCAACCTCGAGGGCGGCTGGAAGTACGAACCCGAGGAGGCCAACCCCATGCTCGGCTGGCGCGGGGCCTCGCGGTACTACGACGACGAGTTTCGAGCGGCGTTTCGCCTCGAGTGTGAGGCAATCAGGCAGGTTCGCGAGGACGTTGGATTAGACAACGTCATCGTGATGGTTCCGTTCTGTCGCACGATCGAGGAAGGCAAGCGCGTCCTCGAACTGCTCGAGGAGTTCGGCCTCTCGCGCGACGACACGGACGTCTACGTGATGGCGGAACTACCCGCGAATATCGTCCTCGCGGATCGGTTCGCGGCGCTGTTCGACGGCTTCTCGATCGGCTCGAACGACCTAACCCAGCTGACACTCGGCGTCGATCGGAACTCGGAGCAACTGGCCCCGCTGTTCGACGAGACCGACGAGGCCGTGACCCGATCGATCACCTCGATGATCGAGGAGGCACACCGACACGACCGGCCGGTCGGGATCTGTGGCGACGCCCCGTCGACGATCCCCGAGTACACCGAGTTCCTGCTCGAGGCCGACGTCGACTCGATCTCCGTCTCGCCGGACGTCGCCGTCGAGACGATTCTGGAAGTGGCAAAACGAGAATCGGAATCGTAACGGGCTCGGCCGAACGCCTACTCGAGTGTGGTCTCGAGTCGGTCGATCAACCCGGCGTTGCCGACGTGGACCGGAACCCGGTCGTGGAGGTCGTCCGGTTCGACCTCGAGGATCGACCGCGTGCCGTCAGAGGAGCCCCCGCCGGCGGACTCGAGGACGTACGCGATCGGGTTCCCCTCGAACTGCAGGCGGAGTTTGCCCCGAGGGCTGTCCTCGAGGGCGGGGTAGGCGAAGATCCCGCCGTAGGTAAGCACCTGGTTGACGTCGCCGATCATCGCCCCGCCGTAGCGGAGTTTGAGTTCGGGATCGGATTCGATCTCGCGGACGTACGCCTCGAAGTCGTCCGGCCAGTCGGGGACGCGTCCGCCGAAGCCGTAGATGAGGGGGTCATCGGGGAGGCTCACGTCCGTCTCGACGACGGTGCGCTCGCCGCCGGTGAGTTCGTACTTCGTGACCGTCCCGTCGCGGGCGTACGCCATCGTCGTGATCGGGCCGTAGAGCACGTAGCCCGCCGCAACGAGAGCGGTTCCCGGAGCGGGGAGGGGCTCGTCGTAGATCCCGAACACCGTCCCCATCGTGTTGTTCGATTTGAGGTTCGAAGAGCCGTCGAGTGGGTCGGCGGCGACGTAGAGGTTCCCGTCGCCGACGTGAGATTTTTCGACCCGCTCCTCGCTTGCGTACTCGGCTACGCCCTCGATCGCTGCCAGCCGCTCGGCGAGCAACTCGTCGGCGAAGACGTCTGCTTCCGCCTGGGTCTCGCCGCTGGGGTTCTCCTCGTCGACCTTTCCCCGCCGGCCGACCAGTCCCTGACGGATTTCGGTGGCCGAGCGGCTGATGACGTCGACGATTTCCTCGACGGCGTCGTTCATTCCTCGAGTGCGGCGTCGGCGGTCTCGCCCTCGTAGATGACCTGCTCGAGTGCGTCGAGGATCGGCTCGGGATCCTCGCGCTGCCAGACGTTACGGCCGACTGCGAGTCCCTTCCCACCGGCGTTCATGACGGCTTCGACCGTCGAGACGAAGTCGTAGTCGGAGGTCTTCGAGCCGCCGCTCATGACGACTTTCATGTCACCGGCGCAGTCGACGGCGTGTTCCATCGCCTCCGGGCTGCCGGGATACTTGACCTTCGCGATGTCCGCACCAAGTTCGAGGGCGATCCGGGTCGCATACGAGATGGTGCTTGGCTTGGTGTCGTTTTTCAGCCCCTGTCCACGCGGGTACGACCACATGACGACGGGGAGGTCGTACTCGCGGGCTTTCTCCTGAATCCGGCGGAACTCCTCGAACATCTCGACCTCGTGGTTCGAGCCGCTATAGACGGTGAAACCGACGGCGTCGGCTCCGATTTCGGCGGCGTAGTCGACCGAGCAGTTGACCGCCGAGTCGGGTTCGCCCATCCACAGGTTCGAGGTGCCGTTGAGTTTGAGCAGGAGGTTGACGTCGTCCTCGTAGCTTGGGTAGTAGCCCTCCGCGATCCCCTTCTGGACGGCCATGCAGGTGACGGCGTCGTGGGTCGCCGTCTCGAAGACCGTCGCGGGGTCGAGTTTCTCCGGGACCTCCTCGAAGTCTACGGGGCCGTGCTCGAGTCCGTGATCCATCGCCAGAATGAGTGACTTCCCGTCTCGAACGATCGGAGAGTCGTCGATTGGAATCATCTGGTGAAAGGTCCAACAGGGCCGTATAAATCTTTGATGGTCGGAACTGGAGAAAATATACTCTCTCGTGTAGTAAAAACCCTCTACCTGCCGAAAGCGCGGGCGAGGTGTGAGAACACAGGACAGGAAAATCGAGCAGAGATCGTGGGAACTGAACCGATCGGCGCCCCATCGAAGCCGCGTTCGAGACGGACCGGCGTCGGTCGTCAGTCCTCGAGGAGTTCGCGCGCGTTATGTCGCCACGTCCGAACGTGGAGGACGTTCAGGTCGAGGGCGTCCGCGACCTCGCCGGCGTCGATGGTCGCGAGCCGCTCTGCGGAGACGATCCCGGCGTCGGCGAGTCGCTCGGCTTTTGCCGGACTGATCCCCGTGACCGCCGTCACCGGCGTCGGCCGTGGCCACGGCCGTTCGGACGGCTCCTCGAACGTGGTGTCGACGGCACGCGACCGAGCGCCCTCGAACGCCTGCCAGGTCTCGTCTGCGCTCGCGGCGATCCACTCCCGTTCTCGCTGCCCGAGACCACGAACTTCGCTCGAGCGACGGTCGAGGTCGCCGTCCGTCTCGAACGACCACGGCAGGGAGAACCGCCGCCGGAGCGACGCGGCTACTGACTCGTCGACGCCGGCGTCCAGTAAGGTTCGATAGGAACACTCCTTGTTCTCGACCGCTGCCGGATCGATACCCGCCTGCTCGAGCGCCTCGCGCTCCGCTTCGTCGACGATTGCGATGGCGTCTGCCGGTTCTTCGACGACGTTTTGTTCACTCACACCAGTCACCGAACTGTCCGTAACTCAAACCGCTACACCTTGAATGTTATCCTCTGTCGGCATCGATTAATTATCGATACTTCAACATTATAGAATTTTTTCGGCCGTGGTAATTCGACGACGGCGGCGAGATAGAATGGGGCGACGGCGAGCCGGTCGATCGCATCGGCACGCTTACGGCCGGGTGACGTGAACTGCTGGTATGGTCCGCGAGAGCATCGACCGAATCGGCGTCGTCGGCGCAGGAACGATGGGCAGCGGCATCGCACAGGTCGCCGCGACGAACGGCTACGAGGTCGTCATGCGCGACATCGAGGAGGAGTTCGTACAGAGCGGCTTCGAGTCGATCGAGGACAGTCTCGACCGACTCGCCGGGAAGGACGCGCTCGAGGACGACCCCGAGACGATCCGCGAGCGCATCGAGGGGACGACCGATCTCGAGGCGCTGGCCGACTGCGACGCGGTCGTCGAGGCGGCCGTCGAGAACGTGGACGTCAAAAAGGAAATCTTCGCGGACCTCGAGGAGTTCGTCGCCGAGGACGTGCTGCTCGCGACGAACACGAGTACGCTCTCGATCACGTCGATCGCCGCGGCCACCGGCACGCCCGAGCGAGTCGTCGGTCTCCACTTCATGAACCCGGTGCCGATTATGGAGGGCGTCGAGATCGTCGTCGGCGAGAAAACGGACGCGGAGACGGTCGGGCTCGCACACGACCTGGCCGAGGACCTCGAGAAGACGACCTGGGAGGCAGACGACAAACCCGGCTTCGTCACCAACCGCATCCTGATGCCCTGGCTCAACGAGGGCATTCGGGCCTACGACGAGGGCGTCGCCACGAAGGAGGACATCGACGCGGGGATGGAACTCGGCACGAACGTCCCGATGGGGCCGCTGACGCTGGCCGATCACATCGGCCTCGACGTCTGTCTGCACGCCTCCGAGACGCTCTACGAGGAACTCGGCGACCGCTACAAGCCGGCGTACCTCTTGAAGCGGAAGGTCGAGGCGGGCGAACTCGGCAAGAAGACAGGGAAGGGCTTCTACGAGTACGACTGATCGCGCCGCTCGAGCGGGACGTCTCATAATGATGGCTGTGACTGGGTATCGACGCAACCGCAAGACGGTTCGCGGTTGCGGCGGTAACGACTCACAGCTATCGTTATCACTCGCCGATCTGTCGTCGCGAAAGAGCTTTCACACGATTCCCCGGCGCTCGTGGCCGCCAGCGCGGGCTACCCGCTGTGGGCGCTCGGACGACGCCTCGCCGCGAAAAGTCGATAGGATGACTCCGGACGAACCCGTCGCCGCGATCAGCTTTCGTGGAGGGGACGCTGTGCCATCGTCGTCCGCAGGTCCTCGAGTCCCGACCGCGAGACGCCCGTCTCGAACTGCTGGAGCAACGTGTACACCTCCGCGCGCGACACTTTGACGTTCCCCGTCTCGACGACGTCTTCCGGACGCTCGCGCAGTTCGCGGAGCGTACCGACTGCGAGCAGGTACGGAATGGCCCACGCAGAGAGCGTGTTGCCGCGGTGTTCGGGGAGCACCTCGAGATAGCGCTGGGCGTCGTCGAGGTAGCTCTCGGCCCGGCCCGTGACCCGCCGAACGACGTTGGTCACGCCGCTGTGGTTGTCCTCGTCGACGACGCGGTCGACGTCGACGTCCTCCTCGGCGAGCCACTCGGCGGGGAGGTAGACGTTGTTCTCCTCGCGGTAGTCGCTCTCGACGTCCTTGGCGATGTTGACGAGCTGGAGGAGCAGCGCGAACGAACGGGCGTTGTCCCGCAGTTCGCTCGCCCGTTCGGGCGAGGCGCCGCGAGCCACCAGACCCGTAATGAGCGTCCCCACCGTTCCGGCGGCGTACCAGCAGTACTCCTCGAGTTCGTCCAGGGTCTGCAGGCGAAGGCCGCCTTCCTCAGCGTAGCGGTCGGTGAACATCGCCATTCCGTCGACGAGTTCGCGGACGGGGTCGCGCATGATCTCGCGGGGTTCGTCGTCGAGTGCCTCGAACGCGCGGAGGACCCGCGGCGTCTGGGCGACGACCTCCCAGTCGTCGTTTCGCTCCTCGGGGAGCCACGGCTCGACGTCGGCGACGAACGTCTCGACGGCGAGGGGATCATCGGGATCGAGCAGCCTGTTGTACGTCGAGAGGAGTTCGGTCTGCGTTTCGGGCGGGATGTGGCCCGCATCCTCGATCGTGTCGGCGATTCGACAGAGGAGATACCCCAGACAGATATGTCTCGCCATGGGCTCCTCGAGTCGGTCGACCGTGATCGAGAAGGTCCGAGAGACGCCGTGAACCGCCTCGTAGCACCACTCAAGATCGGCGTTGGTTGTGGATTCGGTCTGGCCCGTTGTCATCTACTATCACCCTGTTCGACCGCATCCCGGAAAAACACCGCGGTCCCGGTCGTCTCTTCGATCGTGGCCACGAGACACGTCACCGAACGTGATAATAACAGTAAAGAAGTGACCCGCCGATGCCACGCGTATGGACTTTACGCTCTCCCCAGAACAGCAACAGATTCGCGACATGGTCGCCGAGTTCGTCGACGAGGAGGTCGTTCCCGTCGCCGCCGAGATCGACCACGACGACGAGTTTCCGGCCGACCTCGTCGACGAGATGGCCGACCTCGGTCTGATGGGGATGCCCTTCCCCGAGGAGTACGGCGGCGCTGGCCTCGACTATCACTCCTACGCGATCGGACTCGAGGAGATCTCTCGTGGCTCGGGTGGGCTCGGGACGATCGTCGCCGCACACATCTCGCTTGCGGGCAACATGCTCTACGAGTTCGGCGACGAGGCGCAAAAAGAGGCGTACCTGACGCCGCTGGCGGAGGGCCGCGACGTCGGCGCGTTCGCCCTCTCGGAGCCGGGGGCGGGCAGTGACGTGCCGGCGATGGACACGACGGCCGAGAAAGACGGCGACGAATACGTCCTGAACGGCGGCAAACTCTGGATCTCGAACGGCTCCGTCGCCGACACGATCACCGTCTTCGCGAAGACCGATCCCGAGGCGGGCAACAAGGGCATCTCCTCCTTCGTCGTCCGCCCCGAGGAGGACGACGGCTTCCACGTCGAGGGCACAGAGGAGAAACTCGGTGACAAGGGCTGTCCGACGGCCGAACTGCGCTTCGACGACCTTCGCGTTCCCGCCGACCGGCTGATCGGCGAGGAAGGCGACGGCTTCGTCCAGGCGCTGAAGACCTTGAACGGCGGCCGTATCACGATCGCCGCCCGCAGCGTCGGGATCGCTCGCGCCGCCTTCGAGGAGGCCCGCGACTACGCGAACGAACGCGAGCAGTTCGGCCAGCCCATCGGCGAGTTCCAGTCGATCAAGCACAAACTCGCGGACATGGACACGAAGATTCAGGCCGCGAAGTTGCTCATGCACAAGGCCGCCGACAACAAGATCCGCGGCGAGGACTACATCAAGGAGGCCGCCCAGGCGAAGCTCTACGCCTCCGAAGTGAGCCGCGAGGTCGCCAACGAGGGTATCCAGATCCACGGCGGCTACGGCTACACCAAAGACTTCCCCGCCGAGCGGTTCTACCGGGACGCCAAACTCAACGAGATCTACGAGGGCACCAGCGAAGTGCTCCGGAACACGATCGGCGACCAGCTGCTGAACTGACTCCGTTTCCGCTCACAACGTCGGTTGTACGTCGGTTCCGGTGCGACCGCACGATGAGTCGTGATCGGACCGGGAACCGGTTACAATCGCATTATCACTCCTCGAGACACTCCCGCACCCACTCGCCGTGCTCGCGGACCTGCCGCTCGCCGGCGTCGGTCAGCGAGTAGACGTCGTACAGCCCTTCCGTTCGTTTCTCGACGAGTCCCGCGTCGACCAGCGCCGACAGCGAGCCGTAGAAGGACTTCGGCTCGAGTCGGGCCTCGTAGCGGGACTCGAGGGCCGACTTCAGCTGCTGTCCGCGGAGTTCGCCCTCGGCCGCCAGCAGGAAACAGAGGTCGCGCCGCCGGCCGCTCTGGAGCCACGTCATACGAGGAGGTTCGTGCGGGCTGGGTCGAGCGTTACGGTTTCGTCCGGGCGACCCGGCTCCGGAAGGCAGCGACGGCCGTCCACGCGAGGCCGCCGAGCGCCGACAGTCCGAGCAGTACCGGGAAGCCGAGTTCGAACGACGCACCGTAGCCTGTCGGGTCGAGTTCGTGCCGAAAGAGAAACCAGCCGCCGTCCGGATCGCCGAGGACGACGTCGCCGGAACGGGTCGCCAGCGACGCGAGCACCGACGCGGCCAGCGCGAGCACGACGAGGACGAACGTGCCGGACGCGCCGTAGAAGAACGTGCTGAGCGTGTGCTCGAGCGGGAGCCGGCGCGGCGGCCTGTCGGATGGCGATCCGTAGATGCCGAGACCCTGCGCCCCGTCGGGGAGTTCGCCGACGCGAACGCTCGAGGGGTAGCGAGCCAGCACCCCGGCCATCCAGAGGTCGCCGACGGAGCCGGCGGCGTTGGCCGCGAGGGGGACGAGCACCAGCGGAGAGCGAACGACGACTAGCGCGGCGAGGCCGACGGCGGTGATGATCGCACACGGTGCAAGCAAGACGGCGAGCATCTCGTCGCGCGTGTAGGCCGTCCCCTCGCTTCTCGTGTAGGCGAACGGCAGAACGAACCGCGAGACGCCGACGCCGTACGCCGGCCGGCCGTCGTAGCGGGCCATGACCGCCCCGTGGAGCAGTTCGTGTGGGACGATCACGAGCATCAGCAGGCCGACAAAGAGGGCCACTCCAGTGAGCACCTCGAGTGACGAGGCCGCGACGATCGTGATCGGCTCGAGCGGGTCGCCGGAGACCAGTTCGAGGACGACGCCGAACAGGTACGCGAACGCGAAGAACCCGGCCGTCGAAACGAGGTGCCACCTGATCGCGATCGATTGTGTCAGTCGAATCGACGCGAGCAACCGTCGGGACTCGCTCGAGTCGTCGTCCTCGCGGGCCACGGTCACGAACGCAGTTGCGAAACCAGAAAGAAAGCGATATCGATGTCGGCCTGGAGACAGGAACCGACGGGAGACGCGAACCGATAGCTTGGCTTTCGTCGGTTCCGCAGCTACGGGTAGATGAACGACACCGACAGCACTGCCGAGGACGGCGACGTCACCGCGAGCTACACCGAGACCGAAACCGAACGCCTCCTCACGTTCGAGCGGGGGGGCCGAACCGCCGCCGCCGTCGCACAGAACGTCGACGGCTATGCCATGCTGAAAGTTCGGCCGACGCCGGACGGCGACGAACTCGAGCGCTACTACGGCTTCGATATGGCGCTCGATCACGTCGCCGAGTTGCTCGGCGTCTCGCCACACGACCTGCCGATCCCGGAGGCGGCCGAAGACATGGGCATGTAGGCCGGCCAGCGGGTCACGCGACGAACGCGTAGACGAACAGCAGGCCGAAGTAGATCGCGATCAGCACGGCGACGAGTTGCCATCGAACCCGCCGGATCTCCGCACTCTCCTCGAGATACGCCGCCTCGAACGCCTCGCGTTCGCCGTCGTCGAGACGGTCGTGGTGGTCGAACCCGAGGTGGAGCGTCCGCAGGCGCTCGTCGGGGAACGGCCGCTCGCAGTACGGACACGTGACCGGCGACTCGCCGTCGGGAACGGCCGTCTCTCGGCACACGGGCTCTGACGAGTTCGCGTCCACGCGAGCGAAGACCACCTCGAGTCACATCCGTCTTCCCCCGGCGACGAGAGCTGACGACTGAAAACTACTGAAAATTGGAACGGTACTGGAAGCGGGAATCCTAAGTAGACGTGGCCAAATTACTCACTAGATAGCCGTGGTATCGGACGAGTTTCCGCGCCCCATCGGGACACGAACGCGCTTTTCGGGACTGCTCGCAGCGACCGCGATCGGGGTCTATCTGTTGCTCGTCATCGGTGCGACGACGTCGCTCACCGACGCCGCCTCGGCCTGCTCGACCTGGCCGACGTGTCACGCACCGGTCGACCCGTTAGATCAGACCCAGCTCGCCGTCGCGTGGGGCCACCGCCTGGCTGCCGTGCTCGTCGGCCTGCTCGTCGTCGCCTCGACGGTCGCCGCGTGGTTCGGCGACGCGACCGACCGGGTCCGCTACGCCCTGGCGTTCGGTACCACCCTCTACGTGATTCAGGTCGGCGTCGGCGCGGTGACGGCGACGATGGGGCCTGCGGCGATCGTGCCCGGTCTCCACCTCGCACTGGGCGTCGGCGTCTTCGCCGTCGTCGTCGGCGCGCTCGCGTGGGAGTTAGAGACCGCCACCGGCGGCGACGACGACGCGATCGACGTCTCGCCGGAACCGATCGACGAGGCGGTGGATCCGGCGCTCGAACGATCGCTCCCCTCGAGTCGACTCGCCCGGGCGAAGCTCACCGCAGCAGCCTACCTCGAGATGATGAAGCCACGGTTGATGTGGCTGCTCTGTCTCGTCGCCGCGGCGGGGATGGCGCTCGCTGCCGCCGACTCGTCGCTCGACCCGTACACCGTCGCCGCTACGCTCCTCGGGGGTGTACTCGCGATCGGTGCCTCAGGGACGTTCAACAACGTCCTCGAGCGCGACGTCGACCAGCAGATGTCCCGCACCGCGGATCGGCCACTGGCGGTCGACCTGGTCCCCGTCCGTAACGCGGTGCTCTTTGGACTCTTCCTCTCTGCGGCCTCGATGACGGTCTTCCTGACGATCAACGCGCTCGCCGCGGCGCTCGGCCTGGCCGCAATCCTGTTTTACAGCGTCGTCTACACGCTGTTGCTCAAACCCAACACCGTCCAGAACACGGTCATCGGCGGCTTCGCCGGTTCGCTACCCGCGCTCATCGGCTGGGCCGCGGTGACGAACGAGATCCGCATGCCCGCGCTCGCGCTGGCTGGCGTCATCTTCCTGTGGACGCCCGCCCACTTCTACAACCTCGCGCTCGCCTACCGCGAGGACTACGCCCGCGGCGGCTTCCCGATGATGCCCGTCGTGCGCGGCGAGACGGTGACCAGAAAACACATCCTCTACTACATCGGTGCGACCCTGATCGGGACGGTCGCGCTCGCCTGGATCACCGACCTCGGCGCGCTGTACGCCGCGACCGTCGTCGTCTTCGGCGGCGTCTTCCTCTGGGCCGCCGTCCGACTCCACTTCGAACAGACGGAGTCTGCGGCCTTCCGGGCGTTCCACGCTTCCAACGCTTTCCTCGGTGCCGTCCTCGTCGCCGTCTTCGTCGACGCACTCGCGTTGTGATAACGATTGCTGTGACTGGTTGCCGACGCAACCGCAGGACGGTTCGCGGTTGCGGCGGGACAGACTCACAGCTATCGTTATGGGTGGTCCCGGGATTCGTCTCTCGAGCGAAACGACGTGGCCGTCGATCTTTCAGGTCGGACACACCCCCGTCGCGAATGTAACTGTTCACGTGTGAGGGGCTAGGGACGTACAACACACCACCGTCGCGGATGTAAAATCCGGATTTCACGCCACCGTTCCCGGGAATCGTCCGGTTCCATCGACACCCTCCCCCTCGAGCCGATTACATCCGCGACGGAGGTGTGTCCCCCCAGAAGAGCGCCGGGGGACCGATCGTACGTGCCCGGACTCGAGTTCGGTTGCAGAAAATCGTACACACTCGATCGCACTCGGGACGCTGTCGCCGTACGACGACAGCCGTTGAGACGTGATCGACGGCCGACCCGTGTCGTCCGGCAGTATAAATCCGCGACTGCAGTTCGACTGTCGACGCCGTCCCAATATCCAGCCATGCGCCACAGATAGCCGCTCTCTCCGGAACTTTACACACGCGAGCGACCTCCATAGCTTTATTTCAGCCGGATTCAAACACTGCCGTCAACGAATGTCTCCGGATACTGACCGTGATCCGCTCTTTCAATACAACGATCCGATCTTCGCCGACGAACGATTACTCGAGATCACTCATCTTCCCGAACCTGGCCGAATCGTCGGCCGTGACGACGAGATGCAAAGCGTTGCCGAAGCACTCAACCCGGCAATTTTCGGTAGCCAGCCGTCGCACCTGTTCATCTTCGGAAAAACGGGGACAGGGAAGTCGCTCATCTCGAGATCGGTCACCCAGCGTGTCATACGGGAGGCCGAGCGCGATGGCGTCGAGGTGAAGTACGCGTTCATCGACTGCGGTGAGCAAAACACCGAGGCGGCGATCGTGAAGACGATCGGCCAGATCGTCAACGAACCCGACCGGACCGGCATCACGATTCCCGACCGTGGCCTCGGAACCGGCGACTACTACAAACGGCTCTGGCAGTGCGTCGACGCCTGTACCGACGTGACGATCGTCATCCTCGACGAGATCGACATGCTCGAGGACGACGAAGTGTTGCGAAAGCTCTCGCGTGCCGGTGAGAACCGGCGAATCTCCGAGTCGAACATCGGGATCATCGGCATTTCGAACAAGATCGACTACCCTGACCAGCTCTCCGAACGAGTGAAATCGAGCCTCTCACGGGACGAACTCGTCTTTCCACCGTACGACGCAAACCAGCTGATCGACATCCTCGAGAAGCGCCGCGACGCGTTTCACGAGGGGTTGTTGACCGACGACGTCATCCCGTTGACGTCGGCACTGGCCGCACAGGAACACGGCGACGCCCGGAAGGCGATCGACATTCTTCGGAACGCTGGCCGACTCGCGAAAAAACAAAACGACTCCCGCGTGACGGAGTCACACGTTCGCGACGCGAAAGAAAAGACGGAAGCAGATCGGTTCTCCGAACTGATCGAGGGATCGCCACAGCAGGCGAAAGCGATCCTGTTCGCGCTGACGCTTCTGACGGAGAACAGTTCGAGTGACGAGTTTCCGACGAAAGTCATCTACAACCAGTACCAGCAGATCGTCACCCGCGTCGGCCTCGATCCGCTCTCCGAACGTCGCGTCCAGGAGATCCTCCAGGAACAAAACTTCCTGAACGTGATCCAGTCCGAGCGGGAAGGTCGGGGCCGTGGCAAAGGAGCCCACGCCAAACACCGGCTCCTCGAGGACCCCGACATCGTCAAGAAGGTGTTGCTCAGGGATTCGCGGCTGTCGGGTCTCGGGAAGTGAGCGTCACTCGTCGCCGGTGCGGGCCTCGTCGATTCGCGCGAACTGCTCGGTCGAGAGGTCGAGATCGACCGCGTCGACGTTCTCTTCGAGCTGGTCGGGCGAGCGAGCACCCACGATCGGCACGCACGTGAAGCGATCCTGCTCCATCAGCCAGCGAAGCGACACCTGTGCGGGCGTCGCCTCGAGTTCGTCGGCCACGTCCTCGACCGCCTCGAGGACGTCCCAGGCCCGGTCGGTGGCGTAGCGATCGCCGAACGTCTCGGTGAGGGTCGCCCGGGAGCCGTCGGGTGCCTCGACGGTGCCGTCCGGAGCGCGGTCGTACTTGCCGGTCAGGAACCCGCCAGCCAGCGGCGAGTACGGGCAGACGGCCAGATCCTGGTCGGCACAGACGTCGAGGTAGTCGCCGACGGCGTCGTAGTGGGCGGCGTTGACCATCGGCTGGGTGACGTCGAACCGCTCGAAGTCGTGGACGTCGCTCGTCCACAGCGCCCTGGTCAGCTTCCAGGCGGCCATGCTCGAGGCCCCGAGGTGACGGACTTTCCCCTCGCGGACGAGGTCGTTCAGCGTCGACAGCGTCTCGCGAATCGGCGTGTCGTCGTCCCAGCGGTGGATGTAGTAGAGGTCGAGGTAGTCGGTGCCGAGTCGCTCGAGCGTTCCTTCGATCTGGGTGCGGATGTGCTTGCGACCGAGCCCCGAGTCGTTGGGGCCGGGTTCTCCCCAGCCGTCGAACGGGAAGTAGACTTTCGAGGCGATGACGAACTCCTCGCGGTCCTGATCTTCGAGCCACTCGCCGATCCACGTCTCCGCGGTGCCGTCGGGGTCGCCGTAGACGTTGGCTGTGTCGATGAAGTTGATGCCGTGGTCTCGAGCGGCGTCGAGCAAGTCGTGCGCTTCGTCTCTCTCTGTCTCGACGACGTCGCCGTGTCGTTTGCCGAAACGCCACGTCCCGAAGCAGAGCCGCGATACCGTCGTGCCGGTGTTACCGAGGGAGACGTACTCCATGTCCGCGGGTTCTCCCGGGAACGACAAAACGGGTCGGGATGCGGCGAGACGGTCGCGAGCGAACGATCGGACTCATTCGAGTTCGGCTAACACCTCCTCGTCGTAGAACTCGAAGAAGGAGTCCTGGTCGGGACCGATCTGGTGGACGTAAACGTGGTCGTAGCCGACGTCGATCGCCTCCCGAATGCTCTCGAGGTGCGCCTCGGGTTCGGGACTCGTCACCGTGCTCCCCTCGGCGACGTCCTCGCGCTCGACCATCGTCGCGGCCTGCTCGAAGTGTGCCGGCGTCGGCAGTTCCTGGCTGAGTTCGCCCGGCAGGGCGGTGTTCGGCCAGTGTTCGTAGACGGTGTCGACTGCCTCGTCCTCGGTTTCGGCGTAGCAGACGTCGAGCTGGGTGTACGTCGGCCCCTCGCCGCCCGCGTCCTCGTAGGCCTCGAGAACGTCCTCCCGCGGGCCGACGGTCCAGAGACCGTCGCCGCGTTCGGCGGCCATCCGCGCGGTCTTCGGTCCGAACGCCGAGACGACGACTGGCGGTGGCTCCGCCGGCAGGGTGTAGAGGCGGGCGTTCTCGACGGTGTAGTGGGTCCCGCGATGGCTGACGGTGTCGCCCTCCCAGAGGGCCTCCATGACGGTCATCGCCTCCTCGAGCATCTCGAGGCGGACGTCGTGTTCGGGCCACCGATCGCCGAGGACGTGCTCGTTCAAGTTCTCGCCGGTACCGACGCCGAAGGTGAATCGGCCGTCGAACATCGCCGCCGTGGTGGCGACGGCCTGGGCGACGATCGCCGGGTGGATCCGCACCGTCGGACAGGTGACACCGACGCCGACCTCGAGGTCGTCGGTGGCCTCCGCGAGCGCACCCAGGACGGACCAGACGAACGGCGCGTTCCCCTGCTGGGAGATCCACGGGTGGAAGTGATCCGAGATCGATACGAAGTCGAATCCGACCGCTTCGGCGCGGCGAGCGTTGTCGACGAGGTCGTTCGGGCCGTGTTCTTCACTCGAGAGCGTGTAACCGAGCTTCGCCATGTTCGCAAGCGTACCACGATCGACGGTCTAACGGTTGGCCCTGCGAGGGCAACGGAACGAGAGGTCGACACGAACTGGGCCCCTCTCCGGGACGAAGCGGCGACCGAATCGAACATCTTACCCGCGACGGGTGGATACCCGCAGACATGGAAGCCGTAGTCGGCGCAGAGGACGTACGCAAGACCTACGGCGACGTCGTCGCGCTCTCGAGCGTGTCGCTGTCGGTCGGCCGCGGTGAAGTGTTCGCGCTCATCGGCCCGAACGGGGCCGGCAAGACGACGCTCGTCCGCGCGCTCACCGGGACGACGGAACCGGACTCGGGGACGACGCAGATCCTGGGCGAGCATCCGACGACCGTCGATCGCGGTCGCCTCGGCGTGTTGCCCCAGAACTTTACGCCCCCGGACCGGTTGACCGCCCGCGAACTGCTCGCCTACTACGCCGGCCTCTACGACGAGGCGCGCGACCCCGAGACGGTGCTCGCTGACGTCGGCCTCGCCGACGCCGGCGAGACGTGGTACGAGAACCTCTCGGGCGGACAACAGCGCCGCGTCTGCGTCGGGAGCGCACTGGTCAACGACCCCGACGTGCTCTTTCTCGACGAGCCGACGACCGGCATCGACCCCGCCGGTCGGCGAACCGTCTGGCGGCTGATCGAGGACCTCGCCGCCACCGGGACGACCGTCTTCCTGACCACCCACGACATGGCCGAGGCCGAACGCCTCGCAGACCGCGTCGGCCTGCTCGCTGGCGGCGAACTCGTGGCCGTCGGCACGTCCGAGGCGCTCGTCGCCGAACACGGCGGGTCGAGCCACCTCACCGTCGACACCGAGGCAGACCCGACCGCGTTCGCCGACCTCGAGTATCCGACAGAGGTGCGAAACGGTAGCACCGTCGTCGACGACGTCTCGCCAGCCGAGATCGGGACCGTGGTCGCCTACCTCGAGGAGCGCGACCTCGAGTACACCGGCCTGACGTGGGCCGAACCCGACCTCGAGGACGTCTACCTGGAACTCGCAGACGACGCGGAGATCGCGCGGACGACGCGGGATGAGGGGACGGTACTCGCCACGGCAGGGGGTGAGCCGGGTCGATGACCCGTCTCGCACGGATCCACGCGGAGGCAGACGCCGACTGGCGGTCGTTCGTCCGCCGGCGAACGGCGGTCTTCTTTACGTTCCTGTTTCCAGTCATCCTGATCGTCATCTTCGGTGCGCTCGTCCGCACGGACCCGACGGGTGGCGGTCTCTTCGCCGAACCGCCGGCCTACTACGTGCCGGGCTATCTCGCCACCGTCGTCCTCTTTACGCCGCTGTCGCGGCTGGGCAGCGAAGTCGCGCGCCACCGCGAGGGGAGCCGCTTCGAGAAGCTCGTGACGACGCCGCTGACCCGGGGCGAGTGGCTGCTCGCCCAGACGGTCGTCAACGCCGCGATCATCGGGCTGGCGGCACTGCTCATCCTCGGGCTGGTGATCGCGCTGACGGGCGCGAATATCGTCTTCTCCCCGCTGCTCGTCCCGTACGTCCTGGTCGGCGTCGTCTGTTTCTGTGGCATCGGCGCGATGCTCGGCAGCTACACCGACTCGCGAGACGGGGCGGTCGCCGCCAGCAACACCATCGGGCTGCCGTTGCTCTTTCTCTCCGATACGTTCGTCACGCTCGAGCAGCTACCCGGCTGGTTCGAACCGCTGGTGAACCTCTCGCCACTGACGTACTTCGCCCGCGGCGTCCGAGCGGTCACCTTCCCGCAGGCAGAGGTCGCCACCGTCGGCAGCCTCGAGCCCGCGATCGCGAACCTCGCCGTCCTCGCCGTCCTCGCCGTCCTCGCGTTCGGCCTGGGTGCGCGATCGATCCCGCAGACCGACTGATCGCGTCGTCCGGGACGGAGAACGGGCGCAGTCGCCGCCCCGAGCGTTAATCCCCCTGCCGTCGTTCGTTCGATCGCGATGGCGCGACACCCCCACTCGGGACAGTTGCTGGCCCGACTCGAGCGACCGACGGCGACGGAGCCGACGCGACTCGCCGTCCTCGCGGACGTCCACCTCTCGGCAGAGGAGACCGGCACGTGGAAGGTCTTCCACCGGACCGAGGCCCACCTCCGGGCGGCCGTCGACTGCGTGAACGACCGGGACGTCGACGGTGTGGTCGTCGCCGGCGACCTGACGCGAAACGGCGTTCCTGCGGAGTTCGACCGATTCGACGAACTCTCGGCGTTCGACCCGCCAGCCGTCGCGATTCCTGGCAACCACGACCTGCCGACGTCGTTCGACGAACGCGAGTCACTCTCCGTTCCCGAGTTCGAGCGGCGATACACGCCGGGCGGTCTGCCGTTTCGAACCCGACTGGGCGACCTCGAGGTGATCGGCCTCAACAGCCACGCGGCGACGCCGGAACGGCCGGCAGAGACCTGGGACGGCCGGATCACGTCGGAGCAACTGATGTGGCTCGACGAGACGCTTTCGGAGACCGACGTCGACTCGTCGCTCGTGGTCGTCCACCACAACCTCCCCGCGACGGGCGATCGCTACGACCGCTACAGCGCCGAGTTGCCGATGGCAGGAGAGGTCCCCGGATTCTCGAATCCCGGGCCGCTCGTCGACGTGCTCGACGCCGCCGACGTGCCGCTGGTCGTCACCGGCCACCTCCACTTTCCGGCGATCGCCCGAACGAAAGGCGTTCGCGAGCTGACCGTCCCGGCCGTCTCGTCGTTTCCGCACGCCTTGCTCTTGCTCGAGATCGACGATCGGGGAACGACCGTGCGACTGCTCCCGCTGACCGACGCCGACGGAATGGTCGAGTCGCTCGCCCACGGCTACGAGAAAGACCGCGTGTTACTCTCGGCGGCACAGCTCGCGACGTTCCCGCTGGTCGACGAAGGTGGAACCGAGCGCGAGGGTTGATCACTACCGGAACGAAACCGACTGGCCGACCGGTTCGCTAGAAACCGACGCCGTCGAGAGTGTCGAAGACGACCACGAGGTAGTACGCCGAGACGGCGAGGACGATCACCCCGGTGAGGCGATTGATCGGACCGCTGTAACGAGCGAGCGTCCGCGTCGCGCGACGACCAAGCGATTCGGAGACGAGCGCGAACGCGAGCAGCGGCGCGCCCATCCCGAGTCCGAACGCCAGAAATCCCAGCAGACTCCCGAGTTGCGAATCGAACAGGATCGGAACGCGGGCGAAAAACAGCGCGATGAAGCCAGGATTACACGGCAGGACGATCGCACCGAAAAAGAAGCCGTACCCGAACGCCGTCGCTGTCGGATACTGCGACTGTGGCGGTTCGACCGTCGGCAGGCGAGCGAAGACGTCGAGATCCACGAGCAGTGCGAGACCGACGCCGGCGAGCACGACGAACGCCACCGGCGACACGGCCTCGACGACTCGGGTCAGCGACGTCTCGAGTAGCGTCGTAAACACGAGTCCCACGATCGCCATAAACGAGAGAACGCCGGCAACGACCAGCACGCCGAGAACGGCTGGCGACGGACTGGATTCGTCCCGGTCGGTCGACTCGCTCGTCGCCAGGTACGAGACGAACGCCGGATACAGTGGCAGGACACAGACGGCGGTAAGCGGGGTCGCGACGCCGATGAAGAACAACTCGAGGAGGCGTGGAGCGAGCGCCATCTCAGCAGCCGGCGTCGACCTCGGCCGCGAGCGTGTCCGCGGACTTGACACCGCCCTCGAGCCGACGAGCGCCGCCGTCGGTACATCGCAGGACGACCGGCGCAGACGGGGGGTTCGCCATCGTCTGGCCGAACTGGTCGGTGAGACTACGGGTCACGGCTGGTGGCAAGACGGCCCAGTACCAGTCGAAGCCGTGTTCCTCGGCGTGGGTGCGAACCGCCTCGGCGTCCTCGTTCTGGTCGACGTTCAACGCCACAGTGACGACGTCGTCACCGACGCGCTCGTGAAGTTCGTTCGCGGCTCGCTGCTGGGCGAGACAGGTCGAACACCAGACTGCGAACGTCTCGAGCAGCACTGGACGATCGAAGTCTTCGACCACGAACGTCTCGCCGGTCACGACGTCCTCGAGTGGTGTGGTCGCCCAGGCGGCAGCGTCGGCGTCGGTTTCGTCGCCGCCGTCTGTCGCGCCGACGGAATCGGCGGACGGACCATCGCCGTCCCCGTCGTCACCGAGACAGCCCGCGACGCTGACGCTTCCGAGAGCGAGAGCACCGAGCAGTGCCCGGCGCGTTGGCGGAGTCATAGCCACAACAGAAGCGTCAAGCAAGTATGTAGTGTAGGGCGGTCGTGTGTCGCTTACGCACGAGCGACGGGGCCGCGTCGAAGTACGCACGCACGACGGAACTGCATCGAAGCGACGAGGTGCCCGGTAGACGTGTCCCCTACGGAACGAGCATCGTCGCGAATTCGTAGCTGTAGACGTGGTTGAGCATCACGTACGTGATCACGCCGAGGGCGAGACTCAGGATCCACGCACTGGCGGCGATCCGACCGACCCTGGCGTGTGGCGTCGCTCGCAGTTCGGCCGGCGTGTGGGTCAGCCCGAGGATCAGCGCGTAGAGGACGACCGGCACGGAGACGACCGACAGCACGATGTGGATGGCGAGCATCAGGAGGTAGGCGTAGTAGATCGGCCCGGAGACGCCCACGATGTGTTTCTCGCCACCGCCGCCGACTTTCAACAGATAGATGACGAGAAAGACGAGGATGAGGGCGAACGCGCCGGTCATCGCGAACCGATGTCTGTCGACCTCGTCGTTGCGAATCCAGTACCAGCCGAGGACGAGCAACACCGTCGCCGTCGTGTTGATGACGGCGATGGCGTGGCTGATCAGGTTCACCTGCGCGTTCGTCAGGTCCGGGTAGATGGGCAACTCGAGGAAGAACGTCCCGGCGACGAGGGCGTATCCGACGACAGTCAGGAGGACGGTTACCTGAAGCGGGTTCTCGCGGAGCCGTCGTCTCGCGTTCGAAGTCGCCATTGGCGGACGTTAGGAAGGGAATCGTATCTGTCTTGCTCTTCAGGTCCGAACAGCCACGGGCGAGTCGGTCGACTGGTGGTCCGAGGGCCACGAGCACGTCCGGTGTGTCTCACTCGAGGGTGACCGTTCCGTCGTCGTCGACTGTCACATCGTAGCCACAGAACGTAAACGAGACCGTGCCCGAACTCCGCGGACTCCCGTCGGCTTTCGGTTCGAAGAGTGCGTCGAGCGCCTGCGGATCGATGACGACGTGTAACGGTTCGTACTCTGGGGGGCACAGCTCTTCTGGTGGAACGTCCTCTGCATCAGCGACGGCCTCTACGACTGCCTGGCTCAGCGCCGTCCGATACGACGAGTCGACACTATCGCCCCCCTCTTCCATCGTATCGTGAACGTTTCGTGGCAAGTTGAATAAACTTGTCCCTCCGATTCTGGTTCATTCATCGAAAATGGGGTCGGGATCCTTCGAAGTCGAAGGTGGGATCGAGAGAGTGGGCGTTCGTTCAATTGAGTGTCGACGCAGCCACGACCCGTCGTGGGGGCACGTCGGACCCCACTCACGCCCGATAGTATCAGCTGATGCGAATCGCAGGCTTTCCGGGGCTAGCCTTCCGTGCGAGGTCGTCGTCGTCCGTCGCCCTTCGAACCGTCACGTCGGCGCCGAACTCGTCGTCGAAGAGCCAACTCGCCCGTTCCAGGACGGCCAGTTCGCGCTCGGCGTCGAGGAGCGGGTCGAGTTCTGCCCGACGATCGGCCAGTTCCGCGGTGAACGCCGCGACGTCGTCGTCGGCCGCGTCGATCGTGCCGTCGTCCAGTACTCGGTCGACGACGTCGGCGTCGCGCTCGGTGTTTCGGACGCGATCGTAGACGCGGTGTTTCCACGTCTCTGCGGCGACCAGTTCGATTCGTTCCGGATCGTCGATGTCGACGACGTCGACGATGTCCCGGACGTCCTCGAGGGTCGTCTCGACGAGGCGGCGCTCGAGCCGGTACGCCGACGCGTCACGACGCGGCTCCGGCCACGCCGCCTCGACAACGAGGCCGTCGCCCCGGAGCCTGTTCCACAGTTCCTCGCCGAGGTGGGGTGCCATCGGCGAGACGAGCGCCGCGAGGGTCAACAGTCCACGACGGTAGACGTCTCCGTGTGGCGTCCCGTGCTCCCGGTACCGACGGAGCAACTGCGCGAGGCCTCGAATCTCGGCGACGGCCCGGTGGAACCGGAACCGCTCGTACTCCTCGGTCACGGCGGCGATCGTTCGGTCGATCTCACCGTCGACGTACGCGTCCCGGGGCGCACGTTCGCTCCGGCTGACGCCCTCGTCGACGAACGACATGACCATCGCGTAGAGCGTCTGCTGGAGGTCGTAGGCACCGCGGACGTTGTTCGCCGTCCACTCGAAGTCCTGTTCGGGGTGGGCCGCCGAGAGGACGAACAGCCGTGTCGTCTCCGCGCCGTACTCCTGTGGAGCGACGACGTTGCCCTTCGAGGCCGACATCTTCTCGCCGTCGTACAGCACCGTCCCCTGACTGACGAGTCGCTCGACCGGTTCGCGGACCTCGAGCAGACCGAGATCCGCGAGCGCCTTCGTGAAAAAGCGGACGTACAGCAGGTGCAACGTGGCGTGTTCGTCGCCGCCGACGTAGACGTCGACCGGCAGCCAGTCGTCGGCGAGACCGGCGTCGAACGGCGCGTCCTCGAGGTCCGGCGAGAGGTATCGCAGGAAGTACCACGAGGAGTCGACGAACGTGTCCATCGTGTCCGTCTCCCGGCGCGCGGGGCCGCCACACTCGGGACAGGTCGTCTCGACGAACGACTCCTGTTCCGCGAGCGGATTCCCCGTCGTGTGGACGAACTCCGGCAGTTCGACCGGGAGGTCGTCGTCGGGAACCGGAACGTGGCCACAGTCCTCGCAGTGGACGATCGGGATCGGCGTCCCCCAGTAGCGCTGCCGGGAGATGAGCCAGTCGCGCAGGCGATAGGTCGTCGCGGGTTCGATCGCGTCGACCTCCTCGAGCATGCGCCGTCCGGCGACGGCACTCTCGAGGCCGTCGTACTCGCCGCTTCCCTCGAGGATGCCCTCACCGGTGTAGGGTTCGTCCGGCAGGTCCGTCTCGCCGTCGTCGGGGACGATCACGCCACTGATCGGGAGGTCGTGCTCGCGTGCGAACGCGTGGTCGCGCTCGTTGTGTGCCGGAACGCCCATCACGGCACCGGTGCCGACGTCCTCCAGGACGTAGGGGGCGACGTAGACCGGCAGCTCGTCACCGGTCAGAGGATGGGTCGCCCGGATACCAGTGTCGACGCCGTCGTAGCCAGCCTCGCCCGGCGTCTGCTCGCGGACGGCGTCGACGGCGTCGGCGAGGTCGTCGTCGGTAGCGACGAGGTCGGAGACCAGGTCGTGGCCGGGCGAGAGCGCGAGGAAGGTCGCGCCGTAGACGGTCTCCGGGCGGGTGCTGAACACGTTGACCTCGTCGCCGTCGGGGAGCGAGAACGTAATCTCGGCACCCTCGCGACGACCGATCCAGTTGCGCTGGATCTCCCGGACGCCCTCGGGCCACTCCTCGAGGTCCTCGAGCCCCTCGTACAGTTCGTCGGCGTAGTCGGTGATCGTGAAGAACCACTGGTCGAGTTCGCGCCGCTCGACGGGCGTCTCACACCGCCAGCAGACCTGCTGGGTGTCGTCGGTCTCGACCTGCGCGTCGGCCAGCACCGTCTCGCAGTCGGGACACCAGTTGACCATCGCCGCCTCGTACTCGACGAGCCCCGCCTCGTAGAACCGGGTGAACAGCCACTGGTTCCAGCGGTAGTACTCCGGTTCGCAGGTCGTAATCTCGCGAGACCAGTCGTAGCCGAAGCCGAGTTCCTCGAGCTGTTCGCGCATCCGAGAGATACACGCCTGGGTCCAGGACTCGGGGTCTGTGTACCGCTCGAGGGCGGCGTTCTCCGCCGGGAGGCCGAACGCGTCCCACCCCATCGGGTGGAGGACGTCGTCGCCCTGCATCCGTCGATACCGGGCGTATGCGTCCGTGATCGCGTAGTTTCTGACGTGGCCCATGTGCACGTCACCCGACGTGTACGGGAACATTCCCAGCACGTACGTCGGATCGTCGGCGTCTTCCGGCAGCGCGAAGACGTCGTCACGATCCCAGACGTACTGCCAGAACTCTCTCACTTCCTCGTGGTCGTAGTGTCTCGTCATCGTTCGGTACGCTCGTGGCTGACCCTGCGGGTGGAGGCTATATCATTGTTCGCCAGCGACTCCGTCTCGAGTCCCACCTCGAGGTGCTCGAGCCGCGCGTTTCCGACCGAGACCGTCACTCGTTCTGCTCGGGGAACTCGCCAGCCGGGACGACCGTACACTCCGGCATCTCCGCCAGCACGTCCTCTGGTCCCGGCGGTGCGTAGACCGCGAGCAGTTTCAGCGTCTCCCAGCCGGTGTTTTGCGTCCCGTGTTCGACGTCCGCGGGGATGTAGATCATCTCGCCCGCAGCGACCTCGCGCGTCTCGCCCGCGACCGTCTGCTCGCCCTCGCCGGAGACGACGTAGAGGACCTCGTCGCTGTCGGGATGAGTGTGCAGTTCGTGGCCTCTCCCGGG